>JAEYOP010000051.1 GCA_023411575.1 Bacillota bacterium | reverse complement strand
GAAATAGCGAATTAGATTACATGCATCCAGGTCGTACAGCGACTCTTTTAATTAATGGTAAAAATGCTGGTTTCTTTGGAGAAGTACATCCACAGGTAGCTAAAAACTATAATTTAGATACAAGAGTATATATGGTAGAATTAGACCTTGAAACCATGTTAGAAGCGATTAATCATGATGTTACTTTCAAAGCCCTTCCTAAGTATCCAGCTACTACAAGAGATATTGCAATGCTTGTAAGTAAGGAAACTCTAGTAGGTGAACTTGAAAAAGTGATAACCCAACGTAGCGGTAAGTTACTTGAAACAGTTGAACTTTTCGATGTTTATGAAGGTGCTCAAATTGAAGTAGGATATAAATCAGTAGCATTTAAACTGACTTTTAGAGCAGAAGATCGTACTTTAACAGATGAAGATATTCAAAAAGTAATGAAAAAGGTGCTTAACGGTTTAGAAATGAACTGCGGAGCTAAGTTAAGAGATTAATAGAATACAAAAGCGTTATAACACAAGTAAGCTGAGTGTTATAACGCTTTTTGTTTTGAAAAGTAAAAGCTCTATTTATAAAGCTTTTTAAAATCAGTAGGGGTACAACCTTTCACAATATTAAACATCCGAATAAAAGCTGAAAGACTTCCAAAACCTGACTGAAGAGCAATTTCAGTTACTGTTAATTCGTTGGCTAATAGTAGCTTTTCAGCATGGTAAATACGTTGCTGATTAAGGTATTTATAAAAAGAGATATTGGCAAATAGTTTAAAGAGCCTTGAAAAGTGGTATTTGCTAAAGCCGGATAAAGAAGCTACAGCATCTAAGGTTAAAGCTTCTGTGCAGTGTTCATTAATATAGGTGCAAATAGCAATGAATTTCTCTGCATATTCTTTCTCTTTGGAGTTTGATAGCTGCTTAGTTGTGGTGGAACGATTGCAATTGCGTCCTAGAAGAACGAGAATTTCTATAAAATAAGCTAGCATGATAGAGGAACAAAGTGATGCATTAGTAAGTGATTCTTGTTTAATCAAAAGCAATAATTGATAAATGCCTGGATGTACTTGTGGATGGGTCGCCTCTGTAATAAGTAAAACAGGGGCAAGAGGTGCTAGAGCAGCTTCTAATTCTTGATTATTATAGATTTGATTATAATTGGCTTGTAAAATAAGCCGTTCTCCCCTATTGGGAGCTTTCATACTATGTAGACAACCAGGAAATACAAAAAGAATATCCGTTTCATTTAAGGTATAGACGCAATTATGGCAAGTAACTTCGTAAGTATTCTCAATCGGCATAATGACTTCAAAGGCAGAATGCCAATGCTTAGGATAGTCTTCATTCACGCGATTATCATAAAGTAAAATACCAGTGGAAGAATCAAAAGTTATTTTTTCTTGAAAACCATGTAGTTCTGGTAACATTTTTCACTCCTAAAATAGCAATTTTTTTGTGTTAAGAAGCAATTACTGATAAGAAAACAAATGACTCATTTGTTATAGTTTAATTATAGTTTAACATAAAAATTCAAGAGTGCAAAAGGAGAATAATTGATGAATAGAGAAGATGCAATAAAGAAAGCAAAAGCATTAGTTGCCGAAATGACATTAGAGGAAAGAGCAAGTCAGCTAAAGTATGATTCACCAGCTATCAAGAGACTAGGTGTACCTGCTTACAATTGGTGGAATGAAGCTTTACATGGTGTAGCAAGAGCAGGAGTTGCTACTAGTTTTCCACAAGCCATAGGTATGGCGGCTACCTTTGATGATGAGTTGCTTAAGAGAGTAGCAGAAGTGATTGCTGAAGAAGGAAGAGCTAAATATAATGCTTATAGTCAAGAGGGAGATCGCGATATTTATAAAGGACTTACATTTTGGTCACCTAATGTAAATATTTTTAGAGATCCAAGGTGGGGAAGAGGTCATGAAACTTACGGAGAAGATCCTTATTTAACGAGCCGACTAGGTGTTGCTTTTGTAAAAGGATTGCAAGGAGAAGAAGGACTTAAGACGGCTGCATGTGCCAAACATTTTGCAGTGCATTCAGGACCAGAAGCCGATAGACATCATTTTGATGCAAGAGTAAGTCAAAAGGATTTATGGGAAACCTATTTGCCTGCTTTTGAAGCTTTAGTAAAAGAAGCTGAAGTTGAATCTGTAATGGGGGCATATAATCGTACAAATGGAGAGCCTTGTTGTGGTAGCCCAACTCTAATGAAAGATATTTTAAGAGAGAAATGGGGCTTTCAAGGGCACTATGTTTCAGATTGTTGGGCCATTAAGGATTTTCATGAACATCATATGGTGACGAGTACAGCCCAAGAGTCTGCAGCTCTTGCTTTAAAATCAGGTTGTGATTTGAATTGTGGTAATACCTATTTACATATTTTAATGGCTTATCAAAATGGGCTGGTGACAGAAGAAGAGATTACAACAGCAGCTGAAAGGTTATTTACAACTCGCTATTTGCTTGGGTTATTTGATGGCTCAACATATGATGCTATTCCTTATGAAGTGGTAGAATCTAAACCACATCTTAGTGTGGCAGATGAAGCAACAGCTAAAAGTATCGTATTACTTAAAAATAATGGGCTATTGCCACTTAATAAAGAAAGTATTAAAACAATAGGGGTTATAGGACCTAATGCAAATAGTAGAAAAGCATTAATTGGTAACTATCATGGCACCTCATCCCAGTACATTACAATTTTAGAAGGTTTACAAAAAGAAGTGGGAGATGAAGTGCGTATTCTTTATTCAGAGGGTAGTCATCTTTATGCAGATCGTGTAGAACCTTTGGCTTATCAAAGAGATCGCTTATCAGAAGCAAAGATTGTTGCTAAGCATAGTGATGTGGTTATTGTG
>JAEYOP010000041.1 GCA_023411575.1 Bacillota bacterium | reverse complement strand
TTCCACTAGGAACAAAAATCTATGTTGAAGGTTATGGTATTGCCATTGCTGGAGATACAGGTGGAGCTATTAAAGGTAATATTGTTGATTTATTCTTTAATAGCAACAAAGAATGTTTCCAATTTGGGCGCCAATATGGTCTTAATGTCTATATACTAAAAGACCAAGATGTTGATGTAAAAGCAGAACGTAAATCTTATTAAAACTAATAGGAGGTTCTTCACTTTTAAAGTGAAGAACCTCCTATTGCTATATTGTTTAGGGCTCTTATTTCTAGCATTATTCTTCTAGGATGGGTAGAAGAGAGGGCGGTTGGCTTGTTTCCTGAGTTTGTGTATCGATAGACTCCATTTCTTGTTCAATCTTTTTTATTGTTTCCAAAGTATATTGGTATCCTACACTATAGCTAATGCCGAGTAATGCTTGATCATATCTTGAGAAAGTCATCTGGGCAACTTCTCCATTTTCGCCTTTGATATCAAAGGTAATATCTGGGTCGTTATTACTATAGCCCTGACAATTGTATTGAACAGATGCAACCTGACTGTGAACGACATTTAGATTATTAGCAGTTTGTTTTGCCAGTAGTACATATTCTTGAGGATTTTGGGCAAGAGCTGAGTCGAAGGTCACAGGAATATCCACATCTAAAACTCTACTATGATTCACTGCAAATAAATCACCTGTAACAGAGTCCACTTCAAAACAATAACTGAGTTCATCATCAATCAAAACATCAGCATACCACCTTGAGCGTGGTATACTATCAGTTGGTTCATGATACCCCATCTCAATGACCTGACCTTCAAGATTAAGACCGTATATACGCCACAAAGCCTGTGCACCGATTTCGGCAGCTGCTTCTTTTGTCATATCCTTACTAGTTGGTGTTTGATTCTTAAAATATTCAAGGTTAATGTTTCTTATTATATAATTTGCTTTTTTATACCCCTCAGGCAAACTACTCTGAGTTGGTGTGCTAGATAGCTGGTTTGTAGAATTTGCATAGGTGGTGGGAATTATATTTTTTTTGCTATATTCCGCTGCGATAACTGCTTGTGTAAATGCTTGAAATAAGATGACGCTAGTTCCGATAATCATTGTAGTAGCTAAAATAGTCTTTTTAAAGTGCTTTATTTCCAACTTGCCAACTTTCATGTGAATCTCTCCTTTAATTATTTAATTGTGATCACATTAAATAGTATGGGGGACTTTAATTATAGAATTATAATTAAGTTGTTGTGGAGTTGTAAAAATAATCTTGGCTGTTGTCCCTTTATTGACTTGGCTAATAAAATTTAGTTCTGCGCCGTGATACGTTGCTATCTGTTTACAGATGGCAAGGCCTAATCCAGCACCACCATCGCATCTACTGCGAGATTTTTCTCCTCGAAAAAAGGGTTCTGTAATCTGTTGAAGAATTTCAGCATCCATGCCTTTTCCATTATCTTGGACCACGATGGTTTTCTTCATATTTTCCATAGTAGCAGATACTATAATAAGTCCGCCGCTGCCACATGCTTTTATGGCATTATCAATAAGATTAATTAGTAGGCTTTCAAGTAGGCAGGCATCTCCCCAGATCGTCTCTATTTCACTTTTAAATGCTAGATGTATGTTTTTATTTAAGATCTTTTTATGTAGTGTTTGCTGAATGGTCTCAAATAAGGTTGACACCTTTACCTTTTCACAGGTGATATAGTTATTTTGTAGATTTGCCAGCTCTAGTAACTGGAATGCTATGGTCTGTAGACGGCGGCTTTCAGACATAATATAATTTAATGCAGACAATCTATCATCCTCAGATAAAACAGCTTTCTGCATGCATTCAGCATATCCGTAGATGGCAGTTAAGGGTGTACGAAGCTCATGAGCAAAGTTATCAACAAACTGTTGTTTCTTATTTGCAGCATCCTGTAATTCTGTTATTTGACGCTGGATTTCATCCGCCATATGATTGAAACTCTGTGCCATTTCAGCAAGCTCATTATCTCCGAATACTTGAAGCCTGGTCTCATACGCTCCATTTGCAATATCCTTTGAGCTTCTGGAGATTTGATTAAGAGGCATAAATATCCGGTTCAGTACAAGAAGAAGACCTAAAGAGAGTAGGGCTGAGAGGATAAATCCTGAGAGAAACAATACATTTTTTAGATGAGTCCACGAGTTTATGGCATCTGTCGTATCATAAAGGTAAACTAGAGTGAAGGTATTATACGGAGTGGGAAGTTTTCCTGCAACCATGATATACATCTTATGGTCAGCTCTTTTTATGGTCATCAATCGGTTCCCATTATCTGGTGGCCTTAGGAAGTTGCTTTGCAATAAAAGTGAATCTTGACTACAATAGGAAAGATGATCATTTTTAAAAACTGCAAGTCCTACCTTATTATCTCCAGATAGAGAGCTATAAGGATGAAGTAGAGAACTTAAGGAACTGTCTATATCGGTTCCACGACCTTCCACAGCTTTAATATCCTTTAACAAGGCAGATGTAATAAAGTAGTGCTGGCTCAAGCACCTTTCCCTAGCGCGGCTTAGTATATCTCTAAACATGGTAATAGAAACAATGAAAATGCCAAGATTAAAGAAAAAGAGAAAAAGTATAAGTGTTGTTAAAAAAGTACGTTGCTTCATTGACGCACCTCTAGGCGATATCCCAGCTTGTATACCGTTTTTATTACGCCTTCCCAGCTCAGTTTTTTGCGAAGCTTTTGTATATGTACATCTACTGTTCTAGTGTCTCCCTCAAAATCATAGCCCCAAACCAGTTCTAATAGCCTTTCTCTAGAGAGTGCAATATTACGATTGTTTATGAGTACTTCTAGCAAATTATATTCCTTTGGAGTGAAATCTACTAATTGTCCGTTATAAAATACCTGGTGACTGTCAAAATCGATTTTAACATTTCGAATCTCGAAATATTTTGATGCTTTCTGAGTCCGTCTTAAAATAGCTTCTACACGGGCGAGTAATTCAAGCATTTCAAAAGGTTTAGTTATATAGTCATCAGCTCCTAGTGAGAAACCTTGGATGCGGCTTTGAAGACTATTTTTTGCTGTCAGAAAGATTGTAGGTGTTTGATTTACTTGCTTTATTACTTCAAATCCATCAAGTTCAGGTAACATGATATCTAAAATGATGAGATCATATGACTCACGTTGTATTGCAAAAATAGCACTTTTTCCTTCAAAAACAGAAGTACATTGGTGTCCCACGAGATGTAGGTTTAGTTTTACAAGATCATTAATTGCCACTTCATCTTCAACAATTAAAATAGATGCCAAGTTGATTCACCTCCTTATTTTAAGAATATTATCATCGTTTTGTTATAGAGTTGTAAAGCAGATAGTTACTTTTTAAAATAATGTTATGATTATTAATAGATTATTTATTAATCTAAGATTTGCTAGCACTCACTAAGTATGCTAAAATCATTGGATACAACTAAAAATAGGAGATGACATAATGGACACAATTAAACAATTTATAAAATACTATAAACCCTATCGTAAAATGTTCTTTTATGATATGGGCTGTGCCCTTACGCTCTCAGGTATAGATTTAACCTTCCCTCTCTTGGTGAGGTTCTTAATGAATGAAGTATACGTCTTAAATGATACTAATGAGATTATTAAATTTATTCTTATCATAGGAAGTATTCTTTTAGGCATGTATATACTCGCATTTTTCTGCCAATATTATATTACTACCTGGGGACATATTATGGGGGCTAGAATGGAATCAGACATGAGAAAGGAACTTTTCGGTCATTTAGAAAAGCTTTCATTCTC
>JAEYOP010000044.1 GCA_023411575.1 Bacillota bacterium | reverse complement strand
GCGCAGCCCAGGAATCGCTTTCCCGCCCGCGAGTACAGCACCCGGAGGTCCTTCCCGCACTTGGGGCAGGCGCCAGCGGTGTTCCTCTCCCGGTTGCTCTCGCACGCCGGGTCGAGGCAGTGTACCTGGGGCGGCTGTCCGCGCCGGACGACCCGCACCATCGGGGACCTGCAGGTCTCGCAGACCTCGCCGGTAGGCTGCACCAGCGCGGACGGCGGGTACTGGTAGATGCGCCTGCAGTCCGGATAGTTCGAGCACCCGACGAAGGGCTTTCCGAACTTGGCCCGGATGACCTTGAGGTCGGCGCCGCAGTCGGGACACTTCCCCATGTAATGCTGCTCCTCGATCGCTTTCCTTATTTCCTCGCCGATCTGCTGACGATGCTTGTCCATCGTCTCGAGGATGTCCGAGAGCATGTCCTGCGACTCCTCGACGACCTCGTCAAGGGTGGTCTTCCCGGTGGCGATGTTGTCCATGTCCTCTTCCAGGTGTGCGGTCATCTTGGGATCCGTCACGATCTGGGCATGCTTGATGAGCGCTTCGGCCACCGCCACGCCGCTCGCGGTGGGGATGAGATCGTTCCCCTCCACGTACTTGCGGTCGTACAGCTTCTGGATGATGTCGTGCCTCGTCGACTTGGTGCCCAGGGCGAGCCGCTCCATTTCCTGGATCAGCGATCCCTGGGAGTACCTTGCGGGAGGCTGGGTCATCTTCTTGTCCGACGACACCTCCCTCAGGGCGACGTCCTCACCTACCGTCAGCTCGGGCAGGTCGATCTCGTTCACTTTGTAATATGGATAGTACTTCTTCCACCCGGGGAAGAGCAGCTTGTATCCCTTGGAGTCGAACACCTCGCCGCTGACGTCGACCGATGCCGAGGAAAGCTGGGCCTTGGCCGGCGGGGCGACGGTGGCCATGAAGCGGCGGGCCACGAGCTCGTAGATCGCCCACTTCTCGCCCTTCAGCTGCTTGCTGGTGGCGGCCTCGGTCGGATATATGGGCGGGTGGTCGGTGGTCTGGACCTTGCCCCGGGACGGCCGGATGTGCTCCTGCAGCAGCAGCTCCTCGGCATCCTTTTTCAGGTCCTCAGACTCCTTCAGCTTCTCCAGGATGCGGCGCAGCCCGAGGGAGCTCGGGTAGACGGTGTTGTCCGTCCTGGGGTATGAGATGTATCCTGCGGTGTAGAGGTCCTCGGCGATCTTCATCGCCCTGGCGGCGGTGAAGCCGAGCTTGTTGGCCTCCATCAGGAGCATGGTGGTGTTGAACGGCGGAAGGGGGTACTCGTCCTTCTCGCTCTTCTCGTACCTCGTGACCCTTCCCATGTCCTGGCCCTTGCAGTTGGCCAGGGCCTCGGCGGCCTTGGCCTCTTCATGGAAGGGGTTCTTCACATGGTGGCCGGTGAACTCCGCGCCTTTCTCGAAGCGCGCGGTCACGTTCCAATACGGCTTGGGCACGAATTCCTCGATAGACTTGTGCCTGGCGACGACGAGGGCCAGGGTGGGGCTCTGGACCCTTCCCACCGAGAGGAAGTTGCTCCCTCCCTGGTTGGAGGCCAGGGAGATGAACCTGGTGAGAACGGCACCCCACGCCAGGTCGATCTTCTGCCGGCACTCGGCGGAGTCGGCGAGCCTCGCGTCCGGCTCGGTGAGCGAGCCGAAGGCGGTGTCGATCTCCTGCCGGGTGAACGCGCTGAACCTCGCGCGGCCGACCTTCTTGCCGTCCAGTTCCAGCAGCCTGGCGGTCTCCAGGCCGATCAGCTCTCCCTCGCGGTCAAAGTCGGTGGCGATGACGATCTCGTTGACGTCCTTGGAGATGTCACGGAGCGTCGAGACGATGTTATGGGCGGTGATGCGCTTCTCCGGATCCGCCTTGATCAGATCGGCGAGGTTCACTCCCCGCCAATCGTTCATGGCCGCGGGGTAATCGAGCTCGATGATGTGGCCCCTCAGCCCGACAACATGCACTGACCCGCCATCATCCTCGAACTGAAAGACCGGCACCTTGTTAATGCTGGTCCTCTTCGAGCCGCCCCTCGATAGGATCGTTGCGATCCTGGCTGCGGCATCGCTCTTCTCGGAGATGATAAGCCTGCTCATGGCCCTCGACCAAAGGGCATGGAGTATAAAAAATATATCCTGACAGGTGTCGGCGGGGTGAGAAAGAGATATGCTGGCCTAGTGATGGCGATGGGGATGTTGGACCTCGTGAGGCTCCCGGTCGATGGCCCCTGAGGTCATGGTCAGCTTCCCGAAGTTGACGCCCTTGACCGCTATCACCTCGTCCGCGAGGTGCTGCACCTCCTTCACCTTGCCCCAGACGATGAGGACCTCGAGGCACTGCTCGGTGCTGAGATGGATGTGGATCGTGCTGGCTATGTGGGCGTGGTGGTCATGCTGTATTTCCATCAGGCGGTCCTGGACCGTCCCCTTTCCGTGATCGTAGACGATGGTGATCGTACCAACGACCTCCGCCTCGCTGTCCTTCCAGCGCTCGTCGGTCAGGGCGAAGCGGATGACGTCCCGGATCGCCTCGGAGCGGTTGGTGTAACCTTTCCCTGACACCAGCTCGTCGAACTCCTTGAGCAGCTCCGGTTCGAGGGATATCCCGATGCGGGTCACCTTGTCCATGTCGTTCCGGCGATGGCGCAGGCCGATAATAAACCCCTTGGAGATGGTTCCATATCCCCGTTCGTTGCTGTGGGGTCCGGTGTCGAGCATGTCGAACGAGCTGGTGCGGGCTCTGGACGGAGCCGTGGAAAGCGCAATGATGAAAGGGCCGGCGGCCATCATGTTCTCCGGGGGCCTGGACAGCGGGTTGATCGCGGCCCTGGCGAGAAGGCACGGCGCCCCGAGGCTGTACACCGTCGGGCTGGAGGGTTCGCATGACATGGAGATGAGCAGGGAAGCGGCCGGGGACCTCGGACTGCCGTGGATGCCGCTGGTCATGACCGCCGAGGATGTCGTCGACGCCTGCCGGGAGCTTCTGGCGATCGTCCCGGTGAGCAGCCCGGTGACCGTATCCTTCGAGCTGCCCCTGCAGATGATCGCCTCCCGGGCGGAGGAGGATATCCTCGTCAGCGGGCAGGGGGCGGACGAGCTGTTCGGCGGGTACTCGCGCTATCTGGAGATGAACGAGGAGGAAGCCCGCAGGGGGATGGCCGACGACCTGGCCCGGATGCTCTCAGAGGTGCTCCCGCTGGAGGAAGCGATCGCCCGGCGGTACGGAAAGAGGGTGGAGCGGCCGTTCCTCGACCCGGGCGTGAGGAGACTGGCCGCGGCCATGCCGGCGGCCGAGAAGATAAAGG
>JAEYOP010000040.1 GCA_023411575.1 Bacillota bacterium | reverse complement strand
TTTTGGAGAGGACGCCGTACTGCTTTCCCATATTGCCGCAGTTTCCAGAAACGATGAAGTGGTCGATCTTGGAACCGGTACCGGGATTATAGCGGTACTGCTGGCCGCCAAAAAGGAGCCCGGCAGGGTGGTCGGCCTGGAAATCCAGCCGGATATGGCGGAGATGGCGGCCCGCAGCGTGGCTTTGAACAGGCTGGAGCACAAGGCCGAAATCGTCTGCGGAGATATAAGGGAGGCGGTCGGCCTCTTCGGAGCGGCAAGCTTCGACGCCGTTGTTTCCAACCCCCCATACATGGGCAGGGGCGGAGGCCTGCTGAATCCCGCCGATACGAAGGCCGTGGCCAGGCATGAGCTCCTCTGCACCCTGGAAGATGTCGTATCGACCGCTTCGAAGCTTCTTCGGACCGGCGGTAAATTTTCCATGGTCCACAGGCCGCAAAGGCTTGCGGACATCATCTACCTCATGCGCAGCAATTCCATCGAGCCGAAGCGGCTCCGCATGGTCCACCCTTCCCCCGGCAAAAAGCCCAACCTGGTCCTGATCGGCGGCACCCGCAACGGGAACCCCGAACTGACCGTCCAGGAACCGCTCTACATATACGACGGCAACGGAAACTATTCGAAGGAAATCGACGAAATCTACGGCAGAGACAAACAGGAAAGGTAGATACGGCTTTGGGCAATACAGGAACTTTATATCTTGTGGCAACTCCAATAGGAAATCTCGAGGATATTACCCTCAGGGCGCTCCGGGTGCTGAAGGAAGCGGACCTGATCGCGGCCGAGGATACCCGCCAGACCCTCAAGCTCTTAAATCATTTTGAAATCAAAAACACCCTGGTAAGCTATCATGAGCATAATAAGGTGGAGAAGGGCAATTATCTGGTCGGCCAGATGCTAGAGGGCAAAAATATCGCTCTGGTATCGGATGCGGGCTCCCCGGGCATTTCAGATCCCGGTGAGGATCTGGTCAAGCTGGCTGCTGAACGGGGCATCCCCGTAACCATGACGCCCGGACCGGCTGCGGTCATAACGGGTCTGGTGCTGTCCGGCCTGCCTTCCGGGAGATTCAGCTTCGAAGGCTTCCTTCCCATGAATAAAAGGCAGCGGTCCGAACGGCTGAAATCCATCCGGGACGATACCAGGACGCTGGTGTTTTATGAAGCGCCCCATAAGCTGATCCATACGCTCCGGGACATGCGGGAGGCCTTCGGAAACAGAAGGATCAGCTTGGCGCGGGAGCTGACCAAAAAATTCGAGGAAATTCTCCGATGCACCCTGGACGAAGCGATCGACAAATACGGCAGGGAAACGCCCAAGGGGGAGTTCGTGCTGATTCTCGAAGGCACGGACGAAAATTCCCTGAAAGAGGCGGAAATCAGTAGCTGGAATGCCATCGGCCTGGCGGAGCACGTCCGGATGTATACCGACGGCGGCATGGACAGGAAGGAAGCAATGAAGAGGGTTGCAGAGGAAAGAGGCATCAGCAAAAGAGAGGTTTACAACAGCCTTCTGGGTGAAAAAGAGTAAAAAAATAAGGGCTTCCATAGCCCTTATTCCACGCTTGTCTTATTTCTTCAATTCCTTCATGCAATTCGGGCAGATGTTCTTGCCTTTGTATACAGCTACATCTTTGGCATCTCCGCAGAAAATGCAGGCGGGCTCATATTTCTTTAAAATAATGGTAGCTCCATCAACGTAGATTTCCAGAGCGTCCTTTTCGGCAATATCAAGTGTTCTCCTCAGCTCGATGGGAAGTACCACCCGTCCCAGTTCGTCAACTTTTCTTACAATACCCGTAGATTTCATAATGCATCCTCCTGATTTAACAAATTTCGACAACAATTTATATTATTATCCTACCATAAATTCCAGTTAGCGTCAACAATAAATTTTAAAAAATTCAAGAAAATGGTTTGGAACTTTAAGTAAATCTATACATTTGACTTATTCGATGGCCTTCAAGCCCGCATGATATAAGTAGTTATACAGCATGAAGCTCCGGCAATGGATAATTTTGGGTACAAAGGCGTTTTGTTGACTGTAAAAAAAGCCAATAATTAACTGGGAATCCATTCATCTTAAATTCGACAAATTACGACATTTGTCAGGCAAACCACAGGAGCACGCGTGCTCCCTATCCTTATAATGCCCGTATTTTCCCTTGTAAAACATTTTTTTAGAAAGATTTGCGACATATGTTCATATAAATGATTCGGAGGGTTGTTATGCTGAATTATGTCTGGATCGGCATGCTTGCTGCCGGATTTCTGTTCGGAATGCTCAACGGAAGGCTGGAGGAGGTAACTCAGGCCGTGTTCACCTCCGCGGGAAGGTCCGTTGAGCTTTGCATCGGGCTGCTGGGCATCCTGTGCCTTTGGTCGGGCATGATGAAAATTGCGGAATACAGCGGGCTCATCCGGGTGATCGCCCGCATTGCCAGGCCGCTGCTCCGGCTGCTGTACCCTCAGGTTGCCGGAAGCGAGGCTGCCCTCGGCGCCATCGTCATGAACCTTTCCGCCAATTTCCTGGGGCTGGGGAATGCGGCGACACCGCTGGGAATCAAGGCAATGAGCGAGCTTCAGCGCCTGAACCCGTATAAGCAAAGCGCCTCCGACGCCATGTGCATGTTTCTTGTGATGAATACTGCCGCTATTCAGCTTATCCCGGCCACCGTCATTGCAATACGGGCGGACGCGGGTTCTTCGGCGCCGGCGGAGATCACCGCCTGCATCTGGATTGCCTCCGTTTGCGCGACGGTGGCCGGGATCCTGCTGGTCAAAGTGTTTTCCGGCTCACGGGAGGCCGGAAAACCCGGCAGAAAGCCTCTGAGGAAGCGCCGCGGCGTCATGCCGCAGGGGCATGGAGGCTATATCCCGGGGAGCCCACGGAAGCGGGTGCTGAAATGAATTTTTCCTTTCTGACGACCTTGTCCCTGTACGCCATCCCCGCGATCTTTCTCCTGATCCTGGGCGCCGGGCTTTTAAAGGACGTTCCTGTTTTCGACGCGTTTGTGGAAGGGGCCCGGGAGGGAATCGGCACGATTGTCCGGATCCTGCCTTCCCTGGTGGGACTGATGACTGCGATCGGCGTTCTTCGAGCTTCGGGGGCGCTGGACTTTCTCGTTTTCCTCCTGAAACCCCTGGTTTCGGTCCTGGGGATCCCGCCGGAGGCTGTGCCCCTGGCGCTTTTAAGACCGGTTTCCGGCAGCGCCTCCCTTGCGCTCGTCGCCGAACTGGTCCGCATCTATGGCCCGGATTCCTATGTCGGGCGGGTGGTTTCCACAATGATGGGTTCCACGGAAACCATTTTTTATACTTTAGCCGTTTATTACGGTTCGGTTGGAATAAAGAACATCCGCTATACGCTGGCGGCAGCGCTTCTGGCGGACGGCGTGAGCGTGATCGCCTCGGCCTGGGTCTGCGCCCTGATCTTCGGGAGATAGGCGGTCAGGACGGCATCCGGAGAAGGCGGAGCAGCCGGCAGCCGTTGTAGTAGAGCATGGTGCGGTGGGGGCCGTTTTTCAGGATGTTGAGGCTGGCAAGCCGGTACATGCCGAAGCCGGCTTCCGGTTCGGAGAGGTACATTGCGATAAGGATCCTCAAAAGCGACAGGTAGAAATTGCGATCCTTCAGCTTCAGGCAGGCTTCTTCCGCTTTTACTGCAAAATACAGCAGCCGTTGTTCGCATTCCTTCAGGTTCGGATAGTGGGAACAAAAATTCACTTCAACCGGATTTTCGGACAGGCGCGTACGCACGAAGGCGCGAAGCAAGGCTTCCAGGCCGCACAGCCAGGGGAAACAGGCGTCGTCCAGGAGCCGGATTTCATCCGATGTCATTTTTGGATTTGCCGCGGAAGCATACATGGCGACAATGCCCAGAAGGGAATCCGAAGCGGCGCAGAACTCCATGCAGGATATTCCCGGATACCGCTTGAGGTAGTAGTCGCTCCAGGTCTGAAGATATTCCTTCCGGGTGCTTTCCGGGTAATGCATATAAGAATGCAGGTCAACATAAAACTGCATGTATTTTTTCAGCTTGGGGGAGGCAAGGGAAAGGGACGGAAGAACCGCCAACTGGAGGCGGCATTGGTCGGAAAGGCACAGCGCGCTGGCCGGTTCGACCTTCTGGCTTTCGCGGGCTTTTACCGGATTTCCGAAAGCGCAGCATATGCTGCGGGAGGGGTCCACCGCGCCGGAAAGGCATCCGTAAAGCTTGCGCAATGCCGGTTCATCGGTGATTTCTGCGTTCGCTCTAAAGGAATCGAGGAGGTCGGCCAGCTTATATAACGAAAGGAGGAAGGACAGGGTGCCTTTCCTGTCAACGCCGGGCTGCAGGGCAAAAAAACTGCTGCAAAGCATCGGCGTTTCCAGCTTCTCCGCCGGATACGGCCCTGTTTCCGGGTAAGCTGCAATATTCCCGGAGACCTGCGCCGGACAGTCGGCTTGCGAAAAGAGGGTGCTATTTTGCCGCTTCAGTTCGGGCAGCACTTTCATGGAATATTGTATAAAACGCACGAGGGAGTCTGTATTTTGTCCCATTTAGACAATCCTCCTTTGCTTTATGTTTATTCCGGCAACGGAATTTTTATGAATGGGGCCGGAGGGCGTAAGCCGGCGGATGGGGCGGCCTGCCAAATTCTGCTTGAAAAAGTCGGCCTTAAACGGTATATTAATAAGGGGTTCCGTGATTTCCCGCGGATATTCCCGGCGGCAGAGGGAAAGCTTAAATCAAACGACGGAGGCAATTTGTTATTTATGGAAAAGAAAACGTTTTATATCACGACCCCGATTTACTATCCCAGCGATAAACTGCACATAGGGCATTCATATACAACGGTGGCGGCCGACGCCATTTCAAGATACAAGCGGCTAAAGGGCTACGATGTTATGTTCCTCACCGGAACGGACGAGCATGGACAGAAGATCCAGAGAAAGGCGGAGGCCAAAGGGGTGACGCCCAAGCAGTATGTGGATGATATTGTGTCCGGCATAAAAGAGCTCTGGAGCCGGATGAAGATTACCAACGACCGGTTTATCCGAACCACGGACCGGGAACACGAGGAAGCGGTCCAGAAAATATTCAAAAAGCTGTATGACCAGGGCGACATCTATAAAAGCGAGTACGAGGGCTGGTATTGCACGCCCTGCGAATCCTTCTGGACAAAAACCCAGCTGGTGGACGGGAAGTGCCCGGACTGCGGCCGGGAAGTGGAACTGACCAAGGAAGAGAGCTACTTTTTCCGGCTTTCCAAATATCAGGACAGGCTGATCAAACATATTGAAGAAAACCCGGAATTCATCCAGCCCGTTTCCAGGCAGAACGAAATGCTCAACAACTTCCTGAGGCCGGGGCTCGAGGATCTCTGCGTCTCCAGGACCACCTTCGACTGGGGCGTTCCCGTCAGCTTCGATGAAAAGCATGTGGTTTATGTCTGGATCGACGCATTGTCCAACTACATCACCGCGCTGGGCTACCTGTCCGGCGAGGATTCCGCATACCGGAAATACTGGCCCGCGGATGTCCATCTCGTCGGAAAGGAAATTGTCCGGTTCCACACGATCATCTGGCCGGCCATGCTGATGGCCCTGGGCGAGCCGCTGCCGAAGCAGGTGTTCGGCCACGGCTGGCTGCTGCTGGAGGGCGGCAAGATGTCCAAATCGAAAGGGAACGTGGTGGACCCGGTGATCCTGATCCACAAATACGGTTTGGACGCGGTACGCTATTTCCTGCTTCGAGAGGTTCCATTCGGCTCCGACGGCGTTTTCTCGAATGAAGCGCTGATCCAGCGGATCAATTCCGATCTGGCCAATGACCTGGGAAACCTGGTCAGCAGGACGGTGGCCATGATCGATAAATATTTCGCAGGCGTGATCCCGGCGGAACGGGCGGGAGGAGAATTCGACAATGAACTGAGCGCCCTGCTGTCGGAGCTTCCGGCAAAGGTCGAGGACCTGATGGACAGGCTCCAGTTCAGCACAGCGCTGACCGAGGTCTGGAAGGCCATTTCAAGAACCAACAAATACATCGATGAAACAATGCCCTGGGTCCTGGCCAAGTCCGAGGAAAACAGGCCCCGTCTTGCCGCGGTCATGTACCATCTGGCGGAGAGTCTCCGGATCGTATCCATCCTTCTGCAGCCGTTCATGCCCGAAACGCCGGAGAAAATCTGGCAGCAGCTTGGAATCGCAGGCAGCGGCGCTCTGGAATGGGAGAGTACGAAAAAATGGGGGAGTTATCCGGAAGGGGTCGCCGTAAACAAGGGCGAGGTTATTTTCCCGCGTATCGATATGAAGAAGGAACTGGAAGAGCTTGAAGGAATAACGTCTGGTTCGGGCGCAGCAGCAGCTCCGGCGCCGGCGGCAAAGACGGCGCAGGCCGGGGCCGCAGGGGAGCCCGCGAAGGCCGGACCGGCAAAGCCGGCGGATCAGGCGCCGCAGGAGGACGGTCTTATCACCATAGAGGATTTCGCCAAGCTGGACTTAAGAGTGGTCAAGGTACTGGAGGCTGAAAAGGTGGAGGGCTCGGACAAGCTCCTGAAGCTGCGCGTGGAGATGGGCGGCGAATTCCGGCAGGTGGTTTCCGGTATTGCCAAGCATTATACGCCCGAAAGCCTTGCGGGCAAGGAAGTGATCCTGGTGGCAAACCTGAAGCCGGTGAAGCTGAGAGGAATCGAATCCCAGGGGATGATCCTGGCGGCTTCCAACGATAAGGGGCTGGTCGTGGCAACATTGGACGGCCCCATCGACAGCGGATCGAAGGTCAAATAGCATTTTCAGGGCGGATGCGAAGGCAGCCGTCCTTTTTTGCGCCCGGACAACCCTTCCCGGGGCTTGTTGCAGTCTTGGAAATATTGAGATATAATATTTTCATATAGGCACAATGAAATAATTCGTTCCCGTTTTTCCGGAAAAATATCGGCGGTTTTCGATTTTTACCGGAAACCACACGGGAAGTTATTATTTCATTGTGCCAACTGGAACGGATTGGCGAGGTGGCACATGCTTTTTGACACACATGCACATTATTACGACACCCAATACGACGCCGACCGCGGCGAAGTGATTGACAGGGCTGCCAAAAGCGGAGTCGGCTACATCCTCTCCGTCTCTTCGGATGTGGCATCCTCCGTCGAGAATATTTCACTGGCTCAAAATTATGATTTTATATATGCGGCTATCGGAGTTCATCCTCACAACGTGATCGATCTGAACAACAACATCATTTCCGCCCTGACGGATTTCGCATCCTACCCGAAAGTAGTCGCCATCGGAGAGATCGGCCTGGATTACTTTTACGACAACTCTCCCAGGGAAGCGCAAAAAATATGGTTTGCCAAGCAGATTTCCCTTGCGAGGACGCTGAAGCTGCCCATCATCATACACGACCGGGATGCCCACGAGGATACCCTGTCCATTATGAAGGGGGAAAACGCCCGTGACGTAGGCGGCGTTCTGCACTGCTTTTCCGGCAGCGTCGAAATGGCGAGGGAAGTGCTGAACCTCAATTTCATGATCTCCATCGCAGGTCCGGTGACCTTCAAAAATGCCAACAGGCTGCTTGAAGTGGTAAAATACGTGCCGGAGGACAGGCTGCTCATAGAGACGGATTGTCCCTATCTCGCACCGGAGCCCTACAGGGGGAAGCGGAACGAATCCGCCTACATTCGAAGCACTGCGGAGAAAATTGCAAAAATCAAGGGAAAGGCATACGGGGAAATCGAACAGCTCACGACATCCAACGCAAAAAGACTCTTCCGGATACAATAAAATCTTGGGCTTTACGCCCGGAAAGCCGGCAGTATTGCCGGCCGTCAAGGTGGGGTACTATGAAAAAGCTTGTACTTGTGATGGTTTTCGTACTTTTGGCGGCGGTATTCATCGCCTTCAATTATTTGCTTTGGGACAGGGAGAGCATTGAAAAGGAATACAAGACCCTGGAGACTACAAATGCCAGCTATAAAGCGGAAATAAACGCGCAGGGACGGGAAATCGACAGCCTCGAAAAGGAAATCAGCGACCAGGCCGATACCATATCCCAGCTTACGGAGGAAAAGGCGAAACTGATCGAAGAGAAGAACGGGCTCGTCGGGGAGAAGGATGAAAAGGATTCCGCTTTGCGGGACAAAATCAATTTTATCAATACCCTCAAGCAGTACGTGGACCTCAAGGTATTAGCCGATCCCGTGAACAAATGGGCGGACGCGCTGAACCAGGGGAAATACGAAGAGGCTTACGAACTGGAATACGCCACGGTGGCGGCTGCGGAGCGGCCGATGAGCCTTGCCGCCTATACGGAGGCCATGCAGAAGACCATTAAAAAGATTGAAATCAGCGAGATCAAGATCGACCCGCTCAGGGGATCGAATGAAGGCGGGATATACCTTAAAGTGAGGATGAACGTCAAGCTCGCCGAGAATGCGGCTGCCAACGATCCGCACTTTTCGGAGGGGATCAATGAAAGGTACGTCAAGGTTGACTACATGGCGGAAAAGAAGGCGTTCATGATCTCCTCCATCAGCACCTACTGATTTTCAGGCGGAATTCATTTACATAAAGATGTTATCACAAATTATGACCCCCGTCATATACTGATACTGAAGCTACTAGGAACATAAGGGCCGGCTAAGACAGTCCTTCCGCCTGGCGAAAGTTCCGTTTTAACGAGCCCTAAGCCGGAGGAATCTTTATATGAAAGAGGATGTCAAAATGAAAGAAAATATGAATATCGAGCCGTCGGGTACGATGCCGCAGGTCGGCGCCATGCCGCAAATGCAGGCGACTCCGAATATCCTGCCAGCTCAGTCCAATAACATGGGCGTTTCGCCGTCCATGATGAATCAAATGCCCGTGCAGGCGAACCCGATGGGCGTTTCGCCGTCCATGATGAATCAGATGCCCATGCAGGCCAATCCGATGGGCGTCATGCCTTCCATGATGAATATGGTGCCAATGATGTGCTGTCCATACCTTATGAATATGCAGTGTCCCATGACGTACGGGCAGAATGTGATGGGAATGGGGATGAACAATCCGATGCTCTCCGGGGTCAGTCCCGCGATGAACGCGAACCCGGTGCTCGGGGCCGCCAACCAGGGGATGAATGCCATGCCGGCCATGAACGCCATGCCAGCCATGAATGCTATGCCGGCCGCGAACCAGTTTTACCCGATGGGCGGGATGTTTTAACGGAAACGGAGTCTTAACGGGGACTGCTGAAAACAGCGGTTCCTTTCTTTTTTCAGGCAATGTATAGACGCCAATTTGAGTGTATATAATTACAGTTATGGGGGATTCAAGGGGTCCAATTTGACAAAATCATCTTATTGGAATAAAATAGCCTCAGTCCCTTATTAATATTTTAACAGGAGGGTTTTTTTTGTTACCACTTGCTAAAAATATTAAAAGGTGGTTTTTTTCATACAAAAAGGAACTGCTGATTGTACTGGCAGCGGCGGCAGTTTCGGCAGGCGCCGGGTTAGGCGTTTACGCGTACCTCGAAAAGGACATAATCATTCATGACAATGGCAAGGCCATAGCCTGCAAGACTATGAAAAACACCGTCAAGGAAGTACTGGACCAGAACGATATTGCTGTAAAGGCCTGCGACTACATCAGTATGGCGCTGGATTCCGGATTACAAAGGACGAATACAAACGAAATATATATCAAGAGAGCGGTACCTGTATACATAACGGCTGATGGTTCAGAGAGAGAGATAATGACCTGGAAGGGTACAGTGGAGGAAATGTTCAAAGACAGCCCAGTTAAGCCGGAGGATTCCGACCGGCTGGAGGGGGCATCCCTGCAGGATAAAATCGTCAGCAGCATGGCGCTCAGAATTATAAGGGTCAAAGAAAATGTAGTAAGCGAAAATGAGGTCATCCCTTTTACAGTGCAAAAACGGGCAAACTCACGGCTCGATTCCGGTACTGAAAAAGTGGTCAAGGCAGGGCAGGAAGGAATCCGTGAGAAGCAGTACAAGGTCGTTACCGAGGACGGGAAGGAAATATCGAAGAAGCTGGTGGCCGAATCGATCCTGAAAAACCCGATCAACATGCTTGTTGAATTCGGTACGGTTTTGAACCACAAGACATCGAGGGGCGACACAGTCCGGTACAGCAAGGTGCTGGACATGAAAGCCACAGCCTATACGGCTTCTTTCGAGGACACGGGAAAGAATCCGGGCGATCCATATTTCGGCATTACCGCAACGGGGATCAAGGCCAAAAAGGGTGTCATTGCGGTGGACCCCAGAGTTATTCCGCTGTATACGCGGGTTTACGTGGAAGTTGTCGGCAAAACACCGGATTACGGGTACGCAATCGCGGCGGATGTCGGCGGAGCGATCAAGGGAAACCGGGTCGATCTATACTACGACACCCGCGATTATGCGATGAGCTTCGGGGTCAAACGAGTCAAGGTTTATATTCTGCAAAACGAGTAGAATGTCTGGACCTTGATAACAACTATATAATAGGGGACTAGAACTGGCCGGGGTTGTAAAGCTCCGGCACATTTTTTTCATACGGTATGGTGATAGATTCTGATTAGGGGGAAGCAATGCAGATCGATACGAAAAATACTTTAAAAAAATTCAACCTGCGCCCGATGAAATCCCTGGGGCAGAACTTTTTGACGGACGGCAGGATTCTCAAGGGAATAGCGGAAGCCGCCGGATTGGGGCAAAACGATCTGGTGCTGGAGATCGGGCCCGGACTCGGAAGCCTCACCGCCGAGCTTGCCGGGACGGCAGGGATGGTCGTAGCGGTGGAAATCGACCGGCACCTCATACCGGCGCTGAAGGAGAATCTGAAGGAGTATTCCAATATAAGCCTCATAAACGGCGACATCCTGCAACTGGATGTCGAGGCGGCGCTTGCGTCGGCTGTCGAGGCGCGAGGGGACGGGTTCAAGCCGGCTTCCCTGAAAATTGTCGCCAATCTGCCCTATTACATAACCACCCCGGTTATCATGAAGCTGCTGGAAAGCGGAATAAAGGCAAAGACCATGGTGTTCATGGTGCAGAAGGAAGTAGCCGACCGGATGCGCGCAAAGCCCGGCGGAAAGGATTACGGCGCGCTGACCGTAGCGGTGCAGTATTATTCCAGGCCTTCCGCGGTGATGGAGGTGCCGCCCCACAGCTTTATTCCGCAGCCCGAAGTGGATTCCACCGTCATACGGCTGGACCTGTATGAAGCTCCTCCGGTAGAGTTGCGGGATCAGGCCCTGTTTTTCAGGGTGGTAAAAGCAGCCTTCGGCCAGAGAAGAAAGACGCTGGTGAATTCGTTGAACAACACCGGCGCTTTCGGGCTGGACAAGGAAAGACTAAAGGGCCTGCTGGCCGGTATGGGGATCGATGAAAACCGGAGGGGCGAGACCCTTTCCCTGGAACAGTTCGCCCAACTCGCCAACGGGATTTTCGAAAGCGGGAAATAAAGTATTTTCCCCCTGATTTCTATGAAAACAGGATTGAAAATGGTATAATGAAATTAGGGGATAATGGAAAAGTGGGAAGTATAGATATCGTATTTGATGAGTTTACGCCATGCCTTATTGAAAAAAGTACTGGAAAAGTTTTTGATACTGAATTTAACAAAGTAGATAAAGAAGAAGTTACAGGACTTAGAAAAAAAGGCTGGCGATTTACATGGACGAAACCGTTTAAAAGTGGATATGATGTATATGAGTTGCGATTAAAAGGGGATTATGAGGTACAGGGCTTGATGGCAATTAGGCCGGAGCCGGGCAGCAAGGCTGTTCATATTGATATTGTTGAAACAGCCCCCCCATAATTTCGGATCATCAGGAATATATAAAGGCGTTGGCGCTCATCTGTTTGCTATTGCTGTGAAGATCAGTTTTGAACAAGGGTTTGGCGGATATGTTTATTTTACTGCAAAATCGGACTTAATAGAGTATTATGAAGCGGAATTAGGGGCAATATTGGTTAATGCCAGATTAAGGATTATGGTTATAGATGAAGAAGCGGCGTTTGTATTATACAAACGTTATTTCAAAGAATCGAGGTGATAGGGATGCCTGTAATCGATAAAAATGGCCGGAGTCTAGACGATGCAAAGACAAGTATACTGACAGACCATAATAAAACAAGTATAAGTTATAGATTTAAAGATCTGCTTCAATACTGTAAAGAGGAAGGGCTAGCTCCTACTGACTTAAAAGAGAATGATCTTGTTGCATTTGAAGTTAAAAAAGGCAGAGCTAACAATCGCAGATCCTCTTCCAAATATCCACTCCGAGTTGGCATTAAGGTGCGTAAACAAAATACTGTGGATGTTTTTGAGCCTAAAAAGGTTAAATAGCAGAAAACCCTTAAATCGAGGAAGAATCTAGAGCATTTACTATTTAGCGCCAAAAAATCCCGGAGGCGTCGGTTTGATCCGAGCTCCGGGTTTTTTACAATTCAGAGGTTGTATGGTTTGCTTATTCCTGCAGTCTCTTTTCCAGTGCTTCCAGCTGTGAAGATAATTCCTTCGGCAGCTTGTCGCCGTACTTCGCATAGTGCTCCTTGATGGAGGTGACTTCCTTCAGCCATTCGTCCTTGTTGACCTTGAGCAGTTCGGCCATATCGGTGGCGCTCACGTCAAGGCCCTTGGTGTCGATGGCGTCCGCGGAAGGCATGTAACCGATCGCTGTCTTGACAGCGCTGCCTTCGCCGGCGACTCTTTCACAAATCCACTTGAGAACGCGGCTGTTTTCGCCGAAACCGGGCCAGAGCCACTTGCCGTTGGAATCCTTGCGGAACCAGTTGACGTAGAAGATCTTCGGCAGCTTGTCGGCAGAGGTCTTTTCGCCGATGTCGAGCCAGTGCTGTAAATAATTGCATACGTGGTAGCCCATGAACGGCAGCATGGCAAAGGGATCGCGGCGAACCTGGCCGATGTTTGCGGAAATTGCCGCCGCAGTGATTTCGGAGCCCATGATGGAACCGAGGAAGATACCGTGCTTCCAATCGAAGCTTTCATGTACCAGCGGGATCGTGCTCGGACGGCGTCCGCCGATCAGGATGGCCGAAATCGGCACGCCTGCGGGATCCTCCCACTCCTTGGCGATAACGGGGCACTGGCTTGCCGGCGCGGTGAACCGTGCGTTGGCATGTGCTGCGACTTCCTTGGATTCCGGAGTCCAGTCCTTGCCCTTCCAGTCGATCAGGTGATCGGGAGCCTTTGTGCCGATGCCCTCCCACCATACGTCGCCGTCGTCGGTCAGTGCGACATTCGTGAAAATGGTATTCTTTTCGATGCTGTGCATCGCGTTGGGGTTCGAATCCATTGAAGTACCGGGAGCAACGCCGAAGAAGCCTGCTTCAGGATTGATGGCATAGAGCCTGCCGTCCTTGCCGAACTTCATCCAGGCGATATCGTCGCCGATGGTTTCCACCTTCCAGCCGGGAATGGTGGGGATCAGCATGGCCAAGTTGGTCTTTCCGCAAGCGCTCGGGAACGCGCCGCAGACATATTTGCTGTTGCCCTTGGGATCCGTGATGCGCAGAATGAGCATATGTTCCGCCAGCCAGCCTTCATCGCGGGCCTGAACGGATGCGATGCGCAGGGCGAAGCATTTCTTGCCCAGGAGCGCGTTTCCGCCGTAGCCGGACCCGTAGGACCAGATCGTTCTTTCTTCCGGGAAATGGCTGATATATTTCTTCTCGATCGGAGCGCAGGGCCAGGAAGAATCCTTCTGTCCCTTTTCCAGGGGAGCGCCGACGGAATGCAGACAGGGAACGAATTCACCGTCGCCGAGGGCTTCCAGAACCTTGGTGCCGATGCGGGTCATGATGCGCATGTTTACAACAACGTAAGGGCTGTCCGTCAGCTCGACGCCGATCTTGGAAATCGGGGAGCCGATAGGTCCCATGGAGAACGGAATGACATACATGGTTCTGCCCTTCATGGACCCTTTGTACAATTCTTTCATAGTGGCTTTGAGCTCGTCGGGATCGACCCAGTTATTTGTCGGGCCGGCATCTTCCTTCCTCTTGGAGGCAATGAAGGTTCTGTCCTCGACACGCGCAACGTCGGACGGATCGCTTCTGAAAAGATAGCAGCCGGGGCGTTTCTTGGGATTCAAAGGAGTAGCCATACCGCTTGCGACCATTTCCTGCAGCAGGCGGTCATTTTCTTCCTGGGAGCCGTCGCACCAGTATATCTGGTCCGGCTGGCACAGTTCGGCCATTTCTTTTACCCAGGCCTGCAACTTTTTATTTGTTGTCATTTTTAATCTCCTTTCAAGTTGACATTGCTCGATTGCCCTACCCCGCTTGACTGTCGGTACAAGCGTTTCAAGTGTTCAGGCAAGCATCATGCACTTGGTTAATTTTTTCACTAACAGTTTAACATATACGCATGAAATATTCAACACGAGATTATTCAAAATTTGGTGTTCCTCCTGTCATATTTTCTACAATTCTACACCCTCTATTCTTTCGGAAATTGTTCATTATGCATAATAAGAGCGGGGCCCCGGTTCCGTTGCGGCCGGATTGCCCCACGCCTGCCCGCACCGGGGACTTCCATTCCCTTTTTTGTTCTTATTTGCAATTCAAGACGTTCAATCCTTCATTTTTTATATTTTACAGATATGGGGGAAAATGCATCATAAAGTGTAAACCGTCATATGATTATATGATGGTTTTTTTTATTGTTTGAATCGGGGGGAAGTCAAATGGTTAAGGGAAATACTGCGAGTGTGGATTCAGGTTTCCAAAGGGTCTTTCTCATTTTTTCGAATGAGGACGGAGGCTATGAAGCGGGTCAAAAGCCGTCCGGACATGTCCGGCTTGAGGTGCGCGAAGGCAGGGGAAAGCTTCATGCGGCCGTACAGAACCTCAGGCAGGGAAACGGGAAATTTGAATACAAACTATACCTTATCAAAGCCGGCGATCCTGCCAAGGCCGCCTGTGCCGGACCATTGCGGGCGGAGCTGAACAAAGCCGCGCTGGAATGGAGCTTTGACCCGAACAACGTCGGTGGGTCCGGGGCGTCCATCAACGAATTCGACACAGCTCCGGTGCTGGTGGAATATGCCGGCCGGCCGGAAGAATCCGTTATCTGTCCCCTTGCCGCTTACCGGAAAAGCAGGACAGAGTGGAGAAACGGCTTGAGGGATTATTTCATGAGAAAGCGTTCCAAGGCTGCTGCAGAGCTTGCAACGGAGGGGCCAGGGGCTGTGCCGGAATATCCGGTGCAGGAAATCATGCAGGAAAGGCCTGTGCTGATTATGGAGGACTTCTCTGAAAATGAGGAGCCTGTTCCAACTGATGATGTATTGGAGATTGCGGCGGACGAGGGGGAAACGGAGGATTTCGCTTCGGTGGAGAGGATCGTCCCGGAGCCGATGCTGCCGGACCAGATGGCCCTGTTGGACCACGTGATACAGCCGGACTGGACAAACCAACCGGAGCAGACAGATCAACCGGATCAGATAGAGCAGTCGGAACGGACAACTGTGTCGGACCAGACAATACCGCCCCAGGCAATACCGGCGCAGACGGCGGGACCGCAGGATATGCTTTACCAGGCCCAGGACCGGGTGGATACGGGGTGCATGTATTTAAACGGGAATATGTGCGGAGCATTTGTAAATAACGACGCCGCTGCAGTCAACCCGTGCTCGGCCTGCCAGACGCACAATGGGAGGGCCTGCTGCACCGAACCGCCGGCAGGGGACGTTTCGCAGCTCAAGGAGGAACTCGACCGGTATTTTGAGCAGTGCGATCCGTTTCACAGCCACAGGAGCGACTATACCTGGTGGAGGGTTGACAATCCCGTCAATCTGAACAATATGCTTTACCAGTGCAACATCCGTTCTCCGCTGCTTTTCAATCCGGCGGTCATGATGGCCCATTATAAATACCGGCATCTGATTGTGGGAATCTTCCTGCACAAGGACCGCGAGAAGAGATACGTGGTTTGCGGCGTGCCAGGGATGAGCATGGTGGATAAAAAGCCCTTCGGCGACGTAAGCAAATGGGTGCAGGCGGAAGGCAACAGACCAAGGTATGGGGCATTCGGATACTGGCTTGTATACATAGATCCCGACGGCGGGAAAATTCTCAATATGAACTGAAAGAGCGGCAGGATCTATATTGAAAGGATGATTGATTTTTGCCGGGCGTTCCGATATAATAAATCTCGTAAAAAGCGTTGCCGTTTTTTATTTGCATTGTTGCAGCTACGAGGGAGTAATCGGTACGTGGTCGTATAAAGATTCAAGGGGTAATGCTGCCCTGTGTGCGAATTTTATTTCGCATGCAGGGCTTTTTAATTTATTGGATATCCGGGGCAGTGTGGCCGGTGGATAGGACAGGATGGGTATTTATGGATATCAGTACTATCGCTTCGGGTTTAAATACCGTATGGGTGCTTCTGGCAGCGGCGCTGGTGTTTTTTATGGAAGCCGGGTTTGCCATGCTGGAAGCCGGTTTTATCAGGGCAAAGAATTCATTGAATATTATCATGAAGGTTTTCATCGATTGCTGTTCCGGCCTTCTCGGCTATTTTC
Organism: Bacillota bacterium; assembly: GCA_023411575.1. Taxonomy (GTDB): domain Bacteria; phylum Bacillota; class Clostridia; order Acetivibrionales; family DTU013; genus UBA1305. The sequence goes on along the minus strand of JAEYOP010000040.1, from coordinate 558,954 downwards.
TCATCGGTTTCGGGCTCATGTACGGTCTTAGCAGATTCGGCATTTTTGGCACCACGGGCTTCCTGCTTCAAGGTTCCATGGACAATCTGCCCTTATTGAAACAATACGGGCTTCCCGTGGAGGTCTACTGGATGTTCCAGGCCGCCTTTGCGGTAGCGGTTGCCACCATCGTATCGGGTGCGGTTGCGGAGAGGATGAAATTCCTGCCCTATATGGTATTCAGCTTTGCGGCAACGGCCGTGATTTATCCCATAGCCGGCCATCTGGTGTGGAACCCGGACGGGTTGTTTGCAAAAATGGGCATGCTCGACTTCGCCGGATCGGCGGCCGTTCATTCCGTCGGCGGCTGGGCCTCTCTCGCGGCGGTGCTGGTCCTCGGCCCCAGGACGGGCAAGTATAAAAAGGACGGAAGCGCGAATGTCGTGCCCGGACACAGTATGCCGCTTGCGGCGCTCGGCGCCTTTATCCTGTGGTTCGGCTGGTTCGGCTTCAACCCGGGAAGCGCGCTGAACGGGCTGGACGGCAGCATAGCCCACATTGTGGTCGCCACCAATCTCGCGGCTGCGGCCGGCGGCCTGGTGAGCGCCCTGTTCACAAGAGCCCGCTACGGCAAGGTCGATCCGAGTATGACGCTCAACGGCGCATTGGCCGGTCTCGTATCCATTACCGCAGGCTGTGCGTACGTCAATACGGTCAGTGCCGTTATTATCGGCGCGATAGCCGGCGTCCTGGTCGTGTTTGGAGTCGAATTCATGGACAGGGTCCATGCGGACGACCCTGTGGGTGCGATAGCGGTTCATGGCGTCTGCGGCTCGTTCGGTACGATTGCAGTGGGGCTTTTTGCCTCCATAGGCCCGGCAAAGGGCTTGCTCTTCGGCGGAGGCTTCAAGCTTCTCGGTGTGCAGCTGCTGGGGCTTGCCGTCGTTTCGCTCTGGGCGTTCCTGGCGACTTTCGCCGTATTCAAGCTGCTTAAGGCGGTCAGCGGCATCCGGGTCAGTGTGGATGATGAAGTGGAAGGCCTTGATATGAGTGAACATGGGATGAGGTCTTATGCACAGATAACGATAGATGACAATCTGATCCTTGAGGAGACCGAAGAGAGCGCTGCTCCGGAAAGAACGGCCGCTGCGGGAATCAAACTGAAGGCGGAGGAGATTTGACCGCTCGATCCCGACATAGAACCCGATATAGAATAAATTTCTGCGAAGGACTGTTTCCCAGGTTGGCCATCAACCGGGGGCGGTCCTTTTTTTCGGGGGAACCGGCGGAAAGATTTCTTCCGCAGCGGCAAGACTAAACCGGAATTCGCAGCGTATATTGTATGGAAAGTCCAATGGGCGCCCAATAGTACATGTAAAAACTTCCCAAAGCATTTATTCTTTGCCGCGGTTATGGTAATATGGATAGGGGGTGGTTGTCTGCTTTACGTATTTATAGGATGTCTTGCATTCGGCGCTTTTTATTCCGTTATCTCCCTGGTCCTGGGAGGACACGGCATCGACCATGGCATTGACCACGGCGGCGCCGACGGGTCGCATCATGCAAGCGACGGACCGTCGCCGTTCAATCCGCTCGTCATTGCAAGCGCCATAACTGCATTCGGCGCGGTGGGCCTCATAGCGAACAAGGGCTTCGGCATGAGCGATATCTGGAGTACGGTGACCGCACTGGGCTTTGCCGGAGCAATCGGGGCCGGAATCTTTTTTGGGATCGTGAGGTTCCTGTACAATTCCCAGTCCAACTCCATATTTTCGCTGGACGATCTGGCGGACACCGAGGCCGAGGTGCTGACGCCCATACCGGAAAAAGGCCTGGGGGAGATTGCCTATGTTGCCAACGGAATCCGTTACACAATGTCCGCGAAATCTACGGAAGACGGCGGAATTCCCCGCGGGGCGGCCGTGATCATAAGGGAGGTCGCAGGAAACGTAGCCGCCGTCCAGCAGAAGCTGACCATCGACGAGATCGAAATTCCCGAAGAAGAAACCAACCGGGACATAGGGGAAAGACCACGCAGCAATGCGTAAAATAAATCATTAAGGAGGGCTTTGAAATGCCATATGCATTACCAGTAATAGCGGCCATTATAGCGGTCGTCGTCATCTTCATCCTGATATCCGTATTTGTGGGACGATATGTAAAGGTGGGGCCGGATGAGGCATTGATCGTCTCAGGACGGAAGAAGAAACTGTCCAACGGTCAGGTCGTAGGCTTCCGGATCGTCCGGGGCGGAGCAACATTCGTGTGGCCGGTTTTCGAAATTTCGAAGACCATATCGCTCCGGATCATGCCGCTGGATGTCAATTCCAGCGCGTATACCTCGCAGGGCGTACAGGTGACGGTTGACGGTATTGCCCAGGTCAAGATCGATTCCACCCAGGAAGCGATTGCAACGGCAGCCGAACAGTTCCTAAGTCTGAAGGAAGACGAAATCCGGCGCATAGGCACCCAGACTCTGGAAGGCCACCTGCGTTCCATCGTAGGCAATCTGACGGTGGAAGAGATCAATCAGAACAGGGATGCGTTCGCACAGAAGGTACAGGAGCTTGCCGCCGGCGATCTGGCGAACATGGGCTTGAAGATCATATCCTTTACCATCCGGGAGATCGCCGATAAGAACGGGTACCTGGAAAGCCTCGGTAAGGCGCAGATCGCGAGGGTCCAGAGGGATGCCGTCATCGGCCAGGCGGAAGCCAAGAGGGATGCGGACATCAAGAGCGCCGAGGCGATGCAGGCCGGTCAGACCGCGAAGTATCTGGCCGAAACCAAGGTTGCCGAGTCCAACAGGGATAAGGAAATGAAGGTCGCGGATTACCAGGCCTCCATCAACGAAAGAAAGGCGGAAGCCGACCTTTCCTACGACAAGAAGAAATTCGTCATCCAGCAGGAGGTTTCGGCCGAAGAAATGAAGGTCGAGATCGTCAAGAAGCAGAAGGGAATCGAGCTGCAGGAGCAGGAAGCGCTGAGGAAGGAAAAGGAACTCGACGCCATGGTCCGGAAGCCTGCGGAAGCCGAGAAATATAAGACGGAGATCTCTGCGGAAGCGGACAGGATCCGGAAATCCAAGGAGGCGGAAGGCCAGTCCTACGCCATCAAGGCGGAGGGTCTCGCGAGAGCGGAAGCCATCAAGGCGGCAGGTCTTGCGGAAGCCGAGATCATCCAGGCCAAGGGAGAAGCGGAAGCCGCGGCCCTTGCCAAGAAGGCGGAAGCCTACAAACAGTTCAACGACGCGGCCATGGCCCAGATGGTCATTGAAAAGCTGCCGCAGATTGCGTCGGCCATCGCCCAGCCGTTGACCAAGACCGAGAAGATCATTATGATCGGGGATTCGGGCGCGTCCAAGATCACGAAGGACATCACGAACATCATGGCGCAGCTGCCGGAGACGGTCAAGGGATTGACCGGAGTGGATATCACAAACATCCTGAAAAAGTATGCGGGCGAAGGCGAAGCGGCCAAACCGGAAGCGAAATAACGGTTTCGATGCATATAAAAGCCCTTTTATGTCAAACATGAAAGGGCTTTTTTGCAGTCGGACAATGCTTGTATCCTTTCTTTGCCGGTTGGTTATTCCTGCGGTTTGATATCCGGATCTGCCGGTATGAAAAAGGAGATGACTGTGCCCAGGCCAGGCTTGCTGTTAATCCGGAGCGCAGACTTTGGACCATAGGAAAGAATCAGACGCTTATTCGTATTCTGAAGCCCGATATGCCTTTCGTTAAAATTGGATTGGTTGATTTCACTGCGAAGCTGTTCCAGAACCGGCCTGGGGATACCCGATCCGTTGTCCGTCACCCGGATGTGCAGGCCGTTACGCCTTTTTATTATGCGGATTCGAAGCAGGCCTTTTTCCTGCATCGGTTTTATACCGTGATAGATGCAGTTCTCGATCAAAGGCTGGAATATCAGTCGCATGACCGGCGTATCCAGTATGTCCTCGTCATATTCCCAGAAAGCCATAAACATGTTTGGGTTTCTGAAAGTCATGATCTGCAGGTATTTTTTGCTGTTTTGTATTTCTTCGCGCAGTGAAACGATGTGATCAGGGTTCCCCAGCGAATACTTGAGGATGTCCGACAGATTCTCTATGAGAGTATTGGCTGGGGTCGGGGTACGGGTATTTTTCAGTATCTCCAGATCTATGGCCTGCAAGGTGTTGAAAAGAAAGTGGGGATTTATCTGGAGCTGAAGGGCGATCAGTTCGGCAGTCTTCTCGCGGAGTTCCAATTCATTGAGCTGCAGGCTCAGGTAACTGTTTCGGATAAAAGTGCCTAGAATGTTATTGAGAATGGTATCATATTCGTCGCGGAAATACGCGGGCTCCTTTGTGTTGTAGACGCCATTTTCCGCATCCTTCAGCGTTTCAAGGATCACGTCGATCTGATGGAAACTCTTTCTCGTGAGAGTGTAGCTAAGAATAAAGCTAATACAAAAAGCGACGAGCAGTGCGATGCCCACAAACAGGAGTATCTGTCGCAGCAAGCTGTAAACTTCTTTTTCGGGGACAAGGGAGATGAAGTGCAGGCCGTACTTGTTGGAAGGAACATCGGTCATCAGGTATTTCCGGCCGTTATACTCGACATGGAACATCCCCTTTTGGTTATCCAGGCTCGTTTTTCTGGCAAACTGCTGGTCTAAACCGACGCCGGGGTCAAATTTCATTCCATCGGCGTTGCTGTTATTGAACAGCAGCATCCGGTTGGAATCGATCACAAGGATGCTTTCGGATTCATACATCTGCAATGCGTCCAAACTGTGCGTCAATTCATCGGGTCTCAGGTTGAGCACAATGACGCCCTGTGTATTGCTGAGGCGTTGAAAAATGGAAATGACTTCCCTGGACGTTTCAAACTTATAATATTTGGTAGTCCTCTTTACGATCCATAAATTCTCATTTACAGAGGAGGTCTGGTAGATCCGGAGCCACTGGGTGTCGTAGGAGTCCTTTATGTTGACCATCATTGAGCCTGTACGGAAATAATTGCCGAGAGAATTGTTCTGGTAAAGGTAGATGGAGTCGATGAATCTCCTGGAATTGGTAGTCGAATTCAGGATCGAACTGATGATGTTCTGATAGTTGGATTCTGCATAGTTCAATTTTTGCGCGTTCAGGATCTTGGACAGGACAAGAGTGAGCGCCGGGTTGTTGCTGAAAAGCACATTCAGGTCGGAGGTCGTATTCAAGATCATCTCCAGCTGTTTTCCGCCGAGGTCGGAAATGTTTCTGGAACGGATATCAATGTCGGACCGGAGGCTGGTCGCCGTATAAAAAAAGAATGACATTCCGAGAAGGAGGATCGGAAGCGTCATGGCGACCAGATAGGTGATCAGTTTACGTATAAAATATTTGCGCCGCATGGATCAAGACCCCTGTTCCCTGTATTCGCTCGGTGTCATGCCGTAATGCTGCTTGAAAGCCCTTGAAAAATTCCGCGGGTTGTCGTAGCCGACCATATCTGCGATCTCGTATGTCCTGTAATCCGTGCTTTTCAATAGCACCGCGGCATGTTTCATTTTTTCCCTTATCACATATTCGGTAAAGGTCATGCCTGTTTTCTCCCTGAACAGGCGCGACAGATAACCGCTGCTGAGGTTGACCGAGATTGCCGCATCTTCGAGCGTGGCGGCTTTGATGTTTTCGGTTATATACTTTTTAACAGCTGAAATCACGCGATCATAATGCGTGCCGCCTGTCTGCCCGTCTTCGGACGGATTGGCTCCATTCCGGGCCCTGGTCCTGGAATCCAGCATTTCCTTGATACCCAGGAAGGATAACACAAGCTCCTTGTATTTAACGGGTTTTAGCAGAAAGTCCTTCACACCGCATTTCACAGCCTGCTGCGCGTATTCAAAATCACGGTGGCCGGTAAGGAAAACAACGCTTATATCCTGCTTGAGAGCCTGGATGGATTGAGCCAGTTCGATGCCATCCATGACGGGCAGCCGTATATCGGTCAATACCGCATCCACCTCGTTTGCCTCAATGAAAGAAAGCGCATCCCTGCCGTTCGAAAAGTCGCCTGCTATACGAAAATTCAGATCTTCCCACGGGAAAAGATAGAGCAAACCCTGACGTATATTTTCTTCATCTTCGACAATGATAAGACGGTACATGAGTATTCCCTCGGACAACAAAATCAAATCATATACATAAAGGTTCTATGATGATACCCTGTTGTAACAATTTATATACTATATTGACTATAATGTCAAGTTGGGAACCTTTTAGGGCAATACCTTCTCTGGTAACATGAATATAGACAAAGGAAACCGATCTGTTTGTAAAAATATTTGGAGGAGGTTAAATGAAATGGTAAAAAGAGCAATTGCACTAATGATGGCACTGCTTCTGTGCCTGTCGGTACTCGCAGCCTGCGGATCCGCGGAGAAGGCTGTGCCGGAAGGGTCAACAGCCCTTGACGGACCGGCGGCGCCTGCTGAGAGTACGGCTGCCGGAGAACCCAAGCCGGAAAGCGCGGAAATGAGATTCATGTGGTGGGGTTCCGACAGCAGGCATGAAGCTACGCTTGCAGTGATCGACCAGTATCAGAAGGCCAATCCGGGCATTAAAATCGATGCCGAATACGGCGGGTATGACGGATACTTTGAGAAGCTCACTACGCAGCTTTCAAGCGGTACGGCGCCGGACATCATTCAGTTTGACGCTTCTATGACATCGGACCTCATGAAGATCGGCGATGTATTCGTCGATGTCAACTCCATGAAAGACAACATTGACCTGTCAGGCTTTGATCAGGATTTTCTGAAGAACTTCTCTGTTTACAAAGACAAATTGATCGGTTTGCCCACAGGCCTCACTGCAGGTTCCGTACTCGCAAACACCGCGGTGACCAATGCCGCCGGCATCGATATCTCCACCATCAAAACCTGGGATGACTTGATTGCGGCCGGCAAGAAACTTCATGAATTCAACAAGAATCAGTATTTCCTTAATTATGAGCTGATCACGATCGGCAAGGAATTCATATTCACCAATCTGGCACAGCTCACCGGCAAAGAAATCATGAATGCGGATTTTACCCTGAACTTCACTCGTGACGACCTGTACAAGGTGTTCGACCTGATTGACAGGCTGTACACAAGCGGGACGCTGCAGCCGGCGGAAGAAAGCTCTCTCTTTGATTCCTCCCCATGGACGAATCCGAAATGGCTTAGCCATGATTTTGCTTCCGCCTCATTGATCACTTCTTTTATAAATAAGCAGAATTATGATTTCCAGGCTACGGCGGATATCATTCCGCAGCCCATGTGGCCGGATGCGAAAGAATCGGGAGTCATCATGCGTCCCGCACAGCTCATCGGTGTTGCAAGCTCCAGCGCATCTCCAGTACAGGCTTTCAAATTCCTGGATTATTTCTTCAATGATGAGACTGCAGCCCGTACGCTGAAGGATGTCCGCTCTATACCCCCGACGGAAATGGCAAGAAAGATATGCAAGGATGAAAACCTTCTTGATCCGATGGCAGTAAAAGCTGTTGACCTTGCACTTCCGATGTCCACAGTGCATCAGAACCTTTCCGTACCGAACGACATCGTCCAGATATTCAAGGACGCTGCAGCCAAGGTAGCTTATAAGCATGGTACGGTAGAGAGTATTACGGATGAGACCATGAAACTGCTGGCAGATACGCTTGCAAGGCTGAAGGGCTGATTCCGGCGCATTCAAGGATTTGGTATTGCACTTAAAGGCAGGGTGGAATGCCCTGCCTTTCACTTTCACAAGGAGGTCGGAGGTTATGGCCAGAACCAGAAGTATCGGAAACCGAAAAAACGGTTATATCGGCCTGTTGTATATTCTTCCCTGGCTGCTGGGGTTTCTGATCCTTCAGTTATACCCGTTCGTAGTTTCCTTTGTCTATTCCTTTACCGATTTGAAGGTTGCCGGAAATTCCAAATTTATAGGACTGGATAATTACATCCGTCTCTTTACGAAGGATCCCGATTTCATCAATTCAATGGTTGTGACATTGAAGTATGTCCTTTACGTGGTTCCAGGCAAAATCATTTTTGCGCTGCTGGTCGCAGTTGTGCTGAATATGAAGCTGAAAGCAATCAACCTATACCGTACGATCTATTACCTGCCGTCGATCCTTGGAGGGAGCGTGGCGATCTCGGCCCTCTGGCGCGTAATGTTCATGAAAACAGGCATTATCAACAATATAACGGCTCTCCTCGGTATTCCCGCCTTAAATTGGCTTGGAGATACAAGATATTCGCTGTTTACCATCAGTATGATCGAAATGTGGCAATTCGGCTCCTCCATGGTCATATTTCTTGCAGCGCTGAAACAGGTGCCTGGTGAAATGTATGACGCGGCGAAAGTCGATGGCGCTAAAAAAATCCGCACGTTTTTCAATATCACACTGCCTATGATCAGTACGGTCACCTTTTTTAACGTGCTGATGCAAACGATCAATGCGCTGCAGAATTTCACCGCGGCCTTTGTAGTGACCAAAGGCGGACCGGTCAAGTCCACGCATCTGATCGGCTTGAAGCTTTACGAGGACGCATTCAGCAAATTCAGCATGGGCTACGCCAGCGCCCAGTCATGGGTGGTATTTGCCGTAATAGTACTGTTTACGGTGATCGTGTTCAGGTCATCCAGCCTGTGGGTTTATTACAATGATGGGGGGAAATAGGGCATGAAGGCGAAATCAAATAAAAAACACCTCATTTATTATTTTTTGATCACACTGTTTGGTCTGGTCATGATCTATCCGTTGATATGGATGTTTTTTGCCACCTTTAAAAGCAACAAGGAGATTTTTGGCTCCCCCTCGCTTTTTCCGCAGAGCTTTGACCTTTCGGGGTATATCAACGGCTGGCGTTCCACGGGACAGTATACCTTTGCGGACTTTTTCCGCAATACGTTCACGATGGTCATTCCGACGGTCGCCTTTACCCTGCTTTCCTGCCCGATCGTGGCATATGGCTTTGCAAGGTTCAAATTTCCGGGAAAGAACATTTTTTTCAGCATCATGATCGCTACCCTGATGCTGCCGGGCACCGTTATCATTATCCCCCGGTACATCCTTTTCCGAAACCTGGGCTGGCTCGACAGCTACCTGCCGTTCTGGGTTCCGGCGCTGTTCGCCTGCTTCCCGTTTTTCATATTTATGATGGTGCAGTTTTTCAGGGGGATTCCCCTGGAACTGGATGAAGCGGCCTATCTGGACGGCTGCAGCAGCTTTATGGTTTTCCTGAAGGTTCATTTGCCGCTGCTGAAGCCGGCATTGATTTCAGCGTGCATATTCCAGTTCATGTGGACATGGAATGACTTTTTCAATCCCCTGATCTATATCAGCAGCGTCCGGAAGTATCCCCTTGCGCTTGCGCTGCGCATGGGGCTCGACGTCGCCGCCACGGCGGATTGGAATGAAATACTCGCAATGTCGCTTGTTTCGATCATTCCGGTAGTACTGCTTTTCTTCTTCCTGCAGCGATACTTTGTAGAAGGGATCGCCACTTCAGGCATTAAGGCATAAGGTAGAGGTACGGCTATGTCCCGGCAATAGCGGGGCATTGATTTTAAATATCAAATCATCAAAGGAGGATTTTATGAAGAAGTACACATTTAGGGCAATGGAGCTGCATGACTTCACGCAGATATGGGATCTGGACGAAATCCGCAACAAATTGGATTTCATGGTAAGAAACAATATGAACGCGTTGGTTTTCCATGAACCCGGCATTGAGGACAAGATTGTTTTTCCGGCCAAATTCCTTGGTGGGACAGGAGAAGCCGACAACTACTATGATGCATTTCTGCAAATTGACCACAACATTTACAACCACGCGCTTCGCGAGAACCTGAACCTGAACCGCCGCGATTACATGAACCACCTGATCCGGGAAGCGAAAGCCGCAGGTGTGGATGTATATTTTGAGAACAAGGAGCTGTGGTTTTCGGATTTCATTCTGAAATACCGCAGGGAACTGATGAAGGACGGCGTCCTCTGTCCCAGCGACCCATTCTGGCATGAAGAATTCCTGCCCTACAAGTACAAAGAGCTGTTCGTTGCGCTTCCGGACCTCGCGGGGATCGTGGTTTCGATAGGGACCGGGGAAGCCAGGCTTGCGATTAGCAACACCTTTGCCTGCGGCTGTGATCGCTGCAAGCATCTGGATCCGGTGGAGTGGTACAAGAACATGATCATGGCCATGCACAAACCGTTTAAAGAGGCCGGGAAGAAATTAGTCATCCGCGATTTCATCTATTCCAAGGAGGAGCAGGAACGCTTCAAATCGGCATTTAACGCAATGCCGGACGAAATCGAGCTCTCTTTGAAAAATACACCCCATGATTTCTATCCGACTTTCCCCAACAATCCCCTGATAGGACAGGTCGGAAACCATCCCCAGATCATCGAATATGACGTAAACGGACAGTTTTACGGCTGGGGCGCTATTCCAAGCATCATGCTCAAAGACATCAAGGAGAGGCTCGCATACGGCGCAGAGCACAATGTATCGGGTTTTACCGCCAGGACCGACTGGGAGGGCGTCCAGGACTATACCTGCTTTGATAACCTGAACATGCTGAATCTGTATGCAATAGCGGCATATGCCGAAAACCTGGATGTCAAGGAGGAGGACATCTATCTGAAGTGGCTGACCGGGGAGAAAATGCTGAAGGAAGATCTCACTCCCCAGGAACTGAAGAAGTGTGTGAAATGGATATCCGGCATTCTGGACCAGACCTGGGAGGTTGTAAAGAACAACAACTATGTAAACGGCGCGCTTTTCTCAAACGACAGCTGCATCTTCCTGACGACAGGACAGTTCACCTTCATCGGCGGTACCCATCATAGCCTGAAGAACTGGGATCCCACCAAGGAAGACGCCATGACCATGACTCCATCCAATATTGCACAGATTGTAGCCGACAAGAATTCCGCTCTTGCTCTGGCGGAGCAGCTTTTCGCCAGGGTGGCGGAGGGCAATTGCGGACTGACTGCGGCAGCCTATGCCAAGGTAGTGGAGCATTTTGAGTTTATGCGCATGTATGTGCGGGGCTTCCACCTGGCGGCAAGGGGCTATTGCTTCGGCCGTTATGCTTCCGAAGTGAATCCCGGCGATGTCCTGGTTGAAGGTAAAACCGCAGGTGAACTGCTCAAGGGAGTCATCGCGGAGATGGAGGAATACGAAAGGGTACTGCCCGGCTGTTCCTTTATGGAGAAATACCCCTACGACGCCATGCTCAATCCGGAACGGATCGCCTATTTCCTGAAGGATCTCAGGAAGCTGGCGCAAAAAGCGGGGATTTGATGCGGACAGGGAGGGTAAAATGAAAAACGACAAGCTGGTTTTCAACAATGAAATATTCAGGGACAAGGTCATGGGCTGCTGGCTCGGAAAGAATGCCGGGGGCACCCTTGGAGAGCCGCTCGAAGGAAAGTTCGGGCTGGAAGAGATGTTTGACATAGATTGGTATCCCGAGCTGCCGGAGGGCGGGATCCCCAATGACGACCTGGAGATGCAGCTGATCTGGCTTCAGGCGCTTCTTCAGAAGGGACCCGGTATTACGTCGGCCGATCTGGCGGAATACTGGCTTGATTGTGTCGCGTACAACTTTGACGAGTACGGACTCAGCAAGACCAACATGAAAAAGGGGCTGCTGCCTCCGGTGTGCGGCTGGAACAACAATGTGTTCCGGGACTGCATGGGCAGCCCGATCCGATCTGAAATCTGGGCTTGCGTGTCACCGGGGCATCCGGAAATCGCAGCAAGATATGCCTTCAATGATGCGATCTGCGACCACGGCGGCGGAGAGTCGGTATTTGGCGAGGTTTACAACGCGGTTGTGCAGTCGGCGGCATTCGTGATGAGCGACAAGTTTAAGCTGATTGAGCTTGGACTGGCCTCGATCCCCGGAGACTGCCTGACGCATCAGGCGATTTCGACGGCGGTGGAATTATTCCGCTCCGGTATGGACTGGAAGGATAACCGCAATGCGCTGATGAGGAAATTCTACAATCCCGTTGCACAATATTCCCCGTTGAATTTGGGATATCAGACGATCGGATGGCTTTATGGCGAGGATTTTGGCGACTCGATCTGCAAGGCGGTCAACTGCGGGTGGGACACGGACTGTACCGCGGCGACGCTGGGCGCGACACTGGGCATCCTCCTGGGCGCAAAAAACCTGCCGGAGAAATGGATCCGGCCGCTGGGGGACAAGATCAAAACGAACATGGCCACCGGCGGTATACGGAACCTGACCGCACCGACGGATATCAACGAACTGACCGACATAGTCTGCGCACAGGCGAGGCGGGTGCTGGGATATTGGAACTGCGAGGCTGAATTCACCGACAGGGCGGGACAAAGCGCGCTGGACGGTATGGAGGCTCCCGATCTTTCCTGGATGAAGCATTACGGCGGTAACACTCTACGGTGGGAAATGGGCTCGGTCACCGCAGAGCTCAGCTACCGCGATCATGCCGCAATCACGGGAGACGCGCCGTCCTGTTTCCATGTAAGCATAAGCAACCCGCACCCTGTGGAAGTGGAACTGAGGCTGCGTATCGAACTGCCGGAAGGGTGGAAGCTTTCACAAAAGGCGGAGGCCGACGTCATACTTGCGCCGGGTGAATCAAAGGAATTTGAGTATGAAGCAGCTGCTGACAGCAGGCATATCAAGGAGACCAACTGCGGCCGGATAGTACTTGAACCCAGACACCGTCCGGCTATGCAGGCGCTTCCGCTGGTTTTTACAGGAGGAAGCCGCTGGCTGGTTTCGGGGCTTTTCGAAGGGAAGACCGTTGCCGACGACTGCGGGATCTGCGAGGATGCGCAATTCGATAGCGCCCTGGAGGGCTGGAGCGATGAGTGGCGTTCCGGCAATGATCTTGGGATGGCCGGCCGGTTCACCGGCAATGGTGTGATCTATCTGCTGCACCATCTTTGGTGCGAAGAGGAAAAGCCGGTTGTAGTCGGCGTCCCGAACAATGGCAGGATGAAGGTGTGGCATAACGGCAGACTGCTGCACCAGACCCGTGAGATCGTCCCGCTCAGGGCCAATCAGGGCAATGGCGGGGCGCTGGGGGATACCTCGAACTATAAGACAACCACACTGCAGCAGGGCTGGAACCGTTTTCTCATCAAGCTGGAACAGGTGAACAGCCCGGAAGAGGCGCACTTTGTGATAGGAGGCCTGCATCCGTCCTGTACCAAGAATCACGGCGAGGCTTTACTTGGGGTAAACCGGTCGGCCTTTGACTGGGAGACACAGGCGGATTAAAACAGTATACGGGTGAGTATTTTATTCTGGAAGGGGCTGTCTCAAAGTCTATTTTGAGACAGCTCCTTTGCAGTTTATGTTGTGGACTCTGCATAGAATCAATATTTATAATTGATGATGCTGCCGTCCTCAATTCTTATTATCCGACTACATACCTGTGCAATTTTTATATCATGCGTCACAATAACAACGGTAGTACCATTATGATTCAGCATTTTAAATATTTCCATGGTTTCGCCCGATGTTTTTGTATCCAAAGAACCCGTCGGCTCATCAGCTAACAGAATCTTCGGATCATTTACGATTGCTCTGGCAATAGCTACTCTCTGCTTTTCTCCACCTGACAACGTGGAAACCCGTTGGTTTTTATACAGAATCATGATGCTTCATAAAAACCAGGATTTATCAGGTCAATTTAGTTAATTGGTTGGCATATAAGAATACTAATTTGTAACATCGATTCCAACCCTAATACAAGTGCTAATACCTCTACTCTTTATTTCTTGTTCGCTATAGGGATTTTGTATTAATATTGCGGAAAGATCATATATGCCTTTTTTTTCAGGTGCTTTTATCAAACTGGGTATCGTAATCATTTCATTTTCTTTCAACTCAAAGTACAGCGTCTTATCGCCTTCTTGATTGATTGCTACCTGTTTCCAGTCCAGTAATACAATTAAGGCGTACTGTTTATTGTCGCGTTTTTTATTACCTACATGGGCATAATATTGCACCATATCATTTCTTTTAATTTTCTGTACAAGCCATCTTTTCAATACATTTTCTTGATCACTTATAAATATACCATCTATTATTGACTTTTCCGGCGATGGTGTAAATTTTTTTATTTTATATTCTGGTACAATTTCATTTTCTATCGATACTTTAAATCGTAAAAAAAGTAAGTTATTCATATCTGTCTGTTTTCTAAAATCAGAGTCTAAAAATTTTTTATCCGGATATTTAACAATTACAAAAAAGCAATCATGAAATCCTGGCGAAAATTCTTTACATATAAAAGGTATCTCTAAGGTTTCATTTGAATCCATTTCAAATGTATAATTGTCTGAATAAGGTCTTCCATCTATACTGAACTCTTCTTGCTTAAAATCAATAAATAAAAGTATTTTGTATACCCTTGATTCTGGTATGTTATTACTAATCGAAATAAACTTCTTTAATCTCTCATTTGGTTTTAAATAGAATATATGACTTTTATCAATAGTTCCATTTTCGGAATATAAGCCAAGACCAACGCCATTTCCGTTAAGTGTCATTTGAAGTTGATCTCTATATTTTGTGCTACTGATTTTTTGGTTAAATACTTTGTTTTGTGTTGATGAATCGGAAGGTATAAAATTATTAGAACCATTATTATTGCATCCGCTAATAGAGATAAGTAATAGGGATATAAATCCAAATAGGTATCTTTGATTCATAAGACAATCATTCCTTTCTATCATATTATAATGAAATAGAGAGGCAGGTGAGCCCCTCTATTTCATTATAATAGCAACTATTTAGCAACAAATAATTTTAATAAGAACCATCATAAGTTTCAGGATACCAACTTACATAGCCTGCTTCTTCAAAAGTATGATTGCCATATGCATCATGATCTGCTACTAAAAAATCTCCTACTACCTGACATCCTGCATGGCTTGCGTTAGTGTGATCGTCAGCATTTTGATTTACTAGGACTTGATCTATGTAATATCTCACTTCAGCAGCAATATAGTCTATTGCTTGTCTTATGGTACCTGCTTGATCTTGATAAGAGTCAGAGTAAGCTTTTGCTACTATTGTTAACGGAAGACCAATATCAGTATACATGTCACAATGCGCTGCCCACCATGGATCACTTTGGGTAGAAGAAATACTCAGGTTAGCGGATGCTATCTTTCCAGGTTGAAAAGTTTTATACGCTTTCTTTTCATAATCATATACAACCGTAGCATTATTACTGGTATTATCGCTAGCTGCAAATGTGGGCAAAGACATTCCTACTATAGTCAGTAAAAGAATAAAGGATATTATTACTTTTTTCATATTGAATCACTTTCCTTTCACTATGCTCAAGGCACAAATGTACTTTGTTTAATTTCAGCTATACACAAATATGTAACAAAGGTGTATAAAGGTTGGTGTCATTGGGTTTATTAATGCTGTAAGAGAAAATTAGGTGATCTATTATGTACCACAGCTTTTCAACCTCCTTGTACAATTAATATTGTTATTTAATCAGTGACTTTTGCCACTGTTCGACCCTATTAACATAACATTGAATTAGCTTCATTTCTAAACATCAAGCACTTCTATGTGCCCTCCCCGAGGGGGGGCGGCTTCCGGATTCTTCCGCTTGCGGTTTCCCAGCATGACCGTCTTCCAGCTATTCCCTGGCCTGAAACTTGTAAAATATATACGATAACTCCTGGACTTGGAGGTGCATGTAACACCCCTTTCCGCTTAATTATAAGTAACAGTTTTACTATAGCTGATGAAACTTTCGATTACAGTCAAATTGCTGTCCATTGCTGTGTGTGTAAGTTCCAATCTGTATTGGTATCCGCTTTCTACATACCAGTCATTACTCAGGGAAACAACTGTGCTATCTGAAGCGCTCCAGGTCTTGATTGTATTCCATTGCCCATTGTATTGCTGAAGCTCAATGGTGAGCCCGGCAATGTATCCATATTGGACTTCAGTTTTGCCTAAACAGGTTAATCTTCCGCCTGAGTTTAAAATCAAATTGTTTTCATATCTGACAATTGTGAGAAAATAAGGTGAAACAGAAGCAGTAATTTTGCTTGAACCGATTGGATTCTTTGATTCAGCAGCAGATACACTTATGACGCCTAAACACATTAATAAGGCTACAATGGAAGCAACAATTTTTTTTATAACCTTTTTCTTCATTAAAAATCCTCCTTAAATTGGCTTTCACTAATAATAACCAGTTTAAAGAGAACACGGGGACAAATCTTTTCAAATATTTTTATTTTTTAATATTTTTCGCTATTTTTAGTATTTCATTTTCTTCAACGGTTCCGCTTAAAGTATATGAAAAAATCTCATCATGCCATACCAAAATATTGACATTGTTATTAGAACTGAAAAGCGCTTCCTGTCCGTTTATAGTCGTTTTCTTAAAAGATGCATTTTCTGTATCAATTCCTATTGAGTTGGTAATATCACTTACAGAGAAAACAAAATAATGCTCTTTTCCTTTGAAAACCAGGCTGCCCATATCATTTTTGATATCCTTTTTTTCAAGCTTATACCCTTTGGGTATATAGGCAAGTGTAATTCCGTCGGAAGTGTAAGAATCGCCTTTTGCATTGCCTTCTTCAAAGTGGATTTCCGAATGAGTTTGGCTCATTTCAAGAATAAAATTTAGAGTCTTGATTCGCCAGGCTTCTACACTAAATACTGCAACACCCGACACAATCATTACTATAAGCAGAAATATGGCGACTCGCTTTAAATATTCCGCTGCTTTTCTATGCACCCATTTCTTCCGCTCTTTTCTAAAAATCCTTTGCATTTCGGCTTCATGTTCTTTTGAAAATTCTACTGCTTCCGGCTCAACCATATTTCTTCCGATATTTTCTGTGGCTATGGAGGCAGCCTCGTTTACTATATCATCAAATATTCTATCGAATATCTTCTCATTGCTCATTTTATTCCCTCCTTCTCCAATACCTGCGACAATATCTTTCTTGCCCTTGCCAATCTTTTTTTAGCTGTTTCTTCTGGTATTTCCACCAATTCCGCAATCTCCTTCAAGCTATATCCATAGGCCTGTTTTAACAAAAGGATGTCTCGATATATGGAGCTTAACCTTTCAATCGCTTTGGCAATTTGTTCTACACTATCTTTATCTATTAAAATATTCAGCGGATCCTTTGCAGTATCGGAGGTATCTGTATCAATATCTTCAACCATATAATCCTGTTTGTTCAAATATAAGCTTTTCCTATAAATGCTCTTAGCTACATTAACACATATAATAACTAAAAAGTTGCGTGTTCGGGGACAATTATTTTCCTCTATTTTATGCAAATTTTTTATGATTTTTATAAAAGACTGCTGGACGGCATCCTCGGCCAGGTGTTTATCCTGTAATATCTTAATGGCTTCGCTGTACATAAGATACTTATACTGCGAGTATAATCGTTCTGCTTTTAACCGATTATCTTGATTTTCTATCTGTAGTAAAAGCATGGATTCACCTTGGCTTTCTATCGTGTTTTATCTTTTTATTACTTTTTACAAGTTTTGTATTATTATATACAATTCTGCATTGTATTGCCAGATTCCTGCTGCTATTGAGTCCATTTTCGACGCAATGAAACAATTGTATTTAAAATATATGCTTTTTTGGCGAAATATAGTATAATGGGGACAGAGTATAAAAGCTTCGACACGGGTAATTTGGCGCAGTGCGGCGAATGCCTGCCGAAAGGATGCTGATCGTTTTGACTGGCAAGAACAAAGTGGAACTGAGAATCGCCGGCAAGGACTACACGATTGTCGGTACCGAGCCGGAGGAATATATCCAGAGGGTCGGGCATTACATCGACAGAAAAATGGTCGAGATCATGCGGACGAGCAACAAGCTTAGTACTTCGCTGGCCGCCGTGCTTACGGCCATCAATGTGGCGGACGATTTTTTCAAAAGCCGCGAGAGCGAAATGTCGCTAAAAAAGGAATTGAAAAGAGCGCAGGAGCAGTTGGAAAGCCTGAAGGAAGAAAAGCAGCGCCTGAAGCAGGAGAACGCCTCCCTGGCGGGGCAGAATGAAACGCTCCGGCTGGAGCTGGCCAAAAGGGAAGCCGAGCTGGGCGAAGTCCGGAACACGCTGGACAAGGCGACGAGGCCTTAAACAGGCCGCAGTTTGTAAATGAGCGAACGGATGAAACCGCAAGAACCGGAAACAATAGAAAGGCCAATGATCGCTTCGCAAAGAAATCCCCTATGCGGAGCGATTTTTCATCTGTATAATGAAGGAACAGGCAATTGGGAAATGGAGTCACTATGAAAAACCGGATCGAGCTTCTGGCGCCGGCCGGAAGTATGGAAGCCCTGCATGCCGCGGTTGAAAACGGCGCCGACGCCGTTTACCTGGGGGGCAGGCTGTTGAATGCCCGGCAGCTGGCCGACAATTTTGACACGGAAGGGTTAGAAGAAGCCCTGGCCTATGCCCACGCAAGAGGAGTGAATATTTATCTCACCCTCAATACGCTGGTGTCGGACAAAGAGATGAAACAGGCGCTGCGATTTGCGGCGGAAGCCGCTGTGGCCGGCATAGACGGCATTATCGTACAGGACCTTGGCCTGGCGGCTTCCCTGGGAAAGCTGATCCCCGGCGTGCCCCTGCACGGCAGCACACAAATGACCATATACGATTCTTACGGTGCGAAGGTACTGGAAGGGATGGGCTTTAAAAGGGTGGTCCTGGCCAGGGAAGTCCCTCTGGAGGAGGCGGCGCAAATCGTGCGGGACACGTCCCTCGAGGTCGAAATGTTTGTGCACGGAGCGCTTTGCGTATGCTATTCGGGGCAATGCCTCATGAGCAGCATCATCGGCGGACGGAGCGGCAACAGGGGCAAGTGCGCCCAACCGTGCAGGCTGCCGTATGAGCTGGCAGGCGAATCCTCCAATTCTTCAAAAAATCAGCTTCGCGGCGGCAGGGCGGGTTCATCGGATAAAGCGGGATATTTGCTCAGCCCGAAGGATATTTGCCTGCTGGAGCACATTGGGGAAATGGCCGCGGCAGGCATAAGCTCCCTGAAGATCGAGGGCCGGATGAAAAGCCCGGAATATGTTGCTGTTGTTGTAAAGACCTATCGTAAGTATCTGGATGCCGCATTGAAGCAAATGGAGAAGGGGCGCGGCACCGGCCTCGAAATTGATAAGGCGGACATGCATGACCTGCTGCAGATTTTCAACAGGGGCGGCTTCTCCTCCGGATACTTGAAGGGGAAGACCGGGGCGGACATGATGTGCTATGACAAGCCCAACAACAGCGGAATCTATCTCGGAACCGTTACCGCATACGACTCCGGAACGCAGATGGTCGGAATCAAGCTGGAAGACAGGCTGAATGCCGGAGACGGCGTTGAAATCTGGACAGGCGGGCCGGACAGTCCCGGGGGGATCGTATCGTCCGTTAAAAAGGGCGGCGCCGGTTTGAAATCTGCCGGAAAGGGCGAATCGGTCTTCATAGGCAATTTCAAGGGAAGAATCACACCCGGCCTGCGGGTATACAAAACAACGGATGTCGAGCTTATGAAAGCGGCCCGCGAAACCTTTGCGGGGAAAAACCGGAGAAAAGTGGAGATCAGCGGCAGGGTCAGCTTGAAGCGGGAACGGCCGCTTTCCATTGACATTGGCGATGGGGAAGGGAATACGGTGTATTCGGAAGGCACGATCCCGCCTGAAGCGGCGCTGAACAGGCCGATGACGGCGGACCGGCTGCGGGAACAGATGGAAAAGACGGGATCCACCCCTTTTGTGTTTGACAGGCTGCAGGTCGAGCTGGACGAAGGTCTTTCGCTGCCGGTCAGTGAAATCAACGAGGTCCGGAGAAAGGCCTTGGAGCGGCTTTATGAAATAAGGACGGACCGGTATAAGGAACGAGAGAGCGTTATTCTGGATGTCGCTGGGATCGAAGAACGGATGGAAGCGGTGCTGGCCGACGGTGCTGGCGAAAGCAGTCCGGCAGCCACGCCAAAGGCATACGGTGCCGAAGGTGCCGGAATTGAGGCGGCAATGAGCCGTACGCCTCGAATTGCACTGTACTTCTACAAGTGGGATGCGGATATAAATTACGCAGGCTTCCATGCGGACAGAATCTATCTTCCCGCCTCCGCATCGGACCGGAACGGCTTCGCGGACCAGGCGGCCGCCTTGCGGAGTGCGGGCGCGGAGCTGTTTTTGTGGCTGCCTCCCGTTACAAGGGGAAACTACTCGAAGCTGGTCGAACGTCTGGGAAATAAACCGTCGGGTGTATGGGACGGCATACTGGCCGGGAACCCCGGAACGATCCAGTTGCTGAAAGAAAAGCGGCAGTTGCAGGGAGAAGGGGCCTTTAAACTGGCAGGCGATATTTCACTCAACCTGTACAATTCTCAAACCGCTTTCGAGCTGGCGGAGCTTGGACTGGACAGCATGACTCTTTCCGCAGAACTGACCCTGCAGCAGATCCATGCGCTTTCGAAGCAGGCGGGGCCCGCACTGGAGACAGCTGTTTACGGCAGGCTGCCGCTTATGACAAGCGAGTATTGCCCGGTCGGAAGCGCGGAAGGCGGATTTGCGGCTTCCGGCAAATGCAGCGGCATCTGCGGCAAATGCGAATACAGGCTGAAGGACAGAATGGGGGCGGAATTCCCGGTATTCTGCGACAGGATGGATTGCAGAAGCACCATACTCAATTCCACCGTCCTGTTTGTGCCGGACGGACTGAGGAGCCTGAAATCGGCCGGAATCGATATTTTCAGACTGTACGTCTGGGAGGAGGAGCCGGATGCAGTGGAGGAACTTGTTCGGCTGTACAGGGCCGCATTGGCCGGGGACGAACAGGGAGTCCGGGAGCACGGCCGGCTGGCCGACCGCATCCGGGCGTCCGGCTTTACCAAAGGACACTATTACCGGGGAGTGTGAGCACCCGGAAAATAATATGGGGATTTTTGAGGGAGGGGCTTATGAAGAACAGCATCAACGTATACATAAAAGTGGAGGACGGCGGGAAAATTCCGCAATACGCTTCCAGGCATGCTGCAGGCTGCGATCTGTACGCAACGGAAGATATGGCCGTCCGGCCGGGTGAAACAAAAATCATGCCGCTGAACTTCTCCATGGCGATCGATGAGGATATGGAGGCGCAAATCAGGCCGAGAAGCGGGCTGTCGCTGAAAACGCACCTGCGGCTGCCGAACAGTCCGGGGACGGTGGACAGCGATTACAGGGATATGGTGGGGGTGATTCTCCAGAACAGCTATAATATTGCCAATCTTCCCTATCAGATCGCACAGGATCCACAGCTGTTGCTGACGCTGCGCAGAGAGTACAAGGAGGTCGAACTGGCGGAGTATCTTTCATCCTGCAAAGGTTCAGGGGAAATGCCCGACGCCGCAGCCGGGGAGGCTTCCGCCATAAGGACGGGAAATAAGGATTTGGCTGTTCTCCGGCAGGTAATCTATATAGACAGCCTTGGCAATCCGTTCGGCACGATTTATATCAAAAAGGGCGAGCGGATCGCCCAGATGATCCTCAGTGAGTACAAAAGGGCCAATTTCATACCCCATGACGATCCGCGCTCGATCGGAGAAGACCGGGGCGGAGGGTTCGGACACACGGGAAAGGGTTGATTCGCATAATCGGGAACCTTCTGAAAGATCCGTTTGATATGGGCCGCTTTACGGCTTTTGCCGCCGGCTTCGCGTGCGGCGGAACGCCCGCTCACCTGAACGGTGGGATTGATGCGATCCGGGACAGATATGCGCAGTATATTGATTCCTGCAGTTTTGCCGGTTGTTTTGAAAGCAGCGACGGGGCAAAGGTCGCCTTTATTGCGGTGAAGCTTCCGGATGAGAAGGCGGTAGAGGGAAGCCCTCATGAGGAAAATCGCGGACTGATCCAATATCCCGGTCTTGACGGAATCATGCAAGGCCGCTTCCTTTCAAGGCTCCTGTCCTATTCCGGCATGGATGCCGTTATAGCCGCTTTTTACAGCGGGGATAAGCCTGTCTGGCGACTGTCCTTCGTCGAAAAAGCCGGGAATTTCATTCCTGCCGAGGATTTCACCACAGCCAGGAATTTTACCGCGGCGGGGGATTCTGGGAAGACCGTGGATTTCGACCCAGCCGGAGCGATGCCGGGGATTGTGCCGGTCCGGCGGTGCTCTTTTATCGTCGGTAAAGGTGCGCCTCATCAAATACTGAAAAAACGGTTACGCCGGTTATGCGCCAGATTCTCAACTGATGCCCCTTCTTCATCGGTGCAGGTGTACCCCTCGATACGCGAACTCCGGCAGGCTTTCAGCCGAAAGGAGATCGCGGCAGAATTCATCGGCGAATGCGCCAAACAGCACTCGAAAGAGTTTGTCCGTTCCATGGAGGAATGCTTTGCGCCGCCTGTGGAATGCGGCGCCCTGACGGAGAAGCTTGCCGGAATACCGTTATGGAAGCGCTACGGCTTTTCGCTGCGGGAAAGTACGCCCTATGAAGAGACGGCCGCCATTGACGGCAATGTTCTCGGCATATTATTTGAAAGCCTTCTGGACGGCAAGACGAGAAAACGGCACGGCACTTTCTATACCCGGACGGAAATCGCTCGATACATGTGCATTGAAAGCATTTCAAACTGTCTGGCCAATAAAACGAACGTTCCGTATGCGGATTTGTGGGAATTCCTCCAATACGGAGAATGGCTGGCGGATGAAAACCGGCTGCCCGAAACCGTCCTACGGCATTCCGTTGAAATAGACGATGCCCTCGCGTCCTTACGGATCCTGGACCCTGCCGCCGGCTCGGGAATCTTTCCGCTGACCCTGCTCCATGAAATTGTGAAAGCGCGGCTGGTGCTTGCCGAATGCCAGTTGCACCGGATATCGGCGCGGGACGGCCGGGAGCGCGCCGACTTCATCCGAAGCAGAAGCCCCTATGAATTGAAAAAGAATGCAATCGAGCATTGCCTGTATGCAACGGACATCGACCGGGAAGCAATCCGCCTGACTGAACTGCGGCTGCGAATGTCCCTGGCCTGTGAGCAGGAATCCGGCTTTCCGGCGCTTCAGAGCTTCCAGTGCAATGCGGTTTGCGCGGACAGTCTTCTGGGCGGACTGGAATGGGCCGATTTCGACATCATCCTTGGGAATCCCCCGTACATATCCGCCGTGGAGGCCTCCAGAAAAGACAGGGAAATGCGGCAGGCTCTGAAGCAGAAATATCCGCTTCTGAAAGGCTCTTTTGATGTCTATACGGCATTCCTGTTGGACGGCATCGCAAAGACGGGGGAGGACGGCGCGTACTGCTGGATCGTCCCGAACAAGCTGCTGGTTTCCCAGTATGCGGCGCCGGTACTCGGTTTTCTTGCGCAGCACGGACTTCGGCGCATCGTAAGCATTTCCGATACCGACGCCTTTCCGGGGACCGGCGTCTATCCCGTTATCATATCCGGAAACAAAAGAACTTCCGGATATTGCGAGTATGCCGCCGATACCCTTGCCGACCTTGCCGCCGGCCGGCTGAAGCTTCGGACGGACCCTGGGGCGAATCCCGGGAATCACAGGACCTTTGCCGATTTCGGCATACAATTTGCATCGGGCGCCGCCGGATTCCAGGCAAAGCTGCTGTCCGAACGCATTTCGGAGAACGCGGAGGAAGAATCCGTTCCGTTTGTCGTAAGCGGCTCCATCGGCAAGTATTCCGTGAACTACCGCAATGTGCGGTTTATGGGAAAAAGGTACGGCAGAGCGTTTATTAAAAGGACGGACTGCCCGAGCGAGAGAAAATGGAACCTGTGGCGCGGCGAGAAGATCGTCATTGCAGGCCTGACAAAAGGGATCGAAGCGTTTTACGGCCGGGAACCCCTGGCCCTTGGCGTCGGAGTCTATGCGCTCCACGCCTTTGCCGGTTTTGAACCACGCTTTCTTCTGGGCCTTCTGAACAGCAAATATCTCTCCTGGTACATGAACGTCAAGTTCCGGGAAAGGCATCTTGCCGGTGGGTACCTGGCAATCAACAAATCAACGCTGGAACAGCTGCCGCTGGTGGATGCGGACCCCGAAACGCAGGCCTCGATAGCGGAAATCGTTGATCGGATCACCCTTGCGGCACAAAAAACCGATGCCGTCCGGGCGTATATGGATAGCATCGATCAACAGGTTTACAGGCTATATGGGTTAAGCGCCCAGGAAATCAAGGCGGTCGAGGAATTTCCCGCGCCCTAGAAGTACCGGTTGTATTTGCTATAACTCCTGTCCGCGTAATTCCTTGTGCCGGTCGGTATGGAAACGATCTTTTCCAGCATCTCCTTGTCCGACACCTTTTTAAAGGCGGTTTCCATTAAGAGCTGAAAGCTGTCCCCATCTTTCGGATAGGTTACATAAACAGGGTATATGTATTCATTCCTGCTCGCATTGATCCGCTCCAACTCCGGTTCCATCTGGGCACTGATTTTTTCGCACACCAGCTTGGCTCCGACTTCGTTGGTGCAGGGCAGTACGATGATGACGTCCCGTTCGTTGCTGAGTACGATCATATCGGTTGCGCGCAGGGATTCTTTTGCCTTTTGGACGGCTATGGAATAAATCAAAGCCGTATTTTCGGACCCGGGTTTTACTTCGCCTTCCGAGCCGTTTTGCAGCTGCAGGGTCGTTATCAAAATGAAGGACAGAGGATTCCTTGTACGCTTGGAGTATTTGATTTCCCGCTCCACGTAATCGTCGAAGCTCATCCGGATATCTTCGATGTTGGAGGTGTTGTAATGAAAATTGCTCGTAATACGGATAAAACTCCGGATTGAGCTTTCCAGCCGCTTTACCTGGTACGGCTTCACAATATAGTCGTTGACCGAATAGCTCAGGGCCTGTGTTTTCAGCTCATGTTTGTCGGAGCGGGAAACAACGATCACCGGCACATTTTTAATATCGGAGGCCCGGATCCTTCTCAGCGCGGAAAAGCCGTCGTTCTCGGTCGGAAAAGACAGGTCCAGCAGGACAAGCTTCGCGTCCATGAAATCCAGATCCAGCAGCATGAACTGGCCGATGCCTCCCACTTCGACAATGTTGAAGCTGCCGATCTTGTCCAGTATGTGGCGCACTTTCTGGCGCTCGTATGCGGAATAATCCATGATTAAAACAGTGCCGTCCATGGCGTTTTTCTCCTTAAATGAAGATAGTCCTTTATCCGTATATCGGTATTGCCACAATTTCCATTAACATAAAATGATCTGCTTCC
This sequence comes from Bacillota bacterium, assembly GCA_023411575.1. Classification (GTDB taxonomy): domain Bacteria; phylum Bacillota; class Clostridia; order Acetivibrionales; family DTU013; genus UBA1305. The sequence continues at coordinate 533,729 of JAEYOP010000040.1, read as the reverse complement.
GATTGCCGGGAATTTTGATAGAATCCCCGCCGATGTGGTATAATGGATTTCAAAACCGGAACAAACGGAGGGCGGCATATGGGAAAAAATGCATTGGTCGCGCAGTCGGGCGGACCGTCGCCAGTAATAAATTCATCGCTGCAGGGGGTAATAGAGGCCTGCTTTGACTATCCTGACCATATAGGCGCCGTATATGCAGGCTGGCACGGAATCGAAGGCGTGCTCCTCGAGGAGCTCATTGATATGGGAAAGCAGCCGGCGGAGGAATTGAAAAGGCTGCGCAATACGCCTGCGGCGGGAGCTGTGGGTACGTGCAGATACAAGCTGAAAGCGCAGCAGACAAAGGATTTCGACAGGATCATCGATGTTATGATCGCCCATGACATCGGATATTTCTTTTATATCGGCGGAAACGACTCCATGGACACCGCGGGCAAGGTTTCAAAGCTGGCCCGGGAGAGAGGGCTGGACCTTGTTGTGGCGGGCGTTCCCAAGACGATCGACAATGATATCGGAGACGATAAATTCACCATAATCGACCATACGCCCGGATATGGCAGTGCGGCGCGCTACTGGGCCCACCTGATCCAGAATGCCAACGAGGAGAACAGGGGGATGTGCGGCTCGGAGGCGGTCTCCGTATTCCAGGCGATGGGCAGGAAATCGGGCTATATTACTGCCGCGGCAAGGCTTGCCGATCCTCTGCGAGAAATGCCCTTACAGCTTTATATGGCCGAGTGCGGACACAATCTGGAGACGCTGGCGGAGAATGTCAACCGGGAACTGGTACGGTCCGGCCGCTGCATCGTCGTGGTGAACGAGGGCTTCGACGTGGGCAGCCTGGGCGAGGCCAAAGATGCCTTTGGCCATGTGGAATACGGCGCAAGCAGGACGACCGCCGCCCAGGTGGTGGTAAACTATCTGAACGACAGGGGAATCCGGGCGAGAGGCCAGGTAACGGGCCAGCTGCCCGGCGTTTTGCAGAGATCGACCTCGATCCACGCCTCGCCGGTGGACCTGCAGGAGGCTTATGAAGTGGGCAGGAAAGCGGTCCGAATCGCGCTGGAGGACGGAACCGGGTGGATGGCGACCATTTTGCGGGTGCCGGGCCGGGAATACAAGGCGGTTTATGATAAGGTCCGGCTGGAGGTCGTGGCAAACTCGGAACGGTTTTTGCCGAAGGAGTGGCTTGCGCCCGGCGGAACCGACGTGACCGACGAGTTTGTGGAATACGCCCGGCCGCTCATACAGGGAGGCTGGCCGGAAATCGAGTTGGAAGGCGGGCTTCAGAGGTTTGCCCGGCTTGACGTCCAATGGATCGACAAAAAGCTGCCGGCATACGTTCCGCAGAACTTCCGGCCGGAATAGCTCCAGGAGACGGAATAGTTCCAGCGGCCGGAATAGCTCCAGCCGGGAACAAGCGAAAAAATAAGGGGAATCTGTGCGTTTGATGATGGACAAGGAAATAAGCGGCAACACCAATTCTTTAAAAGCTTCGACCATGGCGCAGCTAAGCGCCCTGTACGATATCGAGCCCGATAGCGGCAGCTTCGTTCCGGAGCAGCTTTTATCCGGGCTTGCTGCCGTTTCATGCAGCATCAACAGGGAAATCGCCGCCTATATCAACCGCCGGGGAGTCGTGCTGGATATCAGCATAGGCGACAGCAGCACCGTAACGCTGTCCGCCGTGGAAGGGCGGCGCGGCGCCACCAGGCTTTCCGGAATACGCTGCGTACATACGCATCCGAACGGGGACGCCATGCTCTCCGCAGTGGATGTGAATTCCCTTTTGGTTCTGAATATGGATGCCATGATTGCCGTCGGCGTCAAGGACGGGGCGGTTACCGGCATCACCGCCGCACTGCCGAATGCCGGCGCCGGTGATGGCAGGAGGGGCGCGGATTTCTTCGGACCGTTCAGAAACAGCCGGGATATGAACGATCTCATGGAACTTCTTTATGAACGGGAAAAAATCCTCTCCAGGTGGTCCGGCGATCCGGTGGAGGAAGGCGAAAAAGCCATACTGGTCGGCCTGGAGCTGGTCAAGGAACGGCAGGGACCTGCCGGCGACGAGGCCAGACGGTCCCTCGAAGAGCTTGGCGAGCTGGCGCGTACGGCGGGGCTGCTGGTGCAGGACGCCGTGCTGCAGAGGAAAGCCGCAAGGGATGCGGCGTTCTTTATAGGGCGCGGAAAGGTGGAGGAATTAAGCCTGAGCCTGCAGGCCATAGGAGCGGACACCCTGGTCTTCGACGAGGAGCTGACCGGCGCGCAGATCCGGAATATTGAAGCCCTCACCGGCGCAAAGGTCCTGGACAGGACCATGCTGATCCTGGATATTTTCGCACAGCGGGCCAGATCGCGGGAAGGCAAGCTCCAGGTGGAGCTCGCCCAGCTCAAATACAGGCTTCCGCGGCTGACGGGCATGGGCGGCCAGCTTTCCAGGCTCGGCGGCGGCATCGGGACCAGAGGCCCCGGCGAGAAAAAGCTGGAGACGGACAGAAGGCATATCCGCAGGCGGGTAAGCCTGCTCGAAGAAGAACTGGTCGCCATCGGCCGCCGGAGGGAGCTCACGCGGGAAGGAAGACGGCGCAATGCCACGCCTGTCGCGGCCCTTGTCGGCTATACCAATTCAGGCAAGTCCACGCTGATGAACAGACTCTGCAAATCGGACGTACTGGCGGAAGACAAGCTTTTCGCCACCCTGGATCCTACCGTAAGAAAGCTTGTGCTGCCCGGCGGACGGGAAATATTGCTCGTGGACACCGTCGGATTTATTCGAAAATTGCCCCATGAGCTGGTCGAAGCATTCAAATCCACCCTGGAGGAAGCTGTATCGGCGGACCTGCTGCTGCACGTGGTGGACGTATCGGACGACGAAGCGGCGGAGCATATCCGGGTGGCTGAAAACATTCTTTCCGGGCTGGGTGCCGCAGGAAAGCCGACGCTGACGGTATTGAACAAGGTGGACAGGGTAGACGGAAAAGAGCGGGCAGCGGCCCTGCAGTATGGCGGAAGCACCTTTGAAATATCCGCTTTGGACGGAACAGGGATCGATGCGCTTCTGGACGCAATGGCCAGGATTTTTACGCCGGATGAGGATGAAATCCTACTGCAGGTTCCATACAGCGCGGGATGGGTGATTCCGTACCTTCATGAAAACGGCAATGTACTGAGCCAGGACTACACCCAGGAGGGGACGACGGTCAAAGTCCGTCTGAAAAGGTCAAAGGTAGAAAGTATACGAGAATATGTAGTTTCATGACGAGTAATGTTAATAAACAGTTAAGAAATAAGCTATTGAACTTTTCTCAAAGTTGAATAAAATTGGCTAATACGGTATCATAATAATAAAATAACGGAAATGTCACCAATGCTATCTAGCAGGCATTCCGGCTGAAAGGAAGGGACCTTATTATGTTAGTCAGAAACTGCGCGGGAGGCATTGTCTTCTGCGGAAACAAGGTGTTTCTCCTTAAGAACGAAAAAGGGGAGTGGGTTTTCCCCAAGGGAGTCATTCGAAGCGGGGAGTTATCCAATGAAGTAGCTCTCAAGAGAGTGAAAGAGGAAGTCGATATCGCATCGGAGATCGTTTCTACAGCTGGGCACACAAACTATGAATTCTTTTCCGTTACACGTCAAAAACCGGTCTGCAACAAAATCATCTGGTACATCATGAAGTCAAACAATCTCTATTACAAAATCAATGAGCAGGAAAAAATCATGGATGCGGGGTATTTCGATGTAGAAGAGGCCATGAAGCAGGTGACCTACAGCCAGGATAAGGCATTGCTGAACCTGTCGTACAGAATGTTCAAGGAAATTACCTCTGTAGCCGTTTAGAATATTATTACCCTCAGCTAGATGTTCAATTGCGAAATAATTTTTTTATAGTAAAATAGATGATAGCGGGTTTGCCTGCTATCATTTATTTTTTATGGAGTTTTGAATGCGCAAGGAATACCTGACCGTACCGGGTGAAGCTTCGGCCGAACTGGAAGAGAAGAAATCCCGTTTTATTGCTACAGTCAAGCCTGTAATCTCAGAAGCGGAAGCTTATGACTTCATCAACGGGCTGAAATCGAAATACTGGAATGCCACCCATAACGTATATGCATACTATATATGCGGCGACAGCACCCTGCAGAAATTCAGCGACGACGGCGAGCCTTCCGGAACGGCGGGCCTGCCCGTTCTTGAAGCGGTCAAAAAGCTCGGCGTGCAGGATGTGGCCGTGGTGGTGACGAGATATTTCGGAGGCACGCTGCTGGGCGCCGCCGGGCTGGTCCGGGCGTATGGGAAAAGCGCGGCGATGGGGATCGAAGCGGCTGGAATCATCAAGAGGCAGTTGTGTGTTGAAGCGGGGATTGCGCTGGACTACACGCTCCTTGGCAAAGTTCAGGCGCTTATTGCATCAAAAGGGTATAAGGTGAAGGATACCGTTTACGCGCAGGGCGTGGAGATTTACTTATATGTTCCCGTGGACGAATATGAAGCCTTCGGCGTTTTGCTGACCGATGCGACCAATGCGCGGGCTTTTGCATACGCCGGTGAAAAAAACTATATTACGATGGGAGTGTGAAACGGCTGCCGGTACGAACACCGGGGCAGCCTGAAAGTATGATTGAAGAAACGATGCTTGAGAAAAAAATCTGGGCGGTGGTCGGCGCCAACGAAGACCCCGGGAAATATGGAAATATGATTTTCCGGAAGCTGCTGGCAAGAGGCTATGAGGTATATCCGGTCAATCCCGGCTATGAGAGCATTGAAGGCCGCAAATGCTACAGCGATCTGGCTTCTCTTCCCGTAAAGCCGGATGTGATCGACATGGTGGTTTCGCCCAAACGGGGAAAGCCGGTCATTGAGGAGGCGGCCAGACTTGGAATAGAATATATCTGGCTTCAGCCGGGAACCTATGACGACGAGTTGATGAAACTGATCGGCGAGAAAGGTCTGACAGCCGTCCAGGCCTGCGTTCTGGTAGCGCTGGGATAGAACTGAAAGAGAACCAGTCGGAGGACTATAAGTCTATTGCCCATGAATACCGTGCTGATGACGAAAAAGTAAAATAGTATTTTACTTCAGGACGCGATCGGGTGCAGGTCGGCAAACTCTATAGTTGCCGCTTCCTTGATCCTAAAGTAATAATCCTCTGACGCAGGGTCCGCATCTGCATCATTTACCTGCAGGACCGGCAGGTCGATAATGAATTCGGACCCGCGGCCACCGGTGCTTTCGACTCTTATACTGCCGTTATGCAGTTCCACGAAGGATTTCACCAGGGAAAGCCCGATGCCGCAGCCTTCCTTTTCAAGCGCCGGGTTCCTTCCGGCCTGTTTGAATCTTCCGAAAACCTCTTCCTGCATTTCCGCCGGAATGCCGATGCCGGAATCCTTTACGGCAATCAGAATCCGGTTGTCCTTCAGGCAGGAGCTAACGCTGACCATCCCGCCCGGTTCGGTGAATTTGATCGAATTGGACAGCAGATTCAGGAGTATCCGCTCCATTTTTTCCATGTCAACAGCCGTTTTAACCGGTACGGCCGACTTGCCGTAGTACAGATTCAACTGTTTTTGCGCCGCATACGGCATTACCGACTGCACGATCCCGTCCAGCAGGACATCCAGATCGCAATTGGTCAGTTTGAGCCGGAGGTAGCCGGCCTCCATTTTGGCCAGATCCAGCAGGTTATTGGTAAGACGCAGCATTCTATAGCAATTGTGCCGGATGATTTTGAAGTTTCTGGCCAAAGTGCCGTCTTCCTCAGCCGGCTGGCCGTTCCGCTTTCTTTCCATAAGCTGAATTGCTCCCAGAATGACGCTTAGCGGCGTTTTCAGCTCATGGGTGATGTTTGCGTAAAATTCGGTCTTTTTCCTGCAGCCTTCCAGGGAAGCATCATAGAGGGAGGAGAGACTGCCGACCTCTTTTTCCAGGGCCTCCATATGATCCAGCCGTTCCAGCGCTTCTTTTTCGTTGCTTGCGCATTCCAGCCGGAGTTCCCGGTTCCGGAGGATCAGTATTATGCAGGAGGCCATAAGCAGAATCATAAATATTATGGCGGCAACAAGCAGATCCTTGTAATCCATCGAAAGCCCACCCTTTATCTTTTAGTAAGTATGTGTTATCATATATGTGCAGGTTCCCGGAAAACCTAATAATGTATAAAAATGTAAATAATTACCAAATAAATTTTACAGAAGGTTTGGTAAAAAGTAAATATATTTTCCGCAGGCAGGAAATAAGTTTTGTAATTGGAGGAATACATATGTCAGGCCATTCCAAATGGGCAAACATCAAAATCAAAAAGGGCAAGACGGACGCGCAGCGGGGCAAGGTGTTCACCAAGCTCGGCAGGGAGATTGCCATTGCCGTAAAGGCGGGCGGACCGAATCCGGACGCGAATTCGAGACTGAAGGATGTTATAGCGAAAGCGAAAGCGGCGAACATGCCGAACGATAATATAGCCAGAAGCATTAAAAAAGCTTCGGGCGAAGAAGGCGGCGCGGTATACGAGGAAATCACCTATGAAGGCTACGGTCCGGGCGGCGTTGCCGTCATAGTGGAAGCAGCCACCGACAACCGCAACAGGACGGCCGGAGACGTAAGGCATTATTTCGATAAATTCGGCGGAAACCTGGGACAGTCCGGCAGCGTTTCTTTCATGTTCAATAAAAAAGGCGTCATTTTGATCGAAAACGATGGAAAGGTCTCTGAGGACAACCTGATGATGGAAGCTCTGGATGCCGGTGCAGAAGATTTTTCGACGGAAGAGGATTACTTTGAAATCACCACGGACCCCAATGACTTCTCCAAAGTAAGGGAAGCGTTGGAAACCAAAGGCTATAATTTCCTCGAAGCCGACGTAGAGATGGTCCCGACCGTTTATACCAAGCTCACCGACGCGAAGCAGATCGAACTCATGGATAAACTCATCGAGAACCTTGAGGACATGGATGATGTCCAGAATGTCTGGAGCAACTGGGAACAGGAGTAGGAAGACTCGCGGTGAAGCTGGTTTTATGATTTAAATATACGTAATAATTTGATCTCCTGTGTGTGTCTATTAGAGAACAAAAAATACATAGGGGGTCTTTTTATGCTCTTTTATAGAGTGATATCCCGATTTGATTTTTCTCATTTTCTTGGTTATAATAAAATCAAGGAAATAGGTGTAAAAGTGTTTTTTGGGCATATACTGCTAGGAGGAAAGAAAATGGCGGGAAGTGTAGTTAGGGGTAGTTCTATGGAGCGTAAAATCATCAGCGTTTCAGGCAAAAGACAGGTAACCATACCACAAAAATATTTCGAAATGTTGGGCTTCGGCAATGAGGCCGAATGTATTTTGCAAAACAACGCAATTGTCATCCGCCCTATCCGGGAAAACACCGGAAGCGAGTTTTCCGAGCAAATTCTTGCTGATTTAATTGCTCAGGGGTTTTCCGGACAAGAGCTCCTTGCCAGGTTCAAGGAAGGGAGCAAAAAAATTGCCCCTGCCATGAATAAGCTAATCGATGAGGCGGACGACATTGCAAATGGAACGAAAAAGGGTGCGACCATGGAGGATATCTTCGGAGCGGAGGACAAGTAGATGTACGAAATCCGTTTCACGGGAGCCGCGGAAAGATACTTGAAGAAGGTTAGGGAAAAGGGCCTCAGGGAAGCATTTCGGGAGACTCTTAAAAAAATAAGCAATGACCCGTACATCGGAGAATTAATAACAGGTGATCTGGCCGGCGTTTATTGCTATGATGTCTACTACAGCAAAATCAATTACGAGCTTGCGTATAGAATATATGAAGAAAATGGGCAAATGGTAGTTGTGATCCTTGCCGGTACACGAGAAAATTTCTATGATGAATTAAAGCGATACATGAAGTAGATACAGTGAGAATATTCTGACAGGATAGCGGCCTCTTATGCGTGTTTATCAAAAAGCACACATAAGAGTTTTTTCATTTTGCACTTGAATTTTATGGGAGAGTGTGTTACTATGTCTACAATAAAAAAACAAGTGTACGTGATACGAGGACAAACGCAAAATTCAAATGGAGGGATTTAACATGGCAACCATTAAGATAGGCTTTTTGGGGCTCGGCGTAGTAGGCGCCGAATTGGTGAATATTATCCGGAAAAATACGGATGGTATTTATGAAAAATACGGAATCAGGCTGGAAGTGAGTAAAATATTTGTCCGTGACGCCGGTAAAAAGCGGAGCATCGATACTTCAACGCTGCAGCTGACGACAAATGCCCTGGAGGTCGTTGACGATCCCGATACGGATATCATATGCGAATGTATGGGCGGAGCAGGCACCGAGGAAACCAGAAACTATGCCCTGAGAGCCATTGGAAACGGCAAGAGCGTCGTCCTGTCCAGCAAAAAGGTTCTGGCCCTTTACGGCATGGAAATACTGGAATCGGCCGGTAGGCACAACACGGTGATAAAATTTGACGCGACGGTCGGAGGGGGCATTCCGGTCGCCAAAATCATTAAAGAATGCTTCAAAGGGGAAGAAATCCGGAAGGTCGTCGGAATTCTGAATGCCACCTCCAACTTTATCTACAGCAAGATGGAAAAGGAGGGTCTGTCCTTTAAGGACGCGTTGAAAAAGGCGCAGGAGCTCGGTTATGCGGAAAACGATCCGACGGAGGATATCGGCGGCTGGGATGCCCTTTACAAATCCGTTATCCTGGTCATGTTCTCCATGAAAAAATGGGTGGATATCCGAAATATAAAGGTGACGCCCTTTTCCAATATCAACGTGACGGACATAAAATATGCCAACGAGCTGGGCTACCAGATCAAGCCCCTGGTGATTGTCGAAAACGGGGAGCCTCTCGTTTACCGGATCGGTCCCTGCCTGATCCGGGACAGCCATATCGCCGCCAACACCTTCCACAACAATAACATGATTGTGTTCGAAGGCTCTAACAGCGGCGTTTTGGGGTTCTATGGGCAGGGAGCGGGTTCGAAGCCAACGGCGTCGGCCATGTTCGACGATCTCATCGGGATCGTCACCCAGCAGGGTGGGAAGCCGGACCCGGTTAGCGCCGAGTTGTACCGTGGCATTTCCGCCGTCCGGGATTTGCAGGAGTATGAAAACAACCTGTACTGGAGGATCAGCGTTGATAACAGGGTAGGGATGTTTGCCGCCATTGCGACCATTCTGGCCAGGAATTCCGTCAATATCGAAAAGATCATTCAGAAGGACGAGCAGCAGGGGAAGATGGGGATCGTGCTTCTCACGAGCAGCGTAAATGTAGAGACCATCAGCAGGATTTCCGCCGACTTTGAAGCAAGCGGCGTCAGCATTCATACGGTCATGCCCTTCCTCGGAGAGTAAGAGTAAAGGATCAGGCACCCCAAAAACAAATCCAAATGACATCTGTCATCCGCTGTGACAGGTGTCATTTTTTTTATTTCAAATCGGTGACATCTTTTGGAAGGGGAGTTACATTCGTTATCTGTTTTCTATCCCGGAACCAATGTACGATTAAGAGGAACGCAGAACTGCAGCAAATGAAGTTGAACAATCTTTCGATGAGGTGTGATTCTCTTATGGTTGATTTACAGACAGCGGGACCGCTGAAGGACAGAATGCGGAAAAACGGTTTCCAGACTTGGCTGCGGAGCGACGGCCCCCTTTTGTCCATGCTTGTCCCTGGACTGCTCATACTGCTTGTCAATAACTATCTGCCCATGCTGGGTACCGTTATTGCATTCAAGCAGTACCGCTTTTCAGGGAATTTCGTGGAAAGCATCCTGAAAAGCAAGTGGGTGGGCTTCAGCAATTTCAAGTTCTTTTTTGATACGCCCTATGCGTTTTTGATGACGCGGAACACCATTTTGTACAATTTCGTTTTCATTGTGCTGGATATCGTCGTTCCGGTCCTTTTGGCCATTGCCCTCAACGAGCTCCGGGGCAAAATGCTTTCCAAAACCTATCAGAGCCTGATGTTCCTGCCCTACTTCCTGTCCTGGATTATCGTAAGCTACCTGGCTTTTTCGCTGCTGAGCGTTGACAAGGGCTTCATCAACAAAAGCATCCTCGAGCCTCTCGGCGTCGCGCCTGTGGAGTGGTACAGCGAGGGAGCGTACTGGCCCTTCATTCTGGTGTTTTTCCACATGTGGAAGTATACCGGCTACAATGTGGTTGTCTATCTGGCAGCTCTCTCGGGCATTGATACGGAATATTATGAAGCGGCTTCCATCGACGGTGCTACCAAGCTGCAGCAGATCCGGCATATCACGATCCCGATGCTCAAAAATCTGATGATTATTTTGACGCTTCTTGCGGTCGGCAGGATCTTTAACGCGGACTTCGGCCTGTTCTACAACGTGACGAGAAACAGCGGCGCCATCCTGGACCATGTATTGGTCATCGATACCTATGTTTTCACCGCACTGCGCAATACCAGCAATATCGGAATGGCGGCCGCCGCAGGCACCTATCAAGCTGTCGTGGGCTGCATCACCGTATTCACCGCCAATCTCATAGTAAGAAAAATCGATAAAGATATGTCTCTGTTCTAAGGAGGAATCGAAGTGAACGGCGAAAGGACTGTCAAGATATATAACATAATGGGTAGGAAAAGTGGAAGAAATACGGTGTCCGGATTGACCAATACGCTGCTCAACCTGATGTTTTCGGCGACGATCGTGCTCTGCCTGGCGCCCCTGCTGCTGGTCATCATTATCTCCTTCACAGTGGAGGACTCCCTTTTGAAAAAGGGCTACAGCTTCATACCGGACCAGCTGTCAACGGCTGCCTACCAATACGTTGCCGCCGTGGGACAGGTCATTTTCCGGGCATATGGGGTTTCCATATTCGTAGCCATCCTTGGAACGCTGTTAAGCATGACAATCATATGCCTGTACGCATACCCGCTTTCAAGAAGAGGCTTCCGGTACAGAAACCAGTTTTCCTTTATTGCTTTTTTCACGATGATCTTCGGCGGCGGCCTTGTACCCTGGTATGTCGTTTACACCCAGTTCATTCCGCTGAAGAATACGGTCTGGATCCTGATAGTGCCTTATTTGATGAATGCGTGGTTCATGATGATCATGCGCACCTTCATCCAGACGACGATCCACGAATCCATCCTGGAGTCGGCAAGAATGGACGGAGCGGGAGAATACAGGACCTTCTTCGTGATCGTCCTGCCGCTGTGCCGTGCGGGTCTTGCCACAATAGGGCTGTTCTGCGTGCTGAATTATTGGAATGATTGGTACCTGCCCCTGATATTCATTACCGACGCGAAGCTCTACAATATCCAGTACCTGATGTATCAAACCCTGATGAGCATTCAGTACCTTATGAGCGGCTCGGCCAATTTCGCACAGGCCAGCACCGTAGGCGCGGGACTGCCGAGCGAAGGCGCGCGCATGGCGGTGGCGGTATTGTCCATCGGCCCGATCGTGCTGGCGTTCCCGTTCTTCCAGCGGTACTTTGTAAAAGGACTTACCATAGGCGCTGTAAAAGGGTGATAACGGCAGTTTTCCGGCGAGGGGGTCCGGAATGCGCCGTATCATATAGAAAATCTACAAGGAGGATTTTTATGTTCAAGGTCAAAAAGGTTTTATGTCTGGCCATGGTCATCGTGTTTGCACTTGCCTGCGCGCTGACCGGCTGCGGCTCGGCAAAGGATGCAGGCGCGGAGGGAACCGCCGCGGACCAGCCTGCCGCAGTCCAATCCACGGCGGGTGAGCCCGCGGTCACGGAAAAAGAAGCGGAAGCGTCCAAGGAGGTTGTCGAAATCACCTATATCCGGGTTGGCGACAAACAACCGGCGGACACGGATCTGGTCATGGGCAAGGTAAACGAATATCTCAAGGATTTCGGCCTAAAATTGAAGCTTCAGGTATTCGGATGGGGCGACTATGACACCAAGGTCAACCCGATGCTCGCGTCAGGGGAACCCTTCGACGTATGCTTTACGGCAAACTGGGCGGCAAACTATTACATGAATGCTCCGGCGGGCTATTTCCTCAAGCTGAATGATTATCTCGAAAAGGACCCGACCATTGCCAATATTCTCGGCAAGGACTTTCTGAACGGTGCTGCCATCGACGGCGTGAACTATGCGGTGCAAACCCATAAGGAAACGGCGCATACCTGGGGCTACCTGCTCCAGAAGAGCCTGGTTGACAAGTACAACATTGATGTAACGAAGATCAAGACAAACGCCGACCTTGCCCCCTATTTCCAGCAGATTCTGGACGGCGAGGGCGGAAAGATCGTTCCCCTGCTGGCGTGCAAAATGGATACTCCGTTCCACTTCCTGGATTGGAACAATTTCAGCGATGACAACGTTCCCGGGGCCCTTTATCCGGACAACAGGGACACGAAGGTCATAGATCAGTTCCTGGCGCCCGAATCGATCGCCTATTACAAGGAAATGCGCGATTTCTACCAGAAGGGCTATATCGCCAAGGATAACGCCAATCTTGCAAATACGGCGGAAGAGATGAAGACCGGCAAGTATTTTGCGACCGAGCAGCCTCTCATCCCGTATTTCGCCGCAAGAATGTCCCAGCAGACCGGAATCGAATGGGTCCAGGTCGAAATGACCAAGCCGGTGATGTCCAACCGGGAAACGACGGGGGCAATGCTGGCGATTCCAGCGGCTTCCAAGCACCCGGACGAAGCGTTCAAGTTCATAACCCTGACCTACACCGACGCCAAGCTGAGAAACATGATCACGTTTGGTCTGGAGGATACCCATTACAAGGTCAATGCCGACGGCCGGATCTCGATGACCCAGCAGGGCACCGATGGCTGGAACCTCGGCAACCAGTGGGAATTTGGCGACCAGTTCAAGGATCTCCTGCTGGATTCCCAGCCGCTGGACCTGTGGACCAAGATGACGGAGTTCAACAATTCCGCCCTTGTGGAGCAGAACCTGGGCTTCGCATTCAATGCGGCCCCCGTACAGTCTGAAATAGCGGCATGCAAGGCCGTTATCGACAACTATTATCCGATGCTGTTCTCCGGCTCCGCCGACGTGGACAAGACGGTGGCGAAGATGGAAAAGGAACTGAAGGCATCCGGCGAAGAGAAGGTTCTTGCCGAAATGCAGAAGCAGTTCGACGCATGGCGTGTTAAAGTAGGAAAATAAAATTTCCTCCAAAGGAATATCGTACGGAATTCCCGGAAAGGCGGGGCCCGGCATTATGCCGGGTCCTGCCTTTTTGTGAGGCACGATGTCGTCCTGCCCGCCTGTTTCGAAGAGCCCTGGAACGGGTATAGAATATTGACAATATTTTCTTGGATTTATATAATTAGCATGTAAGCGGTTACTTATCATTCAGGCGAAAGTTGGAAGACTCTCCATCGAATCCAGCGCGGAATTAATATTATAGGCAGGCGGTACAAGCATATGAAAAGGGATGGCGCGGCAAAGGGGAACCCCAATTATGCGGCCCATATCCTGTCCGGCATCGGGGACGGGATCATAGCCACCGATCTTTGCGGCGTGATTCGGCGCTTCAACCGGGGCGCGGAGGAAATCACCGGCTGGAAGGCCGAAGAAGCCATAGGCCGGGACATCGACAGCATTCTTGTCCTTCGCAACGCGGATACGGACGAACCGCGGAAGACGCCTCTGGAGGAGGTCATTCGGGACGATCAAACCAAGGGCCTGCTGAAAGACACGATTCTACTCTCAAAGGACCAAAAGCGGAAATACGTATCGGCTACCTGCTCCCCGGTCAGGGACGGGGAAAGTTTCATCGCGGGCGCCGTTATCGTGCTCCGGGATGTGACGCGGCTGAGAAGCTCCGAAATAGAGCAGCAGCGGGAAAAGGAATATGCCCTGAACCTTCTGGACCATTTGCCTGCCCTGATCTGGCGTTCCGATGAAAAGCTCAACTGCAACTACGTCAACCGGAATTGGATCCGGTTCACGGGGATGAATCTGGAGAAGTCCCGGATGGACGGCTGGATGGAGGCCATACATCCCGGAGACCTGCGGAAATGGAACCACATCAGCAGGAACACGGACAAAAGAACGGAATCCTTCCGGATCGAAATCCGCATGCGCAGGCATGACGGCGAATACAGGTGGTTTGTCTGCGAAGGATGTCCCCATTTTGACCTGAATGGCAAATATGACGGCTATGTAGGGACTTTTAACGATATTACATATAAAAAGCAGGCGTCGAGAAAAATCTTCGAAAACGAGGGAAAATACCGGTCCCTGTTCATGAATATGCACAGTGGGTACGCCTATTTCAAAATCCTTTATGACGGCGAAAACAATCTGGAGGATGTTGTTTACGTTGAAGTGAACGAAGCCTATGAAAGCATGCTTTCAAAGAAAAAGAAGAATCTCGTCGGGAAACGGTATACGGAGGTGTTTCAGGGGATCGAAACAGGCTTCCTGGACATTATCCGGGACAATATCACGGACCTGGAGCAGGGGAAAAGCGTCTACTTCAGCGAAATTCTCCGGGGCTCGACAAAGACCTGGTCCTCCATCTCCGTATACAGTCCCAGGAAGGACTATCTTGCAATCATCGTCACGGACATCAGTCAGATAAAGGAGTCGGAAATCGCGGAAAAAAGGGCCAAGGAAGCGGCGGAGGCGGCAAACCGGGCGAAAAGCGAATTTCTGGCAAATATGAGCCACGAGATCCGGACGCCGATCAACGGAATGCTCGGCATGGTGGACCTGACCCTTCTTTCCGACCTGAACGAGGAGCAGCGGGATAATCTCATCACGGCAAAGGCCTGCGCAAATTCCCTTTTGCGGATTATCAACGACGTGCTGGATTTCTCCAAGCTGGAAGCCGGTAAAATGAAAATCGAAAATGAAAATTTCGATATCCGAAGGCTCCTGGAAGAGACGGTGAAGCTCCATTCGTCCCGTGCCGCCGAAAAAGGGCTTGAGCTCAACTGCAATTTTTCCTCCGCCATACCGCAGTATCTGGTCGGAGACCCGAACCGGCTCCAGCAGGTGCTGAACAATCTGATCAGCAATGCGGTCAAGTTTACGGAGGCCGGGTCCATAGCCGTAACCGTGCGGACCGTCAGTCAGGGGGAGAATGAGACGGAACTCCGGTTTACCGTATCGGATACGGGGATCGGAATAGGAAAAGAGGATATCGAACGGCTTTTCAAAAGCTTCAGCCAGGTGGACAGCTCCTTCACCAAAAAAGTGGGTGGGACGGGCCTCGGCCTTGTCATTTCCAAGAAGCTTGTGGAAATGATGGGCGGGACCATATCGGTGGAAAGCGAGAAGGGAAAGGGCAGCCGGTTTATCCTCCTGCTGCAGTTCAAAATCGGCAGTCCGGCGGCCGGAAAAGTGGAAAAAAAGGCGCCCCGGGTGGCCAGGACCTCCAGACCGCTCCACATCCTGCTTGCGGAAGATGACCGGATAAACCGGAAGGTGATATCGGCCATGCTGAAGGAAAAGGGCCATACGGTGGAAGCTGCCGGCAACGGGCTGGAAGCGGCGTCCCTGTTTGAACGGAATACCTTCGATCTCGTCCTGATGGACATTCAAATGCCTGAAATGAACGGAATAGAAGCCACCGGCAGGATCCGGAAGCTGGAGGGATCGGGACGGCATATCCCCATCATCGCCATTACGGCTTATGCGCTGCAGGGCGACCGGGAGAAGTTCCTGTCCCTGGGCATGGATGAATATGTACCGAAGCCCATCCGGATGGAGGAGCTTTTCCGAATGATCGAAAGCGTGGTGGCCGCGAAAGAAGAAAAGGGCGGATTCCCGCCGGACAGGGTGGAAATCGGCGATAACGGCGACGTCCGAATTGCCGGCAGAAGGCAAAACCTCCCGGATTCCTTGATCGCCCAGTCCGTGGCCCGGATCGGGGAATTCATCGGGGAAATCGACGCGGCCATGAAAAACGGGGACCTGAGCAGTGTTGAAAGGATCGCCCATCAAGTCAAGATCATTGCCGACAAAATCGACGCGGATGAAATGAAAAGCTCCGCCTTTAAAATCGAGCTGGCAGCGCGGCGGGGAGATCATTACGAAGGACTGGCCTGCCTGAAATCGCTCAAATCGGAATTCGAGGTATACCGCACATACAGCGGAACCGGGACATATTGACACTGCGCCGTTTTCCTACTATACTTCGTAAGTGAGCGTTTACTTATATTGGAGGAGAGCAATGGGAATCAACTTGCTGCACCGAAGAGAGCGACTGATCATAACCACCATCGATTTGCTGGACGAAACGGGCATCCAGGGGCTCTCCACGCGTGAGATCGCCAAAAAAGAGGGCGTTTCCGAAGCCACCATATTCCGTCATTTTAAAAATAAAAACGAACTGCTGGCGGCGGTTCTTGATTTTTTCTCCCAATACGACGCCGACATTGCCAAATCCATCAAATTGAAGAAGCTGGAGCCCAGGGCGGCAATCCGCTTTTTGATCTCCTCGTATACCGAGTATTATGAGAACTATCCTGCCATCACAGCGGTGGCGCAAATGTTCGACACCTTGCGGCACGAGCCCGGGCTGGAAGAAAAGGTGAGGGAAATCTACAACAGCCGGATCGACACGATCCGGGAATTGATTGATGCAGCGCAAAAGAGCGGTGAAATCAGGGCCCATATCGACAGCGGACATATTGCGGAAACCATATCGGGGATGTGCCGCGAAATCCTCCTCCGCTGGAGGCTCAACCGGCAGTCGTTCTCCCTGCGGGAAAGAACCATGGCTGCCCTGGGTACGCTGCAGGATATTCTGGGTTAGGACGGAGGAAAGAGGATGAGGATACTGATAGCGGAGGATGACTCGGCGAGCAGGAAATTCCTGCACCGGTTTCTGTCTCAATACGGCAAATGCGATATGGTCGTAGACGGCCTCGAGGCCCTGGATGCCTTCCTGATTTCCATCAAGGAGCGGGAGCCCTACGACCTGATCTGCCTTGACATCATGATGCCGAAAGTGGACGGAGTAAAGGTACTGAAGGCGATCCGGGACATGGAGACCCAGAAGGGGCTCCTTCCCGCAAAGCGCTCCAGGGTCATCATGACTACGGCGCTGGCCGAGACGCAGCTGGTGCAGAACGCTTTTGAGATCGGCTGCGAGGCCTATGCCACCAAACCCATCGATACGGCGAAGCTGACGGAGGTGCTGAAGGAATTGGGGCTGCTTTCCTGAGAGTCGGGGCGGATTCCCCGGAGCTAGGGCGCTTGTTCCTTGGTCAGCGAATCCAGCTTCAGCCGTCTTTTAATGGCAATCAGGCGGTCCAGGTCCTGCAGGCTTTCAATATCGTATTCCCGGCAGCATTTTGTGCAGACCGACCGGCTGCCGCCATAGCCCGGATTGATGCTGACGGCTCTGTGGATGCGGAAAAGCGGCCTGAGCTTATACCTTCCGCAGTACGAGCATCTCGGCATGAGGTCCGGCAGGAACAGCAGGAAGAGGACAACGGCTGAAAGGATCAAAAAGATAAGCCACCGAACGGTAAAAATCATAAAGGTCACCTCCAGATATTGTTATTAGGCATGACCTTTTTTTATGACAGGCAAATTCCCATATAAAAAGGGCTGCCGGAAACCGGCAGCCCTTTTCCTGAAAGCATTCAAATACTCCTGTTCTTCCTGTTACTTCTTCTCAAGCTGGTACTGGTTCCCGGTGTAGGATTCGAAAACCTTCTTGACAATGTTCCCACCGATCTTACCGGCATCCCTCGCTGCGATGTCGCCGTTATAGCCCTGCTTCAGGTTTACTCCGACCTGGCTGGCTATTTCATACTTCATCTTGTCGAACGAAGTCTTGCTCCTGCTGTTTGCCATATAGTTCCCTCCTCGCTTTGTTTTCGCTATAGAAATTCTACAGCGTATTCTTATAATTTGCAGAACTGAGCCTGATTATTACGGTAATTAGTGCTATCCGGACTACTCTTTAGCATTGGCCGGGTTTTCCCGGAACAACAGGGAAATCGCATACAGGCCGGATACGCCGACCAGCGCGAAAATCACCCTGCTGAAAACCGACATGGTGCCGTTGAATAAATTGCCGCCGAATATGGAGGTTACCAGATCATAACCGGCGATTCCGACCAGCAGCCAGTTCAGGGCCCCAATAATCACGAGTACCAGCGCTATTCTATCTAATGGTGTCCTATTCATTGCAACAACTCCTTTTCATGTTTAATACCTATATTATTGCCGGCGGTCCTATAATAATGCATTTTGCGATTTGCAATTAAAACCATGCTCTTTTTTGGCTGGAACTTCTTTAAAAAATGCACAGTCGGTCTCATTGGACAATGAATTGGAAAATGCGCTTTCAAGAGTGCATACGCCGTCTTTTTGGTGTATGCAGTTGGAGGAACAGGTAATAGTTGTCATAAGGCATCTCTCCTTAAATAGTATTATGTCAAAACGGCTTTAAAAAATACTTGTAAAAACCGAAGACGCGGAAAAAGGCCGGAGACAAGTCCCCTCCGGCCTCTTTCCGCTGGAGCAGGGAGGTGTCCCGCTCCAAAATTGAGGGAGCCGGTCGCCCCCTCAATTTTATCTGAATAACCGGCGTCAACCGCGGCAGACGCCAGTTAGTATTGATTTTTGGTGAGTTCCCTGTATATTATGTAGAACTTGCGGCAATGGTGTATGCCTTGAATCGTTTTTCTTTGCGTTGACAGGCGGAGGCATGGAGTATAAAGTGGTGATGTGGGAGGATAGCCATGTCTTTCGTAAGGATGCCGAATTTGCCGGAAAAATTGGCGGGTCTTGTGGTCGTGGACTGCAGGCTTTGTGAGGAAGCGGAACGGAGGCTGCGTTCGTCGGGAGTGGACGTGCTCCGGCTGCGTCCCCATAAAGACCTCTATCCTGCCGTGTCCAGCCATCCGGACATGGTGCTGCACCATCTGGAAGGGCACAGGCTGATTTATGCGCCCGGGACCGATCCTCTGCTGCTGGAGGCTCTCGCTGTCCGCAGTTTCGAGCTGATACGGGGAGAAAGCGTCCTGGCCCCGTCTTATCCCGCCGACATTGCGTATAATGTGGCCAGGGTCGGCAAATGGTATTTTCATAACCTGAAGCATACGGACCCGGTTTTGAAGAAAATGCTGGACCAGCTTGGCGTTGAGCCGGTCCATGTCGAGCAGGGCTATGCCAAATGCTCCATTCTTCCGGTGGACCGCGAATCCATCGTCACCATGGACGCCGGCATTGCAAAGGCGGCAGAAAAAAAGGGTCTGGAGGTCCTGCTCATGGACCGTGAAAGATCGATCCTTCTGCCCGGCCTCCGGTACGGCTTCATCGGCGGGGCGGCCGGAATGCTTGGAAAATCGCTCTGCGCTTTGAATGGAAGCCTGTGCGGCCTCGATTGCCGGGAACAATTCCCCTTTTTTCTTGCGTCCAAAGCCATATCGATCCTGGAGCTCGCCGGCGGAGCCGTCGCCGATGTCGGCTCCGTTCTGCCGCTAACGGAACAATAACGGTAACTTACTTTCCCAAACTACATATACTATAGAAGAAATGCCGAAGACATAGAATCGCAGGTGGCGGCTGCATCGTGTTAGTAAAAAAGAGGTAAATTTGTAAAATATGTAGGGAATATTTGCATGTGTCCCATACTGCATACAACATTTTGCTTAGACATATACTAACACTTGAAGGGATGTGAAGTTGATGCAGTTTCTTTGCATTGGGGTTAACGGCAGCGCGGATGCGGTAATGCAGCACATAACGAACGAACTCCAGCAATTGGAAAACAAAAAGATCAATTACTCTATCAACGAAATCAATTCCGAAGGATCGACTTCCATTATATGTACGGTGAACGACGGCAGGCTTTACAGGGAAAAATCAATCGAGTCGTACAGGGTATTGAAAACGTATATCTCGAATGCATTGGCCGATTATATTATAAGACAGTATGAGGAAAGGCTCCTGACCAGAATCATCAACGGCAACTACTGTTATTTCAACTCGGCGGAGAAGAAGGAAATATTGGGCAAGGCTCTTAATATAATTCGAAATGAGGACAAGAATTTTTTCAACAGCCTTTTCCAGATCCGGAGAAGGAACGTTATTATCCGGCGGCTGATGGACTATTTCGACAATTCGAACAGCATTATCCTGGACGGCTTTGTGAATTTTCGGCTGAAGGAGTATATGAAGGACCTTGAAGATATAGTAGACAAGGCGGTGGATGACTTCCTGATGGACCGGGAATACCGGGAGTTTATCCGGCTGCTGAGATACTTCGTGGATATACAGGAGCCCAAGCTGGACACCGTTCACGTCATAGTCGGTTACAACAACAAATATACGCTGCTGGATGAGTCACGGAAGGAAATAACCAATGAGTGCATCCAGGAATATGTCAACGAGATCGCCGAAGGGGAAATCAACTACGACGATCTTCTCGTCAGTTCCCTGATTACGTTCGCGCCGCGGAAGATCGTCATCCATGGCAACGACCAGTTCCGGAACAAGGAACTGATGGAAACCATCAAAAATGTATTCTCGGGCAGGGTCGTCCTGTGCCCGGGCTGCGACACATGCATGGTCAACATGGCCAAAAGCGAAACGAAAAAATAAGGCTGGCCAACCGGTCAGCCTTATTTCTTTCCTTTTCTACAAAATCCCCCCATATCCGGCTTCAAGCATTTGTAAAATTCAGCAAAAAATTTTACTATAGATATTGACAAGTGAAGCATAGATGATAAAATATATCGTGTAACACAATATGCTGTATAAATGGCCGGGTTTTTATACAGAATATAGATTGAAAGAGAATAACTTTTAAAGTTTAATATTTTTTACAAAAGATAAAACACAGGAAGTACAAGCGACAAAATTACCGAGTATACAAATGAAGAGAATCCGGGGAAAGAAAAGAGAGTCAGCGACTCTCTTTTTCCCTTTCTGCGGGAGATTGCGGCGCCGGCGAAACCGGACGCGGACCGGTTCAAATTCCGGGGGTTCGACACCCCCGGGATTTTGTTCTTTATGCCAGGATTTTGTGGTATAATGAACGGTAAAGTTGAATCCAGCGTTGCTGCAAGGAGCGTTCAATATATTATGCTGCGACGCGGCTTGCAGAATATATTGAACGATAATGATTGAATCCAATGACGAGAGCTTCCGGAGGTAGGGATTTGAGAGCAGTCGGTTTTGTGGGGCCCAGCGGCACCGGTAAAAGCCACAGGGCTTCCTGGGTCGCCAGAGAAAGAGGAATCGAATTTATTATAGACGACGGTTTGCTGATCAAGGTCAACCAGGTGGTGGCGGGGGTTTCCGCCAAGCGGGAAAAAACAAGGATCGGTTCGATCAAAACCGCCCTGTTCAGCAACGAAGAGCATGCCAGGGAAGTGATGAACGCCATCCGCCTGCACAAGCCGGAAGCGATCCTGATCCTGGGCACCTCCGACGAGATGGTGGAGCGGATCGCAAAAAGGCTTGAGCTGCCGGATATAAGCGAGAAGGTCTATATCACGGACGTGGCGGACGAATTTGAAATAAAGCAGGCTATCGCCACCCGGAGACAGCAGGGGAAGCATGTCATACCGGTTCCCACTTTTGAGATCAAGAAGGATTTCTCCGGGTATTTCCTGGATCCTCTCCGGATTTTCCGGAGAAAGGGAAAGGGCAATTTCCAGCTCGACGACGAGAAGTCCGTTGTCAGGCCGACTTTCAGCTACCTCGGGAACTATACGATTTCCGACTATACGATCTATCAGATCGTAGAATATGTGGTGATCAATATAAAGGGCGTCAGCAAAATTTCCCGCTTCCGGGCGGAAAACCGTCCCGAGGGCACCTACATGGAAATGGACCTTGTGCTGGTGTACGGCTGCCAGATCCGGCCGCTGATAAAAGAAATCCAGCAGAAGGTGGGCGATGAAGTTGAAAAGCTGACCGCCCTGAATATCATTCAGATCAATGTCACCGTCAAAAGCCTGGTGATCGAGAAGACCGAGAAATAGCGGAGCGCCGGAGCCAGGTCATAAGCCTGCGCCTTTGCGGTTAAAGCGTATTTGGACGGCGGGATGCCGAACTTCTTCGCAAAAGAGGTAGCAAAATAGGAAGTGCTGTTATATCCGGTCCTGCTGCAAATCTCCGAGATATTGAGCAGCGGGTTGGACAGCAGGAGTTCTTTTGCTTTTTCCAGCCGGATATTGTTGATGTAGTCTGGGAAGTTCGCGCCGGTGAATTGCCGGAAAAGCCTGCTGAAGTACTGGGGAGTGATGCCCAGCTTATCCGAGATGAGGCTTGCGGACAGGGTGCTGTCCGGATAATATTCGTTGATGTATTTCAAAGCGGCGTTGAACAGATCCACCGCTTTTTTGCTTTTCAACCCCGAAATCAGTTCGTTTGCTTTTACAAACAAATCCGTAAACCATATGGTGATCTCGTCAAAATCCTCCATGCTTTTCAGCCTGCCGTAGGTCTGCTCCACGTCCAGGGCCAGGCTGTTGGCGTGGTTGGGCTGAAGCTCGGAAGGGATTCGCGATATGGCCTCCGCAAGATGGAACAGGACGCCGATGATTTTCTCATAAGGATAGCTTTGAAGCGTGTTGAGCAATAAATCGAAAGTGTTTTGAAACTGCTCTGCCGAGCCGCTTTTCACCGAGCTTACGACAGAATCCACCAGAGCCCCCGTCCGGTCCTTTTTCCCGGTGTCCGGGGAAGCTTCCCCGAAGACGTATATCTGGCCGCCTCCCTGCATCAGCCGGTAGTTTGTCACGCAGTAGGCTTCCTGATACATGGATTTCAGCGCTTCCGCACCAAGCGAGGGGGAAAGGCTGCTGATTCCTATGGTCATTTGCAGATTGAAAAGCTGGGAGACGGTGCCCTGGACTTTTCTGCACAATTCGACCGGGGCGTGGGCCATTCCGGCACCGTCCTTTTCGGCGGCAGCTCCCTCTTTTCGGACGGCCAAAAGGATCACATGCTCCATGTCGATCAGGAAGCCCGTACAGGCGCATATGGGTTTCAATGTTTCGCAGGCGATGCTTTCGACGGAGTTGAGCTGGAAGCTCATGGACTCTTTCGTATTGTTGGCCTCGAACATTTTTTTATAACGATCCACCCTCAGGACGAGGACCTGGTAACTGCAGCTGGGCTTCATAGGCACTCCGCATTTTTGCATGCCCTTCTCAAATTCGCTTTCGGAAGGAAGGCTCTGCGAATGAAGCAGCTTTTGCATGAAGTTGTTGTAGCTGTCCCTTTCGAAGTTGTTGAGCCGTTCCACCACATTGCTGATGGCGCCGGATATGTTTTTCAGGTCGCGGGTCACGTCGGGGTCGCAGTTGTCGTTGCCCAGCAGGCTTCTCAGGTTGGAAAAGACATTGTGGATCGGGGAATATACCCGGTATGAAATCAAAAAGGAAATGACCAGCAGAAACAGCAGGATGACGGAGCAAAAGAGGACAATGGTGTTTCTGGTTTTCAGGATCTTTTCAAAAAAGCTGTTGTGATCTCCCATAAAAAACAGGATATAGGACCGGTTGTGGACCAGCAGATAGTTGATGATGACATAGGTGCTCTCGTTTTCATTGTAAAAGGTGGTGATCAGATTTTCCGAGCCGTTTTTGGACACGACCCGCCTGGGGATGGGGGACAGCCTTTCATTGTTCCGCAGCAGGGCAAGGAGTTCCTCGTCGTTATCCTGGACGAAAGTCGAGCCTCCCACGGTCAGTACGATGTGTCCGTCCACAAAGATATAGATCGAATAAAGCTGCGGATTGGAAATGATGATATTGTACATGTAGTTGCGGGCGCTCACCTTGTCCTCGTGGGTAGGCTTCGGGTAGAAGATGGGCGTCATGTTCTGGTTCTGGTAAAGCTCATAGGCTGTCTGCCTGGCGGATTCGATGGCGTAGTCCAGCGTTTTGCCGAGATCGGTGAGGGTGAGCAGGGAAATGGAGTTCATTTCCGCTATACTGTCAACACTATATAAATAGGAAAAAAACAAGGCGATGATTAAAATGATGGACACGGCCGGGAGCGTCACGCTGAGGATCAGCTTTACCAGCAGGCGGTTGTTTTTCAGGGTGCGGTAGTGGGAAAGCCTGGAGAGCGTTCTAAATTCCAACATGGTTCGCGCATCCTTTCCGGACGGATATCCGGCCTCTTTTATCTCGATTATAGCATAGCCCCCAAAAGCTTGAAATAGGGCTGCCCACGATTTTCATTTCAAAGATTTAATATCATTTTAAAAAATGAAACAACTTTTCCCGGTTCATTTATTAAAACCAACATTACCTATGACGCCAACAATTTCATCGTGGTGGACGAGGATACCCACAAGGCCGAATTCGGAGCCCTGACCGAGGGCTGGCGGCTGGCGGCCAAACAGGCGTATGAATGGAACCAAAAGGGCTGGATTCCCGAAGAAGTGACCATCAAGCCGAAGGAGCAGGTCAACCGGGAGAAATCCGGCATATACGCCGCCAGTGAGGGCGCCATTTCAAGGCCTCTGGAAGATATCGCGGACCTCCGGAAGAACGTTCCGGCCGCTTTGACCCAGGAATTCCTGCTCTCGCCCGACAAGCCCAAATACAAGACCATGGCCGGCACCGAAGGCATTTTCATCAGCTCTACGGCGAAATACCCGGAAAGAGCCATGCAGATGATCAACTGGATGCTCCAGCGCAAGGAAAACTACCTCTTCTGCATTTATGGGGTGGAAGGCAAGGATTATACCATGACAAACGGAAGAATCCAGCTGATCAACAAGGACAATCTCTGGTACGAGTGGATGTTCCTGAACCTGAATTATATGGAATTCCCGGACAATGTTAGCCAGCCAGAAGTAGAAGTAATGAAATGGCGCTCCCGCGGCAACCGGTGAATAACAGAATAGCAAATACGGGCCTATTGGGAATAAAAACCCATAGGCCTGTATTATTTTGTCTCTTCCCAGTGCTGGCGAGCCATTTCGGACAACTCATCCACTCTTGACGGGCGACGAAAAGCTATGATATAGTATTCACGAGACAAAGCCACGAAGGCTTGAAAGAGTATTTGAGCGATACATACTTTACATTGGGATGAACCCGAAAAAAGGCTATAGGAAGTAGCTTTTTCGGGTTTTATTATTTTGGGGAGGATGATGTATATGCATATGGCGGACGCCTTGATTTCACCCGTAGTGGGTGGAACCATGCTGGCTGCTACCGTGGGAGTCGCGGCTTATTCTATTAAAAAAATCAAGTATGACCTGGACGAAAAGAAAATTCCCTTGATGGGCGTTATGGGAGCTTTTATTTTTGCGGCCCAGATGATTAATTTTTCAATACCGGGAACGGGGTCAAGCGGGCACCTTGGCGGCGGAATGCTTTTGGCTATCCTGCTGGGACCCTATGAAGGATTCCTTACCATGGCGTCCATATTGCTGATCCAGGCTTTGTTTTTTGGAGACGGCGGATTGCTTGCATATGGCTGTAATGTATTCAACCTGGGCTTTTACAGTTGTTTTATTGCATATCCCCTTATTTACAAATGGATTACCCGGAAGGGACTCAAGCCCAGGAGGATCTTCTGGGGCTCCCTGCTGTCGGCAGTGCTGGGTCTCCAGATGGGCGCCTTCAGCGTCGTGCTTGAAACGCTTTTGTCGGGAAAGACCGAATTGCCTTTTGGATTCTTTGTCCTGCTGATGCAGCCCATCCATCTTGCCATCGGAGTGGTGGAAGGGCTGGTTACCGCCGCTGTTGTCACCTATGTGTGGAATGCCAGACCGGAGATCATCGAGAATGCGGCAAAGGGAGAGGCCCTTGGAAACATTTCAATGAAGAAGGTCCTGACCGGCTTGGTGATTGCCGTCGTTGTGGTCGGCGGAGCCCTTTCCTGGTTTGCCTCGGCTAATCCGGACGGGCTGGAGTGGTCCATGGAAAAGGTTGCAGGCACGGCGGAGTTGAATGCCCCGGACGGCATTCATACGGCTTTGTCGGACCTCCAGAGCAAAACGGCATTTTTGCCGGACTACGGCTTTAAAGCAAGTGAAAGCGAGCAGGCGGCTTCCGGTACGCAGAATCAAGAAGCGTGGCCTTCCGTCAGCGCGGGCACAAGCGTGTCCGGCATTGTGGGAGGCGCTCTGACGCTCGCCCTGGCGGTAATCATAGGAGTGGTTGTCAGCCTCGTCAAGAGAAGGAAGAAAAGAGCGGCGGTATAGATTTTCCGCCCAATAGATTTTCCGAGGCTCTTCTGCGGATCAGAAGGGCGTGTTCCGGAAATCCCGCGGGGAAACCCCGATGTTCCGGTGGAAGCGGTAGACAAAATTCGATTCGCTTGAAAAACCGCAAGCTGCAGCGATTTCCTTAATCTGCAGCTTCGTGTTTTTCAGCAGGCGCTTCGCATGCTCCAGGCGGACCTTAATGATATATTCGTAGGGGGAATACCCTGTTTCCCTCTTGAACTGCCTCGAAAAGTGGAAGGCACTCCAATTGACCTGCCTGGAAAGATGGTCAATCGAAATTTTTTTTGCATAGTTGGCCTCGATATACTCCATGGCTTCCGCAACGGAAGTGCTCCCGGGGTCTGTCGGGGACTCGGCTTCCGGGGAAATCAGGAGCAGTTCCGTAAGCAGTTGCAGTATTTTGCAGGACAGGAGGGCTTCCGGGAGGGGTCTGCCCTGCCGGTAGCCCTCCAAAATTTCAAGCAGCAGGCGGGGAACCGCGGGGGAAGCGCCTGCGGGCAGGACGCAGCCTTCTCTGGCATTCAAAAGGTCATAGTATGCCCTGCTGTTGCTCCCGTCGAAGTGGAGCCAGAGCGTATGCCAGCCTTTTTCCCCCGCTTTGTACTGGTGCGCCCTGTAGCAGTCCAGAAGAATCACGTCGCCCGCTCCGGCGGAATAGACCCTTCCATTGAAGCCTACCTGACCCGAACCGCTTTTGACATACATCACAAGAAAACTGTCATAGCTCTCCCTTTCAACATGGTAGCTGCCGTCGCAAATAAATTCACCCATGCAGACGGGATAAAAAAACATGGATTTTGCCAGGGCTCCCGAGATGGGGAAATAGTAATCGGATTCGGCAAGTACGCCCTTTTCATCAACCTTCATAAAGCAATATCCTCAAAGCAATATTTCTAAAGTTTATAGCAAGTTGTCGTAATGACAGCGTCCATTCCGTGGTTATATAATAAGTATATAATAGGCATAAACTCGAAGCAATATTTATAAATTTGAAAAGAGGGTATCGGCATGGATCAGCAATTTATAGAAGCGAAAATATGGGAGCAGGAGGTGGAGATTCCCACCTACCCCGCAGGCGTTCCGGATAAAAACCCTATGTTTCTCGAAAAGCGGGTATACCAGGGAAGCTCCGGGAAAGTATACCCCCTTCCCGTCATTGACAAAATATACGACCACAAGGTCCTGAAGAAATACCGGGCCGTTTTTCTGGAAAACGAATATATCCGGATCATGGTCCTGCCCGAGCTGGGCGGAAGAATCCAGCGGGCCCTGGACAAGACGAACAACTATGATTTCGTCTATTACAATCAGGTAATCAAGCCGGCGCTGGTGGGACTTGCCGGACCCTGGATCTCCGGGGGGATCGAATTCAACTGGCCGCAGCATCACCGGCCCAGTACGTTTTCACCCGTCGAATACGAGCTCCGGCATAACGAGGATGGCAGCAAAACCCTTTGGGTCGGTGAAATAGACGTCATGTACGGCACAAAAGGAATGGCCGGCTTCACCATCCATCCGGGGAGAGCATACCTGCAGATCGATGCGAAGCTCTACAACAGGACGCCCGAGCCGCAGACCTTCCTGTGGTGGGCAAATCCCGCGGTGGCGGTCAATGACCACACCCAGTCGGTTTTCCCGCCGGACGTGCATGCCGTGCTGGACCATGGAAAAAGAGATGTTTCAAAATTCCCGGTGGCTACCGGGGTGTATTATAAAACGGATTATTCGGCGGGTGTGGATATCTCCAGGTATAAAAACATACCGGTCCCCACCTCCTACATGGCATACCGTTCGGAATTCAACTTTGTCGGCGGATACGACCACGGGAAAAAGGCGGGATTGCTCCACGTCGCGGACCATCACGTTTCACCGGGCAAAAAGCAGTGGACGTGGGGCTGCGGCGATTTTGGGCAGGCCTGGGACAGAAATCTTACGGATTCCGACGGACCTTATATCGAACTCATGACCGGTGTGTACACCGACAACCAGCCTGATTTTACATGGCTCAATCCTTATGAGGTAAAGAGCTTTACCCAGTATTTCATGCCTTACAAGGACGTGGGGATGGTCAAAAACGCAACGACGGACGTGGCGGTCAATCTGGAAACGGATGCGGGGCAGGCCTCAATCACCGTGTATGCCACCTCCCTGTTCCGGGACGCGACGGTCGAACTGAAAGGCAAAAGAATCTATATCCGGAAAAAGGCTGACCTTTCTCCTGAGAAAACAATCCGGGAGGTTTGCACACTGGAGGAGGGGGAACGGGAGACGGAGCTGACGCTCACCGTGTTCGACAGCGAGGGGAACAAGCTCATAGCCTACAAGCCCCTGGAAAAGAAGCATGAGCAGGTTCCTGACCCGGCTAAAGCCATCCCCGCGCCGGAGGCGGTCAAGAACAACGAAGCCCTTTACCTGGCGGGAATTCACCTGGAACAGTACAGGCATGCCACCTATGAGCCGGATGCGTACTATCTGGAAGGCTTGAAGCGCGACCCGGAGGATATTCGCATCAACAATGCATACGGACTGCTGCTTTTCCGGCGGGGACGCTTCAAGGAAAGCGAGGCTTACTTCCGCAGGGCGCTGAAAACCGCCTGCAGGCACAATACAAATCCATATGACGGAGAATTCAGCTATAATTTGGGTTTGTCCCTGCTGATGCAGGACAGATTCGACGAGGCGTATGATGCGTTTTACAAAGCCGTATGGAATGGGACCATGCAGGATGCGGGCTATTTTTCCATCGCGGGGATCGACGCCCGCCGGGGAGATTTTGAACTGGCCCTGCAGCATTGCGAAAAATCCCTGGTCCGGAATTCGGAAAATTACAGGGCGAGAAATCTTAAGACCGCCTTATTGCGGAAAATGGGAAGATTTGCGGAGGCCGAAGGCTTCGCACGGCAGACCCTGACGCTGGACCGGCTGGATTTCGGATGCCGGAATGAGCTGTACCGCATTCTGCTGGAGGAGGGCAAGGCCCCGGAAGCCGGCGAGGTACTTTCGGAGCTTGCAAGGCTGATGCGGGAGGATGTGAAAAACTACATCGGGCTCTCCCTGGACTACACCTGGGCGGGCATGTACCGGGAAGCGGCCGAAGTGCTTGAAAGGCTGTCCCGGGAGACGGCCGAAGCAAACCCGATGGTTTCCTACTATCTTGGCTATTACTACGAACAGCTCGGGGAGACGGACCGGTCCCGCCGGTGCTTTGCCGGCGGTGCGGAGGCAAGCCCGGATTATTGTTATCCGAACAAGTTGGAGGATATCCTTGTGCTGCAGAGCGCCATCCGGGAGAATCCCGGCGACGCCAGGGCACTTTATTATCTTGGGAATCTGTGGTATGACAAGAAACAATTCGATCTGGCGATTGAGTGCTGGGAAAGTGCAAGGGAGCTGGACGACAGCTTCCCCACTGTTCATCGGAATCTTTCGCTGGCTTATTTCAACAGGCAGAACCAGCCGGAAAAGGCCCGGGCGTCCCTTGAAAAGGCGTTTGATCTCAACCCGGAGGATGCGCGAGTGCTCTTCGAGCTCGATCAACTCTATAAAAAGACGGGCCTTTCGCCGGTGGAAAGGCTGGAGAAGCTGGAAGCGCATATGGAATTGGTGGAACGGAGGGATGATTTATATGTAGAATACATCACTCTCCTCAACACGGCTGGCGAGGCGGACAGGGCATATGAGCTTATGCTGAAAAGGAATTTCCATCCCTGGGAGGGCGGAGAAGGAAAGATCACAAAGCAGTATGTTTATTCCGTGCTGGAAAAGGGCAGGAAGCTCCTGGAGAAGGGGGCGGGCGCGGAAGCGGCGGAGCTTATGAAAAAAGCGCTGGAATATCCCCATAATCTTGGGGAGGGAAAGCTGCACGGCGCCCAGGAAAACAACATCAACTACTATATCGGCTGCGCATACGAGCTTCAGGGAGATCGCGAGAGGGCTGCCGATTACTTCGGCAGGGCGTCCGTGGGGCTCGCCGAGCCTGCAAGCGCCATGTTCTACAACGACCAGCCCCCCGAGATGATCTTCTACCAGGGCGCCGCGCTCCAAAAGCTGGGCAGGAGCGACGAGGCGACGGGCAGATTCAACAGGCTGATTGATTACGGCGAGCTCCATCTCCGGGATCATGTGACCATCGATTATTTTGCCGTGTCCCTGCCGGATTTCCTCGTATTCGAGGAGGACCTGGACAGGAAAAACGCCGTGCACTGCCGCTATTTGATGGGACTCGGATACCTGGGGAAAGGGATGGCCCGGGAAGCGAAGTTCGAGTTTGAGCAGGCGCTTGCGCTGAACTGCAACCACCAGGGCGTCCTGGCTCATATTAAGCTGCTTGCTGGCAATTGACGATATCGGAGTGCGTTGCCGGAAGGAATGCTGCGGGAATTGATGAAACCGCCAGACGCGGAACCAGATGGGGATGATGTGATTTAACGATTCGGCAACGCAATCGGATAAGATAATCATAGCAATTAATGGCATATTGTGTTAACATATTCCATGATACGAAGCATTTTTGAGGTTAAAGTTAACCTTCACGAAATGCTTCGTTTAAATAACTGGGATTATTTTGTGCGCTTGCTGCGAGGGAGAGTGTTTATGAACATCGATATTAAAAAATTGTCCCCCAATCTGCTGAATGATTTTTTATTCTATTTTGACAACGTCGCTTTTGCCGATCATGAGGAGTGGTCCGGCTGTTATTGCGTCGAACCTCATTTATGCGAAAAAATAGAGAAAGAACTTCCCAAAGGCACAAAGTCAAATTGCAGAGATTATGCCATTGATTTCATAAGATGCGGCAAATTACAAGGATATTTAGCTTATTGTGATGGGGAAGTTGCCGGTTGGTGCAATGTAAATGACAAGTCGAATTATGAAAAAATAGCGGCAAGAAAAGAATTATGGACCGATGAAGATAATCATAAAAAAATAAAATCGATAATGTGCTTTAGTGTTGCACCCAATATGCGAAAGAAGGGTATTGCTGCAAAGCTTTTAGAGAGAATTTGTGAGGATTCGTTGGCGGAAAATTATGATATAGTTGAAGCGTATCCTTACAAGGGGGAGCCTAATGCATTTTACTATTTTTCCGGTCCTGTTGTTATGTACGGAAAATACGGATTTTCTGTTTTCCGTGAGTTAAGACACGACTTGATAGTACGTAAATATCTATAGGATTTATTTCAAGGCGTTGCGTATTGGTTAAAGATCTTTTAACAACGAACGATATAAGGGGAAAGAAATTTTGAATATAAAAACATGGTAACATCTTAAAGTCAGTTGTAAACAAAACAAAATGATACGATACGAAAGAAAGGGGATAAGAAAGGGACTTCCTCCTCCTGGCAATCTTTCATTGACGAATAGAACAATGTATTGTAAAATGAATATAAGTGGAAAATAAGTGAAATAAAAAGAATGTGAATGAAAATGGCTTTTGAACCCAAATATTTTGAACAGATCATAGCGCACCCGAACCGGGACATGGTATTGACCCGGCTTGGATACAGAAAAACGGCAACCATCCTTGATCCTCGGCATATAGCCATGCTGGAGGAAGGAATGAAGAGGGGAAGTCTGTTATGCCGGCCTGCCGGGGCGTATGTGCGTTTGAAGCTTGAGGAAAAGGATAGCTCCCACGTAAGATTGGAAAACAGCGTCGTTTTTTTTGGCGCGGGTCTTGCGGAACTGTTGAAGGACAGCGTTGAAGTGGTTCTCATGGCATCGACCGTCGGCAGGGAAATCACGGAGGTGATTTCCCGCGAGGTAGAAAAAGGGGATGCGGCAATGGGCGTCATACTGGACTCGGTAGCATCCCAGACCGCTGATGCCGCTGTCGCGTGGATCGCGGGGTTTATAGATAAAATGCTTCGAAGGGAAGGCAGGAAGCTGACAGGACGTCGATACAGTCCGGGCTACGGTGACCTTCCCTTGTCTTATCAGAAGGACATATACGACAGCCTCAGGCTGGAAAGGCTTGATATGGAGCTGACGGAAAAGTTCATGCTCATTCCGGAGAAATCGGTGATTGCCATCGCCGGAATTGAAGAAGTAAAAGGAGGCCAAGGTGGACGGGCAAATTTTTAGAAAATGGGCGCAAAGCAAAATTATAATACTGGACGGAGCTACCGGAACGGAGCTTCAAAAAAGAGGAATGCCGACCGGCGTGTGCCCGGAGCAGTGGGTGCTGGCCCATCCGGAGGTTCTGCTGGAGGTGCAGCAGGAGTACGTTAAGGCGGGCTCTAATATTCTATATACCTGCACTTTCGGAGGAAAC
Organism: Bacillota bacterium; assembly: GCA_023411575.1. Classification (GTDB taxonomy): domain Bacteria; phylum Bacillota; class Clostridia; order Acetivibrionales; family DTU013; genus UBA1305. The sequence continues at coordinate 501,327 of JAEYOP010000040.1, read as the reverse complement.
CGGCTGAAGCTGGGGGAATTCGGGCTGGAGGCCGAAACGGCGGATATGAACCGCAGGCTTGCCATGCTTTCGAAGCAGGCGGCGGGGCCGGAATGCCTCGTAGCCGGGGACCTCGCTCCCACGGGCCGTTTTCTGAAGCCCATGGGGGATCTGGCGTTTGAAGAATGCGTCAATATATACAAGGAGCAGGTGCGGGGGCTGCTGGAGGGCGGAGTCGATCTGTTCGTGATCGAGACGATGCTGGATATCCAGGAGGCCAGAGCCGCCCTCCTGGCCGTGAAGGAAAGCTGCGGCCTGCCGGTTTGCGTCAGCATGAGCTTTGATGAGAGCGGGAGGACGCTTACCGGCACCGATCCGGTAACGGCATTGATCACCCTGCAGAGCCTGGGAGCCGACGCGGTGGGCTGCAACTGCTCCACCGGCCCCGGGCAAATGGCGGAAATCATCTCCCGGATGAAGCCCTACGCGGTCGTGCCGCTGCTGGCCAAGCCCAACGCAGGGCTTCCCAGGCTGATAGACGGCAAAACCGTGTTCGACATGGATGCGCCGGAATTCGGCACCCATACCGACGCCTTCATAAAAGCCGGAGTGAATCTGCTCGGCGGCTGCTGCGGCACCTCGCCCCTATATGTTAAGGAGCTTGCCCAAAGAAGCTCCGGCGTCAAGCCGGGCCGGGTTGAACGAAAAGCGTACAGCGCGGTGACCTCTTCCTCAAGAACCGTATTTTTCGGGGCCGAGCTGCCGTTTACGATCATCGGGGAAAGGATCAATCCCACCGGGAAAAAGAAGCTGCAGGAGGAACTGAAGCAGGGCCTGACCCATGAGGTGAGACGGTACGCCATGGAGCAGGCGGAAAAGGGGGCGGGCATTCTTGACATCAACGCCGGCATGCCAGGGATCGATGAAAAGGAAACGATGACAGGCATCATCAACCTGCTTTCCGGCCTGTGCGACGTTCCGCTGTGCCTGGATTCCTCCTCTCCCGAAGTGCTGGAAGCGGCGCTGAGGGTTTATCCGGGGAGAGCCCTGATCAACTCCATATCCCAGGAGACCATAAAGCTCAAGGTGCTTCTGCCGATAGCGGCAAAATACGGCGCCATGTTTATTCTTCTGCCCCTTTCCGACGAAGGCGTTCCGGAAAAGGCCGAAGACCGGATGAGGATCGTGGAAACCGTTTATCGCGAGGCTGCCGCATATGGCTATGAAAAAAACGATATTGTCACGGACGGTCTGGTCATGACCGTTTCTTCCAATCAGGCCGCAGCTTTGGAAACGCTGAAGCTGATCGAGTGGTGCAGCAGGGAGTTCGGCTGCAATACCGTCGTAGGCCTTTCGAATGTGTCCTTCGGCTTGCCGGAAAGAAGCTGGGTAAACGCGGCCTTCCTTGCCATGGCCGTCGGAAGGGGGCTGACCATGGCCATTGCCAATCCTTCCAGCGATTTGATCGTAAATATGAAAATGGCCTGTGATGTCCTGACGGCTACGGACGACAACAGCAAAAACTATATTTCGTTCTTTGCCGGAAGGGAAAATCCTGCCGCGGGCAGCATACCGACCCAGAAAGAAATGAAAATCGGCGAGCGGATCTTCGACGGCGTACTGAAGGGAGATCGGCAGGGAATAACGGCGCTGATCGAACAGGCTCTGAAGGAAAACCTTTCCCCGGAGCACATTGTGGACGAATGCCTGATTCCAGCCATCAATCAAGTAGGAGTGCTTTTTGATGAAAAGAAATACTTCCTTCCCCAACTGATCCAGAGCGCAGAAACCATGAAGGCCGGCTTCGGTTATCTGGAGCCGCTGCTCGGAAGAGATACGGAAAGCCTGCAGAATAAAACGGCCATTGTGCTGGCTACGGTGAAGGGGGATATCCATGACATCGGGAAAAACATTGTGGGTCTGATGCTGAAAAACTATGGCTTCCTGGTGCATGACCTGGGCAAGGACGTGAGCGCGGAGAGGATCGTCGCGGAGGCGAAAAGAACCGGAGCCGACATCATCGGCCTGTCTGCGCTGATGACCACGACCATGGTTGAAATGAAGGAGGTAATAAAGCTGGCCGGGCAGGAAGGACTCCGCTGCAGGTTCATGATCGGGGGAGCCGTCGTCGATGAGGGATATGCCAGGGAAATAGGCGCCGACGGGTATTCCAGGGATGCGTACGATGCGGTAAAGCTGGCCCAGAAGCTCTCTTCGCAGAAATCGTAAATTGTCAATATAAATAGTAAAAAAGGACATTGACAAGCAGAACCAATTAAAGTAGTCTTTTAATAGAACTGAATAACGGAGAAACAGGTGCCGGCTGAAGCCCCGCGGGGAACAGGCCGGTGAAAAGGGAAGTGGGTTTGAATCCCACGCGGTCCCGCCGCTGTATGAGAGGAGTACCTTCAGAAATGCCACTGGTCACCCGGGAAGGCAGAAGGTGCGATGATGCTTGAGCCAGAAGACCTGCCTGTTTTTTACACCGGTAACTCTACGAGAGATGGAGGGGTGGTTTGAATGCATATGGTCTTTGCCAGTGGATTCGGATAGCTTTCTGATATTTGTCGGGAAGCTTTTTTTGTTATGGGGCGTCTTTATTGGAAATCATTTCAATTTGGAGGTTTTGTATGTCGAAAAAAATGCAATTATCGTTAGGGATCCTGATCATGCTGGCGCTTATTCCGCAGGCCGCTTCCGCCATGCACATCATGGAGGGCTTTCTGCCGCCGGTCTGGTGTATTTCCTGGGGTGCGCTGTGCATTCCGTTTATTGTAATGGGAATGTTTTCGATTAAAAATACGGTGAAGGCAAATCCGCGCGTAAAAATTATTCTCGCAATGGCGGGAGCCTTTGCGTTTGTCCTTTCCTCTCTTAAAATTCCGTCGGTGACGGGGAGCTGTTCCCATCCCACCGGGGTGGGGCTCGGAGCCATCCTGTTCGGACCTGCCGCCATGTCGGTGCTGGGTCTGATCGTTCTGCTGTTCCAGGCTTTGCTTCTGGCCCACGGCGGACTGACGACGCTTGGCGCCAATACCTTCTCCATGGCAGTAACCGGTCCGTTGGTGGCATTTGGGGTATACAAGCTGGTCATCAAGCTGAAGGGCCCCCAGTGGCTGGCCGTATTTCTGGCGGCGGCGCTTGGGGATCTTCTGACCTATGTGGTCACCTCCGTACAGCTGGCGGCGGCTTTCCCGTCCGAAATCGGAGGCTTTGCCGCTTCCTTTGCCAAATTCGCCGGGATCTTTGCCCTGACGCAAATCCCCCTGGCCATCAGCGAAGGAATCCTGACGGTGCTGATTTTCAATGCCATTACCGCATACGGCACGAATGAGCTGCAAGGCTTGAAGCTATTTTCCAAAGGAGGGGTCGAGAATGCCAAATAACACCGGAACAAAAACAAAAGGCACCGGATTAACAGTCAACCTGCTGATGATCCTCATCGTGATCCTGCTGGCGATCATTCCCCTATTCGTTGCCAAAAACGCCGAATTCGGCGGAGCGGACGGCAAGGCGGAGGAAGCCATAACGGAAATTGCCGCGGACTATGAGCCCTGGTTTTCTCCGTTGATGGAGCCCAAGAGCGGTGAAATCGAGAGCCTGATGTTTGCACTGCAGGCGGCCATCGGCGCGGGGATCGTCGGCTACGGGATCGGCTATCTGAGGGCCCGGAAGAAGAAAGAGGATGAGAAAACAGCATGATCTCCATTGACAAGGTGGCCTACACGTCCAGGCTGATGAACAGGGATCCGGTGCAGAAGCTGCTGTTTGCCGTTCTTACGCTGGCCGTATGCCTGTGGGCCGATAATGGGCTGATTTCCATTCTAGTCATTTTAATCATGGGCGGAACTACCGTTTTCAAGGGGGGGACCCCCCTTCGTTTTTTTGTCAAGCTGATGTTTGTCCCCATGGCCTTCCTGGTAGTAAGCGTCCTTACCATTGCCATCAACATATCCGGGGACCGGGACGCCTTTCTTGCGGCGATTCCGGTGGCAAAGGTCTGGATAGGGCTTTCCGCAACGGGGATACAGTATGCCGCGAGACTTGTCCTAAGAGCGCTGGGAGCGGTGTCCTGCCTGTACTATCTGTCGCTCACTACGCCTATGACGGGCCTGCTTGCGGCCCTTAGCAGGCTGAAGCTTCCAAAGCTGTTCGGGGAACTGATGGAGCTGATCTACCGGTCCATCTTCATTCTTCTGGAGGAGGCGGAGGCGATTTACAACGCCCAGAGCTGCCGCCTCGGCTATTCCGGCTTTTCAGCGTCCTTCCGTTCGCTGGGAGAGCTGGGCTCCATGCTTTTTATCCGTTCCTACAAACGATCCAACGAGCTGTATACCTCGCTGGAATCCAGGGGCTACGAAGGGGAGCTGGATATGCTGGAGGAGGAGTACGAAGGGGGCTGGAGCGGTTATGCGATACCGGCGGCGGTCAATCTATTGCTCATTGCGCTGGGGATTCTGCTGAAAAGTTCAACCGGAGGTGTGGTATGACATCGAAAAATATCGTCAAGGTCGAGGGCCTTCATTATAAATATGGCGACGGCACGTATGCGCTGAAGGGAATCGATCTGGAAGTAAAGGCGTGCAAAACGACCGCGATCCTGGGCGGCAACGGAGCCGGAAAATCCACGCTCTTTCTCTGCCTGAACGGAATTTTCAAGCCTGCCTCCGGTGAAATCCGGTACAAGGGCGAGCCGCTGGACTATTCGAAAAGCGGGCTGAAAGAGCTTCGAAGGTCTGTGGGGATCGTGTTCCAGAATTCCGACAACCAGTTGTTTTCAGCCAGTGTAGTCCGGGACATCTCCTTCGGAGTAAAAAATCTGCACCTGCCCGACGGCGAAGTCCGCAGGAGGGTAAAGGACGCCATGGAGATGACGGGGATATCGCAGCTGAAGGACAAGCCGACCCACTGCCTCAGTTTTGGGCAGAAAAAGAGGGTGGCCATCGCCGGGGTCATCGCCATGCAGCCGGAGCTGCTCATCCTGGATGAACCGACGGCGGGCCTGGATCCCATGGGCGTTACCGAAATCATGAAGCTGTTGAGAAGCATTCAAAAAGAGCTGGGGCTGTCTGTAATCATAGCGACCCACGATATGGATATTGTACCGCTGTACTGCGATTATGCCTATGTCATGGATAAGGGCTCCATCACGCTGGAGGGAGAACCGGAGGAGCTGTTCTGCCGGCCCGAGGAAATCAGGCGGGTGGGTCTCAGGCTTCCCAGGGTGGGACATCTGATGGAAATCCTGAAAAAAAAGGACGGAATGGATTTCCGGGGGTCTGCCAATACCATCTCAAGGGCCAGAAAGGAAATCCTGGAGTGGGGAAACCGGCTGAAGGAGAATGGGGGACGGGGTGTATCATGCTGAACGGAATCGAGTTCATCCGACCGGAGGAGATTGAGAGAAGAAGCTTTGAAATCATATCGGAAATACTGGGGGGAAGACGGTTTCCGGCCTTTCAGGAAGCCATCGTGAAAAGGGTGATCCACACGACGGCGGATTTTGACTTCGCCGACCATATCATGATCAGCGCCGATGCGGAGGAAAGGGCCTTTCAATCCATCAAGGCAGGCTGCAATATCGTGACGGACACGAAAATGGCGGCGGCGGGCATCAACCGGAAGGGCTTTTCCCGTTTCGGCGGGGAAGTGGTCTGCTACATGGATGACGTGGAAGTGGCGCAGGCCGCCTTGCAGAGAAAGATTACCCGGTCGGCGGTGTGCATGGAGAAGGCCGTGGAGGATAAAAACAACCGGATTTTCGCCATAGGAAATGCGCCGACGGCCCTGATCCGGTTGGTGGAACTGATAAAGGAAGGCGCTGCGAAACCGGACCTGGTGATCGGCGTACCGGTGGGGTTCGTGAATGTGGTGGAATCCAAGGAACTGCTTAAGGCGTCCGGCGCACCCTACATCGTGGCGGAAGGAAGAAAAGGCGGCAGCAACGTGGCGGCGGCCATTGTGAACGCGGTGGTCAAAATGCTGTGAGGGCGGAAAATCTCCGGGGGTAAGGTGGACGGTATGGACGACTATGTGGTGGTAAACGGAAAAAGGTTCAGAAAGGGCTATACCACGGGAGCCTGCGCAGCAGGGGCCGCCAAGGCTTCGGTGAGGATGCTGGTTTCCGGGAGGCTCGCGGAAAGCGTCGAAATCGACACCCCTGCCGGCGTCCGGCTGGTGCTGCCGGTGACGGACGCGTCCGTGACTCCCGGCAGAGCAGTGTGCGCCATCGTGAAGGATGGCGGCGACGACCCGGATGTGACCACGGGGCTCCGGATTTTTGCGGAAGCGGTATGGAAGGACGGAACGGGTATCGAGGTCGGGGCGGGGGAAGGGATCGGCACCGTCACCCTGCCGGGCCTGAAGGTGGAGCCGGGAAAGCCCGCCATCAATCCGGCGCCGATGCAGATGATCCTCAAGGAGGTCGGGGAGGTGCTGCCGGAAGGAAAAGGCGTCTCGATCCGCCTTTCCGTTCCCGGAGGCAAAGAGGCGGCCCTCCGAACTTATAATCCACGACTCGGCATAACAGGGGGAATCTCCATCATTGGTACCACCGGTATTGTAACCCCCATGTCGGAGGAGGCGTGGAAGGAAGCCCTGGCGCTTGAACTGAAAGTGTTGTGGGGAAAGGGCGTGAAGCTCGCCGTATTCGTCTTCGGGAATTATGGCGAAAGCTTTGCGGAGGAAAAGCTGGGGCTGCAAGAAGGCTGCATAATAAAGGTGAGCAATTTTGTGGGATATATGCTGGACAGAGCGGCGGAGCTTGGAATGGAAAAGCTTCTGCTGGTAGGCCATATGGGAAAGCTGGTCAAGGTGGCGGCCGGAATCTTTCACACCCACAGCAGGGTAGCGGACGCGAGGATGGAAATCCTTACCGCGTACGCCGCCCTGGAGGGGGCCTCCCGTGAGGTGGTATCGGCCCTCTACGGATGTGCGACCACGGAAGCGGCGATCGGCATTATCAGGGAGCACGGACTCACAGGCATTTTTACCAGAATCGTTGAAAATACATCGAAAAAGTGCATGGATTATTGTTACGGAAAGATAAAGATCGGAAGCGTTCTTTTTCATGAGGAAGGTTCCCTTCTTGCGATGGATCAAAACGCAGCCGGGTTGATTATGGAAGCGGGAGGCAGCTATGGAAGGCAGGCTTGAAAAGGACAATATTCTTTACGTCGTCGGCATCGGCCCGGGAAATCCGGAGTATATCTATCCTGCCGCGCGGAAGGTGATCGAGGGGTGCGACCTGCTGATCGGCGGCAGAAGGAACCTGAACCTGTTCCGCGGGCTGCAGAAAGAGGAGAAGGAGATCGGCGGGAATCTGGAAGAGGTCAGGCAGTTCATCGCGGGCAACGCGGGGAGCAAGACCATGGTGGTGCTGGCCTCCGGCGATACCGGACTTTTCAGCATTGCGGGCTATCTGAAAAAACAGCTTGCCGGCCTCCGGCTTGAAATTTTTCCGGGAATCAGCTCCCTCCAATATTTGTGCGCCAGGATCGGCGAAAGCTGGGAGGACTGCCATATCGTCAGCCTGCACGGGCGCCGGACGGAAAACATATGCGACGCGGCGAGACGGTATGGAAAGGTTGCTGTCTTTACAGGGGGAGGTTCCTCGCCGGCCGTCGTCTGCCGGGAACTGCTGGCGGGGGGGCTCCGGCATGTCCGGGTGGTAGTCGGCGAGAAGCTTTCCTATGAGGAGGAACGAATTATGGAAGGCACGCCGAAGGAGATCGACGGGATGGAATTTGACAGTCTTTCCATCCTGCTGCTCAAAAGGACCGGCTTGCCGGAAAAGGCGGCGCGGGTCTGGGAGTATGAAACGGGAGGAATACCGGACGAGCTGTTCCTGCGGGGGGAGGTGCCCATGACGAAGGAGGAGGTCCGGGCGGCCGCGTTGTCAAAGCTGCGGCTGAAAGAGGATTCCGTCCTGTTCGACATCGGGGCGGGAACCGGCTCGGTGGCAATCGAATGCGGGCTTTTGATGAAGCAGGGCCACGTATACGCCATTGAAAAGGAAAAGGACGCCCTGGAGCTGATCCGGCGGAACATCGAAAAATTCGGCGTCGGGAACGTCAAGGTGGTGGAGGGGACAGCCCCCGGCAGCCTGAAAGGCCTTCCGGTTCCCGACCGGGTTTTCATCGGAGGCTCCGGCGGCCGCATGGAGGAAATTCTGGACTTTATAGCGGCGACAGGCGGCAGGCGGCTCAGGGTGGTGGCCAATCTCATTGTCCTGGAAAATGCCTGCGAATTGATAAAGGGTTTGGAAAAAAGGGGATTCTGCAATATGGATATTGCATGCATAGCCATATCCAGGGGAAGACAGGCGGGAGAAGGGCATATGCTGCAGGCGCTGAATCCTGTTTATATAATCAGTGCGGAATTATCGGGAGAGGGCAATGAATGAGATGACAGGCAAGCTTTACGGGGTCGGCATCGGCCCCGGAGACCCGGAATTGATCACCATCAAGGGCAGGAGAATACTGGGCGAAGCGGATGTAATAGCCGTTCCGAAGTCGGGGGCCGAAAAGGCGAGCCGGGCGTTGGAAATCGCCGGGGATGCCGTCGGCGGAGGGAAAGAAATCCTGGAACTCCTTTTCCCCATGAGCCACGACGGAGAGGTGCTGGCAAAAAGCCGGGAGCTGGCTTCGGCCCAAATACGGGAGAGACTTGATAAAGGCTGCGATGTGGCCTTTATTACCCTTGGAGATCCCACCGTATACAGCACCTACATGCATGTCCATAAAGAGCTGGAGCGCCAGGGATACGCCACGGAGATCATCCCCGGGATCACCTCCTTCTGCGCTTCCGCCGCGAGGGCGGGCATAAGCCTGGGGGAAAACAGCGAAGCCATCGCCGTGATTCCCTCCGCGTATGAGTCGGAGCATTTGGAGGCGGTGCTGGATTCTTTTGAAAACATTGTATTCATGAAGGCGTCCAGGAGCCTTGCCGCCCTGGCCGCATCCCTTGAAAGCAGGGGACTTCTGGACAAATCGGTGCTGGTGACCGACTGCGGCATGGAGGATGAACGGGTCGAATACGACTGGCCTCTGTTGAAGGAGGAAAAAATCAGTTATTTTTCCACGGTCCTTGTCAAGAAAAGTGGGGTGAGGTAAATGGTTCGTTTTGTAGGAGCGGGTCCCGGCGATCCGGAACTGATCACCGTCAAGGGCAAAAAATGCATCGAGGAAGCGGACATCGTCATTTATGCCGGCTCGCTGGTGAACCGGGAGCTGCTGAAGGGGTGCAAGCCCGGCGCAGAAGTATTTGATAGCGCGGGGATGACGCTGGAGCAGGTGCTGGACGTGATGGAAAAAGGAGCGGCCTCCGGCAAAAGCATCGCCAGGGTCCATACCGGGGACCCGTCGGTTTTCGGGGCGGTCCGGGAGCAAATGGACGCGCTGGAAAGGCGGAATATCGAATATGAAATCATTCCGGGGGTGAGTTCCTTTCTGGCTGCCGCGGCGGCATTGAAAAAGGAATATACCCTGCCCGGGGTCTCCCAGACCGTGATCCTTACCCGGATGGAGGGCAGGACAGCGGTGCCGGCCAGGGAAAAAATCGAAGCGCTGGCGGCCCATAAGGCCACCATGGCTGTCTTTTTAAGCGCCGGCATGCTGGAGGAACTGGCGGCCGCACTGAAAACGGGATACGGGGGCGAGACCCCGGCTGCCGTTGTTTACAAGGCCTCCTGGCCGGAGCAGAAAATCATCCGGGGGACGATTGGCGATATCGCCGGCAAGGTGAAAAAGGAAGGCATACGAAAGACCGCCCTGGTGGTGGTCGGAGATTTTCTGGGAGACGAATATGAGCTGTCAAAACTCTATGACAGGAGCTTTTCCCATGAATACAGGAGTGCGGAAGGATGAAGATTGCAACGGTGGCGCTTACCCAAAAAGGGATGGAAATTGCGGTGAAGGCAGGGCTGGTCCTGGATGCGGATATATTCGTCAAGAATGAATATATGGACAAGGTGGTGCTGAACGGACGGATCGTTCTGGTTCATCCCTTTTCGGCGGATTTGATGTCCCTTGTCGGCCGGATCTTTTTGGAATACGAGGCCCTGATTTTTGTCATGGCGTGCGGGATAGCGGTTCGAAGCATTGCCCCCCATCTGCGGGACAAGACAAAGGACCCTGCGGTGGTGGTAGTGGACGAACAGGGCCGGTTTGCCATAAGTCTGCTGTCGGGGCATATAGGCGGAGCCAACAGGCTGGCGGGAAGGGTTGCGGCCATCCTGGGCGGACTGCCGGTGATCACCACCGCCACGGATATAAACGGAATGCTTGCCTTTGACGAGCTTGCGAAGGATAACGGCTGTATAATTGAAAACATACAGATGCTGAAGAAGGTCAGCGCGGAGCTTGTCAATGGAGGAAGAGTGTCCTTCTATTGCGACTGCGGGCTTAGCGGCGTGCTGCCCGATAATGTCGTGCCGTATGGCGGAGACGACGGCAGGCCCGTGGTGGTCGTTTCCAATTGCGCGGAGGTGCCGGTAAAAGGGGAGAAGGTGCTCTATATAAGGCCTCAAAATCTGGTTCTCGGGATCGGCTGCAAAAGAGGCAAAACAAAGGAAGAAATACAGGACGCGGTGGAGGAGTTCCTCCGTCGGAACAACAAAAGCATCCATTCGGTCCGCTGCATGGCGTCCATCGACCTGAAGGCTTCGGAAAAAGGGATCCTGGAGTATTGCGGGGACCGGAACATCCCTTTCAAAACCTATTCGGCCGAAGAGATCCGGAAGGTGGAACAGGAATTCCCCCAGTCGGATTTTGTGAGAAAAACCACCGGCGTGGGAAACGTGGCGGAATCCTGTGCCGCGCTTGCAAGCGGCAATTTTAAAAGAATCTGCCCGAAGACGGCGTATGACGGAATCACCCTTGCGCTGGCGGAGGAGGAGAAGGTCTTTGCCCTATGAATATCCTCCTTTCCGGAATCAGCTTTAAAACGGCGCCCGGTGAAATACGGGAAAAAATGTGCTTCGGCGCAGAGGAGCAAAAGCGGGCGATGGACCGGATCCTTCAACTGCCCGATGTGCTGGAATGCCTGGTCCTTTCGACCTGTAACAGGACGGAGGCTTACGTATATTACGGGGATGGCGGCTTCGACGTGACCGGACTGGAAAATACCCTTTGTGAAATGAAGGGCCTGGAGCTCTATTTCATGAAGAAGTATTTCTATACCTTTGAAGGCGCCGGCGCGGTCAGGCACCTGTTCAAGGTGGCGTGCGGGCTGGATTCCATGGTGCTGGGGGAGGACCAGATCCTGGGACAGGTGAAGTCGGCCCACCGGAACGCCCTGGACAACGGCGCCAGCTCGAGTGTGCTGAATACCCTCCTGAGGGATGCGGTCGCAGGCGCCAAAAAAGTGAAAACGCATACGGAGCTGTCCAGGAATTCCCTTTCCATCGGATCGCTGGCCGTTCGGAACGTGGCGGAGCTGCTGGGGGGAGAGCTGGAACGGTTTTCCGCAATGGTGATCGGCACGGGCACCATCGGCTCCATCGTTGTAAAAAACCTTCAGTCCGCCGGGATCGGCAGGCTGTACATTACAAACAGGACCCACGGAAAACTGGACGACCTTTCGGGGAAATACCCCGAAGCCTGCATTGTTCCGTACGAGCAGAGATATTCCGTCATGGACGGGTGCGACATCATCATCAGTTCAACCTCCTGCCCCCATTACACCATCACGCGGGACAGGCTGGAAGCCTCCCTGTCGAGGGACCGGGAAAGAATCTTCATCGACCTTGCGATGCCAGGTGATATGGACAAATCCATCGCGGAAATACCCTTTGTCCGCTATATGAGCATAGATCATTTAAAGCGGGAGGCAGGCAAAAATTTCGACAGGCGGCTGCAGGAGGCGGAAAGGGCCGAAAAAATGCTGGACGGCTTTGTGCTGGAATTCGAACGGTGGTATGAATTCAAATCAGCCCTGCCCGTGGTCCGAGAAATTGAAAAATTTGCGGAAGAGCTTGTGAAAGAAGCGGTGGACATCGCCCTGGGCAAGCTGAAGAATGCCGGCGAGGAAGATCGGAAAGCGGTGAAGGCCTCCATTGAAGGGGCCGCCGGCAAAATCATGAACAAATTTCTGTACGGCATCAAGGAAAATGGCAGCAAAGAAGAAATCAGAGCCTATTTTAAATGCATAGAAGGCATATTAAGGAATGACCAAATCATAAAACAGGATTCCTGATAGTATTCAGTCATTCCTAAAGGAGAGTTCCGAACCATGTCGAAAATAACCGTAATAGGAATAGGCCCCGGCAATATGGAGGATATGACGCCCAGGGCGGAGAAAGCGATCCGGGAAGCGGACGTCATAATCGGCTACGGCGCGTACATAGAACTAATCAAAGAGCATTTTCCGGACAAGGAGCTCATTGGCTCCGGTATGACCCAGGAGGTTGAAAGATGCCGCCTTGTTCTGGAAAAGGCCCTGGAGGGCAAAAACACTGCCCTGATCAGCAGCGGGGACAGCGGCATTTATGGAATGGCCGGGTTGATGCTGGAAGTCGTCAACCGGTCCGGCTCGGGAATACCCGTCGAGATCATCCCCGGCATAACGGCGGCAAGCGCGGCTGCTGCGGTGCTTGGAGCCCCAATCATGCATGATTTTGCCGTTATCAGTCTGAGCGACCGGCTGACGCCGCTGGAGCTGATTTATAAGCGGATCGAATACGCGGCTGCCGGGGACTTCGTCCTCTGTCTGTATAATCCGAAGAGCAAAACCAGGACGGAACAAATTGAAAAGGCCAGGGAGATTGTTCTCGACCACCGGGAAGGCTCGACACCGGTAGGAATCGTGCGCAATGCGGGCAGAACCGGGGAAAGCCATGAAATTACCAATCTTGCGGAGATGCTTTCCCGCGGGATCGATATGTTTACAGTCGTCATCATAGGAAATTCCGGAACCTACGTGGAAAACGGAAGAATCATCACCCCGAGGGGGTACCGGATGGAGGGAAGGGCTTGAACGGGATCATGGTACTGGCAGGTACAAAGGATGCCAGGGACATTGCGGCGGCCCTGGCCGGGCTCGGCGCCGACGTACTGGCCACGGTGACCACCGGCTTCGGAAGGGAGCTGCTGGAGGCGGGCGGCGGCGTCCGGGTAAACGAGGGCCGGCTCGGCGCGGAGGAGATGAAGCGCCTCATAGAGGAAAACGGCATCCTGTGCGTTGTGGACGCGTCTCATCCTTTTGCCCGGGAGGCATCCGTCAACGCAATCCGCGCGTGTGTGGAAACAGGCGTCGAGTATCTGCGGTTTGAACGCCAGAATACGGTAATCGACGCTGATAGCGTAATCCTTGTGAAAAGCTTTGAAGCCGCGGCGGAAAAAGCCAACGAAATCCAGGGAAATATTCTGTTGACCATCGGGAGCAATCAGATCGGCGTATTTGCCGGGCGGGTGGAAAATTATAAGGAAAGGCTCTACGCAAGGGTTCTCCCGGACAGCAGGATGGTGGAAAGATGTGAAAGGGCGGGCCTGTCCGCGGGCAACATCATTGCCATGAAGGGGCCTTTTTCCGAGAAGTTGAATATGGAAATCATTAAATATTGCAGGGCCGCCGTGCTAGTAACCAAGGAAAGCGGCGATGCCGGCGGGACGAAGGAAAAGATCGGGGCGGCTTCCAGGCTCGGCATACCCGTGATCCTGGTGGAGCGACCGGAAATGGCTTACGGCAGAACGGCAGGCACCGTCCGGGAAGTGGAGAATTTCATAAAGGCCCGGCTTTCCCAGGGAGGTTGAGATGGCGGTATTCCCTTTATTTATCGAGTTGAAGGGCAGAAAATGCGTCCTTGTGGGGGGAGGCAGGGTGGCCGCCAGAAAAGCCGCCGTGCTGGCCGGCTTTGAAGCGGAAATCCTGGTGATCAGCCCAGAGCTGGACGCGGAACTGGCAAAGCTGCACGAAGAGGGCAGTCTAGCCGTCTGCCGGAGGAAATATGGGCAGGGGGACCTGGAAGGGGCGTTCCTGGCGATTGCCGCGACAAACGATCCCGTGGTAAACCGGGAGGTGGTGGCGGAAGCAAACCGGGCCGGCATTTTTGTCAATGCCGCGGATGCGCCGGAGGAATGCGGTTTCCTGTTTCCGGCAGTGGTCAAAAGGGACCGGCTCGTGATCGGCGTTTCCACCTCCGGGAGCTGTCCGGCCCTGTCCAGGGAGATTCGCAAAAGACTTGAGAAAATGGTGGACGGGATGGACGGAGCCGGACTAGAAAGGGTTGAAAAAAAGCGGCGGGAAGCCATGGACAGCACGGAGGACGCGGCGAAGAGGAAGAAGATCATCGACGCGGCCGTTCTGGAAGCACTGGAAGACACGGAGGATTTTTGACGGGCGGAGGGCGGATAGGACATGAAAAGGCGGATACGGATCGGCACGAGGGAAAGCAGCCTGGCATTGGTGCAGAGCCAACTGGTGGCCGGAGAGATCCTGAAAAAATATCCCGATTGGGAAATGGAGCTGGTGAAGTTCAAGACCCAGGGCGACCGGCTCCTGGACGGACGGCTGGACGACAAGGGCGGAAAGGGGCTTTTTGTCAGGGAACTGGAGAATGCGCTGCTGGACGGCAAGATCGACCTAGCGGTCCACAGCATGAAGGATATGCCGGCGGAGCTGCCGGAGGGGCTGGCGATTGCGGCGATCTCCAGGAGGGAGGATCCCAGGGATGTCCTCCTGTCCAGGGACGGCCGGAAGCTGGAGGAATTGGACACCCATGCGGTCATCGGCACCAGCAGCCTGCGAAGGGAGGCGCTGGTCCGGCAAATGAAGCCCGGAGCGGAAACCAGGCTCCTGAGGGGAAATGTGCCCACCCGGATCGCCAAACTGGAAAGCGGGGAATACGACGCCATCATCCTAGCAATGGCAGGCTTGAAAAGGCTCGGCCTGGAAGACAAATGTACGCAATGCTTTGCCGTTGAGCGGTTTGTTCCCGCCGCAGGCCAGGGAGCTCTTGCCATTGAAGCAAGAGCGGAGGACGACGCCGGCTATTTGCTCCGGAGCGTCCATGACCCGGAAACCGCGCTGGCCGTGGCTGCCGAAAGGGAATATATGAAAAGTCTGAACGGAGGCTGCAATACGCCTTTGGGTGCTTATGCGGCAATAGCGGGCGGGAAAATGACCTTGTACGGATTCCTTGCCGCGGAGGACCTGTCAAAATCGTTCACGGAATATGTGGAGGGCCCTGCGGAGGATGCGCTGTTATTGGGAAGGAAGCTGGCGGACACGATGAAGAACCGGATGGCGGGACGATAACGGCGGAGAACCAGATGATGGGGCGATAACGGCGGAGAACGGAGAAATGGAGGGAGGCTTGCAGTTGGCTTGTTGCGGCAAGGTATTTATCGTAGGCGCCGGTCCTGGAGATTACAGGCTGATGACGCTCAGAGCGGTGGAATGTATTGGGAAGGCGGATGTGATCGTCTATGACCGACTGGTATCCGGCAGGATTCTAAGCTTTGCCGGACCGGCAGCGGAGCTGGTATACGTCGGCAAACAGCCGGACGCCCATCCGGTTCCCCAGGAAAGGATCAATGAAATATTGGTTGAAAAGGCTCTTGAGGGCAGGACCGTTGCACGAGTGAAGGGAGGGGATCCGTTTGTCTTCGGCAGGGGCGGCGAGGAAGCCGAAGCGCTCCGGGCCAGGGGGATTCCGTTTGAAATCGTCCCCGGAATCACCTCCGCGATAGCGGTTCCCGCATATGCCGGCATACCGGTGACCCACAGGGAGTTCTGTTCCTCCCTTCATATTATAACCGGACATGAAAGGCCGGGGAAGGACGCCAGCGCCATAGAGTACGAAGTGCTGGCGAAAACCGAAGGCACGCTGGTTTTCTTAATGGGGGTGAAAAACCTGCCCGAGATCACGGGCAGGCTCCGGGAAGCCGGCAAGGACGGGAAGACCCCCGCGGCTGTAATTGAAAAGGGGACGACGGCAGGACAGCGGGCTGTAACCGGCACTTTGGAGGATATTGCGATGAAGGTGTCGGAAGCGCAAATCGTTTCTCCCGCAGTGACGGTCATCGGCAAGGTGGCGGAGCTCAGGGAGAAAATCGGCTGGTTTCCCTATGGAAAGCTAGCAGGAAAAAGGGTCATCGTAACGCGATCGAGGGAGCAGGCGGGCGAGCTGTCCAAACGGATCGAAGAGCTGGGCGGGGAGGTTTTGGAGTTCCCTGCCGTAAAAATGGAAAAAACAGCTTCTTTTGAAGAGCAGGACAATGTACTGCGTGACATGAAGCGCTTTCAATGGCTGGTTTTCACCAGTGTAAACGGTGTGAACGCCTTTTTTGAAAGATGGAGGGAGCTCCGGCTGGATATTCGGAGCCTCTGCGGCGTCCGGCTTGCGGCCGTCGGCGGGGCTACTGCCGGCGCACTGGAAGCCATGGGCCTGATGGCGGACTATGTCCCGGAAAAATATACGGCGGAAGAGCTGGCGAAAGGGCTTGCGGAAAGGGTGCCGAAGGGCGGGCGGGTGCTGCTTGCCCGGGCGGAGGCGGCCGGCGGCGAGATGACGGACATTTTGCAAAAGGCGGGGATTGAATATACCGACCTTGCCGTTTACAGGACGCTGCGGGAAAACACCGGCGGCGGGGAGATCCTCAAAGCGATTGAAGAAGGCGGAGCCGATTTTCTGACCTTTACGAGTTCCTCCACCGTGACGGGCTTCCTGGAGGCCATCGGAAAGGAAAGCATTCCGAAATTGTCCGGGATAAAAATCGTATGCATCGGACCCGTGACGGCGAAAACGGCAAGGGATGCAGGGCTGAAAGTAGCGGCCGTCGCTGGGGAGCATTCCATAGAAGGACTGGCGGACACACTGGCCGTCCTGGGAGAAAAAGAAAGGGGGGGATTGGACTGGAACTGGCAAAAAGACCAAGAAGGCTTAGGAGCAGTGAAGGAATAAGGAGAATGACAAGGGAGACCTCCCTGTCCGCGGAGGATTTCATCCTTCCGCTGTTTGTCGTGGAAGGACGCGAAATCAAAAGGGAGATCCCTTCGATGCCGGGCGTCTGCCATTTCTCCGTCGATATGCTGTCCGGGGAATTGGAAGAAATCCGAAGGGCCGGCATCAACGGCGTGCTGTTGTTCGGCGTGCCGGACAAGAAGGATGAGACCGGCTCCCAGGCCTATGCCGACGACGGGATTGTCCAGAGGGCCATCCGGTCCATCAAGGGGGAATTCCCGGAACTGGCGGTGGCGGCGGATGTCTGCCTGTGCGAATATACGAGCCACGGGCACTGCGGCGTGGTCAAAGAGGGGAGGGTTCTGAACGATCCTTCCGTGGAACTGCTTTGCAAAGCAGCGTTGAGCTACGCAAAGGCGGGAGCCGACATACTGGCTCCGTCGGACATGATGGACGGCCGCGTCGGCGTCATAAGGAACGCCCTTGAGAAGGAAGGGCTTGAGGAGAAGATCATCATGTCCTATGGGATAAAGTATTCCTCCTCCTTTTACGGCCCTTTCCGGGATGCCGCCGGATCAAAGCCCGCCTTCGGGGATAGGAAGACCTACCAGATGGATTGCGGAAATATAAAGGAGGCCTTTCGGGAGATGGAGCTCGACGTGGAGGAAGGAGCGGACATCATTATCGTGAAGCCTGCCCTCGCCTATCTCGACGTGGTCAGCAAGGTATCCGGGAGCCTGAACGTTCCGGTCGCGGCGTATAATGTAAGCGGCGAATACTCCATGATAAAAGCGGCCGCGCGAAACGGATGGATCGACGAAAGGGGCGCGGTGATGGAGTCGCTGACCTCCATAAAAAGGGCCGGCGCCAAAATCATCATTACTTATTTTGCCAAGCAGGCAGCCGGATGGCTCCGGGAGGGATACTGATGGAAAGAAGCAAATCGGCTTATTTGTTCGAGAAGGCAAAGCAATTGATCCCGGGAGGGGTGAACAGCCCGGTAAGGGCTTTCGGCTCCGTCGGTTTGAAGCCGCCATTCATTAAAAAGGCCTCCGGTCCGAAAATAACGGATGTGGACGGCAACGAATACATTGACTACGTCGGTTCCTGGGGGCCGATGATTCTCGGGCATGCCCATCCCGGCGTGGTGGAGGCCGTAAAGGAAGCGGCGGCGGACGGGACAAGCTTCGGAGCGCCTACGGAGCGGGAGGTCCTCCTGGCGGAAATGATCTGCGAGGCGGTGCCCTCCGTGGAAATGGTCCGGCTGGTCAGCTCCGGAACGGAAGCGGTCATGAGCGCCGTACGGCTTGCGAGAGGCTTTACCGGCAGGGACAGGATCCTTAAATTTGAAGGCTGCTATCACGGGCACAGCGACGGGCTTCTGGTAAAAGCCGGGTCCGGGGCGCTGACCACGGGGGTGCCCGATAGTGCGGGCGTTCCGGCGGATTATGCGCGGAATACGTTAAACGCAGCTTACAATAACTGTGATGAGCTGGAGCGGATATTCAAAACCCATGGGGACCGCCTTGCGGCCGCGATCATAGAGCCGGTGGCGGGGAATATGGGCGTTGTCCTCCCGGATAAGGAGTTCCTGGGGCTTTTGCGGAAATTGACCGAAAAGCACGGCACGGTGCTGATCTTCGATGAAGTGATAACGGGCTTCCGGGTTGCCTATGCCGGCGCCCAGGGACTTCTGAGGATTGCCCCGGACCTTTCGGTTTTCGGCAAGATCATCGGCGGCGGTATGCCAATGGGGGCGTACGGAGGGAGACGGGACATCCTGTCCAGGGTCTCGCCTGCCGGCCCTGTCTACCAGGCGGGCACCCTTTCCGGGAATCCCGTGGCGACGGCGGCGGGGATCAAGACCCTGCAAATCCTCAAAAGCACTCCTTCCATTTATGCCGAACTGGAGGAGAAAGGGGCAAAGCTGGCGGAAGCCTTCCGGTTTTCCGCCGAAAAGCATGAAATACCGCTGCGGGTGAACCGGATGGGCTCTTTGCTGACCGCCTTTTTTACCGGTATGGAAGTGAAGGATTACAGTACGGCGACCCGCTCGGATACGCCTAGATTTGCAAGATACTTCGCCGCCATGCTGGAGGAGGGCATTTATATTGCTCCGTCCCAGTACGAGGCGCTGTTTCTGTCGGCAGCCCACGGCACGGAGGAGATTGAAAAGACTTCGGCGGCAATCGACAAAGCGATGGCGGAATGCCGCTGAAGCTATTAAAGATACTAAAGGCGCTTGAAATCGGAATATAACAATTGGAGGATGAGGAATGAACGGAGTTTTGCTGCTCGCACACGGAAGCAGGAGAAAGGAAACGGACGCCATATTGGATTCCCTGACGGAAAAAGTGAAGAGCCGGTCCGATGAAAAGCTGATTTTGCCGGCCTATTTACAGTTTTCGGAGCAGAATCTGGAATGGGGCATTGAAAAGCTGATCGAAGAGGGAGCTGATAAGATAAAGGTCATACCCATGTTCATTTTCGACGGCGTTCACGTAACCCAGGACATCCCCGGAGAGCTGGAGGCCGTTATGGCCAAACATCCGGGAATTGAAATCCGGATGAGCAGGCATCTTGGAGATGACGACAGGCTGGCCGACATTATTGTGGACAGGATCCACTCGATCGGGGCGGTATAAATGAAAATTCCGGCAATTGTAATAGCAGGTACCAACAGTGGCTGCGGGAAGACCACCTTATCCATGGGCCTGATGGCCGCATTGGCTGAAAAGGGCTTCCGGGTCCAGCCGTACAAGGTGGGGCCGGACTACATCGATCCCATGTTCCACACCTTTATTACGGGAAGGGAATCCAGGAATCTCGATAGCTGGATGCTGGACCGGGATACGGTGCGGCGGCTTTACTGCAAAAGTGCGGCGGGCGCCGATATTGCAGTGGTCGAGGGAGTCATGGGCTTTTATGACGGCTATGGGGGCAGTTCCCTGGAAGGGAGCACGGCCGATGTTTCAAAAGTCATCGGGGCGCCCGTGATCCTTGTGATTAACGGAGAAGCTATGTCGCTCAGTGCCGCCGCCCTTGTGAAGGGTTTTGCGGATTTTGACAAAAGCGTCCGGGTGAAAGGCGTCCTCCTCAACAATATTTCGGGGGAGGGGCATTACAGGCTCCTGAAGGAAGCCATAGAAGGGCATACCGGCATTACCGTGCTGGGATATCTGGAACGGTCCGGCGATATCGCTGTCGGAAGCAGGCATCTGGGGCTGGTGACCAGCGCCGAAATCGGCGGCCTGCGGGAGAAGGCGGCAATCCTGTCCGGCCGGATCCAAAGGACGGTTGATCTCGAATTGCTCGTGAAGCTTGCCGGCGAGGCGGAGGATGTGCCCTGCGCGCATGGCACGGGAGGAGAGGATATTTTTCAGGCGCAGGGTCCGGGCGAGAAGGATTTTCTCCAGGAAGCAGGGAAGATGGGAAATTCACACGCCCCTGCAATAAGACTGGCAGTGGCCAGGGACAAGGCTTTTTGCTTTTATTACAGGGACAGTCTGGAGCTGCTGGAAGAGATGGGCGCGGAGCTTGTCGATTTCAGCCCGCTGGAGGATTCTTCGCTGCCGGAGGGCATCGACGGGTTGTACCTGGGCGGAGGCTATCCCGAACTGTGGGCGAGAGAATTGCAGGAGAATACGCCCATGAAAAAGGACATAAAAAGCCGGATCGAAAAGGGCCTGCCGGCTTATGCGGAATGCGGCGGGCTGATGTATCTGACGGACAGCATCCGGACGGATGAGGAGAAGGAATGCGAAATGGTGGGGCTGATTCCCGGGGAGAGCCGCATGACCTCCTCTTTGAAACGATTCGGCTATGTATATGTAAAAATGACGGAGAATACGATTCTCGGCAAAAAAGCATCCGAAATACGTGCCCATGAATTCCATTATTCCGAAACCACGGTACGGGAGAACGTAAAAGCGTGCTTTGAAGTTTCAAAGCGGAAAGACGAGCGTATCACAAAATCGTGGAATTGCGGCTACAAGGTCTTTAACCTGCTTGCGGGCTACCCGCACCTGCATTTTTGTGCCAATCCCGCCTTTGCAAGGAGCTTTGTGGAAAGCTGCAGGACGAGAACGAAAGGGTCCTGAGAAAGGGTGGCTATCCCGGCAAGCCGGTTTTGGGAAGCTATCCCTGCCTGCTTTTCCTGAGGGCCAGGATCCGCTGCATTTCGTTGTATACGATCATCAACCCTTCGTCCACGCCCATGCCGGGTTTGGCCATTATCAGCTCGGGACCGGTGGCCATAGCCAGATGGGTGCAGATCTGCGCCGAGCGTTCGGTTTCGTTGCAGCTGCCGCCCAGGTAGGCGCCTATTCCTTTTTTCTTACAATATAAAACGGCCTGTACCGAATTGTTGATTCCCCCTAGGTCGGGAGTCTTGATCTGGATCATATGGCCCGCCCGGTTGTCGGCAAAATATTTTACATCCTCGTAGGTGTTGCACCATTCGTCGGCTACCAGCCGCGTGCTCAAACCGGCCCTGTCCACGGCTTCTGTCAATGTCTTCAGGGCTTCCGCCTGCTGCTCCCTGGTTTTCATATCCACGGGGCTTTCAATCCTCAGCAGCAGCGGGTAGGCCGCCTGTTCGAGCTTCTCAAAATAAGCGCATATTTTCTTGATATTATAATTGAAAACGGCGCCAATCGTGCCGTATACGTCGAGATGGAGCACGGGACGATACCCTTCGCAGAGTCTTAGCTCCAGGTACCGTTTTTTCAGCCATTGGACATATTCAAGCAGCTTTTCCCCCTGTACGCCCAGCTTTTCGACATTGTTGATCAAGCCGTGGGGAAGGGAGGACACGCCTTTGAGGAACATTTTATCGGCATTGACGTAGCGGTTGTCGCCGGACTGCGCCAGAATCGGAATTTCGCAGTTGCATACTTCCGTTCCGTAGGTCTCTGCTGCCACCTCGGCCATCAGCTTTTTGGAGCATTTGGCGGCAGCATCCAGAATGGCCTGCGTCACCCCGTAACGGATGGCGGTATGGAGCCTTTTGCCCGTTTTCCGGTCGACGAGGCGGTCGATGCTTTCGGCCAGGGGGCCGAAATCGGTTGGTTCGGCAGCGGTTAGCAGGGGCGCCATGCAGCGCTCGATTACAGGAATGTATTGATCCGCCAGAAAAAGAGGGTCTCTGCCGCCAGCCCCGGAATATTGCACGGCGGCGCAATCTCCGTAAGCGATCTGACCGTCTTCCAGCACCAGCATGACGGAAACGGATTCTCCCGCCTGCCGCACGGCGGTAAATCCGCCGGTTACGGGTGTTCCCCTATAGTTTGCGCCATCCGGGAACGCTCCCGTCTGAATTGCCTTTTGATCATCGAAGAAAAAGCCTGTTTTCCCCTTCGAACACAGGACATCCTTTATTTTCATGTCGCACCTTCCTCCGCTTTCCGGCTTTATAAGCCTGCTTGTTTTGATCCGTCCGGCTCCAGCTGCTTCAAAACGGCCGCCATCTCCTTGCCGGTACCCAATTTATAACCGGAGGCGGCGTAACGGACCCGGCATTGTCCGTCCAGGACAAAGGCGAGCGGAAAATCCCGCGCGAGCGGTTTTTCCATACCTGCGAGGAAAGAATTCAAGAGTACGTAAGCATGATCCACAGCATATTCCGTATTGTCCGGGAGTCCTGTGGGGGAGCCGAGCGGGAACGAGGAGGTCATTTTATCCTCTCCGACGCAGATACAGATATTACCGCCCCGTTCGTTGAAGACGGGAGATAATTCCCGGAACTCCCGGATCAGGTGCTTGGACGGCTCGCGGTCCGGATCGATCCAGACAACAGCCATTCCGCGCCCGTTGTTCAGAGCGGAGATGCCCCGGGTGCTTCCGTCCGCCATTGTGAAGACGGAGTCTTCCGACACAACGGATAGGATGTCGGCTTTTATCTCCCTGCTGCGGAAGGACAAATCCACATCGGTGGTCCTGCCGGAGCAGACAGTGAAAAAGACGAGCCGGGCCAGAACCGTTCCGTCCTGGAGCCGGGTTCCGGTCAGAAGACGGTAATTGCCCGGCAGCGCCTCGAACGGTTCTTCCGGCAAACGGACGCCATAGCTGCTGTAATCGAGGGTTTTGTAAAAACCTTTTTCAAAACGGGCGATGGAGTAATTCGACAGGTATCCGATGCCATCCGCGCAATTGAGGCCGGCCGACAGCCGAACCGCACCCGGACAGGTTCCGGAAACGCTTCTGCCGAGGTGGGTTTCCAGGGGGGAGGCGTCCTGCCATCCGCTGCCCGCATAGTATTGGGGCGTCCGGTCGGCGGGGTAAAGACGTGCCGGAATGCCGAAGCTTCTGGCCATGGCGACGAAAAGGATATTGCGGGACAGGGGATCCGCCCGCCGGAGTTCAAAGCTGCCTTTCGGAGTGGCTGAGCCCTGATAGAAATTGAGTCCTTCCAGGACCTTTATATTGTCGTACACCCATTGGGCCAATAATGCGGGATTTCGGAGGAACAGCTCCTTTTCGGACGCGGAAAAGGAGGATTGGAACGCTTTCCTGCAGGCGGCGATCATTTCAAGGTCAACCCTCGGGCAAAGGAGGTAAAGGTCGAAAAGCCCGGAAGAGTACCGTTCCCGGAACGAAGCGGCGCAATGGAGGTGGTCCGCCAGCGCGGGACGGAAGGAATCGGTAAGGTCTTTTTCCTGCAGGCTTTCCAGCAGCCGGAGGGGTAAGTCGCCGTAAGCGGGGGTTTCTTCCGCCAGAAATGCGGCCAGCTCTTCGTGGTTGCCCCGGGCGTTTTTCAAAACCGTCAGAACGCGGTCCTGGGGAAGGGATAACGAATCTGCCAGCACTCCCGCTTCCTCTTCGCCGGCAAAGGCGGCTTCGAACAAGGCCCGGATGCGGTCCTCCTCCATAAGCCTGCGGTTGTTCCGGAGGATTTCCTCCTCCGGCAGCTCCGGTTCGTTGCCGCGCATATCCGCCGGGGGCGTCATATCAAGCGTTATGACACCATCGGCCGGTATCTGGTCTTGTATGATGATATCGACAAGTTCCTCGTTTCCAACGGTAATCTTTTTGAAGCCCCAGCCCTTGTCGCCCGATGCGTGAAGCAGGATATCCCCCAGCCCGGCCAGCAGGGATACCATCCCCTCGCGGTCGGCCTCCAGGCAGGCGATGGGCCAGAATTCCCCCGAATTGTACAGCTCGAAGGAAACCTTTGTTCCGGGCGCCGGGCAGCCGGACTCGTCCTTTACCCGTACAGTGATTTTTCTGCAAATGGCGTAATGCTCCGTCAGATTGATTTCCGTATACCATTTCCGGGCGTAGGTTATTTCTTCGGGACCGCTGTAATCCGCCGGCACGCGGGAATGCACCAGCATCGCCCTTTTGGCCGGATCCTTGAACCAGGCCCTATCGAGCCTCGGCTCCGGTTCGCAGGCGCCGATATAGTGCCAGCTTCCATCCGCCCAGGCCTCCACCCAAGCGTGGTTGGAATCGCAGTGAGCCCACCGGGGCGTGTAGCATTGGCGGGCGGGAATGCACAGGCTTCTCAGGGCCGAAACGGTAAAAGCGGACTCCTCTCCGCAGCGTCCCCTGGCGGTGCGGATCAAGGTAAGGGGAGAACAGGTCCTTGGATTGCTGCCGATGTAGGTAGCCTTTTCGTGGCACCAGTGGTTTACTTCAAGAATTGCTTCGGCCATCGGAAGGCCTCCGGCTCTTTCGAATAACGCGTCGAAAAAAGAGGAGCGGCAGTCCTCGATATTTTCATTGTTTACGCGATAGGGCAGGACAAAGTTTAAAAACAGGGGATCGGGCACATATCCGCCCCACCGGGTCTCCTTCCGGATGCGGAGCGTATCCCGGACATGCTTCAGGAGAAAGTCCCCATCGCAGTCGGCCAGATCGTTTAGGGACATATTGACGATCAGAATCTTCAAGGCGGCTTCTTCTTCCGGCGCCAGGGAACCGTTAAAAACGTGGAACAGTTGATCTGCCCGGTATTCCGCAAAGGCCTTTTTCTCATTGAATTTTTCGTCGATGGTATTCTGCAGTTCGGAGGGAAGATGGAAGGGATTATTCATATTCTGCTTCCCCTGCTTTCTCAATTATTTTTTTCATGGAATCCAGGTCCGCGATCCCATGGCGGTCTTCCGGCGGATAATAGGCCCCGCCGAAGAAGATCCGGGGATTGCAGGACGTGGAGGTATCCCTGCGGACGGTAACGGAGGCGAAATGGATCTGATTCGCGCCGGTTTTTTCAAGGATTTCGCGGACATTTCCGGAGTAGATACCTGCCCCCGGCAAAATCTCAATTTTTTCCCCGGCATACCGGATCAATTCCCGGATCAGTGGAACGCCGTCATATACGGAGGCCTGCTGGCCGCTGGTCAGAACCCGGGTGACGCCAAGGCCGATGAGCTGGTCGAGAGCCCCGAAGGGATCCGGCACGACGTCGAAAGCCCGGTGGAACACGGACTGCCTGTCGCCGATGAGCTTCATCATCCGTTCGGACTGCCTCCGGTTGATCGTGCCGTCGGCGTTGAGAGAACCGAAGACAATGCCGTCGACGCCGTTTTCGGCAAATAAGGAAGCGTCCCTTTCCATGACGGCAATTTCGCCGTCGGTATAGTCGAAGCCGGCTTCTCTTGGACGAACCATGGCCATTACCGGAATCTTCAGGCGCTTCTTCACCTCGAGGAGCGTTCCGAGAGAGGGGGTCAGACCGCCCTGCTGCAGGCAGGAGTTCAGTTCTATCCTGTCCGCCCCGGCCTCTTCGGCCAGTAAGGCATCATCAAGCGAGCCGCAGCATACTTCCGTTAATATCTTCTTGTCCATATCACACTCTCCTGTTGTCTATTCTTTACCGCTTGGGATCATTACTTGGAAAGCCTGAAAACCGGCAGATATTCGCCGACTTCAACGCCGCAGTCGTTTCGGATCGTTTTGGGAAACCGGTCCCGGAGCCTGTCGATGGTGTCTGTCCCGGAATATCCGAGCTGCTCCAGGATGGATACGGCAATCAGCGGGAGTTCGTCGTATGACCCGTCCGAAATCTTATAGGCCACGCCAAGGCGCTCCCTGCGGAGTCCGAAGCAGTATACGCCAAGTGCTCCGCCTTTCGCGACGATATTGTCGTCCGCACAGAGCAAGGAGCATATTGCGCCGTTTCCGGAGATCATCCGGGGATATTTGTTCATCAGCGAGGCATTCCGGGTCGCTGCAGCCCTCAGTTCGGGATCTTCGATCAGGTCGGGACAGGCCAGGCGCAAAAACGCATTTGCCATAAATCGGAGCGGAAGTGCGTATACAGGTACTCCGCAGCCGTCTGTTCCGGTGCCGATCAGCTCCCGGGGATAGGCGGAAATTTCCGAAATACAGTCCAGAATGGTCTGTTGCACGGTGCTTTCCGGTTTCCAGTAGTCCTCCTCCGGCTGGCCGGATTCCCGCTGCAGCAGGATACAGGCGATATGCTTGCCGACACAGTTGTGATAGATTTTGCGCGGATCCATATTCCGGTTCAGCATGTACTCTTTCGTCAGCGGATCCAGGGGATAGGCGGGAAGCATAATCAACTGCTCTTCACGGATGCCTGTTTTTTGCAGCAGAGACTCTATGACCTCGATGTGTTCCAGTTCGCATCGATGGGAACCGGACAGGATCGCCAGTTCCTTTTCCGTCAGGCCGTATTTCCTGTCCAGGCCCAGCCGGATCAGGGGCAGCGCCTGAATGGGCTTGGAAGCGGACCGGTAGAATACAGTCTGCACGCAATTCCCGACGGAATAGAAAACGCCTTCCGGAGAGACGATTGCCAGATGGCCGTAATGGGCGCATTCCAGAATTTTATTGCGGTATTCTTCGACTAAAAGCCCGGGACTGTTCATCCTTGTTCCGTCACTCCTTTAATAAATCCATTGGTGTTACAAATTGAATTATAAACGCCTTGGTGACATCTGTCAATATGGGACAACCCTCAACAAATTACCGAATAATAGCGCATTTACAAGACTGAATTTGTTCAAAATGACAATAAATCATTTTAAACACAAAAACAATTAATCCAATGATGTTATAAATTCTTCTTGCATCGACCCGGAAAATCGTATAAAATGGAAATGGACACTTACGCTTAACGGATGGAGACCTATGGAAAACATTGCGGCAAAACAGAATCAGGAATTCATGAAGCAGCAGAATATCAAGCTGGTCCTTTCCGTGATCAAGAACAGGGGGCCGGTTTCCCGGGCGGAAATTTCGAGGATTGTCAATATGAGCCCCACCTCCATCGGAAGGATCACGGAAGAGCTGGCGGAATCCGGACTGATCAAGGAAGTAGGGACGACCGTCAACCGGGTGGGCCGGAAAGCAAGCCTCCTGGAGGTGGATTCCGCGTCCGTGCTGGCAGTCGGCGTGGAAGTGGACAGAAACTATATCGGTGCGGGCATCATCGACTTCAGCGGAAAGGTGATGGAGAAGGCTGAAAAAACAGGCGGCCCGTCCTTCCAGTCCCCCGGCGCGGTTGCCGCCGGAATAGAAGAATTGGTAAGGGGCCTCCTTAAAAATCCGAAGATCGATGCAAGCAGGATCGTGGGGGTCGGCGCGGCGTTTCCGGGCCTGGTGGACAGAGAGAAAGGCGCGATGGTACTGTCCGCCCAGTTGAAATGGGAGAAGGTGCCCATCCGTGACATTCTGCAGGAAAAAATAAAGGATTTTCCGGTTACGGTCGACAACGAAATGAAAGCGAAAGCCCTTGCGGAATCCTTTTTCGGCGCTTCGCAGGAGAACGGCAGGGTAGCGCTGATGAATATCGGGTCCGGCGTGGGTTCGGCGCTCCTGATCCATAACAAGGTTTACCGGGGTAATTCCAACGACGCAGGCGAAATCGGGCATATTACCATAGATCCCAAGGGACATCTTTGCGAATGCGGCAGGTTTGGCTGCCTTCAGACCTATATCGCAGAACACGCCCTGATCGAGGAGGCAAAGAAATTTAAAGCGGTGGACACGTTCGACGATTTGTACCTTGCCTATAAAAGTGGAGAACAGTGGGCCCGGAATATCCTGTCAAGAGCGGTGGAATATATCGGAGCCGCAATCGGAACCCTGGTCTGCCTTTATAACCCGGACACGGTCCTGCTGAGCGGAAGGCTTCTGGGAAATTATCCCGAGATAGCGGAACTTGTCCTGGAGACCTACCAGAACTTTATCTGGGAGCCCTTGCGGAAAACCTTCGTTTTAAAGCTTGCGCCGGCCGGCGAGGCGGCAGGCATCACCGGGGCGGGCGCCCTGGCCTTTGCCACCGGGCTGGACGATTACATCCTGTAGTTTCCGATATTGCTGTGAGCAGGAGGGAAAATGCGCTATTTTGAAAAATGGGACACGATTATAATCCGTTTTCTTGCATCGTATATCGTAATGCTTGTTATACCGTCCCTGCTCTTTATCCTTGTTTATACCCAGACGGTGGATATGGTCGAAAAGGATATCAAAGCCTCAAACCTGTCCATGCTGGAGCAGGGCAGGGACATCCTCGACAAGCACCTGCAGGAAGTGGACGCAATGGTGGTCCGGGTGGCCCGGAATCCGAAGGTCAATGCCCTGACCTATATGAACACCATCGACGAAGGGTCCGCTGATATCGACGCCCTCATCAATGCGGCGGATGAGCTGTCGACCTATCGCCTGACCAACAGCTTTGTAAAGGAGTTCTTCATTTATTTTAACAAAAGCGACATTATCATAACCGACGCGGCGGCGAACACCCGGATGCGGCTGCTGTACGGCAGGTATTTCAAATTCGGGGACCTGTCCTACCGGGAATGGATTTCGGATATTGCAGGCCCCATGCAAAAGGGGCGTTATATTCCTTCGACGAACGTCACCTTTAATGGGAGGGAAAAGCCGGTCATTACCTACTTGTGGACCATACCTCTTGAGTACCCGAATATCAACAAGGGCTGCATCATGGCGTTCATAGACGCCGAAGCGGTCAACCAGCTTCTGAAGAACATCAATATTGGCAGCGACGGGTATACATACATTCTGGATAAGGACAATACGATTATTACATCCATCAGTCCGAACGGGAAGCAGATCGCCATACCGGACATGATTTTCCGGCACTCGGACGGCGTAATGAATACCAGGATCGCCGGGGAGGATATGGTCGTATCCTATACGGTTTCCGCTTTCAACGGATGGAAGTATGTCACCCTTGTTCCGACCTCCTACGTAATGACAAAGGTCAATTATATCCGCAGTATCATATGCTACACTGCGCTGGCTTTGCTCCTGGTCGGGCTTGCCATCTCTCTTTTCCTTACCTATAAAAATGCGAAACCCATCCGGGATATTGTTGACTCCTTAAGGGAGCTGCTTGGAGACAGCAATAAATACAAAAACGAGTATATGTTTTTAAGCGGAAGCATTTCCAGCCTGATCGACAGCAACAAGGACCTCGGGCAGAAGCTGAGCGACCAGCAGCCCGTCATCCAGGCGGATTTTCTGAAACGCCTGCTGAACGGCCATTTTACCGATCCGGCGGAAATCGATACAAATCTCTCCCATCTCGGAATCCGGCTGTCCGGCGCCCGATATGTCGTACTCATTCTGAAAATCCACGGCTACAGGGACCTGATCAATAAAAACATCCTGAAGGAACTGGATATTTCGAGGCTGGTGATTAACCAGGCAATTTGCGCTATTTCAGACGGGAGAGTCGCCTCCTGCGACCTGGATGAAACCAGCGTCGCCCTGGTGGTTTCCTTTGAAAGCGCGGAGCCCGGGGAAGTGAAGCCGTGGGTGGAAAAAATGGCGGAAACCCTGTATGGGGAGCTTCAAAACAGAAGCAACATTTACACCTCCTTTGCGGCCGGCAGTATTTGCGCGAGTCTGGTGGATATCGGCTACTCGTATGCCGATGCGAAGCAGGCGCTGGATCAGAGCGCCGCAGGGAAAAAGAAGCTGGTCTGGTATGACGAGATGCCCAGGCAAATGGAATGGTATCATTATTCCGTCAGTATGGAGAAAAAGCTGATCGACCTGGTCCTATCCGGGGAGAGCACGGAGTTGAAGAAGCTTCTGAATATCGTCTGCCGGGAAAATTTTACGGAAAGAAAACTTCCGTTCCGCATCCTGAAGCTTTTTATCTACCAATTCAAGGGAACCTTGACCAGAGTGGCGGAGCAAGCCGGCGGAACCTGTCCGGAATGCCTCTTTGAAGAAATGAGCCACATAGAGGACGTGGAATATTGCTATGACAGGATCTGCAAACACCTGCAGGAATACTGCGACGCGGTCAATGCCAAAAGGAGCAGCAGCGACGACATTCTGGAGGGAAAGATTCTGAACTTTCTTAACACGGTCTATATGAAAGAGGATCTCACGCTTTATAATGTAGCGGCTCATTTTAATCTGAGCGAAACCTATCTTTACCATTTCTTTAAGGAAAAGAAGGGAACGACCTTCGCCAATTACCTGGAAAAGCTGAGAATGGACAACGCATACAGCCTTTTGACGGAAACGGACATCACCATCAGCGAGATCGCCTTGAAAGTAGGATACAGCAGTGTTCATTCGTTCCGCCGCGCCTTTAAAAGATGCAGGGGATATATCCCGAGCGAACTGCGAAACGCCTGAAATAAGCCTGTACAAGGCTATAAAATCAAAAGTGTACCCCCCATTTCAAGAAATGTACCTTTCCCGGACAAATCAATTCCTGTACTATAAAATTATCCGTTAAGGAAAAACCGTCTTCAAAATACCCTGCAGGATTCCGCAATTTGCAGGATACTCTCACAGCACTTTGCAGCACATACAATAATTTAATCGAGGTGATCCCCGATGACAGAACAAGCTGTACGGCCCATACGAAAAGATGGATTTTCGGACAAAATCAAAAAAAGCTTTCCCTATTACATAATCATTCTGCTTCCGCTGATTTATCTAATTCTTTTTAAATACGTTCCCATGTACGGGATACAGATCGGATTCAAGGACTACAGGGTCTCAAAGGGCATATTCCAGAGCCCGTGGGCGGGACTGAAGTATTTTGAAATGTTTTTCGACTCGCCCTCCTTCTGGACCATTCTCTACAATACGGTGTCCATAAGCCTTTACAGCCTTGTCGCGGGCTTTCCCCTGGCGATTATCCTGTCCATCGCGCTGAACGAGTGCCAGAGCAGGTTCTACAGGAAGACGGTGCAGATGGTTACCTATATGCCGTATTTCATTTCTACGGTGGTTATCGTTTCCATGATCATGCAGTTTACGGATCTCCAGTCCGGGATCGTGAGCCAGGTCATCCGGCTGATGGGCGGGAAGCCCTCCAATATCCTGGGCATGCCGGAATATTTCAAATCCCTTTACGTCTGGACCGGCGTCTGGCAAAGCACCGGGTATACGGCGATCATCTTCCTGGCCGCCCTGTCCGGCATCAGCTCGGAGCTGCGGGAAGCGGCTATCGTGGACGGGGCCTCCAAATTGAAGCGGGTCCTGCATATCGACCTGCCCGGGATAGCGCCGACCATAACGATCCTGCTGATCATGAACATGGGCTTCATCATGAGCCTTGGCTTCGAGAAGGTTTACCTGATGCAGAACAGCCTGAATGCACAGACTTCGGAAATTATCTCGACTTATTTATATAAGGTCGGGTTACTAAATGTCAATTACAGTCTTGCCACGGCAATCGGATTTTTCAACTCCGTTGTCAACATGATCCTGATGGTTTTCTGCAACGCCCTCTCCAAGAAGTTCAGCGAAACCAGCCTGTGGTAAGAATCGGACAGAATAGGAGGAACGGATTGTGAAGGGAATATTGAGATATCGTACCGGCAAAGGGGACCTGGCTTTTGACCTCATTACGTATGTTTTTCTGACCTTGTCGTTGATTATAGTGGCGTATCCTTTGATTTATGTTGTCAGCGCATCCTTCAGCTCCGTAAAGGCGGTAGTGTCGGGAAGGGTATGGCTTTTGCCGGTGGACATCTCCCTATCGGCCTATGAAGCCGTCTTCAAGAACAACAGCATTGTCACCGGGTATATGAATTCCATCATCTACGCGGTGCTGGGAACGGCGGTGAACCTGATCCTGACAATGCTTGCCGCCTATCCGCTGTCCAGGAGGAACTTTTTCGGGAGAGGCGTATTCATGGGCATTTTCGTGTTCACCATGATTTTTTCGGGCGGGTTGATTCCAACCTATCTGGTGGTGAGCAAAATGGGAATGATCAATTCCTGGTGGGCAATGATCCTGCCCGGCGCCATGAGCGTATGGAATGTGATCCTGGCCCGCACCTACCTCCAGTCCACGATTCCCGAGGAGCTGTACGAGGCGGCGGGGCTGGACGGCTGCAGCATTTACAGGATGCTCTGGAACATTGTCGTTCCCCTGTCGGGGCCTATCATGGCGGTAATCGCGCTTTACTGCGCCGTCAGCTCGTGGAATTCCTATTTTGACGCACTGATCTACCTCTCGAAAAAGGAATTTTTTCCGCTGCAGATTGTGCTGAGAAACATTCTGATCGTCAATCAGATCGACGCGTCCATGGTGGCGGACGTAAAGGAAATCGCCAGAAAGCAGGGGATGGTCAATATCCTCAAATACGCCGTAATCGTTGTTTCAAGCTTACCGTTGATTGCTTTTTACCCTTTCATACAGAAGTACTTTGTAAAAGGAATCATGATCGGTTCCCTGAAAGGGTAACGGGTATAAAAAGCAGGTCCATGCAGGTAGAGAGCTCATATTTGCACAGGCCTGCGAAAATAAAAAGGAGAGGTATTATGAAAAAAGTTGCAGTCTTCCTATTGTGCTTTGCATTTATTGTTTCAATGGGCTTATCCGGCTGTGGCAGCAACAGTTCAAACGATTCCGACAAGACGGCTTCCGGTGCGCCGGAACCATCTGTTTCCCAGACTGCGGACAGCGGCAGCTCCGTATCGGGGCCGGGGGCATACCCCATCGTGAAGGAGCCGGTCACCCTGAAATTCGTTACCTTGCAGCATCCGGCCATTACGGATTATGCAACCAATGAATTCACGAAATACATGGAAGAAAAGACCAACGTAAAAATCCAGTGGGAAACGGTCCCGAGCGATGACGGGCAAAGCGAAAAAATCAACCTTTTGCTGGCCAGCGGCAGCTATCCGGACGTTTTCTTCGGGATCGAGGCGCTGAAAGACGCACAGCTCACCCAATACGGCACCCAGGAGCAGGTTTTCCTCCCGCTTGAAAGCTACATAGACAAGCAGGCTGTGGAGCTCCAGAAGATCTTCCAGGAAATACCGGGCTCCAGGGAGGAGATCACCAGCCTCGACGGGCACATCTACTCCATGCCGGAAGTCAACCAGTGCTATCATTGCACCTATGAAGCGAAAATGTGGGTCAACAAGGTCTGGCTGGATAATCTCGGCATGAAGGTGCCGGCGACGACCGACGAGTTCTATGAGATGCTGAAGGCCTTTAAGGAAAAGGACCCTAACAGGAACGGCAAGAAGGATGAGATCCCCATGGCGGGAGCACACAAGTCCGGCTGGGAAAACACCATCGACAAATTCCTGTTGAATTCCTTCGGCTATTACGACTTCGACCTGTACTCGACGGACGGCCTTGGCCTTTATATGAACAACGGGAAGGTGGATGTTCCTTACTACAACAATGATATAAAGGAAGGTCTGAAATATCTCAATAAGCTGTACCAGGAAGGCCTGATTTATGAAGGCACCTTCACCCAGGACAACAATCAGCTTACCCAGTTGGTTGAAAACCCGGATGCGGAGCTGGTGGGAGCCATTCCTTCGGGGTACGGCGGAATGTTTGCGCAGCTTGGCGGGGACCGCTACAAGGAATTTGTGGCCATCTCGCCGCTGAAAGGACCCAATGGCGTGCAGGGGGCGGTGACCTATCCCTATGAGGGCATCTACGCGGGAAGGTTCGTCGTTACAAAAGAATGCGAATACCCTGAAGTGGCGGTCAAATGGGCGGACTATCTCTATTCCTTCGACGGAACGAGCAGACTGACCCGCGGAGTGCCGGACAAGGACTGGAGGCAGCCCAAGGACGGAGAGCTGGGCATAGACGGCAATCCGGCAAAATATGTTCCCTTAAGGCCCTGGAATGAAACCGACCCGCAGAATGAAAGCTACCTGCAGGTGGGAATCACCAAGAGGGACAATGCCTACCGCATGGGTGAATATATGGATTCCAAGATCGACATGTACAGCGGCGACGGATTGGAAAAGCTGCTTTACTCCGTATCGAAGGAGCTGTATGAGCCTTATGCAAAGAAGGACAACGCCCTTCCCCACATAAAGCTGACCAAGGAAGAAAACGATGAGCTGATGACGATTAAAGTCGAACTGAACAAGTATATCAAAGAGTCCCTCACGAAGTTCATGGTCGGCTCCTCTTCCATAGACAAGGATTGGGACGGCTTCATCCAGAACCTGGATAAGCTGCAGATCAAGAAAGCCCTCAACATCTATCAGCAGGCGTATGACAGACAGTTTGCCAAATAAGCAGGAACAATGATCTGAGCCGGCCGGTGAAGGAGAAATGCATGAAAAAGAGAAGACATTTGAGATCATACTTTCTAGTCTGCTTATTTCTGCTTTCCCTATTTGCCGGCTGGCTTTTTCTGAAGCTTCCGGCCCATGCTTCGGATCGGGAGCACGACCGGCCGCTGGTGATCTATTTCTACAGCTCCGTCTGCCGGGCCTGCAATGCGGCGGAAGAATCCCTGAACGAGGTGAAGAGCGCCGGAGCTGAAGCACGGAGCCGGATGGAACCGGATATCCTCGTGTATAACATCGAGGATCGGCAAAACTACGAATTATTTCAAAAATATCTCGATTATTATAAAGTCAAAAAGCAGGACCGATACGTCCCAATTGTTTTCCTGGGGAACGCATATTATTCCGGACTAAGCAATATACAAAAAGGCCTGCGGGCGGAATTTGCAAAGGAAAGCATAACGGGAGCGGTGCTGCTGAGGCTGTCCGGCGCGGATCAGGAGAGGGTGGAAGGACAATTTTCCAGGATGGGCGCGCTCGGCGTATTTCTGGCGGGACTCATAGGCGGGTTTAATCCGTGCTCGCTTTCCATGCTGCTTTTTTTCCTGTCCCTCGTCCTGGCCAGGCGGGCAAGCGTCCTGAAAATGGGCCTTTCCTTTGGCGCCGGAAAATTTGCGGCGTACCTGCTGCTTGGCACCGTGCTGTACCGGTTCCTGTCCCAATTGCATGGTGCGTGGTTTGCCCTTTTGACCAAAAGCTTTCTGCTGATTTTTGTGCTGGTCGTCGCCGGGTTAAGCATAAAGGACTTTTTTGCGGCGAGAAGAGAAAAATACAATAGCATCGTCAACCAATTGCCGGTCGGGCTGCGGAAGTGGAATCACCAATGGATCAAAAAGTTCGCTTCAGGCGGCGACATAAAGCTGCTTGTCCTAATGAGCGCCCTGCTGGGTGTAATCATATCCGCGGGCGAGTTCCTCTGCACGGGACAGATTTATATCGCAACTATAGCCTATATCATACAGGGCGGCTCTTCACTGACACTGCGGGCTTTTATCTACCTGCTCGTCTATGATGTCGCATTTGTTCTTCCGCTGATCTTCCTTACAGTTTTGATTGACAGGGGAAAAAGCGTCTTCGACATGACGGAATTTTTAAGGCGGAGGCTTCCGGCGATCAAGCTGGTTACCGGAATCGCCTTTTTGATATTCGGAGTACTGATCCTGTTCATCCTGTGAACAGGGACGGCGTCAAAGAATTTTCGAAGACTGCGGAGCGGGGAGGAAGCACGGTGAAAAATGCCGAAATCCGGTTATTGGGCCGGGAGGAAAAGAGGATTTACACAGGGCGGATTACGGACCTCCCTGTCCCGGAGGACCATATTTTGAACAAAAGCATGGAGCTTTTTAATGATCCGGCGCCCTGTTTCATTCACCGGTCGGCCGTCCTGAAAAGGTTGTACCTGGAAGCCGAAGAGTATCTGGAGGACGGACGCAGGCAGGGCAAAACGGAATGGGACTGGGAGGAGCTGCCGTTCTGGCTCCGGCAGACCCTGACGCAGGACACCCGGGTGTACCGGGTTCAATATGCGCGCAATAAGGACTTTTTTCTTGGGGGTGGGAAAGATTGAGGGAAGATTTGAAAGAGAAAGCAAGCGGGAGCGACAGGGAAGCGACCCGGGAAGAAATGGTCATGAACGGCATCCATAATCACAGCAGCGAGGACGAATATGTCATACCGGAGGATCCGTTGCTGCTGGAACGGCTTGAATGGTTCAGGGACCAGAAACTGGGACTGATGATGCACTGGGGCCCCTATTCCCAGATCGGGGTAATCGAATCCTGGGCGTTGAGCGATTACGACGCGGACTGGTCCCGCAGCGGGATCGATTGGGAAGAGAATGGAGAAGAATTTAAAAGGCACTATTTCAATTTGAACAGGACGTTCAACCCGATCCGCTTCCAGCCGGAATTATGGGCCGAGCTGGCCGGCGAAGGCGGCTTCCGGTATCTTGTTTTTACTACGAAGCATCACGACGGTTTCTGTATGTGGGACACCCATACGACGGATTACAGCGTTACCGGGAAGGAATGTCCCTTCCACCGGAACAAAAATGCGGATATTTGCAAACAGCTGTTTGATGCTTTCAGAGCAGAAGGGATCTCCATAGCGGCCTATTTTTCCAAGGCGGACTGGCATTCCCCGTATTATTGGGCCACGGGCATGACGAGGGGAACGAACATGTGGCGCGGTCCTTCCTATGATCCCGGGAAATACCCCTGGCTCTGGAAGAAGTTTGTGGAATTTACCCATGAGCAGATCCTGGAGCTTATAACGAATTACGGGCGCATTGACATGCTGTGGCTTGACGCCGGCTGGGTGGCTGAGCAAAGCGGAGAGGATATCCGCCTCGGAGAGGTGATCGCAAAAGCGCGCGAATTGCAGCCGTGGCTGATAGCGGTCAATCGCGCGGTAGGGGGACCCTATGAGAATTATATCACTCCGGAGCAGATGATCCCGGAGAAGCCGATGTTGGTGCCATGGGAAAGCAACATTACCATGGGTACCTCTTATTCCTTTAAATATGAGGACGAATACAAAACGGCCAGACAGCTGCTGCATATGCTGATCGACGTTGTCGCAAAGGGGGGCAACCTGATCCTGAATGTGGGTCCACAGCCCGACGGACGCCTCCCCGCCACAGCGGTCTCGCGGATAAAGAAAATCGGGGCGTGGATGAAGAAATATGGAGAAGGGATATACGGCACAAGGGTATGCAAGCCCTACAGCAAAGGGAATTTTGCTTTTACGCGCAAAGACAATGCCGTATACTGCTTCCTGAAATATGAAAGCGACAGAACGCCTGTCAATACGACGGTCAGGATTCCCTATGAGGGAAAGGTAAGGGAGGTAACCTTGATGGGATATCCCGGGAAGCTAGACTGTGATCCGGACGCGGGCGGAGTGACGGTAAAGCTCCCGGATGGAGCAATAACCGGGGAAACGCCTATTGCCCATGTGTTTTGCATCCGATAGCTTTCCGGAGAGGAAAGAGCACCGGCATATAAAATGAATTCCGGCCTGAAATGCTGCAAACGAAAGGATATTGATTGAAATCGGTATAAATAGCTAGTATAGTATTGCTTGTGGGGGGGATCAGTATAAACAAAGAAGCGTTCTGCGGCTGCGAAAGCTGCCAGCATAAGCTCTGCGCCCGCAGGGTACCGGTATTCTCCGGATTGAACCCGGAGGAAATCAAGCAGGTAGCCGGATTGATCAAAAGGCGGAGCTATGAAAAAGGCGAATTGATCCTGACGGAGGGCAGTTGTCCCGAGAATCTGGTCTTTATCAATAGCGGACAGGTAAAGGTATTCAAGTATACTGCCGAGGGAAAGGAACAAATCCTGTACATCTTTTCGGAGGGAGACTTTTTTGGCGAGAAAAACCTTTTGAAGAACCGGGAAGCCGGCTTCAATGTGGAGGCGCTGGAACCCACAAACGTGTGCATGATCCATAAGCAGGACTTCCGGGAGCTTCTGCGGAATTATCCCGAAATCGGGATCAAGATCGTGGAGGAGCTTTCCGATCGCCTGGATCGGCTGGAGAATGCCGTTCAGAGCATGGGGACCAAAAACGTGGAGTCCCGCATCCATTCGGTTCTCCTGGACTTTGCCGCGAAATACGGAAGGCAGCACGAGGGGAGCCTGCTGGTGGACCTCCCGCTCAGCAGGGAAGGTATAGCAAACTACATCGGCACGGCCAGGGAAACGGTGAGTAGAAAGCTGGGATTGCTGCAGGAGGAAGGCGTCATTGAAATGATAGGCAATAAAAAGATACGGATTCTGGATCTGGAAAAACTGAAAGAGCAGATATAAAGCAAACGGCCCGGGTTAAAAATGACCTAGGTCGTTTTTTATTAAAATAAAATACGATCTAGGTCGTTTTTTATTAAATTAAAATATGACCTGGATCACAGTATTTTGGGCGATAATTTTGTATGATTGAGGCAGAGTGAAAGAAGGAGGGATTTCAATGGCTACGGTTGATTTGACAAAGACGGTATACGAGCTGTGCAGGGAGAACCCGCAGATCATCGGAATAATGGAAGAGCTGGGTTTTGAGCAGATCACAAAGGCGGCTTCGCTGAACACGGTGGGCCGGTTTATGACCATTCCGAAAGGAGCGGCCATGAAAGGGATCGACTTGAACCGGATCAAAGAGGTCTTTACAGAAAAAGGTTACAGCATCAAAGAGTAGGGAATAATGAGCAAAGAACATAGGGATATAAAGCGGATACAACATAGGATTAAGACACGGTGAGCAAAGAGCACGAAGTAAAGAGCAAGGTGCAGGGAGGGATAGCATGAGTGAGTATATCAACAACCGGGAATACAGGCAGGCGGTGCTGAAGGAGCTTATTACGGAATTGCACAACGGCAAAAGTGTGGAGGAAATCAAACCTCGCTTTGAAGAGTTGATCCAGGGGATTTCTCCTTCGGAGATTTCGGAAATGGAGCAGGGGCTGATCATGAACGGGATGCCGGTGGAGGAGATCCAAAGGCTGTGCGATGTCCACGCGGCGGTTTTTAAAGGGTCCATCGAAGAGATTCACAGACCCCGGAAGCCGGAGGAGACCCCGGGACATCCGGTTCACACCTTCAAGCTGGAGAACAGGGAGCTGGAAAAGCTGATCGACGGGAAGCTGAAGCCGGAGCTGGAAGCATTCAAGCACGGCGGGGCGGAAGAAAGCGTTCGAAAGCTCGAGGAGGGCTTCCGCCAGCTCTGGGAGGTTGACAAACATTATCTGAGAAAGGAAAACCTGCTGTTCCCCTT
The DNA here is from genome assembly GCA_023411575.1 of Bacillota bacterium. GTDB lineage: Bacteria > Bacillota > Clostridia > Acetivibrionales > DTU013 > UBA1305. The sequence goes on along the minus strand of JAEYOP010000040.1, from coordinate 462,152 downwards.
TATGGAGAAGTACGGCATAACCGCTCCGCCGAAAGTCATGTGGGGCGTGGACGATGAAATCCGGAGGCAGATCAAAGAGGCCAGGGAATTGCTGCAGAATAATCGGGGCGAAAAGGAACTGCTGACGGAAAAGGCGGATGCGGCTGTCAACCGAGTAAAGGAAATGATCTTCAAGGAAGAAAATATTTTATTCCCGATGGTACTGGATACCCTTACGGAGGATGAGTGGCAGAAAATCGAAGCGGAAAGCGCCGAAATAGGCTACTGCCTTACTACCCCAAAGGGGAAATGGCAGCCTGCCAGGGAAAATGCGGCGGGGAAGGGAGAAGGAGCGGCATCGGAGGAAAAGCCGTTCCCTGCCGGCCATATCAAATTCGACACCGGAATACTGACCCCGGAGGAAATCGGCGCCATGCTGAACACGATGCCTGTGGACATCACCTTTGTGGATAAGGACGGCGTGGTGAAGTATTTCTCCCAGGGGAAGGAACGAATCTTTCCGAGAACCCGGGCCGTTATCGGCAGGCTGGTTCAAAACTGCCATCCGCCGGCCAGCGTCCATATCGTGGAGAAAATCGTCGAGGATCTGAAAGCCGGAAGGAAGGACCATGAGGATTTCTGGATCAAGCTGGGAGGACAGTTCGTATACATCCGGTACTTTGCGGTGCGAAACGACCGGAACGAATTCCTGGGCATCCTGGAAGTGACCCAGAATATCAAGCCGATTCAGGAGTTGACAGGAGAAAAGCGGCTGGCCTCGCAATAGGGGCGGCCTGTATCGAAAGGAGGGATGGATTCGATCATTCATCCATATATTTCTGAATGTTTCTTGAAAGGACATTTTTGACAGGCTGGTAGAAAAAGAGGAGCAGGGCCGGCCCGAACAGAAACGCCAGCCTGCCGAAAATGGTGTTTGCAAACAGGATCAGGGCGCCCAACCAACGGTTTGAGTGGGTGAAAAGGCCGTAGATGGCGGAACGGTCCACGGTTTTTCGCATCACCCCGGTCTGGGACATGGGCGGGTATTTGTCGATATCGACTAGAAACGAATTCCCCCTCTGCTCCGCGACACGCTCCACATAAACCACATTCTTCTCCAGGAAGAGCACAATATCCCCGGTTCCGACGTTCTCCCGGGCGTCGATTCTCTTGAAATAGGCCAGGTCGTTTTTCATGATGGCCGGTTCCATGGTATCGGATTGGAACACGTAGGGAATGACGCCCCGGATGGTGACCTCCCTTCCGGGCTGGGAGGCGGACAGGAGCAGAATGAAAACATTGAATGCAAGGGCGGAGAGAATCAGCAGGATCAGGGACGCGGTAACGGCGGCGTCCAGGATTCTGCTCCGGATGCCGGCGGTATCCCTTCCGGACAACGGAAGGATTCTCCCCGTCCTTTCTTCGACCCGCACGAGCTTTTTCCCTTCGGGCAGAGTATATCCCTGCATGTCAAACGGAATGCTGTAGTAATTTGCCACACTGCCCGCTTTCAGAAAGCAGATGGCCAGGCTTGCCAGAACGATCCCTCCCGCGGCGGGCAGGTAAAGGCTTTTGTGAAAGTCCAGCAGGTTCAGCAGATTCTGCATGGCGATCCGGTCCGTGACCAGGGCATGGTACCCGAGCACCTGCCTCAGGAACAGGAGGAAAGCCGCCAGGAGCAGGAGCAAATACCGGGCCGTGGTGGAGCTCCGGATATAGAGGGAGGCGGCCATGGCAGCAACGGTGAAAACAAGCAGGTCCGTCAGCCCGGCGAAAAAAAGGGCGGGCAGGTAGGCCGGAAGGAAACGGTATTTGAGGAATACCGTCAGAAAGAGGATAAAAGCGAAGCCGGTGGCATAAATGGTGCAGATCGACCAGGCGGAGGCGGCCAGCTTGGAGCCGATCATCCGCAGCGGCTTGTAGGACATTTTCACCAACAGGTACCATCTGTTTTTCCGGATCTCGGAAAAGGACATATAGTCGTAGAAAAGGGTAAAATACAGGACATATAAAACGAACGCCGCCATGTTGTAAGTGTAGACCGTGGAGAAATAGCTGGGCTGCATGAGGTGGGGGGCGACATCGGACAGGACGGATTCGGTCAGGGTCTGCAGCGTGAAATGGACGGCAAAGGAGATCAGGCCCAGAAAGAACGCAAAGGCAAGCTTCCTTTTCGTGCCGATCCTGTTTTCAATATATGCCTGGCGCAGCTCCTTGCTGAAATAGCTATTCCTGTATATCATGGGAACCTAATACTTCCTCGCACGCATTGCTGACCGTCTTCGGATTGACGACCACCTTTTGGGGATAAAAGCCCGCTCCGACCAGCTTCCTGTAAACAATCCCGGCGTCCCTCTCGCTGCTGCCACCGCTGCTGATGGCCATCTCGCCGTCCCGTATCCTGTACCCGTATTGCGGGAAATCCGCTTTCAGCCGGTCCGCCCACAGGGCCAGGTCCTTGTCCCATACGGTGAGAAGGAGGGTATCCCGGGTTTCCCTGAATACTCCGACGGGTCCCTGGTGAAGGATTCTTCCTTCCTGCAAAAGGGCGATATGGGTACAGGCCGCTTCGATCAAACCGCCGCTCAGCGTCCCGACGGCAAGGGCCCTGTTGTTCTCCCGGATCAACCGGGCCATGTCCGAGATGGCGCCGCACTGGACATCGTCAAACCGGTAATCGGGAAAATTGAAAACCACCAGGCGGCTGTCCGAGAGAGCAGCCACCAAGAGAACCACCACGGCCTTCTGCTCCCTGGAGAGGGTGTTCACCGGAGTCAGCGAAATATTGCCCAGTCCTATCCGGATCAGATATTCAAAAATCCGGCTCTGCCGTTCCACCGTATCCTCGGGGCTTTTTGCGGTGGCAAACATCAAAAACTCGAGCACATTCATATTGTTGTAAACCATCCCCGCGTTCCCGATATAAAACACGTGGGGCAGGATAATGCGCTTGCGGCGCATCATGCCGATGCCGGCCAGTTTGCAGGTGCCGTTTCCGTAGGGCTTGATGTTGGACAGGATCTCCAGGAGCAGCCGGACCTCGAAGGAGGAGCTTCCGCAAAAGCCCCAGGACTCGCCTCCGTTCAGGGAGAGGCTGATCTCGCTCAGGATGGGGGATAAGCCTTTCAGCTCCCCAGAAACCATCTCTACAGAGGAAAGGTTTTCCATATAAACAGCGTTTCCTGTCGGTTTCTGCACAGCCTGCGATGGCTTCTCATCCATTTCGGTAAACTCCTTCCACCTTTTCCGGAGCTCCCGTCATCCCACGGGGTTCCCGCCTTTTTCCGGCGCTTCCGCCTTTCCAAGACGATTCCACCGTTCCCCGGCGATCCGCTCAGGTCAGGGGAATCTTCACCACCAGAACCGCTATTACCCTGCCGGGCTCCAGCAGCTCGGGATCGGGCGAGTTGACGGGATTGTCCCCCTTGGTCCTGTAAAGGACGCCGCCCCGGTCGTCCATCAGTACTTCAATGATGCGGTGGGTCACGACGGAGCCGTTTTTCATCCGGAAGGTGACGATCTTATTCCGGTCCAGCGCGCCGGCGTCGGCGGGCTTTCTCGAAAGGATCACAGCGCCCGGCTTCAAGGTCGGCGACATGCTGCCGGTTTCCACCACATACAGCTGATACCCCAGCAAGCTGGGGATTTCCCCCCGGCTTTTCGCCGCCAGGACCGTGACCAGGACGTAAATAAGAAAGGCGGTCGTGGCCCAGAACAGCAGTTGGCGAATAAGCCTGCCTGAAAAAGGCGGGGAAAGAAGGAGCCTTTTCCGGCTCATGGCCTTCCGGTCTGTACCTTGCCGGCCGGCGGTCTCCCGGTTCTTCGCCCTTTCCAGTTCCTCCCGCATTTGTTTGATCTGTTCTTCCGTCGTATAAAGAGGTTCGGCCATCGTGCAGCTCCATCCTTGACCGTCAATATGCCGTTGCGTTTTGGTTTTAATATTCCGCAAAAAGCGGCATCTTATAAAAGAAAATGAGAAAGCCACCCATTTAAAGGCGGCTTTCTCTCCTGGGGGCGCAAATAGCACAAACTGCGCCTGCTTATTTCTGTGTTCCCGTTACCTTTACGGTCAGCGCGCTTCCAAAACCGGCTCCGGCATAGTTGATGTCCGTTGCATCGTTGGAAGGCCAGCTGACTTCGACGGTATAGGTGTGGGACTGGCCGGCGCCGGACAGTGCAAAACCGTCCTTGAATACGATCGGTCCGCTTCCGGTCTTCGTGCCGACGATCTCATCCGCCTCGTTCCTTACCGTCACGGTCAGGGGATCGATGGCGGCCTTGCCTGCGGCAGCTCCCATATCAACGGTGAAATCCAGATCCATGGCGGTTTCGGCAATGGCCGTACCGTCGTAATTTTTCACGCCGAACTGCCATTTTACGGTTTCAGACGGCGCGATTTTCACATTCTGGACAAAGGTGTCGCTTCCGTTTTCCAGAAGGACGAATTCCTTTGCCGTTACGCTGCCTGAAGCCAGGTTGTCGATTGTGGCGGTATATACGGCAAGTGTGCCTGCCAGCAGGGATACCGCGATTACCATAACCAGAGAAATGATTGCCAGTGTCTTTTTCATTCCATTTGCCTCCTGAAATTTAATTTTATTTTTTAGTTGAAGTTGCCTTTTCCTGCCTGTCCTGATTGTCCTCTTTCTGCTGCATCCGGACTTCGCACTGCTCCCGGATCCTGCGGGAATCGGGTACGATTCCCACCTGCCCGCCGGTGGATACCGTATAGGAGGAGAGGGTACCTGCGGCGACGGACACCAGAATAGCGGATAGGAGACCGGCAATTACCAGAACTTTGCTCCGCAACAGCACCCCTCCTTTCCTTTCCGTACTTTTCCAGATCTTCCTGCCTCATGCCCGCGATAGGCGGGCACTTCCTTCTAACATGGTGTTACCAGAGCATTCCCTGACCATATTTGCACTGTACGCTGACCGGGACACCGTTCACGGTGACAGTCGTGACAGCCTTGTCGCCGGCTCCCTGGGCCTGGCCTGTGAAGACCACGCTTTCTCCGGGAGCGATGGTGCTGCGCCACTGATCCGGGTAGAGAATCGTGTTCTGCCCGGTAGCCAGATTCTCATAGCTGTGCCGTGCGTTCCAGATGGCTGTGATATCTTCCCCGTACAAAAACGCCAGTTCCCAGTTCGTAATGGCATGGTCCGTATTGTTGGTGATGGTGAACCGGATATTGTGATACTGGGGCTGACCCTGTCCGTTCCAGGGAGTGCCGGCTTCATACAGGACCGATATGCCGCTTCCCGTAGTGGGGGCCGGTTCCTGGGAACCTCCTCCCGCCGGAACCTGGGTTGCGGTTGCCGAAACGTTGATGCTTGTTCCGAAGCCGCCGCCCGCATATTTTATGTCATCATTCGTGCTGGGCCAGTAAATTTCCACATCATACCCGGCGCTTTGCCCCATTGTAGCCTGGGGGAAATCCCCGGTTACATGGATGGTTCCCGTCCCGGTCACGGAATTGACTGCCTTGCCCGATCCGTCCCGGACCGTGATGATCAGCGGAGCAATCGCCGATTTTCCCGGAGCGGCGCTGACATCAAAGGTGAGATCGTAATGCAGGTCCGTTTCCGTCACAAGGCTTCCGTCATAATTTTTCACACCGAAGTGCCAGATCACCTTTTCGGTCGGTGCGATTTTAAGATTTTCCTTAAAGGTGTCGGTGCCATCCTCCGTAAAAATGAATTCCTTCCCCACAACGCTCCCGGATGCTATATGATCCAGAGTAACGCTGTAGTTTGCAAGGGTTCCCGCCAGAATGGAACTCATAATCGTCAGGAGCAATGCAGCGATCACAACAGCTTTTTTCACAGCACACTCTCCTTTCCGGGTGCATTGTTTCGACGCCGGGGCCATTGGCCGCCGTCGCCCCAAAACATATAGGATATATGTTATGTAAATTATTCTAAATGGAAGGTATAACTAAGTATGTAGGAAAAGAAAGGACACATGACGTCATGCTTTATGTTAACTTACATTCGCTTTGAAAGTATACTATACGGGGGAGCCCCAAGTCAATTGGAATTTTTCCCGCACACATGTACTTGCTGTTAATGAGCCGATATTGTGGTAATATTAATGAAAGATTCGAAAAAGATGAAGGACGGTGTCTTTACAAAATGGAACAATTACTCTGGCTGATCCCTCTCGGCTTCGGGGTAGGAACCCTGGGAACGCTGATCGGGGCGGGCGGCGGTTTTATCCTGGTGCCGGTGCTTCTGCTCCTGTATCCGGACAAAAGCCCGGAAACGATCACGAGCATTTCCCTTGCGGTCGTTTTTTTCAACGCGGTCTCGGGCACCTCGGCCTATGCCAAAATGAAAAGGATCGACTATAAATCCGGCCTGATTTTCGCCGCTGCGGGAATACCGGGGTCCCTGATCGGGGCCATGACGACCTCCAGGCTGCCCAGGCAATGGTTCGACCTCTGCTTCGGCGTATTGATGGTGGCGGTTTCCACCTTTCTTGCCCTGCGCACGATCCGGGAGAAGCAAAATGGAAATAAGGCGGCGGAGCATAGGGCAGGCGGCTTTCTCCGGAAAATCACCGATGCGGACGGAATTGAATACCTCTTTTCCTATAATCTTCCCACCGGCATTATCATCAGCGTTTTTGTCGGATTCCTGTCCAGCATGATGGGCATCGGCGGAGGAATTATCCATGTCCCCGCCATGATCAACCTGTTGAACTTCCCGGTACATATCGCCACCGCGACGTCGCATTTCATGCTCATCATCATGTCGTTTACGGGCAGCATCGTGCACGTTTTTGACGGGGTTCTGCTCAAAGGCCTGCTGCAGATATTCGGGCTGGCGCTGGGGGTCATTTTCGGCGCCCGGCTGGGAGCAAGACTGTCCAGAAAGGTCAAGGGCTCCTTCATCGTACTGGGTCTGGCCTGCGCCCTCGGCATGGTCGGCCTGCGTCTGATTCTTACCGCGCTGTGGTGATCCCAAGGAAAAATGAATATAGCCGTTTTTTCACTTGAGATACGACACGGGATTTCTTACAATCGTATTAGAAGGCTGCCGCCGGAACATTGCTTTCGCGGCGGCCTTTTTGTTGGAAGCGGATCGCGGGCAGGTCCCGCTGTCCATGAAGGGAATGAGCAATATGAACACACATGCTTTGAAAGCACTGGAATACGACAAGATCAAGGAAAGCATAAAGCAGCATGCCTTTAGTGAGGCGGCAAGGGCCATGCTGGACAGGCTCGAACCGTCCGTAGACCTGGAAGTCGTCAAAGGCTGGCTGCAAGAAACGACGGAAGCAGCGGCGGCCCTGGCGGTCAATCCGAGCGTGCCGCTCAGCGCGATGACCGACCTTGAAAATGCCATGCAGAAGGTCGGAAAGGGGATGATCCTGCAGCCGGAGGAATTGTACTCCGTAAAAAATCTGCTGGAATGCGTCCGCCGCATAAAAAAATATATGGCGGCCATGGAACAGGCGGCGCCTGTTATTTCCACCTATGCCCGCTCCATGTACACCATCGGGGAGCTGTACGACGAAATCGACCGCTGCATCGTGAACGGCAGGGTCGATGACCGGGCCAGCGCGGAGCTGCACCGGATCCGGAAGAAGATCGACATCACGGACGAGCGGATCCGGCAGAAGCTGGGCAGCCTTTTGAACGCCGCCTCCGCGGCGGGCTTTCTGCAGGATGCCGTCATCAGCACGCGGAACGGCCGGTATGTAATACCGGTGAAGCGGGAGCACCGCAAGAGCGTCGAAGGCAGCGTGCTGGACACCTCCGCCAGCGGTTCGACGGTTTTCGTCGAGCCGGCAGGGGTGGCGAAGCTGCAGGAGGAGCTCGGCATCCTGCGGATGGAGGAGGAAAACGAAGTGTACCGGATTCTCGCCCGGATCACCGGCATAGTGGACACCCATTCCAGGGAGATCTCCATCAATATGGAGGCGCTGGCGCATTACGACTTCCTCTTTGCAAAGGGAAAGTACAGCCGGTCGATGGAGATGAGCAGCGTCTGCCTGAACCGGAACGGAAGGATCGACATGAAGGGCGCAAAGCATCCTTTGATCGGAAGGTCCGCAGTTCCGCTGGACTTCCATATCGGAGACGGTTACAGGGCGCTGGTCATTACCGGTCCGAATACGGGAGGGAAAACGGTAGCCCTGAAGACGGTCGGATTGTTGTCGCTGATGGTACAGTCCGGCATGCATGTGCCTGTTGCGGCAGGCAGCGAGTTTGCCGTTTTCACCGATATATTGGCCGACATAGGAGATGGACAGAGCATTGAGCAATCGTTAAGCACCTTCTCCTCCCATGTAAAAAACATATCGACCATTATAGAATGTGCAAGCCCGAACACCCTTGTCGTCATGGACGAAGCAGGCGCAGGCACCGACCCGTCCGAAGGAATGGGCTTTGCGGTAGCCGTACTGGAAAGGATTTATGAAAAGGGCGCCACCGTGCTGGCAACAACGCATTACAACGAAATAAAGGAGTTTGCCTCCGTGACGCCGGGCTTTAAAAATGGCTGTATGGGGTTTGACATCCATACGCTTAAGCCCCTGTACAACCTGAAAATCGGCCAACCCGGAGAAAGCAACGCATTTTTGATCGCACTGCGGCTCGGGATGGACGTCGGTCTGATTGAAAGAGCGCATGAGATCACCTATAAAGAGAAAAGGGACTACTCAAAGGTATTGTCTGCGGAGCACCATGCAGAACGGGAGAAACTGATCGACCGGGATGCCGTCCTGAGCCATGAGCAGCAAATACGGAATGCGGAAAAGGCAAAGACCTTTGCGAAGCAGATGGAAACAGCCGACCGGGATGCGGAGAGAAAGGCTCAAAAGAGCTTTCATGTCGGCGACTGCGTCCGGATCAGCACCATGTCCAGGACGGGTATTGTCTGCGAGCCGGAGAATGAAAAGGGCGAAGTCGTCGTGATGGTCATGAAAAAGAAGTTCAAAGTGAACGTTAAGCGGCTGACGCTTTATATCGACGGCAAGGAGATGTATCCGGACAATTACGACTACGATGTCGTACTGGAGAGCAAGGAAAACCGGCGGAAGAAAAAAACCATGGGCAAAAGGCATGTGGAAGGCCTGGCAATTGAAAAGGGCAAGGAGGAGCTATAAGAACCTGTTTAGCATCTGTCGGCACCTGATCTTTTGGCGGATTTTCCGTCATACTGCGTTAAATTTTCTTGTAATAAACAGATTATTCCTGCGAAAATTTGCCTTGTCTGACGAAAAATCCGCTCAAAATCTCAGGCACCCCCAGATACTGAACAGGTTCTAAAAAAACCGGAATGGCAGGGAAACATAATGTAGTAAAATTGTAACCTTCAAGAACCCCTGAAAATATAATGATACCAGATGACTGCCTAATGATAAAAACGGACTACCAACAAAGGAAATGGATTCATTTTTATTCGGCATAAATCAAGGAGGTATCACTATGTTGAAGTTTGAACCCGGGCAGATTCAGAACCCGGAAAACTTTCCGACGCCCAGGGAGCTTGTATGCATTCAAGTCCCGAAGGTATTTGACCAGGCAGCGTTAAGGGACTGCCAGACCATCACTGCTTTGCTTTTGACGATCGTAGGAACGCCCACTGTCACTTTCGAATGCGTAAAGAATTTTGACATTACAAATGTAAAAGTAGTATCCAGAAGAGAGTGCATGGCAACGACTCCGGGCTATAAGAACCTGAAGCTGTCCGTAACGCTTGAGTTCGATATCTTTTTCGCAATAAACGGCGTAACGGCACCGACCCCCATCCATTCGTCCGCCACCTACAACCTCGCAGTCAATAACATCTACTGCCCGAACTGCTGCACGCAAATCGGCCTGGTAAGATATCCGGAGGGCACGACAACCGTGGATCTGGACGGTATTCTGATCAAGGTGGAGGCTCTGGCGGAAGCATTCAACGACCATATTACCATTGCCGGCGACGGAACCACCTATACCTACACCCTTACGCTGGACATCGGCGTCTTTTTCCTTGTCAAATGCGAATGCGAAGTACAGTTGCTGATCCCCGCATACGATTATTGTCCGATTCCTCCGGAGCAGAGCAACATTTTCGGCGGCCAGACCTGCTGCTCCTTCAAGGACAGGAGATGCACACCATTCCCGACCGCATTCTATCCGAACCAGAAACAGAACGTTCTGGACGCAGATCTGAAATAGCGAAAGGATGGGACGGAATGTGCGGGCGGATCGAGAACAGGGTATGAGGTGAGGATATGGCTTATTATTATGCCGCTCCACAATCGAAAACACATGCCTTCTTCCTGGAACGGAGCCTGAAAGCGGCCGGTATACCTTGCGAGCTGACCTATATGCCCAGGCCTGTGTCCACAGGCGTATGCAATATGGGAGTCAAGTTTGCAGAGACCTATTGCAATAGTGCGATCGGGGTAATCAAGGCATCGGGAATTCCGGGATGCAGGGTATTCCTGGAGAGAATGGACGCAAACAACAGTTATTATCAGGAAGTGACTTTTTAAGACTGGCGGAAGGGATGAAAACCCCTGCCATATAGGATAAAAACCGTATAGGCTCGCGGAACGCGGCGCCTGTACGGTTTTTCGCTTGTTTATGCCAACGGCCTCATGGCATCTGTTTTGTTTTTCACAATTCAGGACTTTTATTAATATTATACGGGAGAGTTTATTCTAATCAGGGAAAATTCAATGAGCATAAATGACAAGCAATGGTGGGAGGAAAATTTCGGCTCCGGCGCCTGGACCGGCAATATGGGAAGGGAACAGACGGCGTATTTTGCCAAGCTGATTACCGCTGCCATTCCGCCGGACATCCGGAAGGAGCTTGATAAAAGCGGCATAAAAATAATTGACTGGGGCTGTGCACTGGGACAGGGCGTATATGAATTCCACGGTGCATTTCCGAATGCGGACGTTGTGGGGTATGATTTTTCCGAAACCGCTATTTCCAAGGCAAGAGAAATTTATCCGGAATTATGCTTCCGGAATGATCCCATAGAGGGGGATGAATCCGTCGATGCCATTATCATTTCCAATACCCTGGAGCATTTCCGCGATCCGCTGCAAATTGCAAGAGAACACCTGAAGCATGTAAAAAGGTATTATGTCATTCTGGTGCCGTACCGTCAATATGGAATCGACGGACCGTGTGATGATGGCTGTCATTTCTATTCCTTTACAGGGAATACCTTTCCCGCCGTTTTCGAAGGATTTTCGCGTGTTTACGGTTGTCTTATCCCTCCATTTCAGCCCCGGCTATGGGCAGGGTACCAGATGCTTTTGATCTATGAAAGGAGATCGTTGCACTGAGTCAACGGGCTTTCCGTTCCATGCCTTTTGTGTGCGATGCATACCAGCTCATAGCCCCGGAAGCCGGATTGAAGCCTCGATGCTGTTCCCATGAGTTCCTCAAATGCGATCGCTTTATCTCCGTTCTGCTGCCTGCAAACGATATCGAGGCCGTCCGGCTCCTGCCGCGTAAACAGGACGGCAGCCTCAAATCCGGCCTTTTCGAGGAGAATGGCAAGGTTGCGCCTGTTGTAATGCATCAGGTGATCCGGTTCCCGGTATAAAGCGGAGGTTTTTCCATATACTTCGTTAAAGAGGGAATCGTCGTTCGGCAGGCTGAAGAACAGCAAACCGTCCGGTTTAAGCACCGTATATACCGACCTGAGAAAAGAAGCCGGATCCGCTATATGCTCCAATACGTGCCAGAAAGCAATGGCATCGAATGCGGTTGCATTGCTTTGGACTGCGGATTCGCCCCACACTGCGCATTCCAGTTCCAGCCCGAATTTCTCCCGTGCGTAACGGCAGGCGTCCATGCCGGGTTCAACCCCTGCAACCTGCCAGCCGGCTTCTTTCGCCATAAAAAGAAATTCTCCCGTACCGGAGCCGATTTCCAGCAAGCTGCCTTTCTGCGGGCGGGATATTTCGAGCAGCATATTGTTGAATTTGGCATGACCAAGGAAGGTGTCGCGGCTATATTGTTCCCGCATTTGGATCCAGGATGGCCCGTAGGTTTCGGATATCAGGCTTTTGATATCCATATTGCGGCATGCTGCCCGGAACTTAAGCCCGCAGTCGTTGCACACCAGAAGCTTGAAGCTTGTATAGTCGTGAAAACCTGTGATACCGTCGGAGCCGCATACGGGACAATGAAAATCCGGGTACAGGGCCAGCTTTAAAGGCGAATCGGCAATGCCCGTCTCCTGGCGGAATACCCTTGCCTGGTCCAGATCGGATTCCCTATAAATGTGGAAAGCCTTGCAGTGCGTGTCGGCATACAGTTTGAAACCAAGTGCAGCGGCCCTTATGCAAAAATGCCTGTCTTCACCCCACATGCTGAGGTTGTACAACGGCTGGAAACTTATGCCGGACAGGAGCGCTTTCCTGCTCAACAAGGTACATGCACCGAGCATACCTACCTCATAAATGCCTGGATTTTTCAGCATTTTAAGGAACTCCGACTGTCTTCGGAAGCTCTCCTCGGCAGTCAGCTTTTCTTCCCTGGAGCGTGGAACCATATCGTAATGATCATAGAACCATACATTGGGAAGCGGCGGGGCACCAGGGTACCAGGCAGTCCAGAAGACCTCGCTGACGATATCTTTTTCCGCCGCAACCAGCAGCTCTATTGCCGAAGGCTCCAGCAGGATATCCGAATCGATCAGAAACAGGTAATCGTAACCGTTTTCCCTGGCATGCGCTATCATTTCATCCTTAAAACCGGCTACTTTCCATATAAGCGGTTCACTCCAGTGGTGGGTGTTCTCGTCGCATTGATATTCATGGCTTCTTTCCATACTGCGGACCGCAGAATTTTCCACTGCAATGGAAAAGCGTTTCAAAAGCGCTTTGGATTCGTCATCCTTGTTGTCGTCATAAAACAGGTAATCTATGTTATAGTTGTCATGTCGCAGACAAGAGAGGCATTCCAGGAATTCTTTCAATATTTCCGGTTTCTGGTGAATGGGACTTCCAATTAAAATCTTCTTCTTATCCATTTTAACCTCACAACCTGCTGAACGCTATTTCTTCAAATGTGCGGCTGCCGTGTATTTTTGACAATTGCAGCAGTCCGTATAGGCCATACTGTTTTATCAGCCCTTCCAGGTTCCGGTCACACTGTTCCCGGATATCGGGCATGTGAATCCGCTGGGCCAGTGAACGGTGGAATACCCTTGCCCGGAGACAGGCTTTCGGTTTCCAGTCGTTTCTTGTGCCCATATAATATCGATAACCTAAAAGCAGCGAATCGTCTTCATAACCCTGCCGGCCTTTCAAAAACCGTGTATCATAGCCGCCGACAGCCTGCAGACAATCCGTCCTGTGGACGACAGGGTGGACAAGTCCTTGGAGGACCTTATCTGAGGTAAGCGTCGGCAGAAGAGAGAGGATTTCATCATAACCGGAGGGTACATTGATTGTTTTTATCCCTTTTTGTTCAGGATGCAATTCGCCGAACGCCGTTAGGATTCCAGGAGCAATCATGGGTTCATCCTGTTCGGAAAGCCAGCGTGTCAGGATATCGATCCAATCGGGTGTGAAAATCATATCCACATGAATTTCCGCTACATAGGCAATTCCAGGAAGGTTCTTCCAGACATATTCGAAGCAGGCCTGCCTTGCTGCAGGAATTCCGATATTTTCACCCTGGCCGAGCAGGATATAGGGAATACGGTAATTTTTCATTAATGAATCGATTTGCGGATTCGACAGGCAGCCCTGATTAAACAACACCAGAACTCCTTCCGCATTCACTGCTTCCAGACTGCGGAAACATTCGTCCGCCATCTGAAGGTCCGTATCCGAAAGTAAAAGAAAAGGCAGCGTATAAGCAATTTCCGGCATGGAAACATCTCCTTCCCAAGTTCAATTCATTCTATTTTATTTTTGCTGCAAATGTTCCATCCTTTATCAAAATCGCATATTCTGTTGTGGTTGAGCTTTAGTGCAATCGGAAAGGGAAGGTGTCGTTTTTGAAGGATTGGGTGGGACTGAATGAATCGGAACGTTTAGAGGAAATACAGCAAATTCTGACCGTATATCAGAGCAAAAAGGACAAAAGCCACTATATAGAAGCGTACCGTGCGGAAGAAGCCTCCTACTGGTTTCCGCTGCTTGGCAGGCTGGATGGGCTTTTGCACGGGGGAGGCCTGCGGGTGCTCGATATAGGCGCGGCTTACGGAACGTTGCTGCTTTATTCCGTATTATGGGGCAACAGCGGATATGGCATTGATATGATGGAGGATTATTGGACCCGGGAACTGGAAGAGGAATACGGCATCCAATGGGCGAAGTGCAACATTGAGGCGGAGGAAATTCCCTGGAACGAAGGATTTCATGTCATACTGCTTACAGAGGTGCTGGAACATTTTAATTACAACCCGATCCCCGTTTTCCAGAAATTGAGGAGATGTATGGAAAAGGGCGGCAGTTTGCTGTTGTCCACGCCATGGTGCCGGTATTTCGGGCGGGGTCGCATTGCGGCGGATTTGCTGCAAATGCCGGAATATGTTCCGGGATGCACTTTTGTCGACATGGAGTGCAAATATTACAGTATGGATGAAATATTCCTGCTGGCGGCAGTATCGGAATTCACCGTGAAAACGATCGAAACATACAACGGGCATATTATCGCCGAATTGGTTGCCGTATGATCCTCCATTCGCGTTATTCTTCGCGCCTGCCTTTCGAATAAAGCAAATATCCTCCGGCCTGTTCAAGGATATACGACCTTTCTTCCGAATCAAGCGAGCGCAGGAAAGCGTCCAGCAGATTGCGCATTTCCGCCCCGCCGGGCGCAAAAGCCAGAAAATCCAATGAAGTGAGATGGGCAACAGGGTATTCCCGCTCCATCTGGAAACCTGCGTTCTCAAATACAGGTTTCATGCTGCCGATGGGAATTTCCATGCCGTACCGCCAACTACCCGCTTTTTCCGCCGCCCACTTTCCAAGCCTGTAGAAAATACTTCCTTTATAGGGTACAAAGGTATGCAGCTCGCGGCAGAGCGGCCTGAAACGCTCAAACATCGCGACTTGCTCGGCATGGCTGAAATGCTCCATCACGCCCGAATTCCAGATGATGTCGAAGGAATCGTTTCCGAAGGGCAGTGCTCCTGTCAGATCTGCATTTACATAACTCGCTGTCATTTGCCGCCTTTCAAATAAATTCCTGCAGAGCTCAAGAGCCTTATCGGAATAATCCAGAAGGGTCACATCCGCTCCTTCCGCCGCCATCCTCAGGGAAATACGGCCGGAACCCGCTCCGGCTTCAAGGATCCTCTTTCCGTGAAAGCCGCCGGTTTCTTTTTTCATGGTGAGAAAGATCTCTTCCGACAGCGGGTCCCATTCAACCGGCTGTTCCTTCCAGATAGTATTCCAAAGATTGCTTGACATTTTTATACCCCATTTCTATCCTGTCGATCCGAACAGGATTCTATTCGTTCCATTCCACCAGATTCGGGTTTTCATCCAGTATGGATTCATACTGCTCTTTAATACCATACAGGGCTCCCGGGTCAAGCCGCAGGTATCTCTCATACTTTTCCCGGCGCAATTTGGGACGGGACCAGCCATAATGCTTCAGCCTGAGAGGAGATATGTCATTGGGCAGGGAGTATATATTCGCCGGAAGCCTTCCGCAATGCTGCGGAGTCTCTTTCCATACATATGGGAAATCTTTTCTGTATCTTACAAGAAAAGGCCTGTTCACCATATGTGCATTCCAATAACGATCTTCGCGGTAATGATTCGGGTCCCACATGTCGTACAATCGGAAGCAATAGACATCAATATCCTGGCGGCTCATCATGTTACGGACTTCCGTCCGGAAGTCGCGCTCGAACATTTCATCTGCATCCAGAAACAGAATCCAGTCCGGATCCGTTTTTACGGTTTCATTCCATTGCTGTTTCCGCAGATCGATTTCATTGGCGAACTTGGAAGCATTATTGTGAATAATATTGTATGGGATTTTTTTCAGAATACGCGAACATATGGCAACGCTATTATCAGTGCTTGCGTCATCTATGATTACCGCGTTGTCTATATACTTGGATGCTTCTTTTAGAACTTCTTTTAAAAACTTTGCCGACTCATTGCGGACAGGCATTGATAATGTCAATTTGCCGGCCGGGCAGGACGCCTTTTTAATATTGACTGTTTTCAGCCCTTCAAAGTATTTCCTGTTATAAAGGACAGAAGAATCGTTTGGCCTGAATGTGTCCGCCCTTTCATTATATTCCACGGCATGTTGCGGATCACCGAGCTTATCGTAGCATACGCAAAGCTCAATGCACGGAATATAGCCGGAATAATCATGATGGTTGAATCCCCAGCTTTCCGCCGGCATTTTGGCGGTAAGAGCCATTTCAAACCAGAAAATCGCCTTTCCGTAGTCCGCCTTATTCTTGAAATGATAACCGATCTGGCAGCATGCCTGAGAACGCGGGGTATCATACTCCAGGCTTCTTAATACGGCTTTGATGGCGTTTTTGTCATCTTTCAGAAGCGAATAGCATTTTGACAGGTCGCAGCTGGCACTGATGTTATCTTCAAACCAGCCTTTTCCCGAATCAAGGAATTCATTGAAACGAGTGATTGCTTCCTCATACCGTCCGTTATAATATAATTCGCGGGCATAGTAGAATGTTCCTCTGGGGGTTAGTTTGCCGCCCGTTGAAAGGAGTTTTTCATAGATCGCCACATTTCTGCCGGAAGCGGTTTCCTTAATTTTTTTATGGGATATACAAATATCACTGTTTATGATTTTACCGCTTAATGCAAGATATTCATGAACCGGTTCCTGCCATTTATAGTTATTGACCCGTCTGGAGAGACGTTCCCTGTAATACGACAAAGTGACGTTTCCCCCGGCGTCAAAGCCGACATTGTACTTCATCATCACAATATCAACCGAAGGATCCAGGGTCTGCTTCAAATGCAGGAATTTGCGGCGATCCTCCTCCAGAATGACATCGTCTGCGTCCAGCCATAGAATATAGTCCATGGTTGCCTTCGAAAAAGCATAATTCCTTGCGGCTGAAAAATCATCAATCCATTCAAAATCGAAAACATGAGTAGTATAGACTTGTGCAAATCCTTTTGTTCTATCGGTCGATCCCGTATCCACAATAATTATTTCATCGGCAATTCCGGCTACCGACTGAAGGCACCTGCCGATTGTTTCTTCTTCATTCTTCACTATCATACATAAGCTAATGGTTGGCATGAAAAATCACCTGTCATATGTCGTTTCGCTCAATATTTTATGTTGTTCCGACTGTTTTTGTGATTGATTGGGAAAACTGCCGGGAATATAGACGGGGAGACCTCCTGCAGGCGATCTCCCCGTTTCGTTAACCGGCATAGTGTCATCTTGCCGCAAAATCGAAGGGGCTCGATGCCCCTGGGATTTTGATCAGGTCTGTCAGAATCGGATTGCATTAATATCTCTATTGTATGCAGTTACATTGATTACGTTTGCTGCGACCGTTACAATCACGTTGACAACGTAAATATTTGCTCCGGTTGCTATGGCCGTATCGACGAAAGTATTGGACACCGGGAAGGTCTGGTTTCCCGATGATGCGGTAACGCTTCTTTCTAAAACGGCAGTATCCAGCAGCACCGCGTTGCGGTACAGCCTGAATTCGACTCTCAAGCTGTAGTTAGCCAAGGTTATCGCTGTGATGTTCATTGAATAATCGATTTTTACATTTTGACCCACAGCGACAGGTACTGCTATGGCAAGCAATGGTTTTTCCACATTTAATGGCGGGAAAACCGTTACCGGGATGGAAGCGGTTTGGAATACCAAAAGAGGGGATATTCCAGTAGCTCCGGTCGCCCCGGTTGCGCCAGTCGCTCCAGTTGCGCCGGCGCCAGTAGCTCCGGTTGCACCAGTTGCTCCAGTTGCTCCAGTGGCTCCAGTCGCACCAGTGGCTCCGACTGCTCCAGTCGCACCTGTAGCACCGGTTGCGCCAGTGGCTCCGGTTGCGCCAGTGGCTCCGGTCGCACCAGTCGCACCGGTCGCACCAGTCGCACCGGTTGCGCCAGTGGCTCCGGTTGCACCAGTGGCTCCAGTCGCACCAGTGGCTCCAGTCGCTCCAGTTGCACCAGTCGCACCAGTAGCTCCGGTTGCGCCAGTGGCTCCGGTTGCGCCAGTAGCTCCGGTTGCGCCAGTAGCTCCGGTTGCGCCAGTCGCTCCGGTCGCACCAGTAGCTCCGGTCGCTCCAGTAGCACCAGTAGCACCAGTAGCACCAGTTGCTCCGGTTGCGCCGGTCGCTCCAGTCGCTCCAGTAGCACCAGTCGCTCCGGTCGCCCCAGTGGCTCCGGTCTCCCCTGTAGCTCCAGTTGCACCAGTTGCTCCGGTTGCGCCAGTGGCCCCGGTCGCACCAGTTGCTCCGGTCTCACCGGTCGCACCAGTGGCCCCGGTCGCACCGGTCGCACCAGTCGCCCCGGTTTCACCGGTCGTTCCAGTCGCACCAGTGGCCCCGGTAGCTCCAGTGGCCCCGGTCGCCCCAGTCACCCCGGTTTCACCGGTCGCACCAGTCGCACCAGTGGCCCCGGTCGCACCGGTCGCTCCAGTGGCCCCGGTCTCACCGGTCGCCCCAGTGGCTCCGGTCTCCCCGGTAGCACCAGTTGCACCAGTTGCACCAGTTGCTCCGGTTGCACCGGTCTCCCCGGTAGCTCCAGTTGCACCAGTTGCACCAGTTGCTCCGGTTGCGCCAGTCGCCCCGGTCTCACCGGTCGCACCAGTCGCCCCGGTTGCGCCGGTCGCACCAGTCGCACCAGTGGCCCCGGTCGCGCCAGTTGCTCCGGTCTCCCCGGTCGCACCAGTTGCTCCGGTCGCTCCAGTTGCTCCGGTTGCGCCGGTCGCTCCAGTTGCTCCGGTTGCGCCGGTCGCACCAGTGGCCCCGGTCGCACCAGTGGCCCCAGTTGCTCCGGTCGCCCCAGTCGCCCCAGTATCCCCGGTTGCGCCAGTCGCTCCTATAGGTCCGGTATCCCCGGTCGCACCAGTGGGCCCAGTGGGCCCGGTGGGTCCGGTAGGCCCCGTAGGCCCGGTCGCTCCGGTATCACCTGTTTCACCGGTCTGACGAAAAGCATCCTGAAATATATTTTCATTTACTCCAATTGGTCCATAATAACCAAAATCATCATTTGGATCAGAGCCTTTTATTTTAAACTCGTTCATGTAGCTATCAGCCTCCATTAACAAATAGACAATAAATGTTATACTATTTATAATATGAATTGGTATACATAATGTTGTAAATTAATTAAATTCCAGCGGGTATAAATTCCGGATTCATGTCCGGGTTCGGCCTGGATCCGCGGTTTTGTCTGCTGCCGCGGGCGTCTCTATTCTGCTGGCCTTTCATTAGATGCGGTATTTCTGATGTTTTGACTGGATTGGGATGTTTCCCGTTTGGAAGAGGAAGCTCCCGCTCTGATTTTATACAGCCCCGGAGTGCGTTTTCACTCCTGAATGACTGCATGGCGTCAAGAAAACAACATAAAGGGACAGTCTCAAAATCGGTTTATTTTGAGACTGCCCTTCCCGAACTGTTAGCCAACAAGTTCCAAAGTGATCTGCGAACCTACACTCGGTGCCGCTGCCAATGTTATTGCAAGGAGGGAATTATTCCTCAGTGTCACAGTATCTCCGGCGGCAAGTGTCAGCATGGCTTTCCCTGCTACAATGCCGGTGGCGGCCAGTATAGTGACCGGAGTCGAAGGGTTGACTACTCCGTTTACCGCCAGTGCTATTGAGGCTCCGATACCTGCAGTGACATCAATGCTGTAAAAGATCTGGTAAGTTCCGGCCAGTGCCACAATTATTTGAGGTGTAGCCAAAGCATGCACTACATTGAAAAGTGGTCCGTTATCACTGAAAATAACATCCGTACCACCGGCAACTGTAATGGCAGTGCCTGCAGCGAGTGAATAAATATAGCCGAACGCAGCTAATCCCGCACCTGTTCCAGCCGGACCGGTCGCACCTGTGGCACCAGCCGGGCCAGTAGCACCCGTGGCACCAGCCGGACCGGGAGCACCGGTAGCGCCTGCCGGACCAGTAGCACCGGTAGCGCCGGTAGCACCAGCCGGCCCTGCGGCAGTCGGACCTGTCGGTCCAGTTGGCCCGGTCACTCCTGTTGCTCCTGTCGGACCCGTCGGTCCTACGGGCCCTATCGGACCCTGGGGTCCCTGCGGCCCGATGCAGTGGGGATTAAAGCCGTCAAAGCATCTCTCTTCATTGGCGATGTTATCAAAATCGCTCATAATAAACAATCTACCTCCTTTTGGTATCCATATTCCATAATACGATTTGTAGACATAAAGTGTTACTATTTCACGGTTTCTTGAAAATACGGTGGCTTTCATACCACTTTACGGTGTCCTGAAGTCCTTCCTCCAAGCTGTAGCTGTTTGTCCATTTCAAACGATACCTGGCTTTTTCGCTGTCCAGTCTGCGAATGCTTCCCGACTTTCTGCATTTCACGGGTTCGAACGGTTTTTCCCGTTCCCTCCCGGAAAGCTTCAGCAGCGAAGCCGCCAGTTCCGCCTCGGTAGCGGCTTCTCCCGATCCGACATTGTAGGTCTCGCCGGGTCTTGCGAAGAAGAGGGTCCTGGTAATGGCGGAGCAGAGGTCGGATATATGGAGCCACTCCCGTTCAGGCCCGCAGGAAACGCAGCTTACAGCTCCGCCCTCCGCTATTTTTTTGAGGAGGGAGGGGACGGGACGGTGAAGCTCCTGCCATGGTCCGTATGTGCTGCAGCTCCTCAGAATAAGCACCGGCATGCCAAAAGCCTTGAAATAGGCGGAGGTCATCAGATCCGCGCCGGCTTTTATCGCAGAATAGGGACTTTCCGGCGACAAAGGAGCATTCTCGTCGCAAAGGACCTTTTCGTTCGTCCGGCAGCCGTATACCTCATCGGTGGAAATCTGCAAAAACCGCTTATCCGCCAGCGGCGTCCTCGCCCATGCATGGCGCGCGCCTTCCAGCAGAGACAGCGTACCGGTGAAGCCGGTTTCTTCATTCGCCCTGAAATTTTTTGGTTCCTCAACCCATCCGGGCTCGCAGCAAAAGTTGACGATCCAGGAGGGCTTGTATTTGCGAAGGACATATTCCACCAGATCCCGGTTGCAGATATCACCCTTGATATGATGGTAACGGGGGGAGTTCTCAAGCTCTTCGAGCCTGTTCATCTCGTAGGGGTAAGGTTGCCTGTCAATATCGACCACGATGAAATTCCGGTTGCGCTTCAGGAAATACTTGATGAAATTGCTGCCCTTGAAGCCTGCCCCACCGGTGATCAGCATGATTTTCATCATCTCCACCTCCTTACGGCCGTAGCTGAGGGAGATTCGCAGCTACAGCGCCGACTGCCATGAAAAGGTGCCTCTTTGGTCCATTCAATAATGGATGTGCTGCAAAAAGCCGGTACCTGTATTGAAACGACTTGTTGCGGCAGAATCATAATTTAATTTATGTCTACTTATAGTGTATTGAATTCATGGCGGGATGTGCACAAAAAATAAAAAAAAGCGCCGCTGCAGACCGGGCCGCAGAGCGCTGACACGAAAATCCGATAGGGTTATCGTTCGCCAAGTTTTCTCAGATAATCGACGGTGATATAGGAGAACCCCGAGCCCGGCATGACAGGTCTGTCATCTTCCGAATCATCGTCGGACGGGTCCGGCGTTTTTCCGCCGCCGGTATCCTGGGGAGGCGGACCGCTCTCCCTGGAAGCCTCCTGGGCCGGCTTGCACTTGCGCGCTTCCGTCACGGACTGCTCCACGGTATGTACGGTCGATCTCATGGTTTCCATTTCGCTTTTCAGCTTCTGGAACTCCCGGATTGTCCGCTCCTGTACGGACAGCTGTCTTTCCAGCTCCGCCTCCACCTTGTCCAGATGAACATCCAGCCTTCTCATCCGGTCCTCCGTATCCCTGGCGGAGCGCCTGATATCTTCTATTGTAACCGCGATTGCTCTCAAGGAATCAGGCAAGGCTGATTTGCTTTCCTGCATTTCCATTTCCCCCTTCCCGGTAGGATAAACATACCCTTTCCATTGTTCATTATATTGGAAGGAAGGGGAAAAAGTGCAGGAAGGGGCTATTTCAGATCGCTGTACCCCTTCAGCTTGCGGATGCTCCTGGGGAGCGCATCCCTGGAATTTCCCCAGGGGGCGTCATTGTTGCGATAGTCGAACTTTTTGGTGAACCAGTCCAGGTCCTTTTCAATCCGTTCCAGGTTTTCCACCTGCTGCTGCAGCAGGAGACTGATAAATATCGCGCTTTCATCGGGCCTCAGGTATTTGGCCGACGCCTCGGCCAGCCTCCGCAGGTGGACCATGCAAAAGCCCTTCCGGCTTTCGAATAATTTGCGGAAGTCCTCTTCATGCAGCCACAGGTGCATGACTACGTCCATGTAACGATCCATCGTGTATTCCAGCCGGTCGCAGATGGTGCAGCTTGCTTCAAACCGGGCGAGCATCTCGAGGAGCCTTGCGGCAGGCCCCGCATTTTCCCGGCCTTTGGACTGGAATTTTCCCGCCAGTGCGCCAATGAGCGGGTTGGCGGCCCTGGAGCCCTTTACGGCTTCGTCCGCGGCCCTGCTCAGTTCCTTCAGCTTTTCAAGCTGCTCCTTCAGGTGGGTGTCCGTTTCGAGTCCCAGCCCCAACCTGTTTTCCTGCCGGTTGTACAGCATTTCGAGATGTCTCCGGCAGAACCCCTTCTTGTTGGTTTCGATCCTGCAGTCCGGCTCCATCAGGGCCGGGCCGAGATAGTAGGCCGTATACTCGTTCTCCAGCTTTTCCTCCAGCAGGCAGACCGGACATTCGCAATCCTGCCCGAAGGCTTCCGTTACCGGGATGGTGTAGATTTTCTCCTTCATTTGCTTCTCCTGTATCTTCCAGCGAAAATTGCCCCGTTATCGGTACTTTGTTTGTGAACATCTGTTACAATAGTGATTATAGCACGAACAGGGTGGAATATATACAGGCAGGTACGGCACACCGGAGGATGGCATGCGGTTCAAAGGCTATGATATCGATTTTGAAGAAAATAGGGTAACGGTAAACGAAATAAGGGATTTTGACCCGGTGCACACCTTTGAGTGCGGGCAATGCTTCCGCTGGAGCAGGGAGCCCGACGGCAGCTATACGGGCGTTGTCCGGGGCAAAGCGGCCAATGTGGCCTGCACGCCGGGGAGACTGGTCCTGCATTCGGTTTCGCCGGAGGATTTCCGGCGGATCTGGTTCGATTATTTCGACCTGGGCCGGGATTACGGCGAAATCAAAAAGGCCGTGGCAGTGGACGGCATCATGCGCAAAGCGGTGGAGTTCGGCGGGGGCATCCGGCTCTTGCGGCAGGAGCCATGGGAGGCGCTGGTTTCCTTCATCCTGTCGTCCAACAACCGCATCCCGAGGATCCGGAAAATCATTGAGGAGCTCTCGGGCCTGTACGGGGAGGAACTGGCCTGCAACGGCCGGACCTTTCATGCCTTTCCCGGGGCAGCGAGGCTTGCGGCCTGCAGCGATGAACAGATCGGCGCGTGCAGGGCGGGGTACAGGTGCGGGTATGTAAAAAGGTCGGCTGTCGATGTCGCGGAGGGCCGGTTCGATCTGAAGCGGCTCGAGGAGCTTGATACCGCGGCAGCCCGGGAATATCTGCTGCAGCTTCACGGCGTCGGAAATAAGGTAGCCGACTGCATGCTTCTCTACAGCGGCATAAAGCAGGACGTTTTTCCCGCCGACGTATGGGTCAGGCGCGTCATGGAAGAGCTCTACTTCGGGCGTCCGGCCGGCTTCCCCGAAATTCAGCGGTTTGCCGCCGAGACCTTCGGGCCATATGCGGGCTTTGCCCAGCAGTATCTGTTTTACTACGCAAGGGAACAAAAAATCGGCGTGTAGCGCGGCGGGCGATATCGTCACAATGTATGCCCGATTCCATATGATGAATCATAGCGATGTAAAATTGAGCGTGGGAAATATGGATTGTATTGCCATAATGGATTCCGGGAATTTTGCGCTGAAGCTGTACAATATCCTGGCCAGGAAGGGATATGTCTTTGAAGTGGTATCCACTCCGTGCCAGATTGCCCGGAACGGCTGCAGCTACTGCCTGATGTTTCCGATGGAATTCAAGGATATGGTGCTGCAGGAGGCGGCTCTGAACAAGGTAGCCGTGCGTGAGATGTACAGCGTGGAAAAGCAGTTCACCAAAAACAAGTATTCAAGAGTCTATTGACGGTTTCCGGAATATTCCAGGAGCGAGCGGCCGTTTATCTGATTGGCGCAGAAAAATGAAGTTTGAAGGATTAATCCTGTGCATTGGGGCTTTAAATGTGTCTGCGGTTTGTTGAGAAACCGATTCGACGGTGATATAATCGTACTATGATTTCAGCCTGGAATGTCCGGATAAACCTATTATTTTGAACCTACATTTGAAATAAGGGAGTCTGGCGTTTGGAAGCAAATATCAGGCCACAACCTAATTCCGACACACGGCTTGAACGTGTGCGACGGCGGTGGAAGATTGAAACTTCCGGCAGGACACCCACCTAGCGTTGGGCTAGGTGTCAAAATATGGGGGAACGGCTTTTCGGGTTTATTTTTTCAGGAGGCAGTCTTTTCGGACAGCCTCCTTTTTGTATTCTCTTTCGGAATGACCGGATCATAAATTCCTTATTTCGAGGAATAAGACACTCCTTCGCTGCGCAGGACCTGGCATACGATTGTCTGGTTTGTGCCGGGGTACGGATAGGGATCGTACCGCGCGGCTCCACCGGAAGTGCTTTCTATATAATCTTCGTCATCCTGCTCCTTTTCATTCTGTGCAATACTCGTCTCCTTCACTTCCTCCTCGGGCGCCGTCCGGGGTGGTGTATTGTCTGCCGCTGCGTTGCTTGCCACTGCGTTGTCTGCCACTGCATTGGTATGCCTTCGGCGGATGACCTCGTTCCAACTAATTGTATTGGTTGACATAAGATACACTCCTTACAATTCTCTTTTATGTAGAGCGTAAGACCCCGTAAAGGGACCTTATGCTCTTCCGTCTGCTACTTATTGTTTGAGCCGCGCGAGGGGGGAAAACGGATCCCCTAGCTGACAGTGGTATCCGACGGGATTTGCACCTGCTGGTACTGCAGGAGCTTGAAGGTGATGAACATGGTAAGCTTTTCCGTAATCTTGGTGAATTCGAATTCATCGTCCCAGCCGCCCCGTATGGCTTTCTTGTCATCACAGGTGATATCCACTTCGTCGAACCTTACGCTGACAAGCTCGCAGAATATTTTCTCATTAAAATACTGGATGCTTTCGAAGTCCTGCTCGCACTGGCTTGCTCCCATGACCTTCGGATCAAAGGTCTGGACGAGGGATGGCTCGAAATTCGCGCTGAATACGGGAAATGCGCCAAGCTCATAGGGGATGAATGTAACACAATCGAAATTCACATTACAGGTGGTATGCTTGATATCGCCGGACACACAATCGCCATATCCGCATTTTGAGGTGGCATATTCGATGTTTTTCCGGACGTATCCGCTCAGGAACAGCTTGCCGACCCGGGGAAGAAGCTTGCACTGCGTCAGGAACAACTGCTTGCGGATGCGCTTGATTTCAATGGCGGGATGATCCAGCTTTATTTTGGCTTCCACGTCCACCTGCACCGTTCTCTCGGCAAGGACGACCGGTATCTTTGCGAACACCGGCGTCGGGCTGACCTGAGGTGCAAACGCTACGTTTTCGCACATCGCCAGGGTTTTCGGATAGACGGCTCCACAGCAATCCTTCGGACCGATAACCGGCGGCAGATTGTCACCAGGTTTTTGGATTCCGTCCGGCTGCTTGATTGCCGCATCATTCTGTGTAGACATAATATTACCTCCATACACGTTTCTATAACTGCGCTCGCTCGATGACAGACCGCATTTACAGTATATTGTATGTGAGGTTTGAATAATGTGTTACTTATGTTAACTGTATTGACCCTCTTGACGTCACTGCCATTCCTTCGGCTCCTCCCAATCCTCCCATTCCTTCAGCCGGTCGGGATCCAGGGAGGGCTGCGCCGCTTTTTTCGGAGGCGTGCCCGCCGGCGGCTGTTCCGGCGCCGCTGCCTGCGGCCGTTCTTCCATTTGCGCCGGCCCGGACCCGGCGGATTGCGCCGCCTGGTCTTTTCGGTTCTCTGCCCGGATGTCCTGCCTTTTCAGCTGTCCGACCAGGCTTTCCAGCAGATTCAGGCGGATTTCGTATTTCCCCAGATCCTTGCCCAGCCGGTTGTATGCATTGGTCAGCTTTGCCAGCTCTTCCTTCGTGGCAAGGGAGCCTTCCTTCAACTCGTCCAGCCTGCGCTGGAGCTGCCGGAAGGTATCCTGCGCCAGGTTCCGGAGGTCGCTGTCGGACAGGTTTCCGGAACTGTACGGCCCGTAGGACCCGGCAGCCGGGCCGGAGGAATCCTCCTTCAAGGCGTCGGAAAGCGGGGAGGCGCTGTCTTCGGTGTTTTCCGCGGTATGGAAGGCAAGCCTCAAACCGCCGGCAACAATGCCGGGATAGACCACGGGCGGCAGCATGGAAGCCTCCGTTCCCCCGGACAGGATTCCGCGGTCACGGCGGCCGTTGGACTTGTAGCACAGGCACTGGAGCGGGCGGCCGGTGGGAAAGCTGAGCCGCTGCGCCTTGCCCCACGCATTGCCGGCCCGGACCCTGGTGTTGAAATAGATGATGTCGTCCCGGACCCAGTAAACCGTTATAGTATCGTTTTCTTCCAGAAGAGAGGCGCTTTCGTAGGAATGAACGGAGGAATGCACGATCTCCTCCGCCGACCAGAGATTCCGGTCCGGCGCTTTCTGCTGGTAGACCATTTCAAAAAATTTGGGGGCCCGTCTCTGGTAACATAAATGAATTATGCCTCCGTCGTCGATGAACACGTGGGGATACTCGCAGTTTCCCGCGTATCGGGTGATCGGGGTGAATTCGCTCCAGCTTTTCTGGGCGGCGTTCAGCTTTTTGTACCCAAGCTGCAGGTACTTTCCGTCGTACGACTGGTAAAACGCGAAAATATTCTGGGACTTATCGTATGCAACCGCACAGGGAAGGCTGCTGCCGGATACATAGTCCACCACCCTCGGGGAGCCGATCTTATTGTTGCTGAGGACCTGATAGGCCAGCAGGAAGGAGTTCTCGTGGTGGAGGACGAAGAAAAAGTGAAGATTGTTTTTGAACGGCGCCAGGAACAATTGCTTGTTATATGCCGCAGGAGTGCTTGAATTCAATATCGGAACGCCTTTTACCGTCTGTCCGTCCAGCCTGGAATAGCGAATATTTCCGTCATTGTCCTGGTAGAGGAGATGAAACAGATTCTCCGAATCCATGTCCGCGTAAAAACAGGGATGGACGTTTTTGATCAAAACGGAGGAATTATTCCAGGTCCCGTGCCTGTTCAAGGTACTGTAGCACAGGTTCTGCCTGGAATCGAGGAAAAAATTCCAGAGCTCGCCGTCCGACTGCCTGAAAACATACTGCCTTGCATGAAAATTGTACATGTGCCCCACCCGCATTCTCTTTCTAAAGTGCCGCTCCAGCTTATCCGACCATATTATATATATGATTCCATGGGGGGGAATTATGGCTGAAAGCACTCTATTTTATTCGCCGTGGATATCACCAAAAAGGAATTGAAACATATTATGAAAATGAGAGGGAAATCAAACAATATAGCTTGAAATGAAGGGGGATTTAGATATGAGCTATAATCATGACAAAGTGCTTCCCGGCCTTATTTGTGAAAAGGATCTGTGCAAAATAAAGGAAGCAGTTTGTATACAGGTTGAAAAAATTTATGACTCCTGCAAGGAAAAAGACTGCATTGAAGACGCCAGGGTGCTTTTCAAGGATCCCGACAAAATACGCTGGCTGGTCAACCATGCGATCAATGTAAAGGCAAGACGCGCCGAGGTTCTCAAGGTATATTCCGATGTGGAGTCCGTACCGTTCAAGAGGGGTTTTTACACCGTTGACGTAAAATTCTTCATCAAGGTTACCCTGGATTTCTTTGTCCCCAGGCAGAATGGCGGTATCCGGATTATAACCGTGCCCGGGCTTATCGTGTTTGATAAGAAGGTCATCCTCTTCGGTTCCGAGGGCAATGTTAAGATATTCAAGTCCCACTATGTGGAGCACGGCATTGACAGACCGGCGGATTCGTCCTTACAGCAGGATAACCTGCCGATATCGAAGGTGGAGGTAGCGGAGCCCATTACATTGAACGCCAAAATCATTGAGGTGCTTGAGAACAGCAGCGACGACGATTGCGACAGGCACGTGCCGAGATCGGTGAGCGAACTGCTGGAGGATACGGACTTTGATGAGACCGAGCTGAGAAAAGACGCCGACGACGAGAGGCACCTGGTCATTACCAGGCAGGTGGTGGCGACCGTTGGACTGTTCTCCATGATCAAACTGGTGAGATACGTCCAATTGATGATCCCCGCATTCGACTTCTGCGTACCGCACAAGCAGTGTATCGCCGCAACGGATGAGGATCCCTGCGAATTGTTTGAAACCATTGAATTCCCGATGGATGAGTTCTTCCCGCCTCAAAAAGCTGATTTCCCCGGGGCGATCGAAGATGAGCGGTCCATGACCAAAGACGACTGACCGGCAGGCCGTACACCGAAGGCATGGAATAAAGGGATGGTTTCGCCATCCCTTTATTGTTTCCTTGTGGTATAGTGTCCTCTTGCCGAAGCCTTTTACATGGTTTTGCCGGGGATCAGCAGGTTGATGATTCCATACACAAGCGCTCCAAGCACCGCTCCGATCAGAGTAACATTGTAGCCCGGCACGATGAATTTGACGACGTATATGATCAGCGCAGCGATGATAAAGCCCGTAAGGCCCCTTCCAAAGGGGGTCGCATCGACTTTGAGGATCCTCTGCACAAGATAATCCAGCAGGGCGATCACTGCAGCGGCCACAATCAAGGACCAGATGCCCGATATCGAGAAGCCGGGCGTCAGAAATGCGGTGACAGCCAGTACGACCGCGCCGACCAACGTCCTTATGATGAAATGCCCGATACTAAAATGCTGGGTACTTTCGACATTTTCAGCCAAACCTATCACTTCCTTTCAATAAGGATATTATGAAAATGCAAATTGCCGTCAATACTATTATTAAATTGCCGCCACAGGATTATACAAAGCGATTTGCCTTATTTGTTTACTTTTTAGCTAATATTTGATAAAATGATTCTACTGTTGCACGCTGGTACGGGGATTGGAACGGCCTGCCGCAGTCATATGGGAAAAGACAATGAACAGGGAGAGTAGTCCGTGCGCAACGGTCGCAGAGAGGTGCCGCCATCGGCTGGAAGCGGCGCCGGCAGGTTGACGGACGAAGTGCCCCGTGGGAGTTGGGGGCCCGAACGGAGTAGGGCCTCACGGAAACGCACCGTTATGCGGATGAGAAGGACGGACAATTGCATTCCGATAGGCAGGCTATAGTGCAGGCCGTATTGGATTTGTCCGTCAAATTAGAGTGGAACAGCGAGCGGCTTCGCCTCTATTACAGGGGGCGGGGCTTTTTCATTTCATTCTGTGGCGGGGCATCCCTCCGGACATGTTAATTGCTTTTGCCGGGGGGAATACTATTGAACATACTTTTGTGGAAATGAGGCGGTCATATGTTTCGAGGCTTGCTGGAGGATGCCAGGTCCATAGCGAAACGGGACCCGGCGGCGAAGAGCACGCTGGAGGTCATTCTGCTGTATCCCGGCTTCCAGGCGCTTTTTTACCACCGTATCGCCCACTGGCTTTACGGAAAGAAGCGATTTTTTCTCGCCCGTTTTGTTTCGCAGTTTTCCAGGTTCTTTACCGGCATTGAGATCCATCCCGGCGCCAAAATCGGCCGCGGTCTGTTCATGGACCACGGGATGGGCATTGTTTTCGGGGAGACGGCGGAGGTCGGCGACAATTGCACCATCTATCACCAGGTAACCCTGGGCGGTACGGGGAAGGACAAGGGAAAAAGACACCCCACCGTCGGAAGCAACGTGCTGATCGGGGCCGGGGCCAAGCTGCTGGGTCCGATCACAGTAGGCGACAACGCGATGATCGGATCGGGTTCCGTCGTACTGGAGGATGTGGAGCCCGATACCACGGTGACAGGGTCGAAGGCCAGACCGGTAAAAAGGGCCGGGGAGAGGATCGTGCCGTCCATCGAGCTGGATCAGGTGCATCTTGCGGACCCGGTCGCGCAGGAGCTTTGCAGGCTGCAGGTCCGGATCGGACATCTGGAAGCCGTGCAGCGCGGCGAACCGTATAAGGCGGAGGAGATGGACGGCTGCAGCAAAAAGAAAACCAATTTGAACAATGGAGGAATAGAGAAATGAAGCTTTACAACACGTTAACCAGGCAGAAGGAAGATTTCAAGCCGCTGGAGGAAGGAACCGCCCGCATTTATTCCTGCGGGCCGACGGTCTACCAGTATGCCCATATCGGAAATCTCCGGACCTACGTTTTCATGGATATGCTCCGGCGCGTACTTCAATACAACGGGCTCAAACTCAAGCACGTTATGAACATAACGGACGTGGGCCATCTGGTGGCGGATGCCGACGAGGGCGAGGACAAAATGATGAAGACCGCCAGGGAAACCCGCAAAACCCCCTGGGAGATCGCCGAATACTATACCGGCGTGTTTATGGAGGATATCGGGGCCCTGAACATCGGGAAGCCGGAATTCATCCCGAAGGCAACCGAACACATCACCGAAATGATCGAATTTGTCGAAGAGCTGGTGAAGCTGGGCTACGGATACGAAACCGGCGACGGCATCTATTTCGACATCATGAAATTCAAGGGCTACGGCAAGCTGTCGGGACTGGACCTGGAAGGGCAGATCGCAGGCGCAAGGGTCGATGTCAATGAAGAGAAGCGGCACCCGGCCGACTTCGCGCTCTGGAAGAAGGCGCCGAAAGAGCACATCATGCAGTGGCCGAGCCCCTGGGGCATGGGCTATCCCGGCTGGCACATCGAATGCTCCGCCATGAGCAGGAAGTACCTGGGCGACGTGTTCGACATCCATACCGGCGGCGTGGACCACATCCCCGTTCACCACGAAAACGAAATCGCCCAGAGCGAGGCGCTTCTCGGCAAGCCTGCGGTGAATTACTGGCTGCACGGTGAATTCCTGCTGGTGGACAACGGGAAAATGTCCAAAAGCCTGGGGAACACCTATACCGTTTCGGATCTCCGGAAAAATGGCCTGAGTCCGCTGGCCTTCCGGTACATGTGCCTGAATGCCAACTATCGGAGCAAGCTGAACTTCACCTGGGATGGGATCAAAGCCGCCCAGGTTTCCCTGGACAGGCTGCTGGAGGGCGTTCTTGCCCACAAGAACGCAGGGAGCCAGATCGAGGTAGACCCCGGTCTGATTGCCTCCTTTGAAAAGGATTTTGAGGAAGCCATCAACGACGACCTGAATATCCCAAGGGCTCTCGGCGTGGCGTGGAATGTGGCCCGGTACGGCACCAAGGCCAACGCGCTGTACCGGCTGCTGGTCAAAATGGATTCCGTCTTCGGACTGGATTTTGACAAGGCGGCTGAAAAGCCCGCGGCAGGAGCGCAGGAGTTGGAGCCTGAAATTGCGGAGCTCGTGGACCGCAGGCAGCAGGCCAGGAAGGACAAGAACTGGAAGCTGGCGGACGAGATCCGCGCGCAGCTGAACGGGATGGGCTACGTGCTGGAGGATACAGCCCAGGGCGTCAAGGTAACAAAGGCATAAACAGGAGTCATAAATATAATGCGTCTGCTGCAGACATTGCCGCCCGCCGGATGCAACTTTGCACCTGCAAATTAATATACTGATTATGTAGACAGTATATCAGTTTGTAAGGATGTGTATTTTATGAAAATGGATATCATCAAGTGGGATGAAAGCATGGTGGCAAGATGCTTTGCGGCCTGCTGGGATCATGAGGTCGCGGCTGCGGCGGAAGCGCCTGTCCCGGTGTCCGCCGGGGTTTCTTCCGGAATTTCCTACGGCGGGGTTCAGTCCCAAAAGGATAAGGAATGGAACGATTTTGAAAAAGCGCTGAGAAGAGTGATGAGAACATAGGCGGCGGAAAAACAGGCGGAGGACCGGTCCGGTCCCCCGCTTATTTTCTTCCGACCCCGTCGTACCGGAAGCCGAAGCTTTTGACATAGGAAGGATCGTATACGTTCCGCAGATCGATAAAAACCGGGCTTCGAAGGAGTGCCTTCAGCCGGTGGAAGTCGAGAGAGCAAAATTCCTTCCATTCGGTGGCAAGGATGGCGCAGTCGCTGCCGGAGCAGGCCTCATAGGCGTCCTGGCAATATTCCAGCGGCAGCTCCGGGTATGCTTTCTGCGTATTTTCCATTGCTTCCGGATCATAAACCCGGACGGAGGCTTTCCGGTCCAGCAGTCTCCGGATGATGGAAAGGGAAGGGGATTCCCGTATGTCGTCCGTCCCCGGCTTGAAAGACAGCCCGAGGACGGCGGCTTTCCTGCCTTCCAGCCCGCCGGCCGCCGACCATATCTTCTCCGCCATCCTTTCGGCCTGCCGGCGGTTCGATTCCAGGATGCTGTTCAGAAGGACCGGCTCGTATCCGTACTGCTGCGCCATTCCCTTCAACGCGCGGACATCCTTCGGGAAACAGCTTCCGCCAAAACCGGGGCCGGGATTCAGAAACTCCCGGCCGATCCTGCCGTCAAACCCCATACCCGCCGCCACTTCCGAAACATTTGCCCCACAGGCCTCGCACAGGTTTGCGATTTCGTTGATGAAGCCGATTTTTGCGGCAAGAAAGGCGTTGGAGGCATATTTGATCATTTCTGCGGTTTCCAGGCCGGTGATGATCATCGGTATGCCATGGGCGAGCTGGTCCCTGTAGACCTCCTCCATCCTGGAAACGGCGCGTTCGCTTTCGGCGCCGAGCACGATCCTGTCCGAATGAAAGAAATCATGGACTGCGGAGCCCTCCCGCAAAAATTCGGGATTGGATACGACGTCGAAATCCAACTGCTTCTGCTGCGCTTCCAGCAGCTTTTCCATCCGCTCCCGCACCTTTCGGCCCGTTCCCGGAGGCACGGTGCTTTTATTTACGAGGATCTTGTAGCCCGTCATACAGCAGGCAATTGACGAAACGACATCAAAGACGTGGCTCAGGTCGCTTGAATTGTCGTCCAGCGTCGGCGTATTCACCGTTATAAACAGGATATCCGAGAATGCGGCGGCTGTTTTGATATCCTCCGTGAACTCAAGGAGTCCCTTTTGTTTCATGCAGACGGCGAGCAGACTGTCAAGACCCGGCTCGTAGATGGGCAGGACCCCTTTTTTCAATTTTTCGATCTTTTCCCTGTCCGAATCGCAGCAGAGGACATTGAACCCGAGAGACGCAAGGCAAATGCCTGTGACCAGACCGACATAACCCGTACCGATAATCGAAATCTTCATAGGATATCCTCCAGAATCTACCGGCGCTTCTGCGGCCAGCCGGTGCTGTAATCCTTCGGCCGGGCCGTCCGGGACGAAGGCTCTGCCCCTGCGGCGCCGGCCTGCGGGGGCAGGGGCTTCTTTGCGGCAGCGGTCTGCTGCGTCGCGGAGGCGGATGCTCCGGCGACATACGGCTGGAAGCCGTATTCGGCCGATGAGCTGCCGGGCACGGGGAAGCCGGGGCTTCCGGGCGCTTTATCCAGCAGCTTCGGCCCGGGGATCACCGGCGCGGCATCGGCCTTCTGCGCAGCCGTCCGGGCCGACGCCTTCGCATTTCCGGCGGCTTTGGCCACCGCCCTCCAGCCTACCGCCGGCTTGACCGGCGCTTTCGCATTTGCGGCGCTTTTGACCGCCGCTCCCACTCCTGCCGCATAGCTTGCGGACACTGCTTTCGCAGCGGCATCCGCCATATCCAGCAGGATTGAAAAATCCTGCATCTCTTTCGACGGAGGAACGACGGGCGGCTCTTTGGCTTCCGCTTTGGCCTTGGACGGCTCGGCGGGATGCACCCCCTGGAATACTTCGCCGGCGACCCTTTCCCAGGTGTAGCGCTGCTCCGCCAGCCTCCGTCCGTTGTTTCCCATCTTAAGCGCTTCCTCTTCATGAGTCAGCACATAGGAGATCTTCTGGGCCATTGCCTCCGGATTTTTATACTCCTCGAGCACAATCCCGTTGCCATACCCCCCGACCACCTCGGCATTTCCGCCCCGGTTCGTGGTGATGATCGGAAGGCCGGCGGCCATGGCTTCATAATGGACCCTTGCAAGGGGCTCCATCCACTGGGAGGCGCAGACGAACACGTCTCCGAGGGCATAATACGCGGCAATCCCGGCGGGGGGCACAAAGCCCGTGAAAACGACGGGACC
Source organism: Bacillota bacterium (assembly GCA_023411575.1). Taxonomy (GTDB): domain Bacteria; phylum Bacillota; class Clostridia; order Acetivibrionales; family DTU013; genus UBA1305. The sequence goes on along the minus strand of JAEYOP010000040.1, from coordinate 427,780 downwards.
CGGGAGGTCCTGGATTTTGGACTGAAGGGATTTGGTATAGTCGTCGGATTCGTTTTTGCCGTACCACTTGCTTCCGACCACCACCAGGGCCGTTTTGGGATTTTGGCGCATGACCGGCGCCATGGCCCTCAGCAGGACGTCAACCCCTTTTTTTATGCTGAGCCGGCCGACAAAAAGGACGACCTTGAACCCCTGGAGCCCCAGCTTGGCCTTCAGCTGGTCCCGGGACCGGATCGCCTCTTTGGTCCACACCGGCTTGAACCGGCCGGCGTCCACGCCGGAGTAGACCACCCGGAGCTTGCCCGCTGCCGAGGGGAACCGGGAGGAGACCGTGTCGGCGATATACCGGCTGACCGTATTGATGTATTCGGCTCTGTCGATGCATTTGAGGGCGTCGGCGTCGCGCATTTTCTCCGGATGGAACATTTCATTGTGGAGGCTCAGGCCGAACCGCAGGGCGGGAAACTCTTCCATAAGCGCGAGCATGACTTTGGGACGGTTGAATACGTGGACCAGGTCGTAGGAATTGTCCAGAGCGGCCTTCAGGCTTTCCGCATAAACAAGGCCGGAACCGCCGGGGACACGAATATACCGGACGTTGTCCACGGTTTCCAGGTCGGGCAGGCCGGGATACTGGATGCTGAATACGGTTATATCATGCTCCCGGGAAAGATAGGGAACGATTCCTTCAATATATAACTGAACCGCTCCGCCCGCGATTGGCGGAACGGGAAGTTTCTCCGTGCAGATCATTGCTATTTTCAAGCTTCTCCCCCCTACTTTTGAAAGGTTTTTAAAACAGGTACCTTGGCTTCCTCAAGCTTTGCGATCCTTTCGATTTCGGCGGCCTTCAGCGGCTTTGCTCCCTGGAAAAGATTTTTTACCAGACCATAGAACCAGTGGGGAAATAAAAGGTCGGTATACAACGCCGCCCTCTCATCCTCATTCTGGGGATGGATTTCCGTATACCAGGCCATAATGTCCCGGATGCTGCCGGCCTGCCATTGGCCTTTGTTTTCGGCGATTTTGCCGATGATCTTCCGCAGGTCCCTGGCCGGGAGGTCGAAGGTCACACCGTCCAGGTCCAATACGTAAACGCCGTTGCCGGCCGCTATGGCGTTGCCTTTTCCGTAATCCTGGTGGCACAGCACCACGGAGCCGGACCCCTTGCCGGTCAATACTCCGTATTTGGACCTGCCCAGCAGGTCGATTGCCTGGTCCGCCAGCCGGAGCATGGGATCAACACACCGCGCATAGGAGGCGTAAGCTGGCTGGGATAAGCCGCCCAGGGCGGTTTCCTTCCAGAGAGCCAGCTTGTTTTTCATGGATGCGTACTGCTCCGGCCATTTTCCGAGCTTGCTTGAGACGCGGGCTTCCTCCCCGGGCTGGTAGTCCTTCGACGCGATATGAAAGCGGGCAAGCCCCTGGACTGCCTGCTTCAGATCGGCGGGATTGCCGAAGTTCAGGTCGGTTCCATTGATCCATTCATATAGTACGAATAGCTGATCGCCGTATTGAACGACAGGCTGCCCGTTTTTATCCGGGAGGATGCCGGGGACAAGACCGCCGGATTTCCGGATATGGATTTGGGCGTTGGCGGAAAAGAGGGCTTTGTCCAGGGTCTGGCGGAGCCTTTTCAGACAGAGCAGCCGTCCGTTTGCCTTGAACTTCCAGACGGTTTTGATGGCGCCGCTCTGGATGACGGCCATGCTTTCGGGAACGATACCGTATCTTTCCAATACTTCTGATGCAAGCTTCTCGAGGGATTTCCCCGAGGAATCGCAATGGTTTTCCAAGTCGATCCATCCTTTCAAAGTGGTTGTTGAAGCCTATTTCGGTATAATGCGTTCGAAATGCTCCATTACCGGCGGCAGCGTTTTTTCAAATGCGGCCATCTCCAGGATCCGCTGGTGGTACTTCTCGGCGGACCATTCCTTATCCCGCTGGTAGATATACTTGTTGACCGCGCCCAGGAACAGATGGGGGAACAGCAGATCCAGCTTCACGACCCGCCATTGGGAGGGCGTGAGGGGGTTTACCGACTGATAGCTTTGCAGAATGGTCCTGGTCAGCTCCGTATCCCATCTTCCGGCCTTTTTCATGATCTTGTTCAAAAGCTTTCGGATGTCCCGGGCGGCGATATCGACGGTTATGGAATCCGTATCGATGACGTAGATGCTGCCGGCAGCCGTCATGAGGAGATTCCCGGCGGCAAAGTCCTGGTGGCAGAGGGAGCCGGTATGGAGCGCCTGTTCCACCCATTCCCTGTATTCCGGGCCGGTCAGACCCTCAATGGCACGGTTGGCGCGTTCATAAAAGTACGGGAACTCCTTTATCAGGGTTTTCCCGATGGCGTCATGCTCTTTTTTCTGCAGTTCGTTCTGGTACCAGGCGTCGATTTCCTCCAGTTGGGCGCGATAATCCTCGACCCAGAGCCCGAGATGGTATTTCGGCTTGCTTTCGGCAGGAAGGGAGAAGTCCCGGGAGGCCTTGTGGAATTTGGCCAGCTCGCCCACGATGCTGTTCAATTCCCGGGGCGACGTGTAGGAGGGGTTCTTGCCGTCTATCGCATCGGTCAGGACGTAGCAGGTGCCGTTCACCTTCGCGTAATTCCTCCCATCGGAGGTTTTGATGATTTCCGGCAGGAGGACGCCGTTTTTCCGGAGATGGTCCACCGCATGCAGGAGGAATTTCAGCGTCTCCTCGGAGTTGGATATTTTTTTCAGGATTCGCATGCCATCCGTTGTTTTGATCCACCAGACGCCTTTTTTGTCCTTGTAGGATTCGTTGCGGATATCCAAAACCTTTATGGGATAGCTGCCCAATACGAGATCCAGTGGTTCATTTGCCGCGATTGCCAATTTTATCCCTTCCTTTCAGGTGTATGTAAGGGGGGATCCCTGCCGGCCGGCAAGGATCGGAAACCCTCCGGAAGCCGATTAGTCGTCGAGGGTCAGTTCCTCGCCTGCGGTTTCCTTTGTCCAGGAGACCTTGAGAGTGACGGATCCGCTTTCCGTGTCGTCATCGTATTTTACCTTGTAGTCCAGGTCCGTATCGGCGGGGATGGCTACAGGGGTTCCTTCGACAACGAGATTGCCGGCAAAAAGATCCGGGATCGCCTTTTTAATAAAGCTGGCGAATTCCGCCCTTGAGCCCATATAATTGTCTTGATACTTCATAGCGCTACGCTCCTTCAAACAATATGATTCTTTTACATAATATTGATAGGACAATACAAGTGTTACAATACGGACGGCTTAAAGAATCAATAATGACAGGACGCGGGCGGGCCGCGGGAAAGGACCGGGTTGCCGTCGTAAACATAAGACTTCGAAAGTAAAAAACGGGAAGCCGAAAGAAACGTGTGTTGAAATTTGTAGAACAAATGGTTATAATTTATGAATGCGGTGCAATCGGGAGGCCTTTCAATGAACAACAATACGCGGATCCTCCGCACAAATACGTACGATCCCTGGTGGAACCTTTCCGTCGAGGAATACCTGCTGGACCGGGTGGAGCCGGGACAGTGCATTTTATATCTATGGCAGAATGACAATACCGTCGTGATCGGGAGAAACCAGAATCCCTGGCGCGAATGCAAAACGGAGCACTTTGAAAACGAAGGCGGAAAGCTGGCAAGACGGCTTTCCGGCGGCGGGGCCGTATACCACGACATGGGGAACCTCAACTTTACCTTCGTCGTCAGCCGGGAGCAGTACGACCTGGAAAAGCAGGTCGGAGTCATCCTGGATGCCGTAAATAGCCTTGGGATCAAGGCGGTGATGAGTGGCCGGAACGATCTGACCGTGGACGGGCGCAAATTTTCCGGCAACGCCTTCTGTTTCCGGAAAAACGGCGCGTACCACCATGGCACGGTGCTCGTCCACGCGAATTTCCAGAAGCTCTCCAATTATCTCCAGGTATCCCCGGAAAAAATGCGGTCAAAAGGCGTTCAATCCGTTCAATCCAGGGTGGTCAATCTCAAAGAGCTCCTGCCGTCGCTGACGATCGATGAAATGGCCGAAGCGCTGATCGCTTCGTTCCGGTCGATTTATCACAGCGACGCGCCCGTCGAAGACGGGATCAGGGACGGCAAAGCCGGCAGGACGGCGTTGGAAGAGCTGTACTGCAAGTACTCTTCCTGGTGTTGGCGCTACGGGGAGGCCCCCCAGTTTGACGTGGATCTGGAGACCCGGTTCCCATGGGGCGGAGTCGAAATCGGCTTCAAGCTGGAGAACGGTCTGGTCCGGGAAGCCGCCGTCTATTCGGACGCCATGGACGAGGCGTATATAGCAAAGCTCCCGGAGTTGTTCAAGGGCAGCGCATTTTCTTCCCGTCAGCTGGCCGAAAAGCTGCGCGAAGCCGCGGAATCCATGGACGAGGCAGAGACGGCCATGACGCTGGACATTGCCGGATGGCTGGAAGGCAAAGGATTTTAACCGGCGAAGGATTTTAACAAACGGTAGAAATCGGACAGGGATTGGAATATAATAGAGGTATAAAGAAAAAAGCATAGGGTGGATGATGGTTGCCGGAGAGTCCCATGGAATATGGGAGCCGAAGAAGTAAACCGCACGGGAAGGTCAGCCCGGCGGCGAATCTTTCAGGCAAAAGGGCAGCAGCCGGACAGAACTCTGAAAAGCCGGATTTCGGCACCGAAGGAGCAATATTTTCGCCAGGATGCGGGGCCATACCGGCGGAGATGGAATCTCTCAGGTGAAAGAACAGAGAAAGATGACAGGATTATTTGTCGTTTTTCTCTGTTTTTTGTTGGGCATTCTATTAAGGAAGGAGTGCAGTAATGGAAGGTGTGCAGAACCAAAATGCAAAAAGAACGCCGCTGTACGAGGCACATGTGGAAGCGGGAGGAAAGCTGGTCGATTTCCACGGCTGGCTGCTGCCGATTCAGTACGGAAGCATTCTTCAGGAGCACGAAAACGTCCGTACGAAAGCCGGACTGTTTGACGTATCCCATATGGGGGAACTGGTGGTTTCCGGGCCGGACGCGTTTGATTTTTTACAGGGCATGCTGACCAACGAGCTGTCCGCCGCCCCGGGAAAGGCGGTGTATTCGCCCATGTGCTATCAGGACGGCGGCACGGTGGATGATCTCATTGTCTACCGGCTTTCGGAGGAAAGCTATATGCTGGTGGTCAATGCGGCCAATACGGAAAAGGATTATCAATGGCTCTGCGAACATAAAAAAGGAAGAGTAAGCATTGCAAACCGTTCGGAGGAATATGCCCAGCTTGCCATACAGGGGCCGGTCGCCGAAACGGTGCTGCAGAAATTGACCGATGTGGAGCTTGGCAAAATTCGTACATATCACTATGCTGTCGATGTATCAATAGGGGACGTAACCACACTGCTTTCGCGTACCGGCTATACCGGCGAGGACGGGTTTGAGCTGTACTGCCGTCCCGAAGAGGCCTCCAGGCTGTGGAGCATGCTGATGGACAACGACCGGGAATACGGCTTGCTGCCGGCGGGTCTCGGCGCGCGGGATACGCTGAGGCTGGAGGCCGGGATGCCGTTGTACGGGCAGGAGCTCTCCGAGGCCATCTCGCCGGTCGAGGCCGGGCTTGAACGGTTTGTGAAGCCCGGCAAAGGCGGTTTCACCGGAAGGGATGCATTGCTTGCACAGTTGGAGAGAGGGTTGAAAAAGAGAATCGCGGGCTTTGAAATGATCGACCGGGCGGTGCCGAGAAACGGCTATGAAATCTTTTCCGGCGGCGTGAAATCCGGTCAGGTCACAAGCGGAGGCTTTTTCCCCACCTTGAAGAAAAACATGGGGCTGGCGCTTCTGGATGCGGCAGCGGCAAAGCCGGACAGTATGATCGAAGTAAAGGTGAGAGATGGACTCTTCGCCGCGAGGATCGTACGGCTGCCGTTTTATAAAAGGGAAAAACGGTAGAAGGAATAAAATCAACAAGCACAACAGGTTATTATCGGGTTATTTTAAAAAGGAAATAAAAATGGATGGGAGGATTTTGTATTATGAAGACATTCCAGGGGATGAAGTACACAAAAGAGCATGAATGGGTAAGGCAGGAAGGCGGTTTCATGTACATAGGCATTTCAAACTATGCACAGCTGGCGCTGGGCGATATTGTTTTCGTCGAACTGCCGAAGATCGGGAAAAAGCTGAATGCCGGCGAGCAGCTCAGTGTTGTCGAATCAGTGAAAACAGCCTCCGATGTCTACACGCCGGTATCCGGAACCGTGGCCAAGGTGAATGACGCGCTCACGGCCGCCCCTGAGCTGCTGAACTCCGAGCCCTATGAGAATTGGATCGCCGCATTGGCGGCAGTGGATCCGGAAGAGCTGGACAAATTGATGGATGAACAGCAATACGCTGAATTTTGCATAAAGGGGGCTTGACGATGTCCCATTATATCCCCAATACGCAGGAGGACACGCGGCAAATGCTTGAAGCCCTGGGACTTGGCAGCGCTGAGGAGCTATTTTCCGATATTCCTGCGGATTTGATGCTGAAGCGGGAGCTCAAGCTTCCCGGAAGAATGTCCGAGCTGGAACTGGCGGCGCACATGAAAAAGCTGGCCGGCAAAAACGCCGATACCGGCGAATATGCCTGCTTTCTCGGGGCAGGAGCCTACGATCATTTTATTCCTTCCGTAGTAAGGCACATCATTTCCCGCGCCGAGTTTTATACGGCTTATACGCCGTATCAGCCCGAGATCAGCCAGGGAATGCTGCAGGCGATCTTCGAATACCAGACGATGATTTGCCAGTTGACGGGAATGGATGTCTCGAACGCTTCCATGTACGACGGCGCCACGGCGGTTGCCGAAGCGGCGTTGATGGCAGTGCGCTCGACTGGAAGAAGCACGGTCGCCGTATCCGAAGGACTTCACCCGGAATACCGGGAAGTCCTGAAAACCTATGCTCGCTTCAATGGAATGAATCTACATGAAATCGCCCTGTCGAACGGAATCTCGGACCTCTCGGGCTTCCGGCCCGAAAGCGCCCGGGGCGGCCACGACCAGACCAGCCAACTCCTGCCGGAGGACTGCGCCGCCGTCATTCTCCAGAATCCAAACTTTTTCGGCGCCATCGAGGATCTGGCCGGCGCAGCGAAGCTTGCCGCCGATATCGGCGCCCTTTCCATAGCCTGTGTGGACCCTGTTTCACTGGCTCTGCTCAAACCGCCCGGAGAGTGCGGCATCGATATTGCGGTCGGAGACGGGCAGTCCCTTGGAAATCCGCTGAACTATGGAGGGCCGTCTTTCGGCTTTATGGCGGTTAAGAAGGAGCTGGTCCGGAAGATGCCGGGAAGAATTGTAGGCGAGACAACGGACCAGGAGGGCAGGAAAGGCTTTGTACTGACTCTGCAGGCAAGGGAGCAGCATATCCGCCGGGAAAAGGCCGTGTCCAACATTTGCTCCAACCAGGCGCTGAATGCGCTTGCGGCCGCCGTGTACCTGTCCGTTATGGGCAGGCAGGGACTGAAGGAAACGGCGGACCTTTGCCTGCAAAAAGCCCATTATGCCTGCGAACAGCTCGTTTTAACAGGAAAATTCGAGAGGGCGAATGAAGCGCCGTTTTTTAAAGAATTTACCGTAAGGTCCCTCAAGGAGGATGTAGACAGAATCAACCGCAGACTCCTTGAAAACAACATCCTTGGCGGCCTGGAACTGGAAAGGTACTATTCCGGCATGAAGAATTGCTGGCTTGTGGCCGTGACGGAGAAACGAACGAAAGAGGAAATTGACGCCTTTGTAAGAATTGCAGCGGGATGTTAGGCAGTACGCGGAAGTACACGGCAGCACACGGCAGTATGTCGGAAACCGTTTACAACACGACGTTCTATAGGAGGGCATGTTATGGAACTCATATTTGAAATAAGCAAGACTGGGAGGAGGGCATGCAATTTGCCGGATTGCGATGTGCCTCGGCAAAGCATCTCCGATCTGCTGCCCGGTCGTTCTGTCCGGCAGGAAGATGCAGGGTTGCCCGAGGTAGGCGAAGGCGAGCTTGTCAGGCATTTTACGCAGCTTTCACGCCGCAACCATAGTGTAGATACAGGCTTTTACCCCCTTGGCTCCTGTACGATGAAATACAATCCCAAAATAAATGAAGACGTCGCGGCCCTGGAGGGTTTTACAGGCGCGCACCCCGGTCAGGCTGAAGAGCTGTCGCAGGGCTGTCTGCAGATACTTTACGAAATGGATGGAATGCTTTCGGAGACCACCGGAATGGAGCGCTTCTCTTTGCAGCCCGCTGCAGGGGCCCACGGCGAACTGACCGGATTGATGATCATCAGCGCATATCATCGCAGCAGGGGAGAGGCCGGAAGAACAAAAATCATCGTTCCGGACTCCGCCCACGGAACAAACCCGGCGTCAGCCGTCCTGGCGGGATTTGAAGTGGTCGAGGTGAAATCGGACGAGAGGGGCGGCGTGGACATCGAAGCGCTGAGACAGCTCGCCGGCAAGGATACCGCAGGGTTGATGCTGACTAATCCGAATACTCTCGGCCTTTTTGACGAGAACATCCAGGCAATAGCCGATATCATTCATAATGCAGGCGGACTCCTGTATTACGACGGCGCCAATGCAAATGCCATTATGGGAATATGCAGACCCGGAGATATGGGCTTTGATGTCGTACACCTCAATCTTCACAAGACTTTCAGCACGCCCCACGGCGGCGGTGGACCCGGCGCCGGGCCGATAGGCGTTAAAAAGGAGCTGGTTCCTTTTCTGCCGGTACCGACGGTCGAAAAGGAAGGGAGCCTTTACAGGCTTGAGCATGACCGCCCGCAAACAATAGGGCGGGTTAAATCCTTCTATGGCAATTTCGGAGTAATTGCAAGGGCGTATGCCTATATCAGGACCATGGGGCCTGACGGGCTCCGGAACGCCTCGGAGACAGCAGTATTGAACGCAAATTATTTAATGAACAGGTTAAGGGAGAAATTCGACCTGCCCTATAACCGGACCTGCATGCATGAATTCGTTCTATCGGGACAAAGGCAGGCGGATAAAGGAGTACGCACATTGGATATGGCAAAGAGGCTGCTTGACTTTGGATATCATCCGCCAACGGTTTATTTCCCCCTCATTGTTCATGAAGCAATGATGCTGGAGCCGACGGAAACGGAAAGCAGGGAGACCCTGGATCAGTTTGCCGATACCCTGATCCGCATTTCGGAGGAGGCGGAAAAGGACCCGGACCTTGTCCGGAACGCACCGCACAATACTGTTGTATCAAGGCTTGATGAGGTTAAGGCGGCAAGAGTTCCAGTGCTGAAGTGGGAGGATAAATAAAGGGAATATGCCGTTGGCAACTGATCTTATAGATTTGCTAACGGCATATTCTTCAAAGGAATCGAAAAAAAGCAAAATGGTCAGAATCGTTCCTTGCGCGAAAAGATAGTAAGGATTAGGAACTCAAGTGGCGAGGCGAGTTAAGAAAAGCTTAACAAGAAATCCTTGTAAGGCCTGATACACAATGAATTTAGCTAATAGCAAATTTATTAACTTGGATTCTGATAGAAAAACAGTGCCGTAAAGTAGTTCTTGTTCACAGCTTGGGCTAAATAGTATATAATACTTCTGTTGAGGACCCACGACAAATCCTCAGAAAAGAAACCGGATAGGATTTATTGAATGAACGAAGACGGAATGGCGAATGAAGTCGCCCAAGAAAATGTTGACGAAAGCGCCGGAGAAAACTCAAAAAACAACACCGGAGACAGCGCCGGGGAAAACGCCGGAAATGGCGTGAAAGAAAGTGCAGGCATCAATGAAAGGATTGGGGAACACTTTCCTTTATTATTAAAAGGAAATGCGAATCAATTCTCTCCTCTGGTACTTGCCTACATCGGCGACGCTGTTTACGAACTGCATGTCCGCACCCTGCTGTTAAGCCAGGGCAATGCCCCGGTCCACAAGCTTCACAAGCAGTCGATCGAATTTGTTAAAGCAAAGGCGCAGTCGGATATCATACACCGGCTCATGAATATCCTGTCCGAAGAGGAGCAGGACATCGTGAGAAGGGGCCGGAATGCCAAATCCGGGACTATTCCAAAAAATGCGGATGTTGCGGAATACAAATATGCAACGGGTTTTGAAACACTTCTTGGCTATCTCTATGTGAAGGGCGATTATACGCGGCTGCTTGAACTTCTTGATTTATCCGTAGGACGGAGCCGGGACGGGATATAAACCGCAAATGGAGTAAAAATAAGAGAAACGGAAAGCAGAGAGGACGTATAGCGATGGAAGAGAAAAGAAGCGGCGGCAGAGGCGGCCGGAATGAAGGATACAGGGGAGCATCGGGAAGCGGCGGAGCGAAGGCGGGCGGTTTCCGGGGCGGCAGGCCGGGCGCCGACCGTTTCAGCAAAGGGGCCGGCGATTTTGGCAAATCGGCCGGCAGCCGGGCTGGCAGATCAAGCACCGACCAATCAAGCGCCGGGCGCTATAGCAAGCCAAGCAGCGATCGTTATGGTAAGTCAACGAATGACCGTTATAGCAAGTCAAATACAAGCCATTTTGGCAAGCCGGATACAGAAGGTTTTAGTAAGCCGGGCACTGACCATTTTCGTAAATCAAGCACCGGCCGCCCCGGCAAATCGGACGCAGACCGTTTCGGCGGCTCAAACACCGGTCGCTCAAATACCGACCGCCGAGGCACCAAATACGGAGCGCCATACGGAGCGCCGAAAGACGATACAGCGCTTGAACAGAACAATGCCGCGACAGAAGACTTTGCTGCGGGCCAGGGTGATCTGGACAAGCTGGAGGGCAGGAACTCCGTACTCGAAGCCTTGAAATCGGGCAGAAGCATTAACCGCATCTTTGTAGCAAAAGGCGAGCGGGAGGGTTCCGTAAACCAGATCATCGCCATGGCCAGGCAGAGCCATATCCTGATCCAGGAAATCGAACGCGCCAAACTCGACGCGATGTCGGTGACCCATGCCCATCAGGGCGTTATAGCCCTTACTGCCGCAAAAGACTATGTTGAAGTCGATGAGATTCTCGAAAGTGCGGCTGCAAGCGAAAGGCCGCCGTTCCTGATCATTCTGGACGAAATCACGGACTCCCACAACCTTGGCTCGATCCTTCGTACAGCCAACGCGGCGGGCGTTCATGGCGTCATCATTCCCAAACGCAGGGCGGTGGGGCTTACGTCGGTCGTATCCAAAGCTTCCGCCGGAGCAATTGAATATGTGCCGGTTGCCAGGGTCACGAATATTGTTCAGACCATTGAAATGCTCAAGAAGCAGAATATCTGGGTGGTCGGTACGGATTCCACCGGCGACGCGGCCTACTTCGACCGGGATCTGACCGGTCCTGTCGCGTTGGTGATCGGCAGCGAAGGAGAAGGGATGGGCAAGCTTGTCCGGGAAAGCTGCGACTTTGTTGTGAATATACCGATGCTGGGGCAGATTACGTCCCTGAACGCTGCTGTGGCAGGAGCCATCGTGACTTACGAGATCGTCAGGCAAAGAAGCAAAAAGAAGCCCTGATGCAATATTTTCGGGAAACATCAAAATTGTATATTCAGAAAAGAACAAAATTGCCGATAATTATATCGGAAAGTTCGTTTCTCGTCTGGGAAATACAGGATAATAAGCTGGTACTATTTCCCCCAAAAAGTTGGGGCGTATATACCCGGTGCGCGTGTCAAGCCGGAATTGCTGGAAAAGCTTGAAGAACTGAGCAGAGGCAAGTTCCAGCTTGACATAAAGGAATGCGTTACGTATAATTAGGTGAGGTGAATCCCGGAGTACCTGCCTGTTTTTTACAAAAGATATGTTATTACATATGAGGGGGCGTTTACTTGAAGCCAGTTGCTCGCGCCGAGGCACAGTTAAGTTATAACCTAGCAGTAGACGAAGAGATCATCAGGGATGCAAAGTCTGGAGATGCCCAAGCCCTCGAATTTTTAATAAACAAGTACAAGAGTTTTGTCCGAGCTAAAGCCAGGACTTATTTTCTTATTGGCGCAGACCGGGAAGATATCATCCAGGAAGGCATGATCGGCCTGTACAAAGCGATCCGCGACTTCAGAGGGGACAAGCTTTCCTCCTTCAGAGCCTTCGCGGAGCTTTGCATCACCAGGCAGATCATCACGGCCATAAAAACGGCCACCCGCCAGAAACACATTCCGCTCAATTCCTACGTTTCGCTCAACAAACCGATTTTCGACGAGGAATCCGACCGTACCCTTCTCGATGTCATCAGCGAGGAGAGCATCAGCGACCCCGAAGAAATGATCATCAACCGGGAGGAATTTGCCGGAATCGAAGTGAAAATGGGCGAGATCCTCAGCGGCCTTGAATGGGAGGTGCTGTCCCAGTATCTCCAGGGCAGGTCCTACCAGGAAATCGCCGCGGAACTGGACCGCCACGTCAAATCCATCGACAACGCGCTCCAGCGCGTAAAGCGGAAACTGGAAAAGTACCTGGAAGAAGGCCGCATTTAGGCCGGAATTGTTTTAAAAGAAATACAGTATTTTCATACTGGACATTATGCAGGGCGTATGTTATAATACAATTCGCCCGTTGAAATTAACGACTTGCGGGTGTAATTCAATGGTAGAATATCAGCTTCCCAAGCTGACTGCGTGGGTTCGATTCCCATCACCCGCTCCATTGGCCTTCAGCGTCGGGCTTATGACGCTGGAACAAACACTATGCCGGACCGCAATGGGCGTCGCACCGGCAAATCGATAAATGCCCTCATAGCTCAGTTGGCAGAGCGCATCCATGGTAAGGATGAGGTCATCAGTTCGACTCTGATTGAGGGCTCCAACTAAATACGAGCTTCCGAGATTCTTAGAATTTCGGAAGTTTTTGTTTTGACAGAAATTTGACTATTGATTAATATCCTAGCGAATGGACAGCTTTATTAAAATCCTATACTAAGGTCATAAATCCTTTAATCTGAATGGGTTGACATGAATATTGTTTAAAGTCTCTCTAAGGTAGAGCTTCAATTCATGGATTCCGGCTTCTTCTATTTTCTTTGCCTGTGAAAAATATTGAAGTGTTAACACCGGAATATAATTGAGGCTTGTTTTGAAGAAAGTGAAAACCTAAGATTGAGTGAGAAAATGAATGAAAAATGAAGATTAATTAAAGAGGGAATAATAGAATATGGTAAGATAGTTACAGAGCGGAGAAGGAGATTTAGTTGCTTTTTGTGATAGAAGATTTTAAAGCAGCGGAGTGAAGGGAAAGGGTGACTTTTATAACCTTCAAGGAGCTTTGGGCAACAGTTGAATTTAACGAGGTCTGGGAAAAACTCTCAGCCGGACGCTCTGACCGATTTTTTTGAGGATATCAAAAAGAGGCTGGACTTCAAATACTGGCTATTCGGACATTATCATGACAATCGCATTATCGGGCAGAAGTTTATATTGCTATATGAGCAAATTATTGAACTGGAATGAGCTGCGTTATAAAACAGCGCTTTACTATAAAAATGGTTTTTCTGAACATTTTTCTGAATGTACCTAACTTTGCATATGCACTTGCATAATCGTTGGGTATAATATATATAGGTGATATTTATGAGCTACTTTGCGGCGACAACTATGCGTGAGGCAAAAAGAATGTCCACGTTGAGGGATTCTTACGAAAAGCAGCTTGCTGCATTACCGAAAGGCTCGCTTAGGGCAAAGGAGAGAAACGGCAGAAAGTATTATTATCTTGCATATCGCCGTGGCGGCAAGGTTGTGAGCGAGTACGTCGGAAACGATGAAGCCGCCATTGCCGATTTAAGAGAACGACTTGAGCGCCGAAAAAACATCGAGAATCTGCTGAGAAGTATTAAAAACGAGTTGCACTTGATGAACAAGGTGTTGGAGGTGGCAAGATGGTAATTTATCATGGCAGCAGTGTAGTCGTTGAAAAGCCCGAGATCCTGCAAAGCGAGCGCATGCTTGATTTCGGGGTAGGTTTTTATGCCACATCGAACAAAGAACAAGCGGTCAGGTGGGCTGAGCGGGTTGCCGAACGCCGTGAGACAAAAGACCAGATGCTGTCCGTTTATGAGTTCGATTTGGAAGCGGCTGAACGCAGCCTTTCCATCATCCGTTTTGACGAGCCGAATGGCAAGTGGCTTGATTTCGTTTGCGCCAACCGAAGCGGGCGTGAAGCGATTGAACCGTATGACATTGTTTTCGGGCCGGTTGCGGACGATAAGGTCTATACTGTTGTACAGTACTATGAAAATGGCGTTTACGATAAAGAAGATGCCATAAAGCGGCTGAAGGTAGAGGAATTGTATAGCCAAATTCTTTTCCATACAACCAAATCGCTAACCTATTGCCATTTTATGGGATTTGAAAAGTTAGGGGGCGTAGAGTAGTGGAAACAAATCAGTTTAATCTTGTCCTGCAAACTATTTCCACAGGCTTGGTAGCAAAAATCATTGCCGAAACGGGTTTTGACGAAGATATCGCAATGGAAAAGTTATATACGTCAGAGTTATATTCGGCGCTTGAAAAAGAGGAAACCAAGGTGTGGCATTACAGTGTCCCAAAGTTGTATGAGCTATGGGTGAATGAAACGAAAACCGGGCGGCTTGTGCTTCCCGAATATTAGTTGGAGGGTATGAATGAGCGAGATAGCACGTTTCAAGGTATTTTGCCTTGAAAGATATAAAAGCGAACATCATTTGAAAGGCAAGGAAGCCTTTCGCCTATTCAAGGAATATGGCGTACTCGATTACCTCGGTTCCTTTTATGATATACTGCACTCTTTCGGTGACAAATACATTGTCTCTGATATTGATGAGTTCATCGCTGCGCGTCAAACGGCATAACTAATTATGTACTTAGTCCAGATACCGGTATTTTATGCATATAACCCCTGTTGGGCTTTAATTGGGTTTTCGAAATCCTTCCACCGCCCGCAAAGTGCCTTATATAAGCGATTCCGCCTCCAATAACCCTATCCATGGTAAGGAGATTACCAGTTCGACTCTGGTTGAGGGCTCCACATTACAAGGCACACTTTGAAAAAAGTGCAACAATATTGCAACAACCATAAAAAGCTTGGTTCATAAATAGTGAATTGGGCTTTTTTGTTTTATTAAATAGTTATTGAAATTAAATTCTATTGTCTTTCTTATCATTTATTATCTAGCCCGTGGACGTCGGGAAGGCAGTTCATCGACGTCGCCCCGCGCTCCGCGGCTGGGGTGATATATACGCATTTAGAATGGTTTGTATCGCGAAATAAAGATTATTTATAGATATTCTTTACGATTGTGTAATATTGTATTAATCCGTATAATAAAAGGCATGAAAATTAGAGGAGATAGACCAATGCCATAAATACTTAATTATAAGATATATTAATAAAATCTTCAGTCATTATAAAATGGCTTTATTAGGTTGCACTTAATAAAATCTTAAAATTAAGGATGGTATCAATATGAGTATTTACATTGAATCAGAAAGACTCATTTTACGTGAGTTTACCGAAGCGGATTTGATGGCGCTTGTTGAAATTGCCAATGAAAGACACATTTGTTATTGGTGCCCTGACTGGAAAGACTGTGAAACTTGGGTCAATGATTGGTTCAAAGGGATACAATGGGGTTATTCAATTGCTGATCCTAACAAGGAATTCATCCTATTAGCAATAATAGAGAAGGCTACTAACAAATTGATCGGACAAGTGAATACCGGATGTGAATATCCTCGGGAGTTTCCAGGAGAATTAAGCATTGGCTATTTTATCTCTGAAAAAGCAATGAATCATGGCTATGCAACAGAATCTGCCAAGGCAATAACTGATTATTATTTTCCTATGAACAAGAATGAATTTTTTTATGCAGTTGTTAAGCCTGCAAATTTGGCATCAAACCGAGTGGTGATAAAAGCCGGATTTAAATTTGTTTCGCAAATCGCCTTGCCAGGCACCGAGCCAAATGAAAGGATACAGTTTAATTATTATCGTTTATTTCGCACAGTAAGAGCATAATCAGAAGTTGCTTGGCCTCACTATATTTAGGTACGAATTGTTAATAGGATAAAGAATCATCCAATGGCTCTATGGAAAGTAACTAATATGAAAACAGGCAAATCTGTTTAGCGAAACTACAAGACTCCAATCCGCATTAATTTGTTATACGTCCCTTAAACACCCTATTATTTAGAACAATTACTGGGCAGCATAAATTTAAGGGGAGTGAAAAGAATGAAAGGTATTTATAAATATACTTTGTGTTTCTCGATCTCGCTGTTCCTTGCAAATTCGATAAACACATATGCTATTAGCATTGCTGAAATAGATCCGGTCAAATTCCAACAAATAAAGGCGCAAGTTTATTTGTTCAAGCAGGTACTGGATGAGTTTGGTGCCTCAAGTCATTTGGAAGCAGCTAATTTATGGGCAAAAAGCGAAGGTAAAAGGAATGGAGTCTACCAGTATGCAGTTTCCTGTGATGAACTAAAACAGAGAATTGTAGAAAAATGGGGTAAGGCCGAAGAAAATTTTTGGATTATTGGTGGCTCAAGCCCTTCGAATTATAAATATGAGATTGTAAAAGAAGACAAGATCAATGATACTACCTATATCGTTAAAATCAAGTTTTATTGGGCCTCTTCACTAGGAGAAGAAGAACCCACTTATAACACCCTTACAATTATTAAGGGAAATAAATACTGGTGCGTTAAGGATTATTATTAAACCCTCAGCTATCAACGTCCATCATCATGCCGATGAAAAACGGCAGGTTGGTTTCGCAGTCGATGAGCATGTACACAAATGGACGGTCGAGTATAACGGTTTTGGGCTCCTCCTGCGGTGCGGCCGAGCCGGCCGCCATTTCCACGGCGGTAGCGGCGCCCGCGCGGGTTCCGCGTTCATCCACGGCGATGAAGGTCTTGTGTAGTACGCGGCTGATGTACAAGGGACCTTCGGTTGAACTGCCGATGCCCGAGAAGTCCGCAGCGCCCATGTCAAAGGCATTGCGCATACCCATGTCTTTAAGAATGTCGCTCAGTTCTGTACTGTATTCACATTTGAATTTGGGTATCGCAGTGACTACCTCTACGCTCTGCGCCTCCCCAAGGATGGATAGAAGCCTTTCTCCCGTGAGAGAGGCCATATAGTCGGCGATGCGCACGCCCTCGTCCGGCAGCAGAGCGGCGAAGGCGTATTTCCCGTCGGCGTAATACTTGATCACGCCGGAGGCGTTCTCATCCTTGAGGTAGCGGTGTTCGGACGAATACATCAGCTCCGCGTCGCGCGCCGCACCATCCTCGGTCGTGAAGGCTCGCTTGTGTACCTGACCATCCTTATAGATGCTCCGCCACTCGGCGTCGAAGGCGAGCGCGTTGATGAGGTACATCACCGCCGCTTCGGGAATCTCCTTAAGGATATCCTTGATCATGCCGTCGGTGTTATTGTCGACCCAACGGTTGATGTCCCGGAGCGTCGAATTGTCAAACGATGCGCTGTAAAGCCCCGCGTCGTAAAAGTCTGCGTTGATTTGGAGGAAATCTCGCTCGGCTTGGAAGCTCTCATCGTTTCGGAACCAAATAGAATTGGCGATGTGGAGCTTATATTTTTCGCCCGAAGGGAGCGCCTTGACATATGTTTTTAGGTATGTGTTCAACTCTACCATGGGTATGCGGAGGACATCTTCCATCTGCGCAAGTGTTTCACCCTTGGCGCCGTTCGCGGTCATCCCAAGGGCGAGGAGT
Source organism: Bacillota bacterium (assembly GCA_023411575.1). Taxonomy (GTDB): domain Bacteria; phylum Bacillota; class Clostridia; order Acetivibrionales; family DTU013; genus UBA1305. Next base: position 410,089 of record JAEYOP010000040.1, on the reverse strand, counting down.
ACCGAGAGCGGGGAGAGCAGCGCGTTTTTGCCTCCATCCTTCCGCACGCTCGCTTGGAGAAGCTTTACCGCGAAGTCCGCGGCTGCTGCGTGGCTTGCGCCGTTGAGGGCCGCTTGCGTAGAAACAGCGTTGGGCGTGATGTCAGCCATGAGGTTCTCGGCATTCGCGGCAGCGCAGCCGGAAAGTAGTGCCGATAGCGTAAGTATGAAGCAGAGCAAGAGGGCCGTCATGCGTTTTTTCATGGGTAAGGCTCCTTTCGATCATGTGGGCTGTTTTTATAAGACGAAATAGAATGTAAAAGGGTTCCTGTTGTTTCTGGATCAAATATATCGTATTGGAATATTCGACAAAATCCGACATATCATCCATAAGTGCTCTATAACATTATTTGCGGAGGGACTATGGATGATCGATTTCAATAAGCAGATTTACAACTACCTGGAATATTGCAGGTATCAAAAGAACCTCAATTCCAAGACACTTAAAGCGTATACGATTGATTTGGAGCAGTTTGCCAAGGTGGAAAGCGGCGAGAATTGCGAGTTAAACCGCAATGGATTGTCATATTATATTACCTTGCTTCACAAAAAATACAAACCTAAAAGTGTAAAGCGGAAAATTGCCAGCCTTAAAGCGTTTTGCAGTTATTTGGAGTATGAGGAAATATTAGAGGACAATCCTTTTGCGAAAATGAAGGTGAAATTTCAGGAGCCATTCATATTGCCGAAGACGATTCCCATTAATATCATCCAACTTTTACTGAAAGCGTCATATCAGCTATCCACGCAAATGAAAGACATATCCCAATATCAATACAACGCGACGCTGCGGGATGTTGCAGTTTTAGAGCTGCTGTTTGCAACAGGGGTAAGGGTTTCGGAGCTTTGTTCTTTGACAGTACAAGATGTTGGTTTAGCCGAAGGGACCATTAAAATATATGGAAAAGGATCGAAGGAAAGGATCGTTCAAATCGAAAATCCGGCAGTACTGGCTGCTTTAAAAAACTACAAGTGTGCGTTTGAGGGGAAAATGAATGAGGCGGGATATTTTTTTGTAAATCGTTTAAATTGGAGGTTATCGGAGCAATCAGTCAGAATGATGATCAATAAATACGTTGAACTCGCAGGAGTGTCAAGTCATATCACTCCACACATGTTCCGGCATTCTTTCGCGACTTTGCTCTTGGAAGAAGATGTCGATATCCGTTATATTCAGAAGCTTTTGGGCCATAGCTCGATTGTTACCACTCAAATATACACGCATGTTGCTTCAGGCAAGCAAAGAGATATCCTGGCATTGAAACATCCGCGCAACAAAATCCAGATATAAAGTTACTTCCCCGGCTGCCAGATGATCATATACAAGACATCCTATATCTGACACAGATATTCGGATGTCTTTTTATATTGAGGTCAATTCAATACAGGATAATTTGTAGTTATCTATAGATATTGTGTGGGGAGAATGCTTGTGAGTGAATATGTAAGCAACCAAAATGCAATCAGAATTTCTTTGCTACAAGCAATTGACCGCAAAGAAAAACTCAGCATTGTAAAGGGGATATCCGGAAGCGGAAAATCTTTTTTAATGGATATACTCTCTAGACAGCTGCCAGGTATTGTATCTTATAAATTAAGCGGAGACTACTATTCAAGCATGCGTCCCTATTACCCATTTCGTATTTTTTTAAATATACTATATGCCAACAAACAAAAAAAGCTGAAGAAGAAGCTGAAAGTTGAAGGTGCCATAAATGTAGTGAATCAGGCTGGAAGTTTTTCGCCCCTGGGAGCCGAATTTTTATCAGCTTGTATTGGTGAAATGTCTGGTGCCAGTAAGAAAATACAGGCACTTAATAATGTTGCATTTACCAAAGACGAGTTGGAACTGCTATTCCCACTTGAATACTTTTGCGGTGGGGAAAATATATCTGTATTGTTGTTAGATGACCTTCAGTATTGGGACGAATGGTCACTCCAACTTTTGTATTCCCTCATTCAAAGAGAAAATAGGCCTAGTACGTTTCTTAAAAATATTTTGTTTGTCGCGACAATAAATACATCCCAAGTACCCAAAAATACGGAAATACTGTCAGGATTAGTTCAATTGGCCAATGAAAATACCTTTCTGCTGGAAGGGGTGAGATCAGAAGAGTATGGTGAGACATTAGGTGCTATGGGCTGCCCCGTAGAACTGGATGCACATCTAATTGCAGCCCTATACTCCATTACGGTAGGTAATTTACAACTTACAGCTGATATCGTTCTGCTTCTTAACCACGGCACCGAGATTGGCGAAACAATTCGGCAGATTATCCTAAACCGTGACTTGGGACATCTTTTAGTAGAGCGCCTAAACAAAATCAGTGACGATGGTGTTTTGGTAAACGAGGCTTTGAAATATGGGGCATTATTTGGGAATTCTTTTTACTATCACGACTTAGAACCTGTTCTTAAGCTTCAGGAGAGTTCCATCCGGGGCCTAATCGATATTGCTCAGAAATTCAGCCTTGTGAAAGGGGCTCCGACAAGTGCATCATTCATACATGAATTGATACGTGAAACCTATAAAAAAGAGACTAATGAAAACAAAGTCAAATACTATACCGGATTTGCCAGCTGCCTCAAACTTCTTCACCCGGGCGATTATTGCGATCGGGCAGAAAGCCTTCTGAATGCGGGAGAGTATGAAACGGCACGTACAGTTCGTCTATTAGACTTCATAAAAGAACTTCGAAACCACCGTCTCCCGTCCGAACTCCCCAACAGCTATGGTTTCACTCCTCATCTCTTGGAGTATTCAGATTCCATGAAATTAGCATACAATGCATTTGATGAAGGAGATTACAAATTGTGTCTTGAAGAACTGGATTTGATAGAGGATATATATACGCCACCACTTTTGGCAGAAAAATATTATTTAATGTCGGTTACCTTGAGCAAATGGCTAAATACCCGATCACGTAATAAATCGAAGAGTTGTCTCGAACCGTTTCTAGATGTAGAAAATGTTGATAACGAAACAGAAGTATGGGAACGTATTATCTCAGCTTATATTGTTGCATGTATTCATAACAATGACATAGATATAGCTCAACATTACGAGATAGAACTAAAAAAGAGCATCACCACTCGGATCGATTTTGACATGGAAGCGTCTTTCAGACTCAACACCTTAAGGCGGAAAGCATCCAGTCTACACCCGCCTGCTATGGCATACTCTTTGAATCGGAAAAGTAAAGATTTCTTTGCGCCCAACCGTACGCCAGAGGGCAGCAAATCGCCGTTAGACCCAGTGGAATACTATATGTCTCTGAACAATTATGTAGCCGCTGCTCTGATGGCAGGCAGGGCTACTGATGTATTTCGTGAAGCTGGTGAGTTAGTAAATTTGCCCCAAGAGATTAAATATTTAAAATTTCCCCGATATGAAATGCCGCTCAACAATGCGGTCCTTGTTGCTTTTCTGAACGGAAGTATAACTACTAAAGAGGCCCAAAATGGTATGGAAATGATTCTTCACGAATATACAACAGAGGATTCGACATCTACTATTATACGCGTTAACGTGGCTATTTTTGCTGCTCTTAATGGCGAATCAACAATCGCGGAAGTACAGTTAGAACGCCTTTATAACGAAACAAAAGGAATCAACAATCTAGAATTTTATTATAGGTTTTTAATTGAAGTGAATTTCTCTTCCATTCTTTTTATGAATGGTGCTCAAAATCGAGCAATTACTATTTTAGAAGCACTCTGCTCTGATCCTATGCTTGCTAATGATGAGCTTATGGAGGCGCATGCACTCGCGCTTTATGAGGAGATCAAGAACACTACTGGCAAGTGCACGGTAGGCTGGTATAAAAAGACGCTTCTCCCGTCAAGTCATATAGTATCATCTCCCTCCTGGAATTATTATGGCCATAAATATTTATTTGGAGAACTGGAGTTTTGGAGCGAATCTTAGAGCTACGGCCGGGTGGATAATGTTCCCAAAAGGCAGATTATACGGAATTGTGGGCGGAATGGTTCTATTAATTCTGGAAACCTCAGAACAATTTTGTAAATATGCGATATTGTTTCGCCGAGCTGGTTTATAATATCTTGATTTTGTAACTGATAGACAGATGGGCATTCGCTAGAAACAACAAGTGCCAGATTTTCATTATAATTTACTACATAGAGTGGCCAGATGGCACACTTAAAGGGCTTATTGTCACCTAGCAGACACCCTGTATCCCTTAGCAAAGGACAGGTATACTCGCCATTTCCGTCTTTTGGCATATGCAAGAAAAAAAGTCCACGACTATTATTATATACAGCATCATTAATAAATTCCAATACTCTTGTTAATTCCGTTTGTGTAAAACCTGGGGCATCCCACACATCATCATCCGTATATCTACAGCATACCTTGCATTGGGCACATATAGCACGACTCAAAATTGCACCAATCATGATTCAACACCTCCTGCAATAGAGGATGCAATCAGACAGGCAATCAAGTCATCATAAGTAAATCCTAACTGGTAGAACAAGAATTCATAACTGCTCTTTTCTGTATAATGTGGGTTAGTAGCAATATCTGTTGTATAGATATCTCCATTCTCCATAATACGAAAATCTATCCGTCCAAATCCGTTTATACTTAAAAGTCTAGCGATCTGCTCAGCAATATCTGTCACTTTTTTTGCCACATGTGGCTGTTCTTCGCAGAAGTCAAAGTATTCGTACGCATCTACATCACGTAAGTGATAGTCCAATATGCGATCTCCCATTTTACGGGAGCCATCTAATTTGATTCCAACTGGGAAAAATGTCAGTGGTTTCTCTGTAAAGATAACTGGGACTTCAACCTCATAGCCTGGGATAAATTCCTCTACCAGGACCTCCTGCCGATAATTTGAAGATACTTCGGCCACCTTTTGAGACAAATCACTGCCCGCCAAACAAATATTCGACGCATCAATACCGATACTTGCTGCTTCATAATTCGGTTTTACTATAAAACGACCTTGTGAGGGAAAGGAAGAGTTGCCAAGCCAGCCTGTTCCAGGTTGATACAGCCAAGAACGGGGCGTCTGTACCCCATTCTGCTTTAAAATGGAACTACTACGATATTTATCTCGGCATAGGCTAACTATGTAAGGGTTAGACCCAGTATGAGGAATATTATACAGATCGCATAACGCCGGGATTAAAGACTTGCGTCCAATTTTTGTACCTTTTTGGGCAGAGTTGATCACGATTTTTCGGGATAAATCCTCTTGTGTCATCGCGACGAACCTGATAAAATCTTCCTCATTGAAAAACTGTCGCACATGAAATCCCATATGATCTAAAGACGTGCAAATCATTGATTGCTCTTCACCTGTAAAGAACTCGGATGTTACGGAGTATCCGGTATAGTCACTTATATTACTTGTTTTTTCTTTGCTGTTGGTTAGCAGGATGATTTCATAGTTAGTAGCGAGATGTTTTGCCCTACAAATTAGAGTTTGTAATATCGCAAAATTTTTTGCATTCAATTTCAATCCAACCCCCAAATAAAGGATAACTACAAATTATCCTGTGTTTAAAAATAATTATAGCAAAAAATGCAGCAAAAGTAAAAAATTTCTGGAGAATAATTACTCTAATAGATGAGCCATGTCCGGAATCCAAACTTTCACTATAGAATTCCTGTGTATCAATGCTGGCCGGATTCCAGCCGTTTATGAGGAAGTGAGGAAACAACATTAGCTTATCTCATTCGCCGGTCCTGCACATCTTGGTGCTGCTTTTATAGTTTGTTGACCGAAACTTTTATCCCTCTCTACTTGAATTCTGTAAAATATGGGCGTAAAAAAGCCAATGCCATCAGAAAATGGATTAATTCTTGTCTGTATCAGACTTTCATGCATGTTGTTGAGAAAAGAAAACAATTGGAAGATTTCCTCTTCCCAAAAGCCATTAGGGCATGTCTGTGAGGAGGTCAATATTGTTAACCAACGGGTAAAAATCGTATGTTTACCCTATGCAGGTAAAACAATATACTTGTTACAGATGCATCAAGATAAATGCTCGTTTCGCACAAAAAAACTTATATTTGGAAGCGGTGTTTCATGAAAAGAGAAGAAAGCCATCCGCCTTTGAAGTTATCTGGCATCAATAGAAGAAATTTATTTGATTACGCGCTTTTTATGGGTCCTTCGATCGTCATATTCACGGTGCTTTTCCTAATCCCGCTGATCAGCGAGTTTTTCTATACGTTTACAGACTGGAACGGCATCGACCGGACCTTTTCTTTGGTCGGTTTCAGGAATTATTTGCGCACTTTTGAGGACAAGCGGTATATAACCTCGTTTATATTTACTATCAATTTCTCCGTTTGCGTGGTCGTCTTCTCTAATTTTATAGCGTTTTTCTGGGCATACATCCTGTCAAAAGATATTCCCTTCCGTAATTTCTGGCGCGCGCTGATTTATGTGCCGCGTATTATCGGCGGTGTGGTGCTCGGATTCCTGTGGCGCTTTATCTTTCAGAACGTATTCGTTCAGTTCGGCAATTGGAGCGGTTTGAGCTGGTTCTCTCAAAAATGGTTCACTACGCCGGAGTCGTCCTTCTGGGCGCTGGTGATCGTGATGACGTGGACGCTGTCCGGTTATTTGATGATTATCTACGGCGCCGGGTTTTCCGCGATCCCCGGCAGCTTTTACGAGGCCGCCGCGATAGACGGCGCAACGAAGTGGCAGGTGCTTAGGAAGGTATCCATCCCGATGCTGTGGCCATCGATTACACGGTGTCTCTTTATCGCGATCAACTGGGCCATGCTGCTATATGACACGAACCTCTCCCTGACGAACGGCAATCCGTACCGTACATCGGAGGCTGTGACAATGAATATCTACATATCGGCGTTCAGGAGCAACCAGATGGCGTTCGGAGCGGCAAAGGCCATCGTTTTTGTGGCCGTACTCATTATTATATCCTTTATGCAGATCAAGCTGACGTCCAGGAAGGAGGTTGAATTATAAATGAATCGAAATGACAAAATCGATACGGCTCTGCGCCTGGTTTTGATCGCAATCAGCTCGCTGATTGTCGTTGTACCGCTCTACTTCACTGTGCTGAATTCCTTCAAGCCCTTTCCGGAGATTGCCGCGAACATCTCCGCGTGGCCGGTTCGGCCTACACTGCATAATTTCGGGGAGGCGTGGGTACGGCTCAACTTTTCGAGGGTGTTCCTGAACACGCTGATCATCACGGTGTTCTCGGCGCTCGGATGTGTCGTTTTTACGGGCATGACAGGATACTGGATCGCGCGCCACAAAAACTGGTTTACACGGACATGGAACTTTCTTATCCTGGCAGGCATGTGCGTCCCGTTTCAGTGCATTATGATTACTTTTGCGAAGATGATCGGCCTGCTGGGGATGGGCAATCGTCTATCCGGAGTCATCATCAGCTTCTGGGCGTTTTCCATGCCCATGTCCATGTTCCTGGTAACAGGCGCGGTAAAGACGATCCCTTTTGAGATTGAGGAGGCCGCGACCATCGACGGATGCAGATCTTTCTCACTGTATTGGAGGATCATTTTCCCTCTGACCAAGGGAATCATGTTCACCATTGTTTCCCTCAACGTGCTCACATACTGGAATGATTATTTGATGACCCAGTTTATTTTGACAAAAAGCGCGCAACGCACTATCCAGATCGCTATGATGTCGCTGTTCAACGAAGCGTTCTTCTCCTGGGATACGGCGGTTGCTGCGGTTACCTTGTCGATCCTGCCGATGTTCATATTCTTTATTATTGCCCAGAAGCAAGTTCTGGAAGGCGTTACGGCCGGATCCGTCAAGGGATAGCACACAGATTTCGGGCACAATGAAACCCAATATATAATATTGAAAGGAGTTTTAGTATGAGAAAGTGCATGAGAATCCCCCTCGTTATTTTGTTGGCGCTGGTTATGCTGTTCAGCATTATGGGGTGCGCATCCGGGACAAAGGAGAACAATACTTCGGCAACCACCCAGGCAACCGGCAGTAACCCCGGGGGCGGCGACGCCGCAGCAAAACCCGGCGCAGCCGGACCCATCAACCTGAGGCTGATGTTTCCCCTCGGACAGTGGACGGATAACTTTGATGCTCTGATTACAGCTTACAAGGAGAAGCATCCGGAGATTGGCAGCATCGAGGCGACATTCCCGAGCAGCGACAAGTATAACGATCTTCTCAAGTCTTCCCTGTCCGCGGGACAGCTGCCGGACTTAATCTCTCTGAGCTACGGCATACTGAATCAGGAATGGTTCCAGTATTGCGCAGACCTGAGCACGGACTGCGAAGCGTACAATCTGCTTACTAAGGATCAAATAGCCCTGGGCACCACAGATCAAGGGATGATTATCATGCCGATTTATGTGGAAGGAACGGGTATCATGTACAATATGAACCTGCTCAAGAAGGCTGGCTGGGATCATACGCCGCAGACGAGGGACGAGCTTGCAAAGCTCTGCGAGGATCTCACCAAGGCGGGCATCAAGCCGTTTATGCACCAGTGGTCCGAAACCTACCTGAATCTGTTCAACTGGGTCGGACCGACCTGGCTTGGCAATAAGGAAGGCCAGGGCAAGGAGTTCCTCAGCAATATGCTGGCCGGTAAGGATATTGATCTTGCCAAGGATAAGGAATGGAACGATTTTATGGATACGTATGCGATCCTGATTCAGTATGCGCAGGAGGGTGCGACCGCAACCGACAAGTGGACCTGCCGCAATGCGTTCTTCCTTGAAGAGTGCGCGATGCTGGTCGGCGAAGGCTCGTGGGAAACCCCGAACATTCAGAGCAAAAACCCTGCGCTGCTCGACTATGTCAAGCAGGATGTGCTGCCCTGCTCGAACGTTGCCAGCGAGAACAGGCTGCAGATTCAAACGATTGCCGCGTCCGCCACAAAAAGCGATGATCCCGCCCGTGTTAAAGCGGCCAAGGAATTCCTGACCTTCATCGTATCCTCCGAGGAAGCACGTGTGTGGCATCAGGAGCGCATGGGCAGCCCGACGGCCATCGCGTCGCTTAAGCTCTCCGATAAGCTGCCGAAGCTGGCGACGGACGTCGTGAATCTCATGAAGGAAGGTCGCGCATCGGAGTCCATGTATGAGTATATGCCGGTAGAGATCGTCCCCGATTTGCAGGAAGCGTGGGCAAGGTTCGTTGCAGGTGATCTGAAACGGGATGCATTCGCGCAAAGGTATACAGAGATATTCAAGGACTACGCCGCAGGAAAATACAACTAAGTTTCTCGGAATTCGTGAACTAAAGCGCAGTGTCCGATGATTCATCGGACATTGCGCGTAAAGAAAGGATAAAAACGATATGATTGCACACTTATTTTACGATGCAGGTCATGTACGTCACTATGACCAAAATGGAATTGACGTCATTGAACTTCTTCCGGGCACCCATAAGGAGGTTAGGGCCTACAAGTATTACATGAAAGCCGGAAGCCGCCTGACGCCCAAGCTTCTTGCCGACGATAGCGTATTTTATGTCTTCGGCGGGAAAGGGACTGGCATTCTGCGTGATGATGAGGCGGTTCGTGAGCTGGATATGGTTTGCTTCTACGCACCCAACTACGACAAGATGCCCTATGCCATACAGGCAATCACCGATCTTGAATTCGTTCAATTCGTGGCGAACATGGATTCCCACGACCGTGAAATGACCGCTTCGGCATCGCTGCACCTGCCTTTCTTCAGGACGGAGACCCAGTGCGACCGGTATGATCAGGACTGCAAGACGGCCGGTACGATTTCCAGAACGGTCTTGTTCGGCGAGTTCGACCGGCTCGGAAGAATCACCTGCGGCATTTGCCAGGGAGGCAACTGTGGCGGAACGATTGAAAAAGGCCATCCGGAAGTGGATCAGTGGAATTATGCCGTCGGCTGTTCGGACTATCAGATGACGGTTGGCTCCGGCGACGACGCAGAGCGCTGCGACCGAAAAGCGGGCGATTGGGATTATATCCCCGCAGGCCCCGATCATTCTCTCTATGCCGGAGCCGGCAAGGAAGTCCATTATGTCTGGATTGAGTTCAATACTAATAAAAGAGGGAAGTAGAGGTGGGGTACATTATGCAGTATCAATATGTTAGCAAGGCGGAAGCGAACATCAAGTATGGCCCGGACGGCATCGCCATGGCTGAACTGCCGCTGGACACCGATTTTTCCGATATACGGAACTGTGGCATCAAATTCTATCGGTACAATCTCAGGGCGGGCTGTGTAATTCAGCCGAAGCTGGAAAAAGACGCGATCGTGCTGCTCACTTTCAACGGAAAGCGCGCGTACATCCATTATGCTGAAGAGACCTACCATGTGAAGGAACCCGCATTCTTCGTGCCCGATTTTGATAAAATGACCTATACCGTCGGCGCGGTTGAGGATATTGAATTTATTCTGGGCGTTTTCCCGATGAACGATTGGGATCGGACGAACTTTGCAAAATGGCACAGGCATCTGCCATTCTTCAAGCTTTATACGGACGCCGTGCAATACGATCAAGCCTGTAAAAAGCCCGGCACACGCTCGTGGAGCATATTGCAGGGCATGCAGCTCGGTCATGTCACCGTTGGCGTAGTGCGTGCAGTCGGCGCAGGCACGGATGAGAAAGGTCATCCGGAAGTGCACCAGTGGAACTACTGTCTTGGCGACTCAGACTTCGTGCTTGATGTGGAGGGCAAAACGGACGAGCAGCGCCCCGGTGATTTCTCGTTTATTTATGCCGGCAGGGATCACAAGCTCCTGGCGAAAACAGATAAAGAGGTCTTCTATGTATGGTTTGAATACTATACTGCGGAGGATTTGACCGAATATTGGTATTCGAACGTTCACAACGAAACCCCACGCGAGGCTTATGAAAGAATTCTCGCCAAGAAAAACGCCTGACATTCTTTTTCATCACACCTGGAATAAATCCCGGAACGGCTGTCGCCATCGCACTATACCCGCGATAGGCGGCAGTTGTTTCGGAAGGACGGTATTATGTTATTTGTTATACTCTCATCCCTTTTATACGGCATCGAACCAAGTATTCGAGCGAATGCCTTGCAGGCCGGCGCGACCCCGATCGAAACGATGGTGGTCAGCTCGGTGATGTTTTTCCTTCTTTCATGGCTGCTGTGCGTGATGAAAGGATATAGCGTCCGCATTCCGCGCACGCATATACTGCAGCTCCTACTGATTGGCGGCATTGGTATGGGTGTTACGAGCCTGCTGCTGGCTATGTCCTATCTATACATCCCGGTCGGCTGTGCGACGGTGATCCATTTTATGTATCCGACCATTGTATGCCTGACGATGGTACTGCTGTTCAAGGAACGCCTGACGGTATTACATCTGCTGGCGATTGTGTTCTCTATAGCAGGCTTGTACCTCATATCCGGAAACAGCCTGAGCGGATCCAGGAGTGGCATACTGCTGGCGCTTTGCTCCGCCTTTTTCTATGTATTTTATATCATCATGCTGGATAAAGGCAGCGCGCAGCGCGAACCGCTTGGCGTCCGCCTCTTCTATATATCACTCAGTTGTATGCTCATATGCGGCATAGCAGCGCTCTTTCAACAGTCAAAGTATGAGATGGAGCCTAGAAGCATCGGCATACTGGCCTTCTGCGGCGTGCTCGCGTTTGCGGCCGCTCTGTTGTTCGCTGCAGGGATTGAGCGCATCGGTGCAACGAAAGCCTCTTTTTTCTCGCTGCTGGAACCGATTACGAGTATGGTTTTCAGTACGCTGTTGTATCATTATGCGTTTGCGGCAACGACGCTTTTCGGATGCCTTCTTTCCATGGCGGCAATCTTGCTGATCAGCCTTGGAGACCGGCGGAAAAAGCGCCAGGATGCAGCGCGCGATCTATCTTCCATATGAAATATACCGGGTTACGGCAAATACCACAGATCGATATGACGGCCGGCAGCCCCGTCCGCCTGGTGGTCCGGTTTTCCATACCGTTAATCCTCGCAAACCTGTTCCAGCAAACGTATTCCATGGTTGATGCAGCCGTTGTGGGAAAGGTTCTCGGTGTGGATGCATTTGCAGCTATTGGCTGCACCGGCTGGATCATCTGGCTGGTCATAGCCCTCTGCAGGGATTGTTCAAATGCGTTCTGCATTGTCGCCTCGATGCGCAAGGGTGCGAAGGATCAGGAAGGCTTCCGCACCGTGGTCACAGGAGCGCTCATCACCGGTATCGGCCTCAGCGTAGCGCTTACCGCGGTGCTGCTTGTCGGATTGGATCAGATACTCCATTACCTGAATGTCCCGGCGAACATCTATGATCAGGCCCGGCAATTTCTTTTCGTTTTTATCCTGTCCGTACCGCCGATTGCTGCCGTCTATCTGGTCGGAGCCCTGCTTCGGGCGGCCGGGAACAGCACGGTGACATCGTACGCCATGACCGTTTCGACCATCCTGAATATCGGGCTGGTTTTGTTGTTCGTGCTCGTTTTTCACTGGTCGGTTGTCGGCACGGCTGTGGCGACGCTCATCGCGCAGTGCGTTTCGGCCGCAATCATATTGTTTGCCTTTTTCAGGTCCGACGCGTGCCGGGCAGCGCCAATCGACTGGCGCGCCCAGGCGGCGCTTGCGAAGGAAATCGCCAAGCTATGGCTGCCGATGCTATTAAACAGTGTGATCATTGCCATTGGCGGCAACATGGTGCAGAGGGAGATCAATGCGCTGGGTTCGGAATTCACAGCGGGCATTGCCGCCGGGACGAAAATCTTCAGTCTCCTTGAGGCGGTCATAATGGCGCTTCAAACAGGCCTGTCCGTGTATGTCGGCCAGAATCTGGGGGCGCGCAGGGCGGAACGGGTTCGCGACGGCGCACGTAAGCTTGTCGGCGCGTCGATTCTGATTACACTGTTCATGGTTCTGGCTGTATGGGCGTTCGGAGGTACGATCCTCTCCTGGTTTCTTTCGGCTGAGAATGAAAAGGCATATTTGCTTGCGCACGGTGCAGCTTTGCGCTTCACGCGCGTGATAACAGCCGGGATGTTCATCATGACGCCCATGTATCTGTATCGGATGATGGTACAGCTGCTTGGCCATTCGGAATACCCGGTAATCGCGGGCGTCCTTCAGTTGTTCGCCCGCGTGGCGATGGTCCAGCTGTTGCCGCGGTTTATTGGGGAGTACGCGTATTATATGACCGATGTTGCTGCCTGGATCGTATCGCTCCCGGTGGTAATGATACCGTGCATGGTTCTTATCCGAAAGCTCTGTCAGAAGAAGGAATCCCTGCGGTAATTGTCTTTATTCCGATATTATGTTAATATTATCTGGTGAAAGAGAAGGCGAGTTTTCTGCAGATGCCATACTGTGAGGGTTTATTAAGGAATAAAATGCTTAATCAGCCGATTAATAAAAAAAACTATCGCAGCATTCTTTGGAAAATACTGTTCACTCTGATCGTGTCTTTGCTCGTGTCCATGGCCGTTTTTGCGTTTTTCTTCTATCGGACCATGCGAAGCTCGGCGCTCCGGCAATATGAACAGCAGACAGAAACCGCAATGCGTGTTTCGAGTGAAAATATAAACTATTATTTGTCGAATTGCATCGCAGCAGCTAAATCAATCTATATTGACAATGAAATGTTATCGACTTTAGCCTATAGCGGCGAAAATCGGATACACGTGATCGACAAGAAGAAGATTTTTAATTATTTGAGTTCTATTTACTATTCTTCCTCCACGGCAAAGCAGATTTATCTGGCTGTACCGGGTCAAAACATATCGTATTTGTATATCACGGAAAATCTGCAGACATCGACCTCACCGCTTAAACTTACCGCTGATGAATTGCCGACGTTCAAATCCTATCGCGATATCTATATACAAACCACACACATCATGACTTCATACGGACATGTTGTCGGCTTCTCAAAGTCGGAAAGCGTGCAGGACTATGTTTTTACCATCTGGATCCCCATCTTTAATCTTCCGCATGCAAGTAGAGAAGTCGCCTATCTGGGGATTGATATGCCGATTTCTTTTATTATGGAAAATTGCCAGTTTGCCTATAATGAAGAGGAAGCGGTCTATGTGATCGATGAAAACGGGCTTATTATAGCAGCGAGCAAGCAAGACGATATTCTGAAAAACATCCGTGCTGTCCGCAATTTTTCATTCAGCAAAGGGGAATCGGATTACGGCAGCTATATAAACAATGGACAATTGGTCATGCAAGGGCGGATGCAGTCTGACAATTTAAATTGGACGATTATCAAAACCGTGCCCATAAAGAATATTTATGGCGCATCCTGGAGACAGGCCATGATGCTTCTTGCATTGCTGATCATCGGCTTTTCGCTCGTCCTCGTGTTTAATGTATACTGGATATACCGCTTCCTGCATCAATTAAAACGATTGACCGCATATATGAAGCAAATGGTACGTTCGCGCTCCTGGCAGCAGGAAGTCTTTTTATCGGATTACATCGTATATCGGAAAAACGACGAAATCGGGACGCTGGTGGAAATGTTTGAAACAATGGTAGGCTCCATGCATGATTTTACAATCCGGCAGTATGAGCTGGAATTGGCAAATACGCACGCGAAGCTCAACATGCTGCAGGCACAGATCAACCCCCATTTCATCTTCAACTCCATCCAGTGCTTCGCGACGAATGCATTGCGCAATCAGGACCTGCATCAATATCAGCTTCTGTCCAGCTTCGGCCAGATGCTGCATTATGCGATGGCACTTGAGCCTTCTTCTGTGCCGCTGTCGCAGGAAATTGAATATGTCCAGCGTTACCTGTCCCTTCAAAAGATGCGCTTCGGCAATTCCGGGGAGGATGAGTTCCAAATCGAGCCGGAAGCGAGGACGATCCGGATTCCCAAAATGACGATACAGCCGCTTGTTGAAAACTCGATCACCCACGGCAATCTGTACCGCAACAAAGGGAGTGTTCTTCGCATAAGCGCAACCGTACGGAACAGCGTATTATGTGTCGTGGTTGAGGACAACGGCGTCGCCATATCGGAGGATAGCGTGCTCCTGCTCAAGCAAAGTCTGCGCGATATCGACAGGCACGTATCCGCCGAGGAAGAAAGGGGAGGCGAATCGTACCGGATGGATGAGGAGCGCATCTGGCAGGGAGCATTTATCGGCATCAAGAACGTGTATACGCGTCTTCTGCTCAGCTTTGGCAAGTGCGATATTGAAATTCATCCCAACGAGCTTGGGGGTACAACAACTGCATTCTGCATACCGGTGGCGACTCAACCGCAATCCGGGACTGCACAGGAGCAAACTGTGGGGGGAGAGAGATGACGGTTCTGATTGTTGACGACGAGCAGCACGTAATTGATGCGCTCCTTTTGCTGATACCATGGGAGGAAATGGGGGTTGATCGCACACTGGTGGCCGGCAGCGTTCCGGAAGCAATCCGGCTGCTGGAGGAAGAAAAGCCGGAAATCGCCTTCATCGACGTCGTGATTGGGAATATGCTCGGAACCGAGATCCTGAATCACATCAACAGCGAAAGGCTGCGAACGAAGGCCATCGCCATTTCCGGATATGACGATTATGAATATATCCGCACTATGTTTATCCTCGGCGGCGTCGATTATCTGCTCAAGCCTATTGAACAGCAAGTTGCGATACAAGCACTGCAAAAGGCCATCTCCAAAGTCAGACAAGCTGCGTCCGGCCATGAGGAGGATTCCGGCGGGGAAATGCCCTTCGACAAGAACAGCAGAAGCCATATCGACGCCAGGATTCAGCACATTGCCGACTATCTGGAGCAAAACTTCAACAAGAAAATCCAGCAGCAGGCATGTGCGGATTTTTTCCACTTGAACAAGGATTATATGTGCCGGCGCTTCAAGGAAATCATTGGGATCGGTATGGTGGACTACCTCAACGGGATCCGCATCCGCAGAGCCAAGGAGCTGCTGGTTGAATCCGACCTGCAGATTCAGGAAATCGCGGACGAAGTCGGGTTTTTCGACACCAAGTATTTCGCCAAGCAATTTCGGCGGGAAATTGGCCAATCGCCTACCGCCTACCGCTTAAATCACTGGTCGTCAAAATAAAACGGCGGACCCAAACACCCTCTCCATGTGAGGTATAAAATCGATAAAGGAAGCCCTTATTTGTTAGAGGTTAATATATGTTTAAAAGGGACACGTAGGCATAGTATTCAGATTGATAGCAATAGGAAAATATGCTACAATAATGACGGTCAGGGCGGCATAACCGGGGAAAATTCAATAGGTGTAACGCTCTTGCTGACAATGGCGAGGGCTCCCACTGTAAGGAAGGGGAAGCAAAATGCGTAAAGCGGATATTAGCCGATATATAAAGATAATATCTATTGCTCTGTGCGTATGCTTTATTGCTTTATTTGCCTTTTCACTTTTGCATATCATGTGGCACGGCCATCGCGACTGTTCCGAGGGGCAATGCCCTGTCTGCGCCGTGATTCAAGCCATCCTGGATACGGTTAAAACACTGTCTGCGCTTGCGATTTTGTCCGTTATTATAGGGATGCTGGCGCTGCGCCGTATCGAACGGCTTGATTATGAACGGCTGTTTTCCATATCCCATCCGACTCTTCAAACCCTGAAGGTGCAATTTAATAATTGATCTCTATCGGCGTGCTGTATCCATTTGCGGGTGTAGTGCGCCGTTTTGCGCTCCAAATCATAAAATGGCGGTCAATATCGATTGCTTTCTACAGGGGGATTTCATGAGAACACAAATATATGTCATTTCGGGCTTCCTGGGAGCGGGGAAAACCACGCTGATCCAGAAGCTGCTCAAAGAGGCCTTGAAGGATGAAAAGGTCGTCCTGATTGAAAATGATTTCGGCGAAATAAGCGTCGATGCGGCCCTTCTCAAATCGGGCGGCATAGAAGTGAAGGAGATGAATTCCGGCTGCATTTGCTGCAGCCTTTCGGGTGATTTCGCAAAAGCCCTCCAGGAGCTTCTGGAGCGCTTCCACCCGGATAAAATCATTATCGAACCGTCCGGGGTGGGCAAGCTGTCGGATATTATGAAAGCCTGTTCGGACCCGCGTATTCTCGCGTGCGCGGAGCTCAAGTCCAAAATTACGGTGGTGGACGTGAAACGCTGCAAAATGTATCTTGACAACTTCGGCGAGTTTTTTGAAGACCAGATCCGGAATGCGGATGTCCTATTGCTCAGCCGTGCCGAGGATTTTCCAGACCGGGTGAAGGATGCCTGTCAGTTGGTTAAAAGCTTGAATACACAGGCTGTTGTCTTTTCGAAGCCCTGGAACCAAATAAGTGCCGATGAGATATTATTTCCCCAACACGGGCATTCCGGGCATGATGAACACTTCGGTCATGCTCACGGGTGCGGATGCCATCATGGCACTCATGCACATGGGGATCACGAGGCTTGTGATCATGACCATTCGGCAGAAGAGGTCTTCGACACCGTTACCATACGGACGGATCGGGAATTTACAGCCGAAGACCTGAAGACCTGCATAAATAAATTGGAGCAGAATCAATATGGAACGGTTCTTCGGGCCAAAGGGATCGTTCGCGGAGTAAACGGATATATGAACCTGCAATATCTCCCGGGAGATTTGAAGATCGCGAATTGCTTTACCCGGGGGGATATGCTGTGTATCATAGGCCGGAATTTGCACAGGCAAAAATTGACCGGACTTTTCAGCGGGGAGTGAGGCTTTTGCATATACCCATCTACGTGGTAACCGGTTTCCTGGATGCCGGTAAAACAACGCTTTTGAATAAATTGCTCAACAACCGGAAATTAAGGGATGTGCAGATGCTGCTGCTCCAGTTCGAATCCGGCGAAGAGGAGTTCAACAGCCGGTATTCCAATTGCACGGTGATGAATTTTTCCAAGCGGATGCTGGAACAGAATTCAGAGCAGATCATAGAGCAGGTCCGCGGGTATTTGCTCAAAAATCCGGTGGAGGATATCTGGATCGAGTGGAACGGCGTCACCCAGTTCGCCCGGTTGCAGGCCCTGTTTCTGCATCCGTCCCTGTATCGTCTCTGCCGCATGGAAAAGGTAGTGCATATGACGGATGCCGGGACGCTGGAAAACCTGCTGGGAAAGACGGGCGGGGCCCTGCCCGAGCAAATCGCGAGCTGTGATTTTGCGATAGCAAGAGATTTGCGCTCCCGCAAGGACCACGACCGTGTCAGAAGGATTCTGCGCAGTATCAATCCCGGCGTAAAGCTGTTTGACATCAAACAAACCGAAAAGATTTATGGCGAAGTCTATCGCAGGAAAAGAAGCCCGGTCAACACTTTCTGCATTGGGATCCTTTTGTTTATCCTGATCTATCTTTTGGCGGTACCGGTTTTTGAACTTTCCCAGACGCCGGCCAACACGATCATCAATGTGTTTCTGGGGATCCTGCTTCAGGCCGTGCCGTTTTTGCTGATCGGGGTGTTGATTTCATCGATCATTCAGGTTTTCATATCCAAGGAAGCGATTGAACGCAGATTTCCGAAGAAGCTCGGGTGGGGGATGCTGGCGGCCATTTTGGGCGGGTTTTGCCTGCCGGTCTGCGACTGCGCTTCTATTCCCATTTTCAGAAGCTTGGTGAGGAAAGGTGTCCCGATGTCGGCAGCCGTTACCTTTATGACGGCTACTCCGATCATCAATCCCGTTGTCATGCTGTCCACCTACTATGCGTTTAACGGCAACCTTCGGATTGTTGCGGCACGTGTCGGTCTCGGCATCGTCGCCGCTGTTTTGATCGGGCTGTGGTTTGCCCTTCGGCCTTCCGGCTCCAAGGTGCTGTCAGGCGGCTTTGACGGCCTTATGTGCAGCTGCGGCTGTTACGAGGGGGCGGAAAGCGTCACGACGCTGAAAGGGAAAGCGGGCTTGTTTCTCCGCCATTCCCAAACGGAGTTTTTCAATGTAGGGAAATACCTTATGATTGGTGCGTTTGTTGCTTCCGTTTTCCAGGTAACGATTACGAAAGCGGTTTCCCTCCGGAACGGCATGGATTTTGCCGTTTTGCTGCTTGCGATGATGGGGATGGCGTTCCTTCTTTCCCTGTGCTCCTCGTCCGATGCGGTGATTGCCCGCAGCTTCGCTTCAAGATTCCCGCTGGGGGCGGTCATGGGATTCCTGGTCTTCGGTCCGATGATCGACATCAAGAATGTCATTATGTTATCGAGTGGTTTTTCAAAGCGGTTTATCGGAAGGCTGGTCTTCGTTGCCTTCACAGTATGTTTCCTCGTTGTGTTTTTATTTGCACGATTGGCCACAGGAGGTTGATGTAAATGCATACGCAGAAAAAAGTGCTGAATCCCCAGGTGTTTTTGGAATTAATAAGTTACATGGCGTTTGCCGTTCTGATGCTATATCTGGTTTCTACCGGCAAATACCAGTGGTATGTTACTCCCAGGATGGTGCCGTACTTTTATTTTACTTCGGCCGTCATGGCGATTTGGGCGCTGGGAGGACTTTTTCGGCTATTCCGGCCCCAGCACAGGACCCGTGCGGCACATTGCCTCGTTCTGGCGATCCCTGTTATCCTTCTCCTGCTGCCTCATACGGCAATCGGTACCACTGGCTATTCTTCAGGCTTTTCAAGCGGGAAAGCATTCGCAAGCCTAGCTGAAAAAAGCTCTAATAATACGACAAAAGGGGATGGCTCGGCGAGTGTTCCGACGGGTGATTCGTCCGTAGACAATGTTGATATTGAGGCGGCAGACACTTTAGCAGATGACCAGTCTATAAATAATGTTGATATCGAGGAAACGGGCTCTTCGACGGATGATCCGTCTGTGGATGTCAATACTGACACGACTGATACAGTTGATATAGCTGCGGCATACACTTCGGAAGAGGATCAGCCCACGGAAAGTACTGTGGCTGCTTCTTCGGAAGCGGCTGTGCCCGATTTGCAGACCGAAACACAAAGCGATACGGAGGAAGAAGAAGCGATAGCCGATCTGCCTGGCTTAAATGAAAAAAATAAACGCATTACCGTTTCAAACGATGATTTTAGCTTCTGGCTCGCCACCCTCTATGAGGACATGGAAAAATACAAAGGATATACCATTAGCATGACCGGGTTTGTTTTCAAGGATCCGGAGATTATGGCGAAAAATGAGTTTGTGCCCGCCCGTTTGATGATGTCGTGCTGCGCTGCGGATTTATCGCCGGCCGGTGTATTCTGTGAATATGACAAAGCTGCCGGTCTGACAGAAAATTCATGGGTGACGGTGGAAGGGACTCTTATTATAGGGCAATACGAATACGAAGGAGAGAAATATGATGAGCCTCGTATTGCCGTAACGAAAATAACGCCTGCCTCGAAAGTGGAGGACTATGTCTATCCGTAAAAGGAGAGGATTCCGCAAGCGGCCGGCATTTTGGGTCATTTGTTCCGGATGGCGGTGACGCTTGCGTGTATCTTTTTGGACAGTAAAACCAAAACAAGGACCGCAAC
Organism: Bacillota bacterium; assembly: GCA_023411575.1. GTDB lineage: Bacteria > Bacillota > Clostridia > Acetivibrionales > DTU013 > UBA1305. The sequence continues at coordinate 389,639 of JAEYOP010000040.1, read as the reverse complement.
CGAAATCAGAGCGGTAAAGCCGCCGGGAGCGACATTGAGGTAATACGAAACAAACAACCCCAGCATGATATCGGTTACACTGAAAACAACCGAGAATAGCAGGGTGAGTTTAAACCCTTTTCCAAGCTGCAGCGCCGTGGCGACGGGAAGGGCAATCATGGAGCTGAGCACCAGCACGCCCACGATCCGGATGGATACGGATATTGCAGAAGCTACGAGAATGGAAAAAACATAATTGATCAGCCGGACCTTTACCCCCGCTATTTTGGCGGCCTCCTCATCGTATGCGATATAAACCATCCGGTGGTATAGAAGAACAAGCGCCAATACGGAAATAGCGCTGAGGAGCGCTACCATAATCATATCGAATCGGGTCACGGTCAGGATGCTGCCGAACAGGAAGGAATCCGCATTTGCATGGAGCCTGCCGGAGCTGATGATTGTAATGGCGGTGCCGACACTCAGGGAGAGGACGATTGTCAGGATCAGGTCGGTGTACTTTTTGAAATAGCTGCGCAGGAATTCGATAAGCGCGCCGCAGACGGAGGTAAAGAGAAACGCGCCAAGGATCGGGTTTTGACCGGACATCAGTCCGATGGCAATGCCGGCCAGCGAAGCGTGGGACAGGGTGTCCCCGATCATGGAGTAGCGGCGGAGCACCAAAAAGATGCCGATACAGGGGCATAGAATAGAAATAAAGATGGAGATGAAAAGAGCGTTTTGCATAAAGCCGTAATTAAGCATTGTTGTTTTCCTTTCCCTTCGGTTTTAAAAATTCGTCCGTGTATTGCTCCGGGGTGCAAAGGTGCCCCCGGCCGCCTGCCAGATGGTATATCCCGGTCGAGTTTGAAATGGCGGCGTCCAGGTTGTGTTCAACGGAAACAATGGTGATGCCGTTTTCCAGGTTGATTTTTTTCAGAAATCCATAGATCTCCTTCTGGCTGTTCCGATCCACTCCAGTGGAGGGTTCATCCAGAATCAGCAGATCCGGATTTCCCATTAGTGCTCTGGCGAGCAGTATTTTTTGGTTCTGACCTCCCGAGAGGGTACCCATCAGAGCGTTCGAAAAGCTCGACATCCCGACCCGCTCCAGATTTTCGGCAACCGTGGATTTGCTTTTTATGCCCAATAGCCTCCGGTAATAGTTCAGGGTTTCAAAGACGGTAATGGGGAAATCGGAATTGGAAAAATCATTTTTTTGCGGGACATATCCGATTCTTTTTGCATGGGAAACGATGCTTCCGGAGGTCGGCTTAATAAATTTCAATATCAGCCGCATGAGCGTGGATTTTCCGCAGCCGTTTTCACCCACTACCGATACATACTCGCCGGCGTGTAGGTCCAGATTGATACCGTCCAATACATACGGAGGTGAACCTGTATAAGAAAAAAATAAATTTTCTGCTTTGATCATGAGAGGCACCCTTCCATTCTTTTGGTGGATTTGCTTTTATTATGCAAATGCATATCGTTTGCATTTGACAAGAACAAATCAATCCAGTTATAATTATAAATGCAAATAAGACTCATTTGCAAATAGAAATTTGGAGGGTTGATGAAAATGTTGAAAAAATGGGCTGCCTCGCTGCTGTGTCTGCTTTTCGCTGTGAGCTTTTCGGCATGCGGGGGGAATTCCGATCCGGCGAACAATTCGGGCGCAGAAAGCAGGATCAGGGTTTCGGTTACTTTTGATGCGATGAAGGAGTTTGTTGCGGCTGTTGGAAAGGACAAAGCAGAAATTTCGACTATTATACCGGACGGTATGGAGCCCCATGATTTCGAACCCAAGGCACAGGACCTTGCCGGACTTGGCAAAGCCAACGTTTTTGTGTATAGTGGACTGGGGATGGAAGCCTGGGCCGAGGAAGCGATCAAAGCCGCCGGCAACGCAAATTTAATTGCAGTGGAAGCATCCGGGGGCGCTGATGCAATTAAGAATACGGAGCCGGAGGAAGTGGAAGAGCATGGGCAATATGACCCTCATATCTGGCTCAGCCTGAAAGGGGCCGAACTGGAGGTCAAAAATATCAAGGATGCCCTGGTAAAGGCCGACCCGGCCAATAAGGATTATTATGAAAAAAACTGCGTGGACTATATTTCCCAGTTGGAGCGCCTTTACAACGAATACAACGAAAAATTCCAATCGGCAGGGAAAAAGAGCTTTGTAACGGGACATGCGGCTTTTGCCTATCTCTGCCGGGATTTCGGCCTGGAGCAGAACAGCGTGGAAGACGTATTCGCGGAGGGGGAACCCAGCGCCCGGCAATTATCCGAACTTACGGAATACTGCAAACAAAACGGGGTGACCACCGTTTTTGCGGAAGAAATGGCAAGCCCGGATGTCTCCAAAACGCTGGCTGATGAGGTGGGCGCAAAGGTGGAAACAATCTATACCATTGAAAGCGGAGAGGATAATATGTCCTATCTGGAACGCATGGAAAGCAATTTGTCAAAGATTTATGACAGTCTGAAGTAAAGGGCTGCAGAAACCATTGGGAAAAGGATGAACCTTAATGGGGGGACGCAAATGAAAAAGCCGGTACGGTACAAGTACAAAAGAAGAAAAGGCGCGTTGGGAAGACTCATAGTCGTTTTGACCGCCATTCTTGTGATCTGCGGTCTGGCGATTCATTTTGGAGGCTTGCGAAATTCGGCGGCGGACAATCATCCGGGTACCGCAGACGCGTCCGGCGCCCAAAACGATGCAACGGCAGCGCCTATAGCAACTCAGACACCTGCGGCAACGGCGGCTGCTGCGGATGGGGATACTATTGTTCCGACGGACGGAGAGGCATCGGATGGCAGCACGGTGATCAACATAAGCGCTATCGGCGATGTCGCTCTTGGACAGGATTCCAGAATCGGCTACGAAGATTCCTTCGAGGATGTGCTCCAAAAAATCGGTTCGAATCAGGATTACTTTTTTTCAAATGTCGCGGATATTTTTTTAAAGGACGACCTGACCATTGCCAATCTGGAAACAACTTTGTCCAAGGAAACAAAAAAAGCGGAGAAATTCGATGTACCCTCCAACAACTGGTGGTTCGAAGGAGATCCGGCGAATGCGGCGATCCTGAAAGCAGGCGGTATCGACGTGGTAGACCTTGCAAACAATCATACATATGATTATACGGAAACGGGCTATGGGGATACCCGCGAAGCGGTGAAGGAAGCGGGAATCAGTTATTTCGGATACTCGGATATCGCGTACGAAAAGGTAAAAGGGATTACGATTGCCCTGCTTGGCTTCAATCAGCTCGGAAATGTCGAACAGGGCACGGATCTTGAGGAACTGAAGGCAACGGTTCAAGAGATGATAACGCAGGCCAGGGAGAAGTCCCAAATGGTAATTGTATATTTTCACTGGGGCAAAGAATACTGCTATACGGTAACGGAATCCCAAAAGGAACTCGGGCGTTTTTCGATAGACCACGGGGCCGACCTGGTACTTGGCGCTCATCCGCACGTACTGGAACCGATTGAGAAGTACGAGGGCAAATACATTGTTTACAGCCTTGGGAATTTTTGTTTCGGCGGCAATAAAAAGCCGCGGGACTTCGATACGGCAATATATCAGCAGGCGTACACCTTTGGACAGGATAAAAAGCTTATCTCCATATCCGAACCGGATATTACGCCATGCTCCATCTCTTCAAGCCCTGAAATAAACGACTATAAACCTGTTATTGCCGTGGACGAGCAAAAAACAAGGGTTTTGCAGAAACTGGGCAGATATAACATGGTCGATCTCGAAAGCTACGTTGGAAATCTTGCTATTAATCTGAAATATGCAACGGCGGATAATATTGCGAGAAAACCGTTATACAAGTCCAATATCGCCTGGCTGAGGGAAGGCACCGCGGACAAGCTGAAAGAGGCAAGCCGGCTGCTGGCGGAAAAGGGCTATCAGATTGAGGTGTGGGATGCTTACAGGCCCGCGGCCATACAACAGAAGCTGTATGATGCGGCGCCTGTTAAAAGCGTGTATGCCGATCCTCAAAAAGGTTCGAACCACACGAGAGGGGCGGCTGTGGACATAACACTTGTCAAAGATGGAAAGGAAATAGACATGCCAAGCGGCTTTGACGACCCGACGGACAAGGCGTCGAGGGAATATTCCCACGCGACGCCGGAGCAGAAACAGAATGCGTTATTGCTCCAGAATGTGATGGAACAATGCGGATTTAAGCCGCTTGGCACGGAATGGTGGCATTTCGACGACTCGGACTATAAAGATTATGATTTTATCGATTTCGACCCGGATAACGCGGGAAGATAGGTCTGTCCGGATCGCAGCATTATTATGCCAATCCCAGCAGCCGTACGACATTCGCGACAACAAAGCATACGAGGATTCCCGCGGCTGTGGGTATGGCGAAAGCGGCAAGGGTCCATTTCAAGCTTTGCGTTTCCTTACGGATCGTCCATAAGGTGGTGCCGCAGGGGAAATGCATAAGGGAGAACAGCATGACGCAGACCCCGGTCAGCCAGGTCCAGCCGTGCGAAACCAGAAGCTGCCGCAAATCCTTCAGTTCATCCAATTCCAGCAGCGAGCCGGACGCCATATAGCTCATGATGATTATGGGGATTACGATTTCATTTGCCGGTAAACCCAGGATAAATGCCATCAGGATATACCCATCCAGACCCAGCAGCCTGGCGAAGGGGTCCAGAAAGTTTGCGGCATAGGCCAGCAAGCTGGTATCGCCTACGCTGATATTGGCCATGAGCCAGATCACCAGCCCTGCGGGGGCTGCAATGGCCACAGCGCGGCCGAGAACAAAAAGTGTCCGGTCCAGGACGGACCGTACGAGGATCCGCCCGATCTGAGGCTTGCGGTAAGGGGGGAGTTCCAGGGTAAAGGAGGACGGAAGGCCCTTAAGTATGGTTTTCGATAGAAGCCTGGACACCAGCAGCGTCATCAAAATCCCCAATAATACGATCCCTGTAAGGGCAAGGGTGGAAACTGCCGATTGGAATGCGCCTCCTACCGTGCCTCCTATAAAGATCGTGCCTACGGCAATCAAGGTCGGAAACCGGCCGTTACAGGGTACAAATACGTTGGTCAGGGTGGCGATCAGCCTTTCCCTCGGAGAATCGATGATCCTGCAGCCGATCACGCCGGCCGCGTTGCAGCCGAAGCCCATGCACATGGATGTTCAATATATGCTATCCGTTCAATTCTCCCATGAAGCGCCAGAATATCCTTACAGTCTGGCGTTTTTTTTTCCCCTCCGGTGTTTGCTCATACCCGCCCTGTCCGACCTCGATGCGGTCTATGAGCCGTTTAACAAGGTTTGGCGTCAGCTCGCTTATATCGGCAAGGCCGTCGAGCAGTTCCATGAAACGCCGTCGGGATTCTTTATCGCTTGTCTCTTGAACGAAGGGCTTTTTTAATAGCTTTATCTTTTGATTGATCTGCCGCTGTTCCGCCTCATAAGCAGCGTTCAGCTTAGTGAACCGTTCGTCGTTGATTTTGCCGCTTACATTGTCCTCGTACAGCCGGCGGATCAGCGCGTCAAGTTCCTTGTCGCGGGCTTCCAGCGTTTTCAGAAGCTTAACCGTCTCATGATCCGTCTCGTTTGCATTTTCACTGCGCCTTGCCTTCTCCATGTCCGCCAGCACCTGCTTTTTGTCCTTTTCGGACAGCTTGAGCATTTCCTTAACTTCGGACAGCACGGATTGATGCAGAAGCTCATAGTCGATGAAGTGGTTGGAACACTCTTTGCTGCCGTACAGTTTATACCGACCGCACACAAGGTTGTATGGCGACCCCTTTTTTCGCGAGCCGGTTGTGGACATGTTTCCACCGCAGTCTGCGCATTTGGCTACGCCGGAAAAGACGTTTTGAAACCCGGTTTTTGGTTGAATCCGTCTCGATACGCTGCGCGTTCTCACAAGGTCGAACATATCCGATGTGACAAGCGGTTCGTGCGTATTTTCGACGATATGCCACTCGTCACGCGGCTTCCGGAAGGCGGTCTTGCTCTTGAAGGACGGCTTTGACGTCTTGCCCTGCGCCGTATGACCGAGGTAAACGACATTTGCAAGCATCTTGCAGATAGTCGATGATGTCCACTCCCTACGGGTTGTGTAGGAGTCTGGACCGAGATGCGGATGCGTTGAACAGCGGTACATCGCGGGGGGTGCTATGCCGCTTTGGTTGAGCTGCGCGGCAATTTCCGAAGGACGGTCTCCGGCAGCGGCCATTTGGAAAATTTCCCGCACCACAGCGGCGGCCTCGTAGTCGATAATGAGATGGTTCTTATTGTCAGGGTCTTTCTTATAGCCGTATGGGGCGAAATTCCCGATGTAGCTGCCCTCCAGCATCTTGGTCTGGAAAGCGGAGCGTATTTTCTTGCTTGTGTCGCGCGCGTACATTTCGTTGATGACATGCTTGAACGGGGTGATGTCGTTAAACGGATTCACCGAATCATAGCCGTCGTTGATGGCGATGTAACGGACGTTGTGCTCGGGGAAATACATTTCCGTATATTGCCCGGCAGTAATGTAGTCCCTTCCGAGACGTGAAAAATCCTTGGTGATCACCAGGTTGATCTTTCCGGCCTCAATATCGGCGATCATCCGTTTGAAGTCCGGACGGTCAAAATTGGTTCCCGACCATCCGTCGTCTATGTACTCACCGGCGATCGTATAGGCGTTTTCATCAGCATAGGTGTGGAGCATCTTCCGCTGTGTTACGATGCTCGCACTCTCGGCCGTCCCGTCGTCATCCTTTGAGAGTCTCATGTACAGCGCCGCGTGATACAGGCCGGGGTCAGGCGGCCCCCGCCGCGCGTCGGCTCTCAATATCCCGCCTCCTTCTCTTGAGAGCCGCAACCAGCCGTGTTTCTACAAGCCGATTGTACCAAACCCTTGTCAGGCGGACAAGCCATGTGTTCAATAATTACCCTGATTATGTCAGCTTTTTTTCTGTTTCCTTCGGCGATATTTTCTATGATAAGCATCCCATCGCTTGCCGGATATTCTTTTGTGCTTATGACGCAGGTTGGACCCGTCATCGGTGCGGCCTCCTTTCGGCTGATTTTGGGCATAAAAAATACCAGACGGCATGGCGTCTGGTATCAGTTTATGTGGGATGGGTTGTACGATATGTAGGATAAAAGCTACGGCGAGAGGTTGCTGAGTCGCATTATAAGCAAAATGGGCAACTGATACGCAATAAAAGGCTCCATCTAATATGGATAGTGTGTAAGTGCTTAGCCGGTTATCCACCTGATTAAAACATTATAAATACCATTACAAGTAATTATAAACATTCTCATTCGAAAAAACGTTGGTTGAAACTATTCATCGCAATTTTCTTTTAAGCCGTGTTCTGTCATCTTTATTTTAATGATTTTTATATCAATGCCTTCAACAGCTTTGCGCATTAAACTGCATAACTCATCGCTTGCTCTCCAACCAAGGTATATGGATGAAGGTCGGATAAAGTCAATGAGCATTCCAGAATCATGATAATTCATTGGTACATCCTCTTTACAAGCAAATAAATGTGCCGGGTGATAGACTAATCTCCACTCTTTTTCATAACTCCAATCTGCATGTTTGGTTATCACGCATTCTTCTAGCATACTATAAAGTCTTCTATCATATTGGATAGATTCATATACTGCGTCAAATATTTGATTCCTGTATTGAACCTTATAGAAGCGATCCTTGTGCAACATGCCCATATTTGTTGTCGTGTCATATAGTAAACATATACCTCTATGATTATTCGCATAATGCGCCCACATAGGCATATTTCTTAATTGCTCAGTAAAGCAAGCAATTCGTATTTGGCGTAACTGGCTATTAATAAAAGCGTTATATTCCAGTATTGATTGCATAGATGAGGTATTTTCATTTTTTTTAAGCATTACATTCATAGTGTCTTTATAAAATCCCATCGCCTTTACAAGCTGCGAAAAATCAATCTTACAGCCATTGGTTTCCTCTAATTTATACACAAAATCATAAAGATTCTTTGGAATTTCTGGGTTAAAACCTAGATAATCCTTGAAATAATCATAATATGAGTTGCCAGAAAGGATCGAAAGAGAATCGAAAGAATCATTGAAATCTTCTGGTCTTGAGAGATACAGATACCCATTCCTTATCTCGTTAACAACATAATCAAATTGCTTAGGTGTTTCTATAGCCCTAAAACGATATAATTTTTTTGGCAACCCCTTCTTTCCCAATTCACAACATCCTTTAACCTAATCCTTAATCACTATTTCATGTGGTTACAATGAGCTTCCCATTATTGCTATAATGTGTACTTCCCGAACTTTCCGCTATTTGCCTGATGTACATCTGATCCAGTTTCTCATTCACTAATTTGTAGCCAACATTACACGCAAAACGCGGCGTACAGCGGCACCGTCTTCTTCCCGTCCTCAAATCCGAAGTTTTTTGTGGACAGCTTGACCGCATACTCCGGCTTATGCGTATCCATATAGACATTCAGGCTTTTGGCCTTCGTGTTATCCGCCGATTTGACCTCAATGGGGATAATCTTGCCCTCCCGTTGGATGATAAAATCTACCTCGGCGCCGCGTTCGGAGGTCCAATAATAACTTTTATATTCATTCGCGGTAAGCTGGCAGCAGACGTAATTCTCCACCATGCCGCCCTTGAAATCATCCAATTCGTTTGAAAGATATATCACGTCCTCGGCGACGATATCTTTCTTGGCGCAAAGCAGGCCTACATCGGACACATAGGTCTTGAACGAATCAATGTCCCGATAGTTTTCCAGTGGCTTCCTGGGTTGCTCCACACGGTAGATACGGGTGACGATGCCGGAGAGGGACAGCCATTCAATGGCGTTTTCAAACTCGGCGGCCCGCGCCCCCGTTTTTATCAGCTTATATTGAAACCGGGTATTCTTCTTAGAAAGCTGGACGGTAATGTTGTCATAAGCCAGTCGCGTTTTCTTAATTTCATTTTGCGAGTTATATTTGCTCATGTCGTTGAGATAGCTTTGAAGCACCATATCCTGCGTATGGCGCACCAGGATGAAATCCCTGGTTTCCAGGTATTTGCTCACGCAATCCGGCATGCCGCCCACAACCAGATACTGACGGTAAAATGTCAGCGCCGCGTCATGCAGCGCGGCAGGCATAGGCGTATCGTTCTGGAAGCAGCCTTTGATTTGCCCGACAAGTTCGCTTTCACCGCAGGCCAGCAAAAATTCTTCCATATCCATAGGATGGAGCGTTTTCATATCCACTTTGCCGACCGGGAACGAAAATCGCGCCCGATTAACCGCTACGCCCAGCAAGCTGCCCGCAACGATGATATGATATTCGGGCGCATTTTCACAGAAGTATTTCAGGGAGGTCAGCGCCCGTTCGCTAAGCTGCACCTCGTCCAAGACGATCAACGTCTTTTCACGAATGATGGTTTGCCCCGACATACGGGATAAAATGGGGATCAGATAGCCGGGGTCGATACTCTCGTCGAAGGTTTTAACAAGCAAGGGGTCCGTTTCAAAGTTAAAATAGGCGACGTTCTCATACTCCGTCCGCCCGAACTCAAGGATAGAATAGGTTTTGCCTACCTGTCGTGCGCCCTGTAAAATCAAGGGCTTGCGGTAAGTATTGTTTTTCCATTCTTTCAGATATTCCATGATTTTTCGGTACATTAAAGCACCTCCAGATGGATAATAATGTTATCATATTATATTATCGCGCAAAAATCAAGGGAATATTCTAAAATATTTGCATTAAATTACACGAAACATTCTACTGTTCCTTACAGTGTAATTACGCAACGGACACAAAACCCGTAGCATAGATTTCCCATGCACATGGTTAGCGCCTGTTTCCCGTGAGCGCCTGCTTTTTTGAAGAAATGATCTAGGTTGAAGGCCACCCGCGGGAGATACCCCAGGTCTTCCAGAAGGGTGAACAGCGGGAAGAAGATCGCCATCGGAGGCAGCATCACCGAAACGACCCATGCCAGCGTACGGTATACGCCGAGGACCAACAGGCCGTGGAGCCACTCCGGCGAACCTGCCCACCGAAAAAATTCCGTCAGCTTTGCTTCCAGCCCGAAGAACAAATCCGCCAGCAGGCCGGAAGGATAGTTCGCACCGGTAATGGTAAGCCAGAACAGGATTGCCAGCAATCCCAGCATGAGGGGAATGCCGAAAACCCTGGAAGTAAGGATGCGGTCTATCTTTCGGTCCATTTGATCATATTGCTTGCTGCCAAAGGAGACAGCGCTTTTCCCAATCTCCTCCGCCGTGCGCACAAGCCGCGACACTATTTTGTCACGGAATTGATCCGGCGGGATGCCGTTATCCTCCAGAAACTTTTTTGCCGTATCCAGGAGCATTTTCAGTTCCATATTGTCCAGCAGCCTGAAGCCGAGGTATTTGTCGATTGATTCCAGCAGGGTGGTATCTCCGTCTAGCAGCTTAAGCGCGACCCAGCGGCTGTTGATCTGGTTGTCGGCCAATTCCTGTATTTTAGGCTGGATGATCCTCACCGCATGCTCGATGGCATCCTCATACACAATTCGGATTGGATTTACGGCCATACGCCTGACGGCAACCTCACCGACCGCATCCACCAAGTCGTCGAGGCCCTTGCCGCTTCGCGCGCTTGTTGGCACGACAGGCACGCCCAGGCGTTCGGACAGTTCCTTACAGTTTATTCGGATCTTCTTTCTGGCCGCTTCATCGATCAGGTTGACACAGACAACAACGCGGTCTGTGATCTCCAAGGTCTGGAGAACCAGGTTCAAATTTCTTTCAAGGCACGTTGCGTCGGTTACGATAATGGTTGCGTCCGGTTTTCCAAAGCACACGAAATCCCTCGCCGCTTCTTCTTCCGCTGAGTTTGCCATAAGGGAATAGGTTCCTGGAATATCAACCATAATGAAGGTCCTGTCTTTATGCCTGCATTTCCCCTGGGCATTGGTGACGGTTTTCCCCGGCCAGTTGCCGGTATGCTGGTTCAATCCCGTCAGATTGTTGAAAACGGTGCTTTTTCCTACATTGGGGTTTCCGGCGAGGGCTACTACTTTATCATCGGGATGAAAACGCTCAATTTTCAGCTCGTTTGCCAATACGCCGGCCCCGGTCGATTGATTGGATAAACCCATTTGTGAAAAACCTCCTGACCGAAAATAGTTATAACGCTTCTACAATAATTTTTGAAGCTTCCTCGGATCGCAGGGCAATAACGGCGCCGCGGATGAAATAGGCAACCGGGTCGCCCGCGGGGCTTTTTTGCAGAGCTTCCACCTCCGTGTCCGCAACCAGGCCCAGATCAAGCATTCTTCTGCGAATGGGCCCATTGGATGTAAGGGATTTTACTTTTGCCTTTTTTCCTACAGGTAAAAAATTGAGTGGCAGATCCTTCTGATTCATACGGCACAACCTCCGGCTTTGAATTATGTACACTCTTTATTTCTTCGGTTTCAGCGGCGGGTAAAAATCTTTCCCTGCACTAACATATGTAATAGGGGATAGGAGTGTTACGTTTGTGCAAGAAAAGGAGCCGTTATGTTGAATCCCCATGGTAAATATATGTTATAATACAACAGTGCCCCTATAATATGGAAAGGCCTTTGTATGAGTACAGAAATAATAAAGAAATTGCAAGAGATTGTGCCTCCGCTGAGGAGAAGCAAGAAAAAGGTTTATCTGCTGCTCTCCTTAGTGTTGATTGCTGTTTCCATCCTTTCGTATTCTTTTGTTTCCGCCAATGCAGCGTACTATCAAAAGACGATAGCCAGAATTACATCCGTTTCCGTCCTGGAGGAATCAAAAGCATATGATTATCAAGGAAATGCCGAGCCAATATACGTACAGCTTGTCAATGCGAAGATTCTGAATGGAGAGCATATTGGAGGACGGATCCAATTCCAGAATAGAACCTCCTATTCCCAGGCGTTTGATCTGAACCTGAAGGCCGGCGAAGAGATCTTTGTCACACTGACCGAAGATGCTTCCGGGCAGATTGTTTCAGTCGGCTTGAAGGATTTCAAACGGGACAAGTATATTGCGTATATTGCCATTTTATTTGTCCTTTTCATTATCCTTATAGGCGGGAAGAAGGGATTGAGATCCCTGGCCAGCGTTATCTTCAATGTTGCCGTTCTTGCCGCTATAATCGCCCTGGATGCCCGGGGCTGCAACCTGACCGTTATTTCTTCCATCGCCAGCATCCTTTTTATTATCGCCTCCATTTTGCTCGTAAACGGCAGAAACAACAAGAGCTTGTCCGCCATTGCCGGAACGATGGCCGGCACGCTGCTGTCCATGCTGATCGCCGTCGTTGTAATCTGGGCGGTCAAATCGAAGGGGATTTATTTCGAAGAAATGGAATTTCTCACAAGGCCGGCCGAGGAGATTTTCCTTGTAGGCATCCTGATCGGTACGCTGGGGGGAATAATGGACATAGCGGTTGCCATATCCGCGGCGGTGCAGGAGCTTTATGACAAGAACCCCGGCATTGACCGGAAGACCCTGATGAAATCCGGAATGGAAATCGGGAAGGATATTATGGGGACGCAAGCGAATGTCCTGGTATTTGTCTATATCAGCGGAAGCATTCCGATGATCCTTCTGCTGATGCGGAACGGCTTCTCCTTCTTTTACATCATGAATTACAATTTGAGCCTTGAAATCGTACGGGCTCTGACCGGCTGCATCGGCGTTGTCATCAGTATCCCCGTTACCTTATACATCGCCGTGATCCTGCTGGGAAGCAAAAGGACAGGGAGGGTCAGGACATGAGCGTACCCGTCGTTCTGCTGATTGTTCTATTTGTCCTGATGGTTGCTGTTGGCGGCAAAAGGGGGGCAAAATCCTTTTTTACCGTCCTTCTGAATTTTATTACGTTTGCCGCGCTGCTGAAATTCATGGCAATCGGCTTTGATCCGGTCAAGGTAACGGTTGTCGGCTGTATTATTATCAGCTCGGTTACCTTGTTCTATATAAACGGCTTCAACAAAAAAACAAAAGCAGCACTGGTCTCCGTAACCATCGTCGTATTCCTCACAATTCTTCTGGCGATTGGCATGGGAACGAGCGCAAAGATGCAGGGGTTCGGCTGGGAGCAGGCTGAAAGCGTGGCTTATCTGTCCATGTATGTCCGTCTTGATTTTGCCAGGGTGGTCATATGCGAGATCGTGCTGGGATTGATCGGAGCCATTATTGATGTGGCCATTTCCATCTCCTCCGCATTGAACGAGATATACAGGATGAACCCCTCGATCGGCAGGAAAGTGTTATTCCAGTCCGGGATGAACATTGGAAAGGATATGCTGGGGACAATGACCAATACCCTTCTTTTCGCATATATCGGAGGTTTTCTGGCGCTGATCTTTTGGTTTCATGTATTGAAATACTCCATTGGCGACGTAATCAACGCGAAGGTGTTCTGCTCCGAGGTGTTCGGCATTTTGACCAGCGGAATCGGGATTATTCTGATCATTCCGGTATCCGCCTTTATCACGCCGATATTTCTGCTCTTCCAATCTCCGCTGAAAAAGAAACCGGCGGTCGTTGATCTGGCTGTCAGCCAATTCCCGCACTCCGACGGCAAAAAAACGGAAGAGAATTGATTCTAACCGGATTATGGTGGTAAACTATTGGAAAATTGGTATGGGAGGTTGGAAACAATGGGTTTTCTCGAGGGGATCAACTCCGTAGTCCAGGCCCTGATTGCCACCGGTTTCACGTGGTTTGTCACCGCTTTGGGCGCCGGGCTTGTATTCTTTTTCAAAACAATCAACCGCAAGGTGCTGGATTCCATGCTGGGCTTTGCTGCCGGAGTCATGATAGCGGCCAGCTTCTGGTCCCTGCTCTCGCCGGCGATCGAAATGTCCGAGGAAGCGGGGAAGCTGCCCTGGCTGGCGCCCCTGGTCGGCTTTCTGATGGGCGGCGCATTTTTGAAGCTGGCGGACTCTTTGATTCCGCACATTCATATTGGGATGCCGGATGAGAAACCGGAGGGCGTGAAGACGAACTGGAAACGCAGCGTTCTTTTGGTGGGAGCCATAACGCTCCATAATATTCCCGAAGGTCTGGCGGTGGGGGTTGCCTTTGGCGCGGCTGCGGCCGGTATCCCGTCGGCGACCCTGGCAGGAGCCGTTGCACTGGCAATCGGTATCGGCATTCAGAACTTTCCGGAAGGGGCAGCCGTATCCATCCCTTTGCGAAGAGAAGGCCTGTCCAGGAGAAGAAGCTTTTTATACGGCCAGGCATCGGGCATGGTCGAGCCGGTCGCCGGCGTGATCGGCGCATTTGCGGTAGTGGCGATGCAGCCGCTTTTGCCTTACGCCCTTTCCTTTGCCGCAGGCGCGATGATCTATGTCGTAGTCGAAGAGCTCATCCCGGAAGCGCAGACAAGCGGAAATTCGGATATTGCCACCATTGGCACCATGCTCGGCTTTGCCGTGATGATGCTGCTTGATGTTGCGCTGGGGTAGACGCGGCGGCGGGCAAGAACATTATGCCTACGTCAATTTCGCCAGCCACTCCCGATTGTGCCACAGTGCGCAGCCGCCGTCGCCCTCTTTGAGCAAATGGTGATTTTCCCGGACCCTGGAGAGAAAGCCGGAGGTCAAAGCCTCTTTCAAAGAGACCTCTTTCAAGTTGGTATCGGAAAAAGGGGCGAATGGACAGGGTTCCACATCGCCGCTGGCGCTTATGTGCACGAAGCCGCGGCCGGCGGCAAGGCATCCGCCGTACTGGTCCTCATCACCCGGGAACGGGATGAACAAAGCGGGATGCCGATCGGCGCTGGTTGCCGCAAAATCTTGAAGCCGCTTTTTATCGGCTTTGGAAAGCACCATCGGTTCGCTGCCCGCTTCGACCGGAACATATTCTACAAAGATGAACAATCGGCAGCCCTTTTGGACGTATTCTTTGACAAATTCATCGCATAGGAGACTGTCAATATTCTGGCTTGTGACTGTAATGGACAGGCCGAACGGAACTTTATCGGTCCGCAGGCTGCTCATGGCTTCGCTGACCTTCGCATAGACGCCGCTGCCGCGTCGGGCATCCGTTTGAAGCTCATTTCCCTCGATACTGAAAACGGGGATCATGTGCCTGTGTTCCAGGAACCATTGGCGGCGTTCCTCAAACACCGTGCCGTTGGTGAATACGATGCCGAGCATTTCAGCGTGGCGGCCCATTGCCTCCAGCCAGCCGTGGGAAAGCAGCGGCTCCCCTCCGGCCAGCATCATGATGCTTACCCCCAGCTCGGATGCTTCATCCGCGATTTCAGCGATCCGTTCATCGGGCAGCTCACCCTCCGGCGTTCTGCCATGCGCGCAGGCGTAACAGCCCGCACAGGCCAGATTGCAGGCTTCCGTCGTACTGACAATCATCAGCGGCGGAACCTCGATGCCGTCGTTCGCAAGCTTTGCGCGTCGTTCCTCCGCTTTTTTCAGTCCTTTTCCAAGCTGTGCGAAAGCGGATATGGAAGCCGGATAGGCAGCTAAAAAGCTGGCCGCTGTTTTTAAAGAAAAATCGATGTTTCCCGCAAACAGAGCTTTATATGAAATAGCACCCTTGCTGTTATCCATGATAGTTCGACACGACCCCTTTGGCAAACGCTTCGGCTTGTTTCAAATCCTCTTCGTTCGGACGTCCGCGATTGACAAACAGGAATGAGCCCCTGCAATGGAATTCCTCGTCTGATACGGCAACGCCGTTTGCTTCCAGAATGGACTTCACTTCCGGCAACGCCGTCTTTTTGCCCGCAGCGGTACCGAACACAACGGCGCGCTTGAGCTGTGACGGCTTCAATGCCGACAGAAACTGGCGCAGGTCGCCGTCGATGATTCCGGCATAAATGGATGCGCCGATAAAAAGGATGTCTAGGGCTTCCGTGGTTTTGAATTCCTTCATCGGTGCAGCCGATGCGCCGGCGCCTTTGGCAATGGCGTCCGCGAGTTTTTTCGTATTGCCGCCTCTGGAGAAGTAAACAACTCCGTTCATAATTGTACCCCCACTTTACAATAATTTCGATATCGCCAAGATTGATCCTGGGTTTAACAGCCGGACCCAATTATAAATTTTAAACAATTAAATTTTACAAAATCATTATACGATTCCGTTCTTCTGGTGTCAAGTTGAAAATAGGAGGAACAAATTAATTTCCCGGCGGCCCACGAAATATGCGTGCCATAGAAGTCAAAATTCGGCAAAATTATCTGCAATATATTCCCATAACCGCATTTCGTGGTATATACTTGTATTGACATCACGGAAAGCCTCAAAATAGCGCAGGAGCTAAGCGAGCAGAAATTGAGTTATATTTTCATGTAAGGAGAAGCTTTATGACAAATGAAAAAATGAAGCAGTTCGAGCAATTTTTGCTGGAATCATTTGAAAACGATATTACCATCCGGGAACTAAGGCTTTCAGAGGAAGAGCTGAGTTATCTGAAGAAGTTTTTCCCCAGAGCGATTGTCAGGATCATGCCCTATGAAGTCTGCGAAGACGGGAAAAGGTGGTATGAAGTAAGTCCGAAATAGCATTCTTCATAAAGTTTGGAGAAACATGTATATGAATAGAAAATTCGAGAAACGCAGTACTGAAATGAAACATAACGGGACATTATCGGAGTTGCCCTGGTATGCCTCCATAGCTGGGAATGAAGAGTATTGGCATAGTGAGGCTATCAGCAGCTATCCATTTTTAATTGCGCATGAATACAATCGCTTGCGGGATATGATTCAAAACGGCGAAATATATGGAAGCATTCTGCAAATGAAGGATACTTTTGAAATATCCTTGAAATTTCCCGTAACCATCCTGCTGGAGGGCTGCGAAAGGAAACTGCGGGAGTTGCTGGATAAGGGCTGCGAACTGAAAGCGGTCAAGGAAACATGCAGTAATTCTTATCGCATGATTCGGCTGGTCCTTTCAAAATATCTTTCTCTCGGTGATTGGGAGAGGCTGGCCGGGTATGCGGCAAGGCTTGAGATGCATGAATTGCCTGAGGCCGTTGACTCCATTTATCTTCCAATCATCAACCTGCTCAAAAGGATAAGAAAAATATACGCGTCTTCAGAAATTACCAACTGGAGAAATGAAACCATTGGCCATGGGGCTTTAAGCTTTCAGGAAGAACCTGCCTTTCGGGAGGATCTCAGAAAAAAGCTGCTGTCTTTGAAAAAAATCATGCAAGAGAGCAGTGAATGCTATGACAGGATTCATTTCTATTCTGACACAGGCATGAAATTATCCGGGCCGATCCCGATTGAAAGGATGAATGATATAGAAAGATACTATATCAGGGCAGATGGCGGTAAATCCGGCGAAGAAATGGCATTGGACCCTTATTTGATCCATATTATCGGAAAAACATTTCTGTTTGACACCTATGACGGATGGAAAGCCCAGGCTCTGCTGCTGAATTACTCCCATGGCGGCAAGAAGACTTATATGGGTTTAAACAAAAGGTTCCAGGAACTGAACCACTACTTGAAAATCGCAGCGATTCCTATCCAGGATATTCATGATGCCAGTATGGACGGGGATGAAATTCGCAAACTGGAATCGATCCTGAATGACAAAGAGGTAAAAAAACCTCAATATATGCTGGATTGGCTGAAATCCGGGATGACAGCCTTTGACAGGGGCGTTTTCCTGCTGAAGGCGGAAAGGGGAATGGGAAAATCTACTTTCTCAAGCGCTTTGGATGAGCTTGATTCGTGCTCTTTTGACAGTGAAAAGGAGAAATGGTTAAAAGAAACGGTTGTCCGTACCTATCATTTCAATTCATCCTATTTTTCAAGAATGGATACCTTTCTCCACCGGCTGAATGAAATCCTGAAAGCATACTTGACGGAGGAGAACAAAATCGACCATATATCGGTATACGGGGAGGATGAGGCAGCGCTGGACCAATGCAAGGTTCTTTTGGGCGAATCACCGGACAAAAAGCGGGTGCTTGCGAAAGCGCTGAAAACGGCGCTGAAACTTCAAAAGAAAAAAAGCCCGGGAAAGAAAAAATTACTGCTAATCCTGGACGGGTTGGATGAAATAAAGAACCTGCAGGAAATATCCGGCGGAGAGAATTACTCGGACGGCTATTCAAAGAAATACGGGGAGACCACCGTTTTTGATTTCATACCGGAGCCGGAAATGCTTTCTCAAGGGGTCTATATTCTGTTGACTTGCCGAACGGAGGAGGAAATCAGTCAGAACCTTTTTCTTTTTGATCATTTGAGACACTTGGCGCTTACCGACAAACCCGTGATATTTGACCTTGCTAACAAGGAATACTGTAAGCTGCTTAGAGAATATGCCGAAAAAGAAATACTGAAGGAGGGCGACGAAGGAAGTGTCAATGACCTCCTCCGGCGGGCCGGGTACCGTTTTATCTACCTGAGTATTTTCAAAAAAATGACGGATTCAGGTCTGAAATTAGCGGAAGTAAACAGCGAAAATCTCATAGAGCATTATTTCAGGCACATCCGCAGGCTGGGTGACAATTATTACAATAAGATCATTAAGACAATGCGCCTGTTATGTCTTGCCGAAGAGGCTCTTTCCCTGAAAGAGCTGATACACCTGCTGGATGAGAAAGTGATTACATTTCGTTTCATGGCGTTCATCTATGACATGCGGAACTTTATTGAGTTTAAGAGAAGCAGCCGGGATACGCTTTTGTTTGTTTCACATGAAGTGTGGAAAAAAGGAATCCTAACGATCGAACCGAAAGAAAATATCCGTTTAGTCGAGGAATTATATGAAAAATTCTGCGCTTTCATTGAGAAAATACGGCTGGAAAAAATCGATCTCTCCCAGGATATATATGACGCGGAAACATGGCTTCTCGCAAATATGCTGGATCTTGCGAATACAATCCCGCTCGGTGATCGCAGGACTCAAATAATGGATGATATTGTCGCCAAGCTATTTACTACAGTTGAATTATTTAAAACATTTACCGTCGAATATGTGCTGAACCGGAAAATCCGAATATTGAGCCATGTACTACATCATTGCGAGAGCAGCCAGGGAGACGGCCCGGACCAATATTTGAAAGCCCTGTTCCTGAGAGGACAAGCTTATCGATACAATGGCCGCTTTAAAGAGTCTCTCGATGATTTTTTAAAATTGCTGCCCCTGCTTACGGAAGAGAAAGTCGCCAGGCGCCCTAAAATGCTTGAACTGCTTGTGGACACTTATGTCGGGATCAGTGAAGATTACGTAAAGGTGTTCCGCAAAGAAGAAGCGCTGGAAATGGATAAAAGATCAATCGCTCATATGGAAGTGATTGAAAATCTTCCTGCCAGGGAGATTGAGTTGGACAATATCAGGCTAAGTCAGGCAAAACTAAGCAATAACAAAGGACTTACACACACGCGGTTTGCCGATTATGCAAATGCGGGATTGGAACTTGATAGGGCGGTGGGTATCGTCAGGAGCTTGAAAAACCGGGTTCTGGAAGGCCAATATTTAAACAACCGGGGAGTTTACTTCCTAAAAATGAGGCAATATGAGGCAGCCTTGAAGGACTTTGAGGATTCCCGGAAAATTCGTGAAGCTTTGGCGGACGAGGAGCGGAGGCGCCAGAAGCATAGGCGGGATTATGCCCAAAGGATTGCTCTGGTAAACGTATATGTCAATATTGGTATTGCTTTGTCCGGTTTGAACCGATTTGAGGATGCGGAACAGTATTTTTTAAAAATGGCCCCCAAAAAGATAAATGCCCTGAAGTTTGTTCAGCAGATAAAGGAGAACAATTTTGTAGAGGAATATATGCAGTACCATTATGCGTTATTGTTAATGAAGCAGGCACTTCAAGCAGACAGGGATGCATGGAGAAGAAAGGGGCTTAATGAAGCGGTTGCCGTTTTCCAGGATACGATTGACCAAAGGATGGGGCGCATTGGGGTAAGTCCGCAATCCGGTGATTTTTTCAGGCTCTATAACGACAAAGGGTATGCTCACTTCTGTCTGGAAGAATTCGATAAGTCTATGGATTGCTATTCTGCCGCATCGATAAAATTGGAGGAGATTAAATTAAATGACAGAGGCCCTTATGAGGGCGATATGGCCATTTTCTATGCGAGATGGGCGCTATCCCGCCTAAAAAAAGGTCAGGATGCCCTCGCTTCCCAAAGTATGTTAACGTCTCTTGATTTGGCTGCAAGGATGCACAATGAAGGAAGGTTCTTCAACAAATATGATGTGGCGTTGGCATACAGGAATATTATCGGATCTTATGGCGAATATGGGACATCGGAAATATTCGGCAGTAATAGTACTGATCTCATGAATTCCATAAAGAATGTGGAAGCAAGGCAGTTGCTGGAGACTATGCTTGTTACAGTGGAGGAAGCTGCTATAACCAGGGAGTCGCAAGAATAATTTTTTGAGCATTACTTGCCGGGCGACAGTTGGCGTTCTGTCGTCTTTCGTGGGTTTATATGGCGGATTGTCTGTATTATCAGCGCCATAAATATTTTCTGCTTTTCAAAGCCCTTGAAAGCGATGTCAGGCTTCAGGCGACTTTTGCAGAGATGCAAAGGGTTTACGTTTTCTATGACGCCGATATAATCCCCTTCGCGGAAGTACTCAACCAAATGAGCCGACTATACGAGGGTTTGCAGGAGCAGTAAAAAGAGTAAAAAGGTCAGCTGCGAAAACTTGCAGAGTGATTTACAATAATATACAATAAAACGTAAGTTGTCGGGGAGGTGATTCAGTGAGCAATGAAATAACAAAAAAATATAGGCATGAGGATTTCGGTGAAATCCTTTCTATCATAGAAAAGGCGAGAGAGAGTGCTTTCCGCGCTGTCAACCGTGAGCTTATTTCGATGTATTGGGAGATTGGAAAGTATATCAGCGATAAGGTCAAGAAAGGCGGTTGGGGAAAGACAGTCGTTAAAGATTTTTCTGATTTCATTCAAAGTCAGTACGCTGGAATTCAAGGATTCTCGGCTCAGAACATCTGGCGTATGAAGCAATTTTATGAAACATATAAAGACAATGAAAAACTCTCAGCACTGCTGAGAGAAATTAGCTGGACAAACAATCTTATTATTATATCTCGGGCCAAAACGGATGCGGCGCGCGAATTTTACTTGCTTCTGTCTGCGAAAAATTTTTATTCTTCTCGTGAACTCGAACGCCAAATCGATAGCATGCTTTTTGAGCGCACCACGATTTCCGATGAAAAGAATAAGCTATTTATGGCTAAAAATCAAGGTTTGACTGCGCTTCGTGACAGTTACGTCCTCGAGTTTCTTGACATTCCGCATAAGCATAAAGAAAAAGTGCTTCGAAAATCCATTGTTGCTCATTTGAAAGACTTCATTTTGGAGTTTGGCAGAGACTTCTCTTTCGTTGGAGAGGAATATCGTGTTCAGGTTGGCAATAAGGACTTCTTTATCGATCTGCTTTTCTATAATCGTGAGTTGGCGTGCCTTGTGGCGATTGAGCTTAAAGTTGGCGAATTCAAGCCAGAGCATTTAGGACAATTGGAATTTTATCTTGAAGCCCTTGATAGTGATATTAAAAAACCGAATGAGAATCCAAGCGTGGGGCTGATTCTATGTGCTGACAAAGATGATACGGTTGTCGAATATGCGTTAAGACGCAGATTATCGCCTGCTCTGATAGCGGAATATCGGCTTCATTTGCCAGACAAGGGGCTGCTGGAAAGTAAACTGCGCGAATTGGCTGACATTGCAGAATCTGAAGGTAATACGGAAAGAACAGAGGATGAGTACGAATGATCCACTGAGGTGGAAACGTCTTTAGGATTTTGTGCTGCATGGCGTAACACAGGTAAACAGTAATTTGTCGGGTAGTTTTAATCTGGTACTATTTATGTAACAGAGAGGATAAAGATATGAAGAGAAAAATACTTATAATAGTTATTTCCATCTTAGTTATCATTGCAATAATTTGTTCTATATATGTTTTTCGGGGAACAAAGAACGCAGAAAAACTAATGTGGGAATATCTCGAAACTAAAGGATATGCTACAGAGCATATCGAGAATATTGATGTAAAACATTCGTTTTTAAATATTGTTTTATCCTACAATGAATGGATAATAAAAGTTCAATATGTTGATGAACCTAATGCAATATACATCTATACAATAAAAGATGGACAAATTAAAGTTGCCGGAGTTTCCGGTAGCGTCAATAAAGAAGATTTAAAGCATATAGATAAGCAAGAATAATAAGTATAACACGACCTGGCAAATTCCAATTTGTCGCTTTGACAAAACTGTTGAAATAGCTGAAATAGCTTTTGCGGCAGGTTTTTGTTATAATGCGGTTATGAAAGGTATACATTTTTTGTACAAAGGAAGTGATTATAATGGTTGTTTCCCAACTGCTTATAAGCAGGGGCTTCAGATTCGATGAAGTAACCGAATATGATTTGGATGCATATTTGAATGTTAAAAGAAGCTGCTATAAAAAATATGTAGATCAATATTACGGCGGATGGGTTGAAGATATACAAATTGAGATGAATACGGATATTTTTGTGAAAACCAGAAAACAATCGTGCTTTCAAAAAATACTTTTGAATGACGAAACTGTGGGCTTTTTAGGCTATGATGAGCAAGAAGATAGGATTGACGGTATTACAATCCAAATGGTAGAAAAGGCTCAAAATAAAGGCGTAGGCTCACATTACCTTGAACAAATCATGCGACTGTCAAATGAAAGTAATAAACTGATTTTTCTAAAAGTGTTTAAGTCGAATCCTGCACAAAAATTATATGAAAGATTTGGGTTTGTAGTTTATAGTGAAACGGCTTCGCATTACTTAATGAGATATTCACCAAAATCAAGTTGAGACATAGATGCTAAGCATCTTTTTTGACGTGGTCGCATAACATGCTCTATCGAGCAGAGAAATAAAATAGCGGTGGCTTACATATTTTGATATAATATACACACTGTGGATTTAAAATGCTCATTCACAAATTTTTTAAATCGTGTGTAGGCCGACTATGTTAAAAATATCGGAAGAATTTATCAACTCAACCGCCCCGAATCAGAATGCCATCCTGAATGGCTGGGGGATGGTCCGGAAAAACAGCTTTGTGAAATATAACATTTCGCAGGACGAAACGGTCCTTTTCGGAGAATGTATTGGCAGCGGAGCCAGCAACTACCTTACTTCGGCTGACTTCATCAAATCGGATAGTCCTGTTTTCCGCTGCACCTGCCCCAGCAGGCAGTTCCCGTGCAAACACTCGCTGGGTTTGATGTATGCTTATGCCAGTGGAAAGAAATTTACGGTCGATGCGATTCCGGCCGATCTTCTTGAGAAACGGGACAAGGTAGAGAAGCGGGAGGAGAAGAAAAAGGAGAAAGCCGCCGAAGCCGCTTCCGCCGACAGCGGCGTATTGCAGGAAACCACCGGCGCCCCCGCAGTCCCCGCCGCACCTAAAAAAGTCAACAAACCCGCCCTTGTTAAAAAAATAAAAGCACAGCTCGACGGACTGGAACTGCTGGACAAGATCATAAGCAGCATCCTTCAGGGCGGTTTCGGCACGATGAACGAGAAATCCCTTAAAATCCTTGAGGACCAGGCAAAACAGCTTGGCAACTACTATATTCCGGGGGCGCAGACAGCATTAAGAAGGTTTATCGGCCTGTTCCGGAACGAGGAAGACCGTGAGAAGGCGTATTCCAGTGCTGTTGAACAGCTCACGATCCTGTATGCGCTTTCCAAAAGGGGAAAGGAGCAGTTGGCGAAGCGGCTGGAGGATCCCGAGACGGACTATGATCCGACCTCCAGCCTGGATGAATGGCTGGGGCATGCCTGGCAGCTGTCCGAACTGAGGGAAGCCGGCCGTGTTCAGAAGAATGCGGAGCTGGTCCAGTTGTCTTTTTGGTCCTATGTGGACGATGCCAGGCAGGAGTATGTAGACGAGGGGATCTGGCTGAATCTCGGAAGCGGGCAGCTTGTGCGGACTATGAATTTCAGGCCTTTTAAAGCAGCAAGATACATCCGCGAGGAGGATTCAGTGTACTCCCTGGTATATATGGAAGAACTTTTTGTCTACCCCGGTGAGCTTAATCCCAGAGTTCGTTGGGAAAGTATGACGATGCGGCCTTTGACGGACAAAGACTATTCCGTCATGAGGTCCCATGCCGGAAGGTCGTTCAAGGAAATCATCAAGCTGGTGAAAAACCAGATTAAAAATCCCCTTTCGGATAAAACCCCCGTTGCCCTGCTGCAATATGAAAAAATCGGAAGGGCCGGAGACCGCATTGTTCTGGTGGATGCCGAAGGACAGCGCCTGGTCCTTGCCGACCAGGCGGGCAGCGCCGAACAGGAAACGGTCGGATTGATCGACCTGCTGGAGCCTCAGGATATGGAAAACCGGGCGATGCTGGTCCGATTCCATCACGATATGGATTCCAGAAGGCTTTATGCCAAGCCGCTCAGCATCGTTAAGGAGAATTCGGTCATCCGACTGGCATATTAGGAGAAGTTCCCGGGAGTGTTTTTCAGGAGTGTTTTTCAGGAGGATAGAATATGAGCATACCATTGCTTTATGAAACGCAGGCTGAAGTAAGAAGGCTGTACATCGCCGGCTGTGAACTGGCGGCCGGCGATTTTAGATTGAAAAAGCTGCTGCCGCAAATGCAGAAAGCCGGTGAAAGCGTTCCTGTATTCGCCAGGGTGGCGGATGCGTTGAATCAGGTATTGCAACCTGGAGGCAACAATTCGGAGAATTTGCTGGAGCTGGCCAACCTTATCAATGCGGTTCTTTATACGCAGGGCCAGACATCGGTGGACGGGGATGTGGAAGCAATCGCACCGGCCGGATTAAATGCTTCTACAAACATATCATATCGGCGCCTTGAGCCGGTTGTGGAAGCATTGACCGGGCAAGGTCCCGGAAGGCTAGAGGTTATTCGGGAAGCCTACGCCGGCGGAAGCTGCCGGGACATGAGGCTTGTGATTCCTTTGATCGCGGCTCTGGACGACAGTTACCCGGAAATTGCGGACCTGGCATCTGAAATTCTGGAAGAGTTCGGTCCTGCAATTGTAAAGGTACTGAAAAAAAGCCTGCTGTTGGACGGAGGGAAAGGGCATGCCCGCAGAATCGGGTTGATTTCCAGGCTGAATGGAGGCCGGGAGAAGGAATTCTATCTGGAAGTCATCGAAAAGGGGGCCTCGGATGCAAAAGCCGCAGCAATCAAAGCCCTGAAAGATTTGCCGGAGTGCGAAGACCTGCTTCAGGAGCTGTCCCGTGACCGGAAAAAGGACAACCGGGAAGCCAGCCAGCTTGCCCTGGCCCACTTGGGGACGGATACGGCGGTCAAACGGCTGTATGAAGTGTTTAGCGGGAAGGAACGGGAGCTGGCGATCAATCCGATGAAGCTTTGCAAAGCGAAAGGGATCGCACTTCTGCTTGTCAAGGAGGGCGAGCAGCTTCTGGAAGCAGTCCTGAAATCGGAAAGAGGGTTTTCCCTGTTTGCGAAAAAAGCGGAGTCTCCGTCGCCGGAGGTTCTGGAGAGCTTTGCCGTTATCCTGGAATGCATGGAAGGAAAACAGGAGCCTGAGATTTTTCTATTCCTTGAAAAATGCCTGCTCCATGCAAAACATCTGCAGCAGTTCAAGATCCGTTCCTCCATGCAGGGAGTGAAGGATAATCTCGCGAAGATCGTTGCGGAAAATATTAGGACGATTGGCTCTGCGCCGGCAATGGAATTGCTGGAATCCATCCGCGGGAAATACGACGACCTCTTTGTGGCCTATTCCTTTGAAGCGGCCGTAGGAATCCGAAATGCGGCCTATGTTTTTGACCATTACGCTAGGTACCTTAAAGAAGGGAAAAATTCGGAGGAAGGCCGGGGAATCCTTGAAGTAATGGACCGGTATATTGATTTTGAAGAACAGTACCGGCTTACGGATATTTACTCCTATACACGGAAGCGCCAGTGCATGGAGGGCATTAACAGGGAGGATATCAAATGGGATCCGCGATGGCTCAAAATATTGGCGGATATCGATGAAATCAGCCTGGTGTGCAGGTTGATTACAAAAAAAGAGGACAGGATTGCCGATTATCTGGCGAGGAAGCTTACCAGTATTGACGAGCAGGATACAAAAAGCATGAAGGATATCATCAGGGGCTTGCTGCAGGCAGGATATCCGGATATGATGGGGATCGTCAGCAAGGCAATTGACAGATACTTCAAAAGTGCGCGGTATTATTCCGGCTATTTATTTAATGATTTTGTCCAGGTTCTTCGGTTCCTGCCGAAGGAATGCGCAAAGGGAGTGGAAGAGCTGGCTTTAAAGCAGGATAATGCATCTGCGGCAAAGCTGTATGAGGTTGCGCAGTATTTGAAGATAAAAGAATAGATATCCCGGTTGCCATAGGAAAAAACGATGAAGAGGTGCGGACATGGCGGAAAACACGAATGTACTGAGACTTACTGCGGAACAGCAGTATTCAAAAGAGATCGATGCACTGAAATCCGGTGAAAGGGACAGGGTGCCGGCCGGCTGGCAGATGTCGCCGCGTTCCGTGCTTACCTATATCATGGGAGGCAAGGCCGGCGGAATGGAGATTACTCCAAAATATATCGGCAGCAGGAGGCTGGTGGAGATTGCGATTTCTACCCTGGTTACCGACCGGGCCCTGCTGCTGATCGGAGAACCGGGCACCGCGAAGTCCTGGCTCTCGGAGCATCTTGCCGCCGCGATCCACGGAGATTCCACCAAAGTAGTGCAGGGGACCGCAGGAACGACGGAGGAGCAGATTCGCTATTCCTGGAATTACGCCATGCTGCTGGCCAACGGACCGACCATGGAGGCGCTTGTGAAGAGTCCGGTCTACCGGGCAATGGAATGCGGCGGGATCGCCCGTTTTGAGGAAATATCCAGATGCGCGTCGGAAGTGCAGGATGCGCTCATTTCCATTCTTTCGGAAAAAAGAATTTCCGTGCCCGAGCTTGGGTTTGAACTGCCCGCCTTGCGGGGGTTCTCTGTCATAGCAACGGCGAATACACGGGACCGGGGGGTCAATGACATGTCGGCGGCATTAAAAAGGCGATTCAATATTATTGTGCTGCCAACCCCCGGCGATGTGAATACCGAGATTGAAATCGTACGCAAACGCGTTTCGGAACTGGCCGTGAACCTGGAGCTGCAGGCATCGCTGCCTGCCGAGGATGCATTGATGAAGGTGGTTACCATATTCCGCGAACTCCGCAGCGGCGTGACACTGGACAGCAAGGAAAAGGTCAAGTCCCCCAGCGGGGTACTGTCTACCGCCGAAGCAATCTCTCTGCTGGCCAACAGTATGGCGCTGGCGGCGAGCTTCGGAAACGGAAGGATTACAAGCGAGGACATTGCCGCGGGGCTGCAGGGAGCAATTGTCAGAGATGAGGAGAAGGACAGGCTGGTCTGGAAGGAATACCTGGATAATGTTTTAAAAAAGCGCGGCTCGGAATGGCGCGAGTTATATAATGCATGCAGGGAGATGAATGTGTGAACCGGACTGGAAATGCTCCACACATATTCGGTGTCAGGCACCTGTCACCAGGCGGGTCATACCACCTGCTTCGGTTTCTCGACGAAGTGCGGCCGGAGGCTGTCCTGATCGAAGGGCTGTCGGATGCCACTTCACAAATTCCCCATTTTACTTCCGGCGATACGAAGCCGCCGGTTGCCATTCTTGCCTATACGGAGGAACTGCCGGTCAGGACGCTTCTGTACCCCTTTGCAGACTATTCGCCGGAGTATCAGGCCCTGGTATGGGCCAGGAACCATGGAGCCCATGCGGAATTCATCGATTTGCCTTCGGATGTGTTCATTCCATTGGAGTACCAGTTGGAAAAGAGACGAGAAGCGGTACCGGGGGGGAAGGAAAACCCGCAGGATAGCCAGGAACCGCCGGACGACCAGAAACGGGCAGACGACCAGAAACGGTTGGACGACCAGCGTGACAAAGCAACGAAGCAAACCGAGCCTCTCCGAACGAGCAGGGCCGACATCTACGAGCAGTGGGCAAAGGCTGCGGGGGAGGAGGACCATGAAACCTATTGGGAATATAGTTTTGAGCATAACTTGAACAGGGACGCATATCGTCTTGCTTCTTTCGAATTCGGCAGGAGCCTGCGGGAACTTCTTATGGACGATCCTTTTGAATATGCAAAAAATCTCGTCAGGGAAGCCTATATGCGCAGCAGGATCCGGAGAGCCATCCGGTCGGGATATTCTCCCGATAAGATCGTCGTTGTTACCGGGGCGTACCATGCTTCTGCTCTCAATCCCGATGAGGACCCAATGAGCGATGAGGAATTTGAAAGGCTGCCCCGCGTCAGGACGAAACTTACATTGATGCCCTATTCCTATTACAGGCTGTCTTCCAGGTCCGGATACGGCGCCGGGAACAATGCGCCGGCTTATTTCGGCCTGATGTGGGAGGCTTTCCGGAAGGATTGCTTCAGAAAGCTGCCCGCGGAATATTTATCGAGAATTGCCGCATATCTGCGGGAAAACGGAACCCATCGCTCCTCGGCGGAGGTCATTGAGGGAGTTCGTCTTGCCAATACGCTGGCGGCGATGCACTCCGGCAGTGCGCCGTCAAACAGGGATCTCCGGGATGCTGCAGTGGTTTGTCTCGGATATGGGGAATTGTCAACGGTAGCGGAAGCAATCGCGAATACCGATATCGGCACGGCGATCGGCAGTCTGCCGGAGGGCGTGAGCCGGACCTCCATCCAGGATGACTTTTACCGGGAATTGAAAAGGCTGAAGCTTGAAAAATACAGATCCGCCGTAGCAATGGACCTTGACCTGGATTTGAGGGAAAACAGGAGGGTGCAATCCGAGGAAGCTGCATACCTTGATCTTTCCAGGTCCTTTTTTCTTCACAGGCTCAAGGTATTGAACATCAGCTTCCAGCAAATGAAGCAAAAAACACAGCAGTCGGCGACCTGGTCCGAAGCCTGGATTCTTCGGTGGACTCCGGAAGCGGAAATCGAGCTTGTGGAATCCACGCTCCGGGGGGAAACGGTGGAACTCGCCGCGGCCTATGTGTTCAAGGAAAGGCTGGAGAACAGTCAAAGCATTCCCGAAGCGGCAAAGGTGATCCGCGAAGCCTGCGAGTGCGGCATGATGGAATCCATGGAACAGGCAAGGCAGGCGCTTCAAAGGCTGGCAACGGACTCCGGGTCCTTCACCGAAATTGCCGAGGCTGCTTTTAATCTTTCTCTCGTGATCAGCTATGGCGACATACGCAAATTCGATACATCCCATTTGGTGCCGCTGCTTCAGCAGCTGTTCCTGAGGGGTTCGCTGCTGATGCCGGATGCGGCCCGATGTGACAACAATGCGGCAAGGATGGGCATTGAGGCTGTCAACTGTATGAATGCCGTTGCGCTGGAGCATTTTGAAACCATTGATGAAGAATTGTGGATTAAGATGCTGACGGGGCTGTCTGATGCGGATGACCGGAATCCGTTGCTGTCCGGTTACGCCTGTGCTATTTTGCTGGAACGGAACGAGTTGGACGGAGTGAAACTGGCCCAGGAGGTGTCGCGCAGGCTATCTCCCGGAATTGAGGCGGATCTTGGCGCCGGTTGGTTTGAAGGACTGTCCATGAGAAACCGGTATGCACTGCTGGCCAGGATGAATTTGTGGGAGCAGTTGGATGAATACGTCAATTCGCTGGACCAGGAACAATTCAAGCGTGCTCTGGTGTTTTTAAGGAGAGCCTTCGGCGGATTCAGCCCCGCCGAGAAGAGGAGCATCTGCGAAAATCTGGGCGAGATTTGGGGAACCGGCCGTGAGGAGGCCAGTGACCTCCTGAACCGGGAACTGAACGAGGAAGAACAGAAAAAGGTCGATGAGCTCAACGAATTTGATTTTGGAGACATCTGAATGGTTGATCAGGAACAGTTGAAAAGATGGAGACTCCTATTGGGGAAAAGTGCAAATGAAACGCTGGAAGCCTTCGGTGCAAGTGTGGGAGGGGTGAGACTTGATCCAGATGACCTTGTTATGGATGAAGCCCTTGCTGCAATCTATGACGGTACTTCGGAGTTGGAAGATCCGGGGACAGGGGCTGGCGCAGGGAAGGGAGCCGGGGCGAATTCCGCCCGGAGAAGCGCCGGGCTGGGACCGTCCGCACCGAAGCTGGCCAAGTGGCTGGCCGATATTCGGACCTTCTTTTCCGAGGATGTGGTATCGGTTATCCAGTCGGATGCCATAGAGCGGAAAGGGTTGAAGCAGCTGCTGTTTGAACCCGAGATCCTGAAAAATGTCCAGCCGGACATTGAAATGGTTGCGACACTGATGTCGCTGAAGGGGAAAATTCCGGAGAAGACGAAGGAAACGGCCAGACAGCTCGTAAAAACCGTCGTGGACGAGATCAACAAGCGGTTGGAAAACGACTTGAAAAGAGCCATCACCGGAGCGTTGAACAAAAGGAAGCATTCTCCCATACCCAACAGCGCCAGCATCGACTGGAAGTATACCATCAACCGGAACCTGAAGAATTACAGCCTGGAGCACAAGAAGCTCATACCGGAACGGTTTTTCTTCTTTGACAGGATCAGACGCTCCAACAACTGGAATGTCATATTGGACATGGACCAGAGCGGTTCCATGGCCGAATCCATCATTTACGGATCCATCGCGGGGTCCATTTTCGCCGGCATGGCTGCGCTGAATACAAGGATCGTGGCTTTTGATACGGAAATCGTCGATTTGAGCGAACAGTACGACAATGACCCTGTAGACATGCTGTTTGGCATTCAGTTGGGCGGGGGTACTGACATCAACAAGTCGGTGGCATACTGCCAGCAGTTTGTCACCGACCCTTCCAAGACATTGTTTATCCTTATTTCGGACCTGTACGAAGGAGGAAATCAAGCCTCCCTTGTCAAAAGGATGGAGGAGCTGTATGAATCAGGCGTGAAGGTGATCTGCCTGCTTGCCCTGTCGGACAGAGGCACACCGAGCTATGACGAGAATCTGGCCCGCAGGATCAGCCAGATCGGAATACCTTGCTTCGCCTGCACCCCGGCGCTTCTGCCCGAGCTGCTGGAAGGCGCCCTGAAAGGCAAGAATTTGAACGAACTGGCCGCTGCGCTTAAATCCAGGAAAAAATGAACTGTAATCGAAGGGACGGTTCTTCTGATTGCTCTGGTTCGCTTCGGTTATTTTCCGGCAAAAATCGCAGCAATCAGCAGAACCGTCCCCTTGATCTACAATACGGGGAAATACCTTTGAACTGTCTTCCCAGTTTGCTCCTTCAGGCCGGGACAAATGTCCCGACCATGAATCCCATACGTGCTCCCCAGCCTCCCGCTGCCTCGAGGTAATAATGGAGGAGGATCGTATAACATCCTCCGTTGGCATCAATGAAAAAAGCGTCGGCCGTCGGGCTGTCCCATGTGCTTCCCGCCGGGGCATGAAGCTTCCGGGCTTTCAGTTCGCCGATCTCTACCTCCCCGGCGGGCTTATATGTGAGTCCGGCGGTTCCGGAGTCCGGGGAAAGGGAGCCGGCGGCAAGAGAGTCGGCTTTCTTGGCCGCCGAGGCGCCTTCTTCATAGCGGATGCTCATGAAGACCTCGGGATAGATATTCGGGTCGGGATTGGTCAGGCGGAAATCGGTTGTGCCATCCTGGGCGTCAACAACATATTTTTCAGCATCGTAGAAAATGGAAAAATTCTTTCCCGTATACCGGGTCCAGGTTACCTTTTCCTGCATTCCTTCGAGCTCGATATAAAAATCCCGGACCTCCGGACTTCCGGTTTTTGAGTTTTCGGCTTGCGGGCCTTCCGTCGCGGACGGTGAAGGAGCGGCCGGATCCGATGCGGAATCGGAGCTTTCCGACGGGCGGATCGGGACGGTACCCTTCTCGATGGCCGGCGCGGCACATCCGGAGAGGAGGATGAAGAGCAGGATTGCGGAAAAAAGCTTTGTGCTATGCATTGGGAGAACCTCGCTTTCAGTTTATGATATCTTTATTCTACAAGGTGGAGATGTCGGAGTAAGCGCCGATATGTAACGAAGTTGTAAATTCGTTACCCAGGGAAAATCATTCGAACCCTGGTTCCCGCATGAAGCGTCGAGGCGATTTGCAGCACGCCTCCGTGGGCATCGGCGATTTTTCGGCAGATCGAGAGGCCGAGCCCCGCTCCTCCGCTTTGCCTGCTTCTGGACTTGTCGACGCGGTAAAACGGCTCTGTGACTCTGGCGATTTTATCCTCGGGAATGCCGATCCCATGGTCCTCCACTTCCAATATCGCTTGCCCGTCGTCTGCCGAAAAAGCGGAGACGAGGATCTCGCTGCTTCCAGGAGAATAGACGATACTGTTCCGGATCAGGTTCGACAGGAGCAGATGCAGGAGGGTTCGGTCTCCTCGCAGCAGCTTTCGGTCGATCCGGAAAGCCAGCCGGATTCCGCTCTGGAGCAGTTGCGCGGACAACTCCTCGCCGACTGCGCGGAAAAGCTCTTCCGTGTTGATTTCGGAGAAATCGGCCCCATGCTCTCCCGCCATGGTAAGAAGCATCAGCTTCCGGTATATTTCCCGGATGCGGCCGGTTTCGTCCCGGATCCGGAGGGCGGCGGTCCGCCGTTGGCTATCTGTCATATTCGCGTTCTGCAGCAGCTCGGCATAGCCCTGTATGGAGGTAAGAGGCGTATTCATTTCATGGGACAGGTCGTCGATAAAAAGCTGCCGTTCTTCCGCTCTGCTTCTTAATTGGATTTCCCGTTCCCGCACCGCTGCCGTCATCACATTGAACGAGCGGGCCAGCGAGCCGACTTCGTCGCGCCCCTCTTTCAGGGTTATGTCATAGTTTCCGGCCGCGATGGCGTCCGCTCCTCTGCGAAGAATCAAGAGGGGCTTTGTGATGGAACGTGCGGAGAGATAGGCCAGCAGGGCCAACACCACGGCAAGGCCGCCGCCGATCCCGGCAAACAGGCGGATGTTCTCCGCCCGGCTTCGGTAGATTTCGGAGACATCCCGGATGTAAACGAGAACGGAGGAACCCAGGAGGCGGGAGGAGAGCAGGAGGAAGCGGCGCTGTCCGATTACGGCGATTTTTCCGAGGATCAAGCCGTTCTCGGGATTTTTCAGGCTGTCGTACACGTCGTTGTCGATCATCTCCAGGCCATTATAGACGACGCTGTTTTCCTCGATCAGCGACAGCCATACACCCCTGGCGGAGTAGTAGCCGGAAAACCTCTTGACGATGGCCGAAAGAGTGTCCTTCGTGCCGGAGCCTTCCGATGCTGCCGTGCGGATGGAGGCCGCCATTAGTTCCAGTTCGCCGGCCGCACGGCGCTCTTCGCTTTCGACGCTCCAGAGATGAACCCGCGGAATGATGACCGCGGCCCCTGCGAAAAGGGAAAGCCCGGATAAAAGCAAAATCGTAATGAAGACTTTAAGCCAGAATTTCATTTTTAGCGCTCCAGACGGTACCCGTATTTGTAAATGGTTTTGATGACATCCTCCCAACCCAGCTTGTTCCGCAGCCGCTGGATGTGAATATCGACCGTCCTGCTTTCTCCTTCGAAGCCATAGCCCCAGGCGGCGTTTAACAGTTGCTCCCGGGTAAGCGCAAGGTTGCAGTTGACGATGAGGGTTTCCAGAAGGGCGAATTCCTGCGGAGTCAGTTCAACTCTTTTTCCGGCTCTGGTGACCCTGCGTTCCTTCAGCCGGACCTCGACGGCGCCCAGAACAAAAGCTTCATCCGCCTTTCCCGTGCGGCGCAGAAGCGCTTCGATGCGCGCAAGCAGTTCGACCGCTTCAAACGGCTTTGTGATATAGTCGTCCGCCCCGAGGCTGAGCCCCTTTACCTTATCCGCCAGGGAGTCCTTTGCGGTGAGGAAGATCACCGGAATATCGTGCTTCATAATGAGGGGCAGTAGTTGGTAGCCATCCAGGCCGGGCAGCAGGATGTCCAGGAGAACAAGGCCGAAACGGCCTGCCGCGAGGAGTCTGGACGCTGCTTCTCCATCGGCGGCTTGAACGCAGGTATGCCCGATCATTTCCAGGTTGATCCGGATGAGATCATTGATATTCGGTTCATCGTCTACAATCAATATGTGCGCCGTGAGGTCCGCCTCCCTTGATAACCCCCCGATACTTATCATGCGCCATTTCCGCGGGAGCATTCGCAAGGTTGGACACAAAGCGGAAAAATGGGTTATAATAAGTGGAAAAGGAGGAACGATCATCTATGAAATTCTGCTGGAGTACATTAACGGTGAAAAACATGGACGAATCCTTGCGCTTTTATGAGGAGATCGTGGGGCTCAAGGTGCAGCAAAGGTTTCCGGCCGGCCCGGGAACCGAGATCGCTTTTTTGGGAGACGGAGAGACGAAGATTGAGTTGATATGGAATGCGGAGAAGAAGGATGTCCATATCGGCGAGGATATTTCATGGGGCTTTGAAGTAGATTCGGCGGAGGAATGCATCGCGTTGATTCGCGAAAAGGGCATACCCATTCACAGCGGTCCTTTTCAGCCGAATCCCCACACGAAGTTTTTCTTTGTGCAGGACCCCAACGGAATGAAAATACAATTTGTAGAGCATAAGTAGGGCGGCTGGAGCCGCTCGCTTTTTATCGGCCGCCGTACCGCCGGCTTCGACTGATTGAAGCAACTGGACAGAATAATGTGGAGAAAACAAGCCGACCAGAAAGACCGACCAGAACAAACGACCAGAAAAACTGACCAGAAAAGCTGGCAAGAGCAATGAGCAAGTAGAACGTAAAATCATCCAAGCGATAAAAGAGAATGCTAATATTAGTAGAAAACCGATAGCTGAGGGAGTTGGCTTAGGGAATTCTTCTGTATAAGCAGGGGTGGACCGGATAAAAGCGGACACCGGGAGATTATAAAGTGATAATGCGTATTGAATGTAGTAGGTTTCATATCTGACATCCAATAAAAGGATTCCGCCAAAATTTGTCGAATATGGAATAGAGCCGATTCTATGGTGAATGCTTTTTGGTGGAGGATGAATTTGAAGCCCATTGTTTTCTTTGATACCGAAATTGAGCCCAATAGTGGGAGAATACTGGATATCGGAAGTATCAAGGGAGATGGAAACTTTTTTCATTCCAACGTTTCAACAGAGTTTGCCCGATTCCTCCGCGGATCGAAGTATCTATGCGGGCATAATATATATAGCCACGATCTGAAATACATCCAGGACATTCTCGAAACAGCCGGCCTGGACCACTATTTTTGCATTGACACATTGTTACTGTCGCCCCTTTTGTTTCCCGCGAGACCCTACCACGCATTGTTAAAAGATGATAAGCTGCAGACAGAGGAACTGAACAATCCGCTGAATGATTCCATAAAGGCGCGGGATCTGTTTTTTGACGAGATAACGGCTTTCCAGCACTTGGATGACAGCATGAAACATATCTTCTACTGCTTGCTGAAAGATCGAAAAGAATTTTATGCTTTCTTTCACTTTCTCGATTTCAGAAAACTTGAGTGGAACCTGGAATCAGCGATACGGAAGAAGTTTTATTCTCAAATATGCGAAGCGGCAAATCTCTCCGGCATGATCAGGCAATGCCCCGTTGAACTGGCATACTGCCTTGCGTTGATCAATGCGGAAAGCCGATATTCCATCACACCTCCATGGGTGCTGCGAAATTATCCGGATGTCGAGCGGCTGATGTATTTGCTGAGAAGAAAGCCTTGCTTGAGTGGGTGTATATACTGCAATGAAGCCCTGGACATCCATAAGGGCCTGAAGCGCTTTTTCGGATTTGATTCTTACAGGACATACGCGGGGCAACCTTTACAAGAGAAAGCGGTTGCGGCTGCTGTTGCCAATAAATCGCTGCTGGCTGTCTTCCCTACGGGAGGCGGCAAGTCGATTACCTTTCAGGTGCCGGCCTTAATGAGCGGTGCCAATTCGAAGGGGTTGACGGTTGTGATATCGCCATTGCAGTCTTTGATGAAGGATCAGGTGGACAATCTGGAAAAGGCGGGTATTACGGAAGCGGTAACCATAAATGGTCTGCTGGACCCGATTGAACGGGCAAAGTCGATGGAAAGAGTGGAAGACGGTTCTGCCAGCCTTCTTTACATATCGCCCGAGTCGCTGAGGTCCAGGACTATCGAGCGGCTGCTGCTGGGAAGGAACGTAGTGCGGTTCGTTATCGATGAAGCCCATTGCTTTTCCGCATGGGGACAGGATTTCCGGGTCGATTACCTGTACATCGGCGACTTTATCAAAATGTACCAGGAAAAGAAAAACCTTGGGGAGGGGATTCCGGTATCCTGTTTCACGGCCACAGCCAAGCTGAAGGTGATCGAGGATATCCGGGACTATTTCAGGGATAAGCTGTCTGTTGAGATGGAAGTATTCACCACAGGAGCGGCAAGAAGCAATCTCCATTACAAGGTTTTTGAAAAAGGGAATGAAGACGAAAAGTACAACACGGTCCGGACTCTGGTGGAAGCAAAAAACTGCCCGACGATTATCTATGTGTCACGGACAGGCAGGGCGGACGATCTGGCACGGAGACTGAATCAGGATGGCTTCCCGGCCAGGGCGTTTCATGGCAAAATGGACAAGAGAGAGAAGGCGGAAAACCAGGATGCGTTTGTCCGGGGCGAAGTCCCGACCATGGTTGCGACATCTGCCTTCGGCATGGGTGTAGACAAAAAGGACGTCGGAATGGTCATCCACTATGAAATCTCCGATTCATTGGAAAATTACGTTCAGGAAGCCGGAAGGGCCGGCCGTGATGAAAAGATCTCCGCTGAGTGTTATGTATTGTTCAACGACGAGGACCTGAACAAGCATTTTATCCGGTTGAATCAGAATAAGCTGAGCATCCAGGAAATTCAGCAGGTGTGGAAGGCGGTTAAGGATATTACCCGGATTCGCTCCAGGGTCTCCCAGTCCGCCTTGGAAATTGCGCGCAAGGCCGGATGGGATGATAATGTCAATGAGATTGAAACGAGAGTCCGGACAGCCATCGCGGCGTTGGAGGAAGCCGGGTATTTGAAACGCGGGCAAAACATGCCGAGGGTTTTTGCAGACAGCATTCTTGTCCGAAACGCAATGGAAGCCATTGAAAGAATCAACCGGTCCTCCCGCTTTGTGGAAAAGCAAAAGGTGGGGGCGATCCGGATCATCAAATCCTTGATTTCCAGCAAAAGCAGGCAGCGTACAGGAGACGGGGATGCGGAAGCAAGAATCGACTATCTGTCCGACCGGCTGGGGATCGAAAAGGCGGAGGTCATCCAGATCGTCAACCTGCTCCGCGAGGAGAGGATTCTTGCCGATGCCAGGGATTTAAACGCGTTCATCCGGAAGAAGGAAAACAGGAACCGCTCCCTGGGTATTTTGAAAGCCTATGGCCACATCGAGAAATTCCTTCTTTCCGTGATCGAACAAGAAGAAAAGACGATTCACGTGAAGGAATTGAACCAGCAGGCGGAGGAAAATGGATGCAAGGAGGTAAACCCGAATCAGATCAAGACGGTGCTGAACTTCTGGACAATCAAGCACTGGATCCGGCGGCAAACGGTTTCTCCGAATCATATTGCGGTTTTGGGCCTCTTCAGCCGGGAGGCGCTGGAGGAGAAGCTGGTGAAAAGACTGGAACTGGCCCGGTTCATCGTGGGGTATCTCTTCGATAAAAGCAACAGAATGGAGCAGGAGCAAGAGACCATGAAAGAGGAGGTCCCTGTTGAGTTTTCCGTATTGGAACTGAAAGAACAGTATGCGAATGAGCTTACTTTGTATGACAGGCAGGTGACTTTTGAAGAGATCGAGGATGCGCTGTTTTACTTGTCAAGAATTGAAGCGCTTAAAATCGAGGGCGGTTTTTTGGTGGTATATAATGCTCTGACCATAGAGAGGATCGAGCCGGACAACAAAAAGAAGTATAAAATTGAGGACTACCAGAAGCTGAATCAATACTACGAGAACAAGATCCAGCAGATCCATATCGCCGGAGAGTACGCAAGGAAAATGATTGAGGATTACAAGGCGGCGCTGCAATTCGTCGATGATTATTTCCAACTGAATTACGGCGTCTTCCTGGGTAAATATTTCAGAGGCAGCAGGGGCAGTGAGATCAAAAGAAACATTACGCCGGAGAAGTTCAGGCAGCTTTTTGGAGAATTATCGCCGGCGCAGTTGAAAATCATCAATGACAAGGAGTCGAAGCACATCGTTGTGGCTGCCGGGCCGGGAAGCGGCAAAACCCGTATTCTGGTCCACAAGCTGGCGTCCTTGATGCTGATGGAGGATGTCAAGCATGAGCAGATGCTGATGGTCACATTCTCCAGATCCGCGGTGACGGAGTTTAAAAAGCGGCTCATAAAGCTAATCCAGAATGCCGCTCATTTCATAGAGATCAAAACGTTCCATTCCTATTGCTTCGATTTGCTGGGAAGAGTGGGCACCATTGAGAAGTCGGACGAGATTATCCAGGAAGCGGTCCGAAAGATCCGAAGCGGAGAGGTCGAAGCGGGGCGGATTACAAAAACGGTGCTGGTGATTGATGAGGCGCAGGACATGGATGCCAACGAATTTGAACTGGTCAGCGCATTAATGGAGTATAACGAGGACATGCGAGTCATCGCAGTTGGGGACGACGACCAGAATATTTTCGAGTTCAGGGGTTCCAGTTCGGAATATATGAAGAAGTTAATCACAGAGCAGAACGCCGCTTTTTACGAACTGGTAGAGAATTTCAGAAGTAAAAGGAACCTGGTGGATTTTGCAAACGAATATGTGAGAAGGATACCGAAAAGGCTGAAGGCAACGCCTATTTCCGCAGTACAGGCAGATAACGGCACCATAAAGCTGTTCCAATACGACAGCGGCAATTTGATCGAGCCGCTTGTGAAGGGTATCCTTTCCCAAGATATTAAGGGATCCGCCTGTGTTTTGACAAGAACCAATGAAGAAGCGATGCAAATCACCGGCCTTCTTTTGAAAAACAGAAGGCCGGCCAGGCTGATCCAGTCCAACGAAGGCTTTAATTTGGACAATCTCCTGGAAGTGCGATTTTTTCTGGACCAGCTTCACCTGGAAGAAGGAGTGTATGCTATTGACGATGATATATGGACAAATGCCGGGCGCAAACTCGTGGAACAGTTCAGCGGGAGTATGAACCTCGAGTTGTGCAGGAACCTGATTGCCGATTTTGAAACGACCAATCCCAGGATAAAATACAAGTCCGATCTGGAAACTTTTATCCGAGAATCCAAGTTGGAGGACTTTTATGATGAAGAGAATGGCGAAACGATTTTTGTGTCCACCATTCACAAAGCAAAAGGCCGTGAATTTGACAATGTTTTTTTGATGCTGGACCAGAGGGGGAACGGGTTTTCCGGCGGGAATACGCTCGTGACGGGGAAAGGCTTCGAGACGGCGGAGGCCAAGCGCCAGTTGTATGTAGCGCTGACAAGAGCGAAACGCAGTCTGGCAATCCATTATAACGGGAATGTTTTTGATTCGATCCATACGGACGGTCTGGAGAAAAAGAAGGATTCCCTGGTATATCTGCCGCCGCGGCAATTGGCAATGCAGCTATTGCATAGAGATATCTTTTTGGACTGCTTTTTTACCTGTCAGGATAGCCTTGTGCAATTGAAGAGCGGAGATTCTTTGGAAATAGA
This sequence comes from Bacillota bacterium, assembly GCA_023411575.1. Classification (GTDB taxonomy): domain Bacteria; phylum Bacillota; class Clostridia; order Acetivibrionales; family DTU013; genus UBA1305. Next base: position 350,012 of record JAEYOP010000040.1, on the reverse strand, counting down.
CGGAGATTGGTGCTGTGATAAAAGAGGTCGTAAAATATTCCGGTTTTCAAAGCAGTTTATCCAAAAGATAGAAGCGATGAAACAAAAAGGCTATGTCCCCTCGTCTGCCACGGTCCGGTTCATCGTTTGTTGGCAGAAGAAAAACGAAGAGATCGAGAAGAATGAGCAGAACGAGATCAGAATTTTGCTGCCCGAGCTTTATTTTGAAAGGCAGGATTAATTTTTCGAAATGCTTGTGAAATATGCCTATAGTCTCCGTATATCCGTATAAATGTATGTAAATTTGTGGTACATTTATGATAAAAGAAGTTTGTGAGGAGCTTTGCCCTATGCTAAACAGGCAACAAGTGAATCTTGTTAATTATATGGTGGTATGCAAAAAAAACGGGGGACATCTCTTATAATTGCTGTTCAGGACATTCACAAATGGGCTTATTGATCTGGACATCCTGGTTAATAGTATGAAATATAAAAAGTTGACAAACCAATACTCTTTCCATTCCGATGGTTCGTTACAGCATCTGAAGTCATTGGGGGGTATTTAGGATGGATGTCAAAAGAGCCCTTATAGAGGGAATCACGCAGGACTTGATTCTATTCATAGTGGAAGATAGCGATATTCCGATTGAAGAAGCGATGGCGAAAGTTTATAATTCCATTGTATTTGAGAAGCTTTCGGATTTTCAAACAGGCCTTTACAGGGAAAGCTCTGCTTATGTGTATGAAATGCTTAAAGACGAATGGGCGGAAGGCAGGCTCGTTCAGAAAGAGTTCTAGTGCTACGGAGAATCAAGAAATGATTAGAGGGTCTTCCTCAAAAGGGGGAAAACAAAATGCTGGAGAAAGCAATCCAAATAGCGGCCAAAGCGCACGAGGGCCAGAAGGATAAGGCGGGACAGCCTTATATTCTGCATCCGATACGGGTGATGCTGCGCTGCGGTAATGAAACGGAAAGAATTTGCGGAGTATTGCATGATGTAGTTGAAGATACGGATACAACGCTGGAAAGCTTGCGGGCGGCGGGGTTCGGTCCGGAAGTCGTAAGGGTCGTAGACGCCCTTTCCAGGAGGCAAGAGGAGTCCTATGACGGTTTTATCGGCAGGATATTGAAAAACGACACTGCCTGCCGTGTCAAACTTGCAGATCTAGCCGACAACATGGATATGTCAAGAATTCCATTCCCTTCGGAAGAGGATTATCAAAGACTGGAGAAGTATAAGAAGGCCGTCAGGCGGATACAGGACCATTTGGGAAATAGGGTGACATAAATCGGGAAAAGCAAGTTCTATTGAAAATTGGGGTGCATAAAACAATTGTGCACAATATATTAGCAATCAAATCCTTTTGGCTTGCTATATGTAGATTTTTTCATATTACTTCAGTGATTGCTTTCCTGTTTCGCCATTAATACAGCCATATATACCGCGTTCCAATGGCGCCCCAACGCACACCAGCCTGCTTCACGCGCCTTTGGACAACGATCTTGTTTCCACTTTATTCTATGCCACTGCCAGCATAACGGCCAACTGTTCAAAAATTCGATTAATGGGCACAAACATATAAGGTTTAGTAGACAATAATGATACAAATCACTGGTTTATGTATAATAGCGTTGGCAAATGTTAATAATTTTAATTGAATATTCGTCCCTTACTTGAATTTTTGAACAGTCTTTGCAATTTGCAGGGATTAGTATCATTAAACCTTCCCTTTCATACCTTCACTTTGTTTATGCCAAGCAGATCGGCTACTTTTTCGAACAGCGCCGCATTGTGCCCGACGGAAAGAGCGCAATGGTGGGTGGGCGCCTCCGCGAACCACCTGTCCATATATTCGGCGGGGGAGTCGGTAAACCGAATATGGGTCTGGGTGTTTCCGATCATCAGGGTCTGCTCCTTGAAAGCTTCCCCTTCACTGATAATCAGCTTCATTTTTCCATCGACCGTCTGGGTAGCGCCCAGTGTTGTCACAGGACCTGCGAGCACGTTTGCTTCCACGGATACGCCGCTTCCGCGCTTTCCGTGATAAACCCCCATCCCCCGGAGGACCGGCTTTCCATCGGAAATGGAAATATGGAAGGGTCCGTCGTGGCCGATAATAAGGGTGCCGTGGCGATAATCCGCCGCAACGATTTCCGAGAAGCTGCCGCCTTTGCCGAGAGTATCGCAGATTTTCATGGCCAGTGCGGTTTTCAGGTCCCCTTCCCCCGCGCAGGGAATGCCTGCCGCGGTCAGAAGCGAATGCCCCACGATGAAGCCGCTCTGAAGCTTCTCGTATTCGCTGTCGGAGGAGCCATGATAATAATAGGCCAGTGCGTCCAGGTTGTATTCCCTTACCATTTTTTCCTGGGCTGCCGCCACTTTGGCCGACCATTCCAGTTGTTCTTCGGCAGGCTTTCTTGCGATGGGATCCGAAGGAGAATCTCCGCTGATCTGGAAGAATTCTGCGATCACGCTGCGCTTTTCCTTGATCTCGTCCGGTGTTACCGTCCGAAGGCTCCTGTCCAGATCGCACATCTCAAGCAATTCCACATGGATGCCTGTCTGCGCCTGAACCATTGTAAAGTCGCTGTACAGATCGAGCATTCCGCTGTAATTATTGCCAAGGAAGCCGAAACGGCTGTGCCGGAGGGTGCGCTTCACACCGGCGGCCTGCGCCCATTCCGAGATTTCCTTCCAGGCCCGTATGGCCTCCGGCCATTCCGCCGTGTTTTCGTCCGCTACGGAGATTTCGGGCGCTTTATCAAGACCCAGCAGGCCGTTCACAATCCGGTACCGGATTCCGGCCCGGTTCAATGCGTTGGTGAATTCAGGCACGGGGCAGGAACCGCAGTGTGCCAGCCATTCGCCGGTGCTGGTTTTCAGGTAGTTCATCTGCGGCGTCGGCTGCAGATTCAATAGAACCAGCGGTGCGTTGCAGATCTGGTGCACCGGCAGTACACAGGCACTTGTTACATAAGTGGCGGAATGGCAGAATACAATATCGACGTTTCTGGCGTTCAACCATTCTCCTGCCTGGCGGCCGGCCGTTTCATCGTCTACCAGGCCGAAATTGAATACCTCGCCATATTCAAGGAGCTTTGTCTCTATGAACTTGCCATAGTGGATCAGCCGTTCCCGCAGCCCCTCGAATTGATTCCAGTAAGCTTTCAGCCCCACGGAATAAAGTCCTATGCGCGCTTTCGCGCCCGGTTTCATTTTACCAAGCTCCATACGAACCTCCTGTTTTAGGGATGACCGAATCATAAATCCCTAAATATAATAGATTATTGACGAAATATCATATACGTATAACTTCTTTACAAGCCAATTATATTGCAATACAATAAAACAGACAATCAAATTTCTTGCTGAAAAATAATAGAATCTTGCAAAGGATTCGAAGAGATTATAAAGGAGAGCATAAATGGATTTTTTCGAACAGTACAACTGTGATTTGTCACCGGATTCCATACGGCTTTTTGCAACGCCGACGCCAACCGCAAAATCCACCTTCCTTTATGTGCAGGAAGTGGGCTATTTCAAGACCCAGCCCAATTATTACACGGAACGCTCCAATCTCAACTCGTACCTGATTGTTTTCACCCTCTCCGGCAAAGGGCATTTGACCTATCGGGGCAAGGACTATTCCGTTCTTCCCAACCAGGCTTTTTTTATCAATTGCATGGAGCACCATTATTACAAAACGGATGAAAAAGACCTGTGGGAACTATTGTGGGTGCATTTTAACGGTTCGCCGAGCCAGGGCTATTTTAATCTTTTTATGAAAAACAGTACGCCCGTCGTTTCCCTGGGGGAGGGCACAGCCGTTCCGGAGCTGATCCGGAAAATCCTCCGGGAACAGCAAAATTGGGATGTCAGGACCGAAATCGCAAGCGCCGGCTTGATCGCGGAATTGCTGACGGAAATCCTTTTGTCCGGCTGCCGCACCAGCCCGGGCAATGCCTGTATGCCTGATTATGTCCAATCGGCCGTGAAGCTGCTGGACACCCGTTTTACCGGAAAGATCACCCTTGACGGGCTGTCGGAACAGTACAACGTCAGCAAGTTTCATTTTCTGAAAGAATTCAAAAAGTTCATCGGGTTGACCCCGAATGAATATCTGATCCGCGCCCGCATCAATTATGCCAAGGAATTGCTGAAATATTCCGACCGCTCCGTAGCGGATATTGCCGAAAGCGCGGGAATCAACAATGCCAGCCATTTCATAAATTTGTTCAAGGCCAGGACAGGCGTTTCGCCCCTGGCATACCGGAATAAATGGAAAAACCCGTTCAAGGGCCAAAGATCGCCGTAGCACAAATGGAGGAGCACATAGGAAATAGGCCTTTGCGCCGGCGCGGCGCCCGGTATCCAGGGATTTGGGCCAGCTTGACAAAGGGTAACCCCTTATACTATAGTCGAAATATATGGATTGATCCGGGGTATAGCATGATCAAAAAAATTACGCGCTACTTCAATGGCTTAAAACTTCACATCAAGCTTCTGCTCTCCTATTTGCTGGTCATTTTGCTGCCCGTCATAAGCATCGGGGCATTTCTGATCTATCGAACCACGGACAATATTATGGCGCACGAGGAATACACCAGCCAGATAAACAGCAAGCAAATCGCCACAAACATTGAAGACAAGCTCAATGACCTGCTTCAGATCACCATCAATATTTATTACGAGGACGATTTGATGGAGCATCTGCAAACCGTGGATCCCCAGGCGGATACGCTGGAAAAATACAACCGGTACAAAAGGCAGCTCGACCGGTATTCGAAACGGTTTCCGATTACGGTGGGCTCTTTGACGACGCTGTCCATCTATACGACAAATACCTCGATCCTGCAGGACGAATATTTCATTATCCACGTCACTGATTCGATCCGGTCGCAGCCCTGGTACCAGGAGGCCTTCGAGGCCAAGGGACAGAGCATTTTCATAGAGCCTTTCATCAGAGAGGACGAGGCAAGAAATATCGGGGGAAACCGGTTCCTTTCCATTGTGCGGCTTTTAAATCCCTATTCCAAAAGCCAGATCGACAACGTCCTGAAGCTGGATATTCCCGAAATGGAGCTGTACCGGCTGTTTGAAACGGAAGGGATCAACAAGGATATCTATGTGCTGAACCAGGATAATACCATCGTGTCCTCCACCACAAGGGATTCCTTCGGGAAAAAGGCCGATACCGTTCCCATTCTGAAGGAGATCCTGAAGACCAGGAAGGACAACGGGAAAACCTATTACGACGGGAATAAAAATGCCGTCTATTTTTACGAAATCAAAAGCAACAGCGCCATTTACAAGTGGAAAATCATCACGGTCGTTTCTTCCCAGACCCTTCTCGGAAAGATCCATGATACGGTCAATTACAGTGTGTTTATCTGCCTTATAATCGTTGTGGTCACTATTGTCTTCGTATATTTCTTCTCGAATACCCTGACCAAGAGACTGAAGCTGCTTGTCATGAACATGTCCAAGGTGAGCGAGGGTAAATTTGAGGTATTTGTCGATTGCGAGGGCAAAGATGAAATTTCGGAACTGGCCCGGGATTTCAAAATCATGGTCGAAAAAGTAAATACCCTGATCAATGAAGTCTATATTCTGGACATCAAGAAAAAGGAAGCGGAGTTCAACGCGCTGCAAAGCCAGATCAACCCGCATTTCCTCTTCAACACGATGGAATCCATCCGGATGAATTTGTGGAACCGGCAGGATTACGAGACCTCGGAGGTCATCCAGCAATTTGCCATGCTGCTGCGCAAGAGCATTGAACGCACAGAGGATATTATCACCATAAAGCGGGAAATCGAGCTCGTCGGAACCTACCTGGAGATCCAGAAATACCGTTACAGGGAGAAGCTGGAGTATGAGATCGACATTCCGGAAGAAATCCTGGCCAATGTCATCCCGAAGTTCTCCCTCCAGCCGCTTGTGGAAAATGCCATTTATCATGGCATCAGCCTGAAAAAGGGGAAAGGCTTCCTGCGCATCGGCGCCCGAAAGACGGAGGAAGGGATTGAGGTCCTGATCGAGGACGACGGCATCGGCATTGAGGAGGACAAATTGCGGCGGATCCGGGAGCAACTGGCCGACAGCAATTACATGCAGGAAAAGGGAAGAATCGGCGTTGCGAACGTCCATCAGAGAATCCGGCTTTATTTTGGAAACCATTACGGTCTGACCATTAGCAGCAGCAAGGGGGAAGGGACGGAAATAACGATCCTGCTGCCGGATAAATGCGGATAGGAGTCAAGATATGTACAAAGTGCTGATTGCGGATGATGAACCGAGTATATGCCAGGGATTGTCCACGTTTATCGACTGGAATGAATTCGGCTTCCAGGTGGTGGATACGGCGGAGGACGGCGAGGAGGCCATGGAAAAGCTGAAGGCCGGCAGCTACAATTTGCTGCTGACCGACATCCGCATGCCCATTATGGATGGTCTGGAGCTGATCCAGAACCTTCGGAAATTCAACCAGTCGATCCGGATCATTGTAGTAAGCGGCTACAATGACTTTGACTTTGCAAAGAAAGCCATAAAGTACGGGGTGGACGGTTATCTGCTGAAACCCATAGACCGGAAGGAATTGATCCAGTATGTGACGACGATCAAGGGGGAGCTGGACGAAGAGCTTAAAAACATGAAGCTTTACCGGGACACGGCGAATATGGCGCGGGAAAAGCTGCTGTATTCCCTGGTGACCGGATGCGCCGTCGATCAGGTCTTTGCCGAGAAAATGAAGCATTGCGGCATTTCTTTTCCGTACCGCTCCTATATGGTTGCGCTGCTGGAGGCGGAAGGCCTGGGGGAGCTTATGGAGAACAATCCGGACGAAGCGGGCCTGCTCCTGTTCAGCATCAAAAACATCTCGGAGGAAGTCGTTGCGAGCCATAATCTGAACGGATACCTGTTCGAAGACAAAAGCGGGATCGTTGGCATCCTGTTCAACGGGGACGAAGGAGTCCTGGATGAAAATCACCTGTCCAGCTTTTTGCAATATATCCGGTTCTGCATGATGAAATATTTCAATGTGGAGCTGACGATCGGCTTAAGCGGCGCCGTGAATGAGACGGGCCAGGTGAAGGCGGCCTACAGGCAGGCCAGGCAGGCTCTGGCCGGAAGGAGCCTGGGGGACCGGGGCGGAATCGTCACCTTCGCGGAAACCAGCACGAGCGTGAGGGTTGAACTGGAGTGGGATGTAAAAAACCTTATCCAAGGAATTGAAGAGCAGGACCATTCCGTCATTGAAACGGAGCTCGACAGGCTGATGGAAGAAGTCATCCGGAAGCGCATCCCCAATGATGCGGCCAAAGCGCTGCTATACAACATCCTCTTTGAAATCGGGTTTATAAAGAGCAAATATACCAGTAACCCGAACAGCCTGATGACCTTTCTCCAGGACGAGATCAATGCGCTGGAAAGCAGCCGTTTTCCGATCCGGCAGTTTCGCGATATCCTGCTCAGGGTGTGTGAGGATTCCTGCAGCTTCATCAAAGAGCTCCAGTTGAGCAATCAACTGAATGTGATTGCCAAGGTGGAACGGTACATCCAGGAGCATTACTCCGAAAAGATCAGCTTAAGAACCCTGGGGGCCACGTTCTTTATGAATCCGATGTACCTGGGGAGGCTTTTTACCAAATCGACGGGGGTGTCCTTTAACGATTATCTGAACCGCATCCGCATCCAGGAGGCTAAAAAGCTCCTGCTCAAATCGGACCAGAAAATCACGGATATTATTAAAAACCTGGGCTATCAGAATCAGGAGTATTTCTATAAAATTTTTCCCAAATACGAAGGGATGACCTTTGCGGAGTACAAGGAAGCTTGCCAGAAGAAAAAAGCCGGCTCCGGTTCCTGAGGAATTCTTTCCGGGAAGGATTCATCACAAGATTTCTAAAGTATTCAGAGATTATTGATTGAATATGCCGCCTCCCATTCTGTAGAATGAAAGCAGAATGCGGAGGTTGCATATATGAGTGAACATTACAGGCTGGACCAATCCGACACCTTTACCATTGCGGACTATAACCGGACCAGGGAATTTTCAAGCTTTCTGCCGGGAATCGCCGGCCTGGAGGGCATTCCCATGTGGGCGTTCTATGTGAACCGGGGGCAGGGGATCGCAAGCTTCGGGATACGGGATAAAAACAACGCCGTCCTGGAATTCGAGCCTGCCAACAAGGCATACCAGAGCGTTTTCCGTACGGGCTTCCGCACCTTCCTCAAAGTCGTGGACGGAAGCGGCGAGGCATTGCATGAGCCTTTTTCCATGGACAGCGCCGGCCAGGACACGATCCAGACGATGAAAGTGAACGAGTATGGTTTTGAGATCGAAGATGTAAACCGCACGCGGGGCCTGGCGGCAACGGTCTCCTATTTCATTCTGCCGGAGGAGGAGTTTGCCGGCCTGGTGCGCCAGGTGAAGATCAAAAACCTGTCCGGGGAAAAGAAGACAATGGTTCTGGCGGACGGGCTGCCCCGGGTATTCCCCTATGGCCTTTCCGACACGCAGATCAAGGAGATGAGCCAGACCATGGCCGCCTTTATGGAAGTAACGAACCTGGAGCAGGCCGTTCCCTCCTACAAGCTGCGCATGACGGCTGCGGACTCCGCGGTGGTGGAAGAGGTGAAGGCGGGCTATTTTTCCATGGGATTTTGCCTGAAAGCGGACGAAGTCCGGCCCCTGAAGCCCATCGTCGATCCGGAAGTCCTCTTCGGGGCAAATACGTCCTTGCACCGGCCGGACGGGTTGATAGATAATTCCTACGACAGGCTCTGCGAACGGAGGCAGATTACCTTCAACAGGCTGCCGTGCTGCTTCTTTACCGACGCGGAGGTGCTGGAGCCGGGGGCGGAATATGAGCTGTATTCCGTATACGGGTTTGCGTCCGGTATGGAACAGATAAACGCTTTAAGCCCCAGAATACGGGACAGGGCATATATGGAACAAAAGCAGCGGCAATCCAGGAAGATCATTGACGCGCTAACCCGGAAAATAGAGACCCATACGGCATCGGAGCTGTTTGACGCATATTGCAGGCAAACGTATCTGGACAATGTTCTGCGCGGCGGATATCCGCTCACCTATGCGGGGGAAGACCGGACGGCCGTTTATCATGTATACTCCCGGAAGCACGGAGACCTGGAACGGGATTACAATTTCTTCTCCCTGGCCCCGGAATTCTATTCCCAGGGGAACGGGAACTACAGGGATGTCAACCAGAACAGGCGGAACGACGGCTTTTTTGACCCCAGGGTGGGGGATTACAATATCAGGACCTTCATGAATCTCCTCCAGGCCGACGGATACAATCCCCTTGTCCTGAAGGGAAGCTTCTTTCGGCTGCCGGAGACGCATCTGGACCGGATATCCGGCCTGGCGGGCGATAAAGCCAGGCTGAAAGCATTTTTCAGCCATTCCTATACCCCCGGCGGACTTGTTCGCTTTCTCAAAGAAAACAACATTACTATCAATACCTCGACGGACGAATTCCTGGAAGCGGCACTGACCCATTCGGAGCAGGTCAGCGAGGCAGAGCACGGGGAAGGCTACTGGGCGGATCACTGGACGTACAACCTGGATTTGGTGGACACCTTCCTGGCCGTATATCCGGATCAAAGGGAGCGGCTTTTCTTTGAGGACATTTCCTATACCTATTTTGACAACGAATATGTGGTGCTCCCAAGGAACCGGAAATACGTGCTGTCGAATGGGCAGGTAAGACAATATCATGCCGTTGAGAGGGATCTGGAAAAGAAAGAACGGATTCAACAGCGCGCATCCCATAAAAACCAGATGAGGGATCGGAACGGCGAGGGGGAAATATACCGCTCCTCCCTGTTTGCAAAATTCCTGTGCCTCATTGTGAATAAGGCAGCCTGTTTGGACCCCTACGGAATGGGCGTTGAGATGGAAGCGGAGAAGCCGGGCTGGTACGATGCCCTGAACGGCCTGCCTGGGCTGTTGGGCTCCTCCATGGCGGAAACCTTTGAATTGAAACGTCATATCGATTACCTGACGGAGCTTGCGGCGGCAGAGAAGAACCGGAGCGTGAAAATACCGGAGGAAGTGCATGAGCTCATGGGGTGCATAGCGAATTGCTTTGTCCGGCACCAGCAGTCCACGGACCCGGACCGCGACTATATTTGCTGGGATGAAACGGCAACCGCCCGGGAAGCGTACAGGGCTTCCGTGAAATTCGGATTCTCCGGCAGGGAACGGGAAGTAAAAATGAGTGCCGTCATTGATTGCCTGAACAAATATTCCGAAAAACTGGAGGCAGGAATCCGGAAGGCGTTGTGCCCCAAGGACGGACTCTATCCGACGTTTTTCTACTATGAAGTCAAGGAATATGAGGTGCTGGAAGGGAGTTTCAATTCCGCCGGCTCCCCCTGTGTCAAGCCTTTGAAATTTGAACAGGTAGTCCTTCCCTATTTCCTGGAGGGGGTTGTAAAATCACTGAAGCTGCTGCCCTCGGCCGGAGAGGCGCGGGAAATGTATGGGCGGGTGAAAATGAGCGAGCTCTATGACCGGAAGCTGAAGATGTACAAGGTCAACGCTCCCCTGACCGGCCTGACCTTTGAGCTGGGGCGGACAAAAGCCTTTGTCCCGGGGTGGCTGGAGAATGAATCGGTGTTTCTCCACATGGAATACAAATACTTGCTGGAATGTCTCAGGGCCGGCTTGTATGAAGAGTTCTACGAGGATGTCCGGACGGTATTGATTCCGTTCCTGGACCCCGAAACCTATGGCCGGAGTATCCTGGAAAACTCCTCTTTTCTGGCCAGCAGTGCAAATCCCGACGAAACGGTGCACGGCCGGGGCTTTGTCGCCCGGCTCAGCGGCGCGAGCGCCGAATTCCTGAGCATGTGGAACGGCATCCTGGCAGGAAGGAACCCCTTCCTCTTGAAGGAGGGAAAATTGTGTCTGGAATTGAAACCGGCCTTACCCGGATGGTTCTTCCGGGACGACGGCACGGTATCCTTCCTGTTCCTGGGCCAATGCAGTGTTGCGTACCATAATCCGCAAAGGCTGGATACCTGGTCTGAAGGGGCTGAAATACAAAAAATGATACTGACCGGTACGGACGGGCAGGTCACGGAGCTTTCCGGCGGTCAAATCCCCGAGCCATACAGCGCTTTGGTCAGGGATGGGAAAATAGAGCGGATCGATGCCTTTTTGGGATTAAAAACAGAGGGAGCCGGGAGGAGCCTATGAAGAAGCAGAACGGATGGTATTTTACGGGGGAGGACGGCGAGTTCGCCATACGGGAACCGCAAAAGACGAGCTTTTTGTATTTCCCCCTTGTGAACGAGGCGGGGATGATGTCCTCCGTCACCCCTACGCTGCACGGCGATATCAAAGCGGATCACAGGCACTTTTTCACAGAGCCGGTTTCCGTCGAGAGCCTGCACAACTCCAGGGCCCCAAGGAACTTCTGGTTCTTCATCGAGGGGAAGGGACCGTGGTCCGTCGCCGGAAATTCGCCGGAACAGCTTGCGATGCAGTTTGAGGAGGATCCCCGGGAAACGGTAACGGTAGAGTGCGGTTCCCTGTGGCACCGGATGACCCGGGAAAACCGGGAAACCGGAATTGCCGCGGAAGTGACCGGCTTTGTGCCGGCCGACCCGGAAAAGGTTGAATTCATGCAGGTAACCGTAAGGAACACGGGAGCGGCCCCTCTCGCCCTGTCGCCCATATCCGCAATCCCCATGTATGGCCGTTCTGCCGACAATTTGAGAGATCATCGCCACGTCACTTCCCTCTTAAACCGGGTGAACACGACGGAATACGGGATCGAGCTAAAACCAAGCATGACCTTCGATGAAAAGGGGCATCAGGTGAATCATACGGTCTACGGCGTATATGGCGCAGAAGGGGACGGCGTGGCCCCTGTGGGCTTTTATCCCGTTCTGGAGGAATTCATCGGAGAAGGCGGCTGCCTGGAATGGCCGGAATATATCGCAAGGAACGACAGGCGGACCATTCCGGCGGGGACGAAGCTGGAAGGGTATGAAACCATCGGGGCGATCCGCTTCCGGGACATTGTGCTGAAGCCGGGAGAAAGCAAAACCTATATACTGGCCTTCGAAATCCGGGAGGATAGCGAAACGGGCTGTGGCTCCGGCCTGTGCCTGACAAAAGAATATTTTGACGGGAAGCTCCGGGAGAACATGGCGTTCTGGAAAGGAAAAACGGATGCGCTTCTTTTCACCAGCGGGGACAGGCAATTTGACCAGTGGGTGAAATGGGTGGCATTGCAGCCTGTCCTGCGCAGAATCTGCGGATGTTCTTTTATGCCGCACCATGACTACGGAAGAGGGGGCAGAGGCTGGAGGGACCTGTGGCAGGACTGCCTCGCCCTTTTGATCATGGAGCCCGGCGATGTGCGAAAGCTGCTGCTGGACAATTTCGCAGGCGTCCGGTTTGACGGCAGCAACGCAACCATCATCGGGGACAAACCGGGCGAATTCATCGCGGACCGGAACAACATCTCCCGCGTCTGGATGGATCACGGGGCATGGCCGTATCTTACGACCCGGCTGTACCTGGATCAGACCGGCGATCTGGAGTTTCTGCTCCAGGAGCAGACGTATTTCAAGGACCGGCAGATCAACCGCTCCGGCGGTGTGGACAGCGACTGGACGCCGGCCTGCGGAAACCACCTAAAAACGCAAAAAGGCGGCATTTATACGGGTACTGTGCTGGAGCACCTTCTTATAGAGAACCTGGTCCAATTTTTCAACGTGGGCGACCATAACAACATCCGGCTGGAAAACGCGGACTGGAACGACGGCCTGGATATGGCCGGCGACAAAGGGGAGAGCGTGGCTTTTTCCGCCTTGTACTGCAGCAATTTGTATGAACTGGCGCAGCTTTTGACGCAGTTGAAGGAGAAAAAGGGCATCCGGCGTATTACCGTAGCCAGGGAACTGCTGCTGCTCCTGGATTCCGGCGGGCCGGATTCCGCTCTGAGAGCTACGGTTTCCGGCGAGGTGGATTATGAGTCGGCGGAATGCAAGAGGGAACGGATGAACCAGTTCTTCCAGACCAGTACCCATGCCGTAAGCGGGGAGAAGACAGATATTGACCTGGAAGCGGTCATTCAGGACCTGCTGCGAAAATCGGAATGGATGAAAAAGCATATCCGCCAAAAGGAGTGGATCAAGAATAAAGAAGGCTACGAATGGTTCAACGGATATTATGACAATGGCGGAAACGCCGTGGAAGGTGACTTCGACTCCGGCGTCCGCATGACGCTGACAGGACAGGTATTTACCGTAATGGGCGGCGTTGCGACGGAGGAACAGGTGGCGAAAATATCCGAAGCGGCAAAGCGCTACCTGAAGGATGAGACAATAGGAGGCTACCGCCTGAATACCAATTTCCATGAGCTGAAGCTGGATATGGGGCGCCTGTTCGGGTTCGCCTTCGGGCACAAGGAAAACGGCGCGGTGTTCAGCCATATGGCGGTGATGTACGCCAACGCGCTTTATAAGCGGGGGAAGACGGAAGAGGGATATGACGTGCTGAAATCCCTTTATGAGCTGTGCGTGGATTTTGACAATGCCAGGATCTATCCCGGCATTCCGGAATACATCAATGAAAAGCGCCGGGGCCTGTATCATTACCTGACCGGTTCGGCCAGTTGGCTGCTCCTGACGGTCCTGATGGAAATATACGGGGTACGGGGGCAGTTAGGGGACCTTTTGCTCAAGCCGGCGTTGAGGGAGGAGCAATTCGACGGGAACGGCCAGGCTTCCGTAACCACTTTGTTCGCAGACAGGAAGCTGAATATCGTATACCGGAACGGCGGACAGGATGAATCCGGGGGATGCCGGATCCGGTCCATTGAGATCGACGGCCGGGAGACCGGCTTTGAGTCCCGGGACGGGGGAGCCCTTCTTCCGCGCGGCGTCATTGCCTCGCTGGATCAAGACCGGGTGCACACCATTTTGGTCGAACTATAGAGAAATACAGCATGCAGATAGAAGTTCTACGGGCAGTTCCGGCAAAAGGAACTGCCTTTTTATTCATGGGGCCCGGTGCCCCCGGATTTTATGGAATATGGCAGAATTGCTCCCTGAAATTCCTGGGGGAAATACCGACATGCTTTTTGAAGGAATAACTGAAATACGCGGCGCTGTCAAAACCGGATTGCAGCGCTACCTCCGTTATGCCCGTGCGCTGCTTCGAAAGCAGGGTTTTGGCATGCTTCAGGCGTTTGGACAGGATATAGTGGTTGGGCGTGGTCCCGATAACCCCGGAGAAAACCTTGTGAAAGTGGGAGGCGCTCAGTCCCGCGATGGCGGCCAGATCCTCGAGAAGAATGCGCTTTGCATAGTTTTCGTCAATGTACGAGAGCACCTTCGTGATGACCGCTTTATAGGGAGAGGAGGCCAGCCGGTCCTCCACCTTCGACGCGGCGGAGTCGGCATACAGCTCGCTTAGGATTTGCAGAATGGTTGCCTTTATGATGATTTTCGAGCAGGTGGAAGGATGAACCCGTTCATGAAATACCTTTTCAAACAGGAAAAGGTATTTTTCATATTCCGCGGGATGAAAACGGGTAGGGAGCCTGTCCAGTATGGGATTCCGGTACAGGGGCTGAAAATCCTGGGGATTGTGAAAGTTGTACGTATCGAGATCCTTGTCCATATTCCCCAGCAGGTCGAACCCGATATAATAGCATACGTAGGGCATGGTAGCCTGGGTATATTCGCCGGGGCGCCGGAACAGGATATCTCCCTTTGCAACCTTGTAATCCCTGTCCCCGATCACCATGGAGCCTTCGCTGAAGGTGATGAACTCCAGCTCATAGTCGTAAACGTAGCGTTCCTTGAGCCTCGCGTCCTTGGGGAAATCCCTTCCCTCGGCAAAATAATACGCGCGAAGCAATCTTGGCGAGAAACCGTCCTCGTCGATCGCAAAAGAAGCGATATGCTCCTGGTCCGACACTTTGCACCACCCGCCCTCATTCTGTCCTGCCCTATTATCATATCTGCCCCTTTATCATACCACAAAACCGGACCGATCAGAGGGCCTATCGCAGGATGTATAGTTTTTGCATCTATCAGGTATGATTTATCACTTAAAATTTATCCGGGATGCCTTTATGATAAGGGTGAAATCAATAACTCATGGATAATTTTCTGTTTTATCCAGCGAAAAAGGATGACTGATATGCTCAAAGCGAAGGGACTGGAGAAAAGGACGGCGTTGGGCCTGGGGAGCAGGATGAACAAACTGGAGGGTTCGGGGAAGATGAATCTGGCCTATTTGTTGATGCTGGTTCCGGGCATTGTTCTATTATTGGTTTTTAACTATCTTCCGATGGCGGGCATGCTGTTTGCGTTCAAGAGAATGAAGTTTTTCAGCGACAGCCTGATCGTCAACTTTATGGAAAGCAATTGGGTCGGCTTCAAAAATTTCGAATATTTTTTCAAGACGCCGGATGCCTGGAGGGTAACCCGGAATACGGTCGGGTACAACCTGGTCTTTATCCTTCTCGGGCTGGTCCTGGCGGTGGCGGTCGCCGTTGCGCTTAATGAAATCACCAGCAAAAGGCTTTCCAAGTTTTATCAGACCTCCTTGCTGCTGCCGTATTTTTTATCCTGGGTAGTCGTAGGGTATCTGGTCTATGCCTTTTTGAATGAATCCTACGGCTTTATGAACCGTACGATCCTTCCCGCGCTGGGGATTAATAATATGATGTGGTATTCCAATCCGAAGCCCTGGCCCTATATCATCATTTTCCTGAACATGTGGAAGAACGTAGGGTATAATGCCGTGGTTTACATAGCGGCGATCTCCGGAATCGACCCGTCCTACTATGAAGCGGCAAGCATCGACGGCGCCAGCAAATGGCAAAAGATCTGGAATATCACCATCCCCCACATTACGCCGCTAATGATCATTCTTTTGATTCTTGCCACCGGAAGAATCATCCGGCAGGACTTCGGACTGTTCTATTTTTCAACCATGAATCTCGGAGAGGGTATTTTGAAGCCTACCGCCGACGTCCTGGACACCTATGTATACGACGCGCTGCGCAAGACAGGGAACATCGGCATGTCTACCGCGGCCGGATTTTATCAGTCCATCGTGGGTCTGATCATGGTATTTCTGTCCAATGCCGTTGTCCGGAAAATCGATAAGGACAATTCCCTGTTCTAAAAAAAGGAGACCGTTATGAGTACCAAGAAAAAGCGTTTGAGCATGTCCGAGATCATTTTGAATCTATTCTTCCTGGCGGCGGTTTTTGTCTGCATCTATCCGGTCCTGCTGCTCATCGGGATTTCCGTCAGCAGTGAAAAGGATATTGTGAAATATGGATTCAGCGTTATTCCCAGAACCTTTACGTTTTATGCGTATGAGTTCATCCTGAAGTCGGCCAAAATGCTCCTCCAGGCATATGGAGTGACCATTTTCGTAACCGCTACAAGTACTATACTATGTACGCTTTTGACCGCGTTGTTCGCTTATCCGTTATCCCGGAAAGAGTTTAAGTACCGCAAAATATTTACCATGTTTGTTTTCTTCACCATGCTCCTGAACGGCGGGCTGGTTCCCTGGTATTTCGTGTGCGTCCGGTTCCTGCACATCAATGATACGATATGGGCGCTGATTCTTCCGTACCTGATGAACGGATTCTATGTCATTATCATGCGGACCTTCTTCAAAACCACCATTCCGGACGAAGTGGTAGAATCGTCCCGAATCGACGGGTCGGGGGTGTTCAATACGTTTTTCCGGATCGTACTGCCGCTGTCCCTTCCGGGGCTCGCCACCATCGGGCTGTTTACCGCCCTGCAGTACTGGAACGACTATTTCCTTCCCCTGATGCTGATCAATAATAACAAGCTGGATAACCTGCAATTTATGATGTACAAGATCCTGATGACCCTGGAAATTATCCAGAATACCCCCGTGGGAGCCGTCAGCGACGTATACCAGAAGCTCCCGGGAGAGACGGCTCGCATGGCCCTGGCGTTTCTCTCCATGGGCCCGATCATCCTGGCTTACCCCTTCTTCCAGAAATACTTCATAAAAGGCTTGACCATCGGTGCGGTAAAAGGATAAAAATCCGGAAAATTTCATCATCGGTTTTAATCTGCATCTACCCGTTTGACTTCAAGGATGAGATAATATTATTTTAGAACGGAAGGCGCAACGGAGGAATGCGGATAAAATAAATAAATATAAGGAGTGACAAATCAATGAAGAAATCGCTAAGAGTATTGGTCCTGGTTCTGATTGGCGTTTTCACCCTTTCCTTTGTGCTGGCGGGCTGCGGGGACAAAACCGAATCCGGCAATGCGGCGGCCCCGGGAGAAACCCAGGCGGTGTCCGCAACAGAAGGCGCGACGGAGCCGACGGAAGCTCCGGCAATCAATGCGGCCGACCTGGAGCCTTACGAGCTGTCCTGGTTCTATGTCGGGCCCAATCAGCAGCCTGATACGGATGTCGTCGAGGAAGAGATCGGCAAATATCTGAAGGACAAGATCAATGCGACGGTTCAACTGAATCTCTTGGACTGGGGAACCTACAACGACAAAATATCGGCCATGATTGCCGCCGGCGAACGATTTGACATTTGCTTCACCGCTTCCTGGATGAACGACTACGTAAGGAATTCCCAGGACGGCGCCTTTATGGTGCTGGATGACTATTTCAAAAAAGAGCTCCACAAAACATATGAAATCCTGGGAGACGATTTCCTGAGCGGAAGCCGCATCGACGGACACAATTACGGCATTCCCTGCAACAAGGAAAAGGCGCGCGACTACGGGTTCATTTACAATAAGACCCTGGCCGACAAATACGGCTTTGATATGTCCACGATCAAATCCTTTAAAGACATCGAGCCGATGCTCAAGGTGATCAAGGAAAAGGAACCCCACGTCATTCCGCTGCATTTCGAGCAGCAGGGTCCCGTAAACTTCATCCCCTGGAATTTTGAAAACCTCATGAAGAACAACGGTTATGCAACGGCCATCAAGGATGGAAAGGTAATCAACGCCTTTGAATCTCCCGAATTCGCGGAAGCGTTCGCCCTTTCACGCGACTTTTACAACAAAGGCTATTATCGCCCTGACGTTCTTACCGCACAGGATGGTCCTACGGTCATGAAGACCGGCAACTGGTTTGCGTTCTCCATGAACCTGAAGCCGGACTATGACCTGGAATATCAGGCCAGATATTCGGATGTCAATTGGGTATGCGCACAGCAGGACGTGACCGAAATCCGGATCACCAATTCCGATACGATGGGTTCCATGCAGGCCATTTCCAGAACCTCCAAGGACCCGCAGAGAGCGGCGATGTTCCTGGAGCTCGTGAATACGGATGCCTATCTTTCCAACCTGATCAACTATGGTATTGAAGGAAAGCATTATACCAAGGTCAGCGACAATGTGATCCGAGCCGTGAAGGACAATCAGTACGGTCCCAACATGCAGTGGATGTTCGGCAATCAGATGCTCACTTTCCTCAATGAAACCGAATCTCCCGAGAAATGGCAGAAGTACGCCGATTTCAACAAAAACGCCATCCCCAATGAAGATCTCGGCTTCATCTTCAACATAGAACCGGTTCAGACCGAAATGTCCGCCGTTGCCAACATTGTCAACGAGTACTTCCTGGCTTTGACCTGCGGCGCCGTGGACCCGGCCGTAAAGCTTCCCGAAATGAATGCCAAGCTGAAAGCGGCAGGCGTGGAGAAGATTATTACGGAAGAACAGAAGCAGTATGACGCATGGAAGGCTTCCAAATAAGCAGCAAAAAGGGTATTAAATGAACGGGCAAAGAGTCAGCGGGTTGGAGGCTGGCTCTTTGTCTTGGTTGGAAGGAGTCCGAATATGCTTCGCCGTATAAAAATACAAAGCAGGCTGATTGCGACATTTCTGGGGATTTCCATCATTCCCCTGCTGATTACCGCGGCATTTCGGCTGTTGCGGAGGAAACCACTGCAACGGCGGAGCAAATATCGGCAAGTACGCAGGAGCAAATGACCGGTATGGAGGAGCTCGCCGGGATGGGCGCGGACCTCAAGGAACTGGCCGAAAATCTCAACAGGGCGGTTTCTGTCTTCGAAATATAGACGGAAGCCAGGATGACATGGGAATAGGAACGGGGAAGGAGCATGAAACAAAAGATGCGCGCTTATAAAAGAGGGGAATCCATGTACCGGAGCCGCCCCGACGATCCCAACGCGGTATGCCTGACTTCCGGCAGCTTCCCGGTGAAGGGGGACGGCATATCCGACGATACGGCCGCGCTTCAGCTGGCCATCAATACGGTCAAGGATTCCTCCAACTACGGGATTGTCTTTATACCGGAAGGAACCTACCGGATCAGTCGGACAATTTATATCCCGAGGGCCGTCCGGTTGATCGGGTATGGGAAGAACCGGCCGTTGCTTGTCCTTGGAAAAAATACGCCGGGATACCAGGAGGCGGATCCCCTGGACAAGGGGCAGGCCAATTATATGCTCTGGTTCACGGATAGTGTTCCGGGGCCGGACGAGCCGGTGAAGGACGCCAACGCCGGGACCTTTTACAGTGCTCTTTCCAATATCAACCTGAAAATTTCCGAAGGAAACCCGTGTGCGGTTGCCCTCAGGACCCATTTTGCGCAGCACTGCTTTATTTCCCATGCGGATATAGACATTGGCGAAGGCAAAGCGGGAATCTTTGACGTAGGAAATGAAATCGAGGATGTTTGCTTCTACGGCGGCAAGTACGGCATATACACCACCAAAACTTCAGCCGGCTGGCCTTTTTTGATGATCGACACCTATTTCGAAGGACAGAAAAAAGCCGCCGTCCTTTCACGGGAGGCGGGATTGACGGTGATCCGCATGGAAGCCAGGGAGGTACCCCTGGTGGTGGATACCGAGCGCGGTTTTGTAGAGAAATTTTATATGGAAGACTGCCGGTTTGAAAATATCGGTGGTCCCGCCATCCGCATTCGTTATGAAAACAATGCCGGCAACCAGTTCACCCTTCGAAACATTCAATGCCGGAACGTCCCGAAGCTTGCCTGCTTTGTCCAGAGCGGCCGGTCCGTTAATGGCATCGGAGACATCTATAGGGTGAATACATTGCTCCACGGATACCAGATGGACGACCCGGGTTCCCGGGCGGAGACGAAAACCGTACTGGACATGGAGCCGATGGACTCTTTTCCCACAGGAGCAAGGACCGATCTGCCGGCGCTGCCGCCGGTGAAGAGCTGGGTGAGCGTAAAAAGCGCAGGCGCGAAAGGAGATGGCGAAACGGATGATACCCGGGCCATACAGGAAGCCATCGACAAATATCCGGCGGTGTATATGCCCCAGGGCCTGTACCGCGTGTCCAGGACCATCCGGCTGAAGGCCGATACCGTGCTCATCGGGCTGCATCCTATTGGCACCCGGCTCCTCCTGCGGGATAACGAGGAAGCCTTCGGCGGGTTCGGAGGGCCGAAAGCGCTGCTGGAAGCGCCCAAAGGCGGCAGGAATATCGTCGCGGGCATAGGGCTGGACGCCGGAGGGAGAAATCCACGGGTGGTCGCCTGCAAATGGATGGCGGGCGCCGGTTCTTACATGAACGATGTGAAATTTGTCGGGGGACATGGCGGCATGAGCCCGGAAAAGGGACGGGTCCCCGTATACAATGAAACACGGACCGCCGATGCGGACCCGGACCGCAAATGGGATTCGCAGTACTGGAGCCTCTGGGTAACGGACGGGGGCGGCGGTGTGTTCAAGGATATCTGGTCCGCGAGCCCGTACGCGTCGGCGGGGCTTTATGTATCCGATACCTCTGGGCCCGGCCGCATTTACGCCATGTCCATCGAGCATCATGTCCGCAGCGAGGCGATATTTAGAAACGCATCCAACTGGGAAATGTATGCCTTCCAGATGGAGGAGGAAGCGGCGGAAAGCCGGAACTGCCAGCCCCTTGAAATTATCCGGTGCAGGGATATGCTTTTTGCGAACCTGTATTTTTTCCGGGTCATCTGGGTGG
Organism: Bacillota bacterium; assembly: GCA_023411575.1. Lineage (GTDB taxonomy): Bacteria > Bacillota > Clostridia > Acetivibrionales > DTU013 > UBA1305. The sequence continues at coordinate 329,007 of JAEYOP010000040.1, read as the reverse complement.
ACAATCCGTATCCGGACGCCATTCGCACATGGGATTCAGAGGAGCTTGCGTTTTTTAACGTTTATAATTACACCCAAACCAAGTACACTATGGACAATACGCTACATGACATCAACACCGGCCTGCTGGTGAGCCCGTGGCAAATAGCCGCGTTCCGCGTATCCGGCAGTGCACTGGGCCGGAAAGACAATGGAGAAGCGGGGAAAACGGGGGAGGCCGACGGAACTGCCATATCCCCACTAAGTACACCGGAGCTTTTGCAGGGTGTGCCCGAGCCTCAACCGGACCCGTCAAAGCCTCAGCCGAATCTGTCGAAGTTCCAGTCGAATCCGCAAAAGCTAAGAAGCGGGTTTGAGTTCATTGACGCGGTTTGCAGGGACAGCCGGGGGAATATCTACTTTTGCGATTCCAGGCGGAAAAGCATTTATAGATGGTCGGTGGAAACCGACTCCCTGGATTTCATCACAAACATCCATTATAAGCCGTTGTCCCTTGCCTGCGATACCGCCGACAATCTGATCGTGGTCGCCGAATACTTTCCTCCAAAGGGGGCGACGATCAACGGGCGGCCCGAGGTGTATCCGAAGCCGGCCGACGCGGAGGGGATATCCTATGGAGTCTGGTATAATACGGGCTCCACAGTCAAATTGTATGCGATCAATCCGTCGCTGCCGGAAGTGAGTATGCAGGTTCTGGAACCCGTGCCCATGGACGCTGTCCCTAAAGTGCACAAGGCGCTGTATCCAGCCAATCGGTGGCGGGATAACAACGACTATCTCGCCATGACGGTGCGAAAGCTTGACCAATGCTATGTCGCGCCGGACGGCGTCACGATCATTCCGGTAAACTATGACCTGATCCGGGCCGGCTCGCTGCTGGAGGCGTTCCCCGGAAAACCGTTCTTTGCGGTAGACGAGTATTACAAAAGGACCGTATCGTTCCGCGTGGATGAAAGGGGGCGCCTGTCGATGCCCACGGTGTTTAAAGAAAAGGGCGAGCATAGCGTGGCAGCCGACTCGCAGGGAAATGTCTATATACCGGATGGAGAAATATATGTATATAATCCGGACGGAGATCCCATAGGCGAAATCCGCCTGGAGGATCGGCCGTGCTGCGTTATCCTGGGCGGAAAAGACGGCAGGTCTCTTTTTGTCACCGCCCGTTCCTCCTTTTACCGCATCAACGGCCTGCCCTGGTAAGGAAGGCAGGCCGTTGACAAAGCGGCAAACAGGCTGATTTTCGTCAGATTACTTCGAAACGGGCCTGAATTCGATCCAGTCGATCTCTATTCCCGGTTTGACATGCTCCAACCTTACTTCATACAGGCCCTGCTCCAGCTCGATCTTTACAAGCATTTGCCGGATCCATTTCCCGGCGGTGCCATTGGTTTGCATCGTAGCCATCAACTGACCGTTCAACAGGATGTTACAGGCGGTCTGGAACAGATTCGGCAGAGGAGACATGATTTTTGCGACCACGGAGTATCGTCCTTCGCCGCCGACGTCCAAAACGGCTGACACATTCCCGGCAGGCTTCAGCCTGTTATCCTGCGACAGGCCATGGGCCTGGTCCGGCGAAAGGGAGGGATTGGCTTTGAAATGCGGCACTTTTTCCTCTGTCTCCGGTTTCCTGAAAAACGCGGGGGCGTGCATCAGGAAATTGCAGAGATTCATGGCGCAGCGCTGCAGCTCTCCACGGGTCAGGGAGCCGTTTCTCAGGGATTCAATGGTATTGTCGTCATCGGAATTGATTTCTGCGCCGTAATTCGGAACCACCATATACACATCGTTCTGGGAGCGGAGCATAAAGTTTGTATACCGCGCATCATCGGCTCCTCCCGAAACGACATCGTTCATTTTCGCCCACCAATCCGTCATGACGATCCCCTTAAAGCCCCACTGCCGGCGGAGGATCGTGGTATTCAAATCATAGCCGGAGGCGGTCCAATGGCCGTTGACCGGATTGTATGAAGTCATCACCGCGTTGGCCCCGCCCTGCTTTACGGCCATTTCGAAGCTCTTCAGGTAAATCTCCCGGAGGGCTCTTTCCGAGACGGCCACGTCTGCCTTGAAACGGGCCACTTCCTGGTTGTTGCAGGCAAAATGCTTCAGAGTCGCGTTGGAACCGCCCTTCATGATGCCGCGGGTGGTCGCTGCGGCGAAGCTGCCGGAAAGCAGGGGATCCTCCGAATAGTATTCGAAGTTGCGCCCGTTCAGCGGGTTGCGGTGAATGTTCATTCCTGGTCCCAGCAGGAGATCGATGTTGTTGCTGAGCAGTTCTTTTCCTTCCATTTCAAAAAGCTCTTCCGTCCTATCCGGGTCCCAGGTCGCGGAAATCAGGGTGCCGATGGGAAGCTGGGTCGATTTGAACCCGCTGTCCAGACGCACTCCGGACGGGCCGTCCGCCGTGCAGGCCACCGGTATTCCGTAGCCGAGCAGGCTGTCGCTTACGCCGCCGAAAGCGGAAGCCGTACCGGGCGTGACCCGGGGACTGCACATGCCTTCGCCTCTTGTGAGGATTGCCATCTCCTCGTCGGTCAATTGGGCGATAAACGTTTCCATGCTTATTTTCTTCTCGTAAACATCGCTTAATTTGTATCCCAGATTGCCGGTTTGTGGGATTTCCGCAGGCAAATTGCGCTGAATCCGTTCCGCCAGGGAGATTTTACGAACAGGCACCTCTTCGTAGCCGATCTCATACGTCCCGTCCGCCTTCCTGTGTCCCGGCTTTATCCTCGTAAAGCTTTCCGTGGGCGCCATGGCTTCCTCCAGTTGCTCCACCACCCGGAGGGCTTCAACCGGATAGCCGCTTTTGCCTGCAATTCGTACCCTTTTGCTGTTTTTCACGCTGTTCCCCAGGTACAGGCCGTATTCCCCCGCCTCAAGGACATAGCAGGAAGGATGACCCGTAATGCCACTGTCGTCATAGGAAGCCATCCGATTGATCGGAAAGGAAAGGGTAAGGCTCTGCTTTTCCCCCGGCCGAAGCAGCGCTGTTTTCTGGAAGGCGGCCAGTACCTTTGCCGGTTTGCCGAGTTTCCCCTGCGGCGCTTCAAAGTAGACCTGGACGACTTCCCGGCCGGAATAAACCTTTCCGGTGTTTGTTACCTTACATTCCAGCAGGAAGCAGGCCTGCCCGTCTTTTTCAACAACGGCGGCTTCCTTCGCCTCGATGGAAAATTCCGTGTAGCTCAATCCGAATCCGAATTCAAACAGGACCTTTTCGGGACAAAAGGTTTCAAAATAGCGGTAACCGACGTAAATATCCTCCTGGTAATAATTCCGAAGCACATCCCCGTAATTGGAGGAGGAAGGATAATCCGCAATGGAATAGGCTATTGTATCCGGCAATTTGCCGCCGGGCGTGACATCCCCGGCCAGGACATCGGCTGCGGCGTTGCCGCCTTCCATGCCGCCCTGCCATACGTAGAGGACGCTCCGGATGCGGCCTGCATATTTTTCATCCAGCATCCAGTTCATATCAATAATGTTTGCCACATTTAAAACAACGATTACCTGTTCAAAATACCTGCAGACCAGTTGAAGCATGTTCTCTTCCTCTACGGTCAGCAGATAGCTTCCGGCCTCGTTCCGATTGTCCTTGTCTTCGCCGGCGGTGCGTCCCAGCACGACAACCGCCTTGCAGGACGCCTTCCCGGCTTTCCTCACGATCTCATCCGTCAAAGGCATTTCCTTCTGGTGCCAGGGTTCTGCTGCCCAGCCTCCGCCGCCGTTGTCGAAGGGATTTTGCCCGACCCATTCTTCATAGATCGCCGCCAGTTCCTCATTTACTTTTACGTTGTTCTTTTTGCGGAGTCCGCCCAGCAGGTTGGTGGTATATTCCACATTGACGCTTCCGCCTGAACCGGTGCCGCTTCTGTAATAGTTGATCTGTGTTCTTCCGAAAACGGACACGGTTTCGCCCTCCTGCAGGGGAAGACACTGCCCCTCATTTTTCAGGAGAACGGCTCCTTCCGCCGCCACTTTTCTGCAGAATTCCGCAAAGCCTTTTAATGGGATACCAATATTTTGTGCGTTCATATGTTTTTCTCCTATTGGTTGATATAACATTATTGTAGAGAAGGAGTGAATACAATGATATAATATTTATGTTCAATAATAGAAATATTTTGTCATAGAAGGGCTTCGGATGAATTATTCGGAACAAAAAAGAGAGGTTATAAACGGGATCCCCTATAACGTTCTGTGTCATATCGAGCAGGTTTCCGGGGAGGGGAATGTCTTTCCCGCCCATTACCACAGCTATATAGAAATATTGTATGGCCTTTCGGGAACTTATGAGGTTATTCTAAACGGCAAGAGCTATCATTTTACAAAGGGCGACCTGGTCTTGATCAACTCAAAAGAGGTGCATCAGATCGACTCCTTCTCCCCGGAAGGGGGACAGTACATCGTGGTCCGGTTTGAGCCGGAGATTCTGTATAACAGCATGTTCCACAATCACTTCCAGTTGAAGTACGTCCTTCCGTTCATACTGGAAAATACGAAGCATCAGAAAGTCATTCAAAAAGAAAAGATCGAATCCACCTTTATTCCCGAGCTTCTCCATGAAATCCTGGAGGAGCACGAAACGGAGGCATACGGTTTTGAGCTGGCGATCCAGAACCATATCGGCCGGATTTTCCTCTGGATTTTGCGCTATTTTCATCAGACCAACGGGGACTTTATGGATTCCCTCCTGACCAACGCCGGGGCCATACAGTGCCTGCAGCCTTCCTTCGACTATGTGCTGGCCCATTTCAACGAGGAATTGAAAGCGGCGGAAATGGCGGCGCTGTGCAATATGAGCCCCAGCTATTTTTCAAGGCTCTTCAACCGGTATATGGGGATAAGCTTTAATGAATACGTAAATTATACGCGGATGATGGAGGCGGAGAAGCTGTTGATTTCCACTACGATGAATGTCACGGAGATCGCCGGCGCGGTGGGCTTCAGCACGACCAGCTACTTTATCAAGCTTTTCCGCATGTACAAAAACACTTCTCCGAAGCAGTTTCGAAAAATGTTTGTCATTTTGTAGCAAAATGATTTGACTTGGAGCCGGCTCCAAGTGATATGATATCCATATTGGAGGTGAAATTTCTTGACGATTTCAGAAATGAGTGAAAAATACGAAGTTTCACAAGATACACTCCGCTATTACGAGCGCATTGGGCTGATTCCTCCGGTCAACCGCAACAGCAGGGGAATCCGGGATTACGCGGAAGAGGACTGCAGATGGGTCGAATTCATCAAATGCATGCGCGGCGCGGGCTTGCCCATCGAAGCGTTGATGGAGTATATGGCGTTGATCCGGCAGGGAGATGAAACCATCCGGGCAAGGAAAAAGCTGCTGATCGATCAGCGCAGGCAGCTCCAGGCCCGACTGGAGGAAATGAAGAAGACGCTGGAGCGTCTGGATCACAAGATCGAACACTACGAGCAGTGTGCGGCCGGCACCGTCAAATGTGCCGCCAATTGACCGCGGAAAACGATACCGGGCAGAACCGGCCAATGCGGAAAACCCGCGGATTTACTTAGGACATAGAAACAAGGAGGAACGAAAAATGAGCAACCATTATCTTGGAGAAGAAATCCCCAAACTGGGTTTTGGACTAATGCGCCTGCCGATGATCGGAGAGGAAGTCGACCTGGAGCAGACGAAAAAAATGGTGGACCTTTTCATGGAAAAGGGCTTTACTTACTTTGATACGGCATATCCGTATATTAACGGAAAATCGGAGGTAGCGGCCGGGGAAGCCCTCGTGAAGCGTTACCCGCGGGAAGCCTTCCAGCTGGCGACCAAGCTGCCCCTCTGGATGGTCCGGAAGCAGGAAGACATGCAGCCGATTTTTGACACCCAACTTGAACGGACGGGCGCCGGCTACTTCGATTTTTACCTTCTGCATGCCATAGACCGGGAAAGAGTGGATAAGATCGAGGAGGCGGGCGCCTGGAAATTTGGCCGGGAGCTGAAGGAGAAGGGCCTGATCCGGCATCTGGGATTCTCTTTCCATGACGAGGCGGAGGTTTTGGATCAAATCCTGACGAAGCATCCGGAAGCGGAATTTGTTCAGTTGCAGATCAACTATGCGGATTGGGAAAACGAGAAGATCCAATCGAGGCTGTGCTATGAAGTAGCCCGGAAGCACAACAAGCCCATTATTGTGATGGAGCCGGTGAAGGGCGGCGCACTGGCCACGATGAGTCCGGAGGTCCAGTCGCTGCTGAAGCCGGCGAATCCCGACTTGTCCGTCGCATCCTGGGCCGTCCGCTATGCCGCATCCCTTGACGGGATTATCACAGTGCTCAGCGGCATGTCGAGCCTGGAACAGATGGAGGACAATCTCAGTTACATGATGAATTTCAAGCCTTTGCAGGATGCGGAATACAAGATCCTTGCAAAAGTGACGGAAGAGCTGGAGAAGGTGCCGGTCATCCCCTGCACCTCCTGCAAATACTGTGTGGAGGACTGCCCGCAGAAAATCAATATTCCCGGAATTTTTGAAGGCTATAATAATTATAAGCGGTACCGGAACCTGGAAGGAGCGAAGGGACACTACAAATGGCTGACGGGCGGAAGCGGGAAGGCGTCGGACTGCATTGCATGCGGCACCTGCGAGGGCCATTGTCCCCAGCACATCGATATCATCGACCGGATGCAGGAAATTGCCGGAGTATTGGAGTAAGAGTCGCTAAAAGATTAGCGGAAGTTCTACTTTAACAAATCGCATAACAGAAGGACCAGCATTGAAAAGACCGGAGGGACCCAAGCCCCGGTCTTTTTGTTTGCGCCCGGCGCAGGCCGGAAACCCGGAGACAGAACGACCGTACCCTTGGCGGCGGAAGAACAGCGCGTTCCAGGAACTGTGGAATTTTTATGAATTTCTGAAATTCAGGTTTATTCTGCTTTTATTCCACCACAGGCGATCGGAAACACCCTATAATAGCGGCATGGAGAAACCGCTTCTTCGAGTGAAGCGAAGGACGATAGGAGGATGATTTAATGAAAGCGATCCGTTTTTATGTACTGATGTTTGCCATGTTTCTGGTGTTCTCGGGATGCGCCCCGGCTCCCGGCACGCGGCCTGAAGCCAATCAGAAGCCGGAGGTATATGTCTCCGACCTGGGCGGCGGCTACGGATTGGCGTTTGATTCTTCCAGCGTGCTGTATGCAGCCGGCAAGGACGGCGGAAAGTTCGTGGTCTGGAAAATCACCGGACAGGAAACCAAAGAGGTCTATGCCGTGCTGGACATGCACGACCCCATCCTGAGCATGTTGAACGCCTCCTCCGGCTTGACAGGCAACATGACGGTGGACAATCTTGGCACGGTATGGATAACCAGCGCTTTGAACGGCCAGTGCTTTGCCGCAGCGCCGGGAAAGGACGCGCGCGTCGTTTACGTCAACAAGTCCATCACCAGCCTTTTTGACGTGGAAAATTCAGAAGGCGTAGCCTACGATCCGGACAATGGCGCGCTGTATATCGTGACCGCGGGGCCTGATCCCTCCGAGCGGTATTCCAACAAACTGGTCTGCCATATCTCGTCCCACAGGCCTTCGTCGGAAAATTTCGCCGACGGCGTGTCCGTCCGCGAGAACGGCTGGGATCCTGCGCCTTTGTACATAAACAACGAGGGCATCGAGCTCAAATATCCCGGCGTGGGGCTCATCAAAGGCGCGGGCAGCGGGCTGTATTACATTGGAAGCGATCAGCTTTACGAGGTACAGGAAGACGTAAAACCGATCGGGAAGAAATTCACGGGGCTGGCGCTCAAAGGCGGCGCAGTGGATAGCGCCGGTACCCTCTATGTTTCCGCCAACGCGAAGGACGACCCGAAAAGCACAAAAGGCGCCATTTACAAGATGGACGCGGACCGGAAAGTCACGCTGCTCCTGAAGGACGTCGGAAAGCCTTACGGGCTGGCCTGGCGCGACGGATACCTGTATTTCGTGGAAGGCTCGGGGGACCGCATCCTGCGGGTCAAGACCGGCGAATAGACGATGCCCAAATCATTCATCGCCACGCATAATCCCTGCTGAATGCAAAGCAACAGAATAATGGTAAAGGGTGGATGTAATATGAGCACAGTAATTCATTTCAAGTGCCCCGCCTGCGAAAAAACCTTCCGCGCCGGCCCGGACATGCGCCTTGGTCCGGGGCAGGTGCAGTGCGGCAATTGCAACGGCGCGTTCAACACGGGGCTTGAAAACTGGAACGAATACACCACATGGGAAAAGCCGTAATCGCCGTATTTGCCGGCCATCCTGTGTTCATCCTGTTCCGGCTGATCCGACGGGTCGTGATCTGCAATCAGTTTGCCAGAACCGGCAAGCCGCCCGTCTGGAGGTGAGTTCGCCGGACAGACCGGAGGCGGATTCATGAAGTACGGCTTTCCTGCGAAGGTAGCGATGAGACTTGACGTATTAGCTATGCAATGATATATTATAGCTAATACAAGAAAGCAGGTGGCTAAAATGAAAGTTTCATCTACCGAAGTGCAGAACAATTTCGGGAAGTATTTGAAAATCGCTACGGATCTGGAAGATGTTATAGTGACCCGGAAGGGATACGAGGTGGCGAAAATTGTCCCCTGCAACGAGAGAACCATTGTGGCGGAGGAAGCTGCAAATTATATTTTTAATGACCGCTGGAAGGTTACCTATGAAGAATTTCTCAGGATGGTGGAAGAATCGGATCTGAGGTACGAGTATATCGACGGGGAGGTTTACCTGCTTGCTTCTCCAGTTTACGGCCATCAAGTATGCGTTGCTGAGATCTACGGCTTTTTTCATAATTGGTTCAAAGGGAAAAAATGCAGGCCTCTGACGTCTCCCTTCGATGTAACTTTGATAAAAGGCAAGGACAATATCAATGTAGTTCAGCCGGACGTCATTGTAATCTGCGATACGGATAAGGTGGATGCGGCCGGAAGGTATAAAGGCGTCCCGACTCTTGCCGTGGAGGTGCTGTCCAGGTCCACGAGAAGGAAGGATATGCTGAAAAAGCTTGATTTGTATATGCAGACAAATGTCAAGGAGTACTGGATCGCTGACCCGGAAACAAAGGGAATTTCCGTTTACAATTTTGAAAAGCAGGACATCATGGATCACAATAGCTATGTCGGCGATATGACGGTAAAGTCCAAGGTCTTTAAAGGGCTGGAGGTCCGGCTTGCGGATATTTTTACATTTTGACGCAATGTCGGTGCGACTCGATGCTTCGTATGGACTTCTTTTTACCGCTATGTTACAATCGTTTGGTTATAGTAAAATGAAGCTGCGGGTGAGCATCCTATGAATCCATACAATTCAGCCGGCATATTTTCCAGGTTCAGGGATACCTTCATCGGGGACCGTACCTTTTATAAAGCCGTGATCGCGCTTGTTGTGCCGATCATTGTGCAGAATACGATTTCGAACCTGGTGGGCCTGCTGAACAACATCATGGTCGGGCAGGTAGGGACGGCTCAAATGTCCGGCGTTGCCATAGCAAACCAGCTCATTTTTGTCTTCAACCTGACGATATTTGGCGGCCTGTCCGGACCGGGCATATTCGGCGCGCAATTCTACGGGGCGGGCAATACCGAAGGGCTCCGCCACACATTCCGTTTCAAGCTCTGGACTGCCGCTGCCGTACTGGTGGCCGCAATCACAGTCTTCCTTACCTGCGGCGACACGCTGATTTCCGTTTATCTGACCGGCGAAGGCGATCCGTCCGAGGCAGCTGCCATGCTTGCATATGGCCATGACTACCTACGGGTGATGCTCTGGGGGCTGCTGCCGTTTGCGCTGTCGCAGGCATACAGCGGGACCCTCCGGGAGACGGGCGAAACCATGCTGCCTATGAAAGCAAGCATTATCGCGGTGTTTACGAACCTGATCCTGAACTATTTGCTGATCTTCGGCAAATTGGGCCTGCCGGCGCTCGGAGTTGTCGGTGCAGCCGTTGCTACGGTCATTTCCCGTTATATAGAGCTGGCGATCATTCTGATTTATACCCGCCGGCATATAGAACGCTTTCCGTTCATTGTCGGACTGTACCGGTCTTTGAAGGTCCCCTTCGGGTTGATAGGAACCATATCCAAAAAGGGGATGCCCCTTCTGGTAAACGAGCTGCTGTGGTCCGTCGGCGTAACGGCCCTGACGCAGATTTTCTCGACCTGCGGCTTGAATGTCGTCGCCGGCCTGAATATTTCCAGTACCATCACGAACCTTTTCAACGTGGTATTCATTTCGATGGGCACAGCCGTCGCCGTCATGATCGGACAGGCTTTGGGGGCGGGAGACATGACGAGGGCGAAGGCTTATGTATGGAAGCTCATTTTCTTCAGCGTCTGCACCTGCTTTGTGATTGGAGGAGCGCTGGCCGCCGTAGCCCCGTTCATCCCGCGCATCTACAATACGACGGAAGACGTGCGCGATCTGGCGACGCACTTCATGATAGCAAGCGCGGCCTTCATGGCCTTCAATGCGATCACCCACTGCAGCTATTTCGCCATCCGCTCGGGAGGCAAAACCGTTATTACCTTCTTTTTTGACAGCGCCTACTCCTGGACTGTGTGCATACCGTATGCGTACATCCTTACCCATTTTACCGGCTTGAACATTATGATGATTTATCCCCTCAGCTTTATTGCCGACGCGGTCAAGAGCGTAATCGGCGTGATCATCCTGCGAACGGGCTACTGGGCGCAGAATGTGGTCGCGGCCGGAGAAAAGGCAGGGCTGGCGGAATAAGTCCGCCAGCCCGAAGCTGCCTGTTTATGGATTTATGGGGCGGGTACCGCCTCCGCCAGTTATTTGGGTGTATGCTCAAGCTTAAGATGATACCGGAAGGTGGCTTCGCCCAGACTTTTGGTAAACTCCTCATCGCCCATGGTTTCGCTGCCGTTGGTAAAAGGCAGCTCGAAGCGGAAGAGCATTTCCGATACGCCAAGGGCCTCGGATACATCCTGGGCGCTCCGGTCGTTAAAAGCCCATTTGGCCGTATTTTGAACCATGCCGTTGCCGGCCGGGGCCACAGCCATTTTTGCGCTGTACGTTTCCGTTTCGGCCCCGAAGTGGTCGATATAGACTTTGATCTCTTCGGCCTTACAGGGATTGAAGTCCTCTACGGCAACCGTCACGTCAAAACCGGACAACGCCAGCTTCAGATCCTTTGCCGGCGATTCGAAGCCTGTGTACCTGCCTGTACCTGTACCGGTCTGGTAAGACGCCTCAAGCACATATTTGATCTCCGCTTCCCCTTTCAAGTCGTACACAACCCCTTTCATGCTCAGGGTGGTGTCGAACCGGACCATCATCCGCATCGCGTTCTCGACCTCTTCGATATAATTGCGCCCGCTGCTTCCCAGCAGTTCCGCCTCCTTGCCCACACGCAGGATGGCATGGACCGCCTTGAAATCGTGCTGCTCACGAAGCTGCGCAAGATACTGGTCCGCTGTCTTCTCCAGCCACTGTGCAAGCGTTTGGAAGTAGCTGTCGTAATTCATATCCGCGCCATAGGTCTGGCACCAGGTCAGACCCATCAGCACGGCCCGGCTCACGGCCATACATTTGTCCGGCTGGAAGCTGTACTGCGCGATGAGCAGGTCGGCTTTCTTTGCGTACCGGGAGGAAAGCTTTTTCAGGAGTTCCAGCGCCTCATCGTATTTGCCGTCCGCGCCTGTGGTCAGCTGGTAGTTTTTCGCCGCCCGGTGCAATTCTTCGGCATACTGCTGCTCCGGGGCCATAAAATCCTTCAGGAATGCGTCCAGCGCCGAGGTATCCGGTTCGGAACAGCTTGTGTCGCTGCATTTGAAGGAAATGTCAGGCGGAATGGGGACATTTACGGGTTTGCCGAGAAAATCCTTGACTCTGGTCACCGCATCCTTGAGGTCCCTTGCCGTTCCGGAGCTGAGATTGTCCAGGGCGGAATCCCCTTCAGGATCGGCAAAAGAAGAGGAAAAATGCATCAGTCCAATGGTGACCTTCCCACTGTCACGGGTGCCGGGCTCATAGGCCAGACTGCCGCCGCTGTGGTCGGCGGTGAGCAGAACCATATGGTCGATCCCCGGCCCGGAGGCGGTCAGGTGCGCTGCCCGGACGAATTGCAGGCCATCGGGCTCCAGTAGCACGCCGCTCTTCACTTCGGAGAGCACATCGCCCTTTATGCCGCCCAGGGCAGTCATTGCGACGGTTTTTACCGACGGGACCGCGCCTGCGGGGATTTCCAGCCGCCATGTAATGTCCTGCGCGTCGGTCATCTCCAGAACCAGACCGTCGCCGCCGGGAAGATATTCGCTCTCGGCCCTGTGCGCCGAATCCGGTGTGAAAGCAAGGCTGCCCAGAACGCTTCCGCCCGGAACAGGTGCCGGGTCTGCCGTGCCGCCCAGGACGACCTCCGTGTCATCTTGAACGGACGTATCCTGGGAGACCGACGGTTTGCCGGTATCACCTTGTTCTGCTGCGGTACTTTTGCCTTGCGGGCTGATAGGGGTACATCCGCACATAAAAAGCATGCATGTGCAAACGATGGCGACAGCAACGCTTTGCATTAATTTTTTCATATTCACTGCCTCACATTACTCATATTTTACGGCATACTGCATTCCTATTTATTTTTTATACTTCTCGTAAATCCTTGCGCCCATGGAAAGGGAATGCTCCCGGGCGGTGGCGGCATATTTATTTGTATTCCCCTTTCCAGAGCACCTTTTTCGGCTTTTCCGGCAGGAAGATCTTCGCGGCGTTCGTCATCTGCGACCAGTTTTCCTTTTCCTGTTTCGACATGCCGGGCGGCCTCAAGCTGTCGTTATAGGTCTCCGCGACTTCTCCGCTCCACTTGTTCCCGCGCATGACGGACGTTTCGTAGGTCCCCGTCGCCTTGACCGGGCCGGCGGTCACGGAGCCCGACGCCGTACCGACCACATCCGCATAGGTGACGTTTCCGTTGGCGTCGTAGGTGACCTCGCCCTGTACCCCCACCGTTGCTTTTGCCCCAAGGGCGCCGGTGCCGTCCGTAACGCTTACGGAGGAGGACAGGCCCGCTTTGTAGGTCGTGGTGTTCACAATATGGTTCTGTATGATTTTAAAGGTAGCACCCGCTTCCAGGTTGGGCTTTTTGTCCAGCTTTTCCCCGAAACCCTTGTTCGAAGCCTTCACGCTGAAGGCCACTTCTGTCTTCACCGGATGCCATTTTGCCTGCATGAACATCATGTTCAGATTGGCGGAATATTTGTCCAGGTTCTTGTACAGTTGGCTGCTTTCCGGTATGATCCCGTTGTAGAAGTCCGCTTTTGCCTTTGCCTCTTTTTCCGCCTTTGCGGCCATTTTCTCCTGATACGCCTTCCGTTCCATTTCCGCTGCTGCGGCAAGCTCTTCCTCCGTGCAGTCGCAGTGGAACGGATATCCCGAATCTTTCAGCCCATATGCCATGAGGACGTTGTTCATCGACATCTGTACATACTGGTATACATCCGAATAGAGCCGGTCCTCTTTGACCTTCCGTGCCTTTGTATCGGATATCAGCATTATATTACGCATGCAATCGGCGTACATCGCCTCTATGTTGGGCTTCAGTTTTTGAACATAGCGCGTGTTTACAAAAGTAGTCGCATCCATCCATGTCGTCTCCGAAACGTTGTTCATTTGCAAATCATATGTCTGATGGGCGGCATGAGTCTCTCTGATACAGACGGGGCAAGGGCTCGGCTGATCCCCGTGCCGCGTATGATCGATCCGTCCCAGGGCGTCGCTGAGACCTTTTTTCAACTGCGTCAGCTGCGTCGCTAATTTTTGGGAATCCTCCTTGAGCACTTTATCCATTTCCTTCTGCTGCTTTATGAAGTAATTCTGGTATGCCAGCATTTTTCGATTCAAAACAGTCATATTGTATTTTTGTGTGAGGATATCGGTGGGATTGGCATAATCACCGGGATTCATTGTGAATATTTTAAGGCTCGGATCGACCGAGGCCCCCAAGTTGACAGCTCCGCTGGCGTCACCGTTCTTAAGTCCTTCTTGGGCTTGCGCGGCCTGCCCCATCATATCCTGAAGCTTGCCCATGAGCTGGTCCAGGCCTGTCACCTGCGCCTGGCCGGAATCATAGCCGTCATATTTTTCAGGGTTATTAATCATGTCATTGATGTCGACGCCGGTGATCCCAAGGCCAAGATTGCCCAGGACATCCTGGTTTGCCTGCAGCTGTTTTTTGGAATACTCTTTCATGAATTGCGTCATCTGGTTCTGAAACGCTTCGAAAGCGGCCTGGCCTGAGCCGGAAACGAAATTCTTCAGCGGCGAATACTGGCTTAGATATTTGTACTCCGGCGCCTTGTACTTCCATTTGGCGGCGAGGCCATCCACGAATTTCTTCACATTGGCAGTCCCTTCCGGGTCAAGGTCGGCATAGAAATCAGTCGCGACCACCAGAGGAACCTTCCGCAGGGTTTCGATCTTTTCTTCCATCGTGGGTATGCTGTCTTCGGCTTTCACCTCCGGCGCTTTCTTCTCCGTGGTGTCCTCGCCGGTTTGCTTCATTTTTTTATAGTATGCGGGGATCAATCCGCCTTCCAGAGCTTTCTTCGCTTTTTCCTTGTTCCCGGCGGCAAGCCAGTAAGCGGCCATGCCCTTTTTGGCCGGGAGGTAATCCGGCGCGATTTTCACCGCGGTCTCGAATACCGTTTTGGCAGCGGGAAGCTTCCCGGTATCCATGCAGACATTTCCGTAATTGAGGAGCAGCGGCAGCGAACCTGCGTCAAGAAACTGCTTTTTCAGCTCCAGCGACAGCGCGTATTCGTATACTGCTAATGCGTCTTCGGCATTGGATTTTGCACCGGCGGAAATGGAAGCGAGAGGTTTTTTGTTTGTATCCTCGGCATAGGCAAGGATAGCGGACGCCAGATTTCCGGCTGACGTGACGTTTTTCACGTCCAGTGCGAACAGCGCGCTGTCCAGTGCCAGGTAAGCCCCTTTCAGGTCCGTATATCCGGTGAGGAAAGCGGACTGGTAGTTCATGTAGCCGACCATCGCGGCGTTGGTGGTTTTGCCGGTAAAATCCGGTTTCCAGAGGATCGCCGCCGCGATGACCGTTTTTTCATCCTGCGTCGCCTTTGACACAGCCAGTTTATAATATTTTTCCGCTATGGCCAGGGCCTTCGCCAGGTCCGACCCGGATAGGTCCGGGAGCGCCTTCTTCAAGATCACGGCGGACTGCGGGGCTGCCACGTTTCCGACGGTTGCAGCATTTGCGGCACAGACCTGCGTAAACAGCAGCACGGATACAATCAGAGCAGAAACGAAACGAGCATACCCTTTCATAATAACCTCCGTTTACACAAGCCTGTGCCCGTATTTTTTGCACATTCTGCGGCCCTATTTATACTGCTCGTATATCCTCACGCCCATGGCCAACGACTGTTCGCGGGTAGTGGTCGCATAGCCGGACGCCTGCTGTGCGGTAGTGGTGGCCTTCGGCATGAACTTGCCGTCTATGCCTTTTATGATCTCTTTCTTACTCATGAACTTCACATGCTCTTTGGCCCAGGAGTCGATGTCCTTCTCATCGGAGAAGACCGGCGCCCCGGCGGTGGAAAAATCCCCGCCCGGCACCATGGCCCTGACGGCGCGACTCAGCATGGTCGCCACCTGCTGCCTGGGGATCAAATCCTTAGGGGCGAATTCAGTAGCCGAAACGCCTGTGGTGATGCCTAATTCAAAGGCCTTTAATATTTCCGGATCCGTGGTGTCCGTAAAGGGGTTCTTCGCGGCGGCGACAGCTTTTTTGCCCGTGGTCTTTTCATACAGCAGCACCGCCATCTTGGCGAATTCCTCGCGGGTGATGGGTTTCGTCAGGTCCGCGCCCTTCAGGATATCCGGGATGAGGCCGTATTCGTCGGCCTTCTTCAGTTCGCCCGTCGCCCATTTGGAGGCTGCACTCCAGGCGGGCATGCCGTAGGACAGCGTATTGGAATAGGGACTGTAGAGCCAGTTGAGCCCGGCTGCGCCGGATTGCTGGTAGGCCCTCTCGTCGATCTTGTACCGGACCTTGACTTCATAAGCCGCTGCCGCGTAATCCGTAATATTGCTGTTCTTATAATAGGAGCTTACGTCCAGCCGGATCACTTCATTGCTGAAGAAACCGTCGCCGACCAGCTTGAAATCCTTGTCCCCGTCCTTGCGCAGCCATACCTCGGTCCGCATACTATTGCCGGCCGCGGCGTTGAATTTTTCGATATCCGCCCTGTGCCTGTCCAAAGTGATCCAGACATAGGGCTTTTTATTGCCGGTGTCCTGTTCAAGCTTGGCGGACACCAAAGTCGGAGCGTTGGAGTCCAGGATTTTCTTGTAATCCATTTTGATCTTGTCGGACAGGACGTATTCCGACGACCAGGCGGAATACAGGAAGCCGCCCTTCCCGAAATCGAGGACAAAACGGGTCCGGAAGGTAATGGAATGGCTTTTGTACCAGTTATAGCTGTCGAATGCCTTATGGGGGGGCGCGTTTTTCTCCTCGGGGAACGTGTTGAACAGGAGTCTGGCAGATCCCAGGAATTGCTGCCACTGGCCGCCGATCAGGGCATTGTAGGTGTTTTGCATATATTTCGCCCCGGTTTTCGGATCGTCCCAAACGGGCGTGGAATGCCAATCCCCGCCGTCTATTTTGAAATCGATCTGGGACAGCAGCTTCATGCCTCCGCCGGCGGCCCTGTAGTCGTCGATCAGCGTCCGGAGGTCGTCCGGCGCGCTCATGGTCACTGTGACAGCGTCCCCTGAATAGTTGGAAACGCCGAGGTTTACGGGCGGCAAAACCGTCGTCGGCTGGGTCACTGCCAGTATCCCCTGCGGCAAAAGCGCAGTCAGCATAATAGCACATACCAGGATCGCCAATAGTCTTCGTTTCATTTCACATACACTCCTTCAATATTTTTTGGATTTTCTTAGACAGGAGAACCGTCCCCTTGTCTTCTTGTCTTTTTGGCTCCGCGCGTCACTGCGCGGGGATTTCTGTTTTGAAGCGTTTTCCCGCGAAGGTATTGGCGGCGATTTTGATCTTTGTTCCGTCAAAGCGCAGGAATTGTTCATGGCTGTCCTCGCCGCCCTTTTCCACCCATGCTTCGTCCATGCCGCTCTTTTTCCCGAATATGCCATCCTTGCCGGGATCATAGGCAAACTCTTTGCTGCGTGTATTCTGCGAATAGATGAAATACGGGATTTTTCCGTCCCTGTATTCGACAACGGCTCGTTCGTACAAGGTCTGGAACGCATATTTACCGCCACCCATCGGGACGAACTCATACCACTCCAGCAGTTCGCCTCCGTCCGTGTCTTTGAGGCTCAATGAACCTGTGGCGGGATCAAACCGGCAATGCAGTTCAAACGTCGTGTCAAGTCCGGCCCTTTTGCCCTTCAGAATATAATCGTGGGGGGCATCGTGGGCAAGCTTCATATCCGTGGCCCCGAACAATTCCCAGGTTTTGACGAGAGCGTCAAGCCGGGCCTGGTCCTCGCACAGCTCCGCCGTAAACGACAGGTCCCCGGAAGAAACCAGGGAGAAGGTAATAAAAGCGTCTTCTATCCGCTCCCCTTCGGGAACGCCCTTGTCGTGCAGCAGCACCGACTTGTTGACCAGTTTGTTGAGCGCCTTGAGGATCGCGTCGATCTGCAGATAGGTTTGCGCATAGTCTTTAGCGGGTCCGATCGCTGGGGCAGGCGCTTCCGTGTACGCCATGACCTTGCTTTGGAGCAGGGTCTCCAGCAACGCATTTTCCTTGTCGTTTACCACAACGCCATAGCTCGTGCTTGTCAGGGTCAGAATTTTTCCGTTTGCGATGCACAGGTTATACCCGCTTTCGTTTACCTGTCTCGCGTATTCCTGCGCGGCTTCGGGAGTGGAGAACTCATAGACGGGGACCTGCGCCTGAAGGTGTTCGTCCTGATAAAGGATGAAAAAGCCTTTTACCGGGTTCGGTTCAGTGTGCTGCCGCACCTCCGTCATATCTTCCGTTGCGTATCCGACATCCTGGGCCGCTTTTTTTACCGACTCCAGGGTGAGGCCGCCAACGGCCGGACTGCTTGCGGAACCGGTATCGCCTGCACCGGTATTGTTGGCGCTGTTTGCCCCGATATCGCTTGCGTCAATATCGCTTGTGCCAGCGCTGTTTTGCTTGGGGGCTTCCGTAATGCCCTCATTACCGGAATCGGCACTGCTTTGTATGACGGGTTCTGCAGTACTTTGTAAAGGCGTCGTGCCATCTGCCGTATTTGAGGCGGCCTGCACAGTGCCTGCGGCAGTTCTTTCATTGCCCGGCCCGGGAGCGGAGCATGAAGCCAGTATCAATAGTGCGGCAGTGAATAGCAAAACGAAGGTCATGCATTTTCCCATTTCAATTCCTCCTTGTTCCTGATCGGTTGCTTATCCGGTTCCTTCCCGATCCGGTCTTCAATTTGTTCCTTTATAAAACGGCAGTCGGACAGGATCGGCTTGCTTTGATTTTCGGTGATTACGCCGGTTTTTACCGTCAGCTCCAGCATAAATTCGGCTTCCGAAGCCAGCCGATAAGCCCGCAGGAAGCTTTCCACGGAATATCCGGGCAAGCGGGCGGATATCCGCATGCAAATGCCTATTTCCGTTCCGCATTCCAGCAGCCGGTGCATCAAGGCGAACCGCTTGCCTTCCTCTTCCAGGTAATTGGAAAGCTCAACGATCCGTATAGCGAAATCAAAGGTTTTTAAAAGAAGCTCCTCCATAAACGATTCACCCTGTTACCAATCTCATTCCAATTCTAATCCGCCGTTCCGGAAGAACAATCACCCTGATGTGAACTTTTGCAGTATTTTTTTATTTATGTTAAGTTGGAATTATGTTAAAATAAGGATGCCAACCCAACTCTTTTTGCAACATATATGGATGAATGTGGAGTGGAGGGATCGAATATGGGTCTTTTTCAGACAGATAAGCAAACGCCGGTATCTTTGCCGGAGATTTGCGCTCCACGGACAGGGTTGATTCAGAAATTCGACCTGGCGTCCAAAAAACAGTATCTCTATGTCCATGCTCCGGCCGGCTATGGGAAAACCATTTCGACGCTGTTATGGATTCAAAAGAGGAACGTAAAAACAGCATGGATGACCCTTGACGCCTATGACAATACGCCGGTCCTTTTTTACCGGCTGTTCTGCCGGAGCCTGTCGTCGATCCTTCCCGTCGGCGAGGATATTCTGGAGGGACTAAAGTCGCCGGCGTTTAATGCCTCCCCTGTGGAATATACCGTTGACGCCCTGTCCCGGCTGGCCTGGGAAAATGCCGGCTATGCCCTTGTGCTGGACGATTTGCATACCATTGTGAACGAAGAAATATTGAAATCCCTGCCCTATGTAATAAGGCGGCTGCCCCTTGCGGTCACCGTTCTGTTTTTAAGCAGGAACAGCCTGCCGGAACCGTTTTCCGTATTGCAGGAGCAGGACAAAATTTCTTTCCTGGGCGACTCCGAGCTGGCTTTTAAAAGCAGTGAAATCCGGAAGCATTTTGCAAACTACGGCCGGTTTATTACGGAACCGGAAGCGGAAAAAATCTATGAATATACAGAGGGCTGGATCATTGCGCTGAACGCCATCGCAATGAGCGGCGAAATAGACATCTCCTATAAGGCGCAGTCCATGCCTTTCAGCAGCTTTATCGAGAAAAACATCTGGAGCAAGCTGGAGCCCGGCCTGCAGAATTTCCTCCTGACGACGTCGGTGCCAGACAAGTTTTCGCTGGAGCTCTGTGAATATATCACAGGGAGCGGGGATTGCAAGCAGACGCTGGACCGTCTGATCGGCGGCAATGTCAACATATCCCTTGTCGGCCTGGAATACCGGTATCACAACCTGTTTTTGGAGTTCCT
Source organism: Bacillota bacterium (assembly GCA_023411575.1). GTDB lineage: Bacteria > Bacillota > Clostridia > Acetivibrionales > DTU013 > UBA1305. The sequence continues at coordinate 309,136 of JAEYOP010000040.1, read as the reverse complement.
GCGGGATAAGCTGAACCAGAGCGACCTGGACAAGCGCGGACTGAATAAAAAGGTGGCGGATTATTATTTGTCCAAAGGCGATTTCCTGACGGCAAAGCGCTATGCGGTAAAAAGCGGGGATATGGCCGCTATTTCGCAGGCCGTCCGGAATTTTTACAGCCTGACGACCTTTTCCCTGGACGAGTATATTGATTTTCACACCCTCTACAATTTGCAGGTGCTGCCGGAAGCGATCTGCGACAAGATGCCGCTGCTGTATATTCCTCACATCTTTTTTGCATACGCTCAAGGCGACATCCAAAAAGTGAACTACTTTTTCGACAGGCTCTATCCGCTATTTCCCGTTATCGCAGCTACCCACCCGGAAATCATGGAGCACGTCAACAGCATTGTCATGCTGGACTGCAGAATCCGGATGAGGGATCTGCCTTCGCGTTTTCAGAAGCTTCCTTCCGTGGCCCACGAGCATATCAAGCTTCAATCACCGACCTTTACGGTCCAGATGCCGTTTTTGCACCGCTGCGTGCGGGACTTTTACGAGCTGACGGACCCGGCGGTCCGCCAGGCTGTGCGGGAGTTTTCGGCGCCCATCATAAAGGAAAACGTGGACCTGATGTTTACCGGCGCCGAAGCAGGCCTGCTGATGGAAAGAAATCGTCTGCACGATGCGCTGGGTATAACCCTCTCCCTGAAGGAAACCGTCAAGGAGAACATGAGCCCCGAATTTGTATACGCCATCCACATCCTGACTGCGGAGCTTTATTTGCTGCTGAACCAGAAGGAAAAGCACGCCGCGGCTGTGAAGGAAGTGCGTAGATATATTAAAGACTCCTCCGCCGAATACCTCCAGAAAAACGTGGCGGCTTACGAAGCCAGAACGGCCATAATGGACGGAGACAAAGCGGTGGCGGAGAAGTGGCTCGAGCAATATTATGTCAATGACAGCTCCTTTAACGGGTTTTATAAAATTTTCCGGAATTTCACCACCGTCCGGGCATATATTCTGCTGATGCAGACGGACAAAGCCGTCGCCGCCCTGGAGAAAATAAGGGCGATGGCCGTAAATTACGACAGGCTGCTGGACATGGCTGAGGCCGACGCTTTGCTGTCGGTTGCGGAATGGGCGTCGGGCAGGAAGAAGGAGGCCCAGGCCAGGCTTCTGAACCTTCTGGCCGCCTTAAAGCCCTTCGGCTTTATCCGGGTGATCGCAAACGAAGGGAAGGCGGTACTTCCCATCTTGTCCTCGGCGGTGCGGAAAATCCGGGTGGACAGCCGGCAGCCGGAAGGCCTGGACAAATTCGCGAAAGAAGTCTACCTGGCGGCTTACGAGCAGTCCAAACACTTCAAGGGACTGATCCGTTCCGGCGAATCGGGCTCCGTCAAGCTTTCCAAGCAGCAGATACGGGTCCTGGAGCTCCTGGCAAAGGGCTACCGGTTTGCTGAAATCGTCGAGGAAACCGGACTTAGCCTGAACACGATCCGGACCCACGCCAAAAAAACCTATCAGAAGCTGGATGTAAACAATTCGGCGGACGCGATCCTGCGCGCGCGGCAGTTGGGCCTGATGAAATAGTCCGGGCATGAAAAAACAGGCCCCGGAATGGAACTATTTTGAAATGCCCCCGTCCAATAGGTTGTACAGCCGACAGAATGGGGAAAACAAATGAGAAGTACCGGAGCATTACTGCTGTTGATTGCGCTTGCTTTTCTTTTAGCCGCCTGCAGCTCGATTTTTCCTGGCCCGCCAGATTCGCAGCCCCTGGCTTCCGTGAAGCCAAATGAGGCGGTATCTCCGTTTACCCAATTTGAAAATCTGAAAAAGGAAGAGAACGGGTTTGACAGCGAACAGGTGGATAATATCCTGCGTTCCTACGGTATTTATGAAAAAGTACTTGCAAAGGTACCGAAAGAAGCTTACGCGGAGTCGATCTGCTCGGATGTGAGAATCAGCGGCTATACGATCGGAAACAAAAAGGTCGCCGTGTTGTTGATAGAAAAGGGTCACCTTCATATTTATGTAATGCTTTCAAGCCACAGCGGTCAGTGGGCCGCCGACGGTTTTGCGTACCAGACCGAAAGGGACGAGCCGGAATACCGGATCGAGCAATCCGGCGACGGAACAAGCTATTGGCTGGCAGTCCGGCACGAGTCAAACCATGGTACGGGATTATACATTTATGAAGACGTCTGGTACAACCCGGATGGTACTATCGCTGCGGAGTATCCCGTAGAGGGCAGCACCTGGTTCTTCCCGGAAAATATCGAACCGTATGTCAACACTTATTTTTCCGCCTCGGCTTATTATGACGGCGGCTCTCAAATATCCTTATCCTACTCTATAAGCTTTACCTATGGCTACAAGGATAAATTCCAAAGCGAATACCGCCCTGTCATACGGGATAACTGGGAATATGATCTGAAAACACGGCAGTTTTATTTCGTACCCGGCGGCGAGTCCGCCTTTCCGGAGAGCCGCGGGACAGTAAAGCATAAAACGTCCTCTGAATACGGTATACTGCAGGGCTACATTGATTTTTACAGGACGGGCCTGGGAGATAAAAAGATCACTTCCTTGGAAGAATGGGAGCAATTCATGGAAACGGGCACCGCACCGGATTGAAAATCGGATGCCACAAAAGTGGGAATTCATATCATTCATAGGTTGCCATCCATGCGGAGGAAAGTATAAAATAGTTTCGGATCGATTTTCAGAGTCCGTACAGGTCGCAAAAAACGAAGGAGTGAAGGATTCATGGGCAGTATCTTTATGAGATTTCCCGAAGGCAGGGCGAAAGCGCTGACGTTGAGTTACGATGACGGAGTAGAGCAGGACAGGCAGCTTGTGGAGTTTATGAACAGGTACGGGCTGAAAGGGACATTCAATTTGAATAGCGGCCTATACGCGGCCGAGGGCACGGTTTACCCCAAAGGGCAAATTCACCGCAGGATGACGGAAAAGCAGATCACGGAAACCTTTTTGAACTCCGGACAGGAGGTGGCCGTGCATTCCCTGACCCATCCCTTCCTGGAGCAGCTGCCCGTCGGTATGATGGCGAATGAAATCCTGAAGGACAGGGAGAATCTTGAGAGACAGTTCGGCACAATCGTTCGCGGAATGGCCTATCCGTTCGGGACTTTCAGCGATGCCGTTGTCGAGGCGCTTCAAGCCTGCGGCATTGTCTATTCAAGAACGGTCCTTTCGACAAATGATTTCCGGATTCCGACCGATTGGCTTCGATTGACGGCAACCTGCCACCATAATTCGCCCCAGCTTCAAAGCCTTGCGAAAAAGTTTGCAGAAGACCAGGCAACGCGGACCCCCTATTTGTTCTATTTATGGGGCCATAGCTACGAATTCGAAGCGGATGACAATTGGAATGTGATAGAGGAATTCGCCGGATACATTGGAAACAGGGAGGATATCTGGTACGCGACAAATATAGAAATTTACGAGTATATTGAGGCGTACAAGCGGCTGATATTCGGCGCGGACGGCAAACTGGCCAAAAACCCCACAGACCGGAAGCTCTGGTTTGAAAGCTCCGGAAGAATTGTTGAGATAGAAGCAGGAGAAATGAAAGAAATATAGAATATTGTTATTTTCAAGAACTGCGCAAAGGGTGGACAGCTTGCAAGAACAGAGAAAATACCGTGCATTTATCAGTTATCGCCATACAGCTCCGGATAAGCCTATTGCCATAGCGCTGCAGCAACAGCTTGAACGATACAAGGTTCCCGGTTACTTGCGCAGGCAGGGTTTTCCATCCAAACTGGGTTACGTTTTCAGGGACGAGGCGGATCTCCCGACCTCCAGCGATCTGGGGCGCCAGATCGAGGAGGCGCTTGACAGCTCCGACTATCTGATTGTCGTTTGTTCCACCAATACGCCTCATTCCAGATATGTGGCAGCGGAAATCGATTATTTCAAAAAGAAAAACGGCGATCACAAGTGCCTCGCCCTCCTTGTCGAGGGAGAGCCTTCCTCCCAGAAGGTATTTCCGGATGAATTGGTGGCCCGGTATGATACGCCCGGAGGCCTTACGCCCGTTGAACCCATTGCGGCGGATGTAAGGGCGGATACGCTGGGCGCTTCCCTGAAAAAGCTGAAAACCTCCAAACTGAAAATTATCGCCGGTTTGCTGGGATGCAATTATGACGATCTTGTCCGAAGACAGCGTGAACGGCGTTTGAAAACGATCACCGCGGTTTCGCTTGCCGCGGCTTTGTTTTTGATTTGCTTCGGGATTTTTATGATCGGACAGCTTTCCATCGTGAACGAAAACCAACGGAAAACCCAACTGGCTTATGCCGAACAAAGCTTAACCAGGGGAAACCGGGTATTGGCAATGGAGCAAGCCATCGCAGCAATGAAACAGCATAATACGCTGTTTTCGGACAGGGTATCCCCCGATACCAGGGACAGCTTGTATAAAGCCAGTGTTACACCGGCTTTCTCCCTTTTTACGCAAATCGATCTGAAGGGTCAGATTAAAAACGGTTCATTTACTCCGGACGGAAAACAAATTCTTGTTCAATCCGATTTATGGCTGAGAGGGTATGATCCGAAGGGCGGACTGCTTTGGGAATTTACCGTAGCAGGCAAGGGAGACCGCATTGCAGCGGTGAGCCCGGACGGAGGCCGTGCCGCCGTTGTGAAGAATGACCAGGAAAAAGAACCGCCCACGGTAATTTCCCTTTGGGATACCCATAAAAACACTCTGATCGGCGAACTGCCGGATAACAGCATCGAGTCCGTTGTAAGCGTAAAAGCCGATTTCAGTCCGGATGGCCGGTATGTCTGCACTTATAGATCGGGCGGATATTTTAATACGAATGAAGCGATCCGGTTCTGGGACGCTTCGACAGGACAGCCTGTCAGCTCCTTTGATGCGGCTTGCCTGGGCACTCGCCGGGATGGAGGACAGGGCAGCATTGTAGCGGAGAGCCGGTATGAGAAAAGCGGCGTGATGTGGCTTAAAGGCTCCGCCAACTACGTATACCTTCGCCCCGGCCAGGAAAAGGCCGTCATTGTCCCATTGCAGGAGTCTCCCTCTTCAGGGGGCTATGCCAGCCTTTCCAAAGACAAACGATTCGGGGCTTATATGGATGAAACGGGCCAACTATGCATAAAGGATCGCTCCTCCCAGAAAGCATACCGGTTTTCCGCAGAGGATGGAAAAAAGAGAGAGGCCGCCCGAATAGAATATATCGATTGGAAATATGCTATCGTACCCGTCATGACGGAAGGCGGCGCAGAGAAACGATATGCCGGAATCGACGTAGTCGATCTGGAGAGTATGAAAATAAGCGGTTCTTATCGGTTTTCCGACAAGACCTACGATTACTTTAAGGAATTAACCTTCTTCCCGATGGAAAACTCCGACCGGGTCTATCTTCTGGGGACGGACGGGCTGACCGCTCTTAAAACGGGAACCTTCGAAAAAAACTGCAGTACCCTGCTCCGGCTGGATCTGCCGCTCAACAGGCTGGAGCTGTTGTGCGAAGATGTCTATTATTTGAATGAAGGAGTCTGGACAACTACACGACTGGATGGGAGTCTCAAGGATTTCATCATATCCCGGAATACGGATAAGAATGGTGAAATGAGAGCGCTGGAGCTGGATACGGATAAGACGGAAAATCTTAACCTCTATTATCTGCCCGACGGCGGAGAGTTTGACCCCCGGGGAGCCCAAATCAATGCGGGGGATCAATATCTTCTGGTGAAAGAAAATACGTCGCTTTTTATCTACAGTCTGGTGAACAGACCGGGGACACTGATGCGGGAGCCTTGTGAGGCATTTGCCGATTGCTCCGGCAGCAGCAGGACCGCAACCTATTCCGCAGGGCTTATAAAAATGTGGGAAAACAATAAGCTGCTGACCCAGCTTCCCGTTGATAAAAAGGATTTCGGCGTGAGGCTCTCCGAGGATGGAGAGGTTCTTTTAGGCATAGAGGCCGCAAATGAAATCATTGTCTGGAATGCGGCGGATTTATCGGAGCGCTGCCGGATTAAACTGGGATCGGAGGATGCCACGGCCATTCTTTCACCGGACGGCAGCAGGATCGCTGTGCTTGCCCGGTCTACTCTGGAGCTGTACGACAGCGTTACGGGAAAATTGATACGGACCTTGCACCAACGAGCCTGTATCCGGGATCCCGAAAGCGCCTGGTCAGGCAAGCTGGCCTTTTCTCCGGATGGGCGTCAGCTTGCGTGCTTAATAAAGCCGGAGGGAGGAGAAGGGAATTCGGTTTGCATATGGGACGCGCAGACCGGAGCGGAAACCGGACTGGTTCCGGCAAACACGGAAATGCCGGCGGATATGGATAATTTGTTTTACTCAAAAGACGGCATGCAAATGGGCGTTCTTTGTGCCGGCGGCATTTGGATTTGGGATTTGAATGCGCATCGTTATACGGGAAGGCTGCAGGAGGAAGGAACTCCGCAAATTGCCCCGTATATGGATTCCAATGCCGGAATTCTGGCAACCGGAGTGAATGGGAGCGTCCACATATGGAACCTGACGACCGGTCGAATTGAAAAAATGTATTCGCTGGAGGATGAAATCTGGGATTTTTCCGTTTCGCCCGAGAACCGGTGGCTTACCGGTACAAACCAAAAAGGGGTCTGGCTGTTTGACCTGGATACGGGAGAATGCGCCGGAAAGATATTGAATGAATGTGTGCTGGGTATAGAGTGGTCCGACCAGGGACAGCGTCTGAACTATTATGCTTATGAAAGCGGACAGTTCTGCAGTGTGCCGTATTTATATGAAAAGCCGGATGTAATTTGCCAGCAGTGGCTGATGAATAAAGAATAGGAGATATGATATTATGAGAACGAACAGGAAAAAGCACTATGGAGAGAGAATACTGATACTGATGCTGTCGGCGGCAATGTTTATCACAATGGCCGGTTGCTCCGGTTCTGCCGAAAGCAGCGGTACTTCTGCTGAAACAAGCGTGACAGCCGAATCGGCGCCGGTTCCTTCCGAGTCCGTTTCCGGGACGGATTCCGTGGCACCATCCGAAACGGAGGCCGGTACGGTGGCTGCTTCCGAAACAATTGCGGACGGCGGAAGCGGGAACACGGCGGATGCAACCGGGGCAGCCGGCGGTAAGGATGAGCAGGGACGCTATTTCACGGATAACAAGTACATATTGAATTTTGTCGGGAAATTCAGCAGCCTTGCTCCGGGAATGAACCTGTCCTTTCCCGACGTTCAGGGCTATTTTTTCACGGACGACGATATCAACCAAACGGACAAAGGCCGGATCATCCATTTGGGGGAACGCTGCGAAAACGACAAGGTGATGGTTGGCTTCGGCTATAATATGGATGATGAAGACATGTGGTATGCTTCGATCGAAGCGCCGATGAACGATACCGACGACTGGTTCAACAAGTACTACTTTGCGTTGATTGCCAGTTTGAACAACAATCCGATTCCCATCGGCGACAACATGGATGAGATTTCGGAATTCATGAATACCCTCTATGGCGCTCTCGTGAGCGAAGGAACGGATAAAGCGATTCAAGCGGGCGATTATGTTTATGTCTTTAAGAAAACGTCGGAAAGCACCGGCCTTTTTGCGGTAGATACGACATCCTTTTTTAATGCATTTTATAAGGACTCAATCGATTTGACGGTCCTGGAATAAGGAATTTACTATTCTGTAACGACGGCAGGCAACATATCTATTTTAGGGGGGAAGGACTTGAAAGACTTGCACGATCTCGTCTTAAACGTAGCCATTGGAGGCTGTATCGGCGATTGCGCTCCGGACCGCATTTTAGTGAACGAACAGGTGGACAGGATTCTTCGGGAGGCGACGGCTTGCGCGCAGAAGTACAACAACGGGGAGTATCATTTTTCCGGGGCGGAGGTAAAGGTAAACCTGTTTTCGAGCCCCTTCATAGCGGATGCCTTCTGGACGGATTTCGCCGACCGGGTAAAGCTGCCGCTGAACGTAATTATCCCTTATGATTCGGATAATCCGTCCTTTCAGGCGTTATTGAGCAAAGCCTATTCCGTCACCAACATCAATGTGGACAAAAACTATTCGGCCGGGAGCGGCTCGGTGATGGCGGACTGGATCGCCGACCAGGCGGATCTCTCCATCTTTTTGTGGAACGGAAGGGAGGATTTCAACAACCGGGAAATCTGGACCTTGATCCAATCGTGCAAGAGAAGCAACATTCCTTCCGTCTGGATCGATATTCATTCGCCCGGGGATGTGTACTGGATTCTGGATTCCTATTTTGAGCGGTATACAAACGAGAAATTGCAGGCGTACATAGCAAAATTGTTTTGCCGGAACGGCAGTGCCTTTGATCCGCCCAGGGAATCCAAAATTCCGTTCTGGCCTTTATGGGACCTTCTATACGACCGCTTTATGAAAAAATACAAGGCGAAAAGCAAGCCCGTCACTTATGTTGATGATAAAGTCATGGATAAGGACTGTGCCGTATATGCTGACGATAGCAAGAGAGAACTTGTCCGTCGTAAGATGGTCGGCTGGTTTGACCATTTTGACGGCAATGCCATCGCCTATTCGCAGAAATACCGGACTTCCATCTATTTACGGTCCATTATGCCTTTTGTCGCAACGGTGTTCATATCGGTCGGCTTTTATACGGAAGGGATCCTGGGCTTCCTTTACAAAATTCCGTACGTCCGCATCAATCCGTGGGCGATTCTTGCGGGCATAGGCTTCCTGGTCCACGGACTGATCAATTATTACATATACAACCTGTCGGAAAATACAAACGTGGCCGGCTGGCACGAGAAATTCATCGACAACCGGTTTGTTGCCGAAGTGCTGAGGCTCACAACCCATTTTGCTCCGTTCGGGATACCGGTCAATTACAGCTCTTCTCTGAACCGGTTTGGCAATAAAATTTCAAAAAATCCCCATGTCTCCAGCGAACTGCGCAGGATCACCAGGGACACGGAGCGGTCGAGCACGACATTCGACCCTTCTTCGGCCGGCGATTTGCTGGAAAACCTCACCCGTATGATAGATGACCAGATTTTATATCAGGATCAGGCCAACAAACGGTACGTGGCCATAGTGTCGAAGCTGAAGCAATATACGGCCATTCTTTTCGTAATAGGGCTCACTATCGTTATTTCGCGGGGAGCCTTGCAGTTTGTTCTGGTTTATTTTAATACAAAGGATGCTCCGCAAACGACAAAAGAGATCATAAGCTTCGTAAAGTCTTTTGCAAATATGCTTGCGCTGGTGGTCCCCGCATGGGCCTCCTACTTCTCCCTGAAGCTTTCCCTGAGCAATTTTGAAGGCCTGGCGAACAACAGCAGGGATATGAAAAACAGCCTGGCCCTGATGAAAAAGATCGTCGAGGACGAAAAGAAAAAAACGGGCATCAGCTTTGAAAGAATCTATACTTTTTCGAAGGACCTTTCAAGACTCATGCTGGGTGAAGTAGTCGAATGGTATTCGCAGATCTCCACGCAAAAGTTTACGAAACTCTAACGGGATTAAAAGGGAATGGATTGGTGAAAATCGATGGGAAGAACATACGACGCTTTCATTTCGTACAGACGCCAGGGCGGCGAGCAGACTGCCAAAATCATCTCCGACCGGCTGACGGATATGGGCTATAAGGTCTTCTACGACGTGGAAGCCCTCCGTTCGGGGGCTTTCAATACGAAGCTTTATTCCGTCATAGAAGAGTGTCGGGATGTCATCGTCGTGCTTTCACCGGACAGCCTTGACCGCTGCAGCGAAGAAAACGACTGGGTAAGGTTGGAGATCGCCCATGCCCTGAAAGCCGGGAAGAACGTCATCCCCGTACTTTTGCGCGGGTTCGTGTTCCCTGAGACGCTTCCGGAAGAGATACAGGCTTTGCGGTATCAAAACGGCCTGGAAGCCAATTCCGAGTTTTTTGACGCCTTTATCGCCAAACTGAAATCCTTCTTGCACTCAAAGCCGACTTTGATCCAGCGGATCAGCCAGAATACGGTCTTCAAACGGACCCTTCCGTTTACGCTCGCCCTGCTGATCGTGCTGGGAATTGCCTTGGGAGTTTACGCCCTGCTTGGCAACAGGAGCCAAGCCTTTCCGAAAACCCAGGAGCAGAAAAATATAACCAACGAGGCCCTAGGCTATATCCAGCAGAACCTTACGCTGATCGACGGAGCCTTCGGAGAGGTTTCTGCCTCCTATAAGGCTTGTGAAAGCTATCTGATCGATCTGGACCAGGTCCAGTATGAAGAAGCGATAGCAGCCATCAATAAAGCGTACGGCAGCATCGATCGGCTGGATATCGCGGCCTGTGCCCTGCCGGCAAACGTATCGGACAAAATCGATACGACGCCCATCAACAAAGCCGACCTGGTTGCCGTAAACGGGTTCAACAACGACCTGTGCAAAGCCTTCAAAGACAATCTGCTGTTCATCAAGCAGGCCATCCGGAAGGACAGCGTCCTGGATACGCCCGCAAAGCGGAAGACCCTGGAGATTTACAAACAGATGCTGGAATTCGACAAGCTGAATATTGCATATGGTATAAACGATTTGCTGCTGCCGGTGGACAGCGGCTTCCTTGCCGGTTTCAAGCAAAAATACCTGCCGGACCTCATAAACCTTCCCTTCGGCTCCCTGGTCTGGCTGAACGATAAGGCGGAGCTGGAGCGGCTGACAGATTCGGTTTACAACCAGCAGAAGCAGCAGCTCAATGAGATGGCTTCCCTTTTGGGGTCAGAAAATTACGCATATATGCAGCAAAGGGCCGAACTGGAGCAATACGCCCTCGAACAGGGGATGTCCCAGAGTGAAATCGATGCGTTCCTTGCGGATGTGACCAACAAGTCCGAATCCATCACCGCTTTGAAGCAGCAGTTGAACGAAGCGACGACGAAGCTCGCGGACATGAAGAACCAGGCAAAGGAAAAATTCGCGCCCAAAGAGGAAGATACGCCGGATATCCTCTGGGGAAAAATGCTGCGCTTCATGACCCTGCAAATGTATGAAGATGCGGTGAAATGCGTCCAGATGTACCAACTGAAAGTCCAGGGGGAGGACCCCTCGGCCAAGATTTACGTACCTTCGGCGATCCGGTTCATCAAGCAGATTTCCTCAACCGGAGTGGACTATGGCGTAATAGTCTGCAATTATGAGCCGGGAAAGCCGAAGCATACCGTTTTTGAAATAGGCGACATCATTGTGGCGATCGACAATAATATCTGCCTCAACTACGAAAGCTTTGTAAAGCTGAAGCCCGCGGATAAAGATTACAAAGTGACCCTGCTCCGGGCGGATGCCGAAGGAAAGCTGGTCTTCACGGAGGTCACCGTACCTTCCGGACAGCCTAAAATACAATTGCTGGATATGACGGAAAGCGAATAGAGCGGAGAAAAACGGGCAAAAAAGAATAGAGCGTAGAAGAGCAGATCGGAACAGAGAAAAGCAGAAAGAGGGATGACCATTGTATAGGCCGAGACCGGCGGACACTTCAAAAATAGAATTACCGGAGGAGGTTTCCTCCCTGGCGGAGCTTCTGGCGAAAAACGCCCACGACGTGTGGGCGCAGGGGCGTATTGCCGAAGGCTGGAGCTACGGGGAAAAGCGCGACGACGGGAAAAAGAGGCACCCCTGCCTTGTGGAATACGAGGACCTGCCGGAATCCGAAAAGCAGTATGACCGGAATACGGCCATGGAAACCCTGAAGCTCATTCTGTCCCTGGGGTATAAGATAACGCGGTAGCCCGTAATATGCCATTCCCGTCTGGCCATGGAAGAACATGGAGCGGCAAAGACGCGTTATATTTGTTGACTTAATGTGACGCTATAATATAACATATTTAGTATGGGGAAGCCTCAATACTGGATAAGTTGTAGAATTCGATTATGAAGAAACCACAAGGCAGAAGAGAAACCGATCCACATATAAAAAGCGTCATCTCCGGAATGCGAAGCAACTATCACAATCTGAGGATATTCTATAAGCTGCTGCTGAACTACCTGGCCCTTCTGGTGATCGTCTGCTTCATCAGTTTTCTTTCCCTTCAGATTACGCTCAAGATTTATGACGGGCAGCTCTATTTGAAATCCAGCCAGGTTCTGAGCTTTTTCATGACCAGCATGGAGAATGAATTCAAGAACATCGAGAAGTTCTCTCTAAATATTGCAGAGGATTCAACCATCCAGGACCAACTGGACGAAATAACCTATATGCTTGCCGATAACGACCGGCTTAGTGAATTGACGCTGCTAAAGGACAAGCTCCTGCTCCATTCCCTTTCGGAAAGGAGCTTATCGAGCCTCACTTACGTGGACACGACCGGAAAGGAATACACGGTTGGAAAAAGCCCGCCGGAAATAGAGGAGAGCCGGAAGAAAAAAGTGATCGCCGAGGCCAAGGAAATGAAGGGCGCAAATATCTTTTACCAGCCGGACCTGGAGTTCAAATTCCTGATTTCGGCCAGGCAGATCCTGCAATACAAGAACCTGACCCTGAAGCCTCTGGGCACGCTTTATTTTACATACAATATCGAGGAACTGGTCAACCAGAACTTTACGGTGCTGCAGAACGATAAAACCCAGCTGGACATCTTTTTCGACGGCAAACCGATCTATATCAACAATGCCGAATTCGCGGCAAACTGGCTGGGCAGGGCGGAGCAAAACAAGCAGGGATATTTCCTCCAGAAAATGAGCGGGAAGAAGTACTTTATATCCTACATCACCTCGGATTACATGAAATGGACCTATGTCAGCATTTTGCCCTATAATACCATCTACCAGAACAACATTACCCTGCGGTCCGTTTTGATCCTGGTCTTTGTTGTTTTGTTCCTGACGACGATTTATGTAAGCTACAGAATCGCCAGAAACATCACAAAGCCAATTGAAAATCTGACCCTGACCATGCAGGGGCTGGAGCACGACGGGAATATCGGCAATCTCCAGGAGAAGCTGATTTACAGCGAATGGAAGGACGAAGTGGGATTCCTTCAGAAGGAGTTTTCCTCCATGATCGCAAAAATCAACGACCTGATAAAAGAAAACTATGAAAAACAGCTTTTGATAAAGGATACGGAGTATAAAGCCCTGCTGGCCCAAATCAATCCCCATTTTCTGTACAACACGCTCAACTCCCTGTACTGGCTGGCCAAAACCGGGGAAAATGAAAATGTCTCCAGAATGATCATGGCCCTCGGCGAATTGCTGAGGGCGGCCATTAATGCCAATCCTGTGATTTGCATCGATGAAGAAGTGGAGTTGGTCCAAAGCTACGTCAATATTCAAAAAATGAGGTATTCGGGAAGGGCGGAATTCCTCATTGATATTTCCGACAGCCACAGACAGTATCTTATTCCCAGAATGACCCTGCAGCCTCTGGTTGAAAATGCCATCAATTATGGAGTGGAAAACATGCTTGGGGTATGTACGGTCTCGATCCGGTCCATGGACAGGGACTCCGATCTGGAGCTGACCGTGGAAGACAACGGACCCGGGGTGGAGCCGGAATTGCTGGAAAAGCTGAAACGGTTCGAAATCCATTCCAAAAGCACCGGGATCGGCCTGAAAAATATTAACGACCGGCTGAAGTTCCTGTATGGAGACGCCTATGGAATAAAGATCGAAAGCGAAGCCGGGAAAGGCACCAAAATCATTATTCGGATTCCAAAGAGGTAAATCGATGGGCTATAAGGTTCTGCTGGTGGATGATGAGAAAATTGTAAGGGACGGCATATCAGGCCTTGTGGAATGGGAAAAGCACGGCATTGATTTTATAGGCGCCGCGAAGGACGGCTTTGAGGCGTATGATACGATTTGCTCCCAATTGCCCGACATCGTGATAACGGACATCAAAATGCCGGTAATGAACGGGCTGCAGTTGATCGAGAAGACAAAGGCCGCATTCCCGGAGATCGCTTTTGTCGTCCTGTCCGGTTTCGGCGAGTATGAATATACCAGCACCGCCATGCTGTACGGGGTGAAACATTATCTTTTGAAGCCGTGTGACGAGAACAAGGTCATTTCGGTATTGGAAGATGTGAAAAAGGAACTGGAACGGAAGCGGGAAGGCGCAAAGCAATTCCATAATCTCAAAAGGGACCTGGAAAAGGTTCTGCTCTATTCAAAGGAGCAGTTTTTCAGAGAATTTGCATTAACCGGAGTGTGCAGTTCCCAAAACAGCGAATACTACAAATCCCTGTACGGGATCCCGGGCGAAGCCTTTCAATTGCTGGCGCTGCGGATTGACAGGGAATGCAGCTTTATTGAGAAATTCGCGTTGAAAAACATAGCGGAGGAAATCCTCGGGGAAGACAGGATATACCTGAGTACGATTTTGGAAGAGGACATCGTATTTTTCATCCCTTCTTCAAAAGAAGAGGAGATAAAGGAAGCCGTAGAGGTCATAAAAAAGGGGTACTATAAATACTATTCCATGCATTTTACCGCGGCCTTGAGCAAAGAGGGCGCATTTGCCCATATCCATAAAATGTACATGGAATTGCAGGATCTTTTGCTGCACCGGCATTATTTCGAAAATTGCATTCTGTTAACCGATCATGCAAGGTTCGAAAAGAAGGAGGGGAATGCGGCCGAATACGCAAAAATCCTCGAAGAGATTGCCAGAGGAATGAAAAAGGGCCGGATCGAGGAATGGAACCTTTCCCTGAGCATCTTTTTTTCCAGGCTGGAGGCAAATAAGCAGACACAATATGAGGTGCAAAGATATTGTAAAAAACTGTTGGAGCTGGTTGCAAACACATTGCAGATCGAAAATGCCGATCCGTTTTCCAAAATCCTGAAAGGGTACGAGCATTCCGGGGATTATCCGAAGCTTCAGAATGAAATCATTTCCGCCGTCAACCATTTTGCCCGCAGGAACAATCCGGAGCTTCCCAAAAACCAAAACCTGCTTGCCGACGAAATGATCCGTTCCATTCACGAAAATATCGGCAATCCCGAACTCAGCCTTACCTGGCTGGCAAAAGAAGTATTTTTTATGAATGAGGAATATCTGGGCAGGGTATTCAGCAAAAAAGCAGACATTAAATTTTCACAGTATGTTTTCCAGGTCCGGATGGAAATGGCGAAAGAACTGATCCGCAGGGCAAATGAGCTGAAAGTGTATGAGATATCGAAGATTGTAGGCTTTGAGGATTCCCAGTATTTCAGCAAGCTGTTTAAAAAATATACCGGTTTTAAACCTTCCGAATACAAGCAGAGCCTGGGGAGGAATATCCCATAGCAAGTCGGTTTTTTCCTGTAACGGAGTCGGATTAATTTATTAATTTCGATTTCCGGCCGGCTTATAATTGGGATGTTAGTTCAAATCATTTCGTTCGAGGAGGTTTATATGAAAAGGGCATTTACATTTTTACTGAGCCTGGTGCTGGTTCTGGGTATTTCGCTGCCGTCCTTCGCAGCCGCCGCCGTTCCGCTTAAAGCGATCAAAGTGGCAAGCAACAGAATCACCATGAAAGTCGGACAAACATCCAAGCTGGCTGTCGTGCTTTCACCGGCTAATACGACGGAAAAGCAGCTGACCTACAGCTCCGGCGATTCGGATATCGCAAAGGTTGACAAACAGGGGCAGATTATCGGAACCGGGGTCGGCACGACGTCGATCACCGTCAACACCCCCAATAAGGCGATTTCCATGAAGATATATGTAGTGGTGAATCCGCAGAATTCCGAGAAAACAAAGTTGACCTTTTTCTGGTGGGGAACCCAGGTAAGACATGATTTGACCATAAAAGCCATTGATTTTTACAAGCAAAGAAATCCTTACGTAACAGTCGAACCCTTGTACCAGGGCTATGACGGATATTATCAGAAGCTTTCCATCCTGGCGGCTTCGAACAATATGCCGGATGTATTCCAGGATTACATCGGCTCGACCGATACCAATCAGTATATCGAAAAGAACATGATCGAACCCTTGAATGATTACATAGGGGCCAAACTGATCAAGACCTCCGACATCTCCATGAACTCCCTGTCCACCGGTACGTATAACGGCAAGCTGTATGGCATTTCGCTGGGTGCGAATGCGAGAGCCATGGTTGTTGACCTGGACCTGCTCCAGAAAGCCGGAATCAGTGTTCCTACTCCCGGATTCAGTTCGTGGGCGGATATGGAAAAGGTTCTGCCTGTACTGAAGACCGCCACAGGAGCTTATGCTATGGATGATCCCTTCACCTATGCCAACGGATTGCCCTACTATTGCAGGCAGATGGGGGAAACGATATATACCGACGGCAATGACGGAAAGAACCTCATCCGTATGTCGGAGAAAACCTATGTCGATTTCTACAATATGAAGCTGAAATGGATTAAAAACGGATGGATCCCGCCGTTTGATGTTTCTTCTCTGGTAAATACCCTGGATGATACCATGCTGGCAAAGAAAAAAGCGGCAATTACTTATGCTTATTCCAACCAGTTCGATACGGCCCTGGCGAAGACAAGAAACCTCAAGCTGGTTCTGATGCCGGGTCCCAATGCGGATAAAGGCATGGATATCAGAGCCGGAATCCATATGAGTATGTCCAAAAGCAGTAAGAACAGAAACGAAGCGGCGTTGTTTATGCATTACATTATAAACGATATTGAGGCAAACAAGATCCTGAATGCGCAACGCGGTATGCCGGTCAACTCCAGGGTAAGAGAAGCCCTGAAGCCCACCTTCAATACCCAGCAGCAGGCAATCGCGGATTATCTTGATCTGGTGGGCGATCACAGCAGCCCCGTAGATCCGCCGGCTCCTTCAGGAACAACCCAGCTTGATACCCTTTTGAAAGACCTGGAACAGCAGATCGCTTTCGAAAAAACCACACCGAAAGATGCGTATAAAAAACTGGTAGAGATGGGTAAGCAAGTAGCCGCTTCAACCCCGGTAACCGTAAAATAGCAAAATAGGAATCCTTCGAATCAACAATTACAAAAACCTGATAAAGACTGGTTCGCCCAAGAACCAGTCTTTATTAAAAGGCGGGGAGATCTTAATGAAAACCAGAAATTCCGAATCCATTTCACAACGGAGGGATAATATCAGCGGCTATCTATTCATACTGCCCTGGATCGTCGGCTTTTTATCCTTTACGCTGATTCCTTTTATTTGCCTGATCTATTTCGCTTTTACGAAGTATGACATGCTGTCCTTGCCCGGTTGGATCGGCATTGACAACTTCAAGGCAATCTTTATCGATGAAAAGTTTTATACTTCCATGCTGGTGACCTTCAAATATGTTTTTACGGCCATTCCCCTAAAGCTGTTTGCCGCGCTGCTGGTCGCCATGCTTTTGAATCAGAAGCGCGGTTTGACGGGGTTTTACAGGACCGTGTTTTACCTGCCCTCCATCATCGGAGGCACCATGGCGGCCGCCGTCATGTGGCTGAATATCTTTTCCCGGGACGGCGCGATCAACTCCATTATCCAGCTGTTGTTCGGCATAAATCCGGATATATCCTGGGTGGGCGATCCCAGAACGGCGATCTGGAGCCTGGTGCTGCTGGCAATGTGGCAGTTCGGGTCGCCAATGCTGATTTTCCTGGCCGGGCTGAAAAACATCCCTTCCTCCTATTATGAGGCGGCTTCGATTGACGGCGCCAATTCGGGGCAGCAATTTCTGAAGATAACCATTCCTCTGCTTACGCCCATTATCTTCTTCAACCTGATTATGCAGATCATCGGGGGCTTCATGGTATTCACCCAGGGCTTTGTGATCACCAAGGGCGGGCCGCTGGATACGACGCTGTTCTATCAGCTGTACGTGTACCGGCAGGGCTTCGAACAATTCAACATGGGTTACGCCGCCGCTCTATCCTGCATCATGCTGACCATTATCGCCGCTTTTACCGCGTTGATCTTCCGGTCATCTTCAGGATGGGTCTATTATGAGTCGAAGGAGGACTAAAAAATTGAATCGGAGACGAAAGATCGGAAACATCGTTTATCATATCATCGCCGTTTTGTTTTCTATAACGGCGCTATACCCCATATTATGGATGGTTGCAAGCTCCCTGAAGGACAGCTCCGAGGTCTTTGTGAACTCGTATTCGCTGATCCCGGGCGCTTTCCATTTTGACAATTATGTAAGAGGGTGGAAGGGCTTTGGAAATCATACCTTCGCCTTATTCTTCCGGAATACCTTTATTATTGTTATCGCGTCCGTGACAGGAGTACTGCTGTCATGCTCCTTCATCGCATACGGCTTTGCACGGATCCGGTTCAAATTCAAGAATTTTTGGTTTATGACGGTGATCCTTACGTTACTGCTGCCGGGACAGCTGGTTATCATCCCGCAATATATCATTTTCAATAATATCCTTCACTGGACAAATACTTTTTTGCCGCTGATCGTTCCTTCCTTCCTCGGCGCGCCGTTTTTCATATTCCTGAATTTGCAGTTTATAAGGACCATTCCCCTGGAACTGGATGAATCGGCAAAGCTGGACGGCTGCTCCCGGTTCCAGATCTATTACAAATTGATTGTTCCCTTGATCAAGCCCGCATTAATAACCTGTGCGATCTTTGAATTCTATTGGAGCTGGGACAACTATCTGCCGTCGCTGCTGTATCTGGGGAAACCGGAATTGTTCAACCTCAGCATTGCGCTGAAAATGTTCTCCGATCCCGGCTCTACCTCGGACTGGGGAGCCATGTTCGCCATGGCGGCTCTTTCGCTGATTCCGCCCATCGCAGTGTTTTTCTTCTTCCAGAAATACATCGTGGAAGGCATCAGCACAACCGGCTTGAAGGCGTAGGCCGGCTGAAACCGCGGATAAAACGGAGGGTATGGAGGATGAATATGTTTGACGTAGATACGGATCAATTCTGGAAGGATGACGAACTGGCCCATCAGGACAACTGCTTCAGCAAAAGCGCGCCACAGGTGGCGCTGGGAATACGGATGAGCGGTGAATGCGTTTTCACCGAGCTTGGCGAGGAGGGCGATCCCTGGGGATATACGCCCGTGGAGCGCAGGATTGAGCTGAATAAAAGGTATAATGACAAGGCCGAAAAAATCGTGGGCAAAAGGCTGCTGCCGGAACGCTTTTCGCAGCCGGATGAGATTTTCCCTCCGATACGGGAGATTGGGGAGGTCTTCGGGGGCAGATACGTAACCAACGAGCATTCCACCTGGCTGGAGGGTTCGTGCAGCACGCCGCAGGAACTGGAAAAGGTGCTTGACCGGGTCGGGAAGCTCGATCTCAGGGAATTTATTTTTCCGCCGGAATGGGAAAGGGAGAAGAAAAGGATCTTCGAGAAACATGGGAAAAAGCCTGATCTGTGGAGGCATGTCAGGGGGCCGGTAACGTTGGCGACATCCATATACGGCGCGGAAAATCTCATATTTCTTCTCCTGGACGAACCGGAGCTGGCGGAACGTTTCAGCCGGACAATCGCAGAGGTTATTTTCCAATATGCGGCCATAATGGATGAGGAGGCTGGATATGAGACGGGGAAAGCTCCGCCCGGCTTTCATTTTTCCGACGACAATTGCTGCCTGTTGAGGCCCGAGATGTATGAGCGGTTCGGATATCCCGTTCTGAAACGGATTTTCGAGCACTGGTCACCGAATCCCGGCGATAAAAGATATCAGCATTCCGATTCTGATATGGGGCATCTGCTGCTGGTCTTGGGAAAGTTGAACCTGACCGGGTGCAATTTCGGGCCTACCGTCCTGGTGGACAAAATCCGCGAATATATGCCCAATACGCGGATCGACGGATGTATTTCACCATTGACTTTTATGAGGAATGATACGGAAAAGCTTATTGCAGAGGCGAAGCGGGATTGTGAAGCGGCCAAAGGGACCAGGGGCCTGAACCTGGGAACAGCGGGCTCCATTAATTATGGCAGCCTGCTTAGCAGTATGAGGACCATAATGTATGTGATCCAGAATTACGGCAGGTACTGAAAAACATATACATGCCAAAAATGATTTCAGATTGGAGATGAAAAGAATGTACGTATCCATATTTTCCGACGAATTGGGCCTGGATCTCGTAGAGGCGATTCCCCGCTTTAAGGCCTGGGGACTGGAATATGTCGATCTGCGGGGAAAAATTTTCGGGAAAGCCCTGGAGGACATGAACCGGGATGAAATCCTCGAAGTCAGGAGGCTGCTGGATAAGGCCGGGCTGAAGGTAGGCTGCATGGAGTCTTCCATAGCGAAGGTGCACCTGCCGACAGATGCCGCGGCAATAAAGGAACAGCATGTCAAGCTGGAGAATCTTCTGGCAGCATCTGAGGTATTGGAGTGCAGGCTGCTGCGCTGCTTCCATTTCTGGCAGGGGCGTTACAGAACGGATGGTATACGGCTGGAAGGGCCTGTGATGGAAAGGGTCATGGAGCTTACGCGGCCTTTGGTGGAGCGCGCGAATGCAGGCGGGTTGACAGTAGCTTTTGAAAACTGCGGGGCGCGTATAAGGGAAATCCTTGCTGTAATGGATTCGCTGGGCGGCGGTAAGGCTTATCTGGCCTGGGACCCTCATAATGACTGGAAGGAGGAAGCGGAGGGATATGGCTCGGAGCAGGCGTATATCAAGGCAATCGCACCCATCTCCAAAGTCATACACGTAAAGGCTCAAATGGCCCTGCCCGAAGCCGGGCCGGTATTGCCGTGGGCAATGGTGCTGGAGGAACTGAAGCGAATCGGGTATCGCGGACCGGTCAGTGTGGAAACCCATGCACATGAGGTGAAGGAATTGACGGACAAAATAGGCGATATGGAAGTCAACCGCAGATTGGTAGCCTATGTTACGGATTTGGTGCGCAAGAATCAGAACGGCATACAAGTTATGTGATTCGCTGAAAACAGTGGGGTGAATAAATAATGAGTACAGATATAAAACCTGTAGGCTATGGAGTAATCGGCCTGGGGAAGGGAGAGGACCGCGCCCGGCAGATCAGGGAGGAATCGGGAAAGGGATTGCCTGTCAAGCTGGTGTCGGTATGCGATATTGATGCCGGAAGGGGCAGGGAGAGCAGTGAGAAATACGCAGTGCCTTGGACGGCCGATTACAGGGAGCTTTTGTCCAATCCGGAAATTGAGGTTGTCTATGTTGTAACGGAAACGGGCAATCATGCCCGGATAGCAGTGGATGCCATGAATGCCGGCAAGCATGTACTTTCCACCAAGCCGCTGGAGGCGGATCTGAAGGCTGCAAAGAGTATGGTGGAAGCTTCAGTAAAAAACAGAGTCAAGCTGGCGGTGGATTTTGACAAGCGGCATACCAGCGAATCTGCGCAACGCATGCGGCAGGCAATCGAGCAGGGACTCCTGGGAAAAATTCTTTTGGCGGACGTGTCCCTGAAGGTGCTGCGCACGGACGAATATTTCAAAGAACGCGGCGGCTGGAGGGGAACCTGGGCTCTGGACGGCGGCGGAGCCATGTCCAACCAGGGAATTCATGAAATAGACGTATTGTATTGGCTGCTTGGCATGCCGGATACGGTGGAAGCGAAGACCTGGAAACAGAATCATGCAATTGAAGCGGAGGACCTCGGAATTGCAGTATGGAATTATAGGGACGGGGCTGTTGCCGCTTTCAGATGCACTACCTGCTGGACGCCGGGCGGGTGGTACTTCAGGGAAGAAATCCATGGGACCAGGGGAGCAGTGGTTTGTGACAGCGAGGGAACGGAAAAATGGTTTCTGGATGGGAAATGGCAGGAAGCCCCGCCGGAGAGCGGTGTGGATCTGACATCGGCAACAGTGCGGTTTGCCCGTGCAATCCGGCTGGGGGAAACGATGCCCGCGGACGGAGAGGAAGGGCTTCGATCCCTTGCTGTTCTGAGGGCTATGTATGAATCCGCAAAGCGGATGAAACCGGTCTCTCCCGCCGAATTGCTGGAAAATGCGTAAGAATCGCGATTGTTTGAAAAGTCCTTTTGCAGGAATATCTGCAAGGGGCTTTTTTATTTTGCCGCAGAACAAAATATTCCGCACATTCGTCAAATAATAAAGAAATAAAGATCACTATTCAGGACGGAAGTCATTAGGAGGGCTCCGATGAAAAAAGCATTGATTTTTTTATTTAGTATAATAGTTAGCATTCAACTTTACGGTTGTACCGGGAAAGCGGATGCAGCGCAGGCTATAGCTCCGGCGCAATCTTCGGACGCGCAGCAGCAAGGTAACGAACAGGGGCAAGGTACAGCGGCACAGGAGCAGAATACGGCAGTCCAGCAGCAGGATACCGTAGTACAAGCGCAAGATAAGGAAAATGAAGAAGAGAAAGTAACCAAGCTTATAAAGGATTTCGGCAGCAAGCTGCAAATGGTGTCCCTGCTTGCCCCGTCGGATACGATAAAAAAGAGCATGCAGGAAAGCTACGGAAAGTACGTGCTTCCGGAACTCCTGGACAAATGGGCGAACGATCCCCTCAACGCCCCGGGAAGGCTTACTTCAAGTCCCTGGCCGGACCGCATTGAAATCTTTTCTATTGTAAAAGATGCGGAGAACGCTTATCAGGTCAAAGTCGAAATCGTTGAAATCACCAGCGCCGAAAAGCCCGGTACGGGAGCGGCTGCACGGCGGCCTGTCACCTTGACGGTAAAGAAACAGGAAGACCAATGGCGGATAAGCGATGTTAAAATGGAGCCCTACGTGGACTCCATTGTTTACAAAAACGACCGGTACGGCTTCCGCTTTGCTCTGCCTTCCAGTTGGGAGGGATATTCGATCCTTTCGGAACAGTGGGAAGGCACGACCGTTGCAGATGCAAACGAGAAGGTGGCTGAAACAGGCCCGCGGCTATCGATCCGTCATCCGCAGTGGACGAACGAAAAGCCGCGGCAGGATATTCCCGTAATGGTATTCACACTGGACCAGTGGAACCGGCTGCAGCAGGATCAGTTCCACATTGGCGCGGCTCCCGTGGGGCCTTCGGAGCTGGGACGCAACAGCAAATATGTCTTTGCGCTGCCGGCCCGGTACAACTTCGCTTTCCCCGAAGGCTTCGAGGAGGTTGATAAAATCATCCAGAGCGGCGCTTTTTCCGCGTCGGAGCCGGTTGAAGAGAAATGACGGAAGTGGTATAGTATTAATTGGTGATAGGCATGTTTGAAACGATTTCCTATATAGTCAAGTATATTTTTGTGCTGATTATATACTTGTTCATATTCGGCATCATGCGGATGATCTATCTTGATATCCGGTCCATGAATTCAAGAAGCCGGAAGGAGGGAAACCATCCCTACCTGAAGCTTCTGAATAAAAGGGAAAGCCTGGATTTTAAAATCGAGGAGGCCTATACGCTGGATAAAAGCCTTTCGATCGGCCGATCGCCCGACAATGACATTGTGCTGGGCGATCCTTTTCTGTCAAAACGGCATGCAGCCTTTGAAGCCCGGGACGGCCGGATATTTCTTGCCGACCAGAACAGCCGGAACGGCACCTATTTAAACGGAAACCGCCTGGAAAAGGGCGCGGGGACTGTTCTGGCGGACGGCGACAAAATCCGGGTGGGCGATATCGAATTTCTTTTTATGGATGCGCCCGGCGGGGTATAGAGGCGAGGGATGGATATGTTCGGAGCACTTACCTACAAACGTCCGGTCAATCTGGTCATGGCGGCAAACCTGGCCGCATATGCGGTTCTTTATTTTTACGGGAAGTCCTCCGGCCAGAATGCGTTTCTCATGTTTCTCCTGGTCACGGCAATGATCTGTACGGTTTATTACCTGATTGCCGGCTTCGGGCTAGGGGACGAATACCTTTTCCTGATCGTCTCCATGCTCTTCAGCATCGGACTTCTCATGATCAGCAGGCTGGATGCGGAAGCCGGCGGAAAGCAACTGATCTGGTTTGCGGCGGGCATCGTCCTGTTTTTTTCCGCCTTTTTTCTGTTTACCCGTCTTTCCTTCTGGGACAGGCTGGGGCTATTTTATGCGGCGGGGACCATTCTCCTCAATATGGCGACGCTGATCTTCGGCAGAAAAATCAACGGCGCAACGAACTGGGTCATTGTGGGGGGACACAGCTTTCAATTGTCGGAACTGTCGAAAATTCTTTTCCTTCTTTTCCTGGCCTGTTTTTTCAAGGACCGGGACCTGGGCATGATCCGGCTCCCCGGCCTGAAACGATTGGATCCGGGGATACAGAACAGGCTTTTCCTGATGGCCGTCACGTTCGTGAATGTGCTGCTGTTGGTCTTGCAGCGGGAATGGGGAACTGTCGCCCTGTTTTTTATACTCTATCTGATCATTCTCTATGTCTGCGACAGCAGCCGGCCGTTCCTGCTGCTGAATGCGGCATGCAGCATACCGGTCGCGCTGTCCGGCTATTTTTTCATCCCCCATATCCGGGTCCGGGTGGATATGTGGCTGAATCCGTGGTCCGACGCGTCGGGGAAGGGATATCAGATCCTTCAATCCCTGTTTGCCATCGGCTCCGGCGGCTTTCTCGGATCGGGCATCGCTTCCGGCAGGCCGGATTTGATTCCTGCGGTGGACACGGACTTCATCTTTTCCGCAATTTGCGAGGAACTGGGCATCATGAGCGGCATAGCGGTAATTCTGCTGTATTTCATCCTGTTTTACCGGGGCGTCAAAATCGGACTCGGTCGGGAGGATCGCTTCTATAAAATCCTGTCCCTGGGCATTTCGGTGATGTTCGGCATCCAGACCTTCATCATCATCGGCGGCGTGATCAAGCTGATCCCCCTTACGGGGATTACGCTTCCTTTTGTCAGCTACGGGGGCAGCTCGCTGGTATCCAGCTTTGCGGCCCTCGGGATGCTGCAGGCCGTTTCCGCGCTTCGCCCGGAGCTCCGGGAGGCCGGAGGAAAGCGGGAGGCAGCAGGAGCGGAAGAGGGGGGAACGGGAGAAGATAGCAGGACAGACAACATAGAAGAAAAAGTAGGAGAGAGCTTAGAAGAAAGCGGGAAAGAAGGCAGGGAAGAAAGCTTGGAACAAAGTCCAGAACAAAGCTTAGAGGAAAGCAGGGAAGAAGGCTTGGAACAAAGCGGGGAGGGCAGCGGGAATGGATGAAAACAGGAAAATCATAAATGTTTTGATTTCCATTTGCCTTCTCTTTTTCATACTGGTAGGGTACCTGACCTATTTCGGGATCTTTACCGGACCCGGATACGCGGTGAGTTCCTATAACAGGAGGCAGCAGCTTGACGAGGAAAAGATCCTGCGGGGCGCCATATACGACAGGAACGGAACTGTTCTGGCCAAAAGCGTCATGCAGGGCGAGCACCAGGGAAGAGTGTATCCTTATGGAAACCTGTACAGCCAGGTTATAGGCTATAATTCAGGGGTATACGGCAGGTCGCTTCTGGAGTTGACCTACAACAACTATCTGCTCGGGCTGGATGAGTACAGCAAGGCAATTCATGCCTTCAGCCTATCGGACAAAGCCCCGCAAAGCGGAAACGGGGTTTACACTACCCTGGACCATTCCTTGCAGCAGCTCGGGGAAAAACTGCTGAAAGGGAAAAAAGGGGCGATTGTGGCCGTTGATCCCAAAACGGGTGAGATTCTGGCCCTGGTCAGCAAGCCGGATTACGATCCGAATGAAAAAAGCCTGGAGGCCAACTGGCAGGATATGACGGAATCTTCCGACAGCCCTTTTCTCCCAAGAGCCACCAGGGGCCTCTATGCGCCGGGATCCACTTATAAGGCGGTCACTGCCGCTCTTGCAGTTGAAAAAGGACTGGAGGGCCGGAAGTGGGAGGACAAGGGGAAGGTGGTCATCGACGGCAAGACCTTTTCCAATGAAAACGGCCAGGCCTATGGAGAGATCGGTCTGGCGGAAGCGCTGGCCCATTCGAGTAATGTAATCTATTCCCAGGTTGGAGTGGAGCTCGGAGAGGACCGGCTGAAAGATATGGCCGGCAGAATCGGCATGAATAGGGAAATCCCCTTTGACGTACCGGTAAGCAGGAGCTTGTTCCCCTACAAGCAAATGGGGGAAACGGACCTGGCCGCGGCCGGGATCGGCCAGGGCAGGCTGCTGGTCAGCCCGCTCCACATGGCGTTGATCGCGGCTTCCTTCGCCAACGGCGGCGTAATGATGCAGCCGACGCTGGTCAGCAGGGTGGTTTCGCCTAAAGGAACCGTCATTAAAGAGAACAAGCCTGCGGAGCTTTTCCGGGTGACGGACCGGGAGACGGCGGCCGCGGTGGGACAGATGATGCGGCAGGTCGTGGAAAAAGGGACGGGGAAAAAAGCGGCGGTAAAGGGGATCCAGGTCGCCGGGAAAACGGGGACCGCGGAAAATGAGCTTTCCGCCGGGCAAAAAAACAAGGAGCATTCCTGGTTTATCGGCTATGCCCCTGCGGAGGAGCCTTCCATTGCCGTCGCCGTGCTGCTGGAATATGAGGGGCGCTCCGGCGGAACCGCGGCTGCGCCGATTGCGGGCAAAATCATCGGCGAATACCTGAAAAAGAAGAAATAGGCCGATGGGCGGCGCCGATGCCGTTTATTACAAACCTGTTACATTAAGGTTAAATTTCAATATAAGAAAAAGGCTGCTGCAGTTTTTTGTAGTAAAATGGAATTTGATAGCAAAAAACGGTTTACGAAAGAGATTGCAGGAGCATTCCAATGACAAATACGACACGAAAAAACACTTTCCGGGGCCGTTTGGCCCGTTTTTGCAAGAAACGGCTTTCCAGCCTTCTTCTTTTCGCGGTGCTGGCGGCTTTCCTGAACGGAACCGGTTCGCTGGCGGCGGATATCCAATTTACCGACATACAGGGACACTGGGCCCAGGCCGATATAAAAAAAGCGGTTGACACCGGATATATAAAGGGATTCCTGGACGCCACCTTCCGGCCGGATGTTATGGTAACCCGCGCGGAATTTATTTCCATGCTCAACAAGGCGTTTTCAGTGCCGGCGGATGGGACCGACCCCAACTCCGGCTTTCTGGATGTCCATGATGGAGACTGGTTTGCCCAGAGCATCCGCTCGGCCATCAAAGCGGGATACCTGGACATCTATTCGGGCGAACTGTTGTATCCGAACCAGCCTTTGTCCAGGCAGGAGGCGGCCGCCCTGACGGCAAACCTGGCCGGGCTGGACGGGGAAAATGAGGAAACGGGCTTTGCGGATGGGAGCCTGATCGCCCAATGGGCAAAATGCCAGGTAAGCGCCGTAGCGGCCGCCGGCATCATGAACGGGGATCCCAGGGGGTATTTCCGGCCGGAGGGCAATCTTACAAGGGCCGAAGCAGTGGCGCTGATCAACAGGGCAAGGGTTTTTGCCGGCAGCGGAAAGGAGCGTGCTTTGCTTACGGTAACGAGTTCCGTTGTCAACATACGCTCCGGGCCGGACACGGATTACACCATTTTGGCCAAGGTATACAAGGGCGAAAAGCTCACTTCATTTTTGCATTCTGAAAACAATTGGTATAAAGTCACAATAGGCGCGGTAACCGGCTGGATTTCAGGCAGCTATGTATCTGCCGCTTCTACGGCGGCCGCAGGCGGCAACATGGCCAGAGGCGGGGAGATTGACCGCGGAAGCGGCGTGGATGCCGGGGCGGACGGAGCGAATGGCGGAAGCGGGCCCGACGCCGGCGGCGCAGCGGGAGAAAACGGCGCGAACAATGGGACCGGCTCCGCAATAGGACTGGAAGGCACGAAGAATGAGACCGGTTCCGCAATTGGGACGGAAGGTACGGGGGATGGGACCGGCTCCGCCATAGGAACCATAGGGACAATAGGGGCAGTAGGGACAGGAGGCGCAGAAACGGGTATCTCCTCAGCCGGCGGACTGGTTGTTATCGACCCGGGCCACGGAGGATACGACGACGGAGCTTCCGGCCCCTCCGGCCTGAAGGAAAAAGATGTCACCCTGGCAATCGCCCTGAAGCTTTCAAGCCTCTTGAGAGAGGCCGGATACTCCGTATTGCTGACGCGTTCGGAGGACACCTATGTTTCTCTCGATAACCGGTCCGCAGCGGCCAATAATACGGTAGCCAATTATATGACAGCCAATAGTACGGCAGCAGCCATTTTTGTCAGCATTCACTGCAATTCCAGCGAGAAGCATACCGGCTTCGGAACGGAAGTGCTTACGGAACCCGAACGGCTGAAGCCCGTATATGCGAACCAGGGAAACAGCAGAAGCCTGGCCGCGTTCATCCAGAAAGAGCTTGTCGCGGCGTTGGGCCTGACCGACAGGGGCATTAAGGAGCAGGACCTGTCCGTATGCCGCAAAACCAACGCCCCATCCGTTCTGGTGGAAACCGCCTTTATCGACAATGCCCAGGAAGAGAAGTTCCTGGCCGACCCGGCATTCCGGGACAGGGCGGCAGGGGCCGTCAAACAAGGGATAGACGCTTATTTCGCGAACTTGAAGAACGGAATAAATTCGCCCTGAAAGAAGACATGCGGGAAGGAAGCCGCGTAAAATGAGGTAGCTGCAAGTGTAATACTTATTTTCACTATGGATTAAGAAGGGGGTCTGGTTTTAGCAGAAAATCCACAATATTCACCTGCCTGATGCCGTCCTCTCCCATCGGAAGCTCATCCAAGGATAATATAAATTTGGGATAGTGGTCGGCCACCTTTTTCAGCGGAGCGATTTCACGCTCAAAGGTCACTGGGTCCAGAATACTTGCCGCGACCTGATAGTAAACCTTATCGCCGCCGGACGCCGCGATGAAATCAATTTCTTTGTCTTCAACCTTGCCGATACTAACCGTGTAGCCGCGCCGCAGAAGCTCCAGATACACGATGTTTTCGAGAATATGACCGATATCGGCATTTTTGTCCCCAAGCAGCAGCCGGCGCAGGCTCACGTCCACAAGATAGTATTTTTCAAGCGATTTCAGATGCTGCTTGCCCTTGATGTCGTACCGGCCTGCCCTATATAAAACAAAGGCCTCAGTGAGCGCCTCGATATAGTTTTCAACGGTTACCGAGGTGGTTTTCCGCCCATAAGAGGTCAGGCTGTCGGCGATTTTTTTTGAGGATACGATATTACCCACATTGTCAAAGAGAAATTTTAGGACGCTTTCAAGCAGGGGAATATCGTTGATCCGTTTTCTCGCAACAATATCCTTGAGTAAAACGGTGTTATAGATTCCCGTCAGATAATCCCTTCGGATGTCCTCGTCCTTAATAGCGGCGGCATAAGGGAAGCCGCCGTCTCTGTAATAGCCGTTCCAGGCGCTC
The DNA here is from genome assembly GCA_023411575.1 of Bacillota bacterium. GTDB lineage: Bacteria > Bacillota > Clostridia > Acetivibrionales > DTU013 > UBA1305. Next base: position 280,006 of record JAEYOP010000040.1, on the reverse strand, counting down.
CGCTGATCGCCGCCCACCAATTCATAATACTCTGCAAAGGACAGGGGCAATATACCGATTTCGATATATCGGCCGGAAAGCAGTGTGGCCAGCTCGCCGGAAAGCATCTGAGCATTTGAACCTGTGATATAAACATCCACATTGTCCCTGATGAACAGACTGTCAACTGTCTTTTGAAACTGCGGCACATTCTGTATCTCATCCAAAAAAACATAGGTCATTTTGCCGGGCACAAGCCGCTCTGTGACATAATCATGAAGCTTCCTGTAGTCAAGTAAAGGTTCGTTTGCGACATCCTCAAAGTTCACCGAGATAATCTGATTATCCTCTGCGCCGCATTCCCTAAGGTAATCACGGAACATCAAAAGCAGGGTGGACTTTCCGCAGCGGCGGACGCCTGTGACCACCTTGATGATCTTCATGTCTTTCGCTTTTTTCAGCTTTTCCATGTACTGCTTTCTCTGAACCATAACAAGCACCTCTCTTTGAACACCAGTATAACATAAAAAGTTCTACCGCGCAAAAGTTTTTATACCGGAATATAAAAACTAGTATAATATATAGAGTTTTTATAGACGAGTAAAAATTTTGCTGCAATTTTTTGTAGCAAAATGGAATTTAAACGCAAAAGTGGATTGATAGACGCTTATTTCGCGAACTTGAAGAACGGAATAAATTCGCCCTGAAAGAAGACATGCGGGAAGGAAGCCGCGTAAAATGAGGTAGTTGCAAATGGAATTCTAAAGGAGGAAGGGCATATGGATTCGATGGACTTGCTTGAAATTCGAAAGCAATTGGCTTCTTTACCCGTATTGCAGGACAAGGCGAATATCCTGCGGGATAAAATCAAAAGCGCGAAAGAACAGGTGGATTTGCTGCTGGACCGGTACAAGGCGGAATCGCTGGACGTGGAGAAGCTTCAGAGGGATTCCCTGCGGACGTTGATCCTGAAGAATTTCGGCCGGTATGAGGATAAACTGGATAAGGAATCCGAAGAACTGCTTGCGGCGAAGCTGGAATACGACAAAGCCGCAATGAAGCTCAAGGAGCTGGAAACAGCGAAAGCGGAGACGGAAGCGCGAATCGCCGCCCTGCTGGAGCAGCAGGCTGCTTTTGAAAACGAGCTGGCAAGGCGGGAAGCCGTGGTGAAATCCAACGCGAACAGCGAGGTTTCCAGAAAATACGCCGAACTGGAAGCGGAACAGGAGGTGCTGGTCCGGTTCCTGGCCGAAGCGGAGGAGGCCGGAACTGCGGCCAGAAGGGCTTACGGCACTGCAGGGGATGCCCTGGAGCACCTGAGGAGCGCGGAAAACTGGGCAACGTATGACGCCTGGACCAGGGGCGGGATCATCAGCCATATTGCCAAATACGAACACATCGATAACGCGCAGGAAGACTGCAACCGGCTGAATTCCCAGCTGGAGGACTTGCAGAAGGAGCTGCGGGACCTGAACCTGTCCGGGATCGCCGGCATCGACGGAATTGATTCCGCCACCAGGACGATCGACTTCTGGTTCGACAACATCTTTACCGATATGAGCGTCCGGGCAAGAATCAGCGACGATTACGACAGCGTTTCGTCCCTGCGGGACAAAATCAGCAGCGTAATCTACAAATTGGGTAACGACATGGAGGAAACCCGGAAGAAGCTGGAGGCGCTCGAACGGAAGAAAAAAGACCTTCTGGTGGAGGAAGGGGAGGGATAAAGTTCCGATCTAATAGGGAAACTTGTTGAACCATAGTCCAAATCGATACGGAAAAGCAAGAGAGAGGTGTTGTCCCGAAAGGGATGGCACCTCTCTCTTGCTTTTGAAATTTCTCTTATAAGTGTGAGAGCATTCTTATCGCCGGAACATAATACTGCAACTATGACAATATAAAAAAGAACAATGAAAGGTGGAATTATTGTGGCCAATAAAACAGCAAATGTTCTCGCTCGCGTTGAACCTGATATAAAAGAAAAGGCAGAATCTATCATGGCAAAGCTGGGGATTCCGGCTTCTGTTGTAATCAATATGTTCTACAAGCAAATCGTTATGACTAAGAGCATTCCGATCTCCCTGTCAATTCCAGCCGTTCCGATGGCGCTTGATGAAATGGACGCGCGGCATTTGACGCAGTCATGCAAAAAGGGTTGGACGAAGCAAAGGCAGACCGTTCCCGTCCTGCTTCTGAAGTATTTTCAGAGTTAAGACAAGGACTATAATTTATGGTGGATAAGACATACATCGTTATCGTCATTGAATCCTTTAAGAGCTATTGCCGCTTACTTTTCCCTATGGTGCAGACAAGGGCTTGTAAGCCAGATCCTGGCCTACAGCCCCGATCAAAATTATCATAGAAAATCAATTTACAGAGATAGTTTCACACCGTCTTTCATGGCTATTTCAAGTCATCGAATGTCGCGGCCAAGAGTTCATCGAGTTTCCCTTCCTTGACCGCAGGTCTGGTATCGACGTGCTTGAAATGTTTACGGCTAATTCTGTTCTCAGTGTCAAAACTGAAAATATAATTTGTGGCGATATGATAGATGATATCGCTGGGTGCAAGCCCATACAGTTGCTTCTCAAGGATGTGCTTCATCCGCTCATCATTATCCGGCATCTTCTCTTTCATCACGGAGTTATTGAACAGGCGCTTTACCAATTCCGTGATATAAAGGCCGGACTTCATGAAAAGATCGATGAAGGTTTTGTCCGGGTCTTCAAATACATGAGGGTCTTCATCTTCGAGTTTCTGTACCATCATCTTTACGACCTGTTTCGGCGTAAAGATCTGGTTAGTCTCCTGCGGCGGGATATAATTAAAGACGTCCTCCTCATGGGATTCATCAAAATAATCCGCGAGCCTTTCGCGTATATTTAGAAATCCCTGTATCGCCTCATCGAATACAATTTCATTGAACAATCCGCCGCCGAAGTGTTTTTCCTCACCCGTCTTTTCGTCGATATATAGCCCGCCGTCTCGTAAAAATTTGAATTGCTTCTCTGTGATTCCGGTCACTTCAAGAAACACCTCTTCAGGAGTATAGTTGTCAAAGTTACTAAGCTTCGTCTCCCGCTCCCCATATGCCATCAGAAAACTCGGTATTGTCCTTGCAAATCCGCGCAGATGTCCACGAACTTCTTCTTCCTTGGAATCCTTGTTTTTCTTTGCCTTGATCTGAGCTTGCTCCTCGACTTGAACAGTCTTCTGCTCCTCTATCGTTTCTTTTATCGTTTCATTAAGACTCTTGGCAAACTCGGCCTGCAGCCTATCGAATTCCGCTTGCTGCTTGGCCTCTATCTCCTTGATGGCTGTCTCGAGCTCATCTTCTCCGAGCGATTTCTCTGCTAACTCGATTTCCTCTGCAGCCTTTTGCTTAACCTCGAATTGTTTTTTGTAATTATCGTTCTCGACTTTTTTAACCTTTTCGGTAATAGTCTCCTTGAGCTGTTTTTCGATCTTGTCCGCCTGTGCATTTGTCAATTCAAAACCGGTCCTGATCGTATCTACAATAATTGGCTTTGCTAAGTCCATAGCAACATCAACAATCTTTGCGGTGACATTTTGCGGAATATGATAGTTTGATGAGATTTCTGCGAAGGACTTTTCAATGGCATCTGTCACCGGCGAGATATCATATACTTTGTCTCCAAACAGCTCGTTTTGTTTGTTTATCACAGCCTCAGGCGGCACTACCACATTGCCGTCTTCGTCGACCTCTATCCCCGTCAAATCAATAGGGGGTGTAGATGTATCCTTTTTTCCTTGCTTTTCGACCGGGAGCTCGCTCAAGATACCATCGACGATCTCTTTTGGTAAAGCGAATATGCCAGAAATATTGGCAAACAGCAAATTGCTCATAAAGCCACGCTTGACAACCTCTATTGCCAAGATGGTTCTTGGGATTGTGAGTACCTGCGTTGCGTCCAGAGGGACCATGGTTCCGTGTTCATCTTCACCGATGACAGGGAAAAAGTTGAGCAGCCTTTTTATATTTTCCGCGCGATCCTTGGTATTGCCGCCGCCTTCGCCAACCAGATTGTTGGCAAATTCGTCGAACATCACCAGCGTTCGGTCAGGTGCGAAGTCGAATATGTATGCATTTTCTTTTTTATAGTATTTACCGTTTTTCTCGTAGTGATAAGGGTTCTGCGAGCGGAATGCGGCTTGCATATATAGAGCCGGGCTTGAGATATTGCTCAGCATCATCACCGCAGTCCATTCGGGTATGGTCACACCGGTGGTAAGCTGCCCAACGCTGATCGTGATTGTATACTCGTTTTCGGCGATGGCCTTTCGCACTTTATCATAGCTCTTTTCATTTGAAACGAAGTCTTCTGCCTCTTCGTTTAAATCCTTGCCATCTCCGGCAGCGATTATTATTTTGTGGTGCATGAATGCCGCATCGTCGGCAAGTAGTTTTGCTAATGCTTTTGCACTAGCAACTCTGTCGAGAAGCCAGAACGTGTGCTTCAGTTCTTTGCGCAGAGCAGGAGTCGAGAATGGATACTTTTCATTTTTCGTCAATCTCTCCAGCCACTTCTTTACATCCTTCTCGTGTTTAAAAGTTGTTTTACCTTCTTCTACAGAGAAAAACTCATTGAGGTCAAAGGCAAAATCATAAGTGGTTTCCCCGATGGTCTGCCCCTCGAGAAGCTTCTCTTCAATCATCGCGGAGAGCTGGAAAGTGAACATATTAAGCTGTGGCAATGGCTCATATGGGTTGCTGCCCTTATTATAGTCCCAGTTTTTCTTTGCTTCTTGCTCGTCGGCATATGACCAGTTAAATATCTGCTCTGCACTGAACTTGCTATTGGCGATGGCCTTAAAGGGAGTTCCGGACATATGCAGCGTAAAATCCCGTATTATTCTTGAAAACGCCCAATCGGTCTTCGATGTATCAATCCCTTCATGCGCCTCATCAACGACGAGAAGGTCCCATTTTAAATCTGCTATCCACCGCAACTTTTCGTGTAATCCGCCAAAAGAGATTGATCCTTTCAAGTCCTGTAAACTGACAAAAGCTATTTGCTTTAGATTCTGATTATCATTGGATTTTACGATAATATCGCAGTACGCTTGACGGGATAAAACCCTCATGTTTTTTAGAGAATCGCTGTCAGACACAAAAAACATATCGGGTTCTTGCCACTTTATGAATTTCACAAAGTCATTGTACCAGGAATTTGCTATTGCCGGACGATTGGTGACTATCAGGACATGTTTGAAACCGCCCTTACGGATGAAATCATAAGTCGCGAGAGTCTTCCCGAAACGCGGCTTTGCATTCCAAAGGAAGTCCGTCGGTTCCTTCCCGGATTTCAAATACGTAAGTGTACGCTTAACGGCATCGGTTTGCTCCTCTCGAAGCTGGTACTGTGTTCCTCCGGCAGGAGCTTGAATCTGGCTGTAATCTCTGAAGATAAATTTCCTGAAAAGCTCATCTGTTTGTTTCTCATTGCCCTCGCCAAAGTAAAACCATTCAGAAGGCTTTCCGGTGTCCTCGAACTTCCCCCGTTCGATGCCGGATTGTACTAAATACCAGTGAAAATCATCGTCGTTGAAATACTCGCCTCCGTCATACCTGGCGTCGTGCGACCATAGCAACTCGTACTTTGTATTCGAGGTATGCGTCTGCTCCTTGATGCGCGTTTCAGCGTCACGAGCCGTATAGCCAATCTTAACCCAGCCCTTTTTGGATACATCATTCGGAGTGATGTATGCGTAGATGGTCGGGCTCGCCTGATCTATTGTTTTAATTGTTGTGCTCGCCATTATTCCATCTCCTTTACATGAGATTCGATGAATTCTATCTCGGTCTTATCGAGCCCATATTTTTTGTATATTTGTTGGTCGATTCCTCTGATTGGCTGCGACCAGTCGATGTCGGATGTAGCTGTGAAGTCTTGAAGAGGCACATACTTCCATTTTGGAGACGTGATGTGTTGCGTAACCTTTAATACACCCAGCAATGCTCGAGCGAACTTTGAGCAAATATATTTCAGCACCGCTTCAGCATCGCTCTTATTATCGAACGAGCCAATAGTTAAAAACGTTTGTGTAGTAGCAATTTGAGGATTCCCAATAAGAGGGGAACTCAGGGTTTCCCCAAAAGCACCACTTCCACTTACCGATGGAATAATCACTTTGTACTTTCGCAAGCTTTCGTGTTCCAAAATATAGTCGCGGCGAACCCATTTGTAGACACGCCTATTGTTTTGGTATCCTATGAATTGAATATATGTATGCTCATCAGTTGGCTTTACATCGAGAAAGATAAAATCCAATCGGTCAAACGCGCTGGTTTTTATATCATACTTGTGATTGTCACTAAGAAGGCTTTCCGCTTCGGGATGGTTTTCATGAAGCTTTTCTGTGTATTTATATATTTCTTGACCGTATACAATACTGCTGAAACTGCTCTCATTCTTTTTCTTTACTTTGTCCAGAATACTATTCAATTCCGGATACGCTGTAAATATCCCAATCGCTCCGAAGTCCACTTTGGAGTCGCGATAGGTTACGGCAACACCGCCTTTGATTTCAGTATTCGAAAACACCTTTGAGCTATCCTTTTCGAAGTATTCAACTTTTAAATGCTCATCTTCCAGCATCTTTTGATTCCACGCTTTTGGCGTCGCACCTGCATTGTAGAGAAAGCGGGCAGGCGTGATAAAACTAACCCTGTTTGCTATCTTATAGGCTTCATCCATAAACTTGTGATAAATTGGCGGAGCTTGTGTCCCTTCGCCAGTAGATTCCTCTTGATAAGGAGGGTTGCCTATCACAACGTCAAATTTGAATTTTCCGGATTTCTTTTCAGACATATCTTTTTCTTCTTTCCATACCAACTCGATATCGATGAGAGCAAAACATTTTTGTTGGCTGTCCGCTACCTCTTCATGAGTGCTTAGTTGATCAAACAGACTTAATTGCACACCACTTTTTGAGATGTCATCATCCCCGAATAGCGACGAGTATGAAAAGGTGGTGCGTCTTACCTGCCTCGGAGACCCTTCGACAGAATTCCACCGACTAAAGACAATCTCCTCACCGGAATTATTCTTATGAGTAAGGGTATCCCCCTGCACAACATTCGTCCAGATGATCGTCCGTGCGGATTTATATAAATCTGAACGTTTGGATAGAGGCGTGCCTTGTACGGCATTGTAGTAATCCAAGAATAGCTCAAGCATATTTTGTCTGGCCGCCGCCAGATTATCTTCCAGGAACTCGATGCCGTAGATGCTTGACAACACCCAAAGCGCATATGTATTCCATGCATCTATACTGTGATTATCAGTAACAAATCGCAGTTTTATATCTTCGATGGCAAGCAGGAATGCACCTTCTCCAGCGCTCGGTTCAAGAAACGTCGCAAAGACATCCACGGTCTTTTCCTTGATTCCCGGTATCGCGACCATCTTGTCAACCACCCACTGAGGCGTGAAAACTTCACCGTGTTTTTGGACACGATGCTTTGATTTCATCAATACAGGGTTCTTTTTACCCATCATATTATCCGCGGGCTGGCTATTTATCATTGTTCGCCGCCTCCATCGCTGATCTCATCTCTATAAAAACGCGGAATTGCTTCAAAATCTATTACCATGCTTGCAATAGCGATAATAGCCTCTGTCATGCCAACGCCTCCATGTCTGTATTTTTGAGTAGCTTATCTAATTCATCGGCTATCTCTTTGGGTGTCATCGAAGCGGTTGTCATCGCAAGCCGCCCTGCGACGATAGGGCTATACTCCATAACTTCTTTTTTTGTTATGTTGTGCCAAATCGGGAGTAGCATTTTCCCGTTCACACTTTCAAGTTGGAAAAGGCCGTCTAATTCAGCTTTCGTCCAATACTTCCCGTCGGCAATATAGTTTGGGGAAATAACAGCAACGCCAAACTTTGATTTCGCCAAACCTTTATCTATTTTTCCTCGCATGGAATCCCCCCACGCTATCTGTCGCTTGTCATACCATACTTTTATCTCGAGAGCAGAGAGTTCGGCAACAAATTCATCTACAAATGCCTCTTTGTCCTCCCATGCGTGTGAAATGAAAACATCATATTCTTCCATATCCTCGTCATTCACGGCGGGGATATACTGTTGGAGAACAACGGCTGTCTGGTAATTCAGTTGCGTAGAAAGCTCACTAATTCTCCGTTCATAGCCCTGCTGAATTGTCCTCTGAGCGTTAGCCTCTTTCTTCCTATCAGCGGCTTCTTCTCTTTGCAGCTTAGCTATTTTTTCAGCGCGCTTTTTATGCTTACCAGCGCGCTTCTTTGTGACGTCTGCTTTATCTTTTGAATATTTGGCGATTTCACTTTGATATCCTTGAACTTGCCTGTTTTTTGAAGACAGCATAGATGCTGATGTATTCCCTGTAATGCTCTTTTGGACATCGTTTATCTTCCGAGTTCTGTCAGCCTCTTTTTGTTCGAGGTCGGCGCGCTTTCTCTCCAAGGACGCTATTTCATTATCCAGTTGATTTATTTCACGCCTTGTCTGGTCAGCACTCATCTCAACCCCTCCAATTCCTCACGGCTAATCCTTAACGGAAATGCCATTCTGCTCACAAAAAGATATAAACACCTGCATCGTTAATTTGTTGGGATGGGTCTTGCCGTTCTCCCAACGATTAATTGTAGCGAAACTTACATTCAAGGTGCGGAGCCAAATCCTCTTGGCTCATATTCATTTTCTCGCATACCATTTTCACTATTGCAGAAAAATCCATGTGTCTTCACCTCTTGCCGATAATTATAGCACGTGTTATAACTTTTTCCAATCTTGAGGGGTGTTTATCGCATTATTCAGCAGCTATCTTCGCTGGCTTGTGGGTATGTGTGTTGGCGAAGGGAGTTGATCTGTATGAAAAAGCAAATAATCGCTGGAATTGGCGTTATGCTTCTTCTTTTGAAAATAGCTGTTATAAGGCTGTTACCCGATGTCTCCATATACCCACCCCAGTGACAATCGTTTTATTTTGTGATTATAAAATTTGGGCACGCTATTTGCTGTAATTTTATAACGAAATCGCTAAAAACTCAATCCGCATATCATCAATGATCGACAAAGGGTTATAAATTTACGATGACGCGGCCGGCATGATATAATAAATGCAAAAGAAAAGGAATTCAATGCGCTCTTATGAATTTTTATTTCGCCCCTATGGAAGGCTTGACCGGGTATATCTACAGGAATGCCCATCATGCCTGTTTCAACAGCATCGACCGGTATTACGCCCCTTTTGTCTCCGCCAATGAAAGCGGCAATTTCAAGAAACGGGAATGGGAGGACCTGGCGCCGGAAAACAACCGGGGATATGTCCTGATCCCGCAGATCCTGGCCAACCGGGCAAAGGAGTTTATCACCATGGCGGAGAAAATCCGGCAGTTGGGATACGAGGAGATCAATCTGAACCTGGGATGTCCCTCGGGGACGGTCGTCGCCAAAGGAAAGGGCTCCGGCTTCCTGGCAAAGCCAGCAGAGCTGGATGCGTTTCTATACGAGATTTTCGCCTGGGGCGGCGTCCGGATTTCGATCAAAACCAGGATTGGAAAGGACCACCCGGAGGAGTTCATTGAACTGATCGAGCTGTTCAATAAATACCCGGTTGCGGAGTTGACCATACACCCCAGGATTCAAAAGGAATTCTACAAGAACATGCCCCATATGGAAATGTTCCAATATGCTTTGAGCCACAGCAGGCTTCCCATCTGTTACAACGGGAACCTTTTTACGACCGGGCAATATCATGAGTTTGCGGAAAAATATCCCGGCGTCCCGTCCGTCATGCTGGGCAGAGGCCTGCTGGTCAACCCCGGGCTGGCGAAAGAAATCCGGCAGGGGAGCCGGACCGGCAAAGACACCTTGAAAGCATTCCATGATATCGTTTATGACGGGTATCGCAGCCTCCTTTCCGGAGAGGTGACGATCCTATATAAAATGAAGGAAATCTGGCTCTACATGATTTGCATATTTTCCGATCATGAAAAATATGCAAAGAAAATCCGGAAATCCGAGAGACTGCGGGACTATGAAGAGGCTGTTTCCAGCCTGTTCCGGGAGCAGGAGCTCCTGGACCGCTACGAGCAGAACCTGGGGAAGATTTAGGGGAAATCCGGGAGGAATCCGGAAAAAATCCGGGGAGAATCCAGGTGACAGGCCCTTGTTCAGAATAAAGGAGGCGTTTGGCTTTGTGGGTTTTATTGGCATTCGGATCGGCGCTGTTCGCCGGGCTTACCGCAATTCTGTCAAAGTGCGGCATTAAAAATACGGATTCCAACGTGGCTACGGCGATCCGGACCATTGTGGTATTGCTGTGCTCCTGGCTGATGGTTTTTGTTGCGGGCTCCCAGGGAACCATACCGGAAATCGGCGGAAGGACCCTCTTGTTTTTGATCTTGTCGGGACTGTCCACAGGGGCCTCCTGGCTCTGTTATTTTAAAGCCCTGCAAATGGGCGACGTCAACAAGGTGACGCCCATCGACAAATCGAGCACGATTCTGACAATGATCCTGGCGTTTCTTTTCCTGGGCGAAAGCATCACGGCTATTAAAGCGGTGGCGATTGGATTGATCGGGATTGGAACCTATCTGATGATCCAGAGGAACGCGACGGAAAACAGCGGCACCGGACGCGGCATGTGGCTCTTGTATGCGCTGGGCTCCGCCGTTTTTGCCAGCCTGACCTCCATCCTCGGCAAAGTCGGCATCGAAGGCGTCGAGTCCACCCTCGGAACGGCCATCCGAACGGCGGTGGTATTGGTTATGGCGTGGCTGGTGGTTTTTGTCACCAAAAAGCAGAACACCGTCCGGGAGATCGACCGGAAGAGCTGGGTCTACCTCGTTCTTTCCGGGCTTGCCACCGGCGCGTCCTGGCTGTGCTATTACAGGGCATTGCAGGGCGGACCGGCCAGTGTTGTGGTGCCGATTGACAAATTGAGCATTCTGGTGACGATCGCGTTTTCCTATTTGGTTTTGAAGGAGAAGCCTACCCCGAAAGCCTTGGCCGGTCTGGCTCTCATCGTAGCCGGAACCATGTCCCTGCTGCTTTGAGGTGGATTTAACGCGTTGCGCCGGTTGGCCATGAGTATAGAAATAGAATCTTCCGGCAATCAGCAAAACGCTTGCATTCAGAAAGAAATCGTATATAATAGTAATTAAAAGCAATCGATTACTGTAATAATACATAAGAAGGAATGTTATTTTATTTATGGGTAAACAGGATAGGGGAATAAAAAAGGCCACAATATATGATATTGCTCAAAAGGCCGGCACATCAACGGCCACAGTATCTAGAGTGCTCAGTAACAGCGGCTATCCTATCAGTAAGGAAATCCGCAAAAGAGTAATTGATGTTGCGCAAAAAATGAACTATACTCCGAATATATTAGCCAGAATGCTTAAAAAAAACGAGAGCAGAGATATCGGAGTTATTATCCCCAACATCTCCAATCCATTTTACCCGCAGCTGGTCCTGGGAATTGAAACAGAGGCCAGAAAGCATGGTTATAGCATACTGCTTTGCAATTCATTCAGAGAGGTATCCAATGAGAAGAAATATATCGAATCCATGTACGAAAAACAGGTAAAGGGCATAATTTTATCTACGATTCGAGAAGAACACGGCTTTTTGAGGGAGTTATGCGAAAACGGATTAAAAATTGTGAGCTTTGACCAGAATATTGACGATATTTCATGCAATAAAATAAGTTTTGATTTTACAGCGGGTGGAATTATGGCGGTTGATTATCTGGCAAGCATGGGGCATAAAAAAATAGCATTTGCCACATCTCCGCTTACAAGGAGAAGCCGTATTGAGATCTTTAGCGGATATAAGCTGGGCCTGATGAAAAATAATATGGACTTTTCCGCGGACTATGTATATGTTGCGGAGCTTGAAAAAGAGTTGGAGAACGGGACATTTGAATTTGAAAACGGAATAAAAATCGCCCGGCGGTGTCTTGCATCAACCGATTTACCTACTGGAATATTTGCGGTAAATGACGTAACCGCTATGGGCATCATGCATGGTCTTATAAGCAGCGGCGTAAAAGTACCTGAAGATATTTCAGTGATCGGTTTTGATAATATTGAATTTTCCGCCATGGTCAGCCCCCCGCTTACGACCATCAATCAACCGGCTTTTGAGACCGGACGGCTTGCCTGTAAGGTTTTGATTGAAAATCTGGAGGGAAATGAAAGAGATTATATCTCATTTAAGCTGGAGCCTTCCCTTGTGCAAAGAGAATCGGTCAGAAATATAAAGTAGAATTTTTTTTAAGTTTACAGCAATCGATTACTATAAAATCATATTGGAGAAGGGACGAAATGATGAATACCATTAAAGAAATGCAGGCGGGAAAACTTAAAGTCAAGGTCAGTGAAACCAGAAAGGACATGGGCGAACTGGCAGCCATGGAGATGGCCGCCGGATTAAAGCAGCTGCTGAAGGAAAAGGATGAGGTCAATATTATTTTTGCCGCGGCGCCATCCCAAAATGAGTTTCTTGAAACGCTGATTCAGATAAAAGGCATTGAATGGAGCAGGGTAAACGCCTTTCATATGGATGAATACATCGGCCTCGACAAAAAAGCGCCCCAGGGGTTTGGTAATTTCTTGAGAGACAGGATCTTCGGTAAAGTGGGTTTTAAGACGGTTCACTATCTTGACGGAAATGCAAGGAATCCTGAAGAGGAGTGCATTCGATATGCGAATTTACTTAAACAATCTCCTGTTGATATTGTCTGCATGGGTATAGGCGAAAATGGGCACATCGCATTCAATGATCCGTATGTTGCACTCTTCGATGACCCTGAACTGGTAAAGATCGTTGAATTGGATGAAAAATGCAGACAACAGCAGGTGAATGACGGCTGTTTCAGCCGGTTTGCCGACGTACCGGTTCATGCTTTAACACTGACGATTCCCGCTCTTATCGCAGGAAAATACCTGTTCTGCATGGTGCCCGGAAAAACGAAAGCGGAAGCGGTAACCAGGACAATAAAGGGTGAAATGGATCAATCCTGTCCGGCATCTATCCTTAAGGGCCATGATCATGCAGTCTTGTATATTGAAAAGGATAGTGCCGCAGGTGTTTTAGATTGAAGAAAAGTTTACTGCACAACTATTTTATCGGGGCGGAAGGTGATTAAATGAACAGGGTTAAAATCATTAACGGAAAAATCATTACTCCTTATCGAATTATTGACGGAGGTACGGTAGCCTTTGAGGACGGGAAGATTATCCATGCGGGCCAAGCGGATTTTGAAATGGATGGCTGTATTATAATTGATGCGAAAAGAAACTATGTTTCACCCGGCTTTGTGGATCTGCACACACATGGAGGCGGGGGTCACGACTTTATGGACGGGACATGCGAAGCCTTTCTGGGCGCTGCCGAAATGCATGCCCGGCATGGTACGACCTCAATCCTGCCGACAACTCTTACCAGCACCAATGAAGAATTGAAAATGACTTTCGATGTTTTCAGGGAAGCCAGGAGCAAAAATAATAAAGGAGCACAATTCCTTGGACTCCATCTTGAAGGCCCGTATTTTGCCATGTCACAGAGAGGGGCGCAAGATCCCAGATATATAAGAAATCCTCAAAGAAAGGAATATGAAGAGATACTGGGATGGTCCGATGACATAATAAGATGGAGTATCGCTCCTGAACTTGAGGGTGCAATAGATTTTGGAAGAGCTCTCAAAAACCGTAACATACTTCCGGCTATAGCACATACCGATGCCAATTATGAACAAGTGCTGGAAGCCTTTGAAAACGGCTATACTCACGTTACCCACTTATATTCGGGAATGTCCGGCGTGCATCGGAAAAATGCCTACAGATATGCAGGGGTTATTGAAAGCGCCTTTCTCATAGACGATATGACTGTTGAAATGATCGCTGACGGATGCCATTTACCCCCCTGTCTCTTAAAACTCATTTATAAAATAAAAGGTCCGTCGCGAATCGCTCTAATAACTGATTCTTTACGGGGGGCCGGAATGCCCGAGGGGGAAAGCATCTCGGGAAGCATTAAAAACGGCCAGAAGATTATTGTTGAGGACGGCGTTGCAAAACTTTTGGACCGGTCTGCATTCGCGGGAAGCGTAGCTACGACCGACAGGCTTGTCAGAACGGTGGTAAAGCAAGCGGAAATACCATTGACGGATGCAATAAAAATGATGACAATTACGCCTGCGGAGATCATTGGCGCGGATAGGGAGAGGGGCAGTCTGGCTGAAGGTAAATGTGCGGATATTGTTATTTTTGATGAAGACATAAATGTCAAGATGACTGTAGTTAACGGCAATATCATATATAGGGAGGCTCTATAAAAGAAAATACCGGTGAATAAAAATGGGGGCAGTGTATGCCCTCCTGTTTTTTTACTTTGATTATTTTATCTTCAATAACCTTCCTCTGGAATATAGTCCGTTGCTATTGTATTATGTAAAGTATCATGTGTGCTGTGGCGGTACTGTAAAAAGCTTTAAACTGCTGCTATGGTGCGAAAGAGAAGGGAGCCTGCATGAAAAAGGTTATTGTGTTTGCAAAAACAGCTTTAGGCAACCTGCAGGTGAAAATCCTGCTGATCATATTAATTTTCCTTTTCGCACCCGTCATTTTCTCCATCAATAATTACTTAAAACATACTGAAGAAATCATAATTAATAATACTTCCAGTCTTATTATGGACAACCTTGAACAAATAGGCGGCAAGGTTGAAAATACCTGTCTGGATATGATTACATTGTCGAACATTATCTTAACGGACGATACCATCCTGGAAAATGTGTCAACGGAACCAAATCAAAAATATTACAATGACAATTTTCAAATGAAAGCTCCGGCGTATTATACAGATGACGATAAATCGAGAATCATAAGGGTTGAAAATGAGATCAATTCTATGAAGAGAAAGGTGTTTTTCAACAATAATGTCCATGTAATCATTATAGGGGCCGACGGAAATATGTATTCCTCTATGGAAAGTTCCGATAAAAAGCTTGCTATAGAATACAAAGATATCTATAAATTTCTTTCGCAAGACTGGTTTGAAACAGTCAAATCCGGAGATGTAAGAGTACTGTGGAATGTTCCCTACGAATATGGGATAGAAGGGTTTGGAGACGGCAAATATATTTCCATAGTAAAATCCATCCGGAACAAGTATTCCCCCCGGGATGTGGCAGGGGAACTAATGATCAATTTCAGCGCAAATGATCTGGGGAAAATAATCGGAAATTCCATTGACGGGTACTTTGCAATAATAAACGAAAACGGCCGGATCTTATTTAGTTCTGAAAAATCAATTGAGGATAAATTACTTACAAATAGGGATATTACTTCACAAAATCTATACTACGGGAGCGGCAGCTTTTTTACCTATATTGACAATGAAAAATTCATGGTGAATTTCAATTCCATTAAAAGATTCGGCATGTGTACCATATCACTTGTTTCCTATAAAGCTATAATCAAAGAAATAGACTCTCTTAAATTTAAGATCAATTCAATTAACATCATTGTTTTCAGCGTATTTCTTTTATTGGGTACTATGATAATTATGTACACCATAAACCCCTTGCGGCAGTTGCTGAAACGGATAAAGAAAATGAAGGTCGGAGCCTACTCGGTAGGAGTAAAAGAAAATGAAAATCTGGACGATGTAAACGGCCTGGTACGCAGTTTCGACAATATGCTCAACAGGGTCGAGGAACTTGTGGACACTGTGGTTCAGGAACATAAACTTGAAAATGATCTGCGATATGAGGCATTAAGGGCGCAGATCAATCCGCACTTCCTGTTTAATACCTTAAGTGCGATAAAGTGGTCGGCTAAAATGAGCGGAGCGGATAATGTTTCAAAAATGATTTCCGCTTTGGGAAGGCTGCTTGAAGTGAGTATTAATAAAGGGGAAGAGGAAATTACTTTCAAAGAAGAGCTTGATTTGATGGAATGTTATGTTTATATACAAAATGTCAGATATAATGATAAACTTGAAATACGGATCAACATAACGGATGAAAGCATCTATTCACACAGGATGCTTAAGCTGATTCTCCAGCCGATTGTTGAAAATTGTATTATTCATGGGTTTGAAGATAAAAATGATAACTGTATAATTGAAATAAATGCTTATATAAAAGAGGAAAGCATCATCATTGAGGTTGTCGACAACGGGATAGGAATGGATGCACATGCAATTGAGCATTTATTGCATAACAATGAGAACACAAAGCGTAAATTTAACGGCATAGGCCTGAATAACGTACATGAACGGATCAAATTGAAATATGGACAGAATTACGGCCTTAGTATAACTTCGGAGCCGGGAAAGGGTACAACCGTATCTATATCAATTCCCCGGATACAGGAATTCGGAGATGGGATGGTTCGATGATAAAAGTTGTTATTGTAGATGATGAAATCCTTATCAGGGTTGGAATAAAGTCCTGTATTGATTGGGAAAAACATGGTTTTGAGATTGCAGGACAAGCGGGGAATGGAATAAAAGCCCTTGAGGTAATTGAGGAAACTCGTCCGGACATCGTATTAACAGATATTAAAATGCCCAAAATGGATGGGATCGAATTAATCGGTGAAATCAGAAAAAGATTTCCCGGCATAAAAACGATTGTACTCAGTTGCTACAACGATATGGATTATGTAAAAAAGGCCATGAAGCTTGGCGCCGAGGATTATATTCTTAAGCTTTCTTTAGAGCCTGAAATTCTTTTGGAGGTTTTGCTGAATGTAAAAAAGCTTTTGCAAAGGGAAACGTTTAATGATAATACCTTTCAAAACAAGAATACGGAATTCCAAAAGAATAAATATATAATAAAAGAAGATATTTACAGGAAAATGATTTCCGGGTCAATGGCGCCTGGGGATTTTGTTAAAGAATTAGCCCCATTGGGAATAAATATCGATTCCGGGTACAATATCATGTTATGCTGCGGTATAGATGATCATTCTTATGCCCCGGCCATGAGTAAAATAGGTGACCGGTATTTATTCAAAGCATCCTTTATAAACATACTGGAAGAAAGCATGTTGAATTTCGCCGATTGTGATATTGCAGAGGTGAAGAATGGCGAATATATTATTTTGCTCAGATGCTCCGATACCTCTGATGTACGCTACAATAGAGATTCGATTTCCGGTTATTTAAAAAAGATCAATAATTCCTTTAAAAAGTACCTGAATACATCCAATTCTTTTGGGGTCAACCTCGCGCCCGTTGAGTATACCCGTATCCGGGAAACCTATTTTAAGGCCAGGACTGCAATGAAATATAAATTTTACTTCGGGAGAGAAAGCATTCTTTTTTGCGATGACATCAGGGAGTTTGACGGCGGGGATTTGTCATTCAATTATGCCAATGAAAAAAAGCTTCTTGAAAGACTCGAAGACCTAGATGAAATGGGAGTAGGCGCAATCATTAACGGTTACTTTGGCGGCATAGCGGAAAGCAGAACCGTTGATCCTGAAAGGGTAAGGAAAGTAGCTCTGGATATTTTTCACAGCCTGATGCGGTTTGCCAAAAAATATGATGCCCAAGGGAATTTTATTTCTTCCAATTTCAGTGTAACTCCGATAGACGTATTAATGGCTTCAGAAACCATCTCCGATATAACGGATTGTTTTAAGGAATTTGCGGATAAGCTGTTTGAATTCATCTATAATCAGCAGTTTGAAGCCAAAAAGCCTGAAATAATAAAGCTGAAAAAATACATAGCGGATAATATCAGTGAAAACATCACGCTGGATAAGGCCTCGAAGATAAGCAACATAAGTAAGTGTTACCTGTCAAGCATATTTAAGAAAGAGACAGGAGAGGGGTTTGTGGACTATGTAAACAAGACAAAAATGGAAAGGGCTAAAGCGTTGATGCAGGAAAACGGTATGAAGAGTTACGAGGCTGCTGAAAAAGTCGGAATCAATGATGAATCCTATTTCAGCAAGCTGTTTAAAAAATATATGGGTGTGTCTCCCAGTAAATTATCCAAAATCAATAGATAATCAAAATGAAAAATCAAAATATTGTACCATCCTTTCAAAAAATCATACAACTTTTCAAAAAGATCCCCAGGTGATTCTTTATAAATATTCCGTATCAGAAAGATTTTCCGAGGAACACTAAAGATCGTTCATTCTGTTCCAATGCTTAAATTTGTATAATGTAGATAATATCCTGCAGGATATATTATTCCAGTGAATAATAAAAGGAGGATTATCAATGAAAATGAAACGGTTCGGAGCGATTGCTTTATCGGTTATACTTGTTTTATTAGCTGGTTTGTCCGGTTGCGGCACACAAACAAACAATCCTGTGCCGGCAACGAATCCTGCGGATCAGGCGACTACACAAGCGGGCGGAATGACAAAAGACCCTGTAAAATTGTCCATATGGACGGGATATCCGGAACTGGATACATGGATTAATAAGATGGCTACGGAATTCAATGCAGTCCATCCCAATGTTACAATAGAAGTTTCCAGCTTTCCTTTGAGAGATTTTGAGAAGAAGGTTACAACTTCTTTACCTTCCCAATCCTGCGCAGACATCATCTCCATGGATCCGAATATAGCAATGCGCTTTGCAAAAGAAGACATGCTGGTAAAAGCGCCGAACGACCTTTCGGAGTATGTTACCGGCGGTGCTTATGATCCGGCTATTGCAGGAGTTGGGCAATTGGAAGGTATTGTGTATGGCATTCCTCACATGTATGGCACCGCGGCTCTATACTGCAATGCCAAAATGTTCAAGGAAGCCGGGCTTGAAGGCGCGCCAAAGACAATGGACCAGCTCATGGAATATGCTAAGAAGCTTACAAAGTATGATGCATCCGGTAAAATTATACGTTCGGGTCTGAGCCTTCGTTTAGTTGGCGGAGGCAGCGGTCTGGCCGAAAAATTCTGGATACTGATGATGGAAAACGGGGGCTCTATAGTGCAGGAAGTCAGTCCCGAAAAGTATAAGGCCGGTTATGACAATGAAGCCGGGCTTAAAACCCTTCAGATGTATGTTGATATGCTTTATAAATATAAGACTTGTGATTTTGATATAAAAGCTGACGCCGAGGGCTTTGAAATGGAAAAAACCGCGATGTTTGCAAGGGAAACATGGGTAATTGCGGACATTAAAGCGAAAGCCCCGCAGCTTGAGTACTTCACAGCTCCGATGCCCGGTGATGCCAATATCGGAAATGCCTATGACTTCTTTGTTACAAATTCCAAAGACGAGAATAAGACTCAGGCCGCCTGGGAGTTCGTCCGATTTATGATTGAGCCGGAAAACCACAAGCAAATGACCGCTATGTCAGGATGGCAGTCGGGACGTCTGGATTTGGACATGAAAGACTTTCTGGTGGAAAATCCCCAATACGAGGCATTCTTCACAACGTATAAAACGATCAATGTAATTCCCATGATTGACGAGTTTGACGAAATTGAGACAAAGCTTGCAGACCGTTTGGCGAATAAAGGCTTCACCGATCCCAGCTTTGTTGACAATCCGGAGAAAATGAAAGCCTTCCTTGCTGAATGTGCTGCAGAAACAAACAGTATTCTTAAGGAAAATGGACATCTGGCTGAATAAAAATGTTTCATCCTGCTGTAATGGGCTTCCTGCCTGTTACAGCAGGAACAAACAAAAATCCGATAGAATTCTGAGGTGGCATATGTCGACAATTACCAGGGCGGTTAAAAAAAGAAAGATATCTAAAACATTGGGTTTCTGCATCGTTGGTCTCTTGCCTATAGTGGCGCTATACACCTATTTACGCTTCATTCCCATATTCAGTACCTTTTATCTAAGCTTCCATAATTGGGACATGGTTTCATTAAAAAAGCCCTTTATTGGTTTTGATAATTATATAAAACTATTTCATAATGACTTATTTATAGTTGCTCTTAGGAATACAACCATAATTGCTTTTGGAGTGCTTTTGGTCTCGGTCCCCTTATCGATGATTATTGCAAATGCGCTTGTAAACAAAGTCAAATTGCGACCTCTCTTTGAGTCGATATACTTCTTGCCGGCCATAATGCCAATGGTTCCGGTAACGATAGCTTGGAAAGGAATTTTAGATACGAATTCCGGATATCTCAATTATTTTATTTCGATTTTCGGGGCTGGACCATTGGGATGGATGACTATCCCTGCCCTAGCTGTAGTATCGGTTGCAATTATTACAATATGGAAGATACTAGGATACAATATGCTGATCTTTATTGTAGGCCTTACAGGCATACCCAAGGAATACTACGAAGCGGCATCCATTGATGGAGCTACAGGATTTAAAAGCTTCAGACATATTACTATTCCGCTGTTAAAACCGATAACGCTGTTAATATCAATAACGACTTTGATAACAGGCTATAACGTATACAGTACTGTTTATGTGTTAGCATCGGATACCCAGGGGTCACCCGGTTATATCGTGAGGGTATTGGTCTACGACATGTTTGAAAATGGCTTCCGCTTCTTTAAGATGGGGTTTGCCTCAGCTGAAGCAGTGGTATTGTTCACGATAGTTTCCGCATTGGTTTTAATTGAGTTTGCATTAGCCAAGGACAGGGATGCGGGAAAATCAGTTAACCGAAAGAGGGTGAAAGCATGAGTGCCGATGCAGCCGTTTATGAAACGAATAAAAAAATGAAAGCCGGATGGGAAGGTATAGCAGGTACGATTCTAATGGCCCTGGGTTCCGTAGTTATGGTATTCCCTTTCCTGTGGCTGTTTTCCACCGCCTTTAAAAATCCGGCGGAACTTAACCTCTGGCCTCCTGCTATTATACCGAAGCAGTTTACTATTGATAATTTTTCAGGAGTATTCAAAGCCGCATCTTTTGGGATATACTTCTTAAACAGCGTACTTATGGCTGTGATTTCCACCTCGGCAATTTTGTTCTCTTCTGCTCTCGGAGGATACATTTGCGGAAAATTTCACTATAAATGGCTCAATGTTTTCTTTGCCGCTATCGTTGGCACGGCCATTATTCCTTTTGAAATCTATATGATACCGTTATATCTTGAAATGAACAGTTTGGGGCTGGTAAACAAATTTGCCGGAATGGTTATGCCATATTTAATAATGAGCTTCGGATTGTTTTTTATGAGGCAGACCGTAATTCAACAGATTCCCGATGAACTGCTGGAGGCCGCCAGAGTGGAGGGGGCATCCGAATGGATGATTTTCTTCAAAATGATATTGCCTTTGCTTAAATCACCAATGGCCGCTCTTGGCATATTTGCATTCCTTGATGGCTGGAACGCATTTGTATGGCCCTTGCTCATCGTCAGCAGCAAACGTCTTTATAATATGGAACTCGGACTTGCAATGTTCCAGTCAACGTACAACGTAAACGTCAGCTTGATCGCCGCAGGGTCGCTTATATCCATCATTCCAATACTCACTGTGTTTATACTGTTCCGGAAACAAATAATGCAGAGTATTGCCACAACAGGTTTGAAATAAAGGAGGCTTGTTATGATCAGCGATAAAGAAACATTACTGGCGTTTTATTGCGATTATCTGAAAAATGATCTTATGAGGTTCTGGAAGAAGGCAATAGATCATGAATACGGCGGTATATTCACATGCTACTCGAATGACGGCAGCAAGCTTTTAAGCACGGATAAATATGTTTGGTCGCAAGGCCGTGTGATATGGATGTTATCCAGGTATGCCGAGCTGATTGACAAAGGGCTGATAGAGGATGATAGACAGATGTATGCAGCCCATGCACAGAAGACTTACGAATTCATAAAGAAAAATGCAGTTTTGGCTGAAAAAGAGGGTGTCTGCGCATACCTTGTCGAACGGGACGGAACGAAAAAAGAGAGCATACCGGGTAAAGGGTACTATACCAGTTTTTATGTAGACTGCTTTGTGATCATGGGCTTTGCAGAGCTTGCGAGGGTGTCCGGCGAAAAAGACCCGCTGGAAGATGCGTTGCAGTTGTATGATAGAACGCAGGCATATTTGAAACGCGGAGAAATCGTATCGGAACCGTACCCTATTCCTGAAGGCTATAAGGCGCACGCTGTTCCGATGATAATGTGCAATGTGGCGTCTGTGCTTTATGATGCGCTTAAGGCTTTCAAACACGTCAGATACCAGGAAATTTTTGATGACGCAAAAGGGTTCATGAATCGTATTCTCAATTTCCATTATGATGCGGAACGGGGACTTATTAAAGAGATGGTGTCGGATGATTCTTCAAATGAAGATACTTTAATGGTGCGGCATATTATTCCCGGCCACGCGGTAGAAAGCATGTGGTTTTGTATAAAGGTCGCTAAAGATTCCAACGCGGAGGATGAAACATATAAAAAAATAGCCCGTGTTGTAAAGAACAGCATAAGAACCGGGTGGGATAAGGAATATGGCGGACTGTACCACTATACGGACAGAGATGGCGGGAAGCCCGCAGGAAGAATGATAAACGCGCCTTATGATATTTCTATCCTGGAGACATGGGATACGAAGCTGTGGTGGCCTCATTCAGAAGCGTTGTATACCGCCTTGCTATGCCATGATTTAACCGGCGACAAAGAATTCATGGACCTTTATCAGATGGTTGGCAAATATGCTTTCACGGTATTCCCCAACCCGGATAAAAGCATGGGCGAATGGATTCAGATCCTTGACCGTGAGAACAAACCGCTTGAAAAGGTTGTAGCGCTGCCCGTAAAGGATCCATATCACATCATACGGGACTTCATGCTAATAATAGAGCTTCTTGGCAATAGGCCCTGAAGGCTTCAAGAGCATACAAAATATATTGGAGGGATGAACGATGGGAAAAGAGACTGTCAAATTCAAAGAGGATATTTTTGAGCTGTTTAACAGGATTGAAGGGGATCTGCCAAAGATTACAAAGGTTGCAGGCTGGATGGCGGATGCCATAGAACGGGATGAGCTGATTCACATGATCGGCACAGGCGGGCATTCCAATCTGGTCGTGGAAGAGACCCTATGGCGTGCGGGAGGATTGGCGCCCATGGATGCGATGCTGGATTGCGGGACGAACCTGATGATGGGAGCTAAGAGGTCCAATATAGTGGAACGTACGCCCGGTTATGGCTGTAGTGCTCTCGATATGTATGACTGCAAATCGGGGGAACTGATTATCATCTGTAATGCCTACGGGTTTAATTCCATGACGATTGATGTAGCACTGGAGGCCAAAAGGCGCGGGCTAAAAACGGCCGCAATCACATCAACCGCCTTTTGTGACAATGTTCCCAAGGGGCATCGGGCAAGACATCCCAGCGGTCTTAATCTATATGAAATCGTTGATGTTTTTATGGACTGCCATGTTCCTTATGCAGATGCTATTGGCGAAATTGAAGGGCTGGAACAGAAAGTTGCCGGCGCCAGCGTGCTTTGCAATTCTTTTGTTTGGAACCTTCTTGTTATTGAAACCTGCCGCATCATGATGGAAAGAGGTATTAAACCGCCGGTGTGGATGAGCGGCAATGCAGTCGGGGGCGACGAAGCAAACTATGCGCTTGAGCAAAAATACTTTCCCAGAGTCAAACATCTGAGGTAAGGCAAATTTAATAGATAGAGACAGGTGATATTTATGTTTAAAGTGGGACTTGCATCACGGATTATTTCCCCCCGGCATCCGATGTGGCTTGGGGGATACGCAGCCAGGTCCAAATTGTCCTGTGGAATCCACGACCAGATATATACCAAAGCATTTTTTGTAAGTGATGCTAAAGTGGAGGCCGTATTGATAAGCTGTGATACATTGTGCCTTATGCAGGAGCAGGTCGAGCATATAAGGGAGAAATCCTTTAAGCGGTTTGGCGTCAAAAACATTTCCATAAGTGCGACGCATACTCATTCGGCTCCCGAAACCCGCACTCAGGTTGAAGCTGGTTATAACTCTTCTGCTGAAGAATGGCTTACCTTTGTGGAGGATATGACTGTCGAGGCGATTGGAGAAGCAATCGGATCGGCTGAGCCTATGAACCTGTATTCCAACGTCCTGCCGGCGCCGGGCGTGGCCAAAAACAGACGTGCCGGGGAAACAATGGTGGATGACGCATTAATGGTCATTCGGGCGGAGGACGTACATGGCCGGACCAAAGGCCTTATCCTTAACTATGCCTGTCACTGCACTGTCTTAGACGCAGGGAACTATCTGGTTTCTGCGGATTATCCCGGGTTTATTTATAAAAAGTTAGGGGAGCAATACGAGCATGCTATGGTTATGTTTTTCAACGGAGCCTGTGGGAACATAAACATCGGCTATTCGGCGGATGCTTCTGCCCTGGGTGAAGATATGGGCGGGATTCGTACCTATGAAAACGCAGAAAAAAAGGCGGATATTTTATCGAAAAAAGTGGGTGAAGTTTTATTGTCATCCACAAAATTATCATCCCGGTTAGTTTACCGTACGGTACCTCTGGAATTTCCGCTGAAGGATAATCTGCCCTCTGAAAATGAACTTAGGAAAAGGATTGCGGAAAGCAATCACAAAATAGTTGAATGCCGCGATGAGAAGCAAAAAGCAAAGCTTGAAATTGAAAAGATCTACGACATCTCTTTACTGGAGGGCATAGCAGGATATCATACGGAAGGGAAAGGTAGTATTCACGGAGAAAGCGTGATCATCGGTTTAGGAAATGTCCTTCTCATTACGGTTCCTGTTGAGCTTTTCTGCGAAATAGGCATTTCTATTAAAAAAGTGTTTTCCGATCAGTGGCATGCATACATATTAGGTTATACGAACGGATATTATGGATATCTTCCGACGAAGGCCGCTCATCTGGCAGGAGGCTATGAATGCGAGACCAGTGTCCATAGCATTGATTCAGAGGAATATCTGATTACGGCATTAAAGGAGGAAAAAGCACAATTAAGCGAATTGCTTTCAAATTCGCCACAGACAGATAATTAATCGATAATACGTCCGGTTCTTCCTTATCCGATGACGGAATTCCCGCCTGGAAGTCGCATTATTCGAGGCTTTCAAAGAACATTTATCAGGTTGATCCAAACTAGACGCACCTTCTATTTTCCGGTCAGGCAAGAAATAGTACAAATTTGGTATTGAATATTTTTTTGCCTGGTATACAATAATGGATATTTTATTCTTTTCTGAAGGATGTGTCACAGCATGGTCATGCTTTTTTTGTCCGCTTTTGTGGTAGGGCTGTCCGGCGCGATGATGCCGGGCTCCCTCCTGACCTATACCATACGCAAGGCGCTGTCGTCGGGCTGGCGCGCAGGATTTATCATTGTCGCCGGGCACGCGGTTCTGGAATTGGGCCTGATCATCGTGATCTTTCTCGGGTTCGACCTGGTACTCCAGTCCAAGCAGGCGCAGATCGTCATCGGACTGGTCGGCGGAATCCTGCTGGGGTATATGGGGATCGACATGATCCTCGGCTCCGTCAAAAACAAAATTTCCGTCCGCATGGACTCGGAAGGCTCGGATTCAGGCAATATGGTCGTTTCGGGAATTGTCCTGTCGGCTACGAATCCATACTTTCTTTTGTGGTGGGCCATCGTGGGACTCGGCTTCATCATGCAGGCCTATGAATCTTACAAGCTTGCCGGTGTGGCGGTTTACTACTTCGGTCATATCTCCGTCGATTTCCTCTGGTATGGGCTGATTTCCATCCTTGTGGGAACCACCAGAAGGTTCCTTGGGGAAAAACCGTATCGCATTATCATCGCGGTGCTGGGGTGCGCGCTGATCTTCTTCGGCCTGAAATTTGCATACGGGGCCGCGGTGGGTCTGGTCAATCTGCTTGCCGCATAAAGGACCACGTATGGTATACTGGAGAAAACAAATCCACTTTTCCGGGAGAAACGGCAATGAGCAGAAAATGGTTGTTTAATGACGGTTGGGAATTTGCAAAGCGGGAGATCAATACCTCCATTGAACCGATCAACGGCAGTGATGTCCGGTGGACTCCGGTAGATATCCCCCACGACTGGCTGATCTATAACACCCGGGAGCTTTATGAAACCGGAGAGGGCTGGTACAGAAAGACGTTCACCCTTCCGGACGCCCTGGAAGGGACCCGGTTCGCCATCCGTTTTGAAGGCGTTTATATGGATTCGGCCGTTTATGTCAACGATGTAAAGGCCGGTGAATGGAAATATGGGTATTCTACCTTTGAATTCGACATTACCGGCCTGCTGAAGCAGGGCAAAAATGAGATCAAGGTCCGGGTGACCTACCAGTCTTCCAATTCCAGATGGTACTCCGGCGCCGGCATTTACCGCAATGTCTGGCTGAAAGCCATGCCTGCCGCCCATATGGTTTCGGACGGAATATACCTATCCACAAGGAAAGAGGCCGAAGGCTGGGCCATCGATGTGGAAACCGAGATGGTCGTGGACGGGGGATGCAGAGGGGTGCCGATGGATGACCGGTCCGCCGTGGGTAGCGCCGCGGGAAGGGTAGTGCCGGCAATGGAGCATTCTCTAAGGCATTCCATACTGGATAGGAATGGGAACCTCATTGCAGCAGCAGAGAACAAAGTCCATATCACGGAGGAAGTACGGAAGGACCTTCAAACATTGTTTGTTGAGGCCCCGATTTTATGGGAGATAGAGAATCCTGCCCTTTATACGTTGAGGACCGAGTTGATGGCCGACGGGAAAGTTATAGAAGAAGAGGTTCAGCGCTTCGGCTTCCGGACCATCGGCTTCGACCCGGACAGGGGCTTTTTCCTCAATGGGAAAAAGGTCAAGCTTCACGGCGTATGCCAGCATCACGACCTCGGCTGCCTTGGCGCGGCCGTGAACAAGGCGGCCCTTCGCCGGCAGTTCGGCATTTTGATGAAAATGGGCGTCAACGCCATCCGCACGTCCCACAACATGCCCGCGGTGGAGTTGATGGAGCTTGCGGACGAGTTGGGGGTGCTGATTGTCTCCGAAGCATTCGACATGTGGGAGCGGCCGAAGAATAAATTTGACTATGCCCGCTTCTTCAACGAATGGGCCGAAAAGGACGTGGCGAGTTGGATCCGCCGGGACCGCAATCATCCCAGCGTGATCTTGTGGAGTATTGGCAACGAAATCTATGATACGCACGCAGGGGAAAGAGGACAGGAAATCACAAGGATGCTGATGGAGTTGGTGAAGCTGCATGATCCCAGGGAAAATGCCAGGGCGACCATCGGCTCCAATTACATGCCCTGGGAGAACGCGCAGAAATGTGCCGATCTTGTAAAGGCCGCCGGATACAATTACGCTGAAAAGTATTATGACAAACACCATAAGCAGTATCCCGACTGGATCATTTACGGCAGTGAAACGAGCTCGGTCGTATACAGCAGGGGAATTTACCATTTCCCCCTGTCCCAGCCCACTCTGGCCGACGATGACGAACAGTGCTCGGCCCTCGGAAACAGCACGACAAGCTGGGGGGCCAGGAGCATGGAAGCCTGTATCACGGACGACCGCGACGCGGACTATTCCCCCGGGCAGTTTTTATGGAGCGGCTTCGATTATATAGGGGAGCCGACGCCGTATTTCACGAAAAATTCCTATTTCGGCCAGGTGGATACCGCCGGCTTCCCCAAGGATGCCTTCTACGTATACCAGGCGGAATGGACGGATTACAGGAAGAATCCCATGGTGCATATTTTCCCCTACTGGGATTTCAGCGACGGCCAGATGATCGACGTGCGGGTGTGCTCCAACGCTCCGCGAATCGAATTGTTCTTTAACGGAGAATCCCTCGGAAGCTTTGACATTGACCACGCGGAAGGGAAAAAGCTGCTGGGCGACTGGAAGCTTCCTTATAGGAAAGGGACGCTGAAAGCCGTTGCCTATGACGAGAATGGCGAGGTAATCGCAACGGATAGCCGGAGCTCCTTCGGGGATGCGGCGGAGATCGTGCTGACGCCGGACAGGACGGAATTGAAAGCGGACGGGCGGGATTTGATCTTTGTAGAAATATCCATGGCGGATGAAACCGGGAATCCGGCGGAAAACGCCAACAACCGTGTGGAAGTGCGCGTGGAGGGCGCCGGCCGGCTGATCGGGCTGGATAACGGCGACAGCACGGATTTCGAGCAGTACAAGGGGACCAGCAGGAGGCTCTTCGGCGGAAAGCTCCTGGCGGTGGTCGCGGCAAGGCTGGAACCGGGTGAAATCCGGATGGAAGTGGCCTCCGAAGGGTTGAAAACCAGGAGCCTTCTCCTTAAAGCCGTGCCGTGCGAGAGGCCGGAGGGGTTGACCGCACTGGAGGAAAATTATAAGAGCGACGCGATCCGCGGAATACCGGTTCGGAAGATTGCCCTTGCCAGCAAATCCGGCAATCGATTTGACGGGAACCTGCGGGAAATCCGCGTAAGCGCGGAGCTTTACCCGGCTAATGCCTCTTACCGCGACCTGGAATGGCGCGTTGCCAATGACGCCGGCATCGACACCAATATTGCCTCCGTGGAGGCAAAGGACGGCGAGGCGGTGCTGAAGGCGCTGGGAGACGGGAAATTCCGGCTGCGCTGCATGAGCCGGAACGGATCGGACAAAATCCGTTTGATCTCCCAGTTGGAGTTCGAGATCACCGGGCTGGGGGAAACCAGCCTGAATCCGTATCAGTTCATTTGGGGTGGTCTGTACAATGCAAGCAATGTCGAACTGACAAATGGCAATGAACGCGGCGTCGCGACCCTGCGGGACGGAGAAAGCCACGTGGGCTTCCGGGGCGTCGATTTCGGCGAATATGGCTCCGACGAGATCACGATCCCTATTTTCGCCCTGGACAATGAGGAATACCGGATCGAAATCTGGGAAGGCATGCCGGTTGAAGAGGGCAGCGACAAGCTTGCCGATGTGACCTATCAGAAGCCGTCCATCTGGAATGTATACCAGGAAGAGACCTACCGGCTGCCGAGAAGGCTGAAGGGCGTCACGACGCTGTGCTTTGTCCTCCGCAACAAGGTCCACATCAAGGGATTCCGGTTTGCGAAGCTGAACAAGGCCTACCGACAGCTCAGGGCGGATGAAAACAACCGCATTTACGGGGATGCGTTTACAATCGGGGAGAACGCGATTGAAGAGATCGGCAATAACGTCTCCCTGGAATTCGACAATATGGACTTCGGAGAGAAGGGCTTCAGCAGGCTGATTCTCTGCGGCCGTTCTCCCATCGACAAGAATACGATCCACATCCGCTTTTCCGGCGAGGACGGCGAAGTAAAGCAACTGGCTGAGTTCGAGTATTCGGAGGGCTACGCGGAGCGGGAATTTATTCTGGAGAAGGTAACCGGGCTGCAGAAAGTCACTTTTGTTTTCCTGCCGGGCTGCCGGTTTGATTTCAAATGGTTCCGGTTTATGGAATAATCTTTTCCGTCCAAAGCGGAGAGCTTTGCAGCCCTCCGCCTTTTTATCTGCCGGCATCCTCCCGCGGACCGCTGCCATAGAAGCGCCGCACCATCTCTATGACCTCGTCCATGGAAAGTCCAAGCGCCTTATAATACTCCATTTCCTTTTCGAACTTTTCATAGGCCAGCCTGTTCCGTTTCTCGTTCAGGTCCTTGGATGGCAGAGGAGAGACAAAGCAGCCCCTGCCGACCATGGCGTAAATAAAGCCTCTGCGCTCCAGCTCCTCCCAGGCCATTTTGACCGGGATCACGCTGATCCGCAGTTCCTTTGCAACGGTGCGAATCGGCGGGAGGCAGGAATCGCCCGGCAGCTCGCCGTTGATGATCTGCGCGCTGATCTGCTCATAAATCTGCTGATAGATCGGGCTGTCCGAAGTATTTGAGATCACTATATCCATAATACGCTCACAAATCCACCTTTTCGAAATTGGCTGCCGATCTCTTATAAGTCAGCAGCATGGCCAGCACCCACAGGATGATTCCGGCCAGCAGCAGGGGGAGCTGCTTCAGGAATGTGCCCGGCGCAGTGGTATCCAGATAGGCTTGAAGCGGCGACGGGAACCACACCAGCGCTTCCGCCGCCAGAATAAATAGTACGACTGCGATGCTGCCGAAAATGAATGCAGTTCCCGCCTTATAGGCTGTTTTGTAAAAGGTCGGAATGAAAATCATATTGAACAGGGCAAGCAGGAGGAATACCAGCCCGTAAAAAGCGGCATTTGCCTCGATGCCGGCCAGGTTGCCGGCTTTGTTGACATGGACGCTGAGGACGGCAAAAGGAACGGAAATCAGAATATATGCCAGCTCAAGGATCGCGACCATCCAGCAGCGCGCCTTGACGGCGTCCCTTTTGCGGATCGGCAGCGTCACTGTATAAAATACATCCTTGTTTTCCCGTCCGGTCAAAAAGATGAAGAAAAGAGCAAGGGTGGTATAAAAGAACACCACATAATACGGGTAGGCCGGGATCAGCATCATCATGCCGAAGAACAGGAATATGAATGTGGTGGGGTGGGTTGCCAGCGTGAACTCTTTATACAGCAGATTTTTCATTTTGCTCACTCCCTTTCTATGTGGATCATAATGGACTCGAGATCGGCGGGGGCGATCTCCACACCGTCCGGCATGGGCAGGCCGTCCGAACGGACAAGCCCCTCGAACCCGAATTTATGCTTCCGGCAGCCGATCACCCTGGCGGCCAGCTCTTCTGTGAGCTGCCCGGCCGTTCCCCGGACGATCCGGTAGGATTCCAGGAAGCTGTCCTTATCGGAACAGGCGATGATTTCGCCGTTTTTGATATAGGTGATGAAATCGGCGCACTTCTCCAGGTCGGAGGTGATATGGGTGGAAAACAGAATGCTGTGCTCTCCATCCTCGATGATTTCCTGGAAAAGCTCCAGCAGATCGTCCCTCGATACCGGATCAAGGCCGCTGGTGGGTTCGTCCAGGATCAGGAGGCGGGCGTGGTGGGAAAGGGCCAGAGCCAGCGAATATTTCACCCGCATGCCGGCGGACAGTTCATCAACCCTTTTTTCAGGGTCGAGATCGAATCTTTTCAGGCAGCGTTCATATTCCCGGTCGTCCCAGTCGGAATAAAAGCGTTTGGTAACGCCGGTTATGGTTTTCAGCTTCTTTTTCGGATAATAATCGACACCGCCGAGGACGAAGCCGATTTTTTGTTTGCAGGAAAATTCGTTTTCCGCAAAATTCTCGCCGAGCACGGTGACCTTTCCGCCATCGGGATGCACCAGGCCCAGCATGGCTTTGAGCGTCGTGGTCTTTCCCGCGCCGTTGCGGCCGATAAAGCCCATGATATATCCTTCTTCCAGCGTAAAGGATACGTCCTTCAAGGTGAATTTTTCATATTTTTTGCTGAGATTTTGAACAGACAGGATTTCCATTGCTTGTCTGCCTCCTTAATTGTGTATATTGAATATACACAATATATCACTTAGGCCGACAGGTGTCAACAGAAGAATTCTTGAATTTTCCGAAAAGCCGGTTCAGGGACGGCTGTCCGATCATTATCCTGCCTCATTCCACCTCTGCGTGCCGGCGGTATCCTGCCGCCAGTATTTTGACAAACAGGACCGCCGCTGCGGCCATCAACGCGCTGCCGATGTACAAAAACCACGGGACGATCCGGGAGGTGCCTCCGGCAATGTCCAGTATGCCGTACAGCAGCATGCCGTTTATCAACGCGGCAAGGCCCGAATTGTACAGGTTGAAGAAAAGACGGCAGCCCTTGCGGGAGGCGATGTCGGGCGTAAAGATCCGGAGGAGGGCGAATACGGCGACGCCCAGGACAAGGAGATAAAGATACATGTTCGACATCCAGGGGGATGAGACGCCATGGCCGAACAGGGCGTATATTTTATCGAACAGAAATGCTCCGGCGGTTATAAATGCGTAATTTCGGATGGTTTTATCCAGACTCATGATTATTCCTCCTGACTGCCGATATAGATGGTGTCGCTGACGCTTCTTTCGCCGGCTCTGTGGCCGTCGGTCGGACTGTTGATGACCTTGCCGTTCAGCCACATGGTGGATGAGCCGCCGCCGTCCAGGTTGTACGCCACTGTCGCGCCTCTTTCCGCAAATTCCTGGGCGAGCTGCTGCAGGGTCATACCGCCGCTTTCGCTGGAGCGGCCGTCTGCGACGATGACAAGGTAATGCAGCGGGGCGATTTGCCCTATGGCGGTACGGGGATTCTCCCTTTGGGACACTCTTGAAGAAGAGGTGTCAACGGTTTGACCGTCCTGCATCAGCACCGGACCGAAGGAAAAGCTTTGGAGAACGCCGCTTTCAACGAGGGATGCGCCGGACACTTCTCCTTCCGTTACAATTTCCAGGTTTCCCTCGCTGTCAACGGTCAGGGCCTTGTTGTCGGAGCCGCCCCTGGCGCTGTCGCGGTATAGCACGCCGTTGCGGATAATCAGGCCGGTATCCCGGAAACCATAATAATCTCCATTGACTGCGAAGATCGCGTTGTTTTCCTCCGCCATTTCGGAGGTGGTCTGGGTGATGTTTTTTCCGAAGGTATTATTGGCCAGGGCGGTTTTCAGGTAGCTTACATCCGATACCTGGATGTCGGCTACGTAGAATACGGCTCCGTTTTCATCCACTTTCTCCACGTTGATGCTGATGTTATCATCCTTGTAGGAATAGTCAGACGCTGCAGCTTTCGATTGGTCGGCCGAAGTGCTGACAGAATCGCTGCCCGAGCCGCCGGAAGTCGAATTGCCGGACGCCAAGCTGCCGCCATCCAGACCATCGGCAGTCTTAGAGACATTCAGCATCGACTGTGCAGAGCTTTCGCCGCTTTTGCCCGGCTGGACCACGGCCGCGTAGGATTTCGGGATCACCAGCGCGTCCAGCATGGTAAATGCAGTTGAAAGAATCAATAGAACCGCCATGGTGACGGCCCATCTGTATTTTTTAGAAAAGAACCTAAGCATTTTGTCCATAAGGAATTTTCCTCCTGAAGATGAATACCCGTTGTATTGCGAAGCTGATGAAAAACAGGATGGTGTCGGCAAGGACCTTGAGCAGGACGACGTTTCCAAGGCCGGCCAGGGTGAAGCCTTCCAGCAGCAGCCAACTGCAGAGCATTTGCATGCCGCAGAGCAGATAGTATTTTACGGCTTGGGTTGCCACGCTGGCTTTGTTCTGGAAGACGATCTTCTTGTTCAGCGTAAAGTTGACGGAGGAAGAAATCATCCGGGCAAAAACGGTGGCGCCGAGAAGCGGCCGTGATACGCCGCCTGCGGAAAGCAGCCAGTAGGCCAGCGAAAACAGCCCTATATCGGTTGCGCTGCAGGACAGGGAAGACAGGCTGAATTTGATGATTTCCTTGTAAATTCTCGCGCTGTCCAGCAGGGGATTGAAATGGGAAGCCCTGTTTTGGTTGATATACACGGTTTGGATTTCGACCTCCTCGATTGGAATGTTTGTTCTGGATGCGTGCATGAGCATGTTCATCTCAAATTCGTAATGATCGCCGGGCAGCTCGAGGAAGTTTTTCATCCGATTCGCCGGAATAGCCCGGAGTCCTGTCTGGGTGTCGGTTACGACTCTGCCGGTGGACAGCCTGTAAACCGCCCGGGTCAGCAGGTTGCCGAACCGGCTTTTGAACGGGACGTTTCCCTCGCTGAAATTTCTGCAGCCCAGCACCAGGGCGTTGCTGTTTTTTTCAAATACCTTTGCCGTTTTTAAAATGTCTTCCGGCAGATGCTGGCCGTCCGCATCCACGGTGATACAGCCGTCAAACCTCCGGTCTTCGCTGAGGATCGTCATCAGGCCGGTCTTCAACGCGGCGCCCTTGCCCCTGTTGGCCTTGTGCCGGATGACCCGGCAGCCGGGAATTTCTTCGACCGCGCTGAAAATTTTATCGCAATTGGCAGAGCTGCCATCGTTTACAACCAGGATCAGCGGGAACTCCATTTTGGAAAGCTCCCGTACCAGATGGATCAATCTTTCATCCGGCTCGTAAGCCGGTATGAGAATTGCCGTGTTCATGTAGGTTACCTCTCTTTCAGGCACTGTGCTGCCTTTCGATATTTTTATTATAGAAAGGCAAGCTGAAATGAACCTTAAATGGTAGGCCGCATTTGTGGCAGAAACACTCTGTGCGGTTGAAAGGAGACAAAAGATCAATACAATCCCTGTGCCATGGATCGTTTCAGGCATAGGAATAAGAAGTGAAAGCGAATGAACTGAAATAAGAATTAAGGGAAATATAGACAACTATAAAAGGATTATTGATCTCCCTTGGTAAAGAGCATGCGGTCGTTGTCCAGCGCGTTTCTGCTGCGCTGGGAAAACAGCTCCATCAGCCTTGCGACCGTCATATCTTCCCGTTCCCGGCCCGAGATATCCAGGAGGATCTTCCCGCTGTCCAGCATGATCGTTCTTGTGCCGGTTTTCAAGGCGGACTGGATGTTGTGGGTGATCATCATGGTGGTCAGGTTTTCCCGGTTTACGATGGTGTGGGTGATGTGCATGATTTTTTCCGCCGAGGCCGGGTCCAGTGCGGCGGTATGCTCATCCAGCAGCAAAAGCCGCGGCCTTCCGATGGTCGCCATAAGCAGGGACAAAGCCTGCCGCTGGCCGCCGGAGAGGAGGCCTACCTTGGTTTTCATGCGGTTTTCCAGCCCCATGCCAAAGCCTTCGATTTTTTCGCGGAACAGCGCGACGTCCCTGCGGTGCACGCCGATCCGAAGACCGCTTTTGCTTCTGCGGTTGTAAGCAAGCGCCAGATTTTCTTCAATCGTCATGTCCGGGGCGGTGCCCTTCATCGGATCCTGGAACAGGCGGCCGATCATGGCGGCCCGTTTATGCTCCGGCATATAGGTGATATTGTCGCCCTGCAGGAGAATTTTGCCTCCGTCCAGCCGGAAGGTACCGCCTATGGCGTTGAACAGCGTGGATTTTCCCGCGCCGTTGGAACCGATGAGGGTGACGAACTCGCCCTCGTTGAGGGAGAGGCTTACATGGTCCAACGCGACATGCTCGTTGGGCGTTCCGGTTAAAAAAGTTTTGCTGGCGTTTATAATCTCAAGCATCCCGCTGCGCCTTCCTTTTCATGTTGTTCAACTGAATGGCTTTCTTTATCACCGGTATGGACAGGGCTATGATAACGATTACCGCGGATACGACCCGGAGGGCGTAGGCGGGGAAGATGCTGGATTTCAGCGCCGCCGCGATGATGAAGCGGTACAGCAGGGAGCCCAGGAGCGCGGAGAACAGGCCCAGGGTCACGGAACGGCGTCCTACTATGGCTTCGCCGATGATCGCGGAAGCCAGGCCCACTACGACCATGCCTATGCCCGAGCTGATGTCGGCGTAGCCCTGGTATTGGGCGAGCACCGCGCCGGACAATGCCACACAGGCGTTGGATATAGCCAGGGCGATGATTTTCATGGCGCTTACGTTAATGGAGGACGCCTTCACCATGTCTTCATTGTTTCCGGTGGCACGGATGCAAAGCCCCAGGTGGGTCTTGAAAAACCAGACCAGAATTCCGGTGCACACGATGCAGAACAGCAGCGGGATTACCGTTTTCACCACTTCCTTGTCCAGCGGGAGCCGGTCCAGCAGTTGGCTGAACACGGTATCGCTTCCGATCAGGGACAGGTTGGAACGGCTGCCGAGCACATAGAGGTTGACGCTGTACAAGCTGCTCATGGTGAGGATTCCGGCCAGGATCGGGTGGATTTCGAGCTTGGTCTGCAGGAGGCCGGTAACCGATCCCGCCGCGACTCCGGCTGCCGTGGCGAGCAAAATGCCAAGCAGCGGATATCCCGCCACCGTCATGGCGGCGGATACGGACAGGCCCAGCGTAAAGCTGCCGTCCGCCGTCAGGTCGGGGATATTCAATATCCGGAACGAGATGTAGATGCCCAGTGCCAGCAGACCGTAAATCAAGCCGAGCTGGACGGAACCGATTACCAGAGTCATACAACCTGCCTCCTGCCTGAAATTCTTCTAAAACCGATGCAACAATTACTTTTGCCCGCGCAATTGCTTTCGACTGAGCAATGGTTTCTTTGCCTACTCGATTACCTTTGCGCTGTCCAGTACTTCCTGCGGAACCTTTACGCCGATGGCGTCCGCGGTGGTCTTATTGATCACGGTGGTGAATTCCGTAAAGGTGACGGCGGGGATCTCTTCCATCTTGGTCCCCTTCAGGTATTTATCCGCCATATCGGCCGTCATGCTGCCGATGGTAATATCGTCGATGCTGATGGTGGCAAACGCGCCGGAGGCAACCATGACCGCCGAGCTCCCGTATACCGGGATTTTCGCATCCTTTGCCACTTCCGCGACCTGGGGCATTGCGCTCTGGACCATGCTGTCATTGGGGATGAAGAAAGCGTCCACTTCACCCGCCAGGGACTGCGCCGCCTGCTGCACCTCGGAGGAGGCGGTGACGACGGATTCCTTGTAGCTCAAGCCGTTTTCATCCATGTATGCTTTTGCTTTTTCGATGGTCGTAACGGAATTCACTTCGCCTGTATTATAAATCAAACCGTAGGTTTTGCAGCCCGGCGTCAGCTGATTGGACAATTTGAACATCTCGCTGACCGGAATGGCGTTGGAAGTACCGGTGGCGTTTTTATCCGGCTTGCTCATGTCGGTGATGATGCCGGCGCCCACCGGGTTGCCCACGGAAATGAAAAATACGGGGATGCCGCTGTCCATGTTGACAATAGCCTGCGAAGCGGGAGTGCCCACTGCTGCGATGATGTCCTTCTTTTCATCCACCATGGTCTGGCAGATGGAATTCAGGGTCGCCGTATCGCCATTGGCGTTTTTATAGTCGATTTCCATTTTATCTTCCGAATAGCCGAGCTCGCGCATCCTGTCGATAAAGCCCTCGCGCATGTCTGTAAAGGCTCCGTTGTCGGCCAGCTGGATGAAGCCTACGTGAATTGTGCCGGAGGCTGTCCCCCCGTTTTGGGCGGCTCCGTTGGTGCAGCCTGCGGCTGTCAGGAGCAATGCGGATACGAGTAATACTGCCAGAATTCTTTTCATGTTCTTCTTTCCTTTCTCATCTCGTCTCATTTTTATGGCATCTTTTTTCAGAAGCTGCCCGGGGCCCCGGCAGGGAATCCTTCCGGAAAATAAAAAACCTGTCCTCATACGGATACCCGTAATCAAGGACAGGCGATTTGCCTGCGGTGCCACCTTGCTTGGTAGATCAACTACCCTCTTCAACAGAGTGCCAACATACTCTGTGCCCTGTAACGCTGGCATTGCGTCGTCCTGTACTGAAAAATACCGGCCCTCCGAATGCAAAACCCGGATTTTCTTTCCACACGCCCTCCGTAGTCCATTTGCCGTACCGCTTTCTGCCGGATTCTCAGCACCCCGGCTCTCTGAAAGTGCGCTTGCGGTTTGATCTCTACATCAACGGTTTCTATTACAATAGCACGCTCCGCGGCGATTGTCAAGGCTTTCAGCTTGCCGCCCGCTATCTTCCAATGCTGGACCAGTGCTGCCATCGCCGCCAGCTGTCCGCCGATGCGCAAATGCCGCCGGAGGCTGTTCTGTCCGCAGTCCGTTAAGGCTGTGCCAGAGGGATCTCCAGGGTAAGCTTGAACAGGTCCCCGTCGGTGACGATGCTGCAGCCGCCCTTTTGTATTTCCATAAAGCTTTTGACGATGGCCAGGCCCAGGCCGGAGCCCTCTCCGCTGCGCGCTTCATCCCCGCGCCGGAAACGCTCGAAGACCTCTTCGGACTTGAAGTTCATGGGACTGGCGGAAATGTTCCGGAACAGGACCGAGGCCTTGCTGCCCGAGGCGGTTACGTCTATGTACACTCTGCTCCCCGGCATGCTGTATTTGACGATGTTGTTGAATATATTGGACAGTACCCTCCACATCCGTGCGCCGTCCGCCAGGATATTTATTTTTTCCTCCGGCGTATTGAGCTTTACCTCAAGCCGGCTGTTTTCGAAGCCTTCCTGGTATTCGGCCATGGTCTGCGTCAGCAGGTCGTTGAGGCACAGCGCTTCGAAATCCAGCGGCATGGAACCGCTTTGGGCCTTTGAAACCTCGAAAAGGTCGTCCACAAGAAGCTTCAGCCGGTCGGATTTCGATTTGAGGATGCCGGAATATTCCTTTACCTGCTCCGGCGTGACCTCCTCTGCGGACAGCAGATCGGAATAGGTTATGATGGAGGTCAGCGGTGTCCTCAGGTCATGGGAAACATTTGTTATGAGCTCCACCTTCATGCGCTCGGCGATCATTTCGTTGTCCACGGCGGCCTTCAGGCCGGCGGAGAGGTTGTTCACATCGTCGATGACCCGGTCGACGGTATGGGAGCCGCTGGCCGGAATCCTGAAATCCAGGGAACCGTTCCGGACCGACCGGACGCCGTCCGCCAGCAGCTTGAAGCCGGCAAGCCTTTTGGACATGAACCAGACTGCGGCGGCGGTGATGACAAGGTAAAACAGCAAGGCGGTCAGGAACCCGCCGACGCCATGTCCCGTAGCCAATACAGGGAGACAGACGACCCCTCCGACGACACTGTAGACAATCAGGAATACGGCAGCTTTCAGCGCAATTGGTCCGGCGTCCAGCCCCCTTCGGAACCCTTTGTACATTTTACCGAAGAAGCGAAAGATACTCATACATAAGAGGCATATGACCGTATGATGGAGCACTTCGCCTCGCTTAAACCTTTTGGACAGCGTTGTCATGAACAGCAGAAGTGTAAGATAGGCCAACGACGGCAGGGCAATGCCCGCGAAATAAAATAGCGTTATGTTGAAACGATAAGAGGAGCCGACATTATTGGAGATGTCCCGAAAGTAATTCCGAAACAACTCCACCCAGGCCCCGATAGCGAGGGTGACAAGCACTGCCGCCACACAAAGGCTTATATCCAGGAAGGCAATCCGGTCAAAATGGTTCAGCTCGACGCCTTCTCTCCTGGGGGATCTTCCGGCTGCGTACATCAGCCAGACCATTGCGAGCAGTGCCAGCAGCAGGCCGCCGCACAGCATGCATATGCCCTGGAGACCATTCTGCCTCCGCTTTTCAAATTCGTCGGCCCGTTTCTTGAAAGGCTCCGGATCAAAGCGGAGTTGTGCCGTTACGCTCTCGGAAATTTTGATGGTCTGCGAGTAGGCCGGAGGAATATAGGAATCCGTATCGCTTTGGTATATCCGGTCGGCCGTCGTAACGGAATAGTGCAAGCCGTCAATTCCTTTCAGGTAATTGCGCAGATACAGCATGCCCGCGTAATCGGGCGCATTTTCATAATCGTCCGTGTTGCTTTTGGTCGAATCGACCTGAACGGGAGTGACCACCGCGCTGGCTTCCTCGGAGGATTCCGTTTCTGGCAGCGGGTGTTCCGCAGAGAAGATCCTGTTTGTTGCCCTGTCAGTTGCCCCATCTACCGATCCGTCCGTCGCCTCCTCGGCCGTCCCGTTCGTCAACTCCTCCCCTGCCGCAGCCATGGCCTCCAACTGCAGAGCTTCTTTCATCAGGGCTTCTGCCAGAGCCCTTTTCTCTGCGGAGGACCGGGCGGCTTCCATTTTCCGCTGTCCCTGGATTTCGGCCTCCATCTCTTGCTTTATCGCGGTCTGCCGGGCTTCCTCCACCTTTGCGGCCAGTTCCTTCAATTCTTTATCCGACAAATAGCCTTCCTGGCCTTCAAAAAGGTTTCCCTTCTCCCATAGTTGAAGGATGTGCTGCTGAATTCCGTTCTGTACTTCTTCATAAAAAGCTGCGCTTTTCCGGTAGTCCTCGTTCTGTATGCCGTATTCGAAATCGTTTCCCCGCACGATTCCGAAAAAAGAAACCGCGATTCCGGCAAGACCCAGCAGGACGGCGAAAAGCTTAAACCATGCCGAATATCGAATGCCTGTCGATTTTGTATCCAATACCCCACACCACCTTTAGATATTTTGGTTCCCGGGGATTGATCTCTATTTTTTCCCGGATTCTGCGGATATGGACGGCCACCGTGTTCTGGCCGTTCAGGCTGGGTTCGTTCCATACCCGTTCAAAAATTTCGTCGATAGAGAATACCCTTCCCGGGTTCTGCATCAAAAGCGAGAGAATTCCGAATTCGATGGGGGTAAGCTTTACTTCCTCCCCGTCGACGGTTACGGATTTCCGCAGCAAATCCAGGACAAGGCCGCCGATCGTGATGACGTCGCTGCCGGCCGCCGCTGCCGCTGCCGAGCCGAAGCTGGTATAGCGGCGCAGCTGGGACTTGACCCTGGCGATGAGCTCCAGAGGATTGAAGGGCTTGGTTATGTAGTCGTCGGCACCCATATTCAGCCCGAACACCTTGTCGGCGTTTTCGTTTTTGGCCGAAACGAGAATAATCGGAAGGTTCTTCTCTTCGCGGATTCTTAACAGGGCCTGTATGCCGTCCATGCGCGGCATCATGATATCCATGATGACAAGCTGGAAATTGTTTTCCGATAACGCCTTCAACGCCTGTATGCCGTCATAGGCAAGGGTGGAAGCGATGCCCTCCTGCCGGAGGTAGATTGCGATTGCGCCAGCAATCTCCTTATCGTCGTCCACTACCAGGACGTGATGCTTTTGCTCCGGAGCGGCCTGTTTCTGAAGCTGCTGCAAATCCGGCGCCTCCTTTCGTATAAATTTGCTGGAATCCTGCCCGCTTTCGATATCAGGACCATTGTATCAGACAAAAATGAAGCAAACGTTGGCATAATTCTTAAGAATTTCTTAACTTTTTTACAAGAAGAAAAGAGCGGGACACAGTCTGTGGGAACCGGCTTTCCGCGGGTTTCAGGCATTGCGCGCGGGGACTTTCGGTGTGCTTCGGGCGTGGCATGTTCAAACATCGCAACCATGGCTTTAAGGACAGGCTGCCAGATACGGAACGGTGTAGCCCCCGTAGGGCATAACGTAGACGTCCTTCCCGGTGAAATCGACTTCCCGGAGAAGCCCTCCGATATCGGAAAAGACCCTGGCGCCCATTCCTTTTACCGTTTCGGCGGGAATTTGCGTCAGCATCAGGACCTCGGCTTTTGCCATAGCTTCGCAGGAGGCGTAGAAAATATACCCCGCAATGGTGAAATCCTTGCGGAGGTCCGCATCCAGCGTGCCGCGGCGCAGGGAATCGATCCAGCTGAAATAGGCGGGCGCGCCGCCGCCCTCCCGGCACTCCGCCAGAAAGACGATCGTTCCGCCTTCCTTTACCGCCTCGGCGGCGTTGATCAGGGACTTGACGCCCTGGTACAGGTTTATATCCTTGGGATATCCGCCGCAGCTCACCACAACGATATCCGCCTTTTTTTCAATGGGGACGCCCATCATCTTCTGGACGATCCGGCAGCTTTCCTCCCAGGCCCGGGCATGGTGGCCGCAGATGAGCCGGCAGTTGCCGGAACGGGAATCCATTACGATATTGATGCCGAATGTCGGAGCGACTATGTCGGCGGCTTCGTTCATATCCTCGTTGACCGGGTTCTGCTCCAGCAGCCCCATACCGATAAGGGGATTGGACTTGGGCATGGTCGGCGACAGGGAATGGATATGATTCTGGTTGATGGTGGACTTGCCCGAGATGCCGGGAACAATGCTCTTACGGCCTCCGCCGTATCCGGCCATCAGATGGTGGATGGTGCCGCCGATCAGGATCACCTTTCGCCCGACGGCCAGGGGATTGACCGATACCCTTGTGCCACGGGACGTGGTGCCGAGAAACACCAGGTCCGGCGCCATGCAGTCGTGATTCGACACGGACACCTTTTCGTAAATCTCCGGGGTGACCAGCATCCGCAGTTCCTCTTCCGTTTGAGGGCGATGGGTTCCCAGCGCGACCAGAATCGCGATGTTTTCATACCCGACGCCGAGCACGTCGTGCAAATAGGGGATCAGCAGGGCGCATACGCGGTCCTGCCTCATCCAGAAACGGGTGATGTCGCTTATTACCACGGTTACCTTGTCCTCCGCCGATATAAGCTCCCGGAGCGGCTTCGACGCAATGCATTCCGGTCCGACGGCTTTCAGGAATACCGAGGCGAAATCCTCCGAGGCCGGAATGCTTTCGCCCTGCAATATCTGAACCGAACGTGCCCCGCCAAATCCGATTTCCACCGTTGTTTCCCCGTAACCGAGTGAGATTCTGTCCATTTCCGCCGCTCCCCGCCGCAGGCAAGGAAAGAGGATTCCGCCTGCGGAAAAAATTTATATGTATTCATATTAACACACCGGTTTTAGAATAGAAAGAGTCCGAATTTTATGTTACAATTTCTATAATACCCCTACGCAATTTTTCAATTCAGAAAAATACCTGCCAGAGGTGGAAGCTTGGAAGCGAACAAAGTCAACGCAAAACGCGTACTGAATGCTTTAAAATACGGGGTAATACCGGATGCGGGCCTTGAACCGCTGAGCACGGGCAGGGAGAAGGAACTGGCCGAACTGGAGGGCTGCCTTGAAAATGTTTCCGAAGGGAACAGCGCCGTAAAATTCATCTCCGGAGAATACGGCTCGGGCAAGTCCTTTCTGATGAGCCTCTTCGGGCAGACGGCGATCCGGAAAGGCTTTCTCGTATCCCGGGTGGTCATCAGCAAAAGCTTCGGCCTGTACAGCCTGGAAGGCCTGTACTACAATATCATGCACAATTTGTCCCTCCACGGGGCCGAGACCCGGGGGACCGAATTCGAAGAAATTTTCGACCTGTGGGTAGGGGGCCTGAAAAGCTATCCCGACCGGGAAAAGGCGTCGGAGGAAATCCGCAAGGTAATCCATACGCTGAATAATTACAACAGCTCCTTTGCGAGAGCCTTCCTGACCTATGTCAAGGCAAGGATCGGCAACGACACGGAGCTTTCCAACGCGGCGGCCTCCTGGATCAAGGGGGAGAAAAACATCCCGGCCCATCTGAAACTGCGCTTTGATGTAAAAGGCGACATGGACAGGCAGAATTCCATGGACTTTTTAAAGGCGTTCACCAGCCTCGTAAGCCTGCTTGGGTACAAGGGGATCCTCATAGCCGTGGACGAGATCGAGCTGTTGATGGGCTTGCGGTCGGACCTGCGGAAAAGCGCCTATGAAAACCTGAGATACCTGGTGGACAGTTGCGGCGCAAGCGATTTTACCAACTGCATGTTTATCTTTGCGGGAACGGAAGAATTCTTCACGGATGAGGAGAAAGGGATCAAAACCTATGCCGCACTTTATCAGAGGCTGGGAAACGGAACAGGCGGCAATTCCTCCTTCCCGGATGCGAGAAAACCGGTCATGAGTCTGAAAAAGCTGGGACTGGAAGACATCCAGGCATTGACCGACAAGGTTTTGCGGTATCATACGGAAGCATACGGCTGGACCCCGAAGATCAGCAGCGAAGCGATCCGGAACTGGGTTTTGGTCGAATTCAAAAAAACAGGGAATCCAATAGCCCCTGTCAATATCCGGCGCTATATCACGAAGCTGATGGAAATCCTGGATGTCATGGAGCAGAATCCGGAAAACAGGCTGTACTGCACCGAACTGCGCCTGGTCCGGAAAAACGGGGCCGACATGTTCGTGAACCCGGCGCTGAACGGATACGGACAGGAGGCATGAGGAACATATGGGACAGTATCTGAGGTCGATTGCATCTCTGCCGCGCGCCGTCAAGTGGTTTTTGCTGACGGAAATGATTTTCGGCTTCGGCAGTGGAATATGGAGCATCAATCTGAATTTTCATCTGAAAGCCTGCGGATTTGTGGACTGGAGCATCGGGAGCGTCCTGGCGTTCGGGGCGGTGGCGACGGCGGTCCTTTCCGCCTTTGCGGGGGGACTGTGCGACCGGATCGGCTTCCATCCGGCCATGATGTACGGCTGCATTGCCAAGGGCGCGGGGATGGCCCTGATCGCCCTGTCCCATTCTCCGCTCCTCGTTTACGGGGGCTTTGTGGTCATGAGCCTGGGGGACTCCTTCGTCCTGTCTTCGGAGTTTCCCTTTATCCTGGGCCTGGTGGAGGAGAAATTCAAGGACCTGGTATACAGCCTCCTGATTTGCTTCTT
Organism: Bacillota bacterium; assembly: GCA_023411575.1. Taxonomy (GTDB): domain Bacteria; phylum Bacillota; class Clostridia; order Acetivibrionales; family DTU013; genus UBA1305. The sequence goes on along the minus strand of JAEYOP010000040.1, from coordinate 236,124 downwards.
CCTTTTTGCATTGTTTTTCGGCAATATCGCCGGGGGCTATCTGCCGGGCCTGTTCTCCGGCATGGAGAACAGCTATTTTGTTCCCGTTCTGATCAGCGGCCTTCTCTTCATCCTGCTCGGAATCGCAAGAAGCTTTCTTCCGCGCAACAAGGTGGACTATACGCCGAGCAGAATCAGCTTCGAAATCGTGAAGGACCGGAAAATCCGGACCTTCCTGGTATACGGAATGATCATGTCCCTTGCGCTGAACTGCCTGAATTCCATGCTGAACATCATTTACAAGGACAGCTTCCACATGAAGGATAATATGATCGGCCTGGCTTTTTCCGCCTCCACCGTGGTCATGTTTCTTTCTTCCTTCCTTGCGCCGCTGATCATGAAACGCTGGCGCAACGAAAACATCGCCCTTGCGGTCATGCTGGCGAACCTTCCTCTCCTGCTGGTCATGTCCTTTGCAGGCTGGAAGCTTTTCCTGCCGGTCTGGCTGCTGTATTCCTTCCTGCGGCTCATGCTGCCCGGCACGGTGGAAAACAGAATGCTCCAGGCGATCCCGGAAGGGAAGCAGGGAGCGTATTCCGGGATGCGCATTTTTGCGGTCAGCATGGGGAATGGAATCGGTTCCTTTCTTGCCGGACTGCTTTTGGAATATTCCAGCCACACGATGGTTTTATTGTGCTGCGCCGTCTTTACCTTCCTCCAATTGATGACTTATCTGCTTGGCTGCAGAAAGCACCTGGCGGTTTCCTCGGCGGAATGACCATTGCGACGGCATACATACGTTATACTTTGTCTGGCGCTTCCTCCGTATTGAAATCGCCGCGCTTCTCCAGCTCGGAAACGATCTGTTCAAACAGCTTCTTGTCTATCTTGTATTTCCAGAGGTAAATGATGTATCCGACCGCTATAAAGACCATCGGCAACATGAGCATGGCCAGCTTCATGGTGAACAGGCCCGCGTCGGTCACGTCCTCCGGCGCTGCCGCCGCATTGATCCCGGACAGGATCAGGGTGACGCCCACGATGCCGTTTGCAATCGCGCCGCCGATCTTGTTGATAAAAGGCTGTACCGAGAAGGTAATGCTTTCATTCCGCCGCCCCAGCTTCCACTGTCCGTACTCCACCGTGTCGGCCAGGAACATGAGCATGAGCAATTGGATGAAGGCCTGGCCTATGAAGATCAGTACGCCTGCGGTGCCTATGGGGAGAATGTTCATGGGAGAGACGAAGAAAACAATATAGCCCAGGGCGACCAAAATGGTGGAGAAGGTGTACAATTGCCTGCGGTTGTATTTCTTCGAGAAGAGGGGGAATACGACCAGGGCCAGCAACTGGGATATGCCCAGGATTCCCGCGAACACCGGATACATCCCTTCATTTCCGAAAGCATATTTGAAAAAATAGACGCCGAAGCTGGTCGTCGTACTATAGCCGATCATAAACAGCGCCATGGAAATTGCGGTAAACAGAAGCTGATCGTTTTTGAACAGCACCCCGAACATCGCCTTCAGGGAGGTGGTCTCCGTCTTTTTGTACAGAGAGCGGTTCTCTTTTACCCCGAAGAGCGTAAAGCATAAAAATATCCAGGTCAGGAGGGTTACGCCGACGGCGAAGAGGAACCAGGCCTTCTTGTCTCCGCCCAGCGCCCCGGTGATCGGCAGGATGCCCACCACGGCGACATACATTCCAATGTTTGCGCAAATACGGGAGAAGGAGCCGGTCCTCTCGCGCTCCTTCTGATCCAGCGTCAGCGATGGCAGCATGGACCAGTAGGCGATATCATTGGCTCCATAGGTCAGATCCCATGCCAGATAAATGAGGACAAAGGAAAACACGTATCCGGTTCCCGTGAGTCCGAAGTCCGTAAACATCAACACGGTCAACACACCGCCGATTACGCCGCCGATGGCGATCCAGGGCTTGAATTTGCCGAAGCGCGAGTGGGTATTGTCCACGAGAAAGCCCATAAAGGGGTCGTTTACGGCGTCGAAGATGCGCAGGATGGTTAGGGCGCCCGTCATGTACCACATGGTGGAATCGGGCAGATTCAGGATTTCCGTGAGAAAGACCAGAAGGTATACGCTGACCAGCGTGTAGATCATATCCCTGCCTATGGTGCCAAGTCCGAACATGAAGCGGTTTTGCGTGGAGCGGCTATTCATGGTTGCGCCTCCCTTGTTGCATCTGTTTGGATTCTTTTCCTCCTTATTCTACCACTTTTCCTTTCCTACGTCGATAAGGGATTCCCGCCGGCGGGGAGATCGTAAAAAAGGATACTTTTTGCCTGAACCCCATAAAATATTAGGGTACCATATCAAAACGCCAGATCCTATAATGAGAATGTAAAGCAAAGCGGCCGCTTGACTCACCAATACGTACGGAAGTACGTGTATCAAATTATGGAATCTCAATTGACAGTTCAATAACCGTACCGGCGGTATCCGGATAAGATTGCCGGCCTGTAAGGATTATGTAAACTAATATTGGATTCGGATAGGAAGTACACGTATTGGATCGCCAGCATTCATTCGATTTTTAAGGAGGATTTCTCATGCATCTGCAAAAGAGATGGAAAACAGGTTCACGAATCATTGCCATGTCTGTAACGCTGACCATGGTTGCAGGGTTGTTCCTGGGCTGTGGAAGCAGTACGAAAGAAGAAACCGCCCCAGGCCAAAGCACGGCGGCCGTCCAGACGGAAACGGCCCCGCAGGCGACGGAAGCCGCGAATGCGGAAACCGGACTTCATGTTTTAACCAAGGAGGATGTCAAGGGGATCTTTAATCCTTCCGCAGTAGCATCCTTCCAGGATTCCACGATGAAGAGCCCCGTTATGTCGGGCTCGAGCGACGACCTGACACTGACGGAAGAGGAAAAAGGAAAGATTCGCGGCATGAAGCTGAAGATCGGTCTGGAGCAGGACCATCTGGACGATGCCATGAAGCTGATCCAGCAGGCGTTCAGGGACCAGTGCGCCGATCTCGGCATTGAATTGTCCGATATCTGGATGGCCACCGAAATGGACGGCGGCTCGCAGATGAACGACTATCAGAACTTCCTGGCCATTGCCGACCAGTATGACGGGTTCTTCACCTGCTTATCCGATGCCTCGATCAATACGGACATATTGAAAAAAATTATGCAAAAAACCAATGTCGGGTTCATGCTGGCAGTCCCCTTTGACCTGGACTGGACGGACAAGCATTTCGTAGGGATTACGGACATCAATGCGCGGGAAGCGGGCGTTTCCTCCGCAAAAGCGGCAATCAAGATTCTGAACGGACAGGGCAAGATCGGCACGGTCGGCTATGTCAACGGCAAGAACGGTTCCATCAATACCTGCTATCAGAGGTATATCGGCTGGGACGAAGTATTCAAGGAAAATCCCGATGTCCCCGTTGTCCAGGCATGGTACGACAATCCGGCGGATTCCAAAGCGGTTGTGTCCTCCCTGCTCGCGGCCAACCCTGATATCAAGACGCTGCTGGTCGACTGGTCCTATCCGCCGGGGGACAATGCCCTGCAGGTAGCCCAGGAACTGGGATTAAAGCCCGGCAAGGACATCTCGGTCGTAACCATCGATTTTGATAATGTGGTAACCATTCCGATGGCTTCCAAAGGCAACGACAGCTATGCCGCCGCCTGTGTAGCCCAAACCTGGTATACGGCGGGCGCAAATCTGGTGAAGATGTATGCGAAGCACATTCTTCAGGAAGGCAAGAATGTCAAATTCGTAGCCAGCAATCCGGCGCCTGTTACCACTCCCATGAATGTAAAAACCAACTTCAGGATCATTGTTCCTGAAACCGTATCGGCTATTCCGATGCCGAAAGAAATAGAAGCGCTGACCGAGCAATGGTCCCTGGAGGAGCTCGGAGTAGAGAACATCTGGAAATAAAGTTCGACCCGCACTGGGGGGATGATCTGACCGGGAGGCTTTCCTTTCGGTCAGATCGCTTGCTTCATCAAACTTGCATGGACGGGGTGTTTATTTATGAAATTTTCTCAGGAGCAGGAGCTTATACGGATTGAAGGGGTAAGCAAGCATTTTGGGGTTACGAAAGCGTTGCAGAAGGTGGACTTCTCTCTTCACAAGGGGGAAGTAATGGGCCTGGCCGGCCATAACGGCGCGGGCAAAAGCGTGCTGATCAAAATTATGGGCGGCATCTACAAGCCGGACAGCGGCAGGGTATTTTACGGGGATAGTGAAATAAAGGTGCACAGCATCAATGACGCACAGGAATGGGGCCTTTTTGTGGTTCCCCAGGAGCTGAACCTGGCCAGGAAGCTTTCCGTGGCCGAGAATATTTTTTTGGGACGCAGGGAATTTGCCAAAAACAGATTGGGCGTTGTAAACAGGAAATTTATTAATGATGAATCGAAGCGTTTGCTGAAGCATTATTTTGATCTTGATATTGATCCAAGGACGCCCACGGGCGATCTCGACACGGTTACCCAGCGCATTGTCCAGGTGGTCCGCTGCCTCCGCGACGGGGCAAAGGTGGTCATATTCGATGAAACCACGGCAGGACTGGCGCTGCATGAGCGGGACACCCTGTTCGGGCACATAAAGGCATTGACGGGAAAGGGCCTCGGCATTATTTTTGTTTCCCACATGATCTCCGAAATGCTCAACCTTTGCGATACGGTAACCACCCTGCGCAGCGGACGGGTGGTGGGCACCAACCCGATCGGGGAGCTGGATGAGAACAAGCTGGTGGAGCTGATCGTCGGGAAAGAGCATAAAAAAATCGATTATGAAAAAACAGCGCCGTCGGAGGAAATCCTGTTCTCCGTCAAAAACGCATCGGCGGCAAACGGAAATCTGAAGGATATCAGCTTTGACGTCCGCAAGGGAGAGATCCTGGGGATATACGGCCTGCGGAACCAGGGACAGGGGCTTTTGATGGATATCATTTACGGCGCGTATAAAAAAAGCACCGTGGAGGTTGCGGTAGATGGAAAACCGATCCGGTTCCGGTCGCCTACGGACTCGGTCCGGAACGGGGTGTCGTTTCTTCCGGAAAGGGGTTACAAGACCGTCTTTAAGAACAAGTCCATCGTCGGGAACATGATTGTGCAGACATCCTCCTTTAAGGACAAACGCCGGTTTGTCAATAAAGCGCAGGAAAAGGAGTACTGCCAGTGCCAGGTCGGCAAGTACTGCATTTGTGGATATTCCTCCCTGGACAGCGAGCTGACCTGCCTTTCGGGCGGAAACATGCAGAAGGTGCTGCTGGCCAGGACGATGGCCATGGAGCCGAAGCTGCTGATGCTGGTCGAACCCACCCAGGGGATCGACATCGGGGCGAAGGAGGAGGTCAAGAAGCTGATCCTTCAGATGGCGAAAGAGGGAAGCTCCGTTATCGTGGTTACCTCGGAGATCGACGATATTATTGAAATCTGCAACAGAACCATCATTATCCGGGAAGGCAGGCTGAAGGCGATCTTTGATTCCGATGAGGCGAACAAGTCGGAAATCGTCAAGTCCAGCGTCAGCTAATCCGCTTTTTCGAGACGGAGGTCATTGGAATGAGTACCATATCAAAAAAAATACGGGGGTCCAACAGCAATATCATCCTGTACCTATCCATCCTGATATTTGTTGTGTTGTTTTCCATCCTGAAGCCGAGCTTTTTTTCCGCTTCCAATTTTGTCGCGATCCTTCAGTCCATGGCGTCCCTTTGTGTTCTGGGAATCGGCGCCACCTTCATCTTGACGGTGGCTGAAATCGATATTTCCAATGGCGCCATGATGTCCATAGCGCCTTGCGTGATTGCGCTGCTGATTACACGGGGAATGCCGGCTGTTTTGGGAATTGCGGTGGCGCTGGCTGTAACCCTCTCGCTCGGACTGTTAAACGGTGTTCTGGTAACGAAGGCCAATATTCCGAGCTTTATAGCCACTCTCGGCGTACAGGGCATTGCCATGGGGTTGACGAGGACCCTCACGTCAAACAAGCCTGTATTGATGAAAAACGACGTCCTGATCAAGCTGTTCAGCGGTACGACGGGCGGTATCCAGAACATTATCCTGTGGATGTTCGTTCTCCTGGCGGTGGGATGGTTTATTCTGTACAGGACGAAATTCGGCCGGAGCCTGCACTGCATCGGCGACAACAGGGAAGCGGCAAGGTCCTACGGCATCAATGTCGGCCTTTATGTCACAGCGGCTTTTATCGTGGCTGCGTGCTTTGTGTTTTTTGCAGGGATGATGGAATCCCTGCGGTCCTCTTACATGAGGGCGGGCTTTGGAGAATCCCTGATGCTCTATTCCATTGTTGTCGCCCTGATCGGCGGAAGCTCCGTAAAGGGAGGCAAGTCCAACCTGATCGGCACCTTTATCGGCGCCCTGTTTGTAACGATGGTCCAGAACGGGTTGTTCATGCTGGCAATGAGCTCATTCATGCAGAATATTATCATCGGCATCATTATTTTGGCTGTCCTGAGCGCCAACGCGGTAATGGAAAACCGTGCGATCGAACTGAAACGCACGTAATTTGGGGGGGATAGTATGCAAAGCATACGAGGCACAGCACTTAAAAACAGAATAGTTTCCCAGCAGGGCATTCTGATTCTGGCGACAATTGTGATTTTTATCTTGTTTTCCATAACGGCAAAAGGGTTCCTGTCCGTTTCGAGCTTCTACACCATATTGCGCTCCATGAGCATCGTTACGGTACTGGCTGCCGGCGTCACATTCGTAATTACCCTGGGCGAAATCGATCTTTCCATCCAGTCCCTGCCCGGTCTGGCCGCGGCGGTCTTCTGCGTCCTGATTGAAAGCGGGCGCTCCGTTCTCTCTTCCATGGCGGCGGCATTCCTGGTCACGATGGTTTTCGGGCTGGTCAACGGACTGATCCTGGTGAAAACCTCCCTGCCCAGCATCGTTATTACGCTGGCGACCAATATGATCGCCGCCGGCCTGATGGACATTGTCACGGACCACAGGGCGGTCGTCATTTCGCAGAAGTCTTTTGTCAATGTATTCGCAGGCAATATCGGGGGTTTCCCCACCATCGTGCTCTGGATGATCGTGATGGTGGCGGTCGGTTATGTGATCCTGCACCGCTCCAAATTCGGAAGAAATATCGAATTCCTGGGGGACAACAAGGACGCCGCCAAATTTGCCGGCTTGAAAATCGGTTCCATCACCGTCGTCTCCTTTCTGCTGACGGCGGGCTATTCCTTCATGGCCGGCATGATGGGCGCCGCCCAGGCCTCCAACGCGACGCCGGGCATGCTGCAGGAATACATGCTGACCGCCATCGCGGCCACCGTCATGGGCGGGACCCTTATGTCCGGCGGCAAGGGAAACATTGTGGGAACCATCATCGGTGCGTTTTTTCTGGCTACGATCAAGAACGGCTTTCTGATTTTAGGAATCGACACCTGGGTTTTGTATTTGATCAACGGAGTGGTTATTCTCGGAACACTGACCTGGAGATATCTGTCCATGGGCAGGGCGGAAGCATAGTTTGATTCAAGATGGGAGGTGAAATGATGAAGTATGACGATCAACTGGTCCGGCAGGCGGCGGAGGCAATAGACGACCTGTGCCTGAATTGCGAAAAGCATGTGGATTCCTGCTATGTAGCCGTGGCAAAAAGAGCCGTCGCTACCATGAAAAAAGCAGAGGATAAGAAACCGGGGGAGGCGAAAGCATGAGACTTTTTATGGATTACGAAATCAAGACCTTTGAGGATGAAAAGGCGGCAAAAGCGCTGGAACGGTGCGAAGCCCTGTGCGGCTGCTGCGAGAGGGAACTGGAAAAATGTCTTCTGGGCTCCAACGACTGCCCGGTGAAGGACGCCATAGAAGCGCTGCGGGGCATGATCCGGGCCGGAAAGGGAATCCGGCGCTACAAGGAGATCGGGGAGCTTTAGGGCAGAACCGGGGAGCTTTGAATCGGAAACAGAATGTTTTATAAAGGAGGCAGCTATGTCACATCTGTCAGATAAAAAAAGTTACGTAAGCGAATTCATGTCCAAAAAGGTAGAGAATATGACAAGAAGCGAACGCCTGAAGAAGCGGCTTCTGGATACGGTGCCCGAAGTGGATTTCGAAAGGATGAGGCTGATCACGGAAGCCTACCGGATGACGGAAGGAGAGGAAATCCAGATCAGAAGGGCAAAGGCCTTCAAGTACATCGTGGAGAACATGACCCTCCGGATCATGCCGGACGAGCTTGTCGTGGGAAATAACGGCAGATATATCAAGGGAGGCGTCCTATACCCGGAAAATAATGTGGAATGGATCGCAAAGGATCTTGAACTGTTTGAAGTAAGGCCGCAGGATCCGTACAAATGTACGGAGGAGACCAAGGAGGAAATCCGCAAGCACGTTCCCTACTGGATGAAGCACAGGAAATGGAACCTGTTTGCCTCCATGATTCCGGAGGAGACCATGAAGGTCTATCAGACCGAGATCTATAACGCGGGCCTGCCCCTGAATTTCGGGATCGGTCATGCGAACTGCTCCTACGGCAAGGTTCTCAACAAGGGCTTCAAGGGAATTATGGCCGATATAGACGGGAAGCTGTCGAAGATATCCCTGGGCTGCAATCCCGAGGACCAGGAAAAGTATAACTTCTACCGGGCTGCAAAAATAGCCATGGAAGCAGCAATCACATACGGCAGGCGCTATACCGCATACGCCGCCGAACTGGCGGAAAAGGAGAAGGATGCCGGACGCAGGGAGGAACTGCTGCAGATATCCCGTATGAGCGAATGGGTTTCGGAAAATCCCGCCAGGAATTTCCGGGAAGCCTGCCAGTTGTTCTTCTTCACCCACGTATTGCAGTGGATCGAACAGGACGGATATTCCTGGACCCCCGGACGGTTCGACCAGTATATGTATCCGTTCTACGAGAGGGATGTCAAGGCGAAGCTCATCACCCGGGAGGAAGCCCAGGAGCTGGTCGAATGCCTGTATGTCAAGTTCAGCGAGATCAACCAGTTCGTCGATTCGGCCAGCGCCAGATACTGGGCCGGCGATCCGACCGGACAGGACCTGATTGTCGGCGGGGTGGACGAAAACGGCCGGGATGTGACCAATGAGATGTCCTATATCTGCCTGGACGCCATGGAGCATATCCGCCTGATCCAGCCCAATCTTTCCGTGCGCTACCATGAAGGCACGCCGGAAAAACTGCGCATCCGGGCCGCGGAGGTCATCAAAACGGGTATCGGCATGCCGCAGAATTTCACGGACAAGGTCGCCATCGACGCGTTGATGAACCGGGGCATATCCCTCAAGGATGCCCGCAATTTCTGCATTATCGGCTGCGTGGAGCTGGTAGTGGGGGAAGACAACTGGGGCAATGGCGGCGCGGCCTGGGTAACCGTTCCGAAGATGCTTGAGCTTGCGCTCAACCAGGGCGTCAGCCGGTACGGGAAGAACAAGGGCCAGAGAATAGGCGTTGCAACCAGGGATCCCAAAACATTTTCATCTTATGAGGAAGTATGGGAGGCTTTCGTCGAGCAACTGAAATATTTTGTGTATCATGGCGCCATCATCATGAACACCGCGGACTGGATCCATGGAGAACTGACTCCCCAGCCCTATTTCTCCTCGCTCTGCCTCAGTCCGATTGAAAACGGCCGGGATACGACCCGCGGCGGAACCCGCTACAATGTGCTGTGTCCGCAGGCGGTCGGCATAGTGAACGTGGGGGACTCCCTTGCGGCGATCAAGAAGCTGGTTTTCGAAGACAAGCTGTTCACCATGAAAGAAATCATCGATATGCTCGATACCAACTTTGAAGGGAAGGAAGCGGAAAGGCAGGCGCTGCAGAACAGAGCCCCCAAATACGGAAACGATGACGATTATGTCGACGGGATCGTCGCCGAGATAGGCAGGATCTGGTGCGAGGAGGTTGCCAAATATACCATCCCGCGCAGGGGAGGCGTTCACTCTCCCGGCATCTATACCGTCATATCGAACGTGCCCTTCGGCGCCATTGTCGGAGCGCTGCCTTCCGGAAGGCTTGCAGGCTTCCCGCTTGCGGACGGCGGTCTTTCTCCCCAGGTGGGAGCGGATAAGAAAGGTCCTTCCGCCGTGATCAATTCCGCCGCCAAGATCGACCAGCGGCTGGCTTCCAACGGCACGCTGCTCAACCAGCGGTTCCATCCGTCGGCGTTGGAAGGCGACCAGGGCTCCAGGAACCTCGCTTCCCTCATCAAAACCTACCAGGAAAAGGGAGGGTACCACATCCAGTTTAACGTGGTTTCGAGCGAAACGCTGCGCGACGCCCAGCAGAATCCGGAGAAATACCAGGACCTGCTTGTCCGGGTAGCGGGCTACAGCGCCTACTTCACAAGCCTGTCGGCGGAAGTGCAGGATAATATCATAAGACGCGCCGAAATAGAACGATTTTAGGGAAAACCGCGGCGAAGAGGATGCTGTCCTCTTCGCCCTTCCATCAAAACAGTTTGTTTGCAGCAGGAGGAAGGTCCACATGAATCAATCAGGCAGAGTAATCAATATACAAAGGTTTTCCGTCCAGGACGGGCCCGGCATCCGGTCCCTCGTCTTTCTGAAAGGCTGTCCGCTGCGCTGTCTCTGGTGCTGCAATCCGGAATCGCAGAGCATGGGGCCGGATTTGCTGTTCCACAGGCAAAAATGCATAGGCTGCGGCCGGTGCATTGCCGCCTGTCCCGTGGGCGCCATCACGGCAGGCCCGGAGGGAAACCGGATCGACAGGGCGAAATGCACCTTATGCGGGGACTGCGTCAGGGCCTGCTTTGCCGGAGCATTGGAAATGGCCGGGGACAGCAGGACGGTTTCCGAGGTGATGGAGGAAATCCGGAAGGACGCCGATATTTACCGGAATTCCGGAGGCGGCGTCACTTTAAGCGGCGGCGAGCCCACGGCCCAGCCGGAATTCGCTTCCCGGATCCTGGAGGAGTGCAAGGCAGCGGGCATACACACCGCCATCGAGACCTGCGGCTTCGCGCCCTGGAGTTCTTATGAAATGGTTTTGAAGCATACGGATCTGGTGCTTTTCGATATCAAGCACCTGAATCCGGACAGGCATAAAGAGCTTACGGGGCAGGACAATGAACGGATCCTGGATAATTTCCGAAGGATAGCCGGAACGGGAAAAAGACTGATTGCACGAATCCCGCTGATTCCGGGGCTCAATACCTCAGCGGACAATATAGAGAAGCTGGGACGGCTTCTGAAAGAAAACAGGGTAGAAGAGGCTCATCTTCTGCCGTATCACAAGCTGGGCGTGAACAAGTACTCCGCCATCGGCACGGAATACCGGATCAATGAGGTTCAGGCCGTAGCCGACAGTGCTCTGGATAAAATCGAAAGCAGCCTGAAGGAGATGGGGATCCGGGTAGTCGTTTATAATCATTGATCCGGAGGGGATAAATTACCAGGGCAAAACATCGTCGGTGAACTTTACACAGGTACACCGATTTCCTATAATCAGAGAAGAACCGCAGGGATTTTATGAAGCTGCGGAAGGCGGATGGCACAGGGGAGACTCATGCATAAAGGTCTGTACAAGGCGTTCGTTTTCCTTTTGAATAATTTGAAAATCAGGACAAAGCTGTTTCTATTTTTAGCTATTTCAATAGTAACCTTTACAATCCTGTTAAGCTTTGTCATGTTCAAAAAAATGGAAAACGTTTTAAACAGGGAAACAGGCAACTCCATGATGCAGGTCCTGGACCAGATCAATAATAACATCGATTACAATATAAACGAATTTGAGATCTCCATGAAGTCGTTCTACGCGGGGGACCGGTTTGACGCCCTGGTTCCCGAAGTGATCAATGATTACAACGACATGCTTTTGTACTTCGAAGCGGTACGGAACCAGATCACCACGTTCCGGAATGTGAATGAAGATATCAACGATTTGAGGGTTTTCTCCTTTGATGACAAAATACCCTGGGACAATGCTGCCATTTTCAGCGCCAGTGAAATCAGCAATGACCCGTGGGTGAAGCCGCTGCTGAAATTCAGCCCCCTGGGGCGGTTTTACTGGACGAACGAAAAGGACGGCACCTGGTCGAAGCTCAGCGATAAACCGCTGCTGTCCTGCTATTCCACCGTGTTCAACGACCTGGACCAGAGGCCGATGGCCATATTGCGGCTGGATGTAAGCACCCAGAGGATATTCAGCTCTATTGATACGGTTACCTTCGGGAAGTCGGGCATGGTTTTTACGGCGAAGGATACGGGGGACCTGATCTATTACGACAGCAGCAAGAAGCAGTACCTGGGCGATTATGCCTCCAAAATATCCGAGGTGGTCGCAAAGGGGGACAGGAAGGGCGCTTTTACGGCAACGATCGGCGGGCAGCAGGAATTCCTGGTTTACAGCAACAACAACAAGCTCGGATGGTATGTGATCGGAAGCATGCCCCAGAAGGAATTCAAAGAGAAAACGAACGGCATAAGGGATTTTATTTTTGTGCTTTCCCTGGGCTTGTGCACGTTGGGCTTTATCGGTACCTTTTTGTTTTCGAAGCTGGTCACCAAGAGAATCACCATGCTGTCAAAAGCAATCGATAACGTTGTGGAAGGAGGGTTCAACGCAGTGGCGGATATTCCGGGAAATGACGAGGTAGGACAGGTTTCCCATCACATCAGGCATATGGTGTGCAGGATCAAGGAGCTGGTGGACGAGGTGGAGGAGCAGTACAAAAAGGAAAGCGTCCTCCGGAATGAAAAATATGAGCTGGAGATGCTGAAAAAGGAAGCGGAGCTTTGCGCCCTGCAGACCCAGATCAATCCCCACTTTTTATATAACACGCTGGAAATGATAAAAGGCCTGTTGTTTTCGGAGGATCCCAGGGGGAATATCCTGAAAGCGACCCGAGCGCTTTCGAATGTTTTCCGGTATAACCTGAATACGGATTACAACGTCAAGGTAAAAGAAGAAATCAAGCATATAGAGAATTATCTGACCATTCACAATCTGAGGTTCAGCAAGGGAATCGAGCTGGAAAACGAAATGGGGGAGGATGCCATGGAATCCCACATTGTCCGGTTTACCTTCGAGCCGGTCATTGAAAATGCCATTATTCACGGGTTCCGGAGCAGTAAAAAGGAAAACCGGATCCGAATCTCCTCGATGGTTCTGGAAGATAAGCGGATCATTTCCGTGAAGGACAACGGAGCGGGCATCTCCGAAGAAAAACTGGAAGAGATCCGAAGGCTGCTGATGAGCGGCGAATACAGCTTCAAAGCCGACCGGAAAGGCGGCTTGGGTATCTATAACGTAAACGGCCGGATCAAAAGGTACTTTGGAGCGGGATACGGGCTGGATATCCGCAGCACGGTCGGGGAAGGGACAACGGTGATAATCAGTGTACCGGCGGATTGGAAACAGAACACAGCCTTTTAGCGGGGAGCGGATGAAATGTACGGTGTTCTTATTGTAGATGATGAAAGATATGTTCGCCTCTGGGTGAAAAACTGCATCCGGTGGGAAGACTATGGCTTTGAAATCATCGGGGAAGCGGAAGACGGGCAGGAGGCCCTTGGCAAAATCCAAGAACTGAAACCGCGGCTTGTGATATCGGATATGGAAATGCCGGACATAGACGGCGCGCAGTTGATCGAAAAGGCGGGCGCGCTGTATCCCAGTGTCCTTTTTCTCGTTCTCAGCGGATACAACACCTTCGAATATATGCGCAGCGCGGTGAAGAACAATGCGGTGGATTATCTGCTGAAGCCGGTCAGCGAAGAAGATCTTGTCCCTGTGATCGAGAAAATCAAAAACCGGCTGGAGCAGAAAGACCGGGAGAAGGTGGAAAGGATCCGGGCAAGCATTGTCGTGAAGGAAAACCTGGAGCACAAAAGAGAGCGGTTTTTTGAAAATCTTTTGGAAGAGCATGTCCTGACCGCGAAGGAAGTCGAAAGAAAGCTTAAAGAGCTGGATATCCGGTTTGACGGCGGTTTGTACAACGTCCTTTCCATACGGTTTAATGAAGAAGCGTACATGAAGGAATCCGAAAATTCCATGGATGCGGAGCTTCTGAAATTTTCCGTCGCCAATATCGCGGGAGAGATTCTGGAGGCCAATAAAATATCAAGCTACTTTATAAGCAGAAAGAACGAAGTGGTCAGCATAGTCAGCCACAACCGGCATGCCGACGACGGCTATCCGGTTTTGACCGGCATTTACAGGGAGATCATAAACTATATCAATACGTATCTGAAGGTATCCGTAACCGTCGGAATGGGAAATGCGGTCAAGGATATCATGGATATAGGCGCATCCTATGCGGAGGCCAGAAAATCGCTGGACCTTCTGCCCCTTTATGGGAGCAACAGCGTCCTGACGTTTTTAAGCGTTCCGGCGAATTTCAACCGGGAAGCCTTTACGGAAGCGGACGAAAACAGCTTTGCCGCGGCGGTCTCCTCTCTGGATGGGGAAGGCAGCAAAAATATCCTCGCGGGGATTTTTGAACGGCTGAAAAAGCCGGACGCAATCGACGTCGAAACGGTCAAGATGGTCTATTACCGGCTGATATCCGCCATTTTGAAGCAAATCTACAAGGCCGGCATTACGCCTTCCTGCCTGGGAATGGAGGAAATGGACATGTTCACCGCCATCCACCGTTTCGATTCCGTGGAACAGATCCGGGACAAGCTGGCGGACCTTGTGGACCGGTCCATGGAGGGGATCCGCGATACCCAGAAAATTAAAAACTCGGCTGTTGCCGCGGCCCAAAGCTATATTATGGAAAACTTCAGGAAGGAAATCACCCTGGCGCAGATATCCAACGTGGTTCATATGACTCCGAATTATTTTTCCTCCCTTTTTAAGGCGGAGACGGGGTACACTTTGCTGGACTATATTACCCGGCTGAGAATGGAGGAAGTGAAGTCGCTGATGGCGGACAAAAGTTTGAAAACGTATGAAATCGGCGAAATGGTAGGCTACAAGGAACCGAAATATTTCTGCAGGGTGTTCAAGAAAATGATGGGACAATCCCCCCTGCAGTACAGGAAGCAGCATATGAGAGGGTAAGGATGCTGCCGGGAACGGAGGGAGATGCTATGGGACGGATGGGAAACCGGATGAGAGCCTTCATCCTGATGCTTGCCGCTGTAGGCGTAATAAACGGGGCCGCAGGCTGCAACGCCGGAATGCAGGAGCAAAAGGGGGATTCTGCCCCGGAAACGACGAGCATTGCTACAGAACCTGCCGCGACGCAGAAGGTCACCAATTATGGCGTGGAGGAAACGGACTTCAGCATAGGGGAGGACAATGTCGTGCTGACAAACCGGGAACCCGTTCCGAAGGAAAAGAAATTCGCCGGAGCGGTCCTGACCGTGGCCGCGCCTTCCGGCAGGATGGCCGATTTTTTGCATAAGGACGGCCAGGAGTGGGCAAAAAGGATGGGCGTCCGGCTTGAAATCCTCGAGCTATCCTTTGCGCAGATATTTGAACAGGAAGCGATTGATCTGCTGAGCGACAAAGGCTCGTACGACGTCATTCTGTACCCCCATTATCTGAGCGGGGACATTATGGGTACGGGGAAGCTCGTTCCGCTTGAAACCTTCATGGACATGGACAAAATAAACAACAGCTATCAAAACGGCGGCCTGGAATGGGATTCCTATTTCTCGCATTATAAGGAAATATACTGCTGGTATAACGGGCACATCTATTCCATGCCCATGGATGGAGACGTGTTCCAGGTGGCATACCGGAAGGATTTGTGGATTCGATATGCGGAGGAATTCAAAGCGAAATATCATTATGCATTAAGGCCCGATGATCCTACCTTCCCGGAAACCTGGGACCAATATTACGATATCGCGGAATTCTTCAACGGTAAGGACGGGCTCTACGGGACCGTGGACATCAACGCCCGGAGCCGCGCTTCCACCTGGCATTTTTTGACCCGCTACGTTTCCTATCTGCAAAAGGACGGTATGTATAACGGCGACGTCTATTTCGACAAGGAGACCATGAAACCGCTGATTAATAATCCCGCCGGTGTAAAAGCCATGGAGGACGTGATCCGGAGCAGCAGCGCGACGTATTCGCCCGCCGGGGTGATCGGCTTCGGGTGGGATGACATGCAGCAGGCGTGGCACCAGGGCAAAACGGCGATCCAGTTTACCTGGCCGGCGATGCTGAATATCGCGAGAAGGCCCGGCGCCGAAATACCGGGCGGCGTGGCAAGCACCGGTTATTCCCTGATTCCGGGCAGCACGGAGGTTTATGACGCGGACAAGGGGGAATGGGTCGACCTGGATGTTCCGCATAGAGCCAGCCCCCTAGCGCACGGCTGGCAGTTCTCCATTGTGGAGACCTGCGCCTATCAGGCGGCGGCGTTTGACCTGATCCGGTGGATGACGACCGGAGACCGGCTGATTCACCATACGCAGAAGTTATATTGGGAATATGAGCCTGTTAAGGAGTGGCAGATAGAAGATCCGGCGATAAAGCAGCAGTTCAAGGACGCCCCGAGCTACCTGGAGTCGCTCAAGCTGAACCAGCAGGTTGGCGTTCCCGATTTGCGCATACCCGGAGCCGTTCAAATGTACGATGCGATCGAAATCTACAAGATCAAGGCGCTGGAAGGAAAGATGTCCGCGCAGGAAGCCGTGGACGCCATTGCGACGGATTGGAGCAAAATCGTAAAGCAGCGCGGGCTCGAACGGATGAAAAAAGCGTATATCGACACCATAACGCCCCACAAGCTCGACTCTCTCAAGAACCGGCCCGCCGGACAGTGATTTTGAGCGAAAACGACAAAACTTAAAAATTTATACCATTTACTGCTTCCGCATTTTTGATGTTATAATAAAAAAGCAATGTTCACGATTTCCGGCAGGATGGCTCCGCCATAAAAGAGGGGATTTGCTTTTTATGATAAAGGTATTGCTTGTTGAAGATGAACCGTCTGCAATGAGACACCTGCGCATGGTGATCGAACAGAAATGCAGCGGTTTTGAAATAGCGGGAACAGCGGAAAACGGAGAAGAGGGACTTGAAAAGACAAGGATATTAAAACCCGATATATTGATTACCGATGTAAAAATGCCCGTTATGGACGGCATCAGGCTGGTTTCCCGCGTGAAAGAGGAGCTTCCCCATATTTACTCCATCATTATCAGCGGGTACCAGGACTTCGAATATGCCAAAGGCGCCCTGAAATCCGGGGTCGTGGATTATCTTCTCAAGCCTGTCAACCCGGCTCAGCTCAGCGAACTACTCGGTGCCATTAAATTGAAGCTGGATGAGCAGTACCGCCTGGAACGGATGATCCTTTTGAAAAATATCATAGCCGGGAATCCCATAGAGCAGGAACGCGCCCAAAGAGTTCTTCCGTTCCATGGTTATATGCTGGCCATTCTTCGCAAAAACGGCCTTCCCTCCCGGTTTTTGACCAAGCAGTTCTCGGTCGGGTCCGCCCCGTATTCCGATATCCTCCCCCTGTTTGAAACGGCTGCCGATGAACGTACCTGGGCAGTGTCCGGAAGGGATGAGATGGAGGCTGTTTTCATACACACTCCGGAGCTTCCGGGGGAGCATCCGTTTGAGACGATTGTTTCGAATGCCGCTGAAAGCTTCAAGGGCGGTTACTACAATATTGCCTTTTCTTCAGGGCTTGTAAGCCTGCAGGAAATAAAAAAGTATGTGGCTTCGATGTACCGGATTCTTGATAATAATACAGTCATCGGAATGAACCAGATATTCCGGGGAAACCGGTCGGTCCCTGAAAAAGGAAATCCGGGAGGCATAGATACGGCTCTATGGAACCGGTTGAATTTTTATCTGGCGAACGGACAGGTCAAAGAGCTGAAACAGGAGATTGTCCGGTTGTTTTCCGGGTGGGAGGAGGAAAAGCGGACACAGCTCTGGGTGGAAAATATTCTCCGTCAGGTCCTTCATTATGTCAACAAATATTCCATTAATCAATCCGTACAGATACAGGACCTGGAATACCTGCTGGATGAGTCGCTTTACTATTCGAGTTCCTTTGGAGAGCTGATGGCCAACATCTGGGATATTATCGAGAAACTGATCGGCAAAACGGAGAATAAAAATCAAAAAGTGGACAACCCCGAATTCTTCTCCCAAATCGAGCAATATATTGAGAATAACCTGTCGGAACCCCTTACCCTTCAATCCGTCTGCCTTATGTTCGGCCTATCCCAAACGTATCTGAGCAGATTGTTCCGAAAATATAAGAACATGTCCTTTAACGAATATCTCACAACATACAGGGTTAGTACTGCAAAACGAATTATAACGGAGCATCCGGAAATGCATCTGAAGGATGTAGCCGAAGCGGTCGGGTACAATGACCAGTTCTATTTCAGCAGGGTATTCCGGTCCATTACGGGGACTCCGCCATCCGAATTTTTATCGGGTCGCAGGAATAATGAATAAGGTCCGGTGATGATAAATGAGTTTCCAGACGAGGCTGTTTCTGACGTACTTTGTTCTAATCCTCCTGCTTGTGATATCACTCGGGATGGGATTTTACCAGTATGCCTCCAATGCGTTTGAAAAAAACGCCTATTCCAATCTTTCCGTCATTAACGAGAAAATGTCCCAGCAGTTGGACAACCTGATCCGTCCCATGGATCTAATGTCCACCTTTTTGTTGACGACCGAAAACTTCATGTCCTCCATGACCAGCCTGGCAACCATCGACCGGGACAATCCGGCCGACCGGGAATACATCGCGGAGGCGAGGGCGACCATTTACAGCAATGTAATGAATTACACCACCGACAAAAATTTTTACCGGGTAAGCTTTTTTAACAAAAAGGGGGACTTCCTGACAAGCAATTTCCGGTTTGCCGATACGAATGCCGGTCTTTCCGAATTGATCAAAAGCCTGGAATGGACCGGAAAGGCGGATGCGGCAAAGGGAAGGGCGGCTATTCTGCCTCCCTATAACGATCCGTGGGCGGTAAAGGAAAAGGCCCGGGTTTTCGGGCTGAGCCGCTGCATCCAGGGACCGGGCGGCGGTATGGGGTATATCGAAATCCAGCAGCCCTATTCAAAGCTGGCGGAAATTTTCGCAGTGCCGGATGAAGAAAACATCAGGGTCGCGGCGGTTACAAAATCCGGCGATCTGTTTTACTCCAGCGGGGAAGCCGACAGCGTCCTGCTTGGCTATTGCTCCAGACTTGCGACAAATGGAAGGGTTTCCGTTTCCCTGGAGAGAAACCCGTTGTCGCAAACGGATGAAATTGTTGCGGGCATGCGTTCGGACTATACAGGCATCGCCATAGTCCTTGTCCAGGACAGGAACGCCCTGCTGAAACCGCTTTACTATACAACCTATATCATGATCTTCCTCGGAATACTGGTTTTACTATTGGCCCTCGGATATGTGTATACGTTTTCCAGGCAACTGTCCAAGCCGGTCCGGCAGCTGAAGGAAAAAATGGAGGGGACGGAGCTGGAAAACCTGCCGGATAAGATTTCCTTTGAAAGCTCCAATAACGAGTTCGAAGCGCTGAACAAGTCTTTCCAGAGGCTGAGGGAGCGTTTGAACGACGCCGTGAGCCGACAGATCAAATCCCACACGCTCCAGATGCAGGCCAATTTCGATTCGCTTCAGGCCCAGGTGAATCCGCACTTTATCTATAATATTCTCAATGTTCTTTCCAACAGAGGGATGATAAACGGGGATGAAGTAATCTGCGAGATCTGTGACAGCATTGCATCCATGCTTCGCTATTCCACATCCACCCTCAAACGGACGGCGACAATAGCGGAAGAACTGGATCATGTACGCAACTATCTCTTCTTGATGAAAAAAAGGTACGAGCACCGCCTGGAATTTCAATTCGACATCGACCCGGAAATCCAAAATGAAGCGCTTCCCAAGATCGTGCTCCAGCAAATCGTGGAGAATTCCATCAACCATGGCTTTGAAGCCTCCCGCGGGACAATGGAGATCGAAATACGCGGATATATCCGGGAGGACTGGTGGTATATCGACATAATGGACAACGGGCAGGGATTCGATCCGGTCATACTGGAGGAGCTGCAGGGGAAAATGGAATCCATCCGCAGGGAGTTTTCAGACGAGGAATTACACACCGGCTACACCATCGGCGGAATGGGACTTCTGAACACCTATGCCAGAATGGTGCTATTTTATGACCGGCAGTTCATTTTCAGGATAGGCAATTTACCGCAGGGAGGCGCAATCGCGACTGTAGGCGGGCCAAGGGGCAGACGGGAATGCCCGCTGGCAGGCTGAGCGGAATAAAATGCGGATCCCGTAATCAAACTTTACCAGTGCTGATTTTTACATATCCGAGTACTGCATATTCCATGTATCGTACGAAGCAAGGATGATACTATCAGATCACAGTCTATTATTTTTAGGGAGGATGTACTTTATGAAGAAGTCGGGTATCAAAATTCTTGCACTGGTATTCTGTATTTCCATGCTGGTCACCATGTTCTCAGGCTGCGGTGAAAAAGCGGCAGAGCCGGCGGAAACCACTGCTGCCGCCACTGATGCGGCTGTCCAGACGCCGGCGGAAACTTCTGCCGCTGAAGCATCGGAGGCTTATGCAGAACCGGTAACGCTTACATTCCTGATCGACAATCAGTCCACTCTCGACGGTGTAAATGCGATTTTTGCAGAAATTGAGAAGAAATATAACATCAAGACCGAAGTGGAGCTCCGTCCGGGCGGATCCGACGGGGACAACCTGGTGAAAACCCGTCTTGCAACCGGCGATATGGCGGATATCTGCGCATACAATTCCGGTTCTCTTTTCATGGCGCTCAATCCTCAACAGTATTTTGCGGATCTTACCAGCGAACCGTTCATGGCAAATGTCATGGATTCCTTCAAAACCTGCGTAACCGTGGACGGAAAGGTCTACGGAATCCCGAACGGCGGCTCCATGTCCGGTGCATGGCTGTACAACAAAAAAGTATATGCGGAGCTCGGATTATCCGTACCGAAGACTTGGGACGAGCTTCTGGCGAATTGCGAAAAGATCAAAGCTGCCGGCAAGACTGCCGTTATCGGCTCCTACAAAGACAGCTGGACAGCACAGTTGATCCTTCTTGCCGATTTTTACAATGTTCAGCTGCTGGCTCCGAACTTTGCGGCGGATTATACGGCCAACAAAGCGAAATTCGCGGATACCCCCGCAGCCCTCAGAGGATTTGAAAAACTGGCTGAAATCAACGCAAAAGGCTATATGAACAAGGACTATCTGGCAACCACCTATGATATCGCCTTAAAGATGCTTGCGGAAGGAACCGGCGCCCATTATCCAATGCTTACCTTCGCCCTTTCCGCAATTAAGGCAAGCTATCCGGACAAGGCAGAAGATATCGGATTGTTCGCGCAGCCCGGCGATTCTGCCGACAAGAACGGACTGACAGTCTGGATGCCCGGCGGAGTTTATTTCAACAAGGACGGCAATGTGGAAGCGGAAATGAAATGGGCCTCCTACTTTGTATCCCCGGAAGGCTGCGAAACCTATGTGTCCAAACAGCTGCCGGACGGCCCCTTTGCGATCAAGGGCGCCAAACTTCCGGACAATGTCCTTCCCGCAGTCAAGGATATGATGCCTTACTTCGACAACGGCAACAATGCGCCGGCGCTGGAGTTCCTGTCCGCCATCAAGGGCCCGAACCTTCCGCAGATCTGTGTAGAAGCGGGAAGCGGGATCAAACCCGCGGCGGATTGCGCCAAGGAATACGACAAGGATGTGGAAAAACAGGCGAAACAGCTTGGAATCGCAGGCTGGTAATCGATAGAACAAGTCGGTATGGAAGCACTGGCCCTGCTGAAAAGCAGGGCCAGTTTCATAAAACCGCTCTATTCCCCCGATTCTTAAAGGAGAGATTGGAATGACTCGATCATCGAATAAAATCTATTCATACGGCTTTTTATTACCCGCGGGAATTATTTATGGCGTCCTGTTCCTGCTCCCGACGCTGATGTCTTTCTTTTTTAGTCTGACACGGTGGACCCTCACGGACTGGAACTTCATCGGTCTGGAAAATTATAAGACATTCTTTGCGGAATCCTCGCTGAACATCGGTTTTAAAAATACCCTGATCTACGCCCTGGTGACCTGCGGCCTTAAGGTGATCCTCGGTCTGCTGCTCGCCACATTCCTGTGCACGGAAATCCGCACGAAGGACTATCTGAGATCGATGGTATTTTTCCCGAATCTTTTAAGCACCATCGCTGTCGGTGTCGTTTTCAGCAGCATGATGCATCCTACCCAGGGCATCATAAACAAGGCGCTTGAACTGTTCGGCATTGCAGGCCCGGACTGGCTCGGCAATACGCACTTGGCTCTCCTTTCCGTTGCTTTTACCGACGTATGGAAAGGAGTCGGAATGGCGACCGTGATCTATATTGCAGGGATTATGTCGATCCCCCAGCACTACTATGAAGCTTTGTACATTGACGGTGGGAACTCCAGGGATAAGTTCTTCCACCTTACGCTTCCCCTGAGCCGCCCGGCCATGAACTCCGTCATTATCCTTTCCTTCATCGGGGGACTGCGCTCCTTCGATCTGGTGTGGGCCATGACCAAAGGCGGTCCCGGCTTTACCACCGACCTGATCGCATCGATTATTTACAAGCAGTACCAGGGCGGCTTTTACGGATTATCAACAGCGGGCAACGTAATCCTGTTCATCGTGGTGTCCTTGCTGGCGGTTCCTTTATTTAAGTTTTTGAACAAGAGCGAGGTGGATTTATGAACAGGAAAAAGAAAACAAGCAATTTGATTATAGAGTCCTTTGCGGTGATCATGAGCCTCCTTGTTTTCGGGATTCCGTTTTATTATGTTATCCTGAATTCGTTCAAAAATAGGACGGAAGCCGCAGAGATGAACATTAAATGGCCCGGTGCTTTCCAAATTGTCGAAAATTACAGGGAAGTGTTGACCGTAAGCCACAATGTAGTGCTCCGAGCGTTCGTAAACAGTATCAATATAACCGCTCTGTCGATTGCGGTATTGATTGTCGTTTGTTCCATGGCTGGCTTTGTAATGCAGCGCAGGCAGGGGAAGATTCTGGATTTTGTCAATTTTCTGGTGCTTGCGGGGCTGATGATCCCACCTGCCGTTGTACCTACGATCTGGGTGCTGAACGGGATCGGCCTTTTCAAGTCGATACCGGGGTTGGTATTGGTGGAAGCAGCGTTGGGCTTCCCGTTTTCGGCGATCCTCTACCGGGGGTTCATGGCAACGATCCCGAAGGAAATCGACGAAGCCGCTATTATCGACGGATGCGGCGGATTCAGTCTCTTTTTCCGGATCATCTTTCCACTGCTCAAGTCGGTTACTTCTACGGTGATCGTCCTTTCCTCCGTCGGTATATTCAACGATTTCGTCAATCCCCTTTATTTCCTGCCGGGCGCGAAAAATGTCACGGTACAGCTTACGCTTTATAATTTCATGACCCAGTTCAATACGCAATGGAACCTGTTGTTTGCGGATGTCGTGCTGATCTCGCTGCCGCCGCTGATTCTGTTCATCTTCTTTAACAAGAAGATCGTTGCGGGTATGACCGCAGGTGCGGTAAAGGGCTAGCTGCGCGACACGGATTTTGCCGTCCTGCTGACAATAGGAGTGCAAAATAAGCGGATGAAACGAGGAGGTTGGAACGGAATGCTTGATTTAAAAGGGAATCCCTTTTATTTAAAGGAAGAGGATATAAAATGGATCCGGGACGAAATCAGCCGGATGACGCCGGATGAAAAGGTCGGCCAGCTTTTCTGCATGATCGCCTATTCAGGAGAGGAGGATTACCTAAAGAAGACCGTGGAAACTTATAAGCCCGGGGGCGTCATGTGCAGCCCGATGCCTCTTGCCGAAATGACGGAGGCCGCCCGGGTCCTGCAGCAGCACAGCAGGCTGCCGGTTTTGATCGCCGCGAATCTGGAGCACGGAGGAAGCGGGATTGTACGGGAGGGTACGAGCTTTGGTTCGCAAATGAATGTCGCGGCGACCAACGATGACAGTATGGCATACAGGTTGGGAACCGTCTGTGGCCGGGAGGGAGCTGCCGCAGGTGTGAACTGGGCTTTCTCACCGGTTATCGATATCGACTTCAATTTCCGGAATCCCATCCTGAACACGCGGACTTTCGGTTCCGACCCGGACCGGGTGAAGCGCATGGGGGTGCAATTTGTCAAGGGACTGCAGGAACAAGGCGTTGCCGCATCCATCAAGCATTTTCCCGGCGATGGCACGGATGAAAGAGACCAGCATCTTGTGACCACCATCAACAATTTGTCCTGCGAGGAATGGGACCGGACCTATGGAGTTGCTTATAAGGCCTGCATCGACGCCGGAGCACGGACGGTCATGGCGGGGCACATCATGCAGCCCGCCTATTCGCACAAACTGAAGCCGGCGCTGAAAAACGGGGAGATGCTGCCGGCATCCTTATCCCGCGAACTGATTACGGAGTTGTTGAGGAAACAACTGGGCTTCAACGGATTGGTGGTTACGGATGCTTCCACAATGGCGGGAATGGCTATACCGCTACCCAGGGAAAAGGCCGTTCCGGCGGCAATTACAGCCGGATGCGACATGTTCCTGTTTACCCGGAATCCGGATGAGGATTTTTATTATATGAAAAAGGGAATCCAGGATGGAATCATCACTGAGGAGCGCCTAACGGAAGCTTTGACGAGAATCCTTGCCTTGAAGGCTTCTTTAAAATTGCATAAAAAGCAAACGGACGGCTCTTTGATCCCGCACAGAGAAGATGCACTAAAGCGGATTTCCTGCCCCGAGCATGAACAATGGGCGCGGGAATGCGCGGACAGAGGCATAACGCTGGTAAAGAGCAAGGAGAATATCTTCCCGGTCTTTCCCGGCAGGTATAAAAAGATCCTGTTTTATGGGCTTGAAAGCGAGGAAGGGTTTACCTTCGCTTCGAAAAAAGGCGCGGTGGAGAAATTCAAGGCACTTCTGCAAAAGGAAGGCTTTGAGGTTGACGAGTTCAAACCCAGCCAGGGGTTTGAAGGGATGCAGACTCCTTTCAGTGAAATAACGGAGCACTACGATCTTATCCTTTATATAGCAAACCTTACTACTACAAGCGTCCAAACGACAATCCGGATTGAGTGGGCGCATCCGATGGGGGCCAATGTGCCGGTTTATATTTCCTCCGTGCCGACAGTCTTTATCTCGCTCGCCAATCCTTACCATCTGCTGGATGTTCCCAGAGTAAAGACTTATATCAACGCTTACGCAGCGACGGATATCATTCTCGAAGCGCTGGTCGAGAAGCTTGCGGGACGATCGGAATTCAAGGGGATCTGTCCGGTGGACGCCTTCTGCGGGAAATGGGATACAAAACTTTAAGGAGAGGGATGTCTATGACAAACGCGAAAAAAACGGAACAGTCTTTCGATAAGCAACAGTCTTTCAATAAGCAACAGTTTCTCAATATGGCGAAAAGTTTGGAGCCCATGCTGATTGAAAAAGTTGTATATCCTGTGGGATTGATCCGTGTAGAGGCGGATGCGAACGCCTTTCAAGGGTGGAAAACAGCGGGAGCGGGCAATGTCGATGAGCTGAAAGAGCAGGCTTTCGGGAAAAACGAGAGTTTAATCCTGGATTTCGGAGATCACCAGGTGGGCTATCTGAGTCTTTCGATCATACCCCGGGAAAACCCGCCGGACGCACCGTTGAAAATGAAGCTGGTATTCGGCGAAATGCCCTGTGAAATCGGGGAGCCCTTTGAAGAATACAACGGGTGGCTGAGCTCTTCCTGGCTGCAGGAAGAAACGGTGTTTGTGGACGTCCTTCCCGGCGTTGTCAGGCTCCCGCGCCGCTATAGCTTCCGTTACCTGAAAATCATGATCCTGGATACCTCTCCGCGATATAAGATTTCCTTCGAAGATATCACCTGTATGGCAGTGACTTCGGCCGATGCCGGCAAAGTCGAGCCGCTGCCGGCGGATTTGCCGGAAGAATTGAAAAGGATGGACAGGATCGGGATAAAAACGCTGCAGGATTGCATGCAGGACGTCTTCGAAGACGGGCCCAAAAGGGACCGCCGGCTCTGGATCGGGGATCTCAGGCTGCAGGCCCTTGTAAATTACCATACGTTTCGGAATTGTGATCTGGTAAAACGCTGCCTTTGTCTTTTTGCAGGGCTGACGGACGAAGACGGAAGGGTAGAGGCATGCCTGTATACAAAGCCGGACCTGATGGGCGACCGCTTGTGGCTTTATGATTATTCCCTGTTTTTTGTGGCAGCCCTTTACGATTATTTCAAGGCGGCCGGCGACCGGGAATTCCTGTGCGAGCTGTGGCCTGTGGCATTAAAACAGTTGGAGCTGTCCATGTCAAAATTGGGAGAGGATGGCGTCGTAAAGGATGAACCGACCTGGTGGTGCTTTATTGACTGGCACCAGGAACTGAACAAACAGGCGTCGGCACAGGCTGTTCTCATATACTGCCTCAGGAGGGGTCTCGAATTGGCCGGTGAGCTCCGGCTGGAAGAAGAGAGCCGGTGGATCGCGGCGGGGATAGAGAAGACGGCAAATGCCGCCTTAAAACACCTTTGGAATGCGGGAGAGGGCTTTTTTGTCAGCGGTGCCGAAAGGCAGGTTTCATGGGCGTCACAGATATGGATGGCCCTTGCGGAGGTCCTCGATGCACCGGCTAATGCGGCGCTGCTCGACAGGCTGTTCGAGAAAAATCCGCCTGTGAGGATCTCCACGCCTTATATGTACCATCACCTGATCGAAGCGTTGATTTTAAATGGCAGAAAGAATAAGGCCCTGGAGCAGATGCAAAGGTATTGGGGCGGGATGGTCCGGGATGGCGCGGACTGCTTCTGGGAACTGTACAATCCGGAGGACAAGCTGTTTTCCCCTTACGGCAGCAATCTGATCAACAGTTATTGCCATGCATGGAGCTGCACGCCTTCCTACTTTATCCGGAAATATTACAGGGACAGCCTGCCGAATTGTTGGTAAAAGACCTGCAAACTGTGGTAAAATGATTCTGTTGAAAGCTTTTGCCACAGAAGGAGTGAGGGCAATTACCAGAAGCCTTAAAGATATTTTATTTATTTTAATGAAGTTCGAGCTGAGCTTCAGCAACCTTTACAAAACGGTATCGAAGACGGACGGCCTGTATTCGGACAGGCTGAAAACCATTGCGGCGGTGCTGGCGAAAGAAGAAGCAGCGCATTATGAATGGCTGAAAAGCTTATTGGAGGACGACAGCCTGAAAAAGATACTGCTGGATGAAGCAGTTTACGAAGCGGCGGAAAAGAATCTCGAAGCCTTCGGGAAATCGATAGCCTGGACCGGCATGTCTTCCGATGCGGAATTGCTCCAATTTGCGTACGACTACGAATTAAAAAACGCCCAGACGCTCTGGAATATCTACAGCGTCGCAAAGGAATACGAAAAGGACGAAGAGGCTGCGCTCATCAAGTTTCTGGTGGAGCTCATCAAGACGGAGGAAAGCCATGCGGCCAATCTGAAGCAGTTCCTGAAAGGCAGGAAGTGACGAAGGAAAGGATAAACCTGGATGGGCCGGAGAGAGCAGCATGTATATCTACACCTTTACCCAATGGCTTTTGTTCTTTTATTTCTATAGTGTGGTAGGCTGGCTGTGGGAGTCCTGCTATGTATCCCTGCTGGATCGGAAATGGGTCAACCGCGGGTTCTTGAACGGGCCCTTCCTGCCGATTTACGGGTTCGGCGCCGTGATCATACTGCTTGTTACAATCCCGGTCCGGGAAAGCTTTGTGTTGATTTTTCTTTTCGGGATGACCGGCGCCACCGTTCTGGAGTATTTCACCGGGGCGCTTATGGAGAAGCTGTTCCATGTGCGGTATTGGGATTACAGCAGCAAAGCGGTGAACCTGAACGGCTATATTTGCCTGGTGTCCTCCTTCGCCTGGGGCGGTTTTTCCATCTTGCTGGTCAAGGTACTGCACCGGCCGGTGGAGCATATAATACTCCCGGTCCCTGCAACGCTTACCGAAATAATTGCCTTTGTCCTGACAATAGCCATTGTGGTGGATATAACGGAATCCTTCCGCGATGCTATGGACCTGAAGCGGATATTGACGAACTGGAAAGAGAACAATGCGGAAATCAAACGGATCGAAAAGCGCCTGGACGTCCTTGTTGCGGTGTTTGATAATGATATCCGGGCATTGCGGAGCAAGGCGGAGGACAATATTAAAACGCTGGAGTCCGGGCTGGCGGACAACCGGAAGAAGTACGAGCGGATCCTGGCCGAATTGAAGGGCAAGGTAGAGGGAAAGCTTCCGGCAAAAGAGGTGCTTCTGGAGAAGCTGGAAAACTTTAAAAAGAAAAGGACGATCAACCTGTCCTTCCTGCTGGAGAACATCAATCTGTATCTGGAGGAAATCGGCCGGCACGCCCTTGGCGACGGAGGCTACAAAACCGACGAATATGACAGTATCCGCAGCGAACTGAAGGACTACAAGGAGTCCATCCATCAGCAGGAAGCGGATGTCGCCGGCCGCAAAAGCGGGGAATACCTTCGTACCCTGCGGCTGCTGGGAAGGAACCCGAGGGCCGCCTCCAGGAAATTTACGGAGGCTTTGGCGGAAATAAAGGATTTGTTGACCCGGGACAATAAATAAATAGGATCGGAAACAGAGTCCTGAAAGAGGGGGATTATTTTGGCCAATATCCTGGATTATATGAACTGGCGCGGCGACCTGTCGCTGCAGCAGTCGGGGTTCAACGAGGTGGACAATCTCATTCTGGCCCAATTGTCCTATGTCGATTTTAAAAATATTGTTCCTGGGCCGGGCAGCACAAAAAGCATTACGCTCAAGGAAGCTTCCAGGGTGTTCTTTTCCATCCATGACATAAAGGAAATCCTGGCGCAGGTATCCCTGACCAAGAAGTCCGCCCTCGTGCTGGAGAAAATGGCAAGGTGCGACCGGTTTGCAAACATGAAGCTTTCCTGGTACGTGAATGAGATCGACCCTGCGGAGAACAAGCAATTTTCCGCGATCAACATCGGGCTGGACGACGGAACGGTTTACGTAGCCTACCGGGGAACGGACGACTCTATTGTCGGCTGGAAAGAGGATCTTTGCATGAGCTTCCTGTCGTTCGTTCCGGCGCAGGTCGACGCGGTCCGGTATCTGGAGGAAACCGCCGGCGGCACCGGCAAAAAGCTCCGGATCGGCGGCCATTCCAAGGGCGGAAACCTGGCGGTGTATGCCGCTGTCAAGTGCAGTCCCGAAATAAAGGACCGGATTATCGAGGTGTACAATAACGACGGTCCCGGCTTTGAAAGGGAAATGACCGAGTCGGAGGAATACCGGCAGGTGCGGTCCAAAATCCGGACGATCGTGCCGCAGTCTTCGATTATCGGAATGCTGCTGGAGCATGAGGAGGAATATGCCGTCATTAAAAGCAATACGAACGGGATCCGCCAGCATGACCCCTTATCCTGGGAAGTGCTCGGAAAGCAGTTCTTTTATGTCGACAATCTGACCCAAAGAAGCAAATTCCTCGACGAAACCCTGAAGGCCTGGGTCAGCAAGCTGGACAAATCCCAGCGAGAGCAGTTTGTGGAGTCCCTGTTCGATGTGCTGGAGGAACTGCAGGTGAAAAATATTGCGGATTTCTCACGCGGCAAATTCCGGAAGCTGGGCGGCATTATAAAAGCGATCGGCAACATGCCCCCGGAGAACAAGAAAGTTTTGTCCCAGACGATCCGGCAGCTGTTCGCCGAAAGCGGCGAGGTGCTAAGGAACTGGAACAGAATAAGCGGCTGAGAGCGGATCAGAACGAACTCAAACGAATCGACGCCAAAAAATTATATTGCGGATTCATGCAATATGATTCATAATTGATGGGGGACCATGCAGCAAGGGAAGGGCATGACACGTCTATTGGAGGGGAAGACAACATGTTCAAGGTCTTTCTTGTCGAGGATGAGATCGTGGTACGCGAAGGCATACGCAAGAACATTCATTGGGAAGAGCATGGCTTTCTTTATTCCGGAGACGCTCCGGACGGAGAACTTGCTTTGCCCTTGATCCGGCAGATACAACCCGATCTTCTCATCACAGATATCAAAATGCCGTTCATGGACGGACTGGCGCTGATAGAGCTGGTCCGCAAGGAACTGCCGAGAACAAAAATCATCATCATCAGCGGACATGACGATTTTTCCTACGCGCAGCAGGCTATCCGCATGGGCGTGGAGCAATACCTGCTGAAGCCGATCGTAAAGGGAAAAATGGTGGAGATCCTGGCTGATCTGCATAAGAAAATGGAAGCCGAACAGCAGCAGCAGGAATACCTTGCGAGGTTCCAGCGGGAGGTCCGGGAGTACGAAACGTTTGCGCGCAGAAGATTTTTCGAGCAAATCGTCACCGGGGGCCTGAGCGTATTGGAAATCTCCGAAACTGCGAAGACGCTGGACATCGATGTGAACGCCCCATTTTATAATATTGTGCTTTTTTCGCTGAACAGCGCCGGATACGACGGAAGCGCGCCCGAGGGCTATACGGAGGCACTCGCGGTGATACAGGAGAAGATTCGGCAGTTTATCGCCGGCCATCGGTCGCTTATTCTATTCGTATGGAATGTCACGACTTACGCCGTCCTGGTAAAGGGCGGGCAAGACGACATCGCATGGCGGACCGACGACTGCGTCAAAAACATCCAGAACTGCTGCGCCACGGCCGGCAGCGATGTAAACTGGCATATCGCGTGCGGAACGACCGTTTCGCGGCTTAGTGCCATTCCGGCCTGCTTTGCGGAGGCGAGCCGCGTTCTGTCCTATCGTTATCTTTGCCCGGAGGAGCATATCCTGTCGGAAGCGAGCATCCGGGATTTCCAGAAAAAGGACGGTCCGGGAACGGACACAGGCAAAAAAGGAATCGATCAAAAACGTATTTACACCTTTTTAAGCAACGGAACGGGAGAGGAAATCGACCGTTTTATGGATCAACTGCTGCAAAGCGCTGAAGCGGAAGCCGTTTCCCTGCCGCTGTTCTGCAGGTATCTGACGATGGCGGTTTACTTCGCGGCGGCGGAGTACCTGGATTCGATCGGCTGCCGCGCGGACAGCTTCTGGTCGCAGGAGCTCCGGCCGAATGACAGCGTATCGACGCCGGAGGAAGTGAGGCTGTACGCGCGCCAAGTCCTGGGGCAGGCGATCGAGCTGCGCGACCGTGAAAGCAAAAAGCAGCAGCGCGACCTGCTGAACCAGGCGATCGAGTACATTGACGGGCATTATCGGGAGGAGTCGATCTCCCTCGACCGGGTGGCCAAAAAAGTGAACATCAGCCCGAACTACTTTTCGGCCATATTCAGCCAGGAAGTCGGGCTAACCTTCATAGAATATCTCACCAATAAACGGATCAGCGAGGCGAAGCACCTGCTCCGCCAGGCAGACAAGCGTTTGAGCGAAATCGCCTTCGCAGTCGGGTATAAGGACGCGCATTATTTCAGCTTCGTGTTCAAGAAAGTTACAGGCTGCACGCCTAGCGAGTATCGCAGAGGAGACAGGCAGTGAGCATAAATTTCCGTCGGAAAGCGAAAAGCGGAAAAATGACCATGCAGAGCAAACTCTGGAATATCATCCTGATCGTCTCATTTCCGCTGATGATTGTCATCATCGCGATTGCGTCCCTTGGGATCGGGTATGTGCTGCAGTATAACGCGATCCTGAACAATGTCACCACGGCATCGGACTTCAACCGGAACTTCAAGGACGACGTCGATCTGAAAATGTACTATTACGTGATTGAAAGCCAGTATTCGGAGGGACTGCCCATCAAGGAGGTGCAGTCCGCGGAGACGATAGCGCGAAAGCTGACCGATACGACGACGGAAAAGGACAGTCTGCGCGCCATCAGCAGCGTGCTGAACCTGTGCCATAACCTGGAGGATAAGATCGATCAGATCGCGGTAACGAAGGAGTACGATTCCCGCGAGGACCAACTGGAAAACAACATCTATGTCCTGACAGACCTGATTCAGGAGTACATGTACACTTACCTTTATTACGAGGCGGTGCATCTGGACGCCCTGCAGACGACCATGATCCGGAACATGGTCGTTTTGATGAGCGTAGTTGTCGTTTTGTCGCTGGTGCTGCTGTACTTTCTTTTGACCAAGTCGAGAAATCTAAGCCGCAGGATCGTTGATCCCATCGACCGGATCTGCGAGCGCCTGGAAGCCATCGGCAAGGGCAGCCTGCTGGTGTGCGAACCGATCCAGGCCGACGTGGAGGAAGTGCAGCTTCTTTCGGACGGCATAGAGAGCATGGTCGGGCACCTGAAGCGGCTGATCGAGAAGAGCACCGAGCAGGAAAAGCAGCGCCGGCGCACGGAATTGGCGCTGCTGCAGGCGCAGATCAATCCTCATTTTCTCTATAATACGCTTGACACCATTATCTGGCTGATCGAGTCCAGGGAAATCAGCGAAGCGGTCACGATGGTCAGCAGCCTGTCGAATTATTTCCGCTTTTCCTTGAGCCGGGGAAAGAACATCATCACGCTTGCGGAGGAAGAACAGCATATTCGAAGCTATCTGGAAATCCAGCAGATGCGTTACAGGGATATGATGGAATACGAAATCGACATTCCGGATCAACTGAAATACTTCATCCTGCCGAAGCTTACCTTGCAGCCGCTGGTGGAAAACGCGCTGTATCACGGGATTAAAAACAGACGCCGTAAAGGCTTTATCCACGTCGCCGGCAGAAAGCAGAACGAACGCATGGTCCTGGAAGTGACAGACGACGGGCCCGGCATGACGGAGGAACGTCTGGGCGAGGTTCGGGCGTCCCTGACGGAAGGCAGGCGCGAAGGGTTCGGGCTGAGGACGGTGCACCAGAGGATCCAGATCCTGTTCGGCGGAGAATACGGCCTAGCGGTGGAAAGCACACCGGATATCGGTACAAAGGTCGTGGCAACGATTCCCATGCAGACGGTCGATGAGTCCAACGGTTAATATTGTGGTAGGAGAGGGAAACATGAAAAAAAGAAAGCTTGCTATAGCCGCCTGTCTTGCGGTCCTGCTTTGCGGCTGTGTAAAAGAAGCGCCGCCCGCGGCGGATGCGCCCAAGGATGAACCGATCGTGGTCGGGTTTTCGCAGGTCGGCGCGGAATCGGAGTGGCGGGTGGCCAACACCGAGAGCGTTAAGGCCGCGCTGTGCGAAGAAAACGGATACGACCTGATGTTTGATGATGCCCGGCAGCAGCAGGAAAACCAGATCCGGGCGATCCGCACCTTTATCCAGCAGGACGTGGACTACATCGTATTCTCCCCAAAAGTGAAAACAGGCTGGAAGACGGTTCTGCAGGAAGCAAAGGAGGCCGGCATCCCCGTCATCATGATCGACCGCGATATTGAAGAGGAAGATAAGGGCCTTCTCACGGCGTACATCGGCTCGGATTTCCGCAAAGAGGGTGAAAAAGCCGTCCAATGGCTGGAGAAGCTGCTGGAAAAACAGGGGAGAGAGGCAGACCCTATCCGGATCGTCGATATTCAGGGAACAATCGGCTCTACCGCTCAGATTGGCCGGACCGCCGCGCTAGAACAGGCGGTCCCGAGACATCCCAACTGGGAAATGGTTGCCCAGGAATGCGGTGATTTTACCAGGGCCAAGACGTACGAAGTCATGGGCAAAATTCTGGAGCAGACAAAAGACATCGACGTCGTTTACTGCGAGAACGACGGCATGGCACTCGGCGCGATCGACGCAATGGAAAAGGCGGGACTGAAATGCGACGTGAACGGCGGCGTGATCATCATCTCGTTCGACGCGACAAAGCTTGCGCTGAAATACTGCCTGGAGGGAAAAATCGGGCTGGATGTGGAATGCAATCCGCTGCAGGGCCCGTATGTCGACGAGATCATCAAGCGGCTGCAACGCGGGGAGCCGATCGAGCGGGAAAAATATATTGACGAAACCCAGTTTGACTACTTTACGATCACACAGAGAATCATTGACGGCAGGAAATATTAAGGTCGTTTTTTTACGGTGTATAGTTGAAAAATTACGATCGATTCCGGTTTTGTCCGGGAAGGGGATTTCCGTTGTTCGCTTTTTTACCCAGGTGGTTGAAATTCTTACGTGGTTCTTCCGCGGATATTGTTTTCTATTTTTCGGATGTGGTATAAAGAAAATGAAGAAAAAATTTCTTCAAAACCTATATTTTGAGGGAGGAAAACAAAACATGAAAAAACTCATTTCGGTTCTCTTGGTAGTGGGACTTCTTGTTGGACTGGCCGCATGCGGCGCAACTCAGACACCTGCGGAAACCGCAGCACCCGCGGTAACAGAAGCAGCCCCGGCAGCAACAGAAGCGGCTCCGGCAGATACTGCGAAAGGCCCCATTAAAGTTGGTATCGTCAACAATCCGCCTTCCGAGTCCGGATATCGCGCCGCGAACGTGGCAGACTTCGAAAAAGTCTTCACGGAAGCGAACGGATACAAGGTCTCGACCTTCTACAGCCTGAAGAACGATGAGCAGTTGAATGCAGCTCAGCAGTTTGTCACCGACGGTGTAGACTATCTTCTTATCTCGGCCGCAGCTACAGATGGTTGGGATACTGTTCTTAAAAGCGCTCAGGAAGCCGGCGTCAAAGTGTTCCTCTTTGACCGTATGATGAATGTTGATCAGAGCCTGTATGAAGCCGCTGTTGTTTCCGACATGGCAAATCAGGGCACTACAGCCGTAAACTGGCTGAAAGAACAGAAACTGCCGGAGTATAACGTCATCCACATTCAGGGCGCAATGGGTTCCGATGCGCAGATTGGCCGTACAGCCGCATTAGATGCCGAATTTGCAGCCGGCACCATGAAGAAGGTTGTACAGCAGACCGCTACATGGGATGAAGCCACGGCAAAGAAAATTGTTGAATCCGTAATCAATTCCAAAGAAAAATTCAATGTGATCTATGCCGAAAATGACGGTATGGCAAAGGGCGCCGTTGCAGCGCTGGATGAAGCCGGTATCACCCACGGCGTTGGCAAGGATGTCGTAGTAATGGGCTTTGATTGCAACAAGTGGGCGCTTAGGGAACTGCTTGCAGGCAACTGGAACTATGACGGTCAGTGCAGCCCCTTCCAGGCTTCTGTAATCGAAGGAATGATAAAGAAACTGGAAGCCGGCGAGACGATCACGGAAAAGAAGGTTATTTCGGAAGAGAAAGGTTTTGACGCAAAGACGATCACGCAGTCGGATATTGATACATACGGTCTTGGCGAATAACCGATAAATCTTCGTTCACCTGACAACAGGGAGTTCGACCAAATATGTGCGATGCGGCGTATGCGGATATTTTCCGCATACACGCACCGCCGTCTTTATGAAACTTCCAATACATAAAGGACGGGTACCTATGCAAAACGATATCGTTTTATCCATGCAGAAAATATGCAAAGCATTCCCGGGTGTACGCGCCTTGCAAAATGTGGATTTCACTCTTCGCAAAGGCGAAATTCACGCCTTGATGGGGGAGAATGGAGCCGGCAAGTCAACCTTGATCAAAGTTTTGACAGGCGTGTTCCCGAAAGATTCAGGGCAAATCCAGATGGCGGGTAAAGAAATTGCAGTAAAATCACCTCAAGAGGCTCAGAATTTAGGCATCAGTACGGTTTATCAGGAGATAACCCTTTGCCCGAACCTTACCGTTGCCGAAAATATGTTTATCGGGCGGGGCAATTACCGTTTCGTAAATTGGCGCTCTATGGAAAAGAAGACGACGGAGATGCTTACTAAGCTTAATATCCCTGCGAGAGCCACTCAACAGCTTGCTACCTGCTCGCTGGCCGTTCAGCAGATGGTCGCCATTGCCCGTGCCGTGGACATGGACTGCAAAGTACTTATACTGGACGAGCCGACCTCCTCGCTGGACGAACACGAGGTTGCAAAGCTTTTCTCTCTTATGCGTGAACTGAAGTCCCGCGGGGTCGGCATCATCTTCATAACGCATTTTCTTGAACAGGTGTACGAGATATGCGACAGGATAACCGTTTTGCGTAACGGCGAGTTCGTAGGAGAGTATGAAATAAAGGATTTGCCGCGCGTACAGCTCATTTCAAAGATGTTGGGGAAAGAACTTGACGACATTTCAGCGTTACATAATCGAAAGGCAATACAAGCGGAGCCGGACGTCACACCCACTTACGAGGCATCCGGGCTATCAAGCACGGAAGGCACAAAAGCGTTTGACTTCAAAATTTACAAGGGGGAAGTAAATGGTTTTACCGGTCTTCTTGGCTCTGGCCGCAGCGAAAGCGTACGCGCCATCTTCGGCGCCGATAAAATTACCGGCGGCAGGGTGAGGATAGATGGGAAAGACGTTAAAATAAGGAAGCCCAAAGACGCAATGAAGCAGGGTATAGGGTATCTGCCCGAGGACAGAAAACAGGACGGTATCGTTGAGGATTTGTCCGTGCGTGAAAATATTATACTTGCCCTGCAGGTAATGAAGGGCTTTTTCCGTCCGTTTTCCAAAACGGAGGCGGAAGCCTTTGCAGATAAATACGTCAAATTATTAGGGATAAAAACCGCTTCGACGGATACGCCCATAAAGCAACTCTCGGGCGGCAATCAGCAAAAGGTAATACTTGCGCGCTGGCTGCTCACAAATCCAAAGTATCTGATCCTGGACGAACCGACGCGCGGCATTGACGTCGGTACAAAAGTGGATATCCAAAAGCTTGTACTCAAGCTTGCCGAAGACGGCGTCAGCGTTACGTTTATTTCATCCGAAATAGAGGAGATGCTTCGCACTTGTTCGCGGCTCATCGTTATGCGGGATCGTAACATTGTTGGCGAATTGAGGGACGAGGACATGACACAAGCTAAAATTATGCATACGATAGCGGGGGAGGCAGCTCAAAATGGCTAAGGGTTTTGATAAATTCACGAGGTCTCAATTGGTGGTCCCGCTGTTTGCGCTTTTTTTGCTGATTGTTTTTAATTTAATCAGGGATATTGGATTTTTCTCCATATCCATTATAACCAACAACGATGGGAACACCGTTCTTTCAGGGAATCTGGTCAGCATCATAAACGGCGCATCCGAGCTTGCTATTTTGGCAATCGGCATGACGCTGGTAACCGCATCGTCGAGAGGACAGGATATCAGCGTTGGCGCAGCGGCGGCAATAGCGGGCAGTATTTTTGTCAGTGTTCTTCGCGGGAATCAAATTACAATACCGATTATTCTTCTCGCCTTTTTGGCAAGCTGTATCGTTGCAATTCTTTTCGGCGCATTCAACGGCACATTGGTTGCCGCTTTTAAGATTCAGCCGATGATTGCGACATTAATCCTGTTTTCTGCCGGACGCTCCATAGCCTATTGGATAAACGGCGGGGCAACGCCTACTGTTTCGAGCCCGCTGTTGGTTGGGATCGGAGGTTTTATTCCGGGCATCCCCATACCCACACCCATTCTTATCATGACCCTGTTCGGGGTGTTGATCTGGCTTGTCTTAAAATTCACCAATCTCGGGTTATACACCCAAGCAGTTGGAATCAACGAAAAATCCGCCCGCTTAAACGGAATCAACGCTGCCTGGATAAAACTGTTATCCTTTATGATACTGGGCGTTTGTGTTGCTATTTCGGGCGTTATCAACGTCTGCAGAATCGGACTTATCAACCATGAAACCATTCTTTTGGATATCGAAATGGACGCTATTCTGGCAGTCGCCATCGGAGGCAATTCTCTAGGCGGCGGAAAATTCAGCCTGGCCGGTTCAGTGATAGGGGCGTTCATCATTCAGGCGCTGACGGTTACCCTTTATGCCATGAAGGTTCCTTCAACAGCGGTAAAAGCCTATAAGGCAATTGTTATTATAGCCATCGTTGTACTTAGTTCGCCAATTGTAAAAGAATATGCCCTTCAGATGCGCGATAAGATGTTAAAAAAGCCGGCAAAGATAACGGAAAGCCTGTAGGAAATTGTGCGATAAGCGATTAAAAACCGACGAAAATAACGGAGAATGAATGATATGACAAGTAATAAAGGTTTAATTACCGGAATACCCGGGAAAAAGCACAGGGAGCCTATTTCCAACACCAGTTTGCTCTTGAGAATAACAATTTGCACCTTCATCGGCATGTACTTACTTGCCATGCTTGTCTGGGGCCGCGGGTTCTTGAATCCTCAGCAGTTCCTTGATCTTTTCAATAACAATGCGTTTTTGATTGTGATTGCCTGCGGACTGACTGTAGTTATGATAGCAGGCGGCATTGATATTTCGGGGGGAGGAGTAACCGCCCTTGTGACCATGGTTTGTATTGTTTATCTGGACGACCATAGCGGCAGCGTAATAGGCTCGTTGGCTTTGGCTCTGGGTATAGGGCTGGCGTTCGGACTGGTCCAGGGAATATTGATAGCCTATTTGGATATACAGCCCTTTATTGTCACTTTAGCGGGTATGTTCTTTGCAAAAGGAATGATAACCATAGTCAGCGCTATTCCGCGCACAGCGGCGCAGGAAGCCTTTGTCGCCCTTAAGCAATTTCGTGTCATCCTTCCGGGTATCGGTTATTATGGAAAGACCGGCAATTTTATTCCCGCCAAAATTGAACTCGGCGTAATAGTAGCTATAGCTATAGTATTAGCTGTAGTGGTAATTCTGAAATGGACGCGATTCGGACGCAACCTCTATGCGGTAGGCGGTCACAAACAGAGCGCGTTAATGCTGGGCATCAATGTAAAACGGACCAAATTCTATTCTTATTTGCTGGCCGGGTTGTTATCCGGAATCGGCGGTTATGTCTATCTGCTGCATACCGGGGCAGGAGACGCTGCCAATGCTACCGCCGCAGAAATACAGGCGATTGCATCTGCTATTATCGGCGGGACATTATTAACCGGCGGCGTTGGCAGTGTAGTCGGTACGCTTTTCGGGGTGCTTATTTTAAAGACGATGACCAGTATTGTGGTTACTTCAGGGCTTAGGGAGCCCTATTGGCAGAGCATTACCACCGGCCTTATGCTGTGCTTCTTTATTCTGTTTCAGAGCGTAGTTCTCGCACTTCGTGAAAAGAACGGCTTGAAGCTGCAGTTGCCGGAATGGATGAAGGTAAAGAGCAAAAAATCCGGAACAGATAATACACCCGGAAAAGACTTGACATAGCAAAAGAACACCTGACATACTTTTTGATTGACCGAGTGAAAACCCGGACATTGGCCTTGTTTCAGTCAATGGGATTCGTTGCATGATCATTTACTTATTTTGGTTAGACTTTACATAAGTCATGTGCTATTATTATTTATGTATCTGTTACCGATTTAATTCGTCCTTATAAAATTATCAATTGCACAAATTATTCGAAAGAAGGTAATTTATAATGGCAAATCTCAAAGGGACATCGAAATTTTTTATATCGGTATTTGAGTTTCTTTCGAATATTATCAAAATAAAGACAATACGTGTAAAATTGATATTCGCGTTTGCCGTCCCCATTGTTTTTCTCATGATTCTGGGGATAGTATCCTATTTTAGCGCATCGGATGCCGTACGCAAAGTTGCGCAGCAATCAACCGTCGCGACAATGGAAAACGGCGGCAAATATCTGGACGTCGTTTACTCGTCAGTAGAAGACCTTAGTAAACAGCTTCTTATAAAAAAAGATATCCGTGATTATCTCTCGGGTACGTCAGACGGCAGCAATGACCCGGCTGCAGCAGCTGAACTATACAGGAACGTGTCCAACGACTTATTGAATATTTCGTCAACCAACAAGTACGTTTCAAACATCTATCTGATCGGTGACGGCGATAAATCCATACTGCCCTCAGGCTCAAAATCGTCCTCGGACTTTAACATGGACGACCTAAAGAATTTTGATTTGTATCAGGAAATGGAGAAACTGAAAGGAAAAACCGTATGGATGGGTTCGCATAAAGAGATTGACGAGAAGATGGGCATTATCGAAAAAGATTACTCGGTTACTGCCTTAAAGGAAATAAGAAGCACAGCGACCGGACAGTTGATAGGCATATTGATTATCGACCTTAAAATGGATCTGATACAGGAATTCCTGGATGGCATGAATCTCGGCAAAGGCGGGGAAGTACATCTTGTAAGCCCGGATAAAGCGGACTTTGCAAACAGCGGTACGGATAATAAAAGTGCTTTGATTGCGGATCAGAAATTCTATAACGATATTATATCAAATCAAAATGGAAACGGTTCTTCGGAAGTAGATTACAAAGGCGAACTTTACCTTATGACCTACTCCAAGATAGGAGCTTCAGGATATACTATTATCGGTTTGATACCCACCTCCGAATTGAATGCCTCCGCAAAACAGATTATACGTACAACGGTTATTTTCATCATCCTTGCCGTCCTAATTGCCGCGGGAATCGGCATGCTTATGGCAAACAGCATGAGCGGGACTATAAACAGGATTATTAAAGCCTCAGGACAGGCTGCTTCCGGTGATCTCACCGTAAATCTGTTCTCCAAACGGCATGATGAGCTCGGTTATCTCACAAAGAGCATTAATTCGATGATTTCCAATATGGGACGTCTGATCGAACAGACATCGGGCATTGTTCATAACGTGAAGGAGAATATTGTCATATCCTCGGACAATTTAACCGAATTATCGGAGAGAATAGCCGAAGTATCGGCAACCACCGAGGAAATGTCCGCGGTGGCCGAGGAAACGGCTGCCACTACCGAAGAAATGAATGCCACATCAAATGAAATTGAAAGTGCGGTACGGTCCATTGCCGAAAAAGCCCAGAAAGGATCGGCTGTAGTCAGCGAGATAAGCAAACGGGCCCAGGCTTTGAAAGAAAATGCG
This sequence comes from Bacillota bacterium, assembly GCA_023411575.1. Taxonomy (GTDB): domain Bacteria; phylum Bacillota; class Clostridia; order Acetivibrionales; family DTU013; genus UBA1305. The sequence continues at coordinate 195,351 of JAEYOP010000040.1, read as the reverse complement.
ATTGTTTCTCAAAACGCGGCTCATGATATACGGAATGATATAGATTCGGAAATGAAAAAGGCGTTGGAACAATCCAAAGCGGTTGAGAAAATAAATGTTCTTACAGAGTCCATCCTTCAGATCACCGCGCAGACCAACCTGCTTTCGCTGAACGCTGCAGTTGAGGCCGCCAGGGCCGGAGAGGCGGGCAAGGGGTTCGCGGTCGTAGCCGATGAAATACGAAAGCTTGCAGAGAACTCAAAGAATACCGTCAATAAGATCCGGAATGTCACCGTGGAGGTTATAGCATCGGTCGGGGACCTTGCGTCAAGTTCGGAGAAAGCTTTGAATTTCATTGATACAAAAGTCATCAGCGACTACAAAACGATGGTGGGAATCGGGGAGCAGTATTACAGTGACGCGGCGTCGATTCAGGATCTTGTTGCCGATTTTTCGGCAACTTCGGAAGAATTGCTTTCTTCCATACAGAATATGGTCAAAGCCATCAATGAAGTTACTGTTTCAAACAGCGAGGGAGCCCAGGGAACGCAGAATATTTCCCAGAAAGCTTTGGATGTAATGGAAAGAGCGTCCAAGGTCTCGGAATTGATGAAAGCGACGAAGCAAAGCTCCGAAAGTCTGGCAGAGAGTGTTGCAAGGTTTAAAGTATAGGAGAGCGTTTGCCGGATGGGCTATGACCAACTGTTTTTCCTGGAATAAGTGCCGGGAGTGATACCGGTATATTTCTTAAAAACCTTTGAGAAGTAATAGACATCCCGAAACCCGGACTTTTCAGCTACCTCGGAGATTTTGCCGGTACCGTCGGAGAGCAGCAGCTTTGCCTTTGATATCCGAAGATCGTTCAGATAGGCAAAAATGGTGGTTCCGGTAGCTTTTTTAAACATGCGGTTTATATAGTCAAAATTGCAATTGTATTTTTCCTCAACGATCTTTCCGGAAATGCCGGAAGCATAGTTGCTTTGAAAGAAGGATAGCAGGTCGTGTATCATCCGGGTAGAGCGTGTTGTCGAAACCGGATTGTCAAAGTGAAGAAAGCTGGAAGTCAGTTCTCTCGATAGGGTAATAAGAAATTCCATCATAATGCTGCTGGTTTTTAGCTGAAAATGTTCCTGGTGGTTATGGTGGGACTCCCTCAGCTTGTGAAGGGTCCCAATCAGCTCTATGGCTGTACTGGATTGACTGATATGAAGAAATTTCGGCAGGAGGATGTTGTAAGAGCCGGCTTCTTCCATTTCGCATTCATGGGTTTTTAATGAGGCCAACCTTTTATCGATCAGATCATCTTTAATCGGCACACTATTTCCAGTGCATTCCATCATTTTTTCATGGTAAAAATGAATATAAAAATAAGTACAGGTCGTTGCCCTTGTCCCGTAATGTTCCAGGTGCGGGTCCAGAATCAGCATGTCGTCCGGGTTAAGTACGAACTTGCGGTTCCCCTCATTAATGTGCATTTCTCCGGATAGCACATAGTACAATATAAACTCTTCCGTTTTTCTCCTTATGTGGACATGGGGAGGTTCAACCGTTACTTTGTCTACATATTTTATTATGGGCAAATGCTCGCTGTTCATTTGGTAATATAACATCGTTTCCATCAATCGCCGTCTCCAAACACTTTTGCTTATAGTGTAGTCGATATTTTTTTAAAATACAATGTATTTGGACTAAATACTGCGCCAAAAAGTAGCTGGTTTGCAAAAAGCCATTGGAATTTTACATTGTATTCCCATCTCATTCGTTTATCATTAAAGATGACGAATCCAAAACCGGTTTATAAATTTCCATTATATAGCTGATTGGAGAAGAAAATATGAAGATTGATTTTCGAAACTCGACTGCAAGGGATGCAAAATTTATCTCGTTAAGTACGGATAGCTGCGAGGTGTTGCTGAGAGCAGAAGGCGGAGGGATAACGCTGCCTCAAATCAAGGATTCCGGAAAAAGATATATTGTAGGCGATGTTGAGGTGTTGGAGGATCATTCTGCAGCAATGATGTTCCGGTGTTTTTTACCGGGTGCTGAAAAAGAGAGGATATTTATGCGCTTTGGCCTGCTGCCGAAGTTCAAGACAAGGATATGCCTGGACCTTGAACTGCTGGACAACAGGACTATTTTTACCAATCGTACTCCGGGTACGCTGAAGCTGGTTGTCCACGGTCAGCGTACCGGGATCGGCGAGGTGGATCGATTTGAACTGGGTATGGAAGAGACCTTTCATGACGTCAAGGTGAGGTTTGAGAACTTTGTTTTAACGGATGAAAAACCGGAGGAATTTCCGCTTCCGGAAAAGAAGATGGCGGATGAGTTCGGCCAGTGGAAGGAAAAGGACTGGCCCGGAAAGGTTCATTCCTTCGAGGAATTGAAGGCAAGGCTGAAAGCCAGTGAGGGCAAAGCGGAATATCCGTTTCCCGAATGGAACCGGTGGGGCGGCGATGGGAATCGGAAGCTGAAGGAAGGAACGGGCTACTTTTCCACCTTTAAATCGAAGGATGGCCGGTGGCATCTTGTGGACCCGGACGGCTGCGACTATTTTTCCCTGGGACCGTGCGGGACCAACCCCGGCGACCATTGCCGCGTGGACAGCTTTGAGCAGGCGTGCGACTGGCTTCCCGACATGGAGGATCCGGAATATAAGGAATTTTATCATTGCGGTACCAGACGCCGCACAGCGTATATGCCCCCGGACAGCTATAAAATAATCCGTTTTACGGGCCTCAATTTGAAAAGGGTGTATGGCGCGAGCTGGCGAGAAAAATGGGAGGAGCTGTCCCATCATATCCTGATGAAAAATGGAATCAACTCCCAGGGCAATTTCCCGGGACTGTGCGTCAACAATGGCAGAAGCAAGCTTCCCTATGTGCGTGAGCTCCCTGGATTTCCAACAACGGAAACCCTGATTTTCAGGGACTTTCCGGATGTGCTCTCTCCCGAGTACAGGGAGAAGTCGGAGCAATATGCGCAGCAGCTTTCGTCATGGAAGGAGGATGTATGGCTGATCGGGTACTTCCTGCGGAATGAGCCGGAGTTCAACTTTGTGGAGGGTCTGGCCATTGCGGACGAAGTATTGCATAATTCCGCCCGGACCTATTGCCGGAGCGGACTGATTCAGTTCCTGAAGGATACCCATGGAACCATTGAAGCGCTAAACAAAGCCTGGGGTTCCGATTTCAAGCGTTTTGAGGACTTCGAGAAGCCGATAGACTGCTGCTCGGCGGCTTATCCCGGATCGCGGCGGGATATCCGGAGCTATTCGGCATATCTGATCCGTGAATATATCAAGGTGCCGTCGCTGGCCTGCAGGGCTGTGGACAAAAATCATCTGAATCTGGGCTTAAGGTGGTCAAAGGCATATAACCTTGACATGATGGCAGGCTGGGAATACTTCGACGTCTTTTCCATCAACTGCTATGACTTCGATCCTACCCGGGATATGGATTTTGTCAAGAATGCAAACGTGGATTTGCCCATACTGCTGGGAGAATATCACTGCGGGGCGCTGGACAGGGGATTGCCCGCCACGGGCCTGAAAGGTGTCGAGAACCAGGAGGAGAGGGGCGTCATGTGGCGGTATTTTGTGGAGAAGGTCGCGGCCCACCCATACGGGGTCGGCGCCCATTGGTTCCAATATAACGACCAGTTCTGCCTGGGAAGGTATGACGGCGAAAACTACCAGATCGGCATGGTGGATATTTGCATGCAGCCCCATAAGGAATTGATGGATGCGGCATACGAAACCTCAAAAGTACTTTATAAGGTCAAGAACGGAGAAACAGTTCCATATGGCAGACAGCCCAAATCCATACCAATGATAGGGTATTAATGGGTCTGTATCAATAGCCGATATTCTAAATTTTAACGGAGGACATAAATGAAACAGGCATATTTATTTGTACATTTTAAAGAAAAAACGACTGCGGACGGGGAACAGGTTTACTTTGCGCTAAGCCCGGACGGTTTTCACTGGGAAAAAGTAAATGGTGGGAATCCCGTTCTGGAGAGTACGATGGGAGATCAGGGCGTTCGGGATTTCACCGTTATCCGCGCAAGGAATGGGAAATTCTATATTTTGGCAACGGATCTTGGCTTGGCAAGGCATTTTAGCGGAAAATACAAAGGGTCCTGGAATGAGATCGGCCGGTACGGAAGCAAAGACCTGGTACTATGGGAGTCGGATGATCTGGTGCACTGGTCGGACCAGAGGATGATCCGTCTGGGTGACGAGAATTTTGGGTGCCTCTGGGCGCCGGACATCATCTATGATTCCAGGTCGGGCGACTATATTATTCACTGGTCTTCATCCCACAAGTCGAACAATTATGGCCCGAAGAAAATCTATTACAGCAGGACAAAAGATTTCGTGCACTATACCAAAGCGGAAGTATTATATGAAAAAGAGGATAGTGGAATCATCGATTCCGCCATGTATGAAAAAGACGGGAAGTATTATCTTTTTGTCAAGAGTGAAGCGAATCCTGAAATAATTATCTTACTGAAGTCCGATTTTGTTGCCGGCCCGTTTAAAAGAATTTATGCTTTTGATGAGGAAATGGCCAAACTTGAACAGGGCCAGTATGAGGCCCCTACGGCTTTTCAACTTGAGGACGGACGATGGTGTCTGTTTCTCGATTTTTACGGAACCACCAAGGATAAGCAAGGCTATGTCCCCTTTGTGTCAAATGACATTTCTTCGGGCAAGTTCATACGTTCCGACGAAGCTTTTTCATTTCCTTACGGCTTCAAGCATGGCACGGTTCTGACGCTAACCCCGGAAGAATATGAGCGGATACGAAGTTATTATCGCTGATTTTTGGAGGCAAAATATGAATGAAAATAGTGTTTGGCCCCAGCCGAAGCTGGTTCCGCTTCCGCGTACCGTAAATAATGTCAAGCAGCCGTGCTTACGTCTCAGCGGCTGTAATTGGAAATGGCACCCGGCGCCACCACCGGGGTATGCCTCTCCTGGCTACGATTTTTCTGCTTGGGAAGATATCTATGTTCCGTCCCATTTACCGGGTTCACGTGATTCGGAATATGCGTATGTACGAACCATTCATATACCGGAGGACTGGGAAGGCTGCAGGATTTTGCTCCGCTTCGACGGCGCCAACTGCTATGCGCGTATTTTTATAGACGGGCAATTTTCAGGAGAGCATTATGGAGGCTTTGTATCCTGGGATTGTGATATTACGGCATATGTCGTTCCGGGAAGGGTTCATGTACTTACCGTTGGAATGGAGGATAAACCGAATGAAGTAAATGTATTCCACAGCGGCGGACTGATCCGGGACGTGACAATGGTAGCACTCCCGCGGGCCCATTTGACCCGTCTCCATGTACAGACTACTTTTGACAGTTCCTATGTTGACGCAGAATTGAATGTCCTGTCGGAGTTATCCTGTACTGCAGACCTGGAATTATCCATGAGCGATCCGGAAGGCAGGGTGACCCCATTGTCTTTCTCAGCATGCGATAATGAGGTTCTAAAGCGGTATGCTATCTCCAAACCCTTGAAATGGGACAGCGAACATCCTTATTTATATACGCTGAACGCAGCCGTGTGGGATAACGGCATCTGTGTGGAGACTGTCAATATCCCCTTCGGGTTCCGGCAAATTGAGATACGGGAACGAAAGATGCTGATTAACGGAAGTGAAGTGAAGCTTCGGGGCGTTAATCGGCATGATATCCATCCCGTCACCGGCAGGGCGATAAGCGGTGAATTGATAGAGAAAGATGTAAAGCTTTTTAAGGAGGCCAACATCAATTTCATCCGCACCTCTCATTATCCGCCCCGGCCTGATTTTTTGGCACTGTGCGACCAATACGGCATTTATGTTGAGGACGAAATCGCAGTCGCCTTTCTCGGACAGCAAATTCAATATACGGAAAACGATCCGCAGTATACGCACTGCTTTATGAATCAATTCACCGAGATGCTGGAAAGGGACCTCTCGCATCCCTGTGTCATTATCTGGTCCCTGGCCAATGAAAGCTACTGGGGCAGCAATTTCAGGCTGATGAATGAATATGCCCATGCAGCGGACCCGACCCGGCCCACCATTTTCAGTTATCCGATCACCATGCAGGAGGATGACGGACTGACAGACATATGGTCCATGCATTATGCTGCCTGGGGACAGGACCCTTCCGCTCTGGTTGACAGCTTTGACAGAAGTTTGCACTGGCCTGTGGATATTCCCGTTCTTCATGACGAGTCCACACACATTCCCTGCTACTGCAGGAAGGATCTGCGTCGTGATCCGGGTGTCCGGGACTTTTACGGGGAAACCATCAGCCGTTTCTGGGACATTTTGTGGAAGACGCCCGGCGCCATCGGCTGTGCCATCTGGGCGGGACTGGACGATGTATGGTACAACTCCGGCAGAGCTTATCCGGGGCCCAGTTGGGGGATTATTGACGGATGGAGAAGAAAAAAGCCGGAATACTGGCATGTCCGCAAAGCCTTCTCTCCCATAAAGCTGCAGGAAAAGCGGGTATCGCTTAACGCAGACGGAACAATATTCATCCCTGTGGAAAACCGTTTCAACCATACCAACCTAAATGAAATTACAATACACTGGCGTACGGATTCCGGACGGGGAATTCTTTCCGGGCCTGATTTACTGCCCCATGGACGCGGTGAGATCGCGATACCGGGAAACTTTTCAAGGAAGGATCGGATCCGCATCGAGTTTCAGGATCATTCGGGATTCCTTGCAGAGGAGTATGATATCAATTTAAATGAATCTATTCCTTTGTTGCCTGCACTAGACGGAGGCAGGCCGCAGTTCTGTCAAGAGGACGGTCAGATTCGTGTTTGGGGAGATCTGTTTTCTCTCACTTTTTCCTGTGAAACAGGCTTGATCACGGAGGGAGCGGTGGCGGGCGAAAGAGTATTGATTGGCGGACCGGCTCTTCATCTGGTAGGATTAGCGCTTGGACCCTGGGAATTAAAGAGCATAAATGCCAGGCAATTGGACCACTGTGCCGAAATAACCATTTTAGGTCATTATGACCGGATTTATGTCACCTTTGTCATTAAAATCGATGCACAGGGTCACATGGCAACCACTTATACGCTGGACAGCATGCCATATAGCAGCCCCAGAAAACTGGCTATGCGTATCGGGGATGATACGGATACGGGTGGATACGAAGAAGTCGGTGTTTCCTTTACCCTTCCGCCGGAAATGGATACCCTGTCCTGGAACCGTATTGGTTTGTGGAGTGTGTACCCGGAATGGCACATTGGGCGGCTGCAGGGCACAGCTAAGGCACGTAATGGACTACCGTCCGTAAGCTTCCTTAAGCAGCCGGAGTGTGAATGGTATCAGGAGGAGTGCGATGCCGCTATGTTTGGTCTGTTTGATGTCGGTCACAGGGGGACGGAGGATTTCCGCAGCTCTAAATTTTCGATTTTGAAGGCCCATCTGTCGGCGGGAGGAACAGGGCCCGCCTTTTCAGCCTTGTCCGACGGTACCGACTCTGTCCGTATGGAATTGTGTCCTCAACCTTGCTGTATTGTGGACGACCGGGATCCGAGAATTTGTTATGCAGGTTCCTGGATTCGCCGGGATACCCAATTCCGCAGCCTGAATGGTACCGAAACCTGGTCACGGACAGCTGGAGATACGGCTAAAATAACATTTCACGGGACAGGGATCTGTTGGGTATCCTCCCTTGACATCATTTGCGGGACCGCCAGGGTTTCCGTTGACGGCAGGCTGGCGGAGGAACCGGTTTCTTTGGGGATTCTGCTTGGACCAGGTGTCCCCAGGGGCTATGAGAAGGATTATCGGCGAACGGTATTCGCCATTGACGATCTGGAGCCCGGGGAACATACGCTATACATTGAGGTGACCGGGGAGAAGGCGAAGGGCTCGTCGAACTGCTATGTGAATATTGACCACTTTATCATTCTAAATCCGTTATATAAGGAAAATGTGAACTTTATCGTCAATAGCGAGGTCAATTTTCCCGAGCTGTCATGGGGGGATTATTCAAAACCGCCCATCCTGGTTGAAACCGGCTATACCCGTACCATCTATACCCATTTAAGCGTTATCCGGCACCCATTCATATAAACCGGTTATTAAAGAAAGGGGATTCTATGTCTAAACCAATATGCTATGTGGGCATTTCCATGCATCCCGGCGCGTATGCGGAACTAGAAAAGGATTATGAGATTACATTGGACGAATCCAGATTGCGGGATGCTTCCGCTGCAATTGTTTACGGCGTACCGGAAGAATGGATGTATAGTGAGAATACTCACAAGCTTAAAGCAATCGGCTGCCACTCTTGCAATGATTTGGCCGGGCAATGGGCGTCAGAAAGAAAAATATTGCTTACACTTGCCAAGAGCTTGTGGAGGACGGTTGCAGAACACACTCTTGCACTCATGATGACCGCAGCAAGGAACATTGTACCGGCTGACAGGGCTATCCGGGAAGGACACTGGAATAGCCACCATGATTTGAAAGTAAAGTATTCGGGCTCGGATTTTCAAAATAAAACAATCGGCATATGGGGAATGGGGCAAATAGGGGCGGAACTTGCCGGATTGCTGTCGGGTTTCGGTATGAGGATTTTATATAATGATCTAAACCCTATGACTTCAGAACAAGAGAAAAAACTGGGGATTTCTTTTAGTACCCTGGAGGATATGCTGCCGCAGTCGGATTATTTTTGTGTATTGATTCCGTTAAATGAAAAAACAAAAGGAGCATTCGGGGAATTGCAGTTCAAAATGCTGAAAAAAGGCTGCGTATTCGTGAATACTGCAAGAGCAGGTATTATTGACGAAATTTCATTTATGGAAGCGCTGAAGGAAGGAATAATTGCAGCTGCGGCAATGGATGTATTCTGGAATGAGGCGGCAGCTCAGGACACAGAGTTGACTTCCAGGGAGAATGTAGTCCTTACGCCGCATTTGGGAGGGTCTACTTTTGAATGCGATATGGCATTGGTAAAAGGCGTAATACAGGGCATATAATTGTTTGCATCCTTTATGATTTTTTTGCTTTTGGTTATACTAATATGGCAAAAGCACTTAGTATTCAGGAGGATTTCCAGATGAAAGGGAAAAGCATATTACTGATATTCACGCTCCTTATTGCCTTGCTGACCGGATGCGCCCAGCAAAATGCGCAGAACGGAACCACGACCACCACGCCGACAACGACGGCACAGGCCACCACCACGCCGGCCACCACTACTTCGCCGGACGCCGTATCTTCCGCTTCCATTGTAAATGACGCGACAGCCTTCGAGAAGGCGATCAGCAGCAGCGGCACATGGATCATTTGCCTGACAAAGGATCTTACGATAGACAAGGATATTACGCTGGACGGCGAATTTAAAAACGGGAAGAAGGACGATGCCGGCAAGGATATCATCCAGCGGAAGGTCGCTCTCTACTCGCAGGATGAAAACCGGAACATAACCGCCAGGTATACGCTGACGGCGCCGAAGTTCACCGTTAAAAGCCCTGAGGGCAGCATCCAGCACGGGACCTTCAAAGGGGACCTCTATGTTTCCGTAAAGAACTTTAAGCTTGTGGATACGACGGTGGAGGGAAATGTCTATTTTACGACGGAGGAAGCCAAGAGCACCTTCTCGGCGGATTCAACAAGCAAAATAACCGGCAAGCAGGAAATGGCCCAATAGCCGGGAGTTGTTGAAATCGAACCATATTTGTGAACAACAGGACTGTGATTGAATGCTCACAGTCCTATTTTTGTTTCATGCCCTTTCATGGTATAATTTTCTTGGGGAACGAGCTGTGAAACAGCGAGCGGAAGCGGCTTACTTGGGATAGCAAGGTCAGAGCAATGAAGGAATGGATGAAGGAGAATCGGAAAGGGCTTTTATGGACAACTGCAAGAGGGCCAAAGGAGCTGAAGCAGAGCGGTGAATTATATGGCTGAAGAAAACAATCTGCCGGGCAAAGATGTGGTCATAGCGGCGAAAATGAACCGCAAAGAGAATATTCTAGGTTGGATCGGAGTAGTATCGACCTTGATTATTGCGGGCTTTTGGGCATACTGGGGGGCAAACGAGAATTTTCATGAAGGCTGGTATTCAACCTCAATAGCGGACAATCTTATTCTGTTTATAACGCAATATTTATTGTTTACATTTTCCTTTATTTTGCTCGCGTTTATCGCATTAAAGTGGAAATGGCCCGGCTTATTGCTTCATTTTGCAGCAGGAGTTTTTTGTATGTTCTTTTTTTCCGGCGCCATTTTCAGTGCCGTTGGACTGCTTATAGTGGTTCCTTTAGCCATTCTTGGCCTCATTTATTTCTATGGCGATCCTAAGCCGAAGAAACTGGCGTATTGCCTGGTTCTGGCGGTTCCGATGGCAATCATACTGGCTATTTCTATTCCGCAGGGAATTAAAGTATCTCAAAGAACGAACGATTCTGATTTCGGTATGAGAATTGTTGAAGGGAACGGAGTGACTCTGGCATGGGCGCCTGAAGGCCCGGGATGGCCTGACAGGGGAATCTCCTGGGAAGAAGCGAACAACATTTGCAGATACCTGTCGGAAGACGGAACCAGAATCATGGATACGGAGCAGAATATCTGGCGGCTCCCAACGGTTGAGGAGGCTGTGCGGTCAATGACTTTACATAATGAAAACGCCGGAGGCGTCCTGCTTACTGATAAGATGAAAGCAAAATACAGGATAGTGCCGGATAAGGAAACCCCTATCTGGAAACCCAATTCAAAGGTCATTTACTATTGGACATCGGAAACAACGCGAAATAATACCGAGCGGGCGTATATTATTGTCTATCATGGGGGCGTGTTCGATAAAAGGAAGACGGATCATCCGGACTATTTGAGCTTCCGGGCTGTCAAAAAGCACCGGATTGTATCCTCAGGGCAGTTTGAAGCTGCCGATTAAAATCTTCGCGTAAAGAGATCGCTTTGTTCGAGCAGGCTTTCGACGGTATCAAAGCCGAGACGGTGCAGCAGCTCTATCACGTAAGGGTTGTCAATCGGCGTCGGGTAGGCCGCCTCGTTGCCGTACAGATACACGTTTTTCCGGCCCTCCTCCTTCGGGATCAATACCCTGGGGCCGCCGACACAGCCATTGACACAGCCCATGCCTTCGTAAAAATTCGCCGTGATCCGCCCGCTTAAAATATCGTTCAGCATGGCTTTGCAGGCGGGCATACCGTCGCCCTGGGCCGTGTGCACGGTGATCCGGCGGTTCGGATTCAGCCGGTTCACCGTATCCCGGACCGCCTCGCTGACGCCGCCCGTCGTGGCGTAAATGCGGCCCGTCCGGGAGGAATGGTCCCGCTCGTCCTCCGGCAGTTCGGCGGGATTGATTCCGGCAAAATCAAAAATATCCCGCATCTCCTGGAACGTGAGCACATGGTCCACAGCGTCCGCGATGTCCTTTTCCCGCGCCTCCGCCTTTTTGGCGATGCACGGTCCGATAAACACCGTGACGGCGTCCGGATGCAGCGTCTTGATGGACCGGCCGCAGGCCACCATGGGGGAAACCGAGCCGGGGACATGGGGCACCAGGTCGTGATAAATTTTGCGGATCAGGGCGATCCACATGGGACAGCAGCAGCTGGTCAACTGAAAATCCTTTTCGTCCACAATGGTTCGGTCGAATTCAAGGGCTTCCTTCAGGGTGAGAACATCGGCAAACAGCGCCACCTCCACCATCCCGGTGAAGCCGAGCTGCTTGAAGGCGGTCCGCAGCCTGCCCGGCGTCACATCGCCGGTAAACTGGTTGACAAAAGCAGGCGCGATCATGGCATATACCGGGGAATCCGTATGATAAACCGCCGCGAGGGCCGGCAGGCTCTCTTTGCTTTCCGTCAGCTTTTTGGCGCGGCAGTTCTCGATGCAATCCCCGCATCCGATACAGGCTTCCGGCTTTACGGAGATATTGCCGCCTTCATCGTGAAACATGGCGTCAAACAGGCATTTACCCGCACAGGCGCAGGCGGCTCTTTCATCCTCCGGGCAGGTGCAGTCTCCGATCCGTATGACGGGCGGATGCCGTTCCGGGTGAAGGAGACAGTCCAGGTGGTGCGGATCAAAGGGCTCCTGACGGATTTTTGCCAGCTCCTCCGGTACTTTATCCTTCAATGAGGCCTTCAGCAGCCTTTCGTATAATTCATGAAACGAGACCATATAAATCCCTCCCTTTTCAGTATTGCCGAAATGTCCGAAAATAAATGCGCATCCGGGACTCAGACCACCTTTACATATACCTGCCGCTGCCGTGGTCCGTCGAATTCGCAGAAATAAATGCCCTGCCAGGTACCGAGGACCAGCAGGCCGCTTTCAACGATCACCTGCTGCGAGAAGCCGAACAGGCTGGCCTTGATGTGCGCTGCGGAGTTTCCCTCCATGTGCTGGTAGCCATCGCGGAGGGGAACGATCTTGTTCAATTCCATCAGGATGTCCCGGACCACATCCGGATCGGCGTTTTCATTGATGGTAACCCCCGCCGTGGTATGGGGCACGAATATGGTGCAGATCCCTGAAAGGATACCGCTTTCGGTAACGGCCGCCTGGACCCCGCGCGTAATATTGCGCATTTCGTTTGCCTTGCCGGTGGATACGGTGAATTTGGTCATACCTTCCTGCCTCCTGCATTTTTCCTGAATTTTATAAATATTCTAACATACTCCGGGAGCGTATTCAAAACAAGGAAGAAGTTTTCATAAAAATCCCCTCGCGGCAATTGACGATGCAAAAACGTTATGGTATTGTGAGTAATGTAATTGCAGGAACTCTCATAACATCTGTCAAAATATGTGTATTTTTCAGGAGAATCGAAATGAACAGAATCGGATTTGATAACGAAAAGTATCTCCGCTTGCAATCCCAGAAAATCCTGGAACGCATCGAACAGTTTGGAGGCAAGCTCTATCTCGAATTCGGAGGCAAGCTTTTCGACGACTTTCACGCGTCCCGCGTACTGCCGGGGTTCAAGCCCGACAGCAAGGTAAGGATGCTCCTGGAGCTGAAGGATCAAGCCGAGATCGTCATTACGATCAATGCCGACAATATTGAAAAGAACAAGCGCCGGGGAGACCTCGGCATTACATATGACCTGGATGTTTTGCGCCTGATCGATGCCTTCCGCGAGATCGGGCTTTATGTGGGAAGCGTTGTCATTACCCATTACAGGTCCCAATATACCGCCGATATGTTCATAAAGCGCCTGATCAGCCTGGGAATCAAGGTGTACAAGCATTATCCCATTCAAGATTATCCGTCCAATATCCCGCTGATCGTCAGCGACGAGGGATACGGAAAAAACGAGTATATCGAAACGTCCCGCTCCCTGGTCGTCATCACCGCGCCGGGGCCCGGAAGCGGAAAAATGGCGACCTGCCTTTCCCAGCTCTACCACGACTACAAACGCGGCATTAAGGCCGGATATGCAAAATTCGAGACCTTCCCCATCTGGAACCTTCCCTTGAAGCATCCGGTCAATCTTGCGTACGAAGCGGCTACGACGGACCTGAACGACGTCAACATGATCGACCCCTTCCATCTCGAAGCTTATGGGACCACCACCATCAATTACAACCGGGATATTGAAATATTCCCCGTATTGAATGCCATTTTTGAAAAAATAGCCGGGAAATCGCCTTACAAGAGCCCTACCGATATGGGCGTCAATATGGCGGGCTTCTGCATCACCGACGACGAGGCGGTGCACAGGGCGTCCGAGCAGGAAGTCATCCGCCGGTTCTATAATACAAGCTGCGCGCAGCGGCAGGGCCTCGCGGAGAAATCCGAAGTCCTTCGGCTGGAGCTGCTGATGGGCCAGCTGGGCATTTCGCCCGAATGCAGGCCCGTAGTGGACGCCGCGCTGAAGCGGGCCGCGGAGACCGAAGGGCCGGCGGTTTCCATCCGGCTCAATGACGGCCGCATCGTCACCGGGAAGACCACCTCCCTGCTGGGCGCGTCCGCGGCGCTTTTGCTGAACGCCTTAAAAGAGCTGGGCGGCATCCAGCATGATATCCACCTGATCTCTCCCATCATCATCGAGCCGATCCAGGCGTTGAAGGTGAAGCATATGGGCAACCGGAACCCGCGCCTCCATACGGATGAGATTTTGATCGCCCTGTCCATCTGTGCGGCGACCAATCCGACGGCAGCGCTGGCAATGCAGCAGCTGCCTCTGCTTCGCGGCTGCGAAGCGCATTCCACGGTGATCCTGTCCCGAGTGGATGAAAACGTGTTCCAGAAGCTCGGGGTCAATATCACCTGCGAGCCCCAGTACCAGTCAAAGAAGCTGTACCACAAATAGATACGCTCTGCCACCCTGCCACACCTGACGCAGGGTACGACCTATCATGTCCGGGCATATGTGACCAACAGCGCGGGAACCGTCTATGGTGAAGAAGGGCTTTTACCACTTTGAATAATAAAAGTGAATAGTTTTTATGGTTATAACCTAAAAAAGTTGATAAACAGCATATTTTTAGGTTATACTTATTTTGAGGTGATTGTCATGTATATCAGACAAACATATATCGACCGGATTATCCCTTTTGTGGATATGCCGCTTATTAAAATACTGACGGGTGTACGTCGCTGCGGAAAGTCAACTATAATGCTTATGTTGATGGACGAGCTAAAAAAGAGAGGCATTACGCAGCAACAAATTGTGAGGTTTAATTTTGATACTTTGGAATGGGAAAACAAGACCACCAAGGATGTGTTTGGCATCATAAAGGAAAAACTCGTTCCGGACAAACGGACATATCTGTTTCTTGATGAAATTCAGGAAATAGAGGGTTGGGAGCGTCTTGTCAATACCTTTATGGAGGAGCAGGAATATGATGTTGACATTTTCGTAACTGGCTCGAACTCTAAAATGATGTCCTCAGAAATTTCGACTTACCTTACAGGGAGGTTTGTCGCTTTTCGTATACATCCGTTTTCCTTTGCGGAGTATTTGGATTATAAGAAAAAGAACGGAGGATCTGACGGAAGTGCCGGGTTTGGAGACGGTACCGGATATGGTGGCGGCGACTTACAAGGCTTAATAGAAGTGCATTTCGAGCGATACCTTGAGTACGGTGGTTTCCCTGCTGTTCACCTGCGACCGCTTTCCACCGATGAAGCATATTTGATAGTTAAGGATATTTATAACACAACTATACTAAATGATATTGTAAAACGAAACAAAATCCGCAAAATGGACCAGTTGGAAAGGATTGTAAAGTTTGCATTCGATAATATCGGGCAGACCTTTTCCGCCAACTCCATCGGGACTTTTATGAAAAGCCAGCAAAGAAAAATCGACGTTGAAACGATTTATAATTATTTAGCACAGTTGGAAAAAGCATATATTTTAAACAGATGCTCGCGCTTTGATTTGCAGGGAAAGGAAATATTGAAAACACAGGAGAAATTCTATCTGGCGGACATGGCTCTGAAAAATGCTGTTTTAGGTTATAAAAGCAGCGATATTTCAAAGATGCTTGAGAATATTGTGTATTTAGAACTGCTTCGCCGTGGCTATGATGTGTATGTAGGGAAAATCAACGATGCGGAGATCGATTTTATTGCTGAAAAGGATGGCAACAAGGAGTATTTTCAGGTCTGCTATTTGCTTGAAAGTGAGAAAACCATAGAGAGGGAATTCGGGTCGCTGCTTGAGATTCGGGATAATTACCCCAAGACGGTTTTGTGCATGAAAAGCTCTGTCAAAGGTAATTATGAGGGAATTCCGGTAGTCAAAATTGAAGACTGGTTGCTGAGCAATTGAAAAAGGAACAGCTCGGGGTCAAAGCCCGATTTCGAGTATAAAATTCCTACAATAAATCTCGGCATTGTCGAAAGCTTCGGATGCTTATATACTTATCTCGTGAGTGAACGGCCGTTCCTTAACACAATCAATAGCGAGGTGAGCATATAATGAAGCCAACACAGCAAGAGCTTACGGATTGGGCTATCACCCAGATACAGGAGAAATACAAGGAAGATGTCGCTTTACTGATCGCAATCTCCGGACATTCCCTGGAAGACGACTGCCACGGGGAGTGCTTCGACTATTTCATTCCGGCAAACGAAAACGGGAACAGGCTGGCCCAGACCTTCATTATCGACGGCGTCGGCCACGATCTGTACCCCCGTTCCTGGAAACGCATCGAAAACATGGCGCAGTTCGACGACGATTTCACAAATGGCCTGGCCGATGCAATCATTCTGTATTCCCGCAGCGAAGAAGACAAAAATCATTTTGCCGCCATGCAGGAAAAACTGAAAGCCAACCTGCAGGACAAAGATTTCATGCTGAAAAAGGCGCTTGAGAAAGTGGACGCTGCCATGGAAATTTACCGCACCATGATGTTTGAAGAGGTGCTTTACAAGGTGAGGATGGCGGCGGGTTTTATTGCCCGATACCTGTCCATTGCCGTTGCCTGCATCAATGGAACCTACTTCAGGCAGAGGCTCGATCTGGAAACCGTGGAACTGGCACAGATGAAAGAAATTCCTGAAAATTTCATCCCATACTATGAAGCCATTGTCAAAGCGGACTCGGCGGATGAACTGAAAAACCTCAGCCATGAGATCATCCGGACGACGCGGAAATTTATGGCGGCCCATAAACCGTCCAGGACGGAAGAAGCCAAAACCCCCGATTATGAAGGTCTGGCGGACTGGTACGAGGAGGGCTCCCTGACCTGGCGCAGAATCTACCACCATTGCGATACTCAAAACTATAGTAGGGTATTCCCGGACGCAATAAATCTGCAGCATGAGCTGAACATTATCAAGGAGGAATTCGGGCTGCGCGAAATGGACTTGCTCGGAAGCTTTGACACGGCGAACCTCGGCGCCTTCAAGCAAAGAGCGCGGGAACTGGAACTGTATGTCGTTTCCGAGATTGAAAAGCATGGCGTCACGCTGAACAAGTATGACACGCTGGAGCAGTTTCTGGCAAAGAACAGCTAGAGAGAGGTGCATTCGATGAAATACAGAAATGCATCCGACATTCTTCCGGACGAACTGCTGAAAGAGGTGCAGAGATATACTTCCGGGGAAACCCTGTATATTCCCAGCACCGTGGAACGGAAAAAGTGGGGCCACGACTCCGGGGCAAGAGTGTTTTACAAGCAGCGCAACGAAGAAATCCGAAGCAAGTTTTTCCACAAAGCAAGCATTGATGCGCTTGCCGAAGAATACAGCCTTTCAACGGAGACGATCCGGAAAATCGTATATAAGTAGGGAGCAGTTGCATTCCACAAATAATGAAAAAATCCAAGTAAAATTTTGCTATTTGGAAACAGCATTCCGGGTATATAATAATGCATAGGAAAGTCGAGCATGAATTGAAAAGCGGCTTTTGCCTTGCCATTATTCTATGCGATTATGCAGAAAGCGGGTGCTGATATGGAAGAGTCCAAATCCACGCAAAAGGAAAGTCCGGTTTCCGTTGAGGAACTAAAAAAAATGGATGCCTACTGGCGGGCATGCAATTACCTGGCCGGCGGCATGATTTATTTGAAGGAAAATCCCCTCCTGCGGCAGCCTTTGAAGGCGGAGCAGGTAAAAAAGAGACTTCTGGGCCACTGGGGGACAAGCCCCGGCCTGTCGTTCATCTACGTCCATTTGAACCGACTGATCAAGAAATACGACCTGAACATGATCTATGTAACCGGTCCGGGCCACGGCGCGCCCGGAATCCTGGCGCCCGCCTATCTTGAGGGCACTTATTCGGAGATTTATCCGGACAAGAGCGAAGATGAAGAAGGCATGGCGAAGTTTTTCAAGCAGTTTTCCTTCCCGGGAGGCATCGGCAGCCACTGTACGCCGGAAACTCCGGGGTCCATCCATGAGGGCGGCGAGTTGGGCTACAGCCTTTCCCATGCATATGGCGCCGCTTTCGACAACCCGGACCTGATCGTCGCGGCGGTGGTCGGGGACGGAGAAGCGGAAACCGGCCCCCTGGCAACCTCCTGGCATGCGAACAAGTTCCTGAATCCGAAGAGGGACGGGGCGGTGCTCCCGATCCTGCACCTGAACGGATATAAGATATCCAATCCGACCATCCTGGCAAGAATCAGCCATGGGGAGCTGGAGAGCCTTTTCGCCGGTTACGGCTATAAGCCGTACTTTGTGGAAGGCGACGAGCCCGGCGTGATGCACGCAAAGATGGCGGAGGCCATGGAAAGCGCGGTTCTGGACATCCGCCGGATTCAGCGCGACGCGCGCGAGGCGGGCGGCGCAGGAGCGGATGGAGCGGGCGGAATGAAGCGCCCCATATGGCCGATGATCGTGCTGCGGTCGCCCAAGGGCTGGACCGGCCCGAAGGAAATCGACGGGCACAAGGTCGAAGGCTTCTGGCGCGCGCACCAGGTTCCGCTGCCGGGGGTGACCGACAATCCGGAGCACCTGAAGCTGCTGGAGGACTGGCTCAAGAGCTACAAGCCGGAGGAGCTGTTCGACGGGAGCGGGCGGCTGATTCCCGAACTGAGGGAACTGGCGCCGAAGGGCGTAAGGAGGATGAGCGCCAACCCGGTGACCAATGGCGGCCTGCTGCGCAAGAACCTGAGAATGCCCGATTTCCGGAATTATGCCGTAAAAGTGGAAAAACCGGGCGTGATCGAATATGAAAATACCCGCCCTCTGGGCGAATTTCTGAGGGATGTGTTCCGCCAGAACCCGGACAACTTCCGTATGTTCGGGCCTGACGAAACGGCGTCCAACAGGCTTACGGCCGTATACGACGTCAGCAAAAAGGCCTGGATGGCCGACTACCTGAAAGAGGACGCGGACGGCAGCGAGCTTTCAACGGATGGCAAAGTAATGGAAATGCTCAGCGAGCATACCTTGCTCGGCTGGCTGGAAGGCTATCTCCTGACGGGGCGTCACGGCTTTTTCCATACGTACGAGGCATTCTCCCATATTATCGATTCCATGTTCAACCAGCACGCCAAATGGCTCGACATCAGCAAGCACGAGACGCTGTGGAGGTCCCCCATATCCTCCGAAAATATCCTGCTGTCCTCAACGGTATGGAGGCAGGACCACAATGGCTTCTCCCACCAGGACCCCGGCTTTTTGGATGTGGTGACCAACAAGAGCCCCGAGGTGGTCCGCATTTATCTGCCGCCGGATGCAAACTGCCTGCTGTCAACAGCCGAGCACTGCCTCAACAGCACGGGCTATGTCAATGTGATTGTTGCCGACAAGCAGAAGCACATGCAGTACCTCAGCATGGAAGAAGCGGTGAAGCACTGCACAAAGGGGATCGGGATATGGGATTGGGCAAGCAATGACGCCTGCGGCGCCGAACCCTGCGATCCGGACATCGTCATGGCAAGCTGCGGCGATGTTCCAACCCGGGAAGCGCTTGCGGCAACCGCCATCCTCCGGGAGGAATTCCCCAACCTGAAGGTGCGGTTCATCAATATCGTCGATCTCACGAGGCTGATGTCCTCCTCCGCCCATCCCCACGGACTGACGGACCAGGAATTCGATTCGCTGTTTACCAGGGACCGGCATGTCATCTTGAATTTCCATGGGTATCCCTGGCTGATCCACAAGCTGACCTACAAGAGGACAAACCAGCAGCGGATTCATGTCCGCGGATACAAGGAAAAGGGCAACATCAATACGCCTCTCGAACTGGCCATCATCAACCAGATCGACCGGTTCAACCTGGTGATCGACGTGATCGACCGTGTTCCCACCCTGGGCTCGAAGGGCGCGCATATCCGGGAAAAGATGAAAAACCGGATCATTGAAAACCTGCAATACGCCTATGAAAACGGAATTGACCGGGAAGAGATCCGGAACTGGAAATGGCCGTATTAAGAGGAAAGGACCGCGCAAGCGGAAGGAAATAGAGAAAGAGAAGGGTGTTTTCCAATACCTTGCAGGGATGGGAAACGCCCTTCTCCCATTATCAGATGGGTCATTCCTCCCTGCCGGCGGGGCTTCCGCCTAACGACAATTTACGGCAGATAGATGTCTGTAAATACAATTATTTTGTGGGAAACAGTTGTCATTTTGGGGATATGAGGGTATTATATAATAATGTATAACAATTAGCACATATATGTAATTGTTGGTGTGGTAATGAAAAAAATCTATTACTCTGTATATCCGGCATCGTTGATACTGTTTCTGATACCTTATGTCCCCATATCCATCAAGGGGATTTTCGGCTTTGTGTTTATCCTGACCAGCTGTATTTCGGTCGGATTGAAGCCGGCAATGGCCACCGCGACGCTTTGTGTGGTCCTGGCGACATACAACCTTTATTTCAACATTAATTTGGATGTAAAGTTCAAATACCTTTCCGTCATACTGGGAACGCTGCTTTATTATCTGCTGGCCTACACCTTCGGGCAGACCGTAGACAAGGCCAGGGCCAGGGAACGCGGACTCCTGGAAGAGATCGAAAGGAGAAGGGATGCCGAAAAGGAGCTCGGCGACCGGTTAAGCCGGCTGGAGAGCCTGACACAAGGTTCGTCACAAAGCCCGTCACAAAGCCCAACGCAAGGCCCGATGCAAGGCCCGACGGATACTATTCCAATTCCGGCCTATTTCAAGGATATGAACGGCCGGATTTTAAGCTGCAACCACGCGTTTGCCCAATACGCGAATATTGAAGAGGAAGGGCTGCAGCGGAGCATTGTCGAAAGCCGGCACATCATGGAGGAAATGCTGGAGAACGACAGGATCAAAACGGAATTCTTCTCCCATATGTCCCATGAATTCCGGACCCCCCTGAATGTCATCCTGGGTTCCCTGCAACTGATGGAGCTGTACCTGACCGCCGACCAGTATGCCGTAAGCCGCGACAAGGTCATTAAAAGGGTCGCGGTCCTTAAGAAAAACAGTTACAGACTTCTCAGACTCGCCAACAACCTGATTGATCTCTCCAGGATCGAGGCGAAATCCTTCGAAATGAACTTCCGGAATTGCGACGTCGTGGATCTGATCCGGTCCATTACTTTATCCGTCTCGGAGTATACATTGAACGAAGGGATCACCGTCACTTTCGAAACCGACATTCCAAGCAGGACCATGGCCTGCGATGATGAAAAAATAGAAAGAATCCTGCTGAATTTGCTCTCCAACGCCGTCAAGTTTACGCCCAGGGGCGGAAAGATTTCGGTGGGGATATCCGGAAGCCCGGACGGTTTGCACATCAAGGTAGAGGATAACGGGATAGGAATTCCGGCGGAGAAGCAAAGCAGGATATTCCAACGCTTCTGCCAGATCGACTGCATTTTTACGAGGCAGCACGAGGGCAGCGGAATCGGCCTCAGCCTGGTCAAGTCGCTTGTGGAGATGCACGGCGGCACCATTCACTTTGTCAGCGAGGAAGGACAGGGGACAAGCTTTACCATCTTCCTGCCCTACAACGAGGCAGACGAGGAAGCGCTCCGGTACAAGGTCATTCGCGAACCGGGTTATACGAACCGAATTTCCGTGGAATTCTCAGATATTTATTCCATCGGAAAGAAATGATTCTGCCGCAGAATAGGGGCAATAATTTTTTGAATATGCCGTAAAGCTTTGATACAATAGGATTGACTATTTTATCGAGGTGCACCGGAATTGGACCTTCTGAAGAAATACGCCGGCAAGTACTGGAAGCCTTTTTGCCTTGCAGTATTCTGCCTCATGCTGGAAGCAGCGTGCGATCTTGCGCAGCCGACGATCATGTCCAAAATTGTGGACATCGGCGTCAAAGGGAAAAACGGAGGCTATATTCTGCAGTTCGGGGCCGTCATGCTTCTGGTTACGGCAATGGGCGCAGCGGCGGCCGTCAGCCGGAACATCGTTTCCAGCAATGTTTCCCAGAAATTCGGTACGGAGCTCCGGTCGGACCTTTTTCAGAAAATCCAGACCTTTTCCTTTGAAAACATCGATCATTTCAAAACCGCTTCCCTGGTGACCAGGCTGACCAATGACGTTACGCAGGTCCAGAATTTTGTCAACGGACTGATGCGGATCTTCGTAAAAGCGCCGCTGCTTTGCATCGGGAGCGTTGTCATGGCTTTTTTCCTGAGCGCAAGGATGGCGCTGATCCTTGCGGCAGTCATTCCTGTGGTGGGCGTTCTGATCTTTCTGAGTATCAAAATCGGCTATCCGTTTTTCTACAGGGTGCAGAAGGGGATAGACAAGGTGAATGGCATTATGCGCGAATACCTGGCCGGCGTCCGGGTCGTCAAGGCGTTCAACCGGTTTGACTATGAAACGGAGCGGTTTGCCGGGCCGAACCGGGAGCTGTCGGACGTAACGGCGACGGCGATGAGGGTCATGTCGGTTTTTTCGCCCGGGATCACCCTGACGGTGAACGCAGGTATTGTTGCGGTTCTCTGGCTCGGAGGCTCCTATGTCAATACGGGCCATGTCCTCGTAGGCCAGGTGATCGCTTTCGTCAATTACATGACGCAGATTCTTACATCCCTTATGATGATTACTTTTGTGTTTAATGCGTTTATCCGGGCGAAGACCTCCATGGACAGGATATCGGAGGTCATGCACGAGGAAAACGCAATGGTGCGGGAGAAGGCGGCCGGGCCCGGGCTGCAGGCTCCGGAGGGCGGCGTCGAGTTTCAGGACGTTTGCTTTTCCTATGCGGGAGCGTCCGGCGATCCCGTGCTCAAGCATATCACCTTCCGGTGCCGCCCCGGCGAGACGGTCGGCATCATCGGCTCGACCGGAGCCGGGAAGAGCAGTCTGGTCAACCTGATCCCCCGATTTTATGATACGACCTCGGGCCATGTAATGGTGGACGGCGCGGATGTAAAAACCCTGGACCAGCGGGAGCTGCGGCAGGCTATCGCGGTGGTTCCCCAGAAAACCGTCCTGTTTTCCGGTACGATCCTGGAGAATATCCGGTGGGGCCGGGAAGATGCGGATGAGGCCGCGGTGGTGAAGGCGGCGCAGGCGGCACAGGCCCACGGGTTCATTTCGGCTTTCCCCGAAGGATATGAAACCCTGCTCGGCCAGGGCGGCGTGAACCTGTCCGGCGGGCAGAAGCAGCGCATCGCGCTGGCGAGGGCCCTGGTCAGGCAGCCCGGGATCCTGATTCTGGACGACTGTACGAGCGCGGTTGACATCGAAACGGAGGCGAAAATCCGGGAGGCGTTGAGGGCGTATTCCGAAAGCCTGACCTGCTTTATCATTTCCCAAAGGATCGCTTCCATGATGAGCGCCGACCGGATCATCGTTCTGGACGACGGAATTATGGCGGGTCTTGGTACCCATGAGGAATTGCTGCGCACCTGCGCCGTGTACAGGGAAATTTACCTTTCGCAGATCGGGAAGGAGGGGATGGACGATGCCGGGCGGCAATGAACAGGACAACAGGCCGAACAGGGACACGGCCGTTCCCCAGAGCCTGGGAGGCTTCGGAGGGCCGAGGCGCGGCGGCGGACCGCGGGGCATGGAGCCCGTGGTCAAACCGAAAAACTTCAGAAAGACCATGGGCCGATTGTGGGCCTATTTTGGCAAAGAGCGCAAAATCCTCGGAATCGTTGTGCTTCTGGTGCTCCTGGATGCCGGTATCGGTTTGTCCGCGCCCTATTGGATCGGAAAAGCCGTGAAAGCGGTCGCTTCGGGCAGGAATGCCGTAGATTTCGATCTCCTCGGGATCATGATCACGGTCCTTCTCGTTTCCTATTTTACGGCCGGAGCAGTGAATCTGCTCCAGGGCTGGCTGATGGCCGGCGTTTCGCAGAGAATTGTCTATAATTTGCGGCGTACCCTGTTTGAAAAGCTGCACAAGCTGCCGGTTTCCTTCTTCGACACCCGCAGCCACGGCGATCTGATGAGCCGGCTGACTAACGATATCGACAATGTAAGCACCACCATATCGCAGTCAACGACGCAGCTGCTTTCCGATTGTATTGCGGTAGCCGGTTCCTTCCTAATGATGCTGGTCCTCAGCCCTCTGCTGACCCTGGCGAGCTTGATTACGGTGCCGCTGGTTGTCCTGCTCACAAAGACCATAACCGCCAGGACGAAGGTCCTGTTCAAGCGGCAGCAGGCGGAGCTCGGGAAATTGAACGGACACATCGAGGAGTCCATTTCAGGAATTCACGTCGTAAAGGCGTTCAACCAGGAGCAAAAGGTAACGGGCCGGTTTGATGCGATCAATGACGGGCTGTGCAAGGTGGGCATCCAGGCGCAGATCTGGTCGGGCTTCATGATGCCCTTGATGAACGTCATAAGCAACATCGGGTTTACGGCGGTTGCAGGGGTTGGCGGCTATCTGGCCGTCCAGAACCGGATTGACATCGGCGTGATTGCAAGCTTCCTCAGCTACTCGAGACAGTTTTCCAGGCCGCTGAACAACATCGCCAATACCTTCAACACGCTTCAGACGGCGGTAGCCGGAGCGGAAAGGGTCTTTGAGATCATGGACGAAGCAGAGGAGACCCCCGATGCGCCGCAAGCCATAAAGCTCGAAAACACGCAGGGCCGGGTCGTCTTTGAGAACGTAGCCTTTGGTTACAGGCCGGATGTGTCCGTATTGAAGGAGGTCAGCTTCCATGCGGAAGCCGGAAGCAACACGGCCCTTGTAGGACCCACCGGCGCCGGAAAGACGACGGTCGTGAATCTGCTTGCCCGGTTTTATGATGTCACCGGCGGAAGGATCTTTATTGACGGGCATGATATCCGGGAGTATACCCGGGATAGCCTCCGGAAATGCTTCGGGATCGTCCTTCAGGATACGTATCTCTTTTCCGGTACGATCCGGGAGAATATCCTTTACGGTAAGCTGGATGCGACGGACGAGGAGGTCCATAGGGCCGCAGTGATGGCAAACGCGGATGCCTTTATCCGCCGCCTGCCCATGGGATATGATACGGAGCTGGCGGAGAGCGGCAGCAACCTCAGCCAGGGACAGCGGCAGCTGCTGGCCATAACCAGGGCGATTCTAGCCGATCCGTCGATCCTGATTCTGGATGAAGCGACAAGCAGTGTGGATACCCGTACCGAGCTTCACATCCAGGAGGCCATGCTCAAACTGATGGACGGCAGGACCAGCTTTATCATCGCCCACCGGCTGAGCACCATCCGGGACGCGGATGTGATCATGGTCATCGACAGGGGAACCATAGTGGAAAAGGGCAACCACGATGAACTGATCGCCCTGGAAGGCAGATACTTCGATCTGTATTCCAGCCAGTTCAAACGCGGTGAGGCGATTTAAAATTCTCTATCCTGTCTCTTCCCTGACAATGCGGCAGCAGGGGACCCTTACTCAGATACATAAAATTACTTATTTATTTCTTTAATAGCATTGTTTATAGCAAGGATGACTTTATCGCACCATTCATCAAATTCTTTGTCCTCAATCTGATACTCAGGATGCTCCAGGACATATTTTATAGTTTGACGAACACCTTGACCAAAGCGTGTTGCAGCAACAAAATCAGGAACGAGGCGCTTGAGTTTGGAATTATCAAACACAACGGAATTGGCTTTATCCCCAATTAAGCTTCCTTCAAAATCCAGATTGCTGCAAGCGGCTAAAAAAGAGGAAGCTACATAAACAGCATTTAGCTTAACTCCTAAGGCATCAGCAATGCTCTGGTAAATCTGGTTCCAGGTCAAGGTTTCATCTGAAGTGATCTGTACAGCCTCTCCAATGGCATGTATATTGTCCATTAATCCGACAAAGCCTTTTGCAAAGTCACTGTTGTGCGTCATGGTCCATAATGAAGTCCCATCTCCATGAATAATAACCGGTTTTCCTTCCAGCATACGTTTTGCTACCTGCCAGGGACCCTTGGCGCCCTGGACGCCTAAAGGAATAGAGCGTTCGTCGTATGTATGGCTTGGTCTGACAATTGTAACCGGAAATCCGTTTTCACGGTACATTTTCATAAGATAGTCTTCGCAGTCAATCTTGTTTCTTGAGTATTCCCAGTAAGGATTGGAAAGGGGAGTGCCTTCATTTATCCTATAGTGGGATAGCGGCTTTTGATATGCGGAAGCAGAACTAATAAAGATGAACTGCTTTGTCTTATCCTTAAATAACCTGTAATCCCGTTCTAATTGTGCCGGAACAAACGCGATGAAGTCTGCGACGACATCAAAACTCATACCGTCCAGCAGCTTCCGAGCCTTTTCTTCATCATTGATATCACAATGGATGAATTTAACATCAGGACTTTCAAATTCCTGTAAACGATTGCCCCGGTTGAGTAAATATAATTCACAGCCCTGTTTGATCAGCAGCCTGGAAATAGCCTGACTGATTATCCCTGTTCCACCAATAAATAATGCTTTTATATCAATCACCACTTTCGCAATATGAATGTTATACTCTGATACAATACTATATCTCGGTTGAAGAGATGTCAATAATTCACAAAGAGGGGCGGGTTCCTTGCTCCACTTCATGCCGGGCACGCTCCAAAGGGAGATTATTCAATGGATGCCTCAATGCGTACCATCTGCTCGATGGCTTTTATCAATTTATAAAGGACATCGTTAACCGGAGTGGGGATGCCATATTTTTTGCCAAGCTCCATCACGGTACCTGCGAATATTTCGACTTCCGTCTTCCGGCCTGCTTCCACATCCTGAAGCATAGAGGTTTTTCCTTCGGGGGAGAGGGTATCAAGGATACCGGCATAGCGGTCGATATCCTCCCTGCGCAGAGGGATGCCGGCTCTGGCGGATATGTCCAGTACTTCCTGCGAGGCCGAAAACATGAGGCTTCTGGCCTCCCCGGGTTTCTGGAATGTGCCGTAAGACGCCCGCAAGACTGCCGAAACCTGGTTGATGCCCACATTCATCATGAATTTCCACCATTGTTCCCGGAGAATATCGTCAGGCACTTGATAAGGCACATTGGCTTTATCGAAGAATTCCCTTACGGCATTTACTTTCAATGACGTACCCGAATTTACCGCATCCCCGAAGATAATGTTTCCGATTTTGCCATATCGAATTTCGGTACCCGTCCTTGTGGAATCCGTACCAACGCAGAAGGAATGGAGCATTTTGTCCATGCCATAAGCCTTTCCGATGATTTCTTCGCTGGAGATGCCGTTTAATAGGGACAATAGAATGGTGTTGGGGCCTACCAGCCCCCGAATGTCTTCTATGGTCTGATTAAGGTGGTGCTGCTTTACAGCGATAAGAATAAGATCGGCATGTTCTTTGACGGCTTGCGGCTGGATATAGTCAAAGTCAATTGCTTTGCCATTGATGTGGATGCCGGATTCCGCATATCGCCCGGCTCTCTCGCTGTTTACAATGACCCGAAGACAGCCCGGGCAATTTTCCTGGATTCTTCCCGCATATGCGCCGCCGATCGCGCCCAACCCTATCAAATAGACCTTCTTTATCTCATTCATAACGGACGTCTCCTTGAAGATAGCCGTGATTGTCGATGCTTGGCTATCATAGTGCTATTATGCCATGTGACACGGGCAAGTTCAAGCAGTATGCGCCGTTATATTGAGTTGACTCAGCTTCATGCAGGCACGGATCGCCCGCCGCCCTCCTCACCGGTGATCACGGGTATTACAGAAATGGGAAAGGACATTTGGAAAAATATTCTAGATCGTGGGAAGAGGGGTTTTCAGTGCTAATGTCGAATTCCACTGTCGGGCATAATAGAGAAGGTGCAGGCGGAGGATTTATGCAGGATATTTTAAGTATCAACATAAAATACACATTAAAGGATTTAAAAGACTTCAGCTTTGCAAAGGCCGGATCAGGCAGTCGTAGGGCATACTTCATAATCTGTATCCTGCTTACCGTCTTGATCGCCTTGGGTATCGCTACAATTTTGCTGACCTTTTCGGATGCAGAAGAGATGCTTGGTTTCATAGCAATCATGATCGTTCCGGTTTTTCTTATTTGGGGTTTTGCCCTGCTTCCTGCATTTTCGACCTACCTCATCCTGCGTAGCAGCTTTAAAAAGAGCAGGCTTCTTGGGACTTTGCAGTGCTATAGACTATTTGAGGACAGGCTGGAGATCCATTCGGAAAACGGAAGCTTCAGCTTGCTATGGAATGAGGTATATAAAGTTCAAGAATTCAAACCGTGCTTTGTCATTCAGTCCGCGCCGGGTAAATTCTTTCTGGTCCCGAGAAGATGCTTTGAAAGCCAGGAGCCATTGGACCTGTTCGTAAATACCCTGAATTCCAAAATTGATAAAAAGAAAATCAAATTGAAACGATACAGGCTCCGAAACAGCAGGCCGGATTATGAAGAAAAAAAGTTCAATGAGGATATAGCAGGGCAAACTGCCGAATCAGCGAATGAGCGAGGGGAGCCTGTTATAGAGGTGCGGTTTTCCCTTTTTAAAAAGGATTATGTCGCCATGAATTTCCGGCTTTATTATACGCGACCGGCCGGACTGATTTTCACAGCTATTGGCATACTGCTTATCGCCTTATCAATAAGAAACCTTTCACTCTATTCAATCGATGAACTTATTCCCATTGCGCCGTTGCTGATAGGAGTAATTTTCACCCTGGTCATGCCGTTAACGCTTTACTCCAATAGCGTTAAACGCTACGAAAAGGACGCCGCTCTGCAGAAGCCCTATATCTATAAATTCTATGAGAGTTATTTTGTGGTTGAGCATCCGACCGGAATGAATAGAATTCAACTTAGCGACTTAGTAAAAGTTACGGAAATAAAAACGGCGATCTTGCTTTTTGTCACTACCCAGATAGCGCATATAATTCCTAAAAGGATATTTGAGGGCAGAGAAGAGGAATTAAAGGCTTTAAGGGATTTGCTGAAGCGAAGCGCTTCTCGGAAAGCCTCCAATCTATAGGTCCCGTTTCAAATACAAGGCTATAAATTCATTGAATATTTGCATTTGCCTGGATACCGACGGTTCATCGATTCCGATGGAAGCAGCGGCGATAAGCAAGCCTTCAAGCGAATTGACGATATAGTTGACATTAGTGTCATTTATCAAGCGCTTTTTTATTATCGCGAATCAAAGTGGAATAAAATGTTTCTGCCCTCAGCAGGATTTTCGATGCCAATATCGAATCCCATTATCAGAATATGGATTTTATGGTTTACCCCGTAATCGGACAGGAGGTGTATCTATGGCTGTATCAAAGCAATACCAATCCGACGTCGAATCGATTCTGGCAAAGCGGCAGGACAACGGGTGGGATTATTGGGCAACGCCTGACAGACGGCTCATTAAAGGAAGCCCGTTTTCTACCCTGGATAGTGTATTTATGCTGTCGGAGCTGGGAATGGACTCTGACGAACCCGTCCTGAATGAGACTGCCGGCCTGATCCTGGACTCGTGGCGCGAAGACGGCCGGTTCAGGCTGTCACCCCAAGGCGCCATATATCCTTGCCAGACTATTCACGCCGCCAGAACGCTTTGTCATTTGGGGTATGCTTCGGACAGCAGATTGAAGAGGACCTTTGAACATCTTTTGGAAACCCGGCACCAGGACGGCGGCTGGCGCTGCAATAAGTTCAGCTTCGGTAGGGGACCGGAAACGGAATTTTCCAATCCCGGCCCAACACTGATGGCTTTGGATGCATTTCGATTTACAGATGCCCTCAATAGAAATGAAGCGCTGGATCAAGCGGCAGAGTTCCTGCTCGGTCATTGGGAAACCCGCATACCGCTCGGACCTTGCCACTATGGAATCGGCTCATTATTCCTGCAGGTTGCGTTTCCTTTTGCCAGTTACAACCTTTTCTTCTATGTTTATGTTCTATCTTTCTACGAAAGGGCGAAAAAAGACGGAAGATTCCTGGATGCACTTGGGGCTTTGGAAAGCAAGCTGGTGAACGGCAGGATCGTAGTGGAACGGCCAAATCAGAAGCTGGCGGGGTTTGTCTTTTGCAAAAAGGGAGAGCCGAGCGACCTGGCGACGGAGCGCTATCGTGAGATAGTAAGGAATCTTGGGTGAGACCCAAAAGGAAAAGGGAGGAATCAGCCTTTGTTGGCTTTGGGCTTTCCGCCTTTGAGGACGCTGATCCGAATATCCTGCTTATCCACCCTGTCGGCCAGAACATCGACTTTTTGTTCGATGGAATCCAATTTTTTGTGAATGCCATCTCTGTCTTCAAATAGGACCTGGATTTTAGGCTCAATATTGTGCTCCAATTTGATTTCAATGCGGGCCACTTTACTTTTCAAATCCTTAAATTCATCCTTAAGCTCTGAAAACTCGCCATACATCTTTGCCAGCAAGTCATATGTTTTATCTTCCACGCCGACACGCCCCTTTACGTAAAATATTTTATCAAACCGGCAGGGAAAATACTATAGGATTTCTGTCCACATTTTTAACCCGGTTTCCACCGCCGATCAGAAAGGGAAAAGAAAAAATGAGATGGTTTTCACCATCTCATTTACAAAAAACCATCCCATCATCCCCCGGCGGCTCAAGCCTTCCCGTGGAGCTTCTCAAGGGAGGCCTCGCCGATCCGCTGGCCGTTCAGGGTCACGTAGATGCCTTCGCCGGGATGGGTCTGCTTCAGACGGATCGTCTTTACCGTAATGAACGGGTCCATCTTAAGCTGCCGGACCGCTTCCGAGAACTTCGTATAAAGCTCTTTGGCGCCCAGCTTCGAGCAGGCTTCGCAGGTGCAGATGGTGTATTCCCGCGTAACGAAGGCCGAGTCGGCTTTCTTCCTTCTAACAATTCCGCAGGCATTGTCGCCGCTCTTCGGAGTGTACTCCGTGTGCAGCAGCTCATGGGCCAGGTGGGAATTGGCTTCCCCGTAGAATTCCCTGTAAAGCCTCAGGATATCGGGGTTCTCCTGCGATTTGCGGTATTTGGCGGTCTTATCGATATTGATCAGGACCTGCTGGCGCTGCTGCATGGCGCTGACCTTTTCCGGCACGGGATGACCCGCGCCGCAGATGCAGCCGCCGGGGCAGGCCATGACCTCGATCAGGTCGTAGCCCACGTCTACGCCCTGGATGATTTTTTCAATAATGGGTTCGGCGTTATGCAGGCCGCTTATAACCGCAACATGCACTTCCGTCCCGTCCGCGTCTACGGTTGCTTCCTTCACGCCTTCGAACCCGCGGATTTCTTCGAAATCCAGGTGGTCCGTCAAAGCCTTGCCGGTCAGCTTCTCCACGGCCATACGGAGCGCCGCTTCCGCGACGCCGCCCGACGCGCCGAAGAGAATGCCCGCGCCGGAGACCTGCTTGTACGGTTCGTCGAATTCCTGCGGAACGATTTCCTTCGTGTTGAGGCGCGAGAGCTGGACCATCTCCAGCATCTCACTGGAAGTCAGCACCGCATCGACATCGCGGATCCCTTCCGGAGCGAACTCGGGACGGGCGGCTTCGTACTTCTTGGCCAGACAGGGCACGATGGATACGACATAAAGATCCTTCTTATCCAGTCCCGCATATTGGGCGTAATGGTTCTTCACCGTCGCGCCCATCATCTGCTGCGGGGATTTGCAGCTGGAAAGATGGGGGATCAGCTCGGGGTAACGCCGTTCGACAAAGTTGACCCAGCCCGGGCAGCAGGAGGTGAACTGGGGCATGACGCCCTTCTTGTCAACGCGGGTCAGGAACTCCGTCGTTTCCTCGACAATGGTCAGGTCGGCGGCAAAGGTGAAGTCGAAGACCCGGTCGAAGCCGAGCTTCTTCAGGAGTCCGGCCATAAAGGGCGAGGCCTCGTTGAACGGGATGTCGAACTTCGATGAAATAATGCTCCGGACAGCCGGCGCAACGAAGGCGACCACCGTCTTCGACGGATCATTGATCGCCCGGAAGACCTTGCCCCTTTCGCGGCGATAATCCAATGCGCCGCAGGGGCACGCGGTCACGCACTGGCCGCAGCTGACGCAGTCGGTTTCCTGCAGCGGCAGGCCGCTCTTTGTCCCGACGAGCTGACGTCCGTGCCGCATATAGAACGACAGAATGTCGGGCCCTTCGATCTCGGCGCATGCGGCGATGCATCGGCCGCAGGAAATGCACTTGTTGTGGTCGCGCATGATGAAGGGGTGGTCATCGACGAGGGGAATATAGGGGCGCTCATGGATCGGGTTCTTGAACTCGATGTTGTGGGCGCAGGCTTCTTTTCTCAGGTCGCAGGTATAACGCTCCGTACACCCGCATTTCAGGCAGCGGCGCGCCTCCGCCCGGGCAGTCTGCTCCGCAAGGCCAAGCTCCACTTCGGTGAAGCCGCCGATCCTTTCGGATACGGAAAGGGCAGGCATGGCGGCACGAGCCAGCTTCGGCATTTCTTCGAATTCCCACTTGGGCAGGTCTTCCATCGAGCCGCGGCTGCAGCTGTAATCGGCGGTGGATTCCTTTACGTAACCCTTTGTCAGGAAGGTGTCCATCGCCTCGGCGGCATGGCGGCCGGCGCCGACCGCCTGGATGACGGTAGCGGGTCCGGTAACGCAGTCGCCTCCCGCAAAAATCTTGATCTCGGAGGTCTGCGAGGTCTTGCCGTTGATTTCGATATCGCCCCACTTGTTCAGCTTGACAGGCAGGTCGTTATAAAGGAACTGGGTGTTGGTGCTCTGGCCGATTGCGCCGATGACGGTGTCGGCTTCGATGACGATGTCGCTGCCTTCCACGGGCACCGGACGGCGGCGGCCGGAACGGTCGGGCTCGCCGAGGGTCATCTGGATGCAGTGCAGCATTTTCCGGCCGTTTTCCAGGACAATATTGTTCGGCGCCATGAGGAACAGCATTTCAACGCCCTCATGCAGCGCTTCTTCCACTTCGTAGCGCTCCGCCGGCATTTCCCCCTGGGTACGGCGGTAAATCAGCTTGACCGATTTGGCGCCTTTGCGCAGGGCGGTACGGGCGCAGTCGATGGCGGTATTTCCGCCGCCGATGACCACAACGGTATCCCCGAGCTTGATGTCAACGCCCTTGGTAACCTGTTCGAGATACTGGATGCCGAGCCAGACGCCCTCCAGGTTTTCCCCTTCAATGTGCATCGGCGTTGCGCGCCAGGAGCCGATGGCCAGATAAACGGCGTCGAAATCCCGGTTCAGGTCTTCCAGGGAGATGTGCCTTCCCAGCGCCTTCCCGGTCATGATCTTCACGCCCAGCTTTTTCATGGTGTCGATTTCCTTGTCCAGCGTCGCTTTGGGCAGGCGGTATTCCGGGATTCCGTACCGCATCATGCCGCCGGCGTGGGGCTGGCGTTCAAATACCGTCACGTCGTGCCCGTTGATGGCGCTGTAATAGGCAGCGGACAAACCGGAGGGGCCGGCGCCCACAATGGCGATCCTTTTGCCCGTGGAGGCTTTCTTTTCAGGCAGCCAGGGCTGTTCCTGGGACATGTCCCAGTCGGCTGCAAAGCGCTTGACGTAGTTGATCGCCACGGGCGAATCCACGAGGTTGCGGCGGCACTGGGCTTCGCAGGGATGGGGGCATACGCGGCCGCATACCACCGGGAACGGATTGTTGTCCTTGATGACCTGTATGGCCGCCTTATAATTTCCGTTGCCGACATGACGCAGATAGGTCTGTATATCGATGTTCGCGGGGCAGGTCATGACGCACGGCGCCACGCAGTCCGCGTTGTGGTCGGAAAGAAGCTGTTCGAGGCGGACCTTCCTGTAGTTTTCGAGCTTGGGGCTGTTGGTGCAGATGACCATGCCTTCCTTGACGGGGGTCTGGCAGGCCTTCACATCGCGTTCGCCGTTAGGGCCGAGCTCCACGACGCACAACCCGCAGTTTCCGTTGGATCTTTCCAGCCGGATGTCGTAACACAGATGGGGAATATGGACATTCTCCTGCAGCAGCGCCTGGAGAATGGTCAGATTGTCATATACCTCCACTTCGCGGCCGTTGACCGTAACCTTGATTCTTTTTTCGTTTTCCAGTGTTCTCATAATCGACCTCTTGTCTGTTTTTAGTTATAAAAAATGCAGCTTGCTCTATATTCTTTAACGTTACCATTATAGCGGAGCTTTTGCAATTTGTCATTTCCCATATTGACAAAATTTTATCAATGTAAGGCGGCTTTTTTTGTTCAGGTTGCGGAAGGGCGGACCGCAGCATTCCGGTTGGGAAGAACAGACCTATTGTTCCGGGAAACCATTTCTGATAGAATTCTGATAGGCAGTAAGAAAGTCTGGGTAAAGAGGGTGCTGCTTCTGAACAGTTGGATCAGACGTACGGTCCGGGATATTGCGCAAAGCCTCCGAAAGGTTTCCATCCGAAGAAGGCTTCTTATTTCATTTACCCTGATTTCCATACTTCCCATCACCATTATCAGCCTCTATTCCAACTACCGGTATGAGCGCTCCACGGAAGAAAAGCTGGGGCTCTACTCCGAGCAGATCCTTATGGAAATCGCCAAGAACATTAAAAGCGAGCTGTCCAACTATGAGATCCTCAGTGAAGAGGTCATCATGGACGACCTGGTCCAGGAAGGGCTGTCGGAGTTCGACAAAATGAACGATTCCGATAAGAACAGGCTGCTGGACAGCCTGAATACCAAGCTGGGGAAGGAAATCTTCCGGTTCAACAACCTGAAGAACGTACAGATCATGATGTCGGACGGCCGCTATCTGTACGACATCGGATACGAATTTTTCAGCGATAGCAACAAACAGAACATTATAGAGGAAATAGACCGGTCCAGACGAAATATTTTCTACACCTACATCAAAACCAACCAGGGCTCCGACTGCATCTGGATCGGGCGCAAGATCAACTCCAGAGAAAACACGGATAAAACCCTGGGCTACATTTTCATTGTGGTCGATGAAAAAGTGTTTTCGGAGCAAATCTATAAAAATGTGGATATGGGCAAGGGGAGCGACCTCTTTATCATGGATCGGGACGGAACGGTCATTTCCTCCAATTCCCGGGGGCTGGCGAACGGCAGCAGATACGGGAAGCAGGAGTATGTAAGCTTTCTGAACGCCGGAGCCAAAGAAGGAAACTATGTGCAACTGCAAAAGCAGGCGGAAGAAAAGATGCTGGCCGTCAGCACCTATATTCCGGAAGCGGACTGGTATCTGGTGGGCCGGATTCCGGAGAGCTACATCAATTCCGAGTCGCTGGAGGTCAGGAACGGAATCATTCTGGTCTGCATTCTGGTCGTTATTGTGTCCATCCTCCTGTCCATGTTTATTTATCTCAGCGTTTACGCGCCTATCCGGGACATCGTCGCCTCCGCGAAACGGATCGGGGACGGGGAGCTGGACGTGGTGATCGACGACCGGAACAACGACGAAATGGGGTCCCTTTCCCGGAATATCCGGCGGATGGTGAACGAGCTGAAGGAACTGATCGAAAACGTCAAAAAGGAGCAGACGGCCAAGCGCGACGCGGAACTGAAAATGCTGCAGGCCCAGATCAATCCTCATTTTCTGTTCAATACCCTCAATTCGCTGAAGTGGACGGCCATGCTCAGCAACAACAACACGCTCTGCGAAGGCCTTGAAGCGCTTTCCGGGCTGATGAAGGACACGATCCTGAACAAGGACGAGCTGGTGGAACTGGAAACGGAATTGAAAAACCTGGACAACTATGCGACGATCCAGCGCATCCGGTACGGCTGCAGCTTTTCGCTGGTCTATGATATTGAAGAGGAGCTGAAAAAGAGCCCCGTTTTAAAATTCATTCTCCAGCCGATCGTGGAAAATGCCATCATCCATGGCATTGAAGACGAGGGGTCCCGGATCGGAATCCGGGTGAAGGCTTCGAGAACGGAGGATGGCCTGCTCCTTGCCATTGAAGACGACGGGAAGGGCTTTGATCCCGAAGAGGCCGAGCTGGCCGGAAAGAACAGAAAGATGTCGGGAATAGGTATTGCCAACGTGGATGAAAGAATCAAGATCAACTATGGAAACGAATATGGGCTGAAGGTGGAAAGCAGGCCGGGAACGGGGACGAAAGTCTTTATCCGGCTGCCCTACCTGGGGGAAGGGAACAAAAGGGATGTACAAGGTATTGCTCGTTGATGACGAGCGGATCGTAAAGCTTGCCATAAAGTCCATGATCCGGTGGGAGGAGCTGGGCCTCGAGCTGGCGGGGACCGCGAGCAACGGGATCAGCGCCCTGCAGATGATCGAAAAGTCCAGGCCCGATATTATCGTAACAGATATCAAAATGCCGGGCATGGACGGCGTCGAGCTGATCAAAAAGCTGAAGGGATCGGGATTCGACGGAGAAATCCTGGTGCTGAGCAATTACAATGATTTTGAACTGGTGCGGGAAGCCCTGCGCTACGGCGCATACGACTATGTGCTGAAGGTGACCGTCAAGGCCGAGGATTTTTCAAAGCTCCTGAAGGAAATCATCGGGAAGCTGGACGGGAAGAAAGGCGCAAGCAGGGAAAAAGCGGCTGCCGCGGTCCATGGAAATGCAAAGCGGGATCAGCTCCTGCGGCGCGTCCTGGAACCCGGGAAAAGCGATTTTTCCGCGGAAGCCGCCGAACTGTCCGCGCTTTGCAGAATCGGCCCCGGCGACGTCCTTTACGCCCTGACGCTGAAAGCGTCCCCGGGAGAACCGGGGCAGTCCGTCCAAAAGCTGGCGGACGCCCTGCAGAGCATTGTAGAGGAGTTCCTGGCAAAAAGCGAATGGTACTCCATTCTGGAGGCGGGTCCTGACGCAGCATTGCTTGCCATACTGTACCGCCGGAGCAATACGGCCTTTACCGCCGAGAGCATGGCCGCAAGGCTGGCCGAGCTGATCGGGGCCTATTTCAACATCCGGACCGGGCTGGTTTATTCGGAGCCGGTGTCGGACTACCACCAGCTTTTCCAATTTGCCGGCAGGTGCCTCCGGATGTCCGAGCTCTTTTTCTACAGCGAGCTGGAAGGCAGGGTTCTGCCCGTGGCCGCCGGGATGACGGAGGAGGACGCGTGCCTGAACGATGCGGTGAAAAACGGGCTGGATAGGGTTTGTGAGGATTTTCTGGCTTTCCGGCCGGAAAAGGTGCTGGAGCATTTCGACCGGGTGATCCGGCAGGCGTCGGAGCACCTCCTGAACCCCTACCGGCTGAAAAAGCGTCTGAAAAAGCTGATCCGGGAGGTGGAGCGGAAGCTGCTCCTCAACGGCTACTGCAGTGAAGAGATCTTCGAGCTGTACGCCGATGATGTGGATGTGATTTCCGCCTCCGAAAATCAGGCGGCGCTGCGGCGAAATATCGCGGATATCGTTCAGAGGGCGCAGGCTCTTATCCCTTCGGACAGGCTCAACTACCGGAAAGAGGTAAGGGAAGCGGTCGAATATATTGAAAGGCACGCGTCCGGCAGGATCGCGCTGACCGATATCGCCAGGCACGTCAACCTGAACGGCACTTATTTGTGCAAGGTCTTCAAGGAGGATACGGGCAAGAGCATCGTTCACTATATCAACGGGCTGAAGATGAAAATCGCCTACGGGCTGCTGAACAAAGGCGATATTATGATAAAGGAAGCGGCCGCAGCGGTGGGTATCGACGACCCGTTCTACTTCAACAGGCTGTTTAAAAAGTTCTACGGGGTGGCGCCCAGGGAGATCCGGAACCGGTAGGCGGCGTCATCCAAGGGAGAGGGGACGAATTCATGAAAAAACATGCTATACGGATCCTATCGGTGTTATGCGCCGCGAACCTCCTGCTGGGCACGCTTTACGGCTGCGGCAGCCGGGAGACGGCGGCCGGGGGGGAGATCGCCGGGACGCAAACGGCGGAGCCGGCCGGCGGCGCGAAGGAATTCGAAAACAAGGAGTTGGACGTGGCCGTGTTCCAGGGCGCCTATGGCAGAGAATTCTGGGATGCGCTGGCCGAGCGGTTCCAGGAGGATTATCCGGGCGCCAAGATCCATATTACCGCCAACCCCCGTATAGGAGAGATGATCCGCCCCAAGATGGTGGCGGGGAACATCCCGGATTTCATTTATTTTGACGCGGGGGAACAATCCGGCGTCGTGACGAGCCTGATTAAGGACCGGGAGCTGACGGACCTCACCGGCCTGTTCAACGAAAGGGCGCTGGACCGGGAACGGTTGATTCGGGACGCCATCCTTCCGGGCATTCTGGATTCCAACATATGCGCTCCGTACAATGACGGAAAGATCTATCTTGCCCCCTACAACTACGGCGTTATGGGCCTTTGGTACAATAAGGACCTGTTTGAAAGGGAAAAGATTGCGCCGCCCAAAACCTGGGACGAGTTCTTTGCGCTGAAGGACACCGCGGCCCGCGAAGGCAGGGCGCTTTTCACCTACCAGGGAATCTACCCCAGTTATAACGAGGAAATCATGATACCGGCTTTGTATTCCGCCGGGGGTGGTGAAGCGGTCGATCAATATTTCAATTATTCCGAAGGCTTGTGGAAAAGCGAGCCGGCGAAGAAGGTCCTGGGGATCTTCGGAAAAATCGCGGAGGGGGACCTGCTGATGCGCGGCACGGTGGCTTTGAACCATACCCAGGCCCAGACCGAATTCATGAAGGGAAAGGCCATGTATATTCCCAATGGCAACTGGTTTGAAGGCGAGATGAAGGGCGCTCCGCGGGAAGAAGGCTTCCGGTTCGGCTTTCTCGGCATACCGGCGTTCCGGGCGGGGGACCCCGTCACCTGCATGGTGAACGTCGAGACGCTGATGATTCCCGCAAAGGCAAAGAACCCGGAGCTGGCGAAGGAGTTTTTAAAATATATTTATACGGAGAAATCGGTAAGGCTCAACGGGGAAAAGGCCAAAGCGGTCATGGCTGTGGAAGGCGCGGTGGAACTGGTCCGGGACTCTATCACCCCCTCCTCCTACGAATGCTTCAAGGCGGTGGAAAACGGGATGGTGCCGGTCATGGGCGCATTCGGACGGCTGGCCAAAAGCAGTACGGTCAATGCAGCCAATGAGATCTACAAGCCGCTGACCGCCGTGATGAACAGGCAACTGACGACCGATCAGTGGGCGGAGGAGTTGGACCGCCTCTATCTGCGCGTCCGGACGGAACTGGCCGCCGAGGGAGGATAAAAAGCGGAATTGGTTCCTTAAACGGGACAATATCAAACCTGCACTATTTTTGACAAAACCGAAAATAATGCAGGTTTTTTGCTGCCTGTCCCTTCCCCGGCGCTTCCATCCTCAAAAAATTCTCTAGGTTTCCCAAAATCCCGTTCATTTTAAAATAGGCCCTCTGATCTTATGATGAAGAGGAACACTTGCTGTTCAATCATTTTATGAGGAGGGCTTTTATGAAAAAGCTATTGGCAATCGTATTGAGCCTGGCAGTTACCATTTCTCTGGCGCTTCCGACCCAGGCGCTGACCACTGCTGCAGCCAAAAAGACATTCAAGAACAAGAACCTTGAATTCTACATGTTCCAGGGCGGCTGGGGCAAAAGCTTTGAAGAGGCTGTCGTAAAAAACTTCGAAAAGGCTTACGGCGTTAAGGTTACCCTCGTAGCCAGCCCCAGGATCGGCGACAAGCTCAGGACCAGAATGGTCGCCGGAAAATCCCCCGACGTTATCCTGTTCAACTGGAACGATTCCACTTCCGCGGGAATCAATGAAGCGCTTCAGAAGGAAAGGGGATTTATGGATCTGACCCCGATGCTGAACGAAAAAGCGCTGGACAGCTCTTCGAAGCTGGCGGACCAGTTCCTCCCGGGCTTCCTGGATTCCATCAAATGCTCGCCCTACCAGGACGGCAAGGTTTATCTTCTGCCCCTGTTCTACTCCCCGACCGGCTTGATGAGCAACAAGACCTATATGGACAAAAACGGCTACAAGGCGCCGAAGACCTGGGACGAATTCTTCAAACTCGGCGATACCATAAAGAAGAATGACGGCAGGGCATTGTTCACCTACCAGGGTATTTACCCCGGATACCTTGAAGAATTGATCTGGCCCGCCATTGCAGGCGCGGTAGGAGCAAAGGGCGTAGAGAAGATATTCAACTATCAGGCAGGCTCCTTTAAGAATGCCACCGTTAAGAAGGTTCTCACCAACATTCAGAATATTGCCAAGAACGGATACCTCATGGAAGGCACCGTCGCCATGAACCACACCCAGTCCCAGTCCGCCATGATGATGGGCAAGGCCGCCTTCATCACCAACGGAACCTGGATGGACGGCGAAATGAAGGACGCTCCGAGGGAAGACGGCTTCAAATTCCAGCTGTCCGCTCCGCCGGCCCTGACCGCAAGCGACAAGCAGTATTCCTTTACCAGCATCGAAACCATTTATATCCCGGCAACGGCAAAGAATCCGGAACTGGCGAAGGAATTCCTGAAGTTCCTCTTCACAAA
Source organism: Bacillota bacterium (assembly GCA_023411575.1). Lineage (GTDB taxonomy): Bacteria > Bacillota > Clostridia > Acetivibrionales > DTU013 > UBA1305. Next base: position 155,178 of record JAEYOP010000040.1, on the reverse strand, counting down.
GGATTCGCAGAAGCTGGCGGCATCCACCGTGAAGGCCGTTATGCCGATCAAGGGCAGCGTCGAACTGAACAAAAGCACTCTGCCGGAAACGACCCTGGGCTACTATTCCATGTTTGACCAGGGCGTTCTGCCCCTGGTTTCCACATGGGCTTCACTGCCTGCAGGCTCCAAGATCAACATGAACGACGAAGTGTTCAACAAGCCCATGACCAAGGTCATGAACGGCCAGATGACCGTCGATCAGTGGATGGATGACGTCGAAAAGGCAATGGCACAGTGCAGGGCCGATCTTGCAAAGGCGGCAGCCGAAGAATAGAAATCCGGTCAAACCGGTAGAAAAAGCATTGGTGAGGGGATCTCCCTTCACCAATGCTTTTACCGGGGGAAGGGCGGCCCTGCCGGTCCTCCGGATTTTCTCTCAAAAGGATGTGATTCTTTGAATAAAAGAGCCCGAAATCTGTTTGCGGCAGTGACGATCCTGCCCAATATCGCCCTGGTGACCCTGTTTCTGATCTACCCCACCCTGCAGATGCTGTACCAGTCGTTTTTTACGGTGTCCGCCCTGATGGGCAAATCCTCCTTTGTCGGATTCGAGAATTATACGTATCTGTTCCAGGACCAGGATTTTATCACGGCACTGAAGAATACCCTGTTGATGATCCTTGTGATCCCTTTGCTGGTTCCTTCTCTATCCGTCCTGCTGGCCGTTCTGGTTACCCAGTCGAAGCTGAAGGAAAAATCCCTGTACCGCGTGCTGTTCTTCTTCCCCAGCGTTCTTCCGATGGTTACCGTCGGCATCCTGTGGCAGTTTATTTTTCATCCCACCATCGGCGTCATCAATTCGGCCTTAACGGCTGTCGGCCTGGGTTCCCTGGCCAATCCCTGGCTCGGGGACGAACGGTATGCGATGCTGGCGGTTATTCTCGTCATGGTCTGGCAGGCGGCCGGGTACTATATGGTCATGGACATTGCCGGCATCGACAGGATCCCGAAGGAGCTGTATGAGTCGGCGGATCTCGACGGAGCCAATCCGGTCAGCAAATTCATGGCGATCACGCTTCCGTTCCTTTGGGAGGTGATCCGTATGACCGTTGTATTTGCCATCTCGGGGGCCATCAACATGGGCTTTATCATCACCCAGATCATGACGGCCGGCGGCCCGGGCCTTTCGACCACCGTACTGCTCCGGTACATGTATACCCAGGCTTTTGCCAATTCCAATTTCGGATATGCCATGTCCATCGCGGTAATGGTATTGCTTATGTCCTTCATCATCTCCCTTGTTTCAAACAAGGTAACGGAAAAGGAAACTTTAGAATTTTAGGATGGGGTGCTCATGAATACTTCAAACAGAAAAAAGGAAAGCCTTGCAGCGATCATTGCCAATCAGGGCGTGCGCCTGATCTTGATCCTGTGCTCCGTAACGGTGGTCTTCCCGCTCCTGTGGAATCTGACCACTTCGCTGAAAACAAACGAGGAAATCCTGGCAAGCCCGTGGACCCTGCCGGCAAATCCGGAGTTCGGCAATTATGTCCGCGCATTTCTAACGGCGAGAATGGGCGATTATTTTTTAAACTCCGTATTTGTGGTCTGCATATCCATGGCGCTCCTGCTCGTGCTGATCATACCGGCCGCCTACTCGCTCACAAGACTGAACCTGAAAAAGGTTTCAAAGCTGGTGAGCAATATTTACATCGCGTGCCTGTTCCTTCAGATCAACGTATTGCTGGTGCCCATTTTTGTACTGATGAACAACATGAACATGCTGGACAACCGGTTCTGGCTTTGCGTTGTCATGGTCGCGACGGCGCTGCCTTTCCCGACGTACATGCTGATGGCCTTCATGAAAACCATATCGAAGGAATACGAATATGCCGCTATGATCGACGGCTGCTCCTATATACAGGTATTGACCAAAGTCATTATTCCCCTGTCGAAGCCTTCTATCATAACCGTTTCCATACTGGCCTTCTTCCAGTTCTTCAACGAATACATCCTGACATTTGTGGTCATCACCTCCGATGAAAAAATGACCCTTCCGGTGGGACTCGCCAACCTGTATGAGGTCCAGCGCTATGCCACGGACTGGGGCGCTCTGTTTGCCGCCCTGATCATCATGATGGTTCCCATCATATTGGTATATTCCATTGGACAAAAATCGCTGACCCAGGGCATGAGTGTGGGCGGCCTCAAAGGATAAGACAGGAGAGGAGGAATGAGCCGATGGGAAATTACGGGCATTTCAATCAAAGCAGGGAGGCCAGCTATGTCATCGATACGCTGAATCTTCCCGTACCATGGGAATTTATTTATCAAAACGGCAGAATCCTCTTAAAGGTGGATCAGTTCGGGCCGGTCTATGCACAGGCAGATCCGCCCAGCAGCATCATGCTTTTTAAAAGGGACCCCATGCAGAAATATTCCAGCTGGATGGTCTGGATCAAATCGCCGGCCTTTTCGAAGGGGCCCTTCTGCAACTTTTTCAGGCCGAATCTGTTGGGCGGCAGTCCGGACGCTGTTCCGGAAAACCTCCGGGTCACCTATTCGCCGGAAGCCGCCGTCTACTCTTTCGACTACGAGGGACTGTCCGTCCGGACCGAGCTGTTTTGCGCCTTTGAGCGAGCGGCGATCGTAATGAGACTGGACGTTCGAAACGGAAGAGGAGAGCCGATCCCCCTGAGCCTGATTCCGTCCATGCTTCCCTATGCCAATCCGGCGGTGCTCGCGCCCTGGGACAAACCGGAATGGTATTTGAAATCGGGCTTTGGGACAGGGGAGCAATTTGCGTTCTGGTCCCAGCTGTTGAATATGAATTCCGTTAAAGAAGACCGGAGAGCCATAGCGCTGCTTATGGACAAAGAGGGCGTTTCTTCGGTTGAACTCAGTTATGAACACTTTGCGGGCCAGGGTACCTTCTCCAACCCGGAAGCCGTTTTCCGCGGCCAGCTCGGGAAATCCGCCTCCGCGGGCGGAGCCTGGGGAGAGTACAAAAACGGCAACTGCATTTATGGATATGCGCCGGTATTTGCCGCGCAATATGATTCTATTCTTCAGCCCGGTGAAACGAAGACGCTGACGCAGGTATTGAGCATGGCGGATTACGCGGAGGGCGGACTCCAGGTGGATCCTTCCGCGATGGGGGCCGGACTGCGGTACTTTGAAGCCGCCGCCTGCGAAGAGGAAAAACGCTGGATCCGCGAAAGATTCGACCGCTTTTTCAATCTCCGCCGGATCGAAACGCCGGACAGGGAACTGGACCGGTACGTCAACGAATGGCTGCCGCTTCAAATGTACTGGGTGGCTTCGCTGGACCGGGGATGGCCATCCGGGATGCGCGGCTCGAGGGATTCCGCCAACGATTTTACCGCCATGGTTCCCCTGGACGGCCAGTGGAGCGGGCGCATCCTGGAAACCCTGATGTCCTGCCAGCGGTCGGACGGATGGTTCCCGAGGCAGTACTCCGCCCTGGGGCGCAAGGGAAAGCATGACCTCCGCGGGCATGTGGATGCCGGAGCCTGGGTCATTGAGCTTCTGTATGAATATCTCTGCCATACCAGGGATTTCGAGGTCCTTTCCAAAAGGCTGCCCTGGATGGATTCGGACAGGGAGGACACCGTACTGTGCCATTGCCTGAAAGCACTCGAATTCTACCTCCGGGAGGATCATACCGGGGAGCACGGCCTGTGCAAGATCGGCGAAGGCGACTGGCTGGATTCGGTCAACCGGGCGGGAATCTCCGGTCGAGGCGAATCCGTTATGGTAACGAACCAGGTCATTATTGCACTGACTTATATGCTGGACATCATAAACCTGATCAAGGCCGGCAATACAGGCGTTGGGACAGGAAACGCCGGACATGGGACGGGGAGCGCAGGCGCCGGGGCAGAAAGCATTGAAGCCATGGCCGGCAATGTGGACGCTTATGGAATAGACGCCCTGGAAGCAGACACCCTTATTGGCCTGTACAGCCGGAAGCGGCAGGAACTGAAGGATAATTTGAAAAAGCACGCCTGCAACAAAGAGGGGTACTTCAACAGCGTCTTCAACGACGACGGCAAATGGCTTTTTTCGGACGAGGATCCGGATGGGCGGAAGCGGGTTTACGGCCCTGCAAACTGGTATTCCGTCAGTTCGGGCGCTGCTGTTCCGGAGCAGGTGGACTCCGTTCTGAAAACCCTTGAGTTTCTGAAATGCGAGATGGGCTACAGGCTGTATTGGCCTCCCATGGGCGACATTCCCCTCGACAAGGTGGGCCGGTCCGGCAGCGGCGATCTTCCCGCGGGGCTGTGGGAGAACGGGAATGCCTATAACCAGGGTTCCCACGGATTTCTGGGAAGGGCGCTGGCCGTGGCGGGAAAAGGGGATTTACTCTATGAAAGCCTCCAGTACCTGCTGCCTTATGACCAGACGAAGCATCCGACGGGGAAGACCCTTACGCCGCCTTACGCGGTAGTCAATTGCTGGCAGCAGGTGCCGGGCTTTGTGCACCGGGGCGGACTCAGCTTCCTGACCGGCAGCATTGCCATGGGGCTTCGGATGGTATACGACTGGATGCTCGGCATCAAGCCGGCGCTGGACGGATTGGCCATCGACCCGTGTATTCCCTCTCGTTTCGGAAGCATGAAGGCCCGATTTACATATCTGGGGAAAGCGTTTAGAATGGAAATAGAAAACGAGGCGGGACGGCAAACCACGCCCGTAACGGTGCTCATAAACGGGATCACGGTCAACCGCTGCAAAACGGATCCCTTCAGCGGCAGGAGCATGTATTTTATTACAGATACCCTGCTGGTGGACGGAGAAAACCATATAAAGGTGATCCTATAAACGGAACTGCGGAAAAGCAGCCGTACGAAACGAACCGGGAGGAATTCCGCGTATGCAGGATTATATCAAAAGGGCCGTCGGCGCAAAGCCGTCCGGGCGGCAATTGGCATGGCAGGAGATGGAGTTTTACGCGTTTATCCATTTTACCGTCAATACGTTTACGGACAGGGAATGGGGAACGGGCGACGAGGCTCCGGCCGTTTTCAATCCCGCCGGGCTGGATGCGGACCAGTGGGTGGAGGTCTGCCGGTCGGCAGGGATGAAGGGGCTGATCCTCACCTGCAAGCATCATGACGGATTTTGCCTGTGGCCCAGCCGATACACGGAGCATTCCGTAAAAAACAGCCCGTGGAAAAACGGAAACGGGGATGTGGTGCGCGAGGTGGCCGACGCGTGCTGCAGGGGCGGCCTCAAATTCGGGATTTACCTTTCCCCCTGGGACAGACACGAGAGGACCTATGGGGAGAAGGACATCTACAACCAATTTTTTAAAAACCAGTTGAGAGAGCTTTTGACCGGCTATGGCGATGTGTTCTGCGTATGGTTCGACGGCGCGTGCGGGGAGGGCCCCAATGGGAAACGGCAGGTATATGACTGGGAAGGTTATTACAGCCTGGTCCGGGAGCTGCAGCCCGGCGCCGTGATCAGCGTATGCGGCCCGGATGTCCGCTGGTGCGGGAATGAAGCCGGCCACTGCCGCGAGTCCGAATGGAGCGTGGTGCCTGCCTCCCTCCGGGATGCGGAGAAGGTGGCGGAAAAGTCCCAGAAGGTGGATGACGGGGAATTTGCCAAACAGGTTCATTCCGATTGGGAGGACCTGGGGAGCAGAGAGGCTATCGAAAAAGCCGGGGAATTGGTCTGGTATCCGGCCGAGGTGAATACCTCCATCCGGCCCGGGTGGTTCTACCATGAGAGTGAAGACAGCCGCGTAAAATCGGTGGAGGAGCTGCTGGACATTTACTGCGGTTCGGTCGGAGGCAATGCGGCCTTTCTCCTGAACCTTCCCCCCGACAGTCGGGGGCTGATCCATGAGAACGACGCCCGGACCCTCCGCGAGCTGGGCATGGAATTGAAAAGGATCTTCCGGACCGATCTTGCGGCGGATGCCCGGTTCTATGCGGAAACCACCGTTGATCTGGGCGGGGTGGAAAGCTTCGGTATGGCCGTTTTATCGGAGGACATACGGCACGGGCAGCGGGTCGAGAGCTTCAGCCTCCAGTGCATGGAGGGAGCCGGCTGGAAGGAGATCTTCGCCGGGACGGTCATCGGCTATAAAAAGATCTGCCGCTTTCCCAGGGTGAACGGCAGGTATTTGAAGGTGCTGATCCGCCAGGCGAGAGCGTGTCCGATCCTCTCGGACATCCGCGTTTTCGACAGTCGCAGTTCGTTGTAATGGGGAAATAAAGCATCAGGAAATAATACGGGCCCTGGAGCAGGAGCCCCGGATCTGGATGATCCGGGGTATTTTTGTGTGCGCGGACGGATAAAATTGGGATACTTTCCCTCTTTCCTTCATAAATATTAGGTGACCATTATTGGACAGACCATTGGTCCAAATCAAAAGAAAGGGGAAAGTACCATGCGAAAGAACCTGAAAATCCTGGTGTCCGTATTCCTTATTTTCGGCATGATGCTATCAATTACGTCCATGGCCTGGGCGAAGGTGTCCGACGTAAAGGGACACTGGGCGGAGGCGCAGATCAACGACTGGGTGGGAAGGGGGCTGATCAAGGGCAACCCGGACGGGAGCTTCAAGCCGGAGAATCCCATCAGCAGGGCGGAATGCTGCGCGTTGATCAACCGGGCCTTCGGCTTTTCAAAAAAAGCGAAAATCGCCTTCACCGATGTCTCCGCGAAGAACTGGTTTGCCGACGATATAGCCAAGGCAGTTGCCCAGGGCTATCTGACAGGCTATACCGCCGACAATACTGCGGGGGCGGATAAAAAGATTACCCGGCAGGAGGTCGTGACGTTTCTTGCAAGAATCCTGAAACTGAAGACGGACAGCAAAGCCGTGACGAAATATGCCGATGATTCGAAGCTGGCTTCCTGGGGAAGGGGAAGTGTTGCCGCCGTGACGGAGCTGGGTTATGTAAACAAATATCCCGATAATACCTTCCGCCCCGATGCCAATGCAACGAGGGCCGAAGTGGTCTATATGCTTTCAAAGGCGGTCGGCGATTTGTACAATGCCGCCGGGAAATACGGCCCTGAAACAGGAACAAAGGAAATTCCGGGGAATCTGACCGTAAACCGGGCGGATATCACCCTGCGGAACATGCTCATCAATGGGAGCCTGTACCTGTCGGAAGGGATAGGGGGAGGTTCCGTAACCCTGGAGAATATAAAGGTCAAGGGGACTACTACGATCTGCGGCGGGGGAGCGGGAAGCATCCTCAGCATCGGGTCTTCGCTGGGGACCATAGTCAACGATCCGGAGAACGGAATTACAAGGCTGGCAGTGAAACCGGCGGCCACGGCGCCGCCCGCGGCAGCTCCAGCCGCTGCGCCTGCTGCTACTACACCTACTACGCCTAGCGGCGGCGGCGGTGGAGGCGGAGGCGGTGGAGGCGGCGACAACGGCGGCGGCGGTGCAACTGTCACGATAACAACGGTCGGCGCCATATCCGGCATTACCGCAGCCTATGGAACCACCATTGGAGCGATTTCGCTTCCCACAAGCGTTACGGTGACCCTGAGCAATTCCACGACCCGGTCTGCACTGGTGACCTGGGACACTTCCGCATATCAGCCGAACCACCTTGGAACATACACCTTGGCGGGTACAATCCAATCGCCGAGCGATGTCACCAACCCGAACAATGTAAAGGCCAGCGTCAGGATTACTGTAGTGAATACAATAACCGGCATCGATATACAGGAGATATCCGTACCTTACGGAACCACCATTGGTGCGATATCTCTGCCCTCAACCGTGACACTGCATTTAAGCGATTCGACGACCCGGTCTGCACTGGTGACCTGGGATCCTTCCGCATATCAGCCGAACCACCTTGGCACATACACCTTGACGGGTACAATCCAATCGCCCGGCGATGTCACCAATCCGAACAATATAAGGGCCAGTATCAGGATCGTGGTAGTCAATACCATAACCGGCATCGATGCTCCGGAAGTATTCGTACCCTACGGAACGACTCTTGGAGCAATATCCCTGCCCTCAACCGTGACACTGCATTTAAGCGATGCTACAACGCGGACGGTTCCGGTGATCTGGAATACTTCCGCGTACAGGCCGGTAAACGGACGGTATGAGTTAACGGGTACCTTCGCTTTGCCAAGCGGCGTTGTCAACCTGCAAAACCTCGGCGCCAGATTTTATATTACGGTGGAGCCGCCTATCCCCATAACCATCGTGAACGTCGGCTTCGACCAGGAAATATTCGCCTCGTACGGAACAACCCTGGGGGCAATTTCGCTGCCCTCCACCGTGATCCTCAATTTGAGCAACTCGACCACCAGATCGGCGCTGGCCACGTGGAATACCTCCACCTCAACCTACAATCCGCACCGGGGCGGCACCTATCCCATATCCGGCACATATGCGGTGCCTGAAGGCGTCGTCACGCCGGACAGCATAACGATTACAATAAATGTTACAGTGGTGGTCGGCATCGCTGTCGAAGCCATTTCGGACCGGTATGTGGTAAAAGACACGCCGTCTGCGGAGGTCAGCCTGCCTACCAGCGTGGCCATCCATTTGCAGGACGGAACCACGGCTACCGCCGGAATCCAATGGAACAGGACCCCACTGAACACGAGCACGCTTGGCACCTATCCCCTGAGCGGTACCCTCATAATGCCTCCCGGAGTGCAGAACCGGGACAACGTGACGGCCTCGGTGCGGGTTGTGGTGGTACATCCTGTATTTGCCCCAAGTCCGGACCATTCGGCCGTTTCCTCCCTGGGAACCGAGATAGCCGAATTCGACAGCCTTGCCCCCGGAATCAGCTCCTCCCAGGGAGTACTGGAGCGGGATCCGTGGAATAAGGTTTCCGGCGCCGCGTCCATCAATATCACGCCCAATACCTCGACGGGAAACTTTGCTTTGGAGTATACTGCAGACCTGAATCTGTCGGGTATGCAAAATCTGCAATACAGCTTTTATACGCCGGATCTGAGCCAGATCGACCGTGTGGGCATATGGCTGCATTCGGCCAGCGGCGGGTACTTCAGCAGGGTATACCAGGACTGGAAGCTGGTGGAGGGCTGGAACCGGATAACGGTGGCCCGGGACGATTTCGTTTCAAACCTGTCCGGCAGCGGAGCGGAGCCGGAATGGAGGAATATAAATAAAATAACCATCTTCTTCCTGACGAAAAACGGTTGCCAGCCCAGTGTCAATGTGGACAGGATTTCCTACAACATCCAGGCAAGGCCCAAGGTGGTGCTGACCTTTGACGACGGCTGGTACGACCTGATCGACAGCAGCATACCGGACAATGGATTCTCCTATATGACCTCCAAAGGCTTCAAAGGGACAATATGGGCAAAGAGCTCAAGCTCGGACCGTCAAAGCGGACATGATACGGATTCCCACGGAATGGCCTATATGAATGAGCCGGAGCTCGACATGCTGTATAACGCCGGCTGGGATATAGGCAACCATACGGCCAACCACCCGGACAGCATAACAACCATGTCGGCTGTACAGCTCCGCAACGAATACCTGGAGAACCAGAACTGGCTGCTGGACAACAGATGGTCCCGGGGCGCCCATTTTGTGGCATATCCTTCCGGCGCCTACAATGAGCAGCTTACGGAAATATTGAACGGAATCGGCGTTTTGGCGGCCAGGACCACGGCATACGGAGTGGAGCCGAATCCGGTGGACAACATGTATAAATTGAAATGCATCTACCTGGATACGCTGGACACGGTGCGGCATGAAATCCAATCCGCCATCCGAACAGGCTCCACGGTGATTTTCATGATACACCAGGTGAACAATACGGGCGGGGATCTTGCCATGTCCACCAGTGATTTCAAGGCAATCGTCGATTATCTCGATGCACAGGGCGACAGCATTGACGTGATGACCATGAGCGAATGGTACAATGCCTATATCGGGGCTCCCAATCTGCAGATAAACGTAACGAGGGTGGATGCGCTGCCCAATATGAATGTGGCGTATGGAACCACACTTGGCGCGATAGCCCTGCCGACTCAGGTTGGAATTGCTTTGAGCGACGACAGATCGGCTACGGTGGGAGTAACATGGGACACTTCGACATACAACCCGAACGTACCCGGACCCCAGATTCTGACCGGCGCCTTGGCTCTGCCCGGGGGCCTGCGGAATCCGTCCGCCCTGACGGCAAGCCTCCGGATCACGGTAGGGCAGCAGCCCGTCCGCACGATCACCCGGGTTGCGACATTGGCGGCTATCAATGTGGCATACGGTACGACGATCGGAGCAATCACCCTGCCCAATAGCATAACCGTTACTTTAAGCGATTCAACGACGACATCCACAGGCATTACCTGGAATACCTCCACATACCATCCGACCCCGGCGGGGACCTATACCCTGACCGGCACATTAACCACATCGGCCGGCATTACAAATCCGTCGAATCTGACGGCCAGCATCCAGATTATTGTGGAGCCGCAGGCGGCAAGAACCATTACCGGCGTTGCGACACTCGCCGCTATCAATGTGGCATATGGCACGACGATCGGAGCAATCACCCTGCCGAACAGCGTAACCGTTACTTTGAGCGATTCAACGACGATATCCACAGGCATTACCTGGAATACCTCCACATACCATCCGACCCCGGCGGGGACCTATACCCTGACCGGCACATTAACCACATCGGCCGGCATTACAAATCCGTCGAATCTGACGGCCAGCATCAGCATCACGGTAAATCCGCTGACCATTACGGCGGTTGCGACCCTTGCGGCCATCCATGTGCCTCTGGGGACAACCGATGCGGCGGCCAAATACCTGCCCGGCCAGGTGAGTGTTACCCTGAGCGACGGGACGGCCCGGCTGGTGGATGTAGTATGGGATATGAGCCTGTTTAAGCCGGACACGCCGGATACCTACCCGATCGAAGGAACGCTGGCCCTGCCGGAGGGGGTCGTAAACCCCGGCAACCGGAAAGCGTCGGCCCAGTTCATCGTGGACCCCGCGGCTGAAGCGCCCGGGATCGGCGGTGGAGGAGTGGCCCGCCTGTAAACAAGACGGCAGAGGGTGCTGCCAACCCGACGCCCTTATGAATCACCGGCAAGCAGGACAGCCGCCAATATTTTTTCGGCGGCTGTCCTGTGCTGCTCCGGCCCTGGGGGACCGGGGAAAAAGGAGTTCTAAAAGGAGTTTGTCTGGAATAGTTTGATAAATGTGAAAGGGTGTTTTTATGATTGATATCCACAGCCACATCATTTTCGGTGTGGACGACGGCCCCAGTACCATCGAGCAATCCGCCGCCATGGCTTACAGTGCTGAAAAGGCGGGCATCGAAACGATCGTGGCAACACCGCACTCCCATGAGCACCTTTTTGAGAACGAGCGGCTTTTGGACAACTGCCAGGAGCTGCTTTACCGGATCAGGGACTGCAATATCGCATTGAAACTCGGGTTTGAGGTCTTCATCAACCCGTCCGTGCAGGGCGCGGACAGGAGAAATATGGGACTGACCCTCGACAACAGCCGGTATCTGCTTTTTGAGTTTCCCTTCAACGCATCGCCGGGGGATGGGTTCGACGTGCTGCACGCCTTCCGGCTGAAGGATGTTCTTCCGGTGCTGGCCCATCCGGAACGAAACCGGAACTTCCGCCGGGACGGGAACGGGTTGTCCGCTTACCTCCATGCGGGCTGCATGCTGCAGATCGATGCGGCGAGCATTGTCGGCGTATACGGAAGAGATATCCGGGACTTCGTCAAAAAGCTGATCAAAGCGAACAAAGTGGATTTTATCGCCTCGAACGCACACTGCGCCGAGGATTATACAAACCGGTATCAGAAAGCGTTCCGGGAAGTTGCAAAATGGACCGGCCGGGAGAACGCCGAAAGACTGTTCCGGGGAAACGCCCAGGCCATTTTGAACCGGGAAGAGAAGATGCATGCCGTTTAAGGAGTAACACCCATGAATGACGTCCAGGCAAGAGCCCACAGCATCGTGGATCAAAGGGCTCTTTTTTCCAATGTCAGTACGACCTACCTTGCGCTGAAAAGGATTTTCGATATCCTCGTCTCCGCCGCAGTCCTCCTTTTGCTGCTTCCGTTCTGGCTCCTCATCATCGCCGCGATCAAGCTGGACTCCCCGGGCCCCGTTTTTTTCATCCAGGAGAGGAACGGATACAAGGGCAGGAGCTTCAAGATGTTCAAATTCCGCTCCATGGTGGTGGACGCCGAACAATGCCTGAAGCTGCTGGAGGACAAAAACGAAGTCTCCGGGCATATGTTCAAGATCCGGAAGGACCCGAGGATCACCCGGTTCGGCAGGTTCATCCGGAGGACCAGCATTGACGAATTCCCCCAACTGCTGAATGTTTTGAAGGGGGACATGAGCATCGTCGGGCCGCGGCCGCCCATTCCAAGGGAGGTCGTCAAATATGAGGCCTGGCACAACCTCAGGCTTTCGGCAAGGCCCGGACTGACAGGGCTCTGGCAGATCAGCGGAAGGAACGACCTGGGCTTTGACGATATGGTTCGGCTGGACCTCAAGTATATCCGGGAGCGAAGCTTCCAATACGATCTGAAAATCATATTCCGGACAATACCGGTTCTGTTCGGGGACAGCAAAGCATATTAGTATAGTACAAGCAATTTACCGAAAGACGGGCAAAGAGACACAGAGGTTGGGGGGGCAAGGATGAATACCTATGAAAGGCTTATCAGCAGGAAGGACAAGATTGCCGTAACGGGCCTCGGCTATGTGGGAATGCCGCTGGCCTATGAATTTGCCAAGAAGGTCAGGACCACGGGCTTTGACGTAAACAAAAGAAAACTGGAGCTGTACAGGCAGGGAATCGATGTGACGAACGAGGTCGGGAATGACCGCCTGTCGGACAGCTCCCTGGTTTTTACATCGGATGAACGGGAATTGAGGGACGCCGCCTTTCATATCATTGCCGTGCCGACGCCCATCGACAGCAGCAAACGGCCGGATCTCGGGGCTGTGATCGGCGCAAGCCGCATCGTCGGCAGGAATCTTGCGGAAGGGTCCATCGTCGTATACGAATCCACGGTTTATCCCGGCGTGACGGAAGAAATCTGCGTGCCGATCCTGGAAGAGGAATCCGGCTTGAAATGCGGAGAGGATTTCAAGGTGGGGTATTCGCCGGAACGGATCAATCCCGGCGACCGGGTTCATACCGTCACCCGGATCCGGAAGATCGTCTCGGGCTGTGACAGCGAGGCGCTGGAGGAAATCGCCAGGGTCTACTCGCTGATCGTGGAAGCCGGCGTTTACAAAGCGGAATCCATCAAGGTGGCGGAGGCGGCAAAGGTGATCGAAAATGCCCAGCGGGATATCAATATTGCTTTCATGAACGAACTGTCCGTCATCTTTCACCGGCTCGGCATCGACACCAGGGCGGTGCTGGAGGCGGCGGAAACCAAGTGGAACTTTCTCGGCTTCCGTCCGGGGCTTGTGGGCGGCCACTGCATAGGGGTCGACCCGTATTATCTGTCCTACCGTTCCGAGCTGACAGGTTATCATCCGCAGATCATCCTTTCCGGCCGGCGGATCAATGATGAAATGGGCAAATATGTCGCGGAGAATACCGTGAAGCAGGTCATCCGCGCCGGAAAGCCCGTTCTGAACGCCAAAGTCCTGGTCATGGGGATGACCTTCAAGGAAAATGTGGCCGATATCCGGAATTCCAAAGTGATCGATATCATCAATGAGCTGAAGGACTACGGAATAAAGGTCTTTGTCACAGACCCCGTCGCCGACCGGGAAGAAACCCGGCATGAATACGGCATTTCCCTGGAAAGCTTCGACCAGGTGAACGGGGTGGATGCCATCGTCCTCGCCGTGGCCCACAAGGAATATGAGGAAATCCGGCTGGAAAGCCTGAAGGCAAAGTATGGGGACCGACATTGCATCCTGGTCGATGTAAAGGGCTTATATGAGAAACGCCGTGCGCAGGAGAACGGCTTTTTGTATTGGAGCCTGTAAAAAGATGGGAGCGGACAGATGGACAAAATAGGGTGGAAGCTGTTTCTTGTTAGGAAAAAACTGATCGGCCTGCTGACGGGCCTGCTGCTCCTGGCCAATGGCGCCGGGATTCCTTCCGGTGCCGGCGAAGCCGTATCAGCCGCCGGCTCCGAGGCTTCGGGCAGCGGTTCCGCAAAGCGGGCGGCCAAAGCGGTTATAGCGGACCATACCAGCGCAAAGCTGAGCATTATACCGGCCGAATGGGCCCAAAAGGCCAGGGAAAGCCTGCACATCGTTTGCGGCCATACTTCCCATGGCAGTCAGATCATCTACGGGATGATGGGCCTGCGGTATTTTAAAAATGAGCCGTTCATCTATGAAAAAAATGCGCCCAAAGGGTCCATCGACCTGAGGGATAACCCTTTCGGGGAAGAGCTGGATCTGGGCAACCCGGACGGAAAAACCTGGGCGGAGAAAACCAGGACGTATCTTGGGAAGAACCCGGACGTCAATGTGGTCCTGTGGTCCTGGTGCGGGCAGCTTTCCAATGCGGACGGCGCCTATGTCCGGAATTACCTGGACCTTATGCAGGGGCTGGAAAAGGATTTTCCGGGCGTGGTCTTCGTTTACATGACCGGGCACCTGGACGGCACCGGACCGGACGGAACGCTGGCCCGGGCAAACCGGCAGATCCGGGAATTCTGCCTTGCCAACAACAAGGTCCTGTATGATTTTGCCGATATTGAAAGCTATGATCCGGACGGAACCTATTACGGGGATAAGCTGGCAAACGCCGACTGCTCCTACGACAGCAACGGCGACGGCGTGCCGGACCGGAACTGGGCCCGGGAGTGGCAGAAAAGCCACAAGGAAGACAAGGAGTGGTACGACTGCTATGCGGCGCATACCGAGCCCGTCAATGCCAACCTGAAGGCGTATGCCGCATGGTGGCTCTTTGCCAGGGCGGCGGGATGGAGCGGCGAAGCCGGCAGCGGGGCCGCGGACTATGCGTATTATGCGGAAAAGCTGCAGGTGTTGAATTTGTTCAAGGGCGACGGCAAGAGTTTCGACCTGGAGCGGACGCCGACCCGGCTGGAAGGAGCGGCCATGCTGACGCGGCTCCTGGGCGGCGAAAAGGAGGCCCTCGGCAAATTGTACCCGCACCCGTTCAAAGATGCCGCCGGATCCTGGGGAAACCCCTATGTGGGATATCTCCACAAATATTCCCTGACCAAGGGCATTTCGGACAGCAGCTTTGGCTGCGATCTCGGGCTGGATGCCCCGGGATATGTGACCTTTCTCCTGCGCGTCCTGGGGTATTCGGACAGCCCGGGAACCGGGGACTTCGACTGGAAGAGCGCGCTGGAAAAGGCCAGGGAAGCGGGGCTCCTCGACGCGGATTACTTTTCCATCCTGAAAAAGGAGGGCTTCAGCCGGGGACACATGGCCAGGCTGACCTGGCTGGCATTGAACCATACGCTGAAGGAGGATACGGCAACCCTGCTCCAGAAGCTCGTCCAAAGCAATGCCATCGACAAAAAAGCGGCGGCCGGATTATATGACATGGAGGTTGACCGGAAATGAACAAGGAAATCGTGAAATACATTCGAATTGCCCTGTCCCGTATGTGGATACTGCTGGCGCTTGCGGTTGCGGCGGCGGCCACGGCGTATATCGCCTGTGACAGGGAATTTGTCAAGAAATATGAAGCGAGCATGAAGCTGATCATCACCTTGGGAGAGGGAAACGACGGATACAGCGTTTACGATTCGATCCGCTCCTCCCAGATGGCAGCGGGAGATCTGTCGCAGATCATCATCAGCGACGCGGTTCTGGCCAGGGTGGAGGAAGAATGCAAGGTAGACAGGATGAATATCATCGAAGCGCTGAAGGTGGAGGCAGTTCCCAATACCCGGATCCTGAACATCAGCGTCGAGACGGACACGCCCGAAGGGGCGGTGAAGCTGGTGGAGTCCCTGGACAAAAATCTCAGCTCCCAGCTGAAGGAAATCGACGGAAGCATTACCTATAAAATATTAAGCAGGCCCCATTTGAACAACATCCCCGTAAACCAGGCTTATCCTGTCCTGATGGTCGCAGCGGCGGCGTTCGGCGGGCTCCTCCTGGGGATTCTGATCAATCTGGCCCTCGGCGGGAAGCAGTTGGAGAACGGCGGGCTGGAGTACGTCCATTCCCTGTTTGAAGAGGAAAATATCCTCCTGGTGCCTGCGGCAAAGAATCCCGGACAGGAGGGTGGTCTTGTATGAGAACAGCCAGCGCGGCTGCTGTAAGCACCGGAAGAAGAAAACGGTCCGGGGAGGATTTCTTTACCCTTTCGATCGAGAGAATCGTCCGGGACGTACTGCTGCAGGAAATCAAAAGCAACAGTGAAATCCGGACGATAGCCATCATCAGTCCTTTCCGGAACGACGGGAAAAGTGAGCTGTCGGACCAGATTTCCCGCGCTTTTACCGCCCAGGGCAGCAAAACCCTGCTGCTGAATCTTCAGAACATTCCGTCCGTCAGCTATCGGATCGATCCGCTCAAGTCGGGAAAACTTCTGGAGGAGTGCATCGTAAGGGTGGACAAAAAAGGCTACGACTGCCTGTCCCTTGCGGAGATCGGCAGAAACTGCGGGTTCACGTTTGACAAAGCCTCGGTGGTCAGCCTGCTGGGCCAGCTGAAGGGGAAATACAGGCGGATTGTCATCGATACGGAGCCCCTTCTTGAGGATACGTCCGGATTTCTGGCCGCCAGTGCATCGGACGGCATCTATTTTATCTGCAACCGCGCCAGCATGCGCACCGGGCAGCCGGAGCAGTACTACAGAAAGCTGAAGGAAATAGGGGTGAACATTCTAGGCATTATTTACAATAATGTCGAACTGAAGCTGGTGAAAAAGGACCAAACCAACAATAAACGATGAGTGTGGGGACATATGAGAAAAGCGTGCTGCATTTACAGGATCGACGATGTGACGCCGGGAATGGACTGGAATCAATTCTGCAAATTCCTGGAGCTGTTTCGAAAATACCGGGTGGTTCCCCTGGTGGGGGTCGTTCCGGACAACCGGGACCCCAATCTGACCGTCGGCCGGGAGGAAGGCTCCTTCTGGAAAATCATCGGGCGGCTTGTGGCGGAGGGGCGGATCGAGGCGGCCCAGCACGGCTACCAGCACAAGTACAGCACGGATTACATCCAGCCCTTCCACCGCCTCTGCGGCTTCAAGCCCCAGTCCGAATTCTACGGCCTGAGCTACCGGCTTCAATACGAGAAGATAAAGGCCGGCAAGGATATCCTCGAAAAACACGGCATTCCTGCCGACATCTGGATGTCTCCCGGCCACTCCTTCGACCGGAACACCGTCAGGGTACTGAAAAAGCTGAGGTTCAAGGCGGTAACTGACGGCATCGGGCTCTTCCCGGTCAACAAGGGAGGATTGCTCTTTGTCCCCCAGCAGGTTTGGGAGCCTGTCCGGTACTCCATGGGGGTGCAGACCATCTGTCTGCATTTGAACAATGCGGACGAAGAGCTATACCGGCAGATCGAAGACCATCTGAAATCCGATACCAATATTGTTCCTTTCAGTTCGGTGCTGGAATACAAAACCCTGTTCCATCATTCCTTCGCAAACTTCGCCTATAAAGGCGTATTTCTCTTCAACGCTGCTAAAAACGGAGTGCGCAGCATGCTCCAAAGCGAGTAATGCAAATGCTCCAAAAAGAGTGAAAAGGTTCCGGATTCTGCCGCAAATGCGGCAGGTGTCAAGGCCGCTGGCGGGCGCATATACTGTGCATTATGAGATAAATTCGGAGGGGAGCCTGACATGAACGACGACGAATCCGGTCTGGATGAAACGATGCGCGGCACGACAGCGCCAACGGCGCCGCAGAACCTGAAGGCTGCGGCGGTATCGGATACGCAGATCAATTTGACCTGGGATGCTTCTACCGATGACGAATCCGGGATCCAGTACAAAATATACAAGTGCACGGAGTTTGCATCAACGGCTGCCACGGCCTACAATATCACAGGATTGACGCCATTGACAAACTACACCTATCTCGTCAAGGCCATTGATGCGGACAACAACCTGTCCGACCCCAGCAATGCCGCTTCGGCAACAACGCTTGCAGCAGGTCCCGCCGTCTATTATGTCGCGCCCACCGGAAGCGATAATAACAGCGGTTCGGCCGCAAACCCCTTCAAAACGGTCCAAAAGGGCATCGATGTGCTGCAGCCGGGAGACACGCTGAACATTAAAGAGGGAATTTACAGCGAAAAAGTAGTGATCCGGAATTCCGGGACGGCGGGAAACTATATTACCATCCAGAACAACGGGTCCGAACATGCCGTGCTGGACTGTTCCTCGATTTCCAACGAAGCCCCCTGCATCGCGATCAACAGCAAAAGCTATCTCCGGATCGAAGGACTGGAAATACGCAACTGCAAAGCGGCGAAGGCAAAGGGCATTTATGTGGACGGCTCCGGGATCGGAATTGAAATTCTCGGCAATAAAATCCACGACCTGGTATCCTCCTCCGGCGGCAATGCCATTCAGATCCAGGGGACGGACGGCGCCAACCCCATCACGGGAGTCCTTATCGACGGAAATGAGCTGTATTCCAATGTACTGGGCACGGGGGAAAACTGTACGGTCAACGGAAATGTGACCCGTTTCCAGATCACAAACAATATCATACACGACAACGACAACAGCGGCATCGATGTGGCCGGTTACTACGGCGTCGCCTCGTCGGATGACCAGGCCAGGAACGGCCTCGTTTCAGGAAATACGGTCTATAACATATCGGCGAAAAGCAATCCCGCATACGACGGGGTTTTGAGCGCAGACGGAATCTATGTCGATGGCGGGAAGGATGTAATCCTTGAAAGAAACCTGGTCTACGCCTGCGATATCGGGGTTGAAGCAGGAAACGAGCACACGGACAAATACACGACCAATATAATTGTCCGAAACAACATTATTCACAGCTCAAATACATACGGACTCTGCATCGGCGGCTCCACCGACACCAGCGGGTATTGCACCGGCTCCTATTTTTACAATAATACGCTGTACAACAACCGCACGGGCGTCAAAGTTCAGAAGAGCAACAGCAATTGGGTATTCAACAATATTATTTATGACGACGGCGTCATGCTGGCGGTTGCGAATGGTACCGCAACCATGCAGAACAACATCTGGTACAGGACAGCGGGCAACAACCAGGGGCTGGCCGTATTTGCGGACCCCGGCTTCGTGGACGCCGGAAGCCATGACTTCAATCTCCGGGCCGGTTCTCCCGCGATCAATGCCGGAGTCGTCAGCATCAACTCCCAGAGCGTGACCGGCAATTTCGGGATCGATTACGGGAACGGCACGGTGGACTTTTATGAAAAGCCCCGGATCGTAAACAACGGGATCGACTGCGGCGCCATCGAATCCGCTGTCGTGCCGACGGGCAACGTCTATTACGTGAGTTCGAGCACGGGCAGCGATTTGAACAACGGGCTGTCTCCCAGCACGCCCTTCAAAACCGTCGCCAAGGTAAACGGCCTGCCGCTGAAAGCCGGCGATACGGTCCGGTTCAAGTGCGGGGACGTTTGGCGGCGCGAATATCTCAGCGCAAGAAGCGGCAACGCCACCTACAATATCACCTATACCTCCTACGGGACCGGCAGCAAGCCCCTGTTCCTGGGCTCCATTTCAAAAAGCGCGGTTTCGGACTGGAAAGCCGTGGGTACGAACCTCTGGGAATGCAGCGTTCCTTCCGGGCTCGATGCGGGCAATATCATCCTGGACAATTCAAAATGCGCCCACCGTGTGGACAGCAGCAGTAGCTTAAGCAACCGGTACCCGGATTCCGCAAACGGAAACTGGTGGTACGACGTCTCCAACAACCGCATCCGGATGTATATCGGCGGCAATCCGGCCAGCCTGTATTCCTCAGTGGAAATCGCGGCCGGAGCCCATCTGGTGACCCTGAATTCCAGGTCCTACATCACCTTCGACGGAATCCAGCTTCGGTATGGCGGAAGGCACGGATTCAGCATCGAGAGCTGTGACCATATCACCTTGCGGAACCTGGATCTGGCGTTTATCGGCGGAACGTACCAGAAGAGCGGAAGTACCTTGAGATACGGCAACGGAATCGAGTTCTGGGCCAACAACCACGACCATCTGGTGGAAAACTGCAGCATCCAGGAATGCTTCGATGCCGGTGTGACCAATCAGAGCTCCGTCTCCTGCACACAGTACAACATCACTTATACAAACAACCGGATTGCAAACTGCGAGTACTCCTATGAAACCTGGATCACCAATTCCTCCTCCAGCATGAATAATATCCAGTTCACCAACAACAACTGCAGCGGGGCGGGATACGGATACAGCCACCAGCAGAGGCCGGACCCGACCGGGATCCATCTCGGAGTGGGCAATACCAGCGCGGCGAACAGCAACATCAAGGTGATGAACAATATATTCTACAAGGCTGCGCAAACCCTCATCTGGAAACCGTCGGGGCTTAACAGCATCGCCCTGAACTACAATGTCTATTCCCAGAGCAGCGGGGGATATCTTGCGCGGTATGACCGGAACTGGTACACCATCAACCAGTCTTCCAGCTACAAATCCTCCACCAGGCAGGATGCCAATTCGGCGTTCAATATTCTTTAGCCGGAGCGCTCCAGCCCGGAAGGGGCGGAGGGGCGGCAGGACAGAAAGCGGCGGGACAGCGGGACAGTGCGCTGTCCCGTCTGCATGCCCGGGCTTCACTCCCGGGCTCCACGCCATCCCGCCTCGTCCTTGTCCCGCTTTGGCTCCAAAGGCGTTCTAAACACGGCTTGTCTGGAATAGGCTGTAGTGTGGTCCGGTTTGAACCGCGGACAAAAGCCTGAGGGGATAAAGATGCCGATGGATAAAGGAATGACAGGGAGCAGGGTGAAATCAGAGAGTACCAGCAGGTCCGTAGTGTCTTCTACCTTTTTCAGCCTGGTTGCACGGGTGTTTTCTTTTGTACAGGCCATGATCGTATCCGCTTATTTCGGCGCAACCAAAAGCACCGATTTCCTGTTTTTCTGCGTTTCCTTTACAACGCTTCTCCCGGGGCTTTTCAGCAATATCAACCAATCCGTCCTCATCCCGAATTCGATCCGGATCCGCGAAAACAAATCCGAGGAGGAAAGCCGGAAGTTCATGCTGTCCGTCTATTTGTTCTACCTGATTCTCGGAGTGGCGGCCTGCGCCGTGATCAACGCGGTGCCGGAGGAGTTCCTGGCCCTGACGTCCAAGTTTTCAAGGGCCGATATCCGGGAGAACATGCAGATCGCAAAACTCATCATCCCCACTTTTTTCTTCATCCTGACCAATTCCTACCTGTTGAATGCTTTTGACTCCTATCACTACTTTACCTTTCCGATGATCCTGGATATGCTCAAAAGCGCGCTGATCATCTTCTTTATCCTGCTCCTCGGCAAAAGGTACGGCGTCGCCAGTATGGCCGCGGGCATACTGATCGCCCATATCATCCAGTTTGCGCTGCTGAATATTTCGCTGGTCCGGCTGCTGGGCTTCCGGTTTCAATTCAAATGGTACCGACTGGAGAAGGACGTGCGGAAGAACATCTTCTTTGCAGTCATTTCCCAGATAGCGTCAACTATAAATCAATATGTGGTTATTTATCTGATTTCCGGCCTGAATGAGGGCGTGTATACCGCCCTGAGCTACAGCGACAGATTGTACAGCATCTTTGTCGCCGTTTTTACGGGGCAGGTATCGACGGTCCTGGGCATCAACATGATAGAGATGTATGCCAAGGGCCAGTTTGACAAGCTGAACCGGCAATATATGAAATACATAAAGGTCACGATGACCCTGATTATTCCGCTCTGCTTCATCCTGGCGGTCCAGGCGCCGCTGGTCATCTCCATCCTCTTCGGGAGGGGGAATTTCGGACCCGATTCCGTCGAATTGACCGCCGTATTTTTCCGGTACTGCATTCTGCTTGTGCCGATGCTGCTTATCGATACATTGAACGTACGGCTTGTTATTGCCAAACAGATCCTGCATGTTTCATTTATCTGGAACGTTATCTGCAAGGGGTTGTCCTGCATCGTCCTGTTTGTCATCATCCACTACATGGATTACCGGTATTACGGCCTGGGCCTTCTGCTGATCCAGTTTGTTTACATGCTGCTGAACAGTGCTTTTATGGTCAAACAGCAGTTCCATTTCATAAGCGTTTATAAAAGCCTGCTTTATTTCATCTGCAGTTCCCTGCTTTGCTTTGGGCTTTGCTTCGGCTTATCCGCAGCATTCCCGGCTGCCGGCACGGTGGGCCTGCTTGCGAAGACGGGGATCCTGTGTGCCTACTCCGTACTGGTTTTTGCGGGCTACTATGCCATTGGATTTACGACCTTCAACCGGGAGGCCATCCTGCTGCTTTGCCGGTATGCCGCTCAATTTATGCCCGAACGGGCCAGGGCCCGGTTTTTGGGAAGGAACGATTTGTTTAAAGTCTGAAGGGGGTGCCGTGAAAATGAAAATTGCCATGATCGGTCAGAAGGGAATTCCGTCCCGGTCCGGCGGAGTGGAGGTCCACGTGGAGGAAATCGCGAAAAGGCTTGTGCAAAAAGGCTGCGAGGTGGACGTTTACTGCCGGAAGGGACACTGCCTGGAAAAAGGCGGGTGTTATCAAGGAGTACGGACGATTTTTACGCCCTGTCTCCGGTCCAAGTCCCTGGAAGCCATTACCCATTCCTTTATTTCAACGCTTCATGCCATTTTCCGGCGCAATGACATCATTCACTATCATGCCCTCGGACCCTCCATCCTCGCGTTTCTTCCGAGGCTTTTCGGAATCCGGGTGGTCTGCACGGTTCACGGACTGGACTGGCAGCGGGATAAATGGGGGGGCCTGTCCAAAAAGGTTCTGAAGTTCGGGGAATATGCGTCCGCAAAGTTCGCCCACCGGACCATCAGCGTGTCGGAAGCCCTGGTGGACTATTACAGGAAGAAGTACAACAAGGAAATCGAGTACATACGGAATGGGGTGGAGATTAAAAAAGCCCCGGCTCCGACGCAGATAAAGGAGAGATACGGATTGGAGGAAGACTCCTACCTGCTGTACCTTGGAAGGCTGGTGCCGGAAAAAGGCGTCCACTACCTGATCGAAGCCTACGGTCGCACGGATACGGACAAGAAGCTTGTGATCGCAGGAGGCTCAAGCCACAGCGACGATTATGAAAAAGAACTCCATGCAATGGTGGAAGGGAACCCCAACATCCTTTTTACCGGATTCGTTTACGGTCCCATTCTGGAGGAATTGCTCCGCAACGCCCTGATCTATATCCTTCCCTCCGATGTGGAGGGGATGCCCATCAGCCTGCTGGAGGCGATGAGCTACGGCCAGTGCTGCCTGGTAAGCGATATCGCCGAGAACAGGGCGGTGGTCTCCGGATACGGATACAGCTTTAAACAGGGAGATCCCGCCGACCTGGCCGCAAAATTGCAAATGCTTCTCCGGCAGGGAGAAATGGTTCATAAGGACCGGGAACGGATCATAGAATATGTAATGGAAAATTTTTGCTGGGACAAGTCGGCGGACCGCACCCTGCAATTGTACGGCGGGTTGTGCCGGAAGCACGGCGGGGGAATTATCTGACATAATCGGACGAGCGCGACATAAGATAGTATAGGCGGATTTGACCTTGACGGGCCGCCGGGTGAGGGAATATGTTCAAAAGATTTTTCCAGTTCCGGCACGAATGGAAAATAAAAAAGCTGCTGAAGTCCGGGATACAGGTTGGGAAAAATACACTGCTTTTCAATGAGGCGCAGAACTTCGGATTCGACCCGCAGAAGGTCGCCATCGGCAAGAACTGCGTCGTTGCGGCAGGCGTAAAATTCATTACCAACCCTGGCATCCCGGAGTGCGGCTGGAACTGGAACGGAGTCCCGGACGATCCGGGAAAGGGAAACCGGATCACCGTCCATGACAATTGCTTTATCGGCATTGATTCCATCATCTATCCCAACGTATCCATCGGTCCAAATACGATCATAGGAGCCGGCACCGTGGTCATGACGGACGCGCCGCCCGGTATGTGCGTCAGCGGGAATCCGTCCCGCGTCAGCTGCACTGTGGATCTTTACGCCGGTTTTTGCAAAAGGGGCATGGTGCCGGACTATGTCTCCAAAAGAAAGAGAAAAGTGCTGCAGAAGCATTTCTGGAATATCCGGGACGACGTTCCCACGATAGGAAGGGAATGAACAG
Organism: Bacillota bacterium; assembly: GCA_023411575.1. Taxonomy (GTDB): domain Bacteria; phylum Bacillota; class Clostridia; order Acetivibrionales; family DTU013; genus UBA1305. Next base: position 130,937 of record JAEYOP010000040.1, on the reverse strand, counting down.
GAGGCCGTTTGTCAAATGCTTTCCCATTTTATAAAAAAGTACAGGCTTATCCCTAAAATAAAAGCGCTGGAAAGGGCCGGAGCCGGTATCGGCCGTGGAACCCTCCCGTTTCCCGGAACGGAGAACTTCGGCAGCGAGCCGTATCTCATCCGCATCGGGGAGAATTGCGTGATTGCCGACGGCGTAAAGTTCATTACCCACGACGGCGCCATCCGGATTATCAAGCAGAAGGAAGAGTACAGCGACATAGACAACAAGTACGGCAAAATCGATATCCGGGACAACGTATATATCGGAGACAACGCCATCATCATGCCCAACGTGACCATTGGCCCCGACGCCTGCGTATTGCCCGGCTCCATCGTTTACAAGGACGTTCCCCCGGGGTCTGCCGCGGCGGGAAATCCGGCCGTTTCGAAAAAGCTGGAGGAGAGCTTCCGGGAGTATTACCGGAACGAGCTTTACCCATATTATGAAAACCATTTTTACAGGCATTTCAGGCATTTGTGGTGACGGGGGTGTAAAAGGATGAATTCAAAAGAAATTCGGGAAAAACTGCAGGATTATTTTCGGAACAGCATTCTGTACAGCGAATCCATAGAAGAGATCGACGGGGAGGAATCCCTCATCGACGGCGGCTATATCGATTCCACGGGGATCATCGGTCTGGTGACCTTTCTGGAGCAGGCATTCGGCATCCGGGTCTACGACCATGAAATTATTCCAGAGCATTTCAATACCTTGAACAGCATTTACGCATATGTCTGCAGCAAGGTGGAAAACGCGGGCTCCGCCGTAAGAGGGAGGTAGGGCGATGCAAGTATGTGGACGATGCCTACTGAATGACAATATCCCTTCGGTCCGGATAAATGGCAGCGGGCTTTGCAATTACTGCACGACCGCTTCGGAAACCCGGCCGCAGCAAAGCGCGGCGGACGGGGAATTCGCCGCAATGCTGGAAAAATACAAACAGAAGAGCTATCAGGTGATCATGGCCTACAGCGGGGGCAAGGACAGCACCTATACCCTTAAAATGATCCGGGAGAAATATAACGCTTCCATTCTGGCCGTCACTTTCAATAATTGCTTTTTAAGCGAAGCCTGTCTGAAAAACATCGGAGCGGTAACGGACCGCCTGGGCGTGGACAGTATTCTCGTGAAATACCCTGTGAATAAGCTGGTCGGCGCGTTCCGATTCGCGGAGAACGGCAGTGTCTTCCCCAGGACGTCCCTGGAGCGGGCGAGCTCGATCTGCAACCTGTGCATCATGCTCGTAAAGAATATGATCTACCGGGAAGCCATCCTCCGGGACATCCCCATTATCTGTTTCGGGTGGACCCCCGGACAGGTGGAGACGGCGAAGCCGCTGCTGAAGCTGAATTACCGGATGGTCTCCAAGGTCTTCAACCACGTCCGGACCACTATTGTACAGGAGCTTGGAAGCGAGTATGACCGGTATTTTCTGGACGAGGAATTCATGCGGGAGCACGAAGAGCGGATTCCCTACCTGTATTACCCGTTCGTCAACAATGCCTACGACGAAACAAAAATAGTGGAGGAGATCCGGGAGATCGGATGGGACCCCCCGGAGAATACGGACGGCAACAGCTCGAACTGCCTGCTGAATTCCTACGCGAACCAGTGCCACGTGGATCGGTTCGGCTACCACCCCTACGCGTTTGAAATCAGCAGCATGGTGCGAAACGGCCATATGAGCAGGGAAGAAGGAGCGCTGAAGCTGGAGAAGGTGAAAAACGACAGCTCCTACGAACGGATCCGGAAGCTGTTCGAATCGGATTGACGTACTGTGACGGGCCAAGGAGACCGTGCTGATATGGAAGGATTATTCGGATTTCTCCAAAAAAGCAGCCAGAGATATCCTGACCGAACCTTTGTCAAAAAACAGGATCAACGGTGGACATACCGGGAGGTTTACGCCATGGCGGAAAGGGTTTCCGCTTCTTTGCTCAAACTTGGAGTAAAGAGGGGAGAGCCGGTTCTTCTGTACTGCGATAATTCCGTGGAGTACGTTGCCGCCTTTTTCGGCATCCTTGGAGCGGGTTCCGTGGCGGTTCCTGTCAATCCCGCCCGGATGACCGAAAGCCTGCTGTACATCCTGGATAAATGCGCGCCCGGACTGATCCTGGCCGGCGGCCCGGCGGCCGGCCGGCTGAGCAGGCTCGGGAGCGGCATGAAGACAAAAATTGTGGAGGTGGACCGCGTGATCCGGCCGGAACACGCCGGCCCGGACCGGAATTTCCCGGGCGCACGCGGGGATTTGACCGACCTGTGCCGGGATTTCCCCGGTTGGGACGGGAATTCTCCCGGAACAGGGGAGGGCTTGATAAGGGAGGTTTCGCAGGACGAAAACGATCCGGCGGTGATCCTTTTTACTTCGGGGACGACGGCGATGCCCAAAGGGGTTACCCTTACCCACGGGAATCTGGCGGCGAATACCGCGGCGATTGTAGAATACCTTCACCTGACCTGCGAAGATTCCGTCCTGATGACGCTGCCCTTTACCTATTCCTATGGGAATTCGGTCCTGCTGACCCATGCCTGTGCGGGGGCGGCCATCGTCCTGGCGGATTCCGCGGCCTACCCCTATAAAGTCCTGGAAGGCCTCAGGGAGCACCGGGTATCCGGCTTTTCCACCGTCGGGTCCTATATAAACCTCATGCTCAAATGCATCAAAAATTCCGGGACGGAGGAGAACTTCTTCGAAAGTCTGCGGTATATCACCTTTGCCGGGGAATCGACCAATACGGACGACCTTCTATTCATCGCCGGCAAATACCCCACCATCAGCCAGTACGTTATGTACGGACAGACGGAAGCCAGCGCCAGGCTGAGCTATCTGGAGCCGGAGTTGCTCCGTTCCAAAATCGGTTCCATTGGCAAGGGACTGAGCAATGCGGAACTGAAGGTAGTCAATGAAAACGGTTGTGAAGTCCGGCCGGGGGAGATTGGGGAGATCCTGGCGCGGGGGCCCGGCATCATGAAAGGGTACTGGAAGGACCCGGAGGCAACGGAGGAAGTGCTTGAAAACGGCTGGCTGCGTACAGGCGATTACGCCACGGTGGATGAAGACGGATTTATTTACATCAAGGGCCGGAAGACGGACATGATCAAGTACATGGGCCACCGGATAAGCCCTGTGGAAATAGAAAATGTAATCAACAGCTGCAGTTGGGTCAAGGAATCGGCCGTGATTGAAAGCAGGCTGGAATCGGCGTCGGTCATCCAGGCGTTCATCGTACCGGAAGGGGATTACCGGCCGGACGACATCCGGAAATTCATCAACGCCAGGCTGCCGCTCCATATGAGGCCCCAGCGGCTTGAAGCCGTCGGGCAGCTGCCCAGGACCGACAGCGGAAAGATCAAAAGAAGCGTCTTAAGGGGGAACAGATGACATGTGCGGGATTGCGGGCTTTATCAGCAGAAGCGGCACCGGAAATATGCTCAAGAGAATGGGCGACACCCTGTACCACAGGGGCCCGGATGAAACGGGCTATTACCTGCAGGGGGATGTGGGGCTGGTTTCAAAGCGCCTCAGCATTATAGACCTTCATAACGGAAAACAACCGGTTTTTAACGAAAACCGGGACATCGCGGTCGTCTTCAACGGGGAAATCTTCAACTACGCCCAGCTCCGGCAGGAGTTGGAGGACAAGGGGCACAAGCTTTCGAACCATTCGGACACGGCAGTGCTGCCCCATCTGTACGAGGAATACGGGACCGCCATGTTTACCAGGCTATCCGGCCAGTTCGCCATCGCCGTCTACCAGATCAGCCAACGAAAGCTGATCCTGGCAAGGGACCGGATGGGAATCCTTCCCCTCCATTTCGCCTGCCAGAACGGGGAATTCTACTTTGGCTCCGAAATCAAGGCCATCCTGGCCAGCGGAAGGGTAAAAAGGCAGCTCTGCGGCAGGTCCCTGCTGGAGGTCTTTACCTTCTGGTCCCCCCAGTCCGACCGGACGGTCTTCCAGGATGTTTTCAGCGTGCAGCCCGGCGAATTCCTGGTTTACCAGGAGAAAACCCTTCAAAGGCAGCCGTACTACCGGCTGAAATTCGGACGGGACTTTCGTCCGGCAAGTCTCGACGAGACCGTCGAGGAGGTGGAGGAGCTTCTGTGCAGGGCGGTCCAGAAAAGACTGATCGGAGACGTAAAAATCTCCGCCTATTTAAGCGGGGGACTGGATTCCAGCCTGGTCACCTCCATCGTTGCCAGCCGGTTCAACCGATCCGTGGAAGCGTTCTCCGTGGGCTTCGAAGAGGCCCGGTACGACGAGCGGAAATATCAGAAGCTGGTCAGCGAGCATCTTGGTATCCGGTATCATACCGTGCTGTTCCGGAACGAGGAAATCCCCGGGCTGATCCAGAAGATCGTCCGGCATACGGAGACGCCGCTGCTGCGGGCAGGCCCCGCACCGCTGTACAGGCTTTCCGAACTGGTGAACCGGAACGGGATAAAGGTGGTGCTGTCGGGAGAAGGGGCGGATGAATTCTTCGGGGGCTACGATATTTTTCGTGAGGTAAAGATCCGGGGCTATTTGAACCGGTATCCCGATTCCGAATTCAAGAAAAACCTGTTCCGGAAAGTGAACCTGTTTTCGGACAGCCGCATCCAATCGGCGTCTGCGGGCAGCCTGAACTATTTCTACATGCATGGCCATGAAGACGGCCTGGTGGATTCCCATTATACCCGTTGGAGGCAATTCGGCTTTTTTGAACGGTTTTTCTCGGAGGAGGCAAAGCAGCTGGCGAAGGAAACCCGGCATCCCGATTACTTCGGGTCCCTGGACCTGGATACGGTGCCGGAATTGGGGGAATGGACGGAGATACAGCGGTGCCAGTACCTTGAAATAAAAACCTTCCTTTCCCGGTACCTGCTGTCCTCCCAGGGAGACAGGATTTCCATGGCAAATTCCGTGGAGGTCCGGTTTCCGTTCCTGGACGACGATCTGGCGGAATACTGCATGTCACTGAACGACCGTTACAAAATCCGGGCCTTGAACGAGAAGGTGGTCTTAAAGAGGATCGCCGAAAAATATCTGCCCCGGGAGCTGGTGTGCCGGAAGAAATATCCGTACCGCGCCCCGATCCCCGTGGATAAAATCCTGGAGGATCCCTATTTGAAGCATATCCTGTCCGAAGAGTCCCTCCGGCGGTTCAACCTGTTCCATCCGCAGAAAATCAAGGGGTTTCTGGACGGAGTCCGGACAAAGGAGACCCCCAGCGAAAGGGAAACGATGCTGGTGATGGGTGTGCTGACCACCCAGCTCCTGTGTGACATTTTCCACATAGAGACATGGTGAAGAGGTGACAAAATGAACGACCGAGAACAACTGCGCCTGTGCTTTATCCTTTTCCGGGCTTATCCCGTGTTCAACCGGGCTACCAACCAGGCCTTCGGCGGCTCGGAAGTGGAACTGTACAATCTGGCCGCTTATTTTTCCCAGTTTGATTTTATCAAGGTGGATTTCCTGGTGGGGGATTACGGACAAAAAGCGGTCGAAACCTACCGCAATATCACGGTTCGGAAAGTCCGGTACATGCGGGAGGATGTCTACAAGTCCCCATGGCAGAAGGCATTGAGGTACCTTTGCTTTTTCCGGGCCATGCTCCGGCAGCGCTCCCATATTTACATAACCAAAACGGCCTCGGAGCATCTCGGGTGGATGGTTCTCTTCCTCAAGTTCCTGAAGGGAAAAAAGGTGGTGTTCCGCCTGGGGAGCGACAAGGACGCGGAATTCGAGTTCTGGAAGAGTTCCCGGAGGCTGTACCGGCTGTATCGGTTCGGCCTGCGGAACAGCGACCTGATTTACGTGCAGTCCGAGGATCAGAAGAGGATGCTCCGGGAAAACTGCGGATTGGAGAGCCGGGTTTTGAAGAACTTCTTCCCCGCCAAAAAGGAAAAGAGCCTGCCCCACAAGGAATACATCCTCTGGGTGTCCCGGTGCGAGCCCCTGAAGAGGCCGGAGCTGTTCCTCCAGCTGGCCAGGAGCCTTCCGGATGAAAAATTCGTCATGATCATGCCCCATGTCCGGAGCAGCGAGGACCTGGAGAATACTTACGAAAAGGAAATGACCGGAACCGCCCGGAAAGCGTCCGAGGAACTGGAAAACTTCGAGTATTACGAATTCATCCCCTTCCAGGAGATTCAGCGGTTCTACAACCACGCCAAGCTTTTTGTGAACACGTCGGAGTACGAGGGCTTCCCAAACAGCTTCATCCAGGCCTGCCTGGGCAGAACGGGCATCCTCACCTTCCGGGTGAACCCCGACGGCATCCTGGACCGGTACGAGCTGGGGTATTGCTGCGGGGACGATCCGGACAGGGCGGTGGAGTTTATCCGGGGGCTGGAGGGCCGGCAGATCCGGAAGATGGGGGAAAACGCCTACGATTATGTCAAGCAGAACCATGACCCTTCCAGGATCGGGAAGGCGTACCTGGGTGATTTTATGAGGCTGACGGGCTGGAATACGGAAAAAGGGTGTTTTTCAAGATGAAGGAATTGAAAATTTGCATCCTCTCCTTTCGGTCCCTGCCCTTGTATGATGAACGCTATAATATCGAAAATGTCATGGGCGGCGCCGAAATAAGCCTGTATAACCTGGCTATCTGTTTTTCCGCGGTGAAAAACGTGAAGGTCAGCGTGCTCGTGGATGATTTCGGGCAGCCCCCGGTGTACCGGCGGGGGAATGTCGAGCTGATCCGGTTTGAGGCCGGCCGTTCCTGGCGGCAGCTCCTTTCCCTGGCGGCTGACGTTTTCCTTTTCAGCTGCAGCCATGCCTACCTGGGGAGGCTGGTTCTGCTCCAGAAGCGTTTGAAGGGGAAGAAGGTTTTTTTTCGGGTTTCCAGCGACCTGAACCTGGAACTGGAAAGCTTCCGGGCAAAGAACGGCTATTGGAACAGCCTGTTTTACAAATTCGGGCTGCTGAATGCCTCCGTAGTCGTCTCCCAGACGGAAAAGCAAAAAGCGCTTCTGAAAAGCAGGCTGGGAATCGAAAGTCCGGTGATTGAAAACGGCTTTTTCCTCCGGGAGGAGGCGGAGCGGGAAAAGAAAGGGCCTATCCTGTGGGTGGGCAGGTGCATTGCCACAAAACGGCCCATGCTGTTTGTGGAACTGGCGAAATACCTGCCGGAAGAGGAATTTGTCATGATCATGCCGACCAACAAGGACAGTCCGACGGGGGAGGCCCGAGAGCAGGGGGAACTGGCGGCGGAGGTCCGCCGGAGCGCCGGGACCCTGAACAATGTAAGGCTCGTCGATTATGTGGCATATGGGGAAATACAGGCCTGGTTTGACCGTGCGAAGGCCTATGTCTGCACTTCCGAGTTGGAGGGCTTCCCCAATACGTTCATCCAGGCCTGCCTGGGCGGAACGCCGATTTTGTCCTACCGGGTGGACCCGGACGGCATGATCGGAACGTACGGCCTCGGGTATGTCTGCAACGATGCTGCGCAGGGCGCGGTTTCCTTCCTCCGGGAGCTCACTACGGACCGGTTGGACCGGTATTGGGAGCGGATGCGGAACTATGCGGCTCAGAAGCACGACGTCCGGAATGCGGCGAAAAAATACCTGGCATTAATGGGCTGGGAGGGGGAGGCCATAACCGATGTTTGACCGGATTGCTTCGACCATCGCGGAAAACAAAAAAATCGTGGGCATTTTGGCCTTGGGCATGCTGTCCTGCGTTTACCTGGCCTTATGCGCTTTTCATATTTACAGCGCCCTTGCTCTGGTGGCGGCCGGTATCGCATTCTATGCGTTTTATCGAAGCCCGGATGCGGTTTTTGCGGTCTACTTGCTGCTTTTACCCTTTGGGTACGCCCCGGTCTTTGAACGGCTTCCCATGGGAATCAACGCCGGCAAGCTCCTGTTGCTGCTGTCCTGCGCTGTTCTTGTCCTGTTTGTGCTTTATAAAAAGCCGCATAAGATATCTCCGGCCTTTACGGTCCTGTTCATTGTGCTTGTGGTGCTATTCTGCCTATCGTGGCTCCGCTCGATGGAGTACACCCGGATCCTGTTTTCGGAGAATGCGGCGGGCAAGCTGCCGATTCACCGGTTTCTGCCGGATTACGTCTCATGGACGTTTACGTGCTTCCTTCCGCTGCCTCTGGTCGCTTATTATTACGGCAGCGAGGAGGGGATTTTGAAAATCCTCAAGGCGGTTGCATTTTCCGCTATGCTGCTGTTTGGATCTCTGGTTCTCGTGTATTTGTTCCAGGTGCCGGATAAGAGCGATTTCGAGGTGATCCGGACGGAATTGTCCGCTTACTCGGGCCTGCACGGAAATGACCTCGCGAATTTCGGCATCCTGTCCTTTCCCCTGATCCTGTCCTGGGCCCTATCCCAAAGGAGCAAACTGGCGTATTTTACGCTGTTCCTGGTGGCGGCCGGCACGGCGGTCTGCTTTTCCAGAACAGCTTACTTTCTGGTGCTGTTCGGCATCTTCCTGCTTTTATACCTGTCCGGGATGCGCAGGTGGATTCCGGTTGCGGCTATTGTGATCGGGATCGGGCTGTACGTGCTGGCGCCGGATATGGTCGTCGACCGCGCCATGACCGGGCTGAATACGGGAGACTACGACGAGATTTCGGCGGGGAGGACCGACCAGATCTGGAAGCCGATCCTGCAGGAACTGGGAAGCAAGCCCGGAATTCTTGTGTTCGGTTCCGGGCGGTACGGCTTGACCAATCTGGAGGTCTGGAAGCAGGGGGTGGTGCCGCCGGTTCTGCATGCGCATAACATGTATCTGGACTGCGTTCTCGACGCCGGTATTCCCGGATTGCTCCTCTTTCTGGCCTTTTTTGCCCTGGTGCTCGTCCGTTTCGGCAAACAGGCGGGCAGGTGCCGGAAAACCTCGCCCTTCTACGCCAACCTGCTCTTTGGATGCATGGTAAGCGTGATCTGCTATTTGATCAGTGGATTTACCGGCAGGAGTTTTTTTCCGGCGGTGGGGAACTCGTATCTGTGGATCATTATAGGGTTGGGAATCGCTGTTTCCAGGGCCGCTCAGGAAAGAGCCCTGCAGGAGAAGGAACTGCAGAAGCGAGCAGTACAGGAAAGAGGCATAGCGGGAAGAGACGCACAGGGGAAGGGGGGCGGCTGGAGATGAAAAGGCTTGCGTTCATCATGGATAGCCTTTGCTTTGGCGGGGCGGAGATCCAAACCATCGACCTGGTCAACAATCTGGCGGAACAGGGCTGCCGAACCCTGCTGTTTTCCATGGATTCGGTGGATACGCTGAGGCATCGGATTCATCCCTCCGCGGAGGTGTTCGTCCTGAAAAAAAGGGCTTATCTGGACCCGGGCTGCCTCGGAAAGATTGTTTCCGAATTGAAGGGCTTTCAGCCGGAGGTGCTGTTTCTTGTAAATACCTATTCCATGCTGTATGGGTACCTGGCCGGCTTTTTCCTGCCGGGGCCGGTGCGCAAGATCCTCATCCATCACAGCACGTTTCTGGAGACGGCGCTGGACCGGGCAAAGAATATCCTCTACAAAAAGATCATGAACCGGATGGACCGAATCGTTTTTGTCAGCCACCGGCAAAAGGACTACTGGGTTTCCAGATACCGCATCGATCCGGAAAAATCCCTGGTGATCTACAACGGAGTCGATATAAAACGGTTCGAGGAATACGGGATGGACCGGGAGGCGGTCCTGAACAGGCTGGGCTTTCCGCCGTCGGACATCATCCTTGGCATCAACGCGTGCCTGGCTCCCGAAAAAAGGCACGAGGACCTGATTGACGGTCTGTGTCTGCTTCTTTCGGAAGGCTATCCCGTCCGGCTTCTGATCATCGGGGACGGGAGCCGTCGGGGCTTCATCGAGGAGCATATCCGCAGGAGAGGAGTCGGCGGCAGGGTATATATTACCGGCTTTGTGGAGGATGTAAGAGAGTATCTTGCCTGCATCGATATTTCCGTCCTTGCCTCTTCCACGGAAGCACTTTCCATGGCGGTCATCGAGAGCATGGCCATGTCCAAGCCCGTCGTGCTGACGGATGTGGGCGGAGCACAGGAATTGGTCCAGTCCTTTGAAAACGGAATGATCTATGAGCCTGGAAACGTGACCGCACTTTGCCAGGCGCTGAAGTATGTCATTGACAACAAGCTGTTCGAACCGATGGGCCAAAAATCCCTTGTAAAGGCAAAAACAACTTTTGGGAAGGCGGAAATGATCCGGAACTATATCAGCTTGTTCAGTTCCTGATTTTGAAAAAAGAGTGGGGATAAGGGGGAGGAATATGAAAGTATTGTCGGCGAACAAATTTTTTTACCCCAAGGGTGGAAGCGAGATCCATTTTTTCAACTTAAATCAAATGCTCGAGGAGCGAGGGGTACAGATCATTCCCTTCTCCATGAAGGACGGAAAAAACACGGCGTCCCCCTACGAAGCCTATTTTATCGATCCCGTCGATTACAGCCGGGGCGGGTGGAGCAAAATCAAAAATTCGCTGAAAGTCATCTATTCCGTGGAAGCGAAAAGAAAGCTCCGGAAAATCCTCCGGGAGACAAAGCCGGACCTTGCCCACCTTCATGTTTTTCAGCACCAGATGTCCCCGTCCATCCTGAAAGTGCTGAAAAAGCACAACGTCCCCATCGTCCACACGGCCCACGATTTAAAAATCCTGTGCCCCAATTATAAAATGCGGAACCACGGCAGGATCTGCGAAAAATGCAAGGGCCATCGATATTACCACTGCTTTGTCGGGAGCTGCGTGAAGGATTCAAGGCTCGGCAGCCTGGTCAACACGCTGGAAATGTACCTTCACCGGCTGCTTCACAGCTACAGCCTCGTAGATGCGTTCATCCTGCCGAGCCGGTTTTTCCGGGACAAATTCATCGAGTACGGATATCCGGAGGAGAAGCTGGTCTATATCCCCAACTTTGTGGATGCCGCCTCCTATGTCCCGAATTATGATTCCGCCGATTATTTTCTCTATTTCGGGCGCCTTTCGGAGGAAAAAGGCCTGATGACCCTGCTCGAAGCTGTAAAAATCATGAGCTTACCGGATTTCGGCAGTAGGCCGAATTCCGGTAAGCTAGAATCCGACGGGCCGGATTTCGGCAGCAAACCGGATTTCAGCCGACTGAATTCCGGAGGACCGGATTTGTATCTCGTCGGGGAGGGAACGCTGCGGGAAAAGATTGCCGCCTTCATCGAGGAAAACGGGCTGAACCGTGTAAAATGCCTTGGATACAAGTCGGGCAAGGAATTGCAGGAACTGATAAGGAATAGCATGTTCACTGTCATACCGTCCGAGGTATATGAGAACAGCCCGTTGTCGGTCCTGGAAGCGATGGCCTGCGGCAAACCCGTCATCGGCTCCGACATCGGCGGGATTCCCGAACTGGTGCAGAACGGGACAACCGGGCTGGTGTTCCCGTCCGGCAATGCGGAGGAGCTGGCGGATCGCATCCGGAAGCTGGCGGACCACCCGGAATGGAGAAGGGAAATGGGGGAAAATGCAAGAGCCCAGGTGGAAACGAAGTACGGCAAAGAGACTTATTATTTAAAAATATCAGAGGTCTACAACCGGCTGCTGGCCGGCGGGAGGGAAGCGTATGGAAGGGTTGATAGCTGTAACGTATAAATGCAATGCAAAGTGCTGTATGTGCAATACCTGGCAGTATCCGACGAAAGACGAAGAGGAGATCACGGCGGCGGACCTGTCCAAAATCCCCGCCAACCTGAAATTTGCCAATATTACCGGCGGAGAGCCGTTTTTGCGGAAGGATATCGAAGAACTCGTAAACGTCGTGAAGAAGAAGGCGGAAAGGCTTGTAATCAGCACCAATGGATATTTTACGGAGCGGATCACGGAGGTTGCCAGAAAGAACCGTGACATCGGCATCCGGATCAGCATCGAGGGGCTGCCTTCCGCAAACGATGAGCTGAGGGGAATCCGGGACGGCTTCGACCATGGGCTGAGGACCCTGCTGCGGCTGCACGAGCTGGGTCTTAAGGATATCGGCTTCGGCATCACCCTGTCGGACCGGAACGGGAAGGACATCAATGAGCTTTACAGCCTGGCCGAATGGCTGGGCGTCGAGTTCGCCACCGCCGCCGTGCATAATACCTACTATTTCCACAAATATGACAACGAAATCACCCGGAAGGAAGCCGTATCCGGTGAGCTCTACACCCTCATCGACCGGATGCTGAAGAGCAGCCAGCCGAAAAAGTGGTTCAGGGCCTATTTCAACTATGGTCTGATCAACTACATCCAGGGAAATCCAAGGCTTTTGCCCTGTAACATGGGAACCGACCTGTTCTTCCTGGACCCCTTCGGCGAGATCCGGCCCTGCAACGGAATGGAGGCTTCCATGGGCAATATCCGGCGGAGCACCTTTGAAGAAATCTGGAATTCGGACCGGGCGGCGGAGGTCCGGGAGGCCGTGGGCAAGTGCGGCAAAAACTGCTGGATGATCGGAAGCGCGGCGCCCGCCATGAAAAAGGAAATCCTGGTTCCCGCAAGGTGGATTCTCCGGCACAAGTTCCTGAAAAAGCCCGTACGCCCTATGGAAGACACGGGTACGGCAGACAAGGCCGGGGTGATATGAGGTGATGCGGACGAGCAAGTTCATCCTTTATATTGGACTGTTAACCGCCTTGCCGCTGTTTTACTGTCTTTTAAATTACGGAATACATTACAGCCAGGGGGCGGATGAGAAGGACAGCACTGCGGGCACGGCGGGGAATGCCTATTATGTCAGCAATTCCGGCAGCGACGACAATCCCGGGACCTCGGCGGATTCGCCGTGGAGAACCCTCCAGAAGGTAAACCGGTTCAAGCTTTCTCCGGGGGACACGGTGTACTTTCAAAAGGGAGGAACCTGGCGGGGACAGCTCCTCCCCCAGAGCGGCGACGAAACCGCCCCTGTCCGTTATACCGCCTATGGCCGCGGAAACGATCCGCAAATATTGGGTTCTATTGAGAAAAACAAAGCGTCCGACTGGACTTTGTCCGAGAAAAACATATGGTCCGCAGGACCGTTTGAAACGGATGTGGGGAATATCATCCTGGAGGACGGCCGGTATTGCGGCGTAAAGGTGTGGCGTGAATCGGACCTGAAGAAGCAGAACGACTTCTGGTTCGACCGTGCAAGCGGGATGCTGAAGCTATATTCCGTTAAAAATCCGGCGCAGGCTTATGCGGACATCGAATGCGCCCTAAGGCGCAACATCGTCGATCAAAGCAATAAACGCTACGTCGTTTATAACGGGCTGGCCCTGAAATATGGAGGGGCCCATGGCATTTACGGCGTCAATACCAGCTTCGTTTCCATCCGGAACTGTTCCATTTCCTATATCGGCGGTGGCGACCAGTATATGGACGGCCGGCAGATCCGGTTCGGCAACGGGGTGGAGTTCTGGAACAGTGCCCATGACGCGAGTGTGGAAAACTGCAGGATCTTTGAGATATATGATGCGGCGGTTACGAACCAGGGCAGGGGGGAGGACAATTCCCAGTACAACATTACCTACAGGGGAAACCAGATCTGGAACTGCGAATACTCCTTTGAATACTGGAATGCCCCGGAGGGCTCCCTGACCGCCAATATCTTCTTTGAAGACAACACCTGCAAAAACGCGGGCGGCGGATGGGGTCACGGCCAAAGGCCGGATCCCGCGGGAAGACACCTCTGCTTTTATGAAAACAGGGCGCGGACGGAAGGCATCACGATCCGGAACAACGTTTTCGATCAGGCCGAAGAAGCGTGCATTTACATCCCGGTCAACTGGAGGGACCTGAGCAATCTGACCCTTGAAAGGAATACCTATCTCCAGCCGACGGGGCAAACCTTTGCAATATGGCAATCCAAAACTTTCCCGGCGGATCGCTTTCAATCCTATAAAACCTATACGGGAAAGGACAACGATTCCGTCCTAAAGCTGACGGAGGCGAGAAACTAATGCGGGGAGGCAGAAAAAATGAAGATCAAAAGCTGGTGCAAAAACGCCGTTGGCCGGCTCCGGGGCGAAATACCGACCGGGAAGCTGGTGAAAATGGGCATGACCGTAGGCAAAAACTTTATCCGGCAAAGGGATTGCATTATCGACAATTCCCATTGCTTTCTGATCACGATGGGGGACAACGTCAGCCTGGCAAACCGGGTGAACATCCTGGCCCATGACGCAAGCACCCGGCCGTATACGGGGTATACGAAGGTCGGGATAGTAGAGATCGGCAACAATGTGCTGGTAGGAGCTAGCTCCATCATCCTGCCTGATGTGCGCATCGGAAACAATGTCATCATCGGGGTGGGCAGCGTCATTACGAAGGACATACCGGACAACGTGGTAGTGGCGGGAAATCCGGCGAAAGTGATCTGCGGCATTGAGGAGTATATAAGCAAGCATTCCGTAGAAGGCAAACCGATTTACGAAAAAACCTGGACAACGTGCTACAAGATGACAAAGGAGCAAAAGGAGCAGATGAAACGGGAACTGAAAAGCGGCATGGGCTATATTGAATAAACGGGGGTGCCTGTTATCGTGTCGGGGGGAAAGATCATCAATGCCCTCAAGTCAAACGGACATTTGTTGAAGGCATTTTATTATACCGGGGGGTATTTTATCCTGGATGCCCTTTTTGATAAAAGAGGGGTTTACATCCTGTGCTATCACAGGCTTTCGGACCAGGAGCCGGGCTCCGCCCATGATCCGCTGTCCGTCGATTACCGGACCTTCGAGAAGCATCTGGCGTACCTGAAACGCAGATATGAACTGGTCGGCATGGATCAGGCGGCGGAACTGCTCAGCCGTGGAGAAAAGCTGAAAAAAAGGTATGCTGTCGTTACGTTCGACGACGGTTACCGGGACAATTATCTTTATGGACGTGAAATATTCCGCAGATACGGAGTGAAGCCCACCATTTTTCTGACGGCCGGCAAAATCGAGGAGAGGTCCTGGCTGTGGCATGACCGGATCGAATATATGGTATTTGTCAGCGAGAAAGGGGATGTTACCATTGACACGGCCGGAATCCGGGGGCTTTTTCCGCTCCATACGGAGGAGGAGAGGCGCAGGCTGGCCGATGCTTTGATGGAGGCGGTCAAAAGGGTTGGCGAAAGCGCAAAAAACAAAGTACTGGACGATCTGGCCGGGGCCCTGGAAGTTCGCGTGCCGGAGCAATGCCGCAGGCTGCTGGACTGGGACGAAGCCGGGAGCCTGGCGGAGGCCGGCGCGGACATGGGGGGGCATACCATGAACCACCCCATTCTGAGCCGGCTGCCCGCAGAGGAAATGCGGCGGGAGATAGCCGACTGCAAAAGGCTTGTGGAAGAGCGTATGGGAAAAGAGGTCCGCCATTTTGCATACCCGAACGGAAAATCCGGCGACTATACGCAGGAATCCGTGGCGGAACTGAAAAAGCTCTACAGGACAGCGGCCACGACGGTCATGGGGGTAAATCTGCCCGGAGGGAACCTGTATGAGCTTCGCCGGATCCTGATCGGAAAAGACGCGGATATTTTAAAATTCAAGTTCAAGCTGCTGCAGGCCAAAATCAGCCGGACCCTCCACCATGCCGCCTTGCAAGGTTAAGGAGTCCTAAAGCGCAAACTCCAGCATCTCACCGTCTTTCGGAATAAATACTTGCTTATCGAAAGCGTTTGATACGGCGAACTCCTGAAGAGCCTGCCTTGACAGTCGGCAGTGATTCCACGCCTCCATATGGACCGCTACGACCTTTGCCGCCGGATAGCCTTCGCAGATCCGCCGGATGTCAGCCGTATCCATGGTGATGGCGCGGCCATGGGCAAACTTCGCTTCGCCGCAGTTGCAGATAACGATATCCGGCTTGAATTCGTCCATTGCCTTCCTGGTGCAGGCGCACCACACGGTATCGCCCGTCAGGTATACGACGGATTCACCCGGAGCGGCTATGACAAAGCCGGATACCGGGGCCATTTTAAGGGCGATGGCGCCATACCCGTGGCGGCCGCCTGTTCTGTGGAAGGTCATGCCGCCCCAGGGGAAGCGGTCCTTTATCGCCGTCACGTTCA
Source organism: Bacillota bacterium (assembly GCA_023411575.1). GTDB lineage: Bacteria > Bacillota > Clostridia > Acetivibrionales > DTU013 > UBA1305. Next base: position 114,911 of record JAEYOP010000040.1, on the reverse strand, counting down.
AAAACCCCCTGGAACGGATTTTTTCCCCGTCTTCCGGCTGGCAGAACAATGGAATGGATTTGTCCAACATCTCCTCCGCCTTGTCATCGAAATGGTCCCGGTGGGTATGGGTAACCAATACGGCGTCACAGTCCGTGACACGGCTGACCGGGACGGGCAGGGGAACCAGCGGGTTCCAGCCGGCGTTCGGGACGCCCTCTATTGGGGATATAGTACCTTTGTCGGCCAGCACCGGGTCCACCAGCAGCTTTTTGCCGTCTATATGGAGAATTACCGTGCCATGCCGGATTTGTTCGATTTTCATTGTCCTTCCTCCCGATATTGATTTTCTTGTCCTTTTTACTGTGATATAATGACGTCGCGGATTAAATCCAGGGGTGCATATTCCCATTATAAACTGCGGCCTGGTTGAGCCGCAAAAGAACTGCCGCGAAAATGCTTGAATCAGGAAAGGATTTTGCCGGTTATGCTCGATCAGACGGATAGGGAAATACTCAAACTTCTGACGGACAATTCCAGGATGCAGTGGCTGGAAATAGGCGAACGCGTCCACCTGACCGGACAGGCGGTCAAAAACAGGATCGACCGGCTGGAAAAGCTCGGCGTTATCGAAGGGTATACAGTCCGGCTGAACGAAGCCAGGCTGGGGATGGAGGTTTCGGCTTATATCACCGTTTTCATGAAAACGACGGATCATGCCTCCTTTCAGAAATACATCCAGGGCTGTGCGCTGGTAAGGGAAGCACACAGAATCAGCGGAGAAGGCTGCTATATCCTCAAGGCGGTTGCGGCAAACCAGCAGGAACTGGTCGGGTTCCTGGACTCCATTCTGCAATACGGCAATTACAAAGTGAATTTGTCCATCGGCCGGATAAAATAAAGGCATAAACCGGCCAGCCTGCGCAAACTATCCTAAAATGCAGGGTGGCCGGCAAATTAACGGACGACCGGAAGATTAATGAAATAGGGTCTTTCAGACTGAAACGACCCTGCGGCATATGAGTTTTTTCGCGTGCTTGTTTTGGGAGCACAAGTGGGGAGAGATTGGGCAGAATCAACGCAAGCTTTCCTTGTATTCGCTGGGGGACAGACCGGTATACTTTTTGAAAATCCGGCTGAAATAATAGGGGTTGTCATACCCTACGATTTCTCCCACCTCGCAGGCTTTGGCATCCTTTTGCCCGAGAAGCTGTTTGGCTTTTTCAATCCTTTTGCGGGCAATATATTCCATAAGACTCTGTCCGGTCTCGCTGCTGAAAAGACTGCTGAGATAGTTGGGGCTGATGTATACGTGTTCGGAAACGCCGGCAAGTGAAATATTTTCACTGAAATGCTTGTCAATATACTGTTTCGCGGCTTCTATAATCTTTTTGGATTTGAGTATTTTGGTTTCGAGGATAAACTTGCAGATTTTTTCGAAGACCAACAGGATCCATCCCTTTGCATCGGTGAAGGTCTTGTATTTCCGTATTTCATCATAGTAAAGGAAGCTGCCGCCGAAAACATCCTCCATCCCGCTGTCAAATTCGCACAGGACTCTCGACGCGGCGCTCAGAAGCTCAATGCACAGCTGGTAGAAATCATTCAGGCCGATCCCTTTTTGCTGCCGGATCTGTTCGAAAATGTCCTGAAGGATGCTTGCAACACATTCTTTGTCTCCGACCTTCAAGGCCGATAGGAGATTGTTTTCCATAACGGCGTCCAGTTTAACACTGGAGTGTGTAAAATTCTCTATATCGTTGATATGCACCAGACTGCCGTTACCGGTGAAAAGCTTGTTCTGGAGAGCTCTTTTCGCCTCTTTATAGGCTGTTCTGATATCCGGGATACTGTGGAAAGCATTGCTGACGCCTGTACTCAGGGTTATATCGAAAACGTCTCTCACCGTGGAAGATATTTGCTCGCAGATGGTCAGAAAATCCCTTTTGTTTTCCTCGGATTTGGAATCGGGCTTACAAAAATAGAGGCAGACAAACTCGTCGTTCTTTGTTTCGAAGCATACCCCGAAATCGCCCAGAAGCTCTTCAAAAATATTGATTGCACCGAGTTTGTAGATCAGACATTCTTCCTCGGTCACCTGCCCGCTCAGCTGGGTCAGGTCGTCTATTTCCGATGCGGATACAATGAAACTGCCTGCGGGCAAACGTAAATCCAGAAACTCCAGCCGCCTCAAAATGGTTTCGGGACTCGACCCGCCATGGACAAGCTCATTCAGGTACTTGTATTTCAGAAGAGGAAGGCTCATTTTCAATTGCTCTTTGATTTTCAGGTGAAGCTCTTTTTTTTCCCGTTCGGCGGAGATGGCCTGAATCGCTTTATGGATGATGCCGAGAAGCTCTTCAATGGTCGCCGTTTTGAGCAGATAGTCATAAGCGCCGTGCTTTAATGCCTTCTGTGCATAGGAAAAGTCGTCATATCCGCTTAAAATGATCACTTTTGTGTCCGAACCGCTTTCACAGATTTTTTTAAGCAATTGCAGTCCGTCCATCCCCGGCATCCGGATATCGGTCAGAACAATGTCCGGATGGAAAGTCCGGTAAACGTCTTCGCCCTCATCCCCATTGCCGGCGGTTCTTACTTCACTGATTCCGTGCTCCTGCCAGGCAATGGCGTTTTCGATCCCGTTGCGGATCATATGATCATCATCTACAATCAAAAGCCTGTACACTTATTTGACCTCCTCGTTGATGAGTGCGGGAATTGTTATCTGGAAGGTGGTTTCAACTCCGGGCTCACTGCTGCAGGAAATGGTAAAATCATTGCTGAAATACAGGCGGAGCCTGTCTTTTATATTTTTCAGGCCGTATCCTTCCGCCAGGATGGAGTCCAGGCCCTTTTCGTCAAGGTTATCGATTCCGCAGCCATTGTCGGTTACTTTGAAGACGATCCTGTTATCCTGATTCAATATTGTTATTTTGATATGCCCTTTTTCTTTTTTTCTCTCAAAGCCATGATTGAGTGAATTTTCAGCCAGGGGCTGGAGGATGAGCTTAATTGTGCGGTACTTATATAAGGAAGTGTCTACTTCCAGTTCATAATCAAAACGATTCTGATAAAGCATGCTCTGTATGTTAAGGTACTCCTTTACATGCTCCGCTTCTTTGCCGACGGTTGTAAACTCCTTCCCTTTATTTAGCCCAAGCCTGAAAAAGTTGGAAAGAGAAGAAGCCATCCGCCCCATTTCCGTATCTCCCTTTGCCATGGCGCTCCAATACATGGATGCCAGGGTGTTGTAAAGGAAATGCGGGTTGATATGGGATTCCAGCACTTTCAATTCCGCTTCCACCTTTTTCGCGCTTTCGTCTTCCACCAGCCGGATCAGCTTGCCGATGTTTTCCATCATATTGTTGAAGCAGTCGCCCAGCTGGCCTATTTCATCATTATAGCGGGTATTGAACCGGACGTTCATATCCCCTGTGGAACCCTGCTTCATAAGCTGCATCAGCCGGACTATGGGCTTCAGAATGCTTTTGGCTATAAAGGGGGTCACTGTGATGATAAACAGCAGGCAGAGGATGGTAATTACCAGTGTTGCGGTTCTGATTTTTTCCGCGTCGGAGATGAGTTCCGTATAATTTGTAGTGACGATGGCCTTCCAGTCTGTTACGGAAAAGGTGTTGTACACCACAAACAAAGGACCGTTGTTTTCTCTCAGGATAAAGCTTCCGGAATCGCTGGACGTCACGATATCCTGGATCTGCCGGTTGCCTATCTGCTTGCCTATGTTTGCTTTCTCGGGATGAAAAAGGATGCGTCCCTTTCCGTCGATCAGGTACATTTTCGAATTGTTGTAGGACTCCAGACTGCGGTATATGCTGTCCATAGTATCCATACCGATATGGATTACCAGCACGCCCAATACTCCTTCGGTATCGTCGTACAGCTTTTCGGTCAATATGAAGACATTGTTGCCGAGCACGTTTTGCGTGGGCCACCATATGTAGTTTTTCACAGCTTTTATCGTGTCCGTGTAGAGGCTGGACTCTTTATAGTTTTTCCTGTATTCGTCATTCAGAAAGGCAAGGCCATGGCTTTCCACGATATCACCGATGGCATAAATGCTGCCGTTTTTCTCGGGGAGGATATAAACGCTCCGGATGTTATTGGGATTGCTGTCCATAATTGTTTTCAGGAGCAGGCTCATTCGGAGATTGTCTTCGTTAAAATCGCTGAGGGCTTGCGCTTTATCCTTTGAAAGGATATCCTTGACGGTTCCGTTATTCAAAAGCACCTTGCTGATATCGTTTATGTTTTTGAACCGAAGCAGGATATTTGTGCTCATTTCGTTGATAATGTCGTTGGAATAGGTTCGGGTGATATTTTGAATGGTCTTGGAGGATCTGTAATAGGAAAATACCCCCAGGGAGATGAGCGGTATAAGGGAGACAAGGACAAATAAAAGGACGAGCTGCACACGCAGCCTCCGGCTCCGGACGAGTGCCTTCAATTTGAAATAATAATGGCCGAGCTTTGACCAAATCATTTATAGATGTCATCCTTTGTCAGAATACCGGGTTTAATAATGGTTTCCTCAAGATTGTCCCTTGTCACCAGTACGGTTTTGGCAAATATGGTAGGCACCTGCTTTAAGCCGTTATCCGTTTTTCCCGTCGCATCCGCCGGCAACAGCTCGTTGGCCAGGCTTATGGCGGCTCTTGCGCCTTCTTCCGCGAATTCCTTCTGGGGATACAGCAGGGTTACGGTTTGCGAGCCGGCCGCAATTCTCCGGATTGCGGACAGGTCGCCGTCCGTGCCGGTAACGAAGACCCTGCCGTCCAGCTTCCATTCGGTCAGCGTCTGGATGATCCCCCCGGCCATACCGTCGTTTGACACAATGATGGCGTCCACCTTGCCGCTGTTTTTCTGCAGACCCTCCGCCGCCGCCTCCATTGCTTTCTGGGGAGACCAGTTGTCGCACCACGCTTCATGGACCACTTTAATCATACCGCTGTCGATGGCGGATTGAAGGACGTTGTAATATCCTTTTCTCTGCGAGGTGGCATTATTATCGATCGGCGACCCATTTACGATCATATAATTTCCCTTTGGGACTTTTTCCATCGCCGCCTTCGCAAGGGTCTCACCGATTGCTACGGCGTCAAAGCCGATAAAGACGTCAATATCTGCGTTTTTTATCATCCGGGAATAAGCCAGTACGGGTATGCCCGCTTTTTTCGCAGCGCTGACGCAGTCGGCGGCCGCATTTTCATTTACAGCCACGATGACAAGGACATCGACATGGTTTTTAATAAAATCGGATACCTGCCGATACTGGAGGGCCTCATCCATATTCGCGTCCTGGGTAAGTACTTTTGCCTCATATTTGGCGGCTTCCGTTTCAAAATACTTTCTTTCGTTCACCCAGCGTTCCTCTGCAAGGGTCCCAAGGGAAAGCCCGATGGTGACCTGATTACCGGTAATCTGTATACCCTGTTCCATATCAAGGTCGCCGGGTGAGATGCTGACGTTCTTCTGGCTGTTGGCCGGGCTGCAGGCAGAAATAGAGAAAACAATAAGTGCAATCAGGATGACTCGGATTGAAGTTTTCTTTACAAACGGCATATTTCTCCCTCCTAAAAGAGTAAAAAGGCTATGCCAACATCAATGCAACGAATTCGAAACAGTATTCAACATCCGGCAGCATAAAACCTTCATTTTCAGAGGAATTTTTCATCCGGTCATCCTTTTGTCGCACCGGCCGTCAAACCTTTGATGAACTGCCGGCTCATGATCATGTATAATACAATTGCAGGCAGCGCGGAAAGGGTAAGAACGGCCAGCACCTTGGACCAATCCGTCTGGAATTGTCCAAACAGGCGGGTAACTCCAAGCAGCAGCGTCTTCGACTTTTCGTCGCTGATAAAAATCAACGGGAACCACAAATCGTTCCAGTAGGGGACCAGGTTATAAATTGCAACTGTGGCCAATGCCGGACGCACCAACGGAATGACAATACGGATCAGAATACCCATTCTTTCGGCCCCATCCATGTACGCCGCCTCCATCAGCTCTTTTGGAATCTGGCGGATATACTCCGTAAGGACAAACACGGCAATGGGCAGCCCCATGGCTACATAGATCGGAATCAGCGCTCCTATGGTATTGATAAGCTTTAAGTCCCTCACCATCTCCAGCAGCTTGATGGAAGCTATTCTTACGGGCAGCATCATACCGGCAAGAAACAGGAAATACAGAACCCCCGACAAACTGCCCTTCCAGTTTGCAAATGAGTAGGAAACCAACGAGCCGAAAACCAGTACGATTACAATGGATGCAATTACAACGACGATGCTGTTCTTGAAATAGGCGAAAAAGTTGACCTCTTTCAGTACATTTGCATAGTTCGAGAAATTCCATGTCTTCGGCAGCCCGAACGGATTTTTATAGATGCTGAGGCGGTCTTTAAAAGAGTTTGCGAGCATTACCCATAAAGGGAACAATACAAGGACCGACCAGAGGCATAATACTAAATTGGAACCGATTCCCGCCTTTTTTACGGATTGAAAAAATTTCATTTTGTTCTACTCCTTTGTTCTGGTTTTCAGTAAAACGGGGATTACGCCGATTAAAAGGATTGCAAACGTTATGGTAGCGATAGCCGCTCCCAATCCGGGGTCCGGTATCCCCACAGGATGCTGTCCGGCAATTCCGGTCCGGTAAAACAGCGTGCCGAGGATGTCCGTCGCATATTCCGGCGCTCCATTGGCCGTCTCCATAGCGAATACGATGTCAAAGGCGTTAAAGTTATTTACAAAGGTTAGAATGGCAACGATGCCTACCACAGGCATTATCAGCGGAAGCTGGATAAACCGGAATACCTGCCAGCTGCTTGCGCCTTCAATGGTGGAAGCTTCAAAAAGGTGTTCGTCAATATTTCGTAATGCCGCGACGAACATCATCATGGGGATACCCACCCACTGCCAGGAGGACACCAGGGATATGGCGATCAATGCGGTGGATTGTTTCCCCAGCCACGGTTGAGCAAGCGCGGATAACCCAAGGGCGTCCAGGAGCCCTTTCGACCATATGGGGTTCAGCAGAAGCTTCCAGAGATAACCGGTTACCAGGATAGCCAGAGTAGCAGGAATAAAGATGATCACCTGAAAGATGTCATTGCGCTTGTCTCTTCCCTTCTGTGAAAGCAGTACCGCAAAAAGGATGCCCAGTACATTTTGTACAAGCATGTGGATAGTAAAAAAGATACATGTGTTTTTCAGCGCATTGAAATAGCGGGTCGAAATTTCCGGCTCGGAAAACAACCGCTTAAAGTTGGCGAATCCGACAAATGTCATGTTGTGGAAACCGCCGGTATACATGCTGATCCTCATGGAATCCAGCAGCGGGTATACCAGAAACGCAACATAAACCAGCAGTGCCGGCAGTGCATATAGGAACCAATATACATCTTGCTCCAGTTTACTGCTCTTTGAGAACAGCCTCATCCATTTCACCTCATTCTAAAGCCTTTTCGATCCGTGGCGGAATACCTGTAAAAAAGGGGCAGGCTAAACATCTGCTTAGCCTGCCGCTTTTCCTATTTAGCCTTAATGGTCGCCAGGACGCTGTCCGCAGCCTGCTGGGGCTTCATATCTCCCTTGATGACACTAATAACGGCAGTATTCATGGGGGCATACTGATCCATGAGTACCGGCCATACAAAACGGGCATCCGTCTTCTTCCCGTTATTCAGGGCCAGGAATTCGTTTGCATGCTCATCCTGCAAAGTGACCTGGAACTTGATCATGGGGAAGAAGCCCGTAGGCAGGTTTGAAGCCGCCGCTTTTGCGCCGTCCTCCGTACACATCCACGCCAGGAAAGCCTTTGCTTCTTCCGGATGCTTGGTGGCAGCATTCATGGTGATGGCACTGTCCGGATGGAAGGTGATAATATTTTCCCTGCTTGACCGCGGCGGGACCGCAAATACTCCCCATTTGAAGGAAACATCTTTATAGACGCTGATTGTCCAGGAGCCGTCAATAAACATAGCGGCGCCCTCCGAGCTGAACAACGCCTGGCTGTCATTGTAGGTTACCGCCTCAAAGCCATTGGGCAGGTAGGGCTTTACGCCGGCGATATCCGTATAGGCGTCAACAAAGTTCTGGTCGTTGAGCTTTTTTGTGCCGTTTTCATAAAGAACCCTCTGATCTGCTCCGCCGACATAGTTGGGAAGCATTCCAAGGAAGAAGCATTCGAGAATATCCCATTGATCTGCAAGACCGTTTGCCAGCGGGGTGTATCCTGCATCCTTCAGCTTTTTGCAGACGGTGATAAAGTCTTCCCATGTTGCAGGAACACTGACGCCTGCTTTTTCAAAGATATCCTTGTTGTAGTACACGCCATGCGACACCGCGGCAAAGGGGACTGCAAACATTTTTCCGTCAGGCATTTGCCAGGGAGCCTTGTTGGAATCCGAGAAGTTATCGTTGATACCCGGGATATCCGAGCAGTCGGCAAAATAGCCCGATTTGAAAAGATCCTGGCCGAAGCCGTAAGAGCGTGCATACAGCAAGTCCGGAGCCGTACCGCTCTCGAGCTGCATACGCAATGTCGCGTTGTAGTCGGGGGGATTGATGGGCTGGAAAGTGATGGTGACATTGGGAGCCATCTGAGAAGAATAAAGTCCCAGGAATTCATCCATTTGCGTTTTGTCGTCCGTACGCCAGGACGCCATTGTGAGATCAACCTTCTCTTTGGCAGCCTCAGTAGGAGCGACAGTGGGAGCAACGGTAGCGGCGACGGTAGGGGCAGTGGTAGCCCCGACTTCCGAAGCGGTTCCACCGCATGCCGACAGCAGTGTAAGCATCGCCATGAGTAGTGCCAGCAGGAACGAAGCAGTACGCTTTTTCATAAAATTACCTCCCTAAAATTTTCTTTTCGTGAAACCCACTTTGTATTCTATCGTCGGAGGTCTATCGGGTGAATGCACATTTTACGGGAAAGGTTGCACAATCTTACGAAAAGAATAAAGAAGCGCCGCCCTGCGCAAGCTATTTAAAAAAGCAGGGTGGTGATTGTTTTGGATATTACCAGGGCCAGACAGATCCTTCAGTCCACGCAGAAGATCGACGTTCTTCTGAACGGCTCGCCCGTATGGATCGAAGGAGTCAGCGACAACAGCATTGCCGAGGTGACGGCATTGACGGGCAGCAGGCACAAAAGGGAAGTGCCTGTGGGCATGCTCATCGAGCGGATATAAGCGGCAAGAGCGGATATTGCGCGGCAGCCCGCGACGGTCGGACAGCCGGGCAGTTGGAGACACCGGGAGGCACCGCGGCTTTTTGCACGGATTGCATTGCCGCCGGTGCTTTTTCATGCGGTTTCCGCCACGGCGGTATTGCGCCGGACTCCTGTTTGTTATACTATGGAACAAGCGAAAAAAGAACCGGAACAGAAGCAAAAACAGGAGCGATGCCACAATGGAACATACCGTCGTAATAAAAAGAGCAGTGCTGCACGTGCTGGACGTCAATGCCGGGATACCGGTCCTGTCGAAAGGCGAGCTGGAAATTTCGGAGGACCTTGCCTATTACCTGGGCAGGCACATAGACAAGGTGCTTGACGATCCCAATACCAAAAACGCCGTGTTTGAAGGGGAAGAAAACGGCATTCTCCTTTTGTCCAGGCTCATCAACGACAACGAAGACGATTTTTTGCCCATCACCTCCGACATGGCAGGCAGGCTCTTTGACTTCATGCAGAAAAACGTTGACATTCCGTCGGCGGACCTGGTATGCGTGCTGGCCGAGGCGGACGGGCACCGGATTCTCGGGCTCCTGAAGCTGAATTACAAGGAAGGCTTTACTCACTGGGTCAACAATGCCGAAGAGGGGAGCGTCAATACCATCATCCGGCATCAGACGCTGCTGCCCCAGGAAGGCCAGAAGCTGGAGGAGTGCGTTCTGATCAGCCTTCAGGATTTCAGCCTCCGCCTGCTGGAGAAGCAGGTCGAGATCAACGGGGAGAAGGAGCCGTACCTTTCGAAATATTACCTGCAGTGCGGCTGCGGCCTGTCCGACAATGCCAAGCTGAAAATCCTGGACAAGGTATCCCGGACTATCAACAAGAAGTACTTTGACGAAGATTTTGAAAAGACGATAAAACTCAAGAAGGCCGTGTCCGAGAGCTTTGACGAAAATACCGCCATCCGGATCGACCAGGTGGCGGACCGGGTCTTTGAAAGCAACCTGGATGTCCGGCGGGAATACGTGGAGGAGATCGCCAGGGCCGGCTTGAACGAAAGGGAGATCACCCTCCCGGACCGGCTCGTCGAAAAGAAGTTCAAGACCCACAAAATCAAGACCGATACCGGGATTGAAATCGATTTTCCGCTGGAATACGCCGACGACCGGGAGAAGATCGAGTTTATCAATAACCCGGACGGCACGCTGTCCATTGTCATCAAAAACGTCGCCAGGATAACGAACCGGTGACGGAGGAAATAAATAAAGCGTGGTGTATAAGTGGTATATAATAAATAGACAGGGGGTGGAATACGTCCTTGGATGAATTTAAAAACAGGATTGATCGGTTTGCCGCGGAAGAGGCGGTGAAAAAAAAGCAACTGGACAGCATGGGCAACCTGCGGCTGGCCGCATTCCTGGCGGGAGCCGCCGTGACGGTTTTATGCTTTGTCAAGGCCGGTATCCTCTTTGGATTTCTGGCGGCGGCGATTTCATTGGCGCTGTTCTTCTGGCTTGTGGCACGGCATAACAGGCTTTCCTACGAAACAGCCAGGCTAGGCGGGCTGGCGGAAGTCAACCGCAGGTATATGGAGAGGATGCAGACCGGCTGGGTGAAGTTTGACGACTGCGGCCGGGAGTTTGCCGACGAGGAGCATCCGTATGCGTCGGATCTGGACATATTCGGGCCCAAATCCCTTTTCCAGTGGCTGAACGCGGCCCATACCTTCTATGGCCGGCAGTTCTTCAGCGGCTTTTTGAAAAATCCCGATAAAGGCGCCGAGGCCATACGGAAACGCCAGGCGGCGGCGGAAGAACTGGCGGCGAAGCTGGACTTCTGCCAGGAGCTGCAATGCGAAGGCCTGCTTGCCAAAGAGGCCTCGAAAGACCCGGCGGAGCTGCTTTCCTATGCGGAAAACCAGACCCGGCGGTTCAAGCGGGATTGGATCATCAACCTGTTCTACATACTGCCGGCAGTTGTAATACTCGCCTTCGTGCTGTTCTTTCTTGGGGCGCCCATACCGCTGTTCCTGCCGTTGCTGCTTCTGACGGTACAGATGCTGATATGCGGCATCGGATACAGTAAAAACGCCCAGATCGTCAACAGCGTTTACGGACTCAAAAAAAATCTCGGCGCTTTCGGCAGTCTTCTGCGGAGAATCGAAAGCGAGGAATTCCGGGATGAAACCCTGCGCGGATTGCAGCAGGAGCTTTTTGCCAACGGCGAGCCGGCGTCGGCCTCCCTCAGGAAGCTGAGTTCGGTGGCAACCGCCGTGGATATCAAATTCAGTACGGTCCTGTATTTCATATTGAATTTCGGCCTGCTCTGGGATTACCACTGCGTATTCGCCCTGGAGGAATGGAAGAGGCGGTATGGGGGGCAAATCCGGAAGTGGCTCGAAACGGTGGGGCGGATCGAGGCGCTTTCAGGGCTGGCCGTTGCAGGCCAGATGTACCCGGAATGGAGCTTTCCGGAGTTGAAGGAGGGGCTGGCGTTCTCCGCGCTGGACCTCGGCCATCCGCTGATTCCGAAGGAGGCCTGCGTCCGCAACGATTTTGCCATCGACAGCGGGGCCTGTGTGATCACCGGTTCCAACATGTCGGGGAAAACCACGCTGCTGCGGACGGTGGGCATCAACCTGGTTCTGGCCTATGCCGGTTCGAAGGTGTTTGCCCGCAGGCTGGAATGCTCGGTTATGGATATTTTCACCTCCATGCGCATCCGCGACGACCTGAACGGCGGTATTTCGACGTTCTATGCAGAGCTGCTGCGGATCAAAACCATCATTGAGTTTTCCCATAAAAAGCAGCCCATGATTTACCTGATCGATGAAATCTTTATGGGCACCAACTCGCCGGACCGGATCGCCGGGGCCCGGAGCGTGCTGAAAAACCTGAGCAAGGACTGGATTCTCGGAATGATCTCCACCCATGATTTTGAGTTGTGCGAGCTGGAGCAAAACAAGAGCATAAGCGTCAAAAATTATCATTTTACGGAAAGCTACCGGAACAATGAAATTGGATTCGATTACAGGCTGAAACCCGGAAGAAGCGAAACGACCAACGCCCGCTACCTGATGAAGATGGTCGGCATTGAACTGATGGAATAGGAGGGTGCTTATGAATCACCTGCTGGATGGCGTCAGCCGCCTGAAACACTCCACAATAAGGATCCGGTCGGATCAAGTGATCTATTTCGACCCCTTCCGGATCGACGGAAATCCCGGAGACGCGGACGTGATCTTCATTTCCCACATCCACCACGATCATTTCTCAATCGAGGATATCAAGAAGCTGGCCAAAAAGGACACAGTCTTGGTGGCGCCGGCGGATTGCGCGGAAAAGGCCGGGGAGGCCGGCTTTGCCTGCAAGGTAGTCGCACCGACCCAGAGCTGCGAGGTGGGCGGAATACAATTCAGTACCGTTCCCGCGTACAACATCGGAAAGAAGTTTCACCCGAAAGAGAACAACTGGGTAGGCTATGTCGTGAGAATAAACAAGATTGCCTATTATTTTGCGGGAGATACGGACAAGATCCCCGAAATGAAGGATATCAAGGCGGACGTGGCCTTCCTGCCCGTCGGCGGCATCTACACGATGACCTGGAAGGAAGCGGCCGAGGCGGCGAACCTTATGAAGCCGGCGATTGCCGTGCCGATGCATTTTGCCGAAATCGTCGGTACCGTAGAGGATGCAGAAAACTTTATAGATGCGCTGGATGCGTCCATCACGGGAGAGATCCTGTAATCGGATTTATTTGTAAAAGGAATTGTTTTTCTGGTACAATGTCATTGGAAAAATGTTGCCTGAGGTGAAGCATGGCTCCTATTGAACTGGACTCGAACAGCGAACAGAGCACAGTGGACGTGATTCCGTCCAAACTGGTTGAAATGATGGCGGCCATTCAGCTGCTTGCAAACAGGAAGCAGTATGCGTTTGAAAACGAATTTGCGGAGGCGCTCTACGGCAGGCTTACGGACGGCAGCAGGGCCTTTGTTGACAGCCTGGAAGGGCTGAGGTTTCCGGGGGTCGAGTTTTTCGGCTTCTTCATGCAGGAAAGGAATTTTCATGACTTCGACCGGTTTATAAAAAGCATTGAAGCCTATTCCCTTTTGGACTTTCTCTATTATGCGTTCGACCGGGATGCCTCCAGGGAACAGATCGAGTCGGTCCTCCAGGGGAAAACGGAGCTTTCGGACTTCATTTCCGGGGTCTGCTGCCATTTATGGAAGGGAAACGAAGGACCGCTGCAGGCGCTGATGTTTGATACGGAAAAATACCGGGGAAAGCTGCTGAAGCTTGCCGGGGAGATTTACCGGGATGCCGGGTTCGAAAAGGCGACGGAGAACCTTGCCTATGCCTACAGGCAGGCGACCGAAGACATCCGCCGGAGGCTGCAGAAGCTGCCCCCGCTGGAGCTTGCCATGGAGATCAAGGGCAAGAGCAGGGTGCCGGACCGGTTTTACCGGCAGTACTATTTTATCCCCAGCTATTTTATGAATGAGTTCAATGTTACCGCCTGGGATGAAGAAAAGGGGATTTTCATCCTGTTCTACAACATCAAGACGAGTGAAAAGGTGGATATGGAAGAAATCGACGGAATCCTGTCCATCCTCAAATCCCTTTCGGATCGGACCAGGCTTCAGATCCTGCAGAGCCTCCGGAAAAAGCCGTCCTACGGAAAGAAGCTGGCGGAGGAGCTGAAGCTTTCAACGGCAAGCATCTCCAGGCAGTTGGACCAGCTGAGATCCATGAATCTGATCACGGAGGAGAAATCGGACGGGTTTAAATATTTCCGGCTCAACAGCAGGGAAATCGATAAACTGGTCCATTCCGTCCAGGAGTTTTTTTCAACCAAATAATCCAACGGAGGAGTAAGCTATCATTCTGCTCCATAGCGAAGAGAGACGGGGGAAATCCATCGTCTCTCTTTTTTCGTCAGGCCGGAAAAAATTCATATAATAAATTTTTTACCGGTTATTGACAGCCGTGGTATGGTATTATATAATTAGTTTCAAAGTTAACCAATTACGCAATAACGTAATTGCGCAATGCAGAAAAGAAGAACTTAGCAAGGGTTCTTCTAAGAGAGTAGTCAAAAGGGTCTAGGTAAGGAGTGAAGCCTATGTTTATGGACGATTTCGGCAGGAAGACGGGCAGCAGGCCAACAAATGAGTTTTTCAGGTATTGCAGGGATGAAGGACTGGATTGGCAGCTGCTTTTAAGCCGGCTGAACGATAAAAAGAAAGAGCAGGATGCCAAGCTGCAGCGCAAAAATGGCAGGTATGCCCCACATAAAGTACCAATGCCTCGTCTTATGCCGGAAAATCAATAATCCGGCATACACTCCGGGGCAGCCGCCCATCAGCGACAGGAGGAAAAACCATTTTTCCGGGATGCGCCGCCGCTTTTTGGCGGCTTTTCGTTTGTCTGCGGCAGCTATAAAAAAACCGGCGGTGTTTATTGCGGTCAATAAAACCAATAGAACCGATAGGTAGTTCAGCGGCATGGGAGTCCTCCTTTTGGTCATTTCGCGGCCTTCCGGCCTCCGGTAATTCATTGGTGTAAATTGTATAACAATCCGGCTTATAAAATCAATATAAAACTGACAGAGTAGCGTTGTGGCCCCTTTTTATTTCAATTATTGGCATACGCGGGGTTTTCATTGATGGGAACATTCTTTATAATAGAAAATAGAATCCAATTTGAATTTCTTTTTGCGGAGGATGTTGGCCATGAGTATACCATTTCCGAGAACCGATGTCAGCGGAATATCCCTTTCCAGGATGATCATCGGCACAAACTGGCTGCTTGGCTGGAGCCACACGGGGCCGGCCGCGGACCGGCTGATCAAAACGACCAACCCGGACGGCGGGGCGATGGTCCCGCTTCTGGCCAAATTCCTGGAAAACGGCGTCGATACCGTCATGGGCCCCATCAGCAGCCAGTTGACCATGCTGGACGGAATCCGGGAGGCGGAGGAGAAGACCGGCAGGAATATGATCCTGGTGGATACGCCGATCATCAATGTAGGCAACGACGTGCTGTCCCGCAAGGAAGCGTATGAAACGATCAAGCAAAGCGCGGCGATAGGCGCTTCTTTTTGCCTGCTGCACCATTCCAGCGTGGAGAAGCTCGTCCGCAAGGACACGGAAACCATCGAAAGGCTGGACGACTATACCAAAATGATCCGCGAGCAGGGGATGATACCGGGGCTTTCCGCCCACATGCCCGAGCTTGTCGTCTATTCCGATATGAACAACTACGATGTCGAGACCTACATACAGATCTACAACTGCATGGGTTTTTTGATGCAGGTGGAGGTCGAATCTATTGCAAAAGTCATCCACAATGCAAGGAAACCGGTCATGACGATCAAGCCCATGGCGGCGGGGAGAGTGACGCCCTATGTGGGCTTGAATTTTGTCTGGAATACGATCCGGCCTTGCGATATGGTTACGGTCGGGTGCATGACCGAACTGGAAGCCGAGGAGGATATTGAGATTTCAATGGCCGCCATCGAACGCAGATTCCCCGGCATCGGCCCGCGTTCCAGCCCGGCGCCGGACCAGGCGGCTTTCGCGAACAAGAGAACGCTAAAATAGGAGGAAAAAACGCACATGGAACCATCCCGCTTTGAAAAACAAATGAGCTTTCTTCTGGAGATCGACAAGCTGAAGTCCGTCGTCCGCCAGAATTACCTTTCCGACGGCTCCCGCCGGGAAAACGACGTGGAGCATTCCTGGCACCTTGCCATGATGGTCCTGCTGCTGGCGGAGCATTTTGAGGGGCTGGACATCCTGAAGACGGTAAAGATGGCGCTGATCCACGATATCGTCGAGATTTATGCCGGAGATACCTTTGCCTACGATGAGAAGGGGTACGAGGATAAGGACGAACGGGAGCAGCAGGCTGCCAAACGGATCTATTCCCTGCTGCCCGGGGGCCAGCAGAAGGAATATGCCGCGCTGTGGCGGGAGTTCGAGGAGATGGAGACGCAGGAGGCTCTATGTGCGGCCATTATGGACAGGCTCCAGCCCTTGATGCTGAATTTCGCGTCGGAGGGCAAGATGTGGCAGAACCGCGGGATTACGGCGGAAAAGGTGTGGAAACGCAACGGGATCGTGCTGGATAAAGCGCCGCAGTGTATCAAAGACTATGTTCAAAGCCTGATTCGTCAGGGCTCTGAAAAAGGCTACTTCGCGAAGGAATAAAAGGAGCAACTATGAAAGAGCTGTTCAAGGAGCTTGGAATCGACCCCTCTTTATCCGCGGCCCTGGAAAAGGAAAAAATAACGACGCCGACGGAAATACAAAGACAGGTTATTCCGGAGGTGCTGAAAAACAAGGATCTGATCGTTCAGTCCGAGACGGGTACGGGCAAGACGCTGGCGTATCTGCTTCCGCTGTTCGCAAAAATCAATGCGGCCGCCCGGGAGATGCAGGTGATTATCCTCGTGCCGACCCATGAGCTGGCGATCCAGGTGCAGCGGGTCATTGAGCTTCTGTCCCACGGCTCCGAGATCAAGGCAAGTTCGGCCCCCATCATCGGAAACGTCAATATCGACCGGCAGATCGACAAGCTCAAGGAGAAGCCCCATATGATCGTCGGCTCGCCGGGAAGGATCCTGGAGCTGATCAAAAAGAAGAAAATTACGGCTCATACCATAAAAACCATCGTACTGGACGAGGCGGACCGGCTGCTGGGCGACAGCGACATCGACAATGTCAGGGCGGTCATCAAGAGCACCCTGCGGGACCGGCAGCTGCTGATGTTTTCCGCCTCCATATCCAAAGAAGCGGAAGCGCGGGGACGCGAGCTGATGAAGGAGCCCGCTGTCATTCGAAGCGAGGAGAAGAGCACGGTACCGGATACCATCGAGCACCTTTGTTTTCTCGCCGAACAGCGGGAAAAATTCGAAGTGCTGCGAAAAGCGGTCCGGATCCTGGAGCCGCGCAGGGCAATCGTATTCGCCAGCGGGATAGAAGAAGCGGAGCTGGTGACGGAAAAATTGAAATATCACGGCTTCCGTGCGGAAAGCCTTCACGGAACCAACCGGAAGGAGGAACGGCGGAAAGCGCTGGAGGGCTTCCGGTCCGGCGCGGTCAGCCTGCTGGTGTCCTCGGATATTGCGTCCAGGGGACTGGATATAGAAGGAGTCACCCACATCTTCAGCCTGAATGCGCCCGAGCAGCCCCGGGATTATCTTCACCGGGCGGGGCGGACCGGCAGGAACGGGAATCCCGGCGTCGCCGTTTCCATTGTGACGGAGCGGGAGCTGCCGCTGATTCGGCAGTATGAGAAGGCATTCAATATAAAGATTGCGGCGAAGAGCATGTACAAGGGCGAAATTGTGGAGGCCCGCAGGAGCGGTACGGGAAGCCGGGACCGGAGCACCGGCGCCGGTGGCCATAGCAGCAGCGACGGCAGCGATACCGGGCGCAAAAAAAGCGGCGGCAGTGCCGGGCATAGCAGAAGCAATGGCGGTACCGGACGCAGCAGCAGTAAAAGTGCCGGACACAGCAAGAGCAGCGCCAATGTCCGCAGGACCGGTACGGGAAAGTTACCCAAGTAAGCTGATAAAGCGTTCTGCATTGCCGGATAGTACCGCGATGCGCTCTTCCTCCGTCAGGTCAAGCTTGAGGAACCTTTCCAGCTCCTCTTCAGGATCCCACATCGGATAATCCGTGCCGAACAACATCTTATGGACGCCATGCTGCCGGATCATCCGGACTGCTTTTTCCGGCGCGAGGAATGGCAGCGCGCTGGAGGTGTCCATGTAGAGATCCCTTCCGATCAGATATTCCGCGGATTCATCCCACATCCGGTAGCCCCCGAAGTGGGCCGCGATCACCACCAGCTTCGGAAACCGGTCCAGCACCCGGGCAAGCCTCACGGGGCTGGAGGAATCCTTGTTTTCATCCCCCATGTGGATCAGCACGGGCATCCGCCCTTCAATCGCCTTATAAATCGGCATCATATCCTCGTCGTCGATGCTGAAGCCCTGGAACTCCGGGTGAAGCTTGATCCCCTTCAGGCCGAGGCCGGTTATTCTGTTTACTTCCGTCTCCACATCGGACAGACCCGGGTGAAGCGTACCGAAGCCGATCAGCTCCCGGTGCATGGAAACAACGCCCGACACATAATCGTTGATCGTCGCGACCTGCTCCACGTTGGTTGCGGAGGAATGGACCACATACCTGCTGACGCCGATTTTGGCGCCGCATTCGAGAAGACCGGACACCGTCCCCGGACCCGACATGGGGATATTATAGTAATGGCCGATCGAATCGACCGCACGGCTTGCGATTTTATCCGGGAAGATATGGGCGTGCATGTCGATGATCTTATATGGATTCTGCTGTATCATTCTTAAAACCTCACGTCTGTTTGCGACTTTAAATCCCTCTATATAATACCACTGCGCATAAAAGATTCAATGCGATTTAAAAAAATTGCTTTCCTAAAGCAGAGGAAGGAATTTGCCGGAAATGCCGGCTGCGGTCCGGCAAGGGCGGAGATATGGCATGGCCTGCAATGCCGGACGGAAGAAAACAGGAAATCCAGGTTTGAAAACCGGCTATCAGTGGTAGAATAATTCCAAGGAGCATAGTTGTATAGTTGTATAAAGGAGGCAGGAAGAACCATGAATGTTGCGGACACGGTTCAGCTGAGCAACGGGGTAAAGATGCCGTGGCTCGGTCTTGGCGTATGGCAGGTTGAAGAGGGAATGGAAGTAATCTCCGCAGTGAAGACCGCCATAAAGGAAGGCTACAGAAGCATCGACACTGCCGCGGTCTACGGGAATGAGGAAGGGGTCGGCAAAGCGATCCGGGAATGCGGCGTGCCGAGAGAGGAACTTTTTATTACCACCAAGCTTTGGAATTCCAATCAAGGCTACGAATCCACATTAAAAGCGTTCAGCAGCAGTATGAAAAAGCTGGGGCTCGACTATCTGGACCTCTACCTGATCCATTGGCCGGTGAAGGGAAAATATACGGACACCTGGAGAGCGTTTGAAAAGCTCTACCGGGACGGATCGGTGCGGGCCATCGGAGTCAGCAATTTTCACGTGCATCATCTTCTGGACCTGTTTGAAACCGCCGGAACGATCCCCATGGTCGACCAGATCGAATATCACCCGCTGCTCACCCAAAAAGAGGTCCGTTCCTTCTGCAAAAAGAACCGGATTCAGATGGAGGCCTGGAGCCCGCTGATGCAGGGACGCCTGAACATTCCGCTGCTTTCCGAGCTGGCGGGCAAGTATGGCAAGACGCCCGCCCAGATCGTACTGCGCTGGGATCTGCAGAATGAAGTGGTTACCATTCCCAAATCCGTGCAAGCGGCGAGGATCGCGGAAAACAGGGATATTTTCGACTTCGAGCTGTCCGAGGACGACATGGCTTCCATAGAGGAACTGAATCAAAACAGGCGGTTTGGCGCCGACCCGGATCATTTTAATTTTTAGGCTGCGCGGGTCGGGAAATTTAAGCTTTCCTTAAGGATTGTCCGGTATTATAAAATTGATAAAACCGGCAATCCTTTTTTGGTAAAAAGATCGATTGACTCGGGCAAGAAACCTGTGCTACTGTAAATAGGTTGGCAAATTCCGGCGAGCCCGAAAGGGCCCGCGGGGAACGGTAACCACCAGACCAAGGAGACCCCCGATGAAAGAACGAATCAAACGGAAGTTGAATATCAGAGAAACTCAATCCCGCAGCTTCAAGGAATACATGGACTGCATAGAAGATTTGATCCAGAACGAGATCGTCGATTCCATGAACGGATTTACCCAGCACGGAAGCGTAACCTGTTTCGACCATAGTCTTTCCGTATCCTATTACAGTTACATAGTCTGCAGGCTTTTGCACCTTGATTTCCGCTCGGCGGCAAGAGGAGGACTGCTCCATGACCTTTTCCTGTACGACTGGCACAAGACCAAGCTGGTTGGCGGAAAGCACGGGTTTACGCATCCCTATACCGCTTTGAAAAATGCCGAAAGGCACTTTGAACTGAACAGGATGGAAAGGGACATCATCGTAAAGCACATGTGGCCGCTGACCATTCTGCCCCCAAGGTACAAGGAGGGCTTCATCGTTTCCTTTGTGGATAAATATTGCGCCATGCTGGAAATCGTAAAATTTTTCAAGATCAAGATGGCGGCGGCAAGCGCTCCGCTGAACGAAGTATAGGCCGGTTGGCGTTGGGAGGCACGCAATGAGCAGGATGGGTTCGGAAATATGCAGATTGCGGAAGGAAGCGGGCATGACCCAGAAACAGCTGGCAAAGCAGTTGGGCGTGACCGAACGCTTCGTAGAGGAAGTGGAGTCCGGCAAAAAGGTGCTCAATAGCGAACTGATTGCCAGAGTATCGAAAGTGCTTCGCCAGGAAGCCGGAAAACTGGAACTGTACGATGAAGTGGAAATAAGCCGCAGGCCGGAGCCGGACAAGAGCGTCAAAAAGGTCATCGAAAAGCCGGTGCAGGAAATCTGGACGGATGCGCTGGCCGGGGTGATCATGACGGTCCCGGTATACGACGGGAAAATGGAGAAAACCGTCGGGACGAGGCAGCTGCCCATTCTTTCAAACAAAGTGGAAGGCTATCCGAAGGACAAGGTTTTTTATCTGACCATAGAGGATAACGAGATGTCCGGCTTCCGGATCGCCAAGGGCGATCTGGTCCTTGCATACGGCACCCAGGAAATTGAGAAGGAAGGCTTCTATTTTATCGAGCTGGCCGGCAAAAAAGCCATCCGCCAGGTACGGAAGCTGGACCAGGAAAAGCTTTTGCTGGTCGGCAACAGCGGGGGTCTGACGACGGAAACCGTAAAAAAAGCCGAGATCAAGATCCTTGCAAAACTGATCCGGCTGGAAATAGCTCTGTAATCCAACCGAAAATAGCTCTGCAATCCAATCAACTGCTCTGCGGAAGGGGCCAAGGGGAGGCGGCAGCGAAATTGAGACCGCGCCTAATCGAACCCGCATCTACGCGGCATCGGCGGTTTCTCTGGTCTGCAGCACGGATACCCATTTCATCCGCAGGATCAGCAGGGTCATTATGACGGCGGCCATATAATTTGAGAACAAATTACCCCAAAAGACCGAATAAAAGCCAAGCTGATGTTCGGTAACCAGTATGAACAGGTAGCGCAGGAGCCATATCCTCAAAACGCTGGTAATCAGCGTAACGCCGGTGCGGCCGAGGCCGATGAGAGCGCCCTGCTGCACCATGCAGACTCCAAAGCCTATAACCGAATAAGTATAAATGTGAAGCGCCCTGTTGGCTACGTCCAGTACGGCGGCCTCCCTCGTGAACAGCAGGGTTAGGTAGGAGGACAGCGGTACGACAATAGCGATGAGAACGGCAGCGGTGATCGCACTGACAACGCAGCCTACAAGGCAGGATTTGCGGGCTTTGTCGCTCTGGCCCGCCCCGACGTTCATGCTGACCATGGTCGTGACGGAGGAGCCGAACGCGGAAGGCAGGATGAAGCAGATCGAAGTGATATTTCCGGCAATGCCCTGGGCGTTCATGACGACGGGTCCGTATTTTTCGATCTCATTGTTGATCAGAAAGAACCCGAAGTTCAGGATCAGGCTGGACAGGGCGGAAGGCGCGCCGATCCGGAAAAGGTCCCCCAGAATGCCTCTGTCGAACCGGAAGCCCGTCTTTTTCAGCTTCTCGTCACTTTCCTTCACAAACAGTTCATAGAACATCCAGACGCTGATCAGGATATTTGCCAGAAGCGTTGCCGCAACGGAGCCCACGACGCCCCAGCGAAAAACGGCGATGAATACGGTATTGAACACGATTTTCAGAACCATCAGCAGGATCATCCGGACAAAGGTGGCTTCCGGCTTGCCGCTGGCGTTCTTTATCGCATTATAGATGGATTCCAGAAACAGAAACGGCAGGACCAGCGCATTCAGCGACAGGTACAGAAACAGATCCCGGGATATCTCGGGAGTAACGCTGCGAGAGATCGGTACCGACACTGCGACAAGGAGTGGAGCAATGATCACGCCCAGCAGGAGTGCAAAGAAAAAGAGCTGAGAAGAAACCTTTTTCGCTTCGCCATACTCGCCCCTGCCGTTGGCCTGGCCGATGACCGCCATGCCGGCCACGCTGAGCCCCTGCGCCACCGCCGCCATCATGTTGATGATCGGCCCGGAGTAAGTGATGGCGCTTGCCGCGATCGTTCCGGCAAAATTGTTGATGAAGAGTCCGTCAATAACCGGTATCGCGGATTGGACAAGGCCCATCATAAGGGCCGGAACGGATAACAGCAGGATGGTCTGCGTAATTGGGCCGTGTAAGATCAAATTCCGTCTTTCTTCCGTGCTTTGCTGCAAAAATTGAAACCGCACTTCGAACGCCAGCTTTCTTTTGGTATATCTGACGATTATACGCTCAAGAACGGCGTGGGTCAATGGAGGTTCTTTCTCTTCGTACTGGATTATTTTCTACTCCTTTGAACCGGACTTCTTCCCCCGGTACAGCAAATAAACGCCCGTAAGGATCTGGCACAGCATCAGCAGGGTCGAAACAGCATGAGCCAGGATCGACCTTGTATAGATGGCTTCCCCATTCCCGTCCATCTGCGGGAGCGTCTGAAACAATTGTATTCCGCTTATTACATACGTCGGCAGGATATTGGACAGGCTGATTATTCCGTTTATAAGGACCAATAATCCGACGCCGATCAGTTGCAGGGGGCTCTCCGCCATGCCTGCGGGCAAACGGCCTCCCAGCTTCCGGTACATCCGGCCGGAAAAGAACAGAATCAGAAGCACTGCCACGATCCATAAACCGTTCATCAATAGGAATGAATTTATGGATTTTCCGGAGATCCCCTGTACGATATAGGAGACCATCCTGTTCAAAAACGAAAATACTCCGGTAATCAGCACATAAAGCCAAACGATTCCCACCAGGTTTTTCAACCTTTCTTGTTTGTCCATAAGCCACCCCATTTCAGTTTACTATGCCGGATTCCTCAACCCGGCCTATATCAGAGATGATTCAACATGCAAAAGTTCTACTTCCCTTGCTTTTTACTCCCTTGCTTTCGTGGCAAGCAGCAGGCGCCAGAGCCGGTAAAGCAGTTTTAGGGCCAGATAGCCTAATATCCCGCCCGCTGTATTCAGAATCACATCGTCGATGTCGGCAGCGCCCACCCCGAAAAGATATTGGAGGCTTTCCACCGCAATGGAGACGCCGGCTGCGGCCAAAGCTGCTTTGAACACTCCGATGGGTTTCCTGCCTCCGATCAGCGGCAAAAGGAATCCGAGTGGGACAAAAGCGGCGATGTTGCCAAACAAGTTCGTCACGATGATGCTCCGGTTATAGGACGCAGCCGCATATTCCGCGATTGTCCTGAACGGGTGCAGGTTTATGCTCCTGTGTATGTAACCGCGCCCATACCGGTGACTGAAGAAAGTAAGGTAAATCAGGTACGATAGATATAGAAGGAACAATATGGCTGCAATAATCCTGTATTTTGCTTTCAAATGAACTTTCAAAGCGGTCCCTGTCCTCTCGCGGATTCTTATAAACATGTTATATTGTGGAAACCGCTTCGTCAAGCGGGAATAACCCAGGCCGCGAATGATTCCCGTGGACGGATTATTTCTCCGGGATCGGCTACATAATTCTTGACGCACCGGACACAGTATGGAAAAATAAGCTTGTGAGCGAAAAACAGGAAATCCGAACGATGAATTTCTGGACGATAAAATATGGAAGAAACGGAGCGGAAGCTATGGAAAAATCAATGAAGCTTGATAAAATTACGCTGGGTGTGTGCTACTATCCGGAGCACTGGAAGGAGGAACTCTGGGAAAGCGACCTGACGAGGATGAAGGAACACGGCATCGAAGTGGTCCGTATTGGGGAATTCGCGTGGAATAAATTTGAACCCTACGAAGGCGTTTTTACATATGAGTTTTTCGACCGGTTCCTGGAACTGGCCAACCGGGCCGGCATTAAAGTCATTTTCTGCACACCCACCGCAACGCCGCCGGCCTGGCTGACGGACAAATATCCCGAGGTGCTGAATGCGGACGTAAACGGAACGATCTACCGTCATGGGCTCCGCAGGCACAACAATTACAACTCGCCGGTCTACAGGGAGTTTACGGCGCGGATCGTGGACAAAATCGCGTCCCATTACGGCTCGAATCCCGCCATAATCGGATGGCAGATCGATAATGAACTGAACTGCGAAACGAACGTATTCTACTCCAAAGCCGACCACATTGCTTTCAGGGCATACCTGAAGGAGAAATTCAGAACGCTGGACGCCTTGAACGACGCAATGGGCACGGCCTTCTGGAACCAGACCTACACCTCCTGGGAGGAATTGCACCTGACAAGGCCGACGGTTAACGGCGTGAACAATCCCCATCTTTCGCTGGAGGAAAAACGGTTCATCTCCCATTCGGCCATTTCCTTCTGCAAACTGCAGGCCGATATCATCCGGAAGTATGTCGGAGACCGGCAGTTCATTACGACCAACGGCGTTTTCGGGCATCTCGACAGTCATGAAATGACGGATGCGGCGCTGGACTTTATTACGTTTGACAGCTATCCGAACTTTGCATATGATCTGGACCCCCGAGTTCGGGACAGCTCCACCTATATTCTGGACGACCGGGACTGGTCCTGGAATTTAATGAAAACCCGGTCCATTTCGCCGGTTTTCGGCATCATGGAGCAGCAGTCGGGCCCCGGCGGCTGGGACGCGCGGATGCGGCAGCCCGCGCCGAAGCCCGGCCAGATGAGGCTCTGGAGCCTGCAGTCCATCGCCCACGGGGCGGACTACGTGGGCTATTTCCGCTGGCGTACGTGCTGGATCGGAAACGAGATCTACTGGCATGGGTTGAATGACTACTCCAACCAGCCGAACCGCCGCCTGGAGGAATTGAAAAGGGTCCGGGACGATGCCGCCCGGCTTGCAAAGCTTGCCGGAGCCGGCTATAAGGCGGAAATCGCGCTGGTCCGGGATTACGCAAACGAGTGGGATGGCGAGCAGGATATGTGGCACGGACCCTTGCAGCAATTCAGCGAGAAGGGCTGGTTCGCCGCGGCCCAGAAGAACCATGCCCCGATGGATCTGCTGTACCTGCGGAACAATAGCCTGAAGAAAACCACTGTCGAAGAGCTTCTGAAGTACAAGATTCTCATATACCCCCATGCCACGATCTTGACGGAGGACGTGGCGGCATTGCTCAAGGCTTATGTGGAGCAGGGCGGCCTGCTGGTCATGGGCTCGCGGACCGGATACAAGGATGAATTCGGACGGTGCCCGATGCGCCCCATGCCCGGCTTTGCCGGAGAAATCTGCGGGGTGCGGGTCAGCGACTACACCCATGTCGGCCCGACGGACGGCGCGCAGCATGCCGTGTGGGACGGCGAGGAACTGGAGGCGCCCATATTCAACGACATTCTGGAGCCTTGCGGCGGGGCGGAGGTGCTTGCCGCTTTCAAAGGCAATTATTATGACGGTTCTCCCGCGCTGGTCCGGAATACGCTGGGCAGGGGAAAGGCATACTACTTCGGGGCAGGCTTCAGCGCAAATACCGCGGAGACGTTTTTGAGGAAGCTCGGCTTCGCAAATCCTTACGGCGGGCTTCTTGAGCTGCCCGCAGAGGCTGAAGTCGCCGTTCGCTCGAAGGACGGCGCAGACTATATTTTTGTACTGAATTATATGCCCTCTGCCATTCGGCTCAATGCGAAGCAGCCTATGATCGACCTGCTCACGGGAAAGAAAATATCGGGGGCTGTGGAACTGAACGGGTATGGCGTCATGGTGCTGGACAAATGCTGAGGAGTGCGGCCGAGAAAGGCCGCGGGAAGTGGATACGATGAAAGATGTTACCGCGGCGATTATTTTAAAGGACAACAAGGTGCTGATAGCCCAGCGTGCGCCAAACCAGCGGATGGAGGGCAGGTGGGAATTCCCCGGCGGTAAGATCGAGCCCGGGGAAACCCCGCAGCAGTGCCTCCGGCGGGAGATCCTGGAGGAGCTTGAAGCGGAGGTCGAGGTGCTCGATTTCTTCGGGGAAAGCATTTACCGGTACGACCACGGCGAAATCAGGCTCCTCGCCTATTTCTGCAAATGGGTTTCGGGGAGCTTTCGCCTGCAGGTCCACAGCCGCATCGAATGGGTAGGTCGGGAAGAGCTGGGACACTTCGATTTTGCCCCGGCCGACGTGCCGCTGGTCGAAAAGCTTAAAAATTTCTTATAATTGTTTCTTCCTTTGCTCTGATAAATGGACCGTTATACAATAAAACGGACCGTTGCCGGAAATAGAATTACGGTTATTCGGCGGTTAAGATTTAAGCTTAATAAGGAGCGCTCCAATGACAATAATCGAATTACAGTCATCACGGCTGGAAGAGGCTTTCGAAATCTTTAAGGCGTCGTACTGCCGCCAGCGTGAATTCGTACCCGTCCTGGAGGAGGAAAACGCAAGGCCGGACTTGGTTTTGCCAATGCTGGAAGGATGCCTGAAAAAGCACCGGGGAGTCGCCGTATACGATCACGAAAAAATGGTCGGGTACATGACCGGATTTTATATAGAAGAATTTCTAAGCCCCCATAAAGGGGTCTACAGCCCAGAATGGGCCCACGGATCGGTGGAAGAAAGCGCATTTGATATATACCGGCTCATGTATCGGAAAATCGGGCAAATCTGGGCGGACGACGGGTGCCTGACCCATGCCGCCAATACGATGAATTATGCTGGAAGCGCACGGGAAGCCTTCTTCTGGAACGGTTTCGGCGGCATCTGCATTGATGCGGTAAGGGAGGTAAAGCCCCTTGCGGCAAAAAGGCAGGAAGGGCTCCGCATCGAATCGATAAAGGAAGAGGACCTGCCCGAATGGCTTGCTATGGTGGAAGGCCATTATTATCATCTTGCAAATGCTCCCGTGTTTAAACCATATCACGCGCAAGAGAAGCAAACGGTTGAAGCTCTGGCGGAATTACTCGCTCGGCCGGGCAACCATGCGTGGATCGCCCGGGTGGGGGATTCGGCGGCAGGTTATATGAAAATTGCGCCGTCAGAAGATGGCGCGGGCTGGATGGTTGGGGGCCGTGCCAGGTTTGCCGTGAACGGCGCCTTCGTATATCCCGGATTCCGGGGGAGGGGGATAGCGGGCGCCCTGCTGGACGAAATCATGATATGGGGCGCAGAACAAGGCATGCAGCGCTGTTCTGTGGATTTTGAAGCAACCAATATCGAAGCCTGCCATTTTTGGCTCAGATATTTTCAGCCCGTATGCAGATCCGTGGTAAGAAGGCTCGATGCGAACCTGTCGAGGGGTCTCCGACCCGAATGAGAAGCCCGGCGGAGCCGCGGGAAATGTCACTATTGCCCATATTCAAGAATGCTGATAGAATATAGCTGGTAATGTGTTCCACGCTAAGAATACAGCTATGGGCACGGAATATGGAGTGAAAAAATTTGAAGATAAACGCACCGGCAAAAGAGATTTTGCACAAGCTCATCGGAAATTTACAGTCAGCGGGAGCCTATAAAGGAGCTTATAAAACCCTTGCCTCCCTGTACGAAAAATTCTGGCTGCTATTCTATTTTATCGCTACCATAGCGTATCTGGAGCTCATATATAAGGTGTGGGTGTTTAGGGCATTCAACGCGGACTACTTTTTCCCGTTCCTGTTTGCCTTTTCCGCCGGCACGCTGCTGTTCCTGCTGATCGGCCTGATCCCGCCAAAAGCCGCGGGCATTGCGTCGGCGGCCGTTTCGTCCCTTTTAAGCCTGATTTATGCCGTGCAGATCATCTATTTCTGCATCTTCCATACGCCGCTCTCCCTTTATTCGGTGGGAGGGGCCGGCGACGCCACGCAATTTTCCGATATCGTGGCGGAAACGGTATTGAAAAATGCGGTGGTGGTCGTCCTTCTTTTCGTACCGCCCGCACTGCTTCCCCTTCGGAAAGGAAAGCCCCTGTTTGAACCCATGAAGCGGATCACTATGGCCTATATCCTGTTGTTCGGCGTAGCCTCCTATTCCGCGGCAATTATCGGCGTCAGCCTGACCGGCGACGGACCTGCCTCCCAGTATACGCTGTATTTCAAAGAGTCCAGCCTTGAAATGTCGGCCAACAAGCTTGGCCTTTTGACGACGATGCGGCAGGATTTCCAAAAGCTTGCGTCGGGTTCGCTGTACGATGCGTTTAACGGTAAAGCAACGGCGATAAGCAGGACCGATGCGGACGTCGGCACCCAGCCCGGAACGGCCGGATCGGATGCGACTTCGGAGGATATGACGGGACAGGAGGGCGCAATAGACACAAGCGGCTCTACAGAGGCATCTGCCGGACCCGAAAGCAACACGGCGGCAACAGCTTCCGGCGAAGGGTCGGTACAGGAACCGGCGGGCGGCAACGGCGATGCCGTTGAGGCTTCGGCTGTTCCCGCGAAGCCTTACAATACGATGGACATTGACTTCGATAAATTGCTGGCGGCCAGCGGACAGGACGAGAATCTTTTGGCCATGCACAAGTATTTCTCGACCGTTACCCCTACCGCGACAAACCAATATACCGGCATGTTCAAAGGCGACAACCTGATCCTGATCACGGCGGAGTCCTTTTCTCCCTATTTCCTTTCGCCCGAGCTGACGCCGATCTTGTACAGGATGGCCACGGAAGGCTTCGTGTTTAAAAACTTTTACAATCCTGTCTGGGGCGTCAGCACCTCCGACGGGGAATATGTCGGCTGCACGGGTCTTATTCCCAAGAGCGGCGTCTGGAGCTTCATGAAATCCGGGGCGAACTACATGCCGTTCTGCATGGGCAACCAGTTCCGCAAGCTTGGCTACACGACCAAGGCCTATCACGATCACACCTATACCTATTACAAGAGAGATATTTCGCACCCGAACATGGGCTACGACTACAAGGGTTATGGCAACGGACTGGAGGTCAAAAAGACATGGCCCGAATCGGACCTGGAAATGATTAATATCACCTCAAGCGATTTTACCGCGGACAAACCGTTCCACATTTACTACATGACCGTCAGCGGCCATATGAATTACAACTTCACAGGGAACTATATGGCGGCGAAAAACAGGAAGTACGTGGAGAATCTTCCCTATTCGGATCCTTCAAAGGCTTATATCGCCTGCAACCTCGAGCTGGAATTCGCGATGGAGGCGATGATGAAAAAGCTGGAGGAATTGGGCATTGCGGAAAAAACCGTGATCGCCTTAAGCGGGGATCATTATCCCTACGGCCTGCCGAGAGAATGCATCGACGAGCTGGCCGGGCACAAGGTGGAGGAGAATTTCGAGCTTTACAAGAGTACGTTCATCCTCTGGAAGAAGGGCATGGAGACGGTGACCATCGACAAGCCCTGCGCCAGCCTTGACCGGATACCGACCTTATCCAACCTTTTCGGGCTGGAATACGATTCGCGCCTGATGATGGGGACGGATATCCTTTCCGATTCGCCCGCACTGGTCATTTTCTCAAACCGGAGCTGGATAACGGACCGGGCCCGATACAATACGGTGACGGACGAGGTTGAATTCTTCGACGGTACGGTAGAAGACAAGGCGTATGTAAAAAAAGTCAACAGGATTGTTGCAGACAAGTTCAAGTATTCCACCAAGATATTGGAAACCAACTATTACGGCAGGATTCTGAAATAATCCCCCGGGGGTGAAGCCTCGGTGCCTGATCTCCGGGAGCGGATCCTCCGGGTGCCGGACGGGTCCGCGTCCGCCTTATTGTGCACTGCCGTTTCCCGAATGGGACCGCACGTGCCTGTTTCTTCCCAGCAGGCCCTTGAACCGGCGCACCTCGTCCGCAAGCTGCTCGTAATTCATTCCTTCCAGCTTGCAAAACCGGTTCAGTTCATTGCTTTTTTTCGACTTCGACAGGGTGAACAATCCTTCCGTGTTAAATCCATCTGCAAACATTTCAAGCGCCTCCTTTTTATTATGGAACAACCGGAAAATTATTTTTCGCTTGTTCCTAATTGGTTTCTTTTTCGTCGGGTATGATGGAGTAATTGTTTTTCGCGGTGGACAGGATCACGATGGTTCTTGTTTTCTGCACGCCCTGGACGCTTTTTATGCGGTTCAGCAATTCCTGCAGCGTTGCGGTGTTTTCCGTCGCGATTTTGATTGCGTAATCAAAGTCGCCGGCCAGGTAGTGGCACTCCAGGATGTCATTCTGCTTCTTGACGAATTCGGCGAAAATATCGGAAAACCGGGGCCGTTCCAGGGTGATGAAAACCAATGCCATGAGCGTTTTATCAAAGTGCTGCGGGTCCAATATCGTCGTATACTGCTTTATGACCCCCGATGCCTCCAGCTTTTTCAGCCGTTCGCTCACGGCCGGGATGGAGAGATTTATGACGCTGGAGATTTCTGAAGCGGTGATTCTGGCGTTCTCCTGCAGGAGTCTTATAATTTTGATATCAATATTATCCATTCCCGCTACCTCAATTATTCTTTCTACTTCTATTTTACCCCGGTTCAGTAATAATTTAAACAGATGTCTGAATTTGCTAATAAATTTAAGCAGAAAAGCGAAATGCGTTTAAAAATTTTAACGAAAAAGATGAAAACCGCCCATCTGGATTAAAAAATTTTTCCAAGAAGGCGTATGCCGGATTGGATTTCCAAGGGGGTAAGATGGCCGTAACCGAGCAGCAGCTTGTTCGAATGCGCGCCCTTGCGGATGCAGTGATAATCTACCGTTTGAATATGGAGCCCGTTCTCCCTGCACCTGTGCAGAAAGTTCCTGTCAAAATGCATGCAGGGGAACTCCACGGCCATATGTAGTCCTGCGGCATCGCCCCAGCTTCGCTGCGCATCCCCGAACTCCTCCTGCAGAGCGCGCAAAAGCGCCTGACGCCGCTGGCCGTAGAGCTTCCGCATTTGCCGCACGTGCCGGTCGAACCGGCGGCTGCGCAGGAATTCGGAAAGCGCCGCCTGCTCAAACAGCGGGTTCTGCACATCCGCATAAATGCGCAGATAGCGCCAGCGTTCATGAAGCTCGCGGGGAAGGATGACATAGCCGATCCGGAGCGCCGGAAAGAGTATTTTGCTAAAAGTCCCGACATAGAGAACCCTGCCGGGATCCATCGTATGCAGCGGCGCGACTGGGGGGCCGATATAGCGGAATTCACTGTCATAATCGTCTTCAATGAGATAGGCGTCATTTTTTTTCGCGTACCGGATCAAGTCGGCGCGCCGGCTTGCAGGCAGAATCCCTCCGAGGGGGAATTGGTGGGACGGTGTAATATACGCCGCTTTTGCTCGGACGCCCTCAAGAAATTCCGTTCTTAAGCCGTGTTCATCCACCGGTAGGGGTATTATTTCGAAGCCTTTGTTTTTCAAGGTGCGCAGCATGCCGGTATGACAAGGGTCTTCTACAATCATCCCGCACGGGTCCGTATACAGCAGCTCCGCCAGCAGGTGCAGCGCATGAGTGGCGCCTGCCGTTATAAATACATCCTCAGGATGGACTGTCATCCCCCTGCTTCGGAAAAGCCAGGCCGCAATCTCCTCCCGGAGGGATGGAAAGCCTTCCGGACCGCTGTAGCCCCATTGCTCGGGGGTGAGGGATTCGGAAGCGCTGTTTGCCAGCCGCAGCCATTGATGCATGGGGAAGCTGCGCAGATCGGGGAGGCCTGTGCGGAAGTCCGCGATAGGCTGAGGGAAAGGCTTTGTCCCGGGGGTACGTGCCTCTCTTAATACGTTTCCGCGCTCTATTTGATCCAGTTGCACGCCGCAGGCCACACGCGTGGGCGCGCCCTGCCTGCTTTCCACAAAGGCTTCTGCCAGAAGCATGTCGTATGCCTCGCATACGGTATTGCGGGAAACCCCAAGCTGCGCCGCGAGCTCTCGTGTCGAGGGCAGGGCGTCGCCGGGCTTCATCCGGCCTTCGAGAATCCGAGTGCGCAGCGTGCCGTATATTTGCCTGGAGAGCGGTAGTTCACCGTCACGGATTAATTGGATTCCAAGCATGCTTCCTCCAACTGGTATCATAAAAAATGAAATAAGGTGGCACTTCAAGAGTGCCAGTTTCTTTATTATTATATCATCATCAAGGAGGAAATAAAATGGAAAGAGTCAAGGGAATGTTTCTTCTGACCGGTGCATTTGCGCTGGCCGGTTCGTCCGTAGTGGCGGCCCGTTCTGTGGCGGGCAGCCTGGGGACTTTTACAATTGCGGCCGCCAGCCTGTTTTTTGCGGCAATATGCCTCCTGCCGGCGTGCGGCGGCCGGCTGGCGGCGGCCACAAGAGGCATGAAACCGAAAGATTGGCTGCAGCCGGTAATGCAGGCCGCCTTCGGCATATTTCTGTTCCGGCTGTTCCTGCTTCAGGGGCTGAACCTCACAAGTACCGGCGAAGCGGGGATCCTGACGGGCGCAACGCCGGCAATCACCTCCGTTCTTGCGGCAGTGATGCTCAGGGAGACCCTGTACCGGTCCCGCATAGCGGGCCTGTGCGCAACGGTGGCCGGGATCCTGCTCCTACAGGGCCTCCCGTTTTTGGACGGCCGCTTCGGCCAGGCCCACATTGCCGGTAATCTGCTGGTATTGTGCGCGGCTGCCTGTGAAGCCCTTTTCAATGTCCTGTCGCGGCTGGGCTTTATAGCCGACGCCCAACGGGAAAAGAGGACCGATCCGCTGCTGCAGACGGCTCTGGTGACATGCATTGCGTTTGTGCTCTGCGGGATTCCGGCATTTTTCGAAAAACCGCTGCTGCCGCTTTTACGGCTGAGCATGGAACAATGGCTTGCCCTGTTTTGGTACGGCGCTGCTGTTACCGCGCTTGCCTTCTTTTTCTGGTATGCGGGCATCAAGCGCTGCGAAGCCTCGATTGCCGCCGTATTCTCCGGCATGATGCCGCTTACATCTCTTCTGCTATCGGTCGCCCTGTTGGGGGAAAGGCCGGTATTGCACCAGTATATCGGAGGTCTTCTGATCATTCTGGGAATGGTGGTATCCGGCCACAAGAAGGGGGTTTCGGGGCCTGACGCCATGAAGGCGGAAGCTTTGCCGGACAGCCCGCGCTGATATACCGCAAACGGAAAGAATTGCAGGAAGAAAGATTGTACTGGTCCTGCCGGTTTATGGTAAAATGAAAGCAGGTTCATTCCAATCCATTTATTGCAGGAGCTGCCCGTTTATGAAAATCGACCGCCTTTTAGGCATTCTCACCATCCTGATGCAGTGCGGCAAGGTAACGGCGCCCGAGCTTGCCCGACGGTTCGAGGTATCCCGCAGAACCATACAGCGGGACATCGACGATATCTGCAAGGCCGGCATCCCCGTGGTTACTTTGCAGGGCGGGGGAGGGGGCATTTCCATTGCGGAGGGCTTCAAGCTGGATAAAAGCATTTTGACGGTCGATGAGCTGAACCATATCATAACCGGACTTGGAAGCATAGGCAGCGTTACGGATTCGGCAAAGATCGAGAGGCTGATCGCAAAGCTGTCCCCCCGGAAGCAGGGGATCGTTTCCATGCAGGACCGTATTCTGATCGATTTGTCCTCCCATTACAAAACCAGTCTTTCGGAGAAGATAAGCCTGATCCAATCCGCGATAGAGAAAAACAGGCTGGTCTCTTTCCGGTACTACTCGCCCAAGGGATCGGAAGTCCGCTTGGCCGAGCCTTATTTTATTGCGTTCAAATGGTCCTCCTGGTACCTGTTCGGATATTGCCTCGACAAGCAGGATTTCAGGCTTTTTAAGCTGAACAGGCTCTGGGAGTTGGAGGTGCCGGAACGGACCTTCGCGCCCCGGGACATTCCGCCGGAGAAATCGGACATCGGTGATTTTTTAAACGACACGAACAAAGTCACCGTCCTTTTTGACAAATCCGCCGAATACCAGTTGGTGGAGGAGTACGGCCCGGAGAGCTATAAGGAGTTGGAGGACGGGAGGCTGCAATTGACGGTTGGTTATACGAACCGGGAGTATGTGGTCAAATGGATCCTCGGCTTCGGAGAAAAGGCGAAAGTGGCCGAACCTGCCGAACTCGCCGCTGAAATTGAAGAAACGGCAAAAAAAATCGTCGCCAATTATAGACATGACATATAGCTGTCCTGTTCGCCTTGATATAGTTAAGGAAAAACAAGTTAAAAAGGCGGTATGGTATGGTGGAGTCAAGATGCGGTTTATTGTGCAATAGTTGTACCTACAGGGAACCTTTCCATTGCGGGGGATGTATTGAAACGAACGGTCATCCGTTTCACGGGGAATGCGGGATAGCCATATGCTGTCAGGAGAAGGGCTTCGCACACTGCGGGCAGTGCCCGGTTATGCCGTGCGAGCAATTGTACGCCTACTCCTATCTGGACAAGGAGCATGGGGACAACCCTCCCGGCCTGAGGATCGAGCAGTTGAAATGCTGGGCCTGTGAAGAGAAAAAATAGTTCGGGAGGAAACCATGGCACTACTTGTCCGATATGAAGAGTTCCTGGAAAGAGTGGAGGAACTGGGCTTTATGGCCTTTTCAAACATCCTGGAGGGGTTGCCGTCCCTTGCGGCCGAAACGCCGGAAAGGATATGGCACACGGGGGACCCGGACACGGATCCGTGGCGCTGGAAGGACCGGGCCGCCGAGGAAAAGCGCCTTGCTTTCGGCCGCATCCTGGGTGGGAACAAAGGCTTTATTGCGGAAAGGATGTATCCGGTATTCTACGCGGCATGCCATCCGCGCCAGTCCATGGAGGAAAGGCGGTACGACGGACTTGTCAGCCAGACGGCGTGGGAGCTGTGGAAGCTGTTTGAGGAAGGGAAAATCCTCGACACCGGCGAGATCAGACGGCAGATGGGCGTCAGCAAAAAGAAGGGGGCCGGCAGGGTGGACGCGGCAGTCGGCGAGCTTCAGCGGTATTTTTACATCACTGTGGCCGGAAGCAGGCAGAAGACCGACAAAACAGGCATGCCCTACGGCTGGCATGCCAATGTGTACGACAGGGTAACGGCGTGGGCGCCGGCTTCCTGGATGGAGGGTTGCCAGCTCATCAAAAAGGAGGAAGCCGTGGACGAAATATTGGACCTCGGCGTCTCAAACGGGAGCAAGCCCGATCGGAGCAAGCTGGCCAGGGTTTTGGGGCTTATAAAAGGAGAGTAAAGTCAGAGGAACAAGGCGGCGAAGCAATGAAAATTCTTGTGATAGGCACGGGAGTCATCGGTACGACTTATGCCTGGCAGCTTTCCCAAACCGGCTGCGAGATAACGCATCTGGTCAGAAGAGGCCAAAAGGAACGGTTGGACCGGGAGGGCATTCATATTGAATGCATGGATATGAGAAAAGGAAAAGGGCAGGGGAACGGGGAAGCGGTAAAAGCCCTCTATCGTCCTGCCTTTATAGAGGAGCCGAACTTTTCACCGGAATTCGAGCTGATCCTTGTCTCCGTCGGAAGCAACCGCCTTGCCGGGGTTTTGGAGCTGCTCCGGGGGAAAACGGGCGAAGCCGATATTCTTTTTCTGCAAAACATCCGTCCCGGGGAAGACAGCCTCATCGGAAAGGAGTTGGAGTCTTCCCGGTATCTGTTCGGCTACCCCTTCATGGCAGGCGGCGGAAAAAAGGACAATCTCATCCGGAGCGTTATCTTCGGCAACCCGCTGAACAATACCATGCTGGGCGAAAAAGACGGGCGCCGGACGGAGAGGCTGGACAGGATATGCCGCCTGTTCCGGAAAGCGGGCATGAACCCCAAAAAGACCGGCAAAATCCTGCCCTACCTCCATAGCCATTACGTGTGGGCCGCATCGGTGCTGGGCACCTATATGAAAGTCGGCTCCTATGAACGGTTTGTGACCGACCGGACGATCATGAAAGAATCCTATATTGCCATGCGAGAGGCATTCGGAACCTGTAAGGCGCGTGGCATAAGGCCGGACAGGATTATGCCCACCTGCCTGTATTATCTGCCGCTGTTTCTTTTGGTTCCCTTCTCCATGCGGCTGTATAGCACAGAGGCAATGAAAAGGATGTTTGAAGGGCATGTTTCCGGTTCTCCGGAGGAAATGAAACAAATGGTGAAGGACATATTGGAGGAAGGTGTACGGTATAACGTAGAAATGCCCACGTTTCGGGCATTCGGCCGTTACTTGTAAAATACGATCGACGGCATGACATACTTAGGCAGTTGATTTTTTTGCGCGGCCGGGGTAGAATAAACAATAGAAATGACGAAAGGGTAAGGGTTATTCGAATGAGAATTGGCTAATTCAGCGAAATCGACGGATTTGTTCCGGAGTGGAAGAATACTGTGGTATTGCGGACAGAGTGCCGCAATTATTTCAGATTTTGTATTATTCCGTATGCTCCGGTGGTGCTGGATTGGCTTGCATAACAGCTGTACCCGTATTTTCGGGCTTCAGCGAGGTGCCTCATCGAAGGTTGGCCCTTTTTATTTTTGTTTATGCGGTCTTTCCTGCACAGAAAGCAGTCCCGGAGAAGGGATTTCTCCGTGGGGCTCAATGTGGAAGGGGAGATTTTTTTATGCTGCTTTTGGAAGCGGGAAACATCAAGAAATATTATGCAGATAGGCTCATTATCGAGCTGGAGGATTTCAAAATCTATACGGGAGACCGGATCGGTGTTGTGGGGCTGAACGGCTCCGGCAAAACAACGCTGCTGGATATGCTGGCCGGCCGTCTGGAACCCGACGAAGGGTATGTCAGGCATTACTGCGGGATCGGCTATATCCGGCAGTTCGAGGAGGAAGGTACGGGAGAGAGGCTGCATAGGGACGGCGCCGGTACTGTGGACGGTATCGGAACGGCTGAGGAAACAAAGACGGGTGCGGATGCGCATTTTCACATGGAGGACGGTACTGCAGCGGGAAGAAACAAGCTGTTGAAAGAATTTGACCTGACGCAGAAACTGGAGAGGGACGTGCTGAGCGGAGGCGAGCACACGCGGCTGAAAATCGCAAACGCTTTCAGCAGGGACAATATCCTGCTTTTTGCGGATGAGCCGACCTCCAATCTCGATTACAAAGGAATCGGGCTTCTCCGGCAGAAGTTGGCCGGGCTGGATTCCTTCGTCCTGATCAGTCATGACAGAAGCCTCCTGGATTCGCTCTGCAACCGGATTGTGGAAGTCCGGGACGGCAAGGTCCGCCTGTTCAACGGGAATTTTTCGTTTTACCGGCATCGGTGCGAGGAGGAAAAGGAACGGGCGGCCCTGGAATATGAAAAATATGTGGAGGCGAAGGGAAACCTGGAGGCGGCGATTTCCGACCGGAAGCGCCGGTCCAAAAAGGTCCTGAAAACACCGAAAAGGATGGGCAACTCCGAAGCCCGGCTTCACAGGAGACAGGCGCATGAAATACAGGAGAAGCTGGACAACGCGGCCAAAAGCCTGGTTACAAGGCTTGAAAAGCTGGAGGTGAAGGAAAAGCCCAGGGAGACGCCGGGGATCCGGCTGGATTTTTCCCTGACCAATCCGCCGGAAAACAAGGTGGTCCTGTCGGCAGAAAAGCTGAGCTTCGGCTATGACCGCGTAACCGTCTTCACCAATGCGGCCTTTAAGGTTTACAACGGCAAAAAGACAGCGCTCTGGGGAGAAAACGGGACAGGGAAAACGACGCTGCTGAACCTGATCGCATCCGGCTCCGGCCCCAATCCGGGTATCAGCATCGTGCCGAAGGCCAGACTGGCCTATTTCAGGCAGGGCTTTGAAAACCTCGATCCGGACCAAACCGTGCTTCAAAATGTCATGAAGGACAGCGTACAGAGAGAGACGACAGCCCGTACGATACTGGCAAGACTGCTGATACAGGGGGATGCCGTCCATAAAAAAGTCAGCGTGCTGAGCGGAGGAGAAAGAATTAAAACCGCTTTTGCAAAAATGTTCGTATCCGGCGCCAACATCTTATTGCTGGACGAACCGACCAACTATCTCGACATGCAATCCATCGAGGCTTTGGAAAGTGTATTGAAGGAGTATGAGGGAACGGTCCTTTTTGTCTCTCATGACAAGGCCTTTGTCAATGCGGTGGCCGACAGGCTTCTGGTGCTTAAAAACCATTCCATACAGGATTTCGACGGAAAGCTGGAGGAATACGAGGCTTCCGCGCCATCCGGCGGTTTCCCCGGGAACGGCTCCGGCATTGCCTCAGGCACAGTTCCGGGAGCAGCTTCAGGAATTCCTGAAAACAGGGCTCTGTCCGATCTGGAGCGCACGATGCTGCAAATGCGGCTGACGCAGACCATTGCAAAGCTGTCTGCCTCCAACGGAGACAAGGAAGCCCTGGAGGAGGAGTACAGGCAGTTGGTGGAGCTTCTGCGCCGGTAATAAACCATGATTTAGAGCAATTTAAGAACCATTTCGCCTTCCGCCTGCTGAAAGCCGAATTTTTCATAAACCGGCTTTCCCATGGCGGTGGCATGCAGGCTGATCTTTTTGCAGCCGCGTTCTTTGCACTCCTCAATAAGCTTTCCGAAGAGGGTGGGGGCTATCCTCCGCCCTCTATATTCCGGCTTTGTATACATGTTCATTATGTATGCGACCTTGCCGCTTGTGTTTTTGTAGGACGGCGGCAAAGTATAAAAATACAGGCCGCTCGTTCCGACCGTTTCTCCGTTTTCGACTGCGATCCAGGCCGAGAAGCAGCCGTATGCCATATTTTCCGAGAAATACTGCTTCATATTTGCAGACAATTCTTCGCTTTCGCTCCAAATTTCCTTCGGCTGGGCTTCCTGCAAAAATTCCAGCCGCATCCGGACCAGCTTGTCTATGTCCTCCGGACCGGCTTTCCTGAATTCGATCATGTTTCCGTCTCCTTATATCCTGGCCACCAGTTCGCCGGTGTTTTTCAGGATGTGTTTTTCCGGCACAAAGCCTCTGACCGGCGTCAGCGGATAAACAATGCTGTTCCTTCCGATGACCGTACCGGGATTCAACACGGAATTGCAGCCCACTTCCGCATTGTCGCCCACAATTGCTCCGAATTTTCTCAGGCCGGTTTCAATGCAGTCCATGCCGGTCCTGACCTTGACCATTTCGCCGTTGGATTTGAGGTTTGAGCAGATGACGCCGGCGCCTAGATGGGCCTTATATCCCAGGACAGAATCACCGACATAATTGAAATGCGGGATTTGCGCATTGTTTAAGACCAGGGCATTCTTCAATTCCGTCGAGTTGCCAATTACGACGCCGTCGCCCAGGATGACGTTCTCCCGGATGTAGGCGCATTGCCGGATCTCGCAATTGCAGCCGACGATGGCGGGTCCTTTGATCAGGGCGGTCTTTTCGATTGTAGTGCCTTTTCCGACCCACACGTACGGAGCAATTTGTTCAAACTCCGGGGGCAGGTTCTGCGAGAATTCCAGCAGAAAGGCCTTTATTTTCGGGAGGACCTCCCAGGGATACGTTACATTGTCAAATATGGCCCTTTCCCGGCACTCCTCCAGATTCAACAGGCTTTCGACAAACAGGTTCATAGGGTTTCTTCCTCTCCCTTTCACTTGATTTATTCGCTTTAGGAACAACCAAAAAAATTATAACATCATTATAACGGATTTTTCCCGATTACACAAAAAACCATTTGCATAAGAGGCGGGTTTTTGTTAACTTGATAATAGTACGATGCTGCGGAGGGGGCTGATGCAGTGGCGATATCCCTGAGCCATTTATGCAAGTATGCAAAAGAGAATTACGGAATGAACCTGATCTGCGGGGAAAGCAATATGAATAACCTGGTCAATTGGGTCCATATGCTGGAGGACCCTGA
This sequence comes from Bacillota bacterium, assembly GCA_023411575.1. Classification (GTDB taxonomy): domain Bacteria; phylum Bacillota; class Clostridia; order Acetivibrionales; family DTU013; genus UBA1305. The sequence continues at coordinate 74,983 of JAEYOP010000040.1, read as the reverse complement.
AACGGCCAATTTTCTCCATGGCCAGGAGCTGATTTTTTCGACAGGGATCGGGCATACCGACACGGAATGGCTCCTGGATTTTGCAAAGGGGCTTGTGGCAAACCAGGCAAGCGGCCTGGTGCTCAACATCGGCCCTTATATACAATCCATCCCCGAAAGCTTGATCCGCTATTGCAAGGAAGTCCGGTTCCCCTTGTTCACAATCCCCTGGAAGACAAGAATCGTGGATATTACAAACGATTTCTGCCATAAGATCATCAAATCGGAAGAGAATGAGGTCAGCGTGGCGGGAATCTTCCGGAACCTCATTTTTTTCCCCGAGCAGGCTGCGGAATACGAACCGGTACTCGAGCGCAAGGAATTCGACGTCAACGCGGAATACTGCGTGACCGCCCTTTCGCTTCAAGTTCCTTCCAACAACCGGTTTGCCGATTTCGACAAGTCGGTGCGGCTGCATCTTACCCAGATTCTTTACAATCACAGCGACCGTTTCAATATCTTCCGCCAGGATAAATACCTGATAACGGTGCTGCAGGGCTTCCCGCAAAGCACGGTAAACAGTGCTTTCGAACGGTTGAACGAGGTGTGCAATTTCGGCGGCCCGGAGTACCGCATCCGGGCAGGGATCAGCGCCAATGAGGCAGGGCTCCGCTCGCTGTCGCGGAGCTATAAAAAGGCTCTTGCGCTGCTGCGTATAGCGGAAAGGCAGGAACAGCCCATCGTTTCCTACGGCAATATCGGATTGTACCAGTTGCTCCTGGAAATAGAAGACCAGAAGGTCATGAAATCCTTCTACGAGGAGAAGCTGGGGCAGTTGGAGGCCTATGACCGGAAGAATAGGACGGACTATCTTCTGACGCTGAAGCAGTATCTGGAGAGCAATGGAAGCATACAGGAGGTTGCAAAGGAGACTTTTGTCCACCGTAACACGATCAACTACAAAATCAAGAAGATCAAAGAGATCCTGCAGTGCGAGCTGACTTACCAGGATGGGCTGAAGCTGCTCCTGGCCTTTTACATCCGGGAGCTGCTGTAGGCCTTCCGGGGAAAGGGGCGCTGCGTGGTAGGACGATATAATAGGCCCGCTGCGTAACAGAGCGGTTGAAAGGCAGGACAGTTGTGCGAATTGTGCAGCAGCACAAAGAAGTTTGTGCTGCAATTGGTTGAAACCGAATCGAAACATGGTATGATATTGATATAAAATCGAGAGACGCAAGCACGGCGAAGGGGCCTGTCCTTACCGTATTTCCGAAGGGAAATGCGGCAGGGACAGGTCCCTTTTGCTATCCTTGAACGAGGTGAAACGGACATGGAACTGGAATGGATGACGGCAAGGGAAATCAGCGAAGAGTCCAGGAAGTACAATCTGCATTCGTGGAGCACCCAGGGTGTGCTGAAGCCCAAAGTCATGATCGGCGGCGAGGGAATCTATTTCTGGGACGGCGAGGGAAAGCGGTATTATGACATGTCGTCCCAGCTGGTGAATCTGAATATCGGGTACGGGAACCGGAAGGTCATAAAAGCGATACAGGAACAGGCCGAAAGGCTGGTGTTTTCAGCGCCGTCCTTTGCCATCGACGTTCGCTCCCAGCTTGCGAAAATGGTGGTGGAAGCGGCCCCGGACAATATGGGAAAGGTGTTTTTCACCCTGGGGGGAGCCGATGCCAATGAGAATGCCATAAAGATCGCAAAGCTGGTGACGGGCCGTTTCAAAATCTTTTCGCGTTATCGTTCCTATCACGGGTCCTCCTACGGCGCGGCCAACCTGACCGGGGAACCGAGGCGGTACGCCTGCGAGCCGGGTATTCCCGGCTTTGTGAAATTCTTTGACCCCTATGTGTACAGGTCCCCGGTGCCCTTCGAAAGCGAAGAGGCCGCCACCCGGTATTATATCGGACAACTGAGGGAACAGATCCTTTATGAAGGCCGGCAGTCGGTCGCAGCCATATTTCTGGAAAGCGTAACCGGGAGCAACGGCGTGATCATACCGCCAAAGGGCTATATGCAGGGAATCCGCGACCTGTGCGACGAATTTGGGATTCTCATGGCATGTGACGAGGTCATGTCGGGGTGGGGCCGGACGGGCGAATGGTTCGCAATAGACCATTACGGCGTGAAGCCGGATATCATCACCTTCGCAAAAGGGGTCACCTGCGGTTATGCGCCGATCGGCGGCGTCATCGTCAGCAAGGCGATCGGGGACTATTTCGAGGAGCATTTTCTGAGCTGCGGGCTGACCTATTCCGCCCATCCGCTGGGCTGTGCGGCCGGGATCGCGACGATCGAGTATTACAGGGAGACGGGCCTGATCGGGCAGGCAAAGGAACGGGGACGGCTGCTTGGCAAGCTGCTGGAGGAATTGAAGCAAAAGCACCCGAGCGTGGGCGATGTACGATATATCGGCCTGTTCTCCGCCGTCGAGCTGGTGAAGAGCAAGGCGACCAGGGAACCCCTGGTGGAATACGGGCAGGACCCGGAAGGCACCATGAAAAAGATCATCGGCCTGTTGGGCGAAAAGGGTTTTTATACCTATTCTCATGAAAATTCCATCCTCGTCGCTCCGCCCCTGATCATTACGGATCAGGAACTGACGGATGCCCTGGCGATCCTGGACGAGGTCCTGTATGAAGTGGACAAAATGGCCGCATGACCGCGGCCGGTTTTTCAGGAGGCAGTATGACCAGCAATAGTACGACCAGCAATAGCACGACCAGTAAATATCATATGCCGACCCGGATCTTTTCCGGCCCGGGCTGCGTGGCCGGGAACGGCGGATTTTTCAAAACCCTCGGAAGGAAGGCGCTTCTGGTGACCGGCGCAAATTCCGCCAGGCGGAACGGCTCGGAACGGGATGTCCGGCTGGCGCTGGAAGCCGCCGGAATCAGCTATCTCGTCTATGACAGGATCAGGAGCAATCCCGCCGTGGAAAGCGTTTATGAAGGAGCCGCCTATGCGAGGCAGAACGGAGCGGACTTCATCGTGGCCATCGGAGGCGGGTCGCCGATGGACGCCGGAAAGGCCATAGCCCTGCTGGCGACCCAGGAGATCGGGGAAGACGAGCTTTTCGCGGGCCGGTACGAAGGCGGGGCGCTTCCGGTGGCATGTGTCCCGACAACGGCCGGAACCGGCTCGGAAGTCACCCCGTATTCCATCCTGACAAACGATAAGGCGCAGACCAAAACAAGCATTGCGACGGAGCTCCTATTCCCGGCGGCCGCGTTTCTCGATCCGGGGTACACGGAAAACCTGCCGGTGGCCACGACGGTCAATACGGCGCTGGATGCGCTGTCCCATGCGGTGGAGGGCATGCTGTCCGTAAAGGCTTCGTTCCTTTCCGACGCGCTGGCGGCCGAAAGCATCCGGATGCTTATGGAATGCATGCCGGAGCTGCAGAACGCCGTAAAGCAGCCGCAGGAGCCCGGAAGGCCCGAAACCCCGATCGCGTCCGGCGCGAGGGAAAAGCTGCTGCAGGCGTCCCTGCTGGCCGGCATGGTCATTGCCCAGACCGGCACGACCGTAGTGCATGCCATGGGGTATTCCCTTACCTATTTCAGGGACATCGACCACGGCAGGGCCAACGGCCTGCTGCTGGCCGGGTATCTGAAACTGGTGGAGAAGGCGGACCCGGGGCTTGCCGGCAGGGTTCTGAACGTGATCGGACTCTCGGACGCGGATCGGTTCGGGAAGCTGCTGGATCGACTGCTTGGCGGAAAAGAAGCCTTAAGCCCGGAGGAAATCCGAAAATTCAGCGGAATGGCGATCCAAACGAAAAACATGTCGAACTGCATCGTGAAACCGGAGGAGGAAGACCTGACCGCCCTGTATGCCGGAGCTTTCGCCTGAGGGATCCGGCACCTGAAGCATTCCACTCTTACTGAAAGGAAGGGAAGAAGAGATGCCCGCATTATCTGCATTATCTGCATTATCTGCATTATCCACACTATCCACATTATTCACAATGCGCGGGGGAGTCCCCTTATCCACATTATCCACACCATCCACAGTATCCGCAATAGCAACCGCGCCGACCACATCCGCCGCCCGGAAGGAGTATTCGGAAGAAGGCTTTGACACGGCGCGGGGGGCGGAAAGCGAAATTAAAATAGAAAACCTGTGGGTCCGATTCCCGGACAAGGATGGCGGAGAAGCGGTCACCGCGCTCCAGAACATCAACCTGGAAATCCGGCAGGGGGAATTCGTTTCCCTGGTAGGCCCCTCCGGCTGCGGGAAGACCACGCTGCTGCGGGCGATCGCGGATCTGCAGCAGCCAAGCTCCGGAAGCATCACGGTCCGGGGAAAGACGCCGCGGGAGATCCGGCTGCAGAAAAAATACGGGATTGTCTTTCAGAATCCGGTCCTGTATGAGTGGAGAACGATGCGAAGAAACATCTGCATGCCCATGGAGCTGATGGGGCTGCCCAAAAAGTACAGGACGGCCCGGGTGACCGAAATGCTGGAGCTTGTGGGATTGTACAATTTCGGAAGGAAATACCAGTACGAGCTCAGCGGCGGCATGCAGCAGAGAATAGGGATCGCCAGGGCGCTGGCGATCAAGCCGGAAATCCTTCTCATGGATGAACCGTTTTCCGCGCTGGACGAGTTTACAAAGGAAAAGCTGCACGAGGACCTGCTGAAAATCTGGAACAAGACCAACAAGACCATCCTGTTCGTTACCCATAATATCCAGGAGGCCGTATTCCTGTCCGACCGGGTCATCGTCATGTCGCCCCATCCGGGAAGGATTTCAACGGTGGTCGATATCGACCTTCCCAGGCCGAGAACCCTGGCGACGAAGGATACCGCCGGCTTCAATGCGTTGGTCTCAAAAGTAAGGAACAGCTTCGAGGGGGTATGAGCGTGGGGAAAATCCGGAAGGCCTTATCCTCGAAACAAATGGTTACCGTTGTCTGGGTCCTCGGCCTGATCCTTGTATGGGAAATCCTCGCGACGGTGGTCGCCCATTCCAAGCGTACGCCGGAAAATGTCCTGCCGCATCTGTACCAGATCGTCGGCTCGATTTTCAGCACCAATAAGGTGAACAACAACCAGACGGCCCTGCAGATCGTCCTGAACAATGCCGGGATCACGCTGCTGAGGGCCGGCATCGGCTTCCTGATCGGCACCGCGGCCGGATTTGCTCTGGCGCTGCTCATGAACCTGTTCTCCTGGGCGGAGAAAATCATTTTCCCATATCTCATGCTCATCCAGATGATCCCGATCCTGGGTATGGCGCCGATTGTCCTGGCCATGACGAAGGATATTAACAAGAGCCGGATCGTGATCGCCGCCATACTGACCTTTTACCCGGTGGCGACCAATACGCTGGCAGGCCTGAAGGCGGTCGCCAAGGAAAAGCACGAGCTGATGTATTCCCTGGCGGCCAAAAAAACGGATGTTTACACCAAGCTGCTGATTCCGGCAAGCATGCCCTATCTCTTTACAGGACTGAAAATATCCGCCCCCATGGCCATTACGGCTTCCATCCTGGTGGATACCCTGCAGGGCGGGGGAGGGCTCGGGTGCATGCTGTCCCAGTCGCTGAAGCACGCAATGACCATTTTCGTATTCTGGCAGATCGTATTCCTGAGCGCAGCCGTCGGAATCCTGAGCTATTACCTGATGACGGTGGTTGAAAAGCTGGTTTCGCCCTATAAACGGGTCCATCGGTGAGGAAGAAGGGGAACACATGCAAATACAAAAATCACAAAACAGGCTGAACAAGGAAAAAATAACGACCATACTGTACCCGGTCCTGTTCGGCGCGCTGATCGTCGTTCTCTGGCAGACGCAGCTCCTGCACGCCATATTGGGGGCGGATACGTTTACCCTTCCGCTTCCGGGAAGGATCCTGAGCATCATCGGCGGCAACCGGGGCACTATCCTGAAAAATGTCCAGGCAACATTGATCGTCGCTTTGGGCGGACTGATCGCAGGCTCTTTGCTAGGATACCTCCTGGGCATCCTTTCCACCGCTTTCCCCAAATGGGGCGCCGGCGGGCTTACGGTGGTATCGGCGTTCAATGCCGTGCCGATCATCGCCATCGCGCCGATCCTGAACAATCTGACCAAGGATTTCAGCAAGGACGCCAATATCCGGAGCATGCTGGCAAAGATGCTTGTGGTGATGATTACCTGCACGGTATCCATGAGCATCAACGCTTACCGCGGGCTGACCGAACTGAAGCCGTTTTCGCTGGATTTGATGAAGTCCTATGCCGCAAGCAAGCTGGAGATCTTCTTCAAGCTGAGAGTGCCCAACAGCGTGCCCTACATTTTCACAGCACTGCGAGTCAGCGTTCCGGCCTGTGTAATCGGCGCGCTGGTCAGCGAATACTTTGCGGAGTACATTATCGGAGTCGGACGCCAGATCCGGGAGAACATCGTGCTGGCCCAATATGCAACGGCATGGGCATACATCCTGGTTGCCTGTGTGATCGGCATTCTACTGTATCTGATTCTCTTAACGGCAGAAGGTATTTTGTTGAAAGGCCGGCGTTAGGTTCCTTGCGGCACCGCGGGCGTCGGAACTCAACTTGATATAGACGACTATAAACAATTTTATTTTCTTCAAAGAAAGAGGGGGAGCAATTATGGAAAAGAGAATGAAAAGCAAGATCAAAAGCGTGTCCGGATTATTCCCGTTTATCCTGGTATGCGCTATGGTAATGGCAATGATGACCGGTTGCGGCACTTCCGCAAACGAGACGGCGTCAACGGTGGCGGAAACCTCCGCCGCGGCAGCGGAAACAGAAGCGGCGACAGTGGAAACGTCGGCAGCGGAGGCGGCAAGCACGGGAGAATATTACGACGAGAATGCCACGGCGGAAACGATCGTCAAGGATGCGGCCGGCAAAGGAAAAGTCGGCAACTGGGGACTCGGAAACGAATATGAAGTCAAGGCGCTTTTGACAAAATATGGACAGGGAACGGATTATCTGAGCCAGGCCTTCGACATGGACGGCTTTGACGACGACTCCATCCTGCTGGCATCCGCCATGACCTATAATGAGTTAGGCCTGGTCAAGAACAGCTACCAGGGCGGCTACGGCTACGGCGACAAGGCGAAATACATCGACATGAACGATGAAGGCGTCGCCATGCTGGAAGATAACATCTTCTGTACGAAGGCATTTGCCAAAGCCAATCCCAATGCGGTAAAAGCTTTCCTCTACGCTTCTCTGAAAGGCTGGGAATATGCCTGCGCCAACCCGGAGGAGGCAGCGGAGATCGTGTTCAAGAGCGGCTCATCCGTATCCAGCGAGCATCAGGCTTATATGGCCTCCGAGGTCAAGAAGCTGGTCGAAACGGACACAAAGGGAAATACGGTTACCAAGTACGGCAATCTGGACAGCGACGCCCTGCAGCAGACGCTGGACCTTGCGAAGAAATACATCAAGCTGGACGACTCGGCGGCGGCGGATAAACTGCAGACCCTCACGCTGGAGGATATCCGGGATGCCTCCTTCCTGGAAGCCGCAACGGCATCCGGAGGAAAGCTGGAAGCTCCGGAAAAGAAGGATGTGTCCATCCAGCTCAAATGGCTGCCGCAGGCTCAGTTCATGGGCTACTACGTTGCACTGGACAAGGGCTATTACAAGGATATGGGCCTGAATGTCACAATCACTCCCGGCGGCGGCGACATCAGTGAAACAACCGCCGTGCACACAGGACAGGTCGACTTCGGCGTAACCTGGGTTTCCAACCTGATCGCGGCGGACGCCGGCGGCATGGACCTGGTGGAGGTCGCCCAGGTATTCCAGAGATCCGGTCTCGTGCTGGTCTATAAGATCAACAAATAAACGAAAGTCCTCCGGCACAGTCGGAGGAACAAGAGGTACAAGGGGCTGGAGGAATTTAAAAGGTCCGGGCGCGTGAAAGCGCGCCCCGATCTTTTACAAAGCGCGGCCCGACGTGCGGAATACGGCCCGGCAGATGAAATGCGCTCCGATATGTGGAATGCGCTGCCTGCGAAATAACCTGTCAAGGAGGTTTGAAAATGGATCTGCTGATTCAAAATGGGATCATTGTCACGGCAAAAGAAAGTTTTAAAGGAGATATAGCGGTAGAAAACGGGAAAATTGCCTGCATCGGTACCGACCTTCCGATCAAAGCGGAAAAGACGGTGGATGCTTCAGGAAAACTGGTGCTGCCGGGGGCGATCGACGCCCACACCCATCTGGCAATGCCCTTCGGCGGAACGGTTTCATCGGACGGCTATCTTTCGGGAACGAGGGCGGCGGCCTGCGGCGGAGTGACCACGGTATTTGATTATCCCATGCAGCGCAAGGGCAAGGGAATCCTGGAAACGGTGGAGCAGAGAAAGGCCAAATGCGATCCGGAGGCCTGCGTGGATTATGCCTTCCATTGCTGCATTACCGACCTGAACGGCGGAGAGCTGCTGGAGGAATTTGCCGATGCGGTGGCCTACGGCGTGACCAGCTTCAAATGCTTTCTGGTTTACAAAAGGGAAGGCATGATGGTGGACGACGCAACCCTGGTGAAGGTTCTGCTGAAGGCGAAGGAGACGGGGGCCCTCACCAATATCCATGCGGAGAACCCCGATCTGATCGACATGAATGTGGAGAAATTCCTGGCGGAGGGAAAAACCTCGCCGTGGTATCATTACCTCAGCAGACCCGAATTCGTTGAAGCGGAGGCGGACAAACGGGCCGTCCACTGGGCGAAATCCGTGGAAGCGCCCTTGTACATTGTCCACATGGCCGACAAGGAAGGGCTGGAAGCTGCCGTTGCCGCCAAGCTGGCCGGACATAAAATCTATATCGAGACCTGCCCGCAGTATCTGGAATTTACCTGCGAGGTATATAAGAGGGAGGACGGCAGGAATTTTGTGTGCTCGCCTCCCATGAAGGGCCAGGAAAGCAAAGACGCTTTGTGGCAAGCCATCAGGGCCGGATACATCGATACCGTTGCAACGGACCACTGCCCCTTCCAGAGCTATGAAAAGGACTGGGGAAAAGACAACTTCACCAAGATCCCCAACGGATGCGCCGGTGTTGAAAACCTCTATCCGTACATGCTCTCGGCGGCGAACGACGGGCTCATCACCTTCAACCGCGCTGTGGAATTATGCTCCGCCAATCCGGCAAAAATCTTCGGCTGTTCCCAAAAGGGCTCTCTTACGCCCGGCAAGGATGCGGATATCGTCCTTTATGATCCGGACAGCTATTTTACGGTTTCCGTTCAGAACATGCACTCGGATTACGACCACACGATCTGGGAAGGGAAAAGGCTTCACGGATATCCGGTACAGACCTATGTCCGGGGCAAATTGGTCTACGATAACGGATGCTTCGTAGGCGAGCCGGGCTATGGGCGGTTTGTGAAGCGCCAACCCCATAAATAGTCCCGCAAATTACCGATGCTTGGAGGGATCGCTATGAGCAGCTTAACCTATAAGGAGATCTCACTTCCGGAAGAAGCAGGCGGATGCCTGTTATGCAACGATGCTCCCTGCCGGAAAGCCTGCCCCCATGGGGTCGAAACGGATACCATCCTCCGGTCGCTTCGCTTTGAAAACCGGGAAGGGGCGGTAAGCAGGCTTCCGGACAAATTGCCGTGCAAGCTGTGCAGAACCAAGGAATGTATGGCGGTCTGCCCGAAAAGAAAAATCAACAGGCCGGTGCCCATCGATGAAATAATGGTTGGGCTGTCCTTCTGCAAAAAGGAAAAAGCGGAGGGGATGGGGAAGAGGATAGGTGAAACGGCAGGGGAAGCGGATCTTTCCATCGACTTTTGCGGAATCCGCTGCGAGAATCCGTTCTTTCTCTCCTCCTCGGTGGTGGGAAGCAATTATGAAATGATCGCGAAAGCCTTCGGGATGGGATGGGCCGGGGTTGCCTTCAAAACCATCGGGGCCTTTGTACCGGAAGAGGTGTCCCCCAGGTTTGACACTCTCCACAAGGAAGCCCTGCCGTTTGTAGGTTTCAAGAATATCGAGCAGATATCGGAGCACCCGTTGGAGGAAAATCTGCGCTGTATCCGGCGGCTGAAGGAGGATTATCCTGAAAAAATCGTCATTGCATCGATCATGGGCCGGAACGAGGAGGAATGGACCTCTCTGGCGGAGCTCGCCACGGACGCGGGGGCGGACATTATCGAGTGCAATTTCTCCTGTCCGCATATGGCGGCCGACGGACTGGGCTCCGACGCGGGACAGAATCCGGAGCTGGTTTCCGCCTATACAAAAGCAGTAAGAAGGGGAACGCGGCTTCCTGTTCTGGCAAAGATGACGCCCAACCTCGGGAATATGGAAGTACCTGCAATAGCGGCAATAGAAGCGGGAGCCGACGGGATCGCCGCCATCAATACGATCAAGAGTGTGATGAATATAAATCTGCAAACCTTTTCCTCAGGACCGGACGTAAAGGGAAAAACGAGCGTCGGCGGATATTCCGGCAAAGCGGTAAAGCCGATTGCGCTTCAATTCATCCAGTCCATGAAGAACAACAAAAGGCTGAAGGCCGTTCCCGTGAGCGGAATGGGCGGCATTGAAACGTGGAGGGACGCGGCGGAGTTTATTGCGCTGGGCTGCGAAAACATCCAGGTAACCACGGCGGTTATGCAATATGGTTACCGTATCATAGAGGATTTAATAGAAGGAATGAAATTGTACCTGGACTCCCAGGGATACGCAAGCGTCTCGGAGATTGTCGGAAAGGCACTGCCGCAGGTCATTCCGGCGGACGATCTGGACCGGGGCAGCATTTGTTATCCGAAATTTGACAGAAGCAGATGTCTGGGCTGCGGACGATGCTATTTATCCTGCTATGACGGGGGGCATCAGGCGCTGAAGCAGGATGGCGCGACAGGCCGTCCGGTCATGGATGCGAAGAAATGCGTCGGCTGTCATCTTTGCGTCGCCGTGTGCCCAGCCCGTGCCATCTCTCCGGGAGTCCGGGCTCCGAAAAAAACAGTCGCACAGATGATGGTAAAAAACAAGGAGGTTGATTATTGTGGTATCCTGCAGTCTTGAAAGAATGGACGACAAGATCAAAACATTCAGCAGGTTTGGCGATACGGGCAAAGGCGGGGTTACAAGGCTCTCCCTGTCGCCGGAGGCGCTGGCGGCCAGGGCGGAATTCCAAAAGAGGATGGAAGCGATCGGGGCCGTTGTGGTAACCGACGACATGGCGAATATGTACGCCACTATTCCGGGAACGGAAGACCTGCCGGCGATCCTGTCCGGTTCCCATCTGGATTCGGTCAGGCAGGGCGGCAATTATGACGGGGTTCTCGGCGTTCTGACCGCGATGGAAGCGGCGGAGACGATTGTAAAAGAGAAAATTCCCCACAGGCATCCCATTACCGTGATGGTCTGGACCAATGAGGAAGGCGCCCGGTTCGAGCCCGCCATGATGTCCTCCGGGGTCCTCTGCGGAAAATTCGACAAAGCGGCCATGCTGGCTTCCGTTGCCAAGGACAAACCGGGATACACCTTCGAAGATGCGCTGAATGCCAGCGGATACAGGGGGGACGAGGCGAACAGGATGTCTCCCGAAAAATACAAGGCGCTGGTGGAACTGCATATCGAGCAGGGACCCGTTTTGGAGAACGAAGGCGTTGACATTGGCGTAGTAGAAGGCGTATGCGGCATGATCAATTATGAATTCACCTTTGCCGGCCAGGCGGGGCATGCCGGGACGACGCCCATGAAATACAGGAAGGACGCCTTATATGCGGCAGTCAAGACGATTCAGTATTTGCATGACGAACTGGATAAGCTGGATAGCCGGCTGGTGTATACGACCGGAAAAATCTCCGCTCATCCGAACATCCATACCATTATTCCCGATGAAGTCCGGTTTACGCTGGACGCGAGGCATCAAAACCCGGAGGAGATCAGGCAGGTTCTGGACATTATCAAAAGGATCCCCCCGGAGGTTGAAAAATGCCGGGTAAGCTATGCGGAAGCATGGTCGCGGAAATCCGTGGCTTATACGCCCAGGCTGGTGGATTATGTCGAGAAGAGCGCGCAAGAATACGGATACTCAAGCAGAAGAATATACAGCGGCCCGGGCCATGACGCTCAATACGTCATTGATCTTATCCCAACGACAATGATTTTTGTCCCCAGCATAGGAGGACACAGCCATTGCGAGTTGGAATACACGCCCGTGGAAAGCTGCCTCAAAGGGGCCAATGTGTTGCTCAATACGCTGCTGCTTATTGACAGGGAGTAAGTTGGACTTCCTGTCAATAGAAAGGATGGCCCAAATGCTGGCCCAAGCGGCAATTTGCTTCACGAATTGCGCTTGGGTGGTTCCTTACTTCAAAAAGGAGGCTTTGAATTCTTCGTTGATTTCCGCAATCTCTTTTTCTCCATCAATATAAGGCTGGTACATATCAAAAGGATCCCCTGCTCCATATACGCCGCACGCGGAACAGTTTTCGCAGCCTCCTCCGCCACAGCCGAGGGAATTCCGTACAATTTGCTCTCTCTGCTCCCGGGTGGTATTTTTAATCAAAAAATTGTCCATATAAAACCGCTCTCCTTTAACCTCTTAAACAGATCATCTCAAATTTTAAATAATTTTATTTCTATATAAATTGAAGCGCTCAATGGTAGCAGGAACAATTACTTGTTCGGAACATCTGGCGATGTTGATGGACGGTATGCCCTTTAAATACGCCTTTTGACCAGACCAAGCGACCTTTTTGCCTCTTCCCGGACTAGTGCTTCTTTATCATTCGCTTTCACGCCCTCAAGCCAGCAAATAGCCTCTTCATGATGAAAAGAGGAAAAGGCCGTTACCACCTTCCATCGAATCACAGCATCCCATTGGTAAATTTCAAAACATTCCTTTAATTTTTCTGCTGCAAGTTTTTCGTCGGCGATATCATTGTAAAAACACATGTACCCTATAGCATCAATAATTTCCCGGATTGCAGGAACACCTCCGATAGGGGGGAAATCGAGCATTACAGGCAAGACCTCAATCTTCATTTTCCCGAGGGTTCTGGCAATGATATCTCTTGGCAAAGGATAGCTCGATTTTTTTGAAACTCTTTGGGGTAAGGAAGAATACTGGTTATTCCCGATTTTGCCCAACAACTCCATCAATTTTTTAGCCGTCCGGGTACCGCAATTCTCCAATGCACTACAGATCTCAATTTTAGTGTACAAACTTTTTTCCTTTACGAGCAATCCCAGGAGTATATCGTCTGCACCTGTTTCAAAAAGCGCATTACTACCAAGCAGTCTGACCGCTATTGTTCTTTCATATGCTTTTTGCGAATGAATTAAAGCACATAATTCCTTGTACGAAAGATGTGAATAGCCATAAGTATCAATATCCTCGATGTATCCACGCTTTTTTAAGTCATCCCTACTGCTTTTCATTTTTGCTTTAACGCCTTTCTCAACCTATCCAGGACGGGGGCGCGGCAGGTTTTGCGCACAATTTTCAGGTCTCGATGGATGGATGTCTCAGTTACGACACCGATGAACTGGACTTTTAAAGCCCTTCTCCCCGTCAGTTGCTCGTCACCGGGGATGCCCCACAATATTTTCCGGCAAATATATATTTACCTTGTCCAGATTGCCTTTGCTCAAGTCAAATAGTCTGGCGGAAGCCCTGTCTTTTACAATTGAATTTTTACTGACATAATACATAACATTATTATATCCAAGCAGTATGATATGCTTCCCGGTCCAACCCTGGAAATACAGCGTGAAATCCGCGGAGCCCGCACCCTTATCAAATGTTACATAGGCTTCCCGGTCGTCCTCATCGTTTAAAAGCAGGATGCCCATGTCCGATTCCGCTTTTATTCCATCGGGTAAAATAACTTTTCCCTGTATCTTTCGGGCCTTCAAGATTGAAAAATCAACAAGCTTATTGCCCGGGCCTTTAATCATAACGGAGTCTGCCTTACTGTAGCTGGCTACCGCACCCGACTTTTTATAATAACCTTCCCGGACAAACGGGCAGCCGCCGAAGCAGGGAGAGCCAAATTCCAGTTGGTATTTGAATTTGTACATAGCCTCAATGTCAGGAACTATCACACTATACGCCGCTTCCTTATTATGTTTGCCATGAATGTCAAATTCAGCGTGGTTATAATAGGATTGGGCAATTTGGATGTCATCGTTTAAATTATTGGGAGTACCGTTATCATATATTGGGATTATATTGCAGTAATAGTTAAAAGCAGCGTTATCATACGTATATGGTATGCTTACCTTGCCGCCTAGCTTTTTACCCTTAATGAACTGCAGATCGATATTGCTTTTATTTTTCCCTTGCATTTTCAATTTTGTTGATTTGGAGAAAGCAAAAGTCGTTTCTTTTTTTGAGTAGTACCCATTGTAGCAAAATATATTTTCGTCCGCTTCATAGCGGTATCGGACATACCCTTCAGAGTCCGGAGGAACTTCCAGCTTGTACATGACCGAATTGGAACCCGCGCTGATCTTTAAATCCTTTGCATTAATGAAGCTGCTCTGGCTGTCATCCTTTGTAAACATTATAGTAAAATGCACGTCCTTTGCGGCTTTCAATCCTTTTGGAAAGGACACTTTTCCGCTAATGGTACACGTCTTGACGGGCAGGCTTTCCTTTGTTCCGGCAAGAATGCTGCTGGGAAACAGTAACAGTATTACTGCCATTATGGCCGTTTGAATGAGCTTTTTACGATGTGATTTCATAAATAAAGATCCTTATAAATTTTGCTTTAAAATAACTGCCGCAAGCCGGACCGTTTTTGCGCCCTTCATACATTCCCCTCCCAGCAATGGCTGTTAGCCATTAACAAGTCAAATTGAAGCTTACCGCTGGACGACACAAAACGGATTGCCGTCAGGATCATGCAGCACTACATAGTCCGCATCAGGGGGATAGTCCCACTTCACCTTCGTTGCGCCAAGGGCGATCAGTCTGTCGGCTTCCTCCTTCTGATGGTATGTAAACAGGTCCATGTGATGGCGTTTTGCCTTGTCGGAAGAAATCTTGTTTAAGGACAGCTGCACGCCGTTCCCGTTTTTAGGAATCAAAATCGCCCAATCGTCCGACGCGGGATATTTTAATCTGTAGTCTAATGCCTGACTCCAAAATTCTACGGCCCTTCCGACATCTTTTACGCCCCAAACGATAGCTCCAATCTCCATAGAGTTCCTTCTCCTAGAAGCTTTATTTACCAGCTAATTCCCAGTAAATCAATTCATTATCTCTGCTAATCTCATGCATTTTGCATTTTTGCAATACCCTTATGGACCCATAATTATCAATTAAGCAGTCCGCTTTAATTTTCTTTACGCCCTTTTGAGTAAATGCCCAGTCGATTAACGCGTTTGCCGTCTCATATCCATAGCCCTTTCGCTGCTCCTTTTCAACTAAGCCAAACCCGATTTCAATATTCCCCTGCTCGTCCGGTAAACCTTTAAAGCCGGCATCTCCTATTATCGTCTGATCTTCTTTTTTCACAATCATCCATACATCGAATCCGCTGACCTCATCCGTATTCTTTAAATTCTCTTTTAGAAAACTTAAAATATCCATCGTATCTTGCCCTGGCCAGTTCATATCCCGCTTGATCCCCAGGGCGTCCAATTCTTCATCCCTGTTTTCAAGAACGGAACACAATAAGGAGTAATTCATTGGAATGAGAATAAGTCTTTCTGTGCTTACATTACTAACTACCATCATATCCTCCTTTATTCCTAAACGATCCTGGCAATCATTATGGTTCCTTTGCGAACGGGTCAATATCCTTATCGCTATTCCAAAGGTATTCCATTGCATGGGATATTTTCTCAGCAACTTCTCTTCCCATGATATCGCTAATAAAACCTAATGTCATATCAATACCCGCGGATATTCCTGAAGAGGTGTAGAATTTTCCATCCTGAACCCATCTTGCTTTTCTTACCCAATTAACTTGTCTGTCCTGTTCAACCACCCAATCAAACGATAGCTTATTCGAAGTAGCTTTCAAATCCTGCAAAAGCCCTGTTTTTGCCAATAGTGCCGATCCGGTGCAAACGGTCAATACATACTTCGCTCTTTGAGATAATTCTCTTATGGCTTGAATAAACCCTTCATTATGAACCTCCTGTCTTGCGCCGAATCCGCCGGGGATAAGAATGATATCCGCGTCAACGATGCTTGATAGCGGCAATGTATCAATTCTGGCATTTTGACTGCTCTTTATGAGGTCCCCTTTTTCCGAATAGTATTCAATATCAAAACGATCCTTCATCAATTTCTGGAGCGTGCCTATGACCTCTACAGGGCCGAAAACATCCATGGTCTCGAATCCATTAAAAAGAATAACATTAAATTTCATATCAGCCCCTCCTATATGCCGGTTCAGCGGACACCAGGCCAGTGTTCCTGAAACTCGCTCTGCTTATTTTTTATACATTTTTGTTTACAGCACTAAATAAAATGCTATAATATAGATAAGGACGGCGACGCTTGTTGCTGTCAGGTTTATTGGAGGGATTTACTTAAAACGGTTTTTATTAAACCGTTTTTTTCTTTGTCTTTCCGGATGTGGCTTTAGCAGCTTGTCTACAATAACTCTTGCAAAAACAGCTACTCCCTCAATTAAAACCTGAGCGCTTTTCCTTATCCATTATATACCATACCGATGTACATAGCAATACGAAACAGAACATTTGTTCTGAGTGTAATAAATTGTATTATATCACGGTGTTTACGCAACGGCAGTATTGTGTGCTATAATACAATAAATACAGGACAGGAAGACAAAAATTTAAATACGATCAAATAAAAGGGAACGGAAACGATGGGAAACATGATGATTAAACAAGTGCCGAAAACAGAGCTGGACCAGAGACTGGGCCGTTTCAGGGCTGAAATGGATAAAAGGGAGCCCGGGTGGGAATTGGCTCTTATCATAGGTAAGGTGAACCAGTACTATTTCACCGGAACGATGCAGGAAGGCCTGCTGTTTATACCGAGGGACGGAGGGGCTGTCTATTTTGCCCGCCGGAGCTATGAGCGCGCGGTGTCGGAGTCCCTGTTCGAGGATATAAGGCCGATGGAATCCTACCGGGATGCGGCCGCGGCAATGGGCAGGCTGCCGGAGACCGTATACCTGGAGACGGAACTGGTTCCGCTGGCCATGTTTGACCGGATTCGCAAATATTTCGGTTTTACGGGTTCCAAATCCCTTGAGGCATGTCTGATGGGCATACGGTCGGTCAAAAGCGATTACGAACTGGACTTGATGATCAAAGCCGGCGAGATTCACAGGAAGGTCGCGGAGGAGCATATACCGGGGCTGCTGAAGGAAGGGATGTCGGAGGCCGAACTGACGGCCGGAATTTTTGGGGCCTTGCAGAAGGAAGGCCACCACGGCGTTTCCAGGTTCGGCATGTTCGATACGGAGGTGTTGCTGGGGCATATCGCATTTGGCGTGAGCTCGCTCAACCCGACCTATTTCAACGGACCGGGAGGCAACTACGGGGTCAGTCCCGCCGTGCCGATGATGGGGAGCCGGGAAAACAGGCTCGCAAGCGGGAATCTGGTGTTTATCGATACGGGCTGCGGCTACGAGGGATATCATTCCGACAAAACCATGGTCTATGTGTTCGGACGTTCTCTGCCGGAACATGCGGTTCAATATCACCGGAAATGCGTCGATATTGAGCGGCGGATTGCCGAGATGCTGAAGCCCGGCGAAATCCCGTCCAATATCTACAATACGATTATGAGCGGTCTGGATAATGATTTCCTGAGGAACTTCATGGGCTTCGGAAACCGGAAGGTCAAATTCCTCGGTCACGGAATCGGATTGCAGGTCGATGAACTGCCCGTATTGGCGAAAGGCTTCGACGAGCCGCTCCGGGAAGGCATGGCGTTTGCCGTGGAACCCAAATGCGGGATCGAAGGAATCGGAATGGTGGGAATTGAAAATACCTTCCTGGTGACGCCCGAAGGCGGGAAATGCATCACGGGCACCCATCCGGGACTGCTGCTCGTGGAATAGGCGGGACCGGGTCCATCGGATTGTAATTTAAATTGGGATACTGCGGGAACTCCTTTATTTTAAGGAGTTCTTGCTGTTTTAGTGTAAAAATGCGTATAAGCTTTCGCTTAAAATAGAAACTATATGAATAAAAGAATAGGGCGAAAGGGAGAATGAGAATGCCGAAAGCAAAAAAAGAGTACAATCTTGGCGTGCCCGTGGAAAAGCACGATACTGCCGCGTGGGCGAATATTGACAAAATAAAATCCCATTCAAAGGTTACGATCCCTTCGGAGATGCAGATCATCAATGCAAAAGACCATGTAGACGAAAACGAAAAATAGCGAAAAGTCCTATTGAGCCGGATAGGGGAGCGATGGGGAGGGGACGGACTCATTGTTCCCTCGCCTGCTGTCCCTTGTTTGCAAATTCTGAAGCATCTCGCAATAGAATGAAAAACACCCTGTTTATAGAGCCATACTGAATAGACTATACTGATTGTCCCTCTCTGATTTGTCGAACAATTGTTCTTTACATTTGGCAGATGGTGTATTATAATTCCCTATAAATGGAAAATAAAGGAAAAATATTTTACGACAAATGGGAGGCTTCTTATGCAAAAAGCAAAATCCTGCCGGCGGTTACGCGTTCCCTCAATTATTGCCATTATGGCTGCTTCCGTGCTGCTATTCCAAGCGCTTCTTCTCTTTCCCCTTCGGGCGGCGGTCGATACGCAGGCTCCTGCGGCTCCCGCCGGGCTATCCGTGGCCAATGCCACTTATACTTCCATTTCCTTATGCTGGTCGGCCTCAAAGGATGACACGGCGGTAAAGGGATATCAGATCTATCGCGACGGCAAGAAAATATTATCCACGTCCAAAACCAGCTATACCAATACCGACCTCATTCCCGGCAGCAAGTACGCCTACTTTGTCAGGGCTTATGATGCGACGGGCAATTTGTCGGAGGAGAGCGCAACCTTAACGGCGTCAACCATAAGCGACACGCAGAACCCCACTCAGCCCGCGGGACTTTCGGTATCTTCAAGAACCTATACCCAGATCACCCTGACATGGAATCCTTCCAGAGACAATACAAGTATAAGGGGCTATGAGGTTTCCTGCAGTGACAAAAATCCGGTGAAAACCAGGGCAAATTATTATACTGTTACGCGGCTTCAACCCGGAAGAAGCTATACAATATCAGTCAAAGCATATGATATAGCCGGCAACTACTCCCTGCAAAGCAATATTATAACCGTTGCCACTATGGCAGATACTACCGCGCCTTCCGTGCCAGCCGGTTTAAAAGCCGGTGAGACTACCCCCACGGAAATAAATATTACCTGGCTGCCCAGCTCTGACAATGTCAAGCTCAAGGCATATGAAGTTTATTGCAACGGGGAAAAGGTCAAAACCACTTCGAAAAAATCATTTACGGGCAGCAAGCTTGCTCCCGGGACTACCTATACCTATGGGATCCGCGCCGTTGACGCTACGGGAAACGCATCCCCGCTAAGCAATTCGTTGAAAGTGACTACTGCCGCGGATAATACCGCACCTTCCGCGCCAACGGCACTGAAAGTGAAATCTGCCAAAAAGTCCTCTGTTTCTCTTGCCTGGACGGCCTCAAAAGATAATGTAAAAGTAAAGGGATATCTTGTTTACTGGAACGGAATTCAAATAGCAGAAACCTCTGCGAGGAGCTATACCGTAAAAATACCGGTCAGCCTGGGTGTGGACTGCTTTTATGTAAAAGCATATGACACTTCCGGGAATGTATCGGAAAAGAGTAGTACGGCAGTGGCCCTGTCTTTTGGATGAGGAGAGCAGCGAGGCGGCCGCTTACGAACAAATTGCCGCCTTGCTGCCCGAATCGGCGTTGGACCGCTGTTCACTATCGCCTGCCGTCGCCTGCTGTCTGCCACTGCCGACCCGGATTTTAATTCCAGAGAAGCACTATTGGTAATTCTGCTCGGCCATCCGTTTATAACTCTGATACCGGTCATGCGCATGCTTTTCCGCTGCGTCGAAAAGCTGGTCCGCCAGCTCCGGGAATACATTTGCCAGCTGTGTGTACCGTACTTCGCCCTGCAGGAATTCCTTGAACGGTCTGGAGGGCTCCTTGGATTCCAGCAGGAACGGGTTTTTCCCCGCTTCGCGGAGTTCGGGATTGTACCGGTAAAGGTGCCAGTAGCCGGAATCCACCGCTTTTTTCTCTTCAGCGATGCTTGTGCCCATGCCACCCTTGATTCCATGGGATATGCATGGCGCATAGGCGATCACAAGCGAGGGTCCCCTGTACCTTTCGGCTTCGGTCAATGCTTTGATGGTCTGGTTCATATTTGCGCCCATTGCGATCTGCGCTACATACACATATCCGTAGCTCATCGCCATCATGCCGAGGTCCTTTTTCCTTATCTTCTTGCCGGAGGCGGCGAATTTCGCCACGGCGGCGGTAGGAGTGGCCTTGGAGGACTGTCCTCCGGTGTTGGAGTAGATTTCCGTGTCCATGACGAATAAATTGACATCATCTCCCGAAGCAAGCACATGGTCGACTCCGCCGTAGCCGATATCATAGGCCCAGCCGTCACCGCCCATGATCCAGAAGGATTTTTTGATCAGATAATCCTTCTTGTCGAAAATCTCCTGCAGCAGCCCATTGCTGTTGCGATCAACGGACGTCAACGCCTGAATGACCTGCTCCGACGCCGCTTTGGATGCTTCGCCGTCCTCCATCGTTTCGATCCAGCGGCGGAAAGCCTGTCCCAGGGCTTCCGGCACGCCCTGACCGATGCATTGCTCCATCAGTTCCCGGATTCTCCGGCGGATCTGCAGAACGCCAAGGTACATCCCGTAACCGAATTCCGCATTATCTTCGAAAAGGGAGTTGGCCCACGCAGGTCCCTTTCCTTCCGGATTGGTCGTATAGGCTATGGAAGGGGAACTGGCGCTCCAGATGGAGGAACAGCCCGTCGCGTTGGCGATCATCATCCGGTCGCCGAACAGCTGCGTGATCAGCCTGACATACGGCGTTTCTCCGCAGCCCGGGCAGGCCCCGTTGTATTCCAGCAGCGGCTGGGCAAACTGGCTGCCCTTCAGGGAGAATTTGTCCATCAGGTGGTCTTTGACCGGCAGCTTGACGGAAAAATCCCAGTTTCCGCGCTGCTGCTCCTGCTCCTCGTCGGCAGGCTTCATCACCAGCGCCTTGTTTTCCGTCGGGCACACGTCGGCGCAGTTGCCGCAGCCGGTGCAGTCCAGCGGACTGACCTGCACGCGGAACCGGTACCCTTCCATTCCCTTGCCTGCGGCCTTGATCGTCGTGTACCCCGCCGGCGCTCGGCCCGCCTCCTTGTCGTCCAGGAGGAACATCCGGATCGTGGCATGGGGGCACACGTACGAGCATCTGCCACACTGGATGCAGTTTTCCGGCTGCCATTCCGGCAGCATGACGGCAATTCCGCGTTTTTCATACGCCGTTGTGCCAAGGGGATGGGAACCGTCCTCGATCCCTTCAAAGGCGCTGACAGGCAGGTCGTCGCCTTCCTGCCGCGCCATCGGCCGCTGGATTCTGCGGATGAATTCCGGCACGATGTCAGGAGCCGCTTCTTCCGCCGGAGCGGTGGACCAGGAGGCCGGAACGGTTACCTTGTGCAGGGCGTCCAGGGAACGGTCCACAGCCAGATTGTTCATATCGACGATCTTCCGGCCCTTTTTCCCGTAGGCTTTCTCGATGGATTGCTTCAGGTAGCGGACGGCGTCCTCCACCGGGATGACGTTGGCCAGCTTGAAGAAGGCTGTCTGCATGATCATGTTGATCCGGTTCCCAAGTCCGGTTTCACCGGCGATTTTAATTGCGTCGATGGTATAAAAATCGATGGAGTTCTGTGCGATGTACCGTTTCATGGCGGCGGGGAGGTTCTCTTCCAGGCCCTCCATATCCCACGGACAGTTCAGTACGAAAACGCCTTTTGCCTTCAGCCCTTTCAAAATATCGTAGTTATGAATGAAGGCCTTGTTGTGGCAGGCGATGTAATTCGCATCATATACCAAGTACGGACTCCGGATCGGCTGGCGGCCGAAACGCAGGTGGGATACCGTGGTTCCGCCGGATTTCTTGCTGTCGTAGGAAAAATAGGCCTGGGCATGCAGGTCCGTATTGTCGCCGATGATCTTGACGGCCGATTTATTCGCGCCGACAGTGCCGTCCGAACCCAGGCCCCAGAACTTGCAGCTGATTGTGCCTGCCGGCGTTGTTTCCACAGGGACGCCTTCCGGAAGCGAGGTGTTGGTGAGGTCGTCTACAATGCCGATGGTGAAATGATCCTTCGGTGCAGTGCTCTTTAAATTGTCAAATACGGCAATGATTTGCGACGGACGGGTGTCCTTCGAGCCGAGGCCATACCTTCCGCCGATGATCAGGGGCTTTTCACCCGTCATCCCGTAAAATGCCTTGCAAACGTCGAGATACAGGGGCTCGCCGGGTGCGCCGGGCTCCTTGGTGCGGTCGAGTACTGCGATCTTTTTGACGCTCTTCGGAATAACCTCCAGAAAGCGCTTCTCGCAGAACGGCCTGTACAGCCTGACCCGGACCGTTCCGACCTTCTGCCCGCCGGCGTTCAGGTAATCCACCGTTTCGTTGATGGTGTCGCAGGCGGAGCCCATTGCAATAACGACGTACTCGGCATCCGGTGCGCCGTAATAGTCAAACAGGCTGTAAGCCCGGCCTGTCAAGCTTTTGATGTCGTCCATGCAGCTTTGTACGATGGCAGGCGTCGCGTCATAGAACCGGTTTGCAGCCTCCCTGCCCTGAAAATAGATGTCGGGATTCTGGGCGGTTCCTCTAACGACCGGGTGCTCCGGATTAAGGGACCTGTCCCGGAAGGCCTTGACGGCACTCCTGTCCGTAA
Organism: Bacillota bacterium; assembly: GCA_023411575.1. GTDB lineage: Bacteria > Bacillota > Clostridia > Acetivibrionales > DTU013 > UBA1305. The sequence goes on along the minus strand of JAEYOP010000040.1, from coordinate 52,119 downwards.
TGCCCGCCAGATCTTCATAGTCTATCGTACTGATTCTCTGGTATTCATGGGAGGTCCGGAAACCGTCGAAAAAGTGGATGAAGGGGATTCTTGCCCGGATTGCCGCAAGGTGCGACACGCAGCCCAGGTCCATAACCTCCTGCACGTTTGCGGATGCCAGCAGCGCGGCGCCGGTCTGCCTGCAGGCCATGACATCCTGGTGGTCTCCGAAAATGGACAGCGCATGCGCCGCGATGGCGCGCGCCGATACGTGGAGGACGCCCGGAAGAAGCTCGCCCGCCATTTTATAAAGGTTGGGTATCATCAGAAGAAGGCCCTGGGAAGCCGTGTAGGTGGTCGTCAGCGCGCCGGCCTGCAGCGATCCGTGCATGGCGCCCGCGGCGCCGGCTTCGGATTGCATTTCCACCACGTTTACGACTTGCCCGAAGAGGTTCTTTTTGCCGGAAGACGCCCATTCGTCCGCCAGCTCCGCCATTGGCGACGAGGGGGTGATAGGGAATATGGCCGCTACCTCGGTAAAGGCGTAGGATGCGTATGCGGCGGCCTGATTCCCGTCCATGGTTGCCGTTTTCATGTCAAGCACTCCTTTTTCTATTTCTTCTTTTTGTAGTATTTCTAAATCCGGTTTTTTAAATGTATCCCCATGGATTTCCCTTCAGATTTCGTTTAAATCACCCGATAAAATGGTATAATGATGAATAACGTATTTTGTCTATTTTTGTCACTTTAGGGCCCTTTGATTCTTACTTTGCAAAGGCAAGGAGCAGGGATATGGATGAAAAATCCAGGAAAATTCTGATCGCGGACGACAACCGGGATATTCACGAGGATATCAAATATATTTTGGATTCCTCCGCTTCCGCGCTGGCGGATTATCAGGAAACGAAGTCTCTCAAGGAGGAGCTCTTCGGAGAGGACGGCAGTTCCGGCAAACACGAGGTGATCGTCGATATCCGGTACCGGATCGAAGACGCCTACCAGGGGGAAGAAGCCGTTCAAATGGTGGAAGCCGCCCGGAAATCGGGCGACCCCTATTCCGTCATCTTCATGGACGTCCGGATGCCGCCGGGGATGGACGGCATCCAGGCCATCGAGCGGATCTGGGAAATCGATCCCGACATCGAGGTCGTCATTTGTACGGCCTATTCGGATTATTCCTGGGATCAGATCGTCGCCAAGCTCGGGCAGAACGACAATCTGCTGTTTATCCGCAAGCCCTTCGACAGCGTTTCCCTGAAACAGATCACGCTGGCGATGACGACAAAATGGAGTCTGAAACGCCAGATTGCCGAGCATATAGTCAGCCTGGAGCAGCAGGTGGAGAAACGGACGCAGGAGCTGACCGCGCTTGTCGGGCAGCTGAAAGCGGAAATGGCGCTCCGGGAGGAAAAGGAGAAGCTTCTGGCCCACAACGCCCATTACGATTCGCTGACGGAGCTGCTGAACAGGAGATCCTTCTACTCTTCCATGGCCATGCTTACGGAAGACAGTTCCTGCAAGCGGGATCAATTTTCCGTCTTTTATATCGATATAGACGACTTCAAGCGGGTAAACGACGTGATGGGCCACGATGTGGGCGACAGGCTGCTGCAGGAGACCTCCCGCAGGATCCGGAAGGTCCTGGAGGACGTTGCCTGCGTCATACCGGATTTTATCAGCACGGACAGCACGGCAAAAACGATTTACCGGCTTGGCGGCGACGAGTTTACGGCCATTATCAACTCGGCCGACCGGGATACCGTCGCACGGATCGCCCAAGACCTCATCGACAGCATCAAAAAGCCCTTTGTTACATCCGGCTTTGAAATCAATACGTCCTGCTGCATAGGAATCAGCATGTACCCCCAGGACTCGCTTTCCACGGAGGGCTTGCTCAAATACGCGGACATTGCGCTTTATGAGGCGAAGAAAACCAACGGAGTCTATCAGTTTTACGACAATCCCGGAACCGTATCCCTCATGAATGAGCTGATGATTGAAAACGATCTGAAAAAGGCGGTTGCGGAAGGCCAGATCGAAGTGCATTTCCAATGCCTCGTCAATACGAAGGAGGAGCCCATCGGGGTCCAGGCCCTTGCCCGCTGGGCGCACCCGCAGCTGGGCACGCTGCAGCCGGAACAGTTTATCCGGGTGGCGGAGAAATCGGACCAGATCGTGTCCCTTGGCGCCTGCATCCTGCGGAATTCCATACAATACCTGAAAAAGCTCCATGAGGCGGGCTACGAACAATTCTTTGTTCTTGTGAACTGCACGACGAAGCAATTTTATAATCCGGATTTCATAAGCATTATCAAAAGCGCGCTCCAGGAACAGGACATGGCTCCCGCGTATCTCAAGATCGGGCTGGAGGAAAAGTTCACCCTGCAGGCCACGGCGGCTTCCCTGACGATCATCCGGGAATTGAACCGGATCGGCGTGCAGTTCATCCTGAACGGCTTTGAAAGCGAATACCCCGCCTTCGTCTTCCTGCAGCAGGTTCCCAGGGATACGATCATAAAGCTGAACAGGGCTTATGTGAAAAATATCGTGGAGGATACCAAGAACCGCAATTTCCTGCTGGCGTTGATGGATATCATCAAAAGCTGGGATCTGAACATCATCATAAGCGGCATCGAAACCAGGGAGCAGAAGGAATTGCTGGATGAAAAGGACTGCATCCTCCAGGGGTATCATTACAATATTCCCAAGCCGTTCGACGAATTTATGAAGGACCTGGAGGCCATCAAACCCGCAGAGTAGCAGAACAGCGGAGCCATAGGCCCGCAGGCCGGCTGACCGAAGACGGGCGGACCGGAGACGGCAAATCCGCGGAACAGGATAGGGAAGAAGATAAGGGGAATTGCATGGACTACCTTCTTAAATCCGGGCCGGTGAAAAAGGAGCGGTACCGGATCGGCTTTCTGGACGACAACCGGAACAATGATTTCCATATCCAGATCATGATGGGGATCATCGAGGCCGCAAAAGAGATCGATGTGGATGTGATCCGGTTCGGCTACTATTCCTCTCATATTGCGTACAAATTTACCCATCAGGTGGCCATGGTGCTCGACAATATCGAGCAGTACAGCCCTGACGGCCTGCTGTTCCTGGGCTGGACAAAAGCCGGAGCCATGTACAATTACAACGATTTTATCTCCCGGTTCGATTCCATTCCGCTTATGAGCATCGGGACGGAATTCGACGACATCCCGTGCGTGTTCTTTTCCGGGGATACCTATATCCGGGACATTACCAGGCACCTTATAGAAAAACACAAGCTGACCAGGATCGCTTTCATTGATCATAACAGGCCGGATGCCCGGGCGGACGCCTATAGGAATGTGATGAAGCAATACGGGTTTTATGATCCGCGCTATTATATCAGATCTGCAGACCTGGACGGTTATGATACGGAAGGCAGAAACAGAAGGGCTCTTGAGCTTCTCCTGGACGACAGGAAGCTGGAGGTGCAGGCGATCATTTCGCTGAATCTGATCGAAACCGGCTATTTGCTCAATGCCCTGGAAGAAAGGGACATAAAGGTGCCCGGCGATATAGCCGTAACCAGCTATGAGGACGGCGAAGCGGCAAAGTATCTCTCACCCGGCCTTACGACAGTCTATTTTCCGTGGATGGAACTGGGCTACAACGGGTGTAAAAGCATCGCGCAATTACTGAAAACAGGGAAGATACCAATGTCGTCCAGGCTAAATTCCACGATTGTGTTCAGGGAATCCTGCGGCTGTCTGCCGGAGGAGGTCGAAAGGGTACCGGCCGGCGAAGTGCGGCTTGCTTCCTGTGACCTGGCGGAAATGGGCGAGAGCGAGTTGGCCTCCATAACGCATTTGCTGGAACAATCCCAGGGCAATTCCGGAATGGACCTGTCCAGGCTCGTTTCGGCATTTGTCGCCTCCTGCTGCGGAAGGGAGGAAAACCGGTTCCTTTTCGAACTGGGCTCCCAGCTTCGCAGGTGCCGTGATCCGAAAAACCTGGGGTATTTTTTGCCCGACCTGCGAAAGCTCTTTTATCCCTATCTGCTCCGGGAGGCCGATATGCTGCAGTGGGCCGGGGATCTGTTCCACCAGTCCCAGGTATATATCAGCGAGAGTCTGGTCAGCGGCGAGGGCCTGGACATGGTGGAGGCCAACAGGATGGACCGGATGCTGCAGGAAGTCAGCCAGACCCTGCTGGTCAATTTCAGCCTGGACAACATAGGGGCCTCCATGGAAACCGGCCTGCCGAAGATGGGGATTCCGGGCTGCTTCATCTTTGTGTCCGACTCTATTTTCCGGGACGCGGAAGACGAAGGCAACCTTTTTGAAAACGGCGTCCTGGCGTTTCGGTACCAGAACGGGAAACGGGAAAGGACCACGGGAATTGCCGCAAGCGTGAAAGGCCAGCTCTCGGAGATTCTCGACGAATACCGCATGAACATCTCCTTTGCCTACCTGCTCCATGTCACGGACGAAGTGATGGGCTTTGTCCTGTTTGAGCCGGGTCCCCTGGACGAATCCATTTACCAGATTCTTTCAACGAATATCAGCACCGTTCTGAGGGGCCTTGTCCTGGCGAACAGGCTGAACAGGACCTATAACGAGCTCGTAGAGCATGCGCGGCGGGAAGGAATGGCGGATATTGCCGCCGATATCCTGCACAATATAGGCAATATTCTCAACAGCATCAGCGTTTCCATGCATCTGCTGGAGGAAGGCGCGAAATCCACCGTCCTGGACGATCTCATCAGGGCCTGCGAGCTTCTGGAGGGGAATATGGACAGGCTGGAGGAATTCATCTGCACCGACGGCAGGGGCAAAAAGCTGATGACGTTTTTCCTGAAGATGGGGGCGGCGGCCAAACGGCTGCAAACCCAGCTGAAATACAACGTCGAAAGGCTCCAGAGCAAGGCGGGCGCGATCAATGAAACGATCGCGGCGCAGCAGAATTATGCCGGCATCGATACGAAGCTGGAGGAGATTTCCGTCGAAAATGTCCTGGAGGACGCTCTCAAAATCAACCAGGCGACGTTTGAAAAGGTTGGGATCCGTATTGAAAGAAAGTATGCGTCCGGCTTCCGGGTTCGCGCAAACAGGGCAAAGCTGTTCTTTGTCATAGTCAACATCATTGCGAACGCAAAGGACGCCATGCTGGAAACCGCGGGCCCGGACAAAATCCTGACCTTGTCGGTATTTACCGACGACAGTGGGAAATATCTTCGTATTGATGACACGGGTACGGGCCTGAAGGAAGACCTGCTGGACAGGATCTTCGATTACGGCTTTACAACCAAAATCGACAAGTCCGGCTATGGCTTGTACAACTGCGCCGCATACATGACGGAAATGGGCGGCTCCGTGAGGGCGGAAAGCGGGGGGCCCGGGAAGGGCGCTTCCTTTATTCTGCGCTTTGTCTGAGGAGGGAATGCAAATTGAAGGACCGGCCGGCCATCGGATTCTATGATGAAAATTCCTTTTACGACTATCACAACCTGCTTTTAAGCGGGATTTACGAAGCTGCCCAGAAGCACGGCGCGGATTTGATCCGCTTCAGCCATTTTACGGGCCATTCCATTGCAAAAAACATCACCAGCGAAAGCATCTCCTATGATGCGGTGCTGCTGGACAGCATCCGGCAATTCAAGCTGGACGGGCTGATTTTTCTCGGCTGGGCCCGGTCTCTGGCGGAAAAGGATATCCGGAAGCTTTTCGGGGATCTGCCTCTTTTCAATATCGGCACCGAAATGCAGGGGATTCCGGGCGCCTGTTTTGACGAAGGGCATTACATCCGGGAAATCCTCCGGCATCTCGTCAGCACCCACAATTACGGAAGCATTGCCTTTATTGCGCCCTCCTGGTACGACAGGCAGGCGGAGCTCCACATAAATGCCATGAAGGATTTTGAAGTATTCAGCCCCCGGTTCGTTGTGGACGGATCCGAGCTGTGGGGGCTCGATTTCCGCAGCAGAGGCGTCAGAGCTATGGAAATCCTCTTTGACGAAAGAAGGGTAAAGCCGGAGGCCATCGTATCCTTATACAGCGATGAGGCCTATGCCGTTTATAATGAATTGAAGAGGCGCGGTTTGCGGATTCCGGAGGATATTGCCCTGATTTGCGGCGAAGACGGGGAAATCGGGAGGTTTTCCGCCCCTTCCTTGACCACGGTCCATTTTCCGTGGAAGGAGCTGGGCTATTTTGCCTGCGAGTCCATGGTCAGGCAGCTCCGGGGAGAGCAGATTCCCATGCGGTCGGAGGTGCCGGGAAGAATTATTTACGGGGGATCCTGCGGCTGCGTGCCGGATACGGTCAAGTCCGCCGGATCGGGCTGGATATATTCAGCCGATACCTGCTTTGAAAGACTGGGGCAGGAAGAACTGGAAGAGCTCATTGGAAAATTCGCCGCGGAAACGGGTCTGGTCCGGTCCGATTCGGAGAGGATCCTCCGGGAATTCGCCCGGGCTTTCGAGAAACGGGACGGTACTTCTTTCCTGATCGGTCTGGAGAATCTGTTCCGCAAAATCAGGCATGACAGCAGCAACCGGGAGCTGGCTTCCGCGGCCGCGGCCCTGAGGAGGCTTCTGCTTCCGTATTTCCTGCCATATTCCGATTTCGCCGGCGAAACGCTGGTATGGGCGGAGGATTTGTTTTTCCAGGCGCAGGTCCTGCTGCAGAACAAGCTGTCCTGCGTTTATTTCAGGGAAGATATCGCCCAGAAAAACATCCGCCTGCGGTTAAAGGAAATCGGTCAGATCCTGATCGCGAACTTTACGGTGAAGAGCCTCCTGGACTCCCTGGAAATCAACCTTCCCAGGTTAAGGATCAGCGGCTGCCGGATCTATCTTTTTGAAAAGGACGCCTCCGGGGTGAATCCGGACAACAGCCGCCTGGAGTTCGATTACAGGGACTTCCGGCGCTGCGAGGCTTCCGGGGCCCAAAATCCGAAAATGGAGGAGTGCCTGGACCGGTTCGGGGAAAAGGACAAACCGTTTTTCCTGACGGCCCATATCCTTCACAGCGGGGCCGATCTGGTGGGCATCGCGCTGTTTGAGCCGACCCACATGGAGATGGGGATATACCAGACCCTTGCGCTGCATTTAAGCATTGCCTACAACGGCATCCTTCTGTTCGAGAAGCTGGACTCCGGCTACCGGAGGCTGATGGACCAGGCCCACAAAAAGGGCATGGCGGATATTTCGACGGGGATCCTTCACAATATCGGGAATATCCTCAATTCCATCAATGTAACGGCCCACTCCCTGGACAAGCTGCTGGATTACAGCGTCGTGAACGACCTGCTGATGGCGAACGCCCTTCTGGAAAGCAAATGGGATGGGTTGGACGACTTCATCCGGAAGGATCCGAAGGGAAAGACGCTGATGCAGTTCTACGTGTCCCTGAAGGACTCCTTCGCCGAGTTCCGGAACAGGCTGCAGGAGCATGTCGCAAGGCTGTCCGGAAGGATCGGCCTGATTGATGAGATCATTACGGCGCAGCAGAGCTATACGGGGGTAAAATCCAATTTGAAGGTGCTGGACCTGGTTACGGTCCTGGAAGACGTTTTGAAAATGCACCAGACTTCGATGGAAAGGCATGGCGTACAGCTCGAGGCGAATTATGGAAGGCCCGTAAGGGCCATGGTCAACCGGACAAAGCTCTTCCACGTCTTTACCAACATCGTCAAAAACGCCATGGAATCCATGGAAGAGGTCCCGGCGGACCGGAGAAAGCTTACCGTTTCCGTAACGGAGGAAAAAAAACGGGTGCTCGTCCGGATCACCGACACCGGCGGCGGGATCGAGCCGCGACATCTCGGGGATATTTTTGCGTACGGCTTTTCCACCAAATCCGGGGGACACGGCTTCGGACTCCACAGCTGCGCCAACTATATGACGGAAATGGGCGGCAGGCTCTGGGCGGAAAGCCAGGGGGCCGGTACGGGCGCGACCTTCGTGATGCAGCTCAAAAAGCCGGAGGATGCGTGGGACTGGGACCGCGGGGCCTGACCAGGTCAGCAGGCCCGGTATTTGCCCGCCAGTCCGTTGAGCCCGAGAATGGCGCCAAAAGTGGCGATCACCACCGCAGCGGCCCTTAAGGCGGGAGCGCTGCCGGCAAACAGCCTATCGGCCAGAAGTGCCAGCAAAAATGCGGCTATGCCTGATAACAGAAGGGTTGCCAGGTCCTGCAGCTCGATCTGGATTTCGCATATTTTTCGGATTTCCCGTATGTTGATTACAAATGCAGTCAGGGAGGTAAGGATCATGGAAAGGCCGTAGCCGTATATGTTCAGCTCCGGTATGCCGGTCAGGACGAATATGAGCACAAGGCTTTCAAGGGAAATGATCAGGGAGTTTTTCAGCAGGATGTTCTGCTTCCCGAGGGCGTTCAGGATGCCGAAGGTGGGCGATGAGACGTAGGAAACCAGGCAGATTGCGGCGGAAAAGCGGATCATGCCGCCGAGGTCGTCCCTGTTGTAGAACAGCAGGCCCAGCGTATCGGGCAGGATGACACATACGATGGCCGTTGCCAGGCCGATGGAAGAAGCCAGCCGAAGGACCTGCGCGATCCGGTTTTCCGCGGACCAGAGGTCCTTTCTGCTCATGCTCAGCGACAATTCCGGCACCAGTACGGTGAGCACGGACCCTATAATGATGAAGGGAAGGTACGATATGTTCAGCGCCATCCCTCCGAACCGGCCGATCAGCGCCAGCGCTTCGCTGTAGGAAAGGCCTCCGGCCACCAGCCTGCGGGGCAGAAGCAGCGTCGCCGCCGTGGACAGCACCGATGAAATGATGCCGTTCAGGCATAGCGGCACGGATATGACAAACACGTCAAAAAGAAGCTGTATCCGGGATTTCTGTCTTTGTCCGGAACTGGTCAGCTTCCTTCTTTGAAGCCTGTAACAGGCATAGAGGATGGAAAGGCTGAACAGTTCGCCGACGGCCAGCGCGAAATACGCGGTAGCCACCTTCCTGTCCACCCCTTCCGGAACAAGGATGGCTATGGCCGTTGTCAGGATCACGACCCTCAGAAGCTTTTCCGCAATATCGACGATGGCGGTTGTCTTGTAATTCCCGAGGCCATAAAAAAAGCCTTTGATTATGGCGGACAACGGCACGAAAACAAGGGCCGGAGCCAGCACCGCGAGCGCTTGGGCCGCCCTTGCGTCCCGGACGATATGAACCGCGAGAGCCTTGTTGCAAAGGAATACAAGAAGGGCAACACCGACAGACCACACAAGGATGAAGGAAAATACGGTGCTGAACGTCTTGCTCAGGTTGCCGGTGTCCCGGCGGCTTGCGTATACCGCCGATATTTTTGAGCTTGCGGTGACCAGGCCGTCGCTTGTGAAGCAAAGCAGCAGACCGTATACAGGCATTATGAGGCCATACAGCCCCAGCCCTTCTGCGCCGAGCTCACGGGAGAGCAGGATGGAAAACAGGAAGGCGATTATGCCTGTGACCATATTGGATACGGTAAGAATGAACGAATCCTTCAGGAATTTATCAATGCGCACGGTGCCAGGACCCCGTTTCCGTCGTAACTACTAAAGGTTATTCCGTACAGGAGTTTTTTATTAACGCTTTTTGCCGGTCCTGCCTCCCGATTTCTGCTCTATAAAATTTTTATCAATGACTGTTGCCTGAAAATGGGATATGGTATAAAATAGTTGCGGGCTCGTCGTTTCCCTGCGGACATTCATGTTCCATAAAGGATATCATCCTGCGGAAAGCCTGATTCCAGGCGGTTCTCGTATTTCCGGGAGCCTGGCTGAAGAGGGCTGCGGGATGAAAAGGTGCGTTATGAACAGCTTGCTTTCTGAACTCGGGAATAAAAGCATAATACCCGGCGACGCGGTAGTTCGCTTCAAAGCCTATATTGCGCGCAAAAACCCGGATGCGTCGGTTTCCGAGCGTGCAGCCATCCTTGCAGGCGCCCTTAACAGGGTGCTGGATCAGAAGCTTCCCGATTTCGGGAAAGTCCGGAATAAAAAACTGAAAAAACGGATCCTGGAGCAGGCAGTCCAAAAGGCGGAATTTGAAATTTTCTGTTCCGACGCTTTTCAAGCAGCGGTAGAACTGATGGAAGCCGGAGAGGACTTTCTCGATAAGCTGGGGGCATGGCTGGAGGCCACTCTGGACAGGCCCCTGCAAAGAGAGCGACTGGTCGGTGTGGTCCTGGAAGCACACAGGATGATGGCACTCAGGCCTGAAATGGATGCGGCGGACATGATAGCGGAGGCGGAGGCGGTCTTTGCGCGGAAGGCGGCCAACAGGGCCGCGGTGGCGAAGGTGAAGGCGGCGGCAAGTAGGGTGGCTGAAGCGGATAGAGCCGCGGCGAATGCGGCGAGAGCCACCGCCGGAGCGGAAATTATTGCCGCCAGAGCGGCTATTGATGCGGGAGCCACTACAGCCGGAACAACCGCCAATGTGGAAGCTGCCGCCACCAGAGCGGAAGCGATCGCAGCAAAAGCGGCAAAAGCAGCGGCGGACAGGATGACTGCCGTGCCTGTTGAAAGGGCCTCTGAGACGGGATCGGCCGGTTATGCGGCATCACGGTTGAAAGCGGTTTCCAGGGACAGATCGGAGGACCGGGTGTCTGCCAGGCAGGAGATACCAACTGTGACGGCCGTGGCCCCAGCGATCCGCAAGCCGTCGCTTCTGAGGCAAATCAAGCAATTCATTGATAAAACCATATCCGGACGGAGATCTGCAGACTATGCAGCCGCAAGACTTAAGGCTATTGCCAGGGGAAATGCGGCCGGAACGGACATGCTCGAAACGGATTTTTCATTGTCCGGATACCGGCGGCGTACGGTCCGCTTCCCGAGAATACCGGTTGCAGCGGCGGCCGCGGTCTTGCTGGTAGCCGGCCTGGCATTCGGCATCGGGAGCATTTCTACCGGCCTGGCGGATAATGCGGCCTATCTTTCCGATAACGGAGACCGGAATGTCGTTCCGTCCGATCTGACCATACTGGCGGAGGAAGAAGCCCCTGCAGGCGGTGCTTCCGGGTACACCTTAAGAATGAAGGCCACAGCCTACGACCTGTCCGTGGGAAGCTGCGGGAAAAAGCCCGGTGAGCCGGGATACGGCATCACTTTTTCAGGAACGAAGGCAGAGATCGGACGCACGGTCGCGGTGGATCCCGAGGTGATTCCGCTGGGCAGCAGGCTTCTGATCACCTTTCCGGAGGAATACAGCCATTTGAACGGGATTTACATAGCCGAAGATACGGGCAGACTGATAAAAGGCAATGCCATCGATATTTTTTTTGGCGGAGACGATGCGGGCAGCGCTGAAGTCAATAAAAAAGCCATGGCATTCGGTGTCCGGTATGTGGATGTGGAAATACTGGACGATTCTACGGCGAGCAAGTCATAAACGGCACAGCGGAAGCCCATGCAGCACAAATGCCTCTACGGGGCTGTCGGAGTTGCGGGCGGCGTGGTTGACGTCGATACCGTCGATGCGTCCTTCCAGTATTGATACAAGTTGATGAAATTCGGCCGGGTGGCCGTATCCATCAGATAGGCCGAGGCCTGGGCATCCTCGATCCGGTTGTCGTTGAGCGCGGCGATGATTCTTTCCTTGCTTCCGATTCCGATCCCATGGCCGTAAAACCTGCCGTCCCCCAGATCGATCGCGTTCTCTCCCTGCCATTCGGGGGTCAGCGGATTCACGTCGGGATTCCGGAAATATCTGCAGTCCCCCGGCAGGAAATCCGTTATCCTCCGGTAGGTTGCAACCCCCATCAGTTCATCCATTTCCATCCAGTTCATCAGTACAATTTCCGGAAAGGCCTCGTCGAAAAGGCTGTCGGAGAAGACCTCCAGTACGGCGGCATAAAAGATGATGACAATCGCCGTGGCACACTCTGTTGCGTATTTGCGGGTATTCTTGAAAATGTCGCGGATCGCGGCGGAGGGCTTCACTCCGGCCTTCAGCACAAAACCGCCGTCTTCCCTCCGGTTCCAGTAGGCTTCGTTACATCTGGATTCATGAAAGGTGCGGAAGCCCAGCCTCGCACGATAAAGCTCCTTGGCGGACCGGATGATGTTGCCCCGCAGATCGGTCTCGAAAAGCAGCTCATCCCTCGAAGCGTATTCATATGTCCTGCTGCTGTCCGACAGCTGCCGGAGAATTATGCGTTCGGGGCTTTCCTCCGGATATTTTTCCAGGAGCTTCTTGATATCGGATTCCGCGCCTGCGAATTTTATCATGACAATCCCCCTCCATATTGCCCTGCTACGGCGATCTGTTTTGCAAGAGGAAGCTGTATCCAGTTGTACCACTGGTTGAAATTCCTGCGGTAGGCTTCATACGAAAAGTTCGCCAGCATGCTTTGCGAATCCTCGGGCAGTTCGTCGAAATGCCTCAGCAGCTCCGCCTCGAAAGGGTTCATAATGGACATCAATTCGGCCCTGCCCGCCGATATAGGCCGGCAAAGGTACTTCGCCTCAAGGGATACGGCATAATGATGCGGATGGCTGCTCATGTGCAGGCTTTCCCCCGTATATTGCAAAAAAGGCAGGTTCTTGTTAAGCCAGGCCACGGCCTCCCTGTAGAGCGCCGCGCCCGAACGGCCGTCCATCCTGCCGACGCAGGGGATAAAGCAAAGAAGCTTTTTCGCCAGCTCGACATCCGGGACGTTCGGAGAGGCAAGGCGCTGTACGATCAGCCCCAGGCTTTCCGGCGTGCTTGCTTCAAAAAACGCCCACGCCACATCGTGGATCAGTTTGCCGTCCCTGTAGCGCCGGAACATCATTTCGGCGATATCCGGCAATGCCGTGGAGTCTCTGAGGCCTCCGGCCAACAGGACGGCCGATTTCTCCAGAACCCGGTCGTATTCTGCGGTAGCGGCAGGTTCGTCGTAGCCTGTAGCGATGATCCATCTGAGTGCCTGGCGAGTGCCGTCCCGGTCGGAACGCATCCTTGTTTCCAGAGAACGGTTCATTCCGTCGGAAGCTTCCGATACAATTTCCAGGGCGTTCCGATAAAGCTCGTTCAAGGCGTCCGCGACACCGCGATTCATCGTGCATTCATGCCGCAAACAATACAGGGAGCCGAATGTCAGCCGCTGGTCGTTGATCATCTCCAGCGCTTTTTTCCGGTCCTTTTTCAGCAGGTCCCTGTAATAACTTTTCAACCCTTCGGTTCCATTACTCAGTCTGATGTTGTCGAGCGGACATAATGGGCTTGCACGCATCTCCAACGCCTCCCGGATGATGATTGCCATTACCAGTATATTGTTTCGTACGGATTTTGCGACTTGTACCGCGGCCGCCCGGAATAAAAAACTGCCGGCGGAAGCCTTTGCCCATCATGGCTCACAACCCGCCCGAAAGGGTAAAGTAAACCAGAACGGCGTTCAATACGGTGATAAGGGATACGATGATCCAGCCGGCCGCGTTGATTCCCGGCTTGTTGACGAACGGTCCCATGACATCCTTCCTGCCGGTGAGCAGGATCAGCGGAATTACGGCCGCGGGAAGCAGAAAGCTCAGGGAAACCTGGCTTAAAACCAGCGCGTTCATCGGATTTACCCCGGACAGAATGATCAGCATTCCAGGTGCCATGGTGATCAAACGGGTAACATTATCCGACAGCTTTAAGCCGACGAAGCCCTGCATGATCGTTTGCCCGGCCATGGTGCCGACGGCGGAGGAGGAGAGGCCGGAGGCCACAAGCGCCAGGCCGAAGGCGACCGCCGACATGGAACCCAGCAGGGGCGACAGGGATTTGTGCGCTTCTTCGATGGTTTCCACGACGATCCCGTTGCGGAAAAAGACGGAGGCGGATACGAGCACCATAGCGCTGTTTATGATAAATGCAATATTCATTGCGACCAGAATGTCGATCCGCTCCATTTTAAAATGCCTTTTTTTCTCTTCGATATTGGTGGCGCCGTTCCGGCATTGCACCAGTTGGGAATGAAGATAGATCACATGCGGCATGACAGTAGCACCCAGCATGCCGACGGCGATAAGAACGGCGTCTCCGTTGGGAAGGGAGGGCAGGAGCATATGCAGGCCCGCCGTGGTCCAGTCCGGCTTTGAAAGGAAAATCTCGATGCCGTAAGCGGCGCAAATAACGGCGACCAGCAGCGAGATCACGATTTCTACTATTCGCTGTCCGTATTTTCCAAGAAATACGATGAGGAAAGTAAGTACTGCGGTAATGATTCCCGCCAGGCCCAAAGGAATATTGAACAGAAGGTAAAGACCCAGGGTGCCCCCAAGAAATTCGGCAAGATCCGTGGCCATGGCGGCGAATTCGGCAAGCACCCAGAGCACCCAGTTTGCCTTTCTGGGGAAAAAACGGCCGCACAGGCAGGGAAGATTCTGGCCGGTGGCGATGCCGAGCTTTGCGGACAGTGTCTGCAGGAAGATCGCCATCAGGTTGCTCCAGAGAATCACCCAGAGCAGGCTGTAATTGAACCGGGAACCGCCGCTGATGTTTGTGGCGAAATTGCCGGGATCTATATATGCAACACTGACGATGAATGCGGGGCCAATGAATTTAAGAAGACCTGAAAATGGTTTTGTCCGCGGAATGGTCCGCTGCGCAAGGCTGTCGTCGAACATGGCACACCTCTAATAGTATTAGTCGGGACTAACTTTGTTTACCTAATACACAATATGAGGCGTGTTATTTTTATGTGAAAGGTTATTCGCCGCTTTTGGGGGGATTATTTTTCCGGAAATCCTGAAATTTCTGCAGAAATTCCGGCTCCGAAATAAAAAAGCTGTTTAGGCAGTCTATTTTCTGGAGCGTTCCGGCGGTGATGTTATGTTCGATCAATTCCGTCTCGATCAGCAGGCTTTCATCCGCTCCGAGATGCCGGAGGAACATTTCGAGGATGTTATGCCGCTGAAGCAGGAACTTGCCGATTTCCCTTCCGCTTTCGGTCATAAAGATGATGCCGTAGCGCTTGTAGTCAAGAAGGCCGAGCATGGTCAGCTTCTGCACCATTTTGGTGGCGGAGGGGGCCTGGACATTCAGCAGGTCCGACAGGGTGTTGATGCGCACATACCCCTTCTCCAGACTGTTTCTATAGATCATTTCCAAATAATCTTCCATTGCCGGTGTAAGCAGCCGCTTGTTCTGCTCAAGCAACTGATAGCCCCGGACTGTGTGAAATTTCCCGGACTCGTCCATTTCAGCCCCTGTTTAGGAAGGATCGAATCATAAAACCGGAATTTATGATTCGGTCATTCCTTAATATCGATAGTACAGTATATTCGACAGGGGCCGGATTTATTAAAATTCCGGCAGCGGGCACAAAAAAAGGCATTGTGGCGAAGCCACATGCCTGCGCCTGCTAAACAGGCTGCCTGAAGGGAGGCGGATGCTACAGTCTGGCCTTAAGTGAGTCGAATTTTTCCCTGAGACCGGCGTCCGGGTTTCTTTCCAGCCCCAGCTTCACGGCGGTGGCTGCATTTACGGAATCGCCCGACTGTGCCATTGCGTTGGCAAGATTGTACCAGCTTGCCGTATCATTGGGATTCTGTTTCAGCTTCCGGATATAGTACGGTTTAACCTTTCCATCCAGATAGCGCGTGCCGTCCAGCTTTTCCAAATCGATCCCGTTCCAGCGGGTCAGCTCGATATCATAGATTCCGGGCGATTCCTCGTTCCACAAAGCCAGGGAGCTCCTCGCCGCCGTTCCTGTTCCCTTGGGCTTTTGAAGCTCAAGCAGGTTGTACTTCTTGCTGAATACCTTTCTGGCGCTTCCATCCAGCAGGGTGTAGCCATATATGGTGCGGCTGTGCTGCTTAGACTCCAGCCCCAGCAGAAGGAGATTCCGGCCGTCTCCGGTCATGTCGGCACTGTTTCTGTAATGAATGGCCTCAAAATCGGGATGGCTGACTTCCGCCAGCTTATACCACTGGACATCGTCCTTTTTCAGGATCAGCGTGCGAAGCCCTTCGGCGGTCCGGTAGGATGCGATCAGCTCTCTCTGCTTATCTCCGTCCAGGTCGGCAAACTGGATCTCATTTGAATTTTCCGGGTATTTCGGCTTCAAAAGCCTTGCGCCGGGAGGCAGAAAGCTGCCGACCACTGCGTTGTAATTAACTTTTCCCTGCCCTCCTGTAAGCTGGGATACCGAGCTGTTCAGGTTTCTGATCATTGTCTCTACAGTGCCTCTCATGGAATCCAGGCTGGGAAGCCTCAGATTGGC
This sequence comes from Bacillota bacterium, assembly GCA_023411575.1. Lineage (GTDB taxonomy): Bacteria > Bacillota > Clostridia > Acetivibrionales > DTU013 > UBA1305. The sequence continues at coordinate 35,962 of JAEYOP010000040.1, read as the reverse complement.
AAGGTCTATGATATTTGAAGTATGTAGGGAGCTTTTTCCCGTGTTAAGCGATTGGAAAGCGTCGGAATAATATTTCATGCTGCGCCGGATTACCCTGTCAAGCGCTTCAATTCCGGAATCCTTTGGCAATTGCATGACGATTTCCCCTTTGTCAGATTATTCTGCTATATAGTATGTTGCAAAAAAGATTTGGGTTAAGGAAAAATTATTTTTTGCAGCAGAGCGCTCTAGACAATATTTTGTAGAATTATATCCTTTCTTTACAGACAGAAATAAATAGGATAAGATAGAATAAATGCTAAATATACATATTTCGGGGGGTATTGTTATGAGTAACGGTCGACCAACTATCCTGATCTGTGATGATTCCCTGCTCGTCAGAAAAAAGCTCAAGGACTGTCTCGCCGAATGCGGCGAATATACCATTTACGAAGCTTCCAACGGTCAAGTGTCGGTAGAACTTTTCAAAGAGCACAAGCCGGATCTCGTTTTCCTCGATATCGTAATGCCCGACAAGAGCGGCATTGACGCCTTGAACGAAATGAAAGCCATCTACGAAGGCTCCAAGATCATCATGCTTTCTTCTTCGGGCACCAAAAACAACCTGAAGGCGGCTATGGACGCCGGGGCGGCGGACTTTATACAGAAGCCCTGGGAGAAATCGCAGATCGAACACATCATGAAAAATATTTTTTGATAGGAGAGTGCAGAATGTATAGCCAATACTTTGGGAACTACCTTTTGAACAACGGGCTTATTAAACCGGAGCAACTGGCCGACGCACTTGAATATCAGCGCTCCGTCCACCTCAAGCTGGGAGTCATCGCTGTGAACGCGGGCTTTATGACGCCCGACCAGGTCGAAGAGATCCATAATCTGCAAAAAAGAGTGGACCGGAGGTTCGGTGAGCTTGCCATTGAACAGGGCTACATCAACGAAGAACAGCTCAACGCCATGCTTGCCACCCAGAAGCAGGGCCATCTGATGCTGGGCCAGGCGCTGATCGACCGGAACTATTTTACGCTGGAGCAGCTTCAGTCCGCACTCGACGGCTATAAGAAGGAAAACGGCATATCCACGAGGCAGTTCAATGTGGTAAAGAGCGATGATACACAGGAAATTGAAGAGATTTTCAAGAATTTCGGCGAGACGATCCTGAGCAAAACATACGGCGACTATGTAACATTGCTTATTAAAAATATCATCCGTTTCGTCGATGACAATCCGGCTGTCGAGATCAACAAGTTAAATGCGGATTATAAGGCCGACTGGTATGCTTCCCAGAATATCAATGGCGTTATCAATCTCAAGACCGGCATTGCCAGCGGAACACAAGCTTTCATCAAACTTGCCGCGAAGTTCGCCCAGGAGGAGATTACTGAGGTGGACGAGCTGGCGCAGGCTTCCGTAGGCGAATTCCTGAATCTCCATAACGGAATTTTCCTGGTCAATATGTCCAATAACGGTGTAGAACTGGACATGAAAGCCCAGGAAGTGGTCGCGGATTATTCGGTAAAATGCTCGGACAAGGTTTATGTGATCACCTGCAATATGAACTGGGGCAGCTTTGATGTGCTGATCAGCTGACCGCTGGACACTCCCGATTTTTGTGAATGACGGCCTTGGAATAGGGGCAAATGCCATGCAAGCTCCCGTTTCAAGGCTTATTCTTTTATTTCATATTTGTCTATCAAATTTTGCCCCGAAGCTCCTGCGGATTTATTCGTTTACCGTCAAAAGTGCTTTTAGCTCCTGTACTCTTTCATACGATAGTCCCGTGCCCTGGACGACCTGCTCCATGGTCATTCCCCTACTTAAAAAATTCCTCGCAGTCTTCTCTATGCCTTTCTCCACGCCTTCCTCTATGCCTTCTTTCAGTCTTCGACCGCTTTCTTTATCTCTTCGTAAACTGCTGCTGTCTTTGCGGGATCTTTAAAATTAGCGATGATATATTTGCCGTCTGCCATCATATAAATAAAAGGCCCTTTTTCTGAATGAACAAACAGTCTGCAGGTTCCAAGACCTTCCACTTTATAATCGCCCTTCATTATTTCGCCAATACCTGCTCCGTTCGTCTTTATTCCCACGGCAGGGATATTATTTTTTAACTGGACATCCGTGATTCCTTTTAGGTTTTCAGTAATACCATATTGCCCTTTAAAGACAATCTGATTATCTTGTATAATAACTTCCGTTTCTTTTAACGTTCCGTTTATAGCCAGAAAAAAGGATACGCCAGCAATTACAAGGACAGCTGCCACGCCTATCATTGTCAGTTTTGCTGATGCTTTAAGCTCCTTTTTTTCTACAGGGACGCTACCGATCCTGAATCGGTTACCTGTATTCGCATAAATTAATAAAAACGCTATAGACGCAAAGAACAATATCACCCCGATATAGAGCAGGAATTTAATTTCAAATGCTTGATATAAAACCCAAAAGACCATGCTGAATGCAAGCGCAAACATCATTTTCCCGGTAAATTTGCACAAAGCTGTTTTATCATATTGGTCCTGTTCTTCTTTTGCCATCATATTAAATCCTGCGATTAAAAAAGACCCTTTCCCCATGGATAATACAACGCCTAAAAACAGTAATAGTCCAATACAAGCCAGGCCCACACCCATTCTACCTTCCCCCTTCAAGAATTTTAGCTGCTCAAATTGTCTTGTATAATCGACGCAAGGGTCTTATCACAACAAGCATCAAAAAGATATTAACTATACCGAAACAATAATATCAATAATTTTGCAGGAGCATCATCCCTCAAAAATTGTCTTTTTATAGGAGGTGGGAGAGCAGCCCTTTATTTGTTTGAACACCCGGTTGAATGTCTTGATGCTTCCGAAGCCCGATTTAAAAACGATTTCGGTGACCGGATCATCCGTGGCCCTCAAAAGCTGCGCCGCCTTTTCCACCCGGTAATTGTTCAGGTACCGGCCGAAGGTCATGCCGGTGGCCTCCTTGAAAAAACGGGTGAAATAATATTCGCTGAAATTGGCGACGGAAGCGATTTCGCCCAGGGTGATGTCGGAGCCGTAATTCCGTTCCACATGGCAGAATACGCTGTCAAGCCTGTCCAACCGGTTTTGGCGGCGATTTTGCTCCTGGATGGAGTAAGTCTCCATGGGCACATGCCGCAGAAGCAGCGCCAGGAAGTCGTAAAGCCGGGCCATCAGGACGATCTTGTAAGCTTCGTTCTTCCCGCCGTTTTCCCGAATGATCAAGCCGATCTGTTCCTCAAGCATCCGGTGGACCTTCGGACCGGAATCGCCTGCAGCGCAGTCCGCTGTGCCAGAGCCCCCTGTGTCCGCCCTGATGCCTCCCGCCGGGAGAAGGACCTGCGTAAAGTGCTTGTTCCTCGCATAAGGGCACAGGTTATCAAAATCAGATAAATCGAATTGGATAATCAGCCGGTTGACCTGTTTCGGCTGGGGGACGAAATAATGCACATCGCCGCCGCTGATCAACAGGATATCCCTGGAGTTCATCGTATACACTTCACTGTTTACGCCGACTTTCAAGCTGCCTTCCAGGACATAGACCACCTCCACCACCTCATGCCAGTGGGGAGGAAATTCCGTCACGTCCGTGAAAAAAACATTCATGGGGAAACCGGCATCATGCCTTGTCTTCTGGTGCTGCACCTTCACCGCCGCCAACCCTCCTCCGGGAATCTGCCCTTCCTTCTTATTCTATAGCAGGACCTGCAAAAATTCCAGTAAAATGAACCGTATGCGAAAGAACTGAATTTGACAATTTTCAAGAAAAGTAGTTATATAAAAATAATGCGAAATGGATTGTACCGCGAAGGGCAAGGATAAATCAGCCGGAAAAGGCATATAGATAATCGGAACGGGCATGTACCGGGGTGTTGGATGAAAAAGCTGAAAAAGGTCTACATTGAGATTACAAATAAATGCAACCTCTCCTGCGCGTTTTGTCCGGGCACCTCGAGAAAACCGGAGTTCATGAGCGTTGAGGCGTTCGGAACGGTTCTGGCGAAGCTCTCGGGCGTGACGGATTATCTGTACCTGCATGTCATGGGAGAACCCCTGCTGCATCCGGAGCTTGCAGAGTTGCTGAAGCTGTGCGGCGAATACGGCTATAAAGTGAATATTACCACAAACGGGGTTCTGGTCGGAAAATCGACGGAGGTTCTGCTTGGCAGCCGTGCGCTCCGGCAGGTGAACTTTTCGCTGCACAGCCGGGAGGAGCTTCCGGGCCGGGAAGGACTGGAGACTTACCTGAACGATATATTTGAATTTTCCAGCCTGGCGCTGGAGAAAAGGGATATTTTCATTTCCTTCAGGCTGTGGAACCTGACTTCCGGGGCGGCAGACGAATACAACGCCCTCGTCGCTCAAAAACTGGAACGGTTCTTCACGCCGGAGTTCTCCATCCTGGAAGCCATGGGGCAAACGAACCGGATCCGAATCCGGGAAAGGCTGTTTTTGAATCTGGCGGAGGTGTTCGAGTGGCCGTCGCTTACGGCACGCGAAAGCGGTGATACGGGATTTTGCCTCGGATTGAGGGACCAGGCCGCCGTTCTTGTGGACGGCACTGTTGTGCCCTGCTGTCTGGACAGCGGAGGCGTGGTCCGGCTTGGAAATCTATTTTACGAGAATATGGCAGATATTTTGGAAAGCGAACGTGCGCAAGCTATCTATGAAGGCTTTTCGGAAAGGCGCGCCGTTGAGGAACTGTGCAGGAAGTGCGGATATCGGGCCCGGTTTTCAAACACGAAGGGTTTGTAAGGAGGAATTGTAATGCGGGAATGTATTTGCGGCAGTTGTGTGAATTTGAAAGGAATTGTGGAGGAGGACGGCGCAATCGAAGAATTCGAATGCGTTTACGGTTATCCGTCCGGAGAGTGTGAAAGCTGTGAAACGGGGGAGTGCGAGCTTTCCTGCAGCCATTATGTTCCGGATGGGGAAGAAGCGGAGCCGGTCTTTGTAAAATGCTCCGTCTGCGGGAAGGAACTCCGTCAGGTATGCAGCAACGACGAAGCCGGCAACGTGCAGTGCATAGATTGCTTTTTAAAGGGATGACCCAAATTTATGATTCGGTCATCCCTAAAGGGTTCCCGCTAAAGGAGCGGTTCATTTTTCTACTTCCGGGGGGTTCGGATGATGCGGACAATTTTTTGGTATATTTCCGGCTGGATTTATCTTGTGGCAACATTGCCCGCGCTGGGTCGGGTCAAGTATCTGGAGAGGCGGGGCAGAATAAGGGAAAGGGACGAGTTCGCAGGCAATTTCAGCATGATGCTTGCAAGGGGCTTGTTCTATCTGACCGGCTCTTCTATTGAAATAAAAGGGATGGATAATATTCCGGCCGACAGCGCCGTCCTGTTTGTCAGCAATCATCAAAGCCACATGGACAGCGCAGTAATCCACGGCTTTATCAAAATGCGCAAAGGCTTTGTGGCCGACAAGGATGTCAAGCATATTCCCATTCTAAGTACCTGGATGAAATATATGCGGTCCGTGTTTATAGACCGAACCGATATGCGCCAGAATGTCCGCAGCGTGCAGGAAAGTGTCAATATCCTGAGGGGAGGCTGCTCCCTGGTGATCTATCCCGAAGGAAAGCTGGACGAGGGGAAAGGGCTCGAGGAGTTCAGACGGGGCTGTGTTAAGCTGGCTATAAAGGCGGGCGTGCCTATTGTGCCCCTAACTATCAAAAATTCCTGCTTCCTGATGACGAGGTCAGGGTCCCATATAGGTTCGGCCAAGGTACAGTGCATTATTTCGCCGCCGATCCTCCCGGAAACGCTGGCCGGCGATACGGAATCCACGATGATTCAAAGAATCCGCGATACGATAGCCGCCAATCTAGAGAAATAAATAATGCGCAATGAATAATTACCGGCCTTTTAAAAAGTGTTGCTGTTAGAAGAAGGCAGGGACAATGTACCTGTCCCTCTGTCCCGGAATATCATGGAATGGGATAGGACCGTCGGCAGACGGCAACGGGGCAGGGGACCTGTCCTGCGGTCCCGGGAGGGGATGATGGGATGGTGGACAGCAGCGCCTCTGGGAAACGCCTGATCAAACTGGTTGAAGCGTTTAACAGCGACGGCTTCGAGATCGACAGGATCGTTACATACGGGAACAGGCTCGGGATAGCGGCCCGAAGCAAAACGGCCGTCAACTATGACAACGGGCAGCCGAAAAAGGTTTATTATCTGGAAGGCGGAGCATACGAAGCCGGCTTCCTGATGGGTCGGTTGGCGGAGACGGAGATCGAAAGGATGACCACGCAGTTTACCGACAAGGTGGTTTTTTCCTTCATTGGCAGCAAGGTGCTCGAGAAAATCAAAATAATCCAGGAAATCTTAATACGCCTGCTCTTCGAGCTTTCCAAAAAGACCTTTGAGACCCTTCCGGAGGACATAAGGGAGGAAATCCGGGGCCTCCATGACGGCTGCAAAAGCAGGAACAGCAAGTCGAAGGTGGACATGGAGCACCTTATCGTGCTCAACACGGGGATCGATGTGCTGTGCTCCATGCTTTATCCGGGAAATTTTGTGAAACGCCAGGCCGCCGATCTGTTTCCCGGGGATTTCCGGATTCCGCTCATGTGCAATGCCTTTACGGTGTGCGGCAAAAGCGCCGGAGGAGGCTGTTATTTCGCCCGGGATTTCATGTTTCCCACGGCGGATGTGTTTCAGGATACAGCAGCCATGGTGGTCTATAATCCATTGAGCACGGACGGCAGAAGGGCTATTCCTCATGTGAGCGTTACGGCGCCCGGCATGGTTGGAAGCATTGCAGCGATGAACCTCGAAGGAGTTGGTTTCGGGGTCGATATGTCTCCCGGAGCGAACTGCGACCCGCAGAATGTAGGAATCAATTCGCTGCTTATGCTGCGGATGTGCGTGCAATACTGTGCCAGTGCGGAGGCCGTAGTCGAATATATGGTGTCGGCCAGGAGGGGCGTCTCCTGGAATTACATTGTCGCGGACGGAAAGAGCAACCGGTCCTGTGTAGTAGAGGCAGGTGCTTCCGCGGAGTCCATTGACTTTACCCAGTTCCCCACCGAAGACTTCAAGCCTGTTTTGCCCGACGGGGAATTTATTGTGCAGCATCGTTCCGAGCCCTTCCGGAGCGGAATCATGACCAGGTGGAACGACTACCGGTATCCAGCCGGATATCTTGAATTCAACCGGCCGCTTTGGGATTTCTACAACAAAAAATACAATACGGAGAAAAAAATAAACTCGGACGCATTTTCCGAAGCGGGCTGGATCAATGCGGCTGGAAATGAAAAAAACTGCCCGTCGTGCTATTATTTCGCCCCGCAAAGGGAGGAAAGCACTGATCTGCTTATCGTGACAAACCATTACATCATCCCCGAAATGCGGTATTTCGCCATGCATCGCTGGACGGAGGGCATTGTGGGGGATAAGGTGAACGATATCCAGTGGAGATACGACGAGTTGAACGCACAAATCCATAAAATGCTTGAGGAGAAGGGATTCATCGATTTCGAGGGAACAAGGCAGCTGGTCGGATTTCTATCGCCCTACGGCGAAAATGCGGGCTATTATGCGGGAAATCCGAGGAGCAAGGACGGAAAGGAAATCCGTATAGAAGGCTGTCTATCCGTCTTCGATTTGAAGGAAAAGGTGGTGGAGAGCCGTTACGGCTATTTTTGCGATAAATGGGTCCGGCTCACGCTGCCGAGGTATTTTCAGGCAGGATTCTCCTGAAAACGGGAAAAAATGCGACATCCCGCCGGATGGCCGAACGGCGGAGCGGATTTCTGTCCCGCCGGAAGGATTTATACGTTCCTTATCAATTGCTTGTAGAAACGGACCATATCCTCCATATTCCGGACGGAGATGCATTCGTTATTCCCGTGGACTTTGCCTGCGTCGGCGGAGTTCATCCGGTAGGGAGAGAACCGGAAAATGTTCCGGCTGACTTTTTCGTATTTAATGGAGTCGGATGCGCCCGTCATGATATAGGGGGCGGGAAGCACATCCGGGAATATCTGCAGCACGGTTTTCTCAACCGCCCTGTAAGCGTCCGAATGGCGCTGGGACACGGCGGACGGGTCGTTGCTGATCAGGAACTCCGTTTTGATGTCCAGACCGCGCAGCACTTTCCGGATATGGTTTTCCAGGTCCTTCCGGGTTTCGCCGTTCAGGAGCCTGAAATTGATGACGGCCCAGGCCTTCTGGGGCAAAATGTTGGCCTGCAGGCTTCCGCCGGCCATGGTCGCCGCGGTGGTCGTCCGGAACAGCGCATTGCCCGACGGTATTTTCGACAACCGGCGGACGATGGCCCGTCCGAACAGCCATTGATTCGCCAGTGCGATCCTTCCGGGCAGGGGCATTTCAGGACCGACGGCATCCAGAAACCATTTGACGGGAGGAGTGATCCTGCTGCGGAACGGATGCTTGTGAAGCCTTGCGACTCCTTCGCAGACGATGCTCAGGGCAGTATCGGCCTCCGGGGTGGAGGAGTGGCCGCCGCGGCTCTCCGAGAGGAGTTTTACGTCGGCATAGCCTTTTTCGCACAGGCCGATCAGGGCCAGCGGTTTTTGAATCCCGGGCAGGATGCTCTCGGATATATGGGACCCTTCATCCAGGACGAATTCAAAGTCCATGCCGCGCTGCTTCAGGAGCTCCGCCGTGACGCGCGCCCCCTGCTGGCCGTCGACCTCTTCATCGTGGCCGAAGGTGATATAAATATCCCTTTGGGGCTGATAGCCCTCCTTTAAGAGAGATTCGACCGCTTCCAGGATGCCGATCACCTGGCACTTGATGTCCAGGGCGCCTCTGCCCCAGATTGTACCCGCTTCGATCGTTCCGGAGAAGGGCGGGTAAGTCCAGGAGGCTTCCGAGTCCGGATCGGCAGGCACAACGTCATAATGCGCCATCAGCAGGACGGGCTTTTTGAGCGGGTCCGAGCCCTTCCAGCGGAACAGCGGACTGTAGGTGTTCACCATCTCGTGCTCCAACCCGGCGTATACTCCCGGAAAAGTCCGCTCCAGATACGTCAGGAAAGAATTGAATTGGGCGAAATCGGTTTTTGCATAATCCTCATTCGATACGGTTTTGATCTGAAGCGCGCCGGAAAGGCTCCGGGCCGCTTTTTCCCCATCGACGGCGCCGGCGTCATAGGGCCGGCGGTCCGGATTCCCGGAACGGAAGGAAGCGGTCCTCCAGGCGGCGGCAAGGATAACCAGGCTTGCCAAAAGAGCGGCGATGATGTATAAAAAAGTCATAAGACCTCCTGATTGACGAAAATATATTTGGAGAATGCACACAATATATATAGAATAATACCACAATCCGGGCAAGGTTAAAAAGTGGGGGCAGATAATATGGACAGGATTTTTCGCCTTTTTACCGATTCCGCAGCCTTTCCGCTCTGGGGCCTGGCTGGCTCCATGCTGGTCCTGGCGGGCTGCGTCATACCGGCGCTCCGGTACAAGGGAAAGCTGGGACAGCGGTACAGCCTGCTGAACCATTTCATTTCCGAACTGGGGGAACGGCCGGTTTCGACATTCGCCGGAGTCTTCAATGCCGCCCTGGTGGCGGCAGGCTTATGTTATGTGCTGTTCATGGTCCAGTTCGGCGCTTTTCTCGGCACGCTGCCGGCCGGGATCGCCGGTACGGCGGGCGTGTTTTCCGCGCTGGCCTGCTGCATGGTGGGCGTTTTCCCGATGGATACCCTGAAAAAGCATGACGATGCCGCAAAGTGCTTCTTTTACGGGGGCCTGACCACCATCCTGCTGTTCGGCCTTGCTTCGCTGCTGGATTCCGGGCGCCGGCTTCCCCTGGTGTTTGTGCTTTTTGCCGTTGCCGTGGCGCTGGCCTTTGCCGCCTTTCTGCTTATACCTGTTCTAACGCCCAGGAGGGAGGGAAAATACGATTATTTCGGGGCGGACCGGCCCAGGGTCTGGCTGATGCCGGTTTTTGAATGGCTGGCGATGTTGGGGGTGGTAGGCTGGGTCGCCGCCGTTTCGATGTATTTCATTTGATTTTCACGGTTCATCTGATATAATTCTGGTATACTTTCAGGGCACGAATTTAACAGTTAAAGGAGAAGTATTATGGCAAAAAATCCGATCGTCACGATTGAAATGGAAAACGGGAAGACCATCAAAGCAGAGCTCTATCCCGAGATTGCACCGAACACGGTAAGAAATTTCATCTCCCTGGTGAACAGCGGTTACTATAATGGCCTTATTTTCCACCGCGTCATCCCCGGCTTCATGATACAGGGCGGATGCCCGCAGGGCAGCGGCATGGGCGGACCCGGCTATTCCATCCGGGGCGAGTTCTCCGGCAACGGCTTCCAGAATTCGCTGAAGCACGACAAGGGCGTCCTGTCGATGGCGAGGTCGGCAAGGCCCGATTCCGCCGGGTCCCAATTCTTCCTCATGGCGGAGAAGGCCCCTCACCTGGATGGGCAGTACGCCGCCTTCGGCAAGGTGATCGAAGGCATGGAGGAAGCGGACAGGATCGTAAGCGTCAAGCGCGATTACAACGACAGGCCGAGAGAGGACCAGAGGATGAAATCCGTAACGGTGGACACCTTCGGTGAAGTATACGGCGATGTTGAGAAGGTAAAATAAGGGATTTCTATTATCAAAAATCAACGAAAGTACTATAAAATAATCATGTTGCTGGAATTTGTTTGAAAAGTTCCCTCTCTTAAATTATAATGGATAGCAGCAAAAAATACCGTCGCGGATCGCTGCTTCCCGGAATCCACCGCCGAGCGGCCGATCCCGATTTAAGAGGGGGAATTTCCAGTATGATGCGATACGGTTATTTTGACGACAGCAAAAAGGAATACATTATCGATAATCCCAATACGCCAATGTCCTGGGTGAATTATCTCGGAACCTCCGAGTACTGCGGAATCATTTCCAACAATGCGAGCGGGTACGGCTTTCACAAATCGCCCAAATCCGCAAGGCTGCTCCGCTTCCGTTTCAACAGCGTTCCGACGGACCGGCCGGGCCGGTACGTGTATATAAGGGACGACCAGGACGGCGATTACTGGTCCGCTTCCTGGCAGCCGGTGGGAAAGCCGCTGGACGTCTACAGGACAAGCTGCAGCCACGGCCTCGGCTATACGAAATTCGAGAGCGAGTACAAAGGGATAAGCTCTAATTACAGGGTGTTTGTACCCATCGACAAGCCTGTCGAGATCTGGGAGCTCGAAGTCGAAAACAAGTCCGACAGGGACCGGGAGCTTTCCCTGTTTACCTACGCGGAATGGTGCTTCTGGGACATGAACCAGGATCTGTCCAACTTCCAGTATATTCTTTATACCTGCCGGATGGGTTATGCAAACGACATTGTCGATTATTCCATCCGGCTTTGGCCCATCAGCGAACCCAAGGGCTTTATGGCTTCGACCCTTCCCGTGGCCAGCTTTGAAACGGACCGGGACGAATTCATCGGACGTTACCGCCACGAGGGGACCCCGGCCGCTGTGGAAAAGGGAAGCTGCGCCAACACGATAGCGGTTGGCGGCAATCCCTGCGCGTCGGTGCAGAACAAAATCGTATTGAAGCCGGGGGAGAAAAAGTACGCCGTATATGTAGTCGGCGTGGGCGACGCGAAAACCTTCGGCGCCGAATGCAAAAAGCTTTATTCCGACCGGGCGAATGTTGAACGTGAATTCGCCAGAGTCCAGGAATATTGGAGGGACAGGCTGGGCAAATACACCTGCGAGACTCCTTCCGCTCTGGTCAATTCCATGGTGAATGTGTGGAACCAATACCAGTGCCAGACCACGTTCAACTGGTCCAGGTCGGCTTCCTTCAACGAAGCCGGCGGACGCGACGGGCTGGGCTACCGGGACACGAACCAGGACACGCTGGGCGTCATGCATTCCATTCCGGAGCTTTGCCGCGAAAAGCTCGTCGAGCTGCTGAAGGGCCAGATTTTCGACGGTTCCGCCATGCACGGCCTGCAGCCCCTTACCTGGTCCCAGGGACAGCACAACGTCCCTCCTGCGGAGCACATTTTCTCCGACGACCATCTGTGGCTGCTGCTGTCGGTGCCCGCTTATATTAAAGAGACCGGCGATATGGCTTTCCTGGAGGAAAACATCCCTTACTGCGATAAGGACGAAGCAACCGTATTCGAGCATCTGAAAGCGGCGCTGGACTTCTCCTGGGGCAAGCGCGGACCCCACGGGCTGCTTCTGGGCCTGGCGGCGGACTGGAACGACTGCATCAATTTGAAGGGAAAAGGCGAAAGCATCTGGAGCACCTTCCTTTATTACCGCGCGCTGGCCGAATTTATCGAACTGGCCGACCGTGCCGGCCGCAGCGCCGAGGCGCAGAAATATCGGGAATACCTGGCTGAAATCGCCGCGAAGCTGGACCTATACGCCTGGGACGGCGACTGGTTCCTGCGGGGCTATCTCGACAGCGGTAAAAAGCTCGGCGGACAGGAAAGCGAGCAATGCAAAATTTTCATCAACAGCCAGACCTGGTCCGTGGTTTCCGGCGCCGCTGAAAAGGAAAAGGGCGTCAGGGCAATGGACAGCCTGAAGGAATACCTTGCCACGGAGCATGGAATTGTCAAGAACTTCCCGGCCTACCGGGAACCGGATACAGAAATCGGCGCCATCACTTCCTTCCCGCCGGGGCTGAAGGAGAACGCCGGAATCTTCTGCCATGCCAATACCTGGGCGGTGGTGGCCGAATGCATGCTTGGAAGGGGAGACCGGGCGTTTGAGTTTTACCTGTCGTTCCTGCCTGCGGCCAAGAATGACAATGCCGATCTTTACACGATGGAGCCCTATGTTTACTCCCAGTTTATAACCGGAAAAGAGCATCCTTATAAATTCGGACGCGCCAGAAATTCATGGCTCACCGGTACGGCATCCTGGAGCTTTGTAGCTATTTCCCAGTATATCCTGGGCATCCGTGCCTCCTATGACGGCCTTGTCGTCGATCCCTGCATCCCGCACGAATGGGACGGCTTCAAGGCGACCAGGCAATTCAGGGGAAAGCGTTTCGACATAGAAGTGAAAAACCCGGACAGGATCTGCAAGGGCGTTGTCTCCTTGACCGTCAACGGGCAAAAGCTCGAGGGCTGCCTGATTCCCCACGGCGTGATGAAGGACGTCAACAAGGTGGAGATTGTGCTGGGCTAGACCATTGCCGGGACAGGGGGGAATGTACCTGTCCCGCTTCAATCGGGAGGCAGATGATAATGAACAATTCGATGAAAGCATATAAACTGCACATGGGACCGGCCAGATGCGCTGTCGATCTTGGGGACGGCAGCGAAAGAGGAGAATATGTCAACCAGGATTATATCCTGGATAAGCTGGGCAGGCCTCATAGAAGCATTAACCTGATGTACTGCTATTATCCGCTGGATAAAGGCTGGCCTACGAGGGCCAGCGTGCTGGGGAAAAGCACCGGGGTGACCTTTCAGTGGGATTACCCCTATGACGATTATTTCCCTTATACGGGCGGAATCGGCGGGAATACGGAAGGGGAGCCGTTCTTGTCCATGAAGGATGTCCGAAGACACGGACAGGATGTCACACTGACGCTGACGATTGACTGTGGGGTGACGGATGAGCATCTCGTGCAGATCGCCAGGGAGCTCAAGCCTTACGGGCGGCTTTTCTTGAGAATCAACCATGAAGCTTTCGGCAATTGGTTCGCATTCAACAAGCGGTATACTTACCAGGAAGTGGCCGATTTCTACGTTCGTTTCCACAGGATCGTCAAGCAGGAGGCACCCAACATCCGCACGATCCTTTGCGTCGGCGGGGATCATGCGCGGGATTCCGAAGCCATGCCGTACGAGGAGGAATTTTCAGAAGCGATCCGGGAAACGGATATCTGGTCGGGAGACTATTATCTGGCTCTTAACTGGGGATGGCCGTTTACCGTTGCCGAGCGCGGGGGAAAGACCCACAGGCGCGCCGGCGTAAAAGAGATCTTTGAAGCGAACCGGTACACTTACGCGCGTTTCCGGCTGCTCAACGGAGGGAAGGATAAGCCTTTGGTCATATCCGAACTGAATGCGGACGGGGATGTAACGGGTCCATTCGATCAAGCAAGGTTGATGTCGGAATTGTACCGCACGGTCCGGGACGAAAAGGCCGAATGGCTGACCGGAATCACCTGCTACCAGTTCAGGGACAGGGGACGGCTCGGCCTGGAGCTGGAGGACCCGAACAATCCGGACAATGGGATTGCCCAGCCGCTGCTGGATGCATATCGGGAGGTTATCCACGACCCGTGGTTCCAGCCCTCGATGACGGCCGGGGAGGAAGTCGGGCTGCCTGCCATGCTCCGGTGGGGGTGCTTTGAGGATTCGGACGGGCTTGCGATCCCGCTGGAATTCGAGAAGAATCCCGTGTTTTGTGAGGTTACCTTTGAAGATGCCGGGCTGAATGCCATGCTGGAGATCAACAGCAAATGGTTTTACAAAAAGCCGGGGGTCCGTACAATTGACTTGATGCCCGCCTTTTACGGGAATCCACTGAAGGATTCGTGCAGGCTTCTGTTCAAGCTGTTTGCGCCGCCTGCGGAAGGGGTCAACGATCCGTCGCAGGGGGACGACTGGACCGAAAACTATCACACGGTGCTCCATTCGCTTCCAAAGTTCCGCATTCGTTACGAAGCTACCGAAACAGGGTTTTATGTTCCATAGGGGAATTCCATATGATTTTTCAGACTCCATTCGGACAGAATCGTATTTTTGTTTGTGATGAAAAAGGAGGTTTGAAATAATCTATGAAGAAAATCGTAATTGCAGCGGTATCTTTTCTGATAGTAATCGCATTGGGGGGATATCTTCTTTTTATTCTGCCCAATGAAACGAAACTGGATTCTGTAAGGACAATGAAAATCGAGAACGTAAACCTGGAAAAAGTAAGTGATGGGAAATATAACGGCGAATACAGTTATGGCTCGTTCACGTATAAAGTAGAGGTAAGCGTAAAAGGACATAAGATTGAAAATATTGATATCGTAAGCAACAGGGATACTTCGTATGCCAAAAAGGCGAAAGGAGTCATTCGTACCGTCCTGGACAAACAATCCGTGGATGTGGATGCCGTATCGGGGGCGACCACTACAAGCAAGGCTTTGCTTAAGGCAATAGAGAATGCATTAAAATCGGGACTGGAGCAATAAGCCGGCGGGGAATGCCGGCCCGTTCCTATCCAGATCCCCTGCGCGGTCAGGTCAACCATTTGTCCTTGAAAATGTGCGGGGTATAATTGTCGATATAATCCAGCGCATCCGCCACATCCTCTGTCACATAGTACAGCAGCGAGCTTTCCTGTTTGGCGAAACTCTGGTCGATGATCTGTTCAAACTGCTTCAGAAGAAAATCAAAAAAGCCGTTTTCATTCAAGATGACGATCGGCCTGTTGTGATACTTCAACTGCTTCAGCGTAATGATTTCCAGAAGCTCCTCCAGGGTTCCGTATCCGCCGGGGAGTGCGATGAAGGCATCCGAACGGGAATCCATTATGGCTTTCCGCTCCCGCATCTCCATTGTGACGACCAGCTCGTCACACAGCTCGTATACGACGCCCTTTTGGTTCAGCGCCTTTGGGATTATCCCGATGACTTTGCCTTCATATTCATGCACGGCCTTTGCCGTGGCTCCCATGAGCCCGCGCATGCCGCCGCCGAACAGCAGGGTGTTTTTGCGGACCGCGATTTCTCTGCCGAGCTTTGCAGCAACATCAAAATAGTTGGAAGCGATTGTACTGCTTGATGAACTATATACGCAAATAACCTTGTTCATTTTTCCTCCGTAGCCAATCTTCCGAATGTTATTAGTATGATTATAACAGAACTCTTTTATATAGTTCAAGGAAGACAGGCCATGCGGCCGAACTGAGCCAATAAAATCACACCAGGCTGTCTCCTCTGGAAAAGTCCGGCTCGAATCCGGCCGAGCGGATGCGGCCGGTCAGGCAGCCCAGGCACTCGGCGGCTTCTTCCCCCGTACAGATTTTGTTGTCGTAAAGGGAATAATCCTTCCGGTGGACGACGGGGGAAAGATTCGGCATAACGACGTTGGCGCCGGCCCTGAGACCGTGTTCCCTCCCGTGCGGATCCACCGTACCCAGTGCGGTTGTCGAGGGAAGAAGAGCCTTCGGCAGCATCAGCCGCACCAGCGCCAGCAGGACCAGGGTCAGGCCGGCGGTCGGCGTCCTTTCGCCGGCAAAGGGCGTATCCTTGTGTGGAATGAAAGGCCCGATGCCGATCATGTGGGGCTTCAGCTCCCGGAGGAAAGCCAGGTCGGCGGCAAGGGACCCGAAGGTCTGGAAAGGGGACTCCACCATAAAACCGGCCCCAACCTGGAAGCCGAGTTCCTTAAGCTTATAAAGGCATTGCTTGCGGTTTGCCAGACTCATATTGCCCGGGTGCAGGCGCGCATAATGGGCCTCGTCGGCGCTTTCGTGCCGGAGCAGGTAACGGTCGGCCCCGGCGTCGCGGTACCGCCGGTAGGTTTCCTCCGTTTTTTCCCCGAGGGACAGGGTTACGGCGCATTCCGGGTAGCTTGCCTTTATTGCCGAAATGATCCCGCACATGCGGTCATCCGTATAATACGGATCTTCGCCGCTTTGCAGCACAAAGGTGCGGAAGCCAAGGCGATAGCCTTCGGCGCAGCATCCAAGGATTTCATCCTCCGTGAGCCTGTAACGGCGGGCATTTGGATTGCTGTGGCGGATTCCGCAGTAGAGGCAGTCGTTTTTGCAATAGCTGCTGAATTCGATCAGTCCGCGGAAAAAAACGCTGTTGCCGTAATACAGGCGCTTCTGTTCCAGCGCCGCGTCGTAAAGGGCTTCGCGCTCCTGCTGCGAAGCGGCCGCGTAGTGCTCGACGACATCGGCCAGTTCTTTTATGGTCCCGTTTTCAAGGATTCGTACCAGATCAAAAGTGTTCGTCATGCAGATGGTCCTTTCCGTTTATAAAGCAAAGGCGCTCTCCCCCAAAGGGAAGAACGCCTGATATACACGCAAGGCATGTGTGGATGCCCGATATACATACCAATTTGCAGCGCCTTCCCGCTCGGAAAATCCTTGCAGTCAGGAGGATATCTTTATAATACAATATTGACAAAAAAATATCAAGCGTCCTTCCACCCGATATTTATTGACCGCCTGCTTTGCATGCGCTATTATGAAATTGTCTGGACCAATATCCTATTTTAATACGCTTGGAGCACTGCGACTTATGGACAAAATGAAAATCATTCGAACCTACTACGAGGACAACATGGCAAAGGGACTTCCCGAATACGGCGTACTCGGCTGGGAAAGCGAGGAAGCCCAGAGACTGAGGTTCGACATGCTGCTTTCCTCCGTAGAGCTGGAGGGCAAAACTCTGCTGGATGTCGGATGCGGCACGGGCAACCTGCTGGAATATATCCGTTCGAAGGGCGTCAACGTAGCCTATACGGGCGTGGACATCCTAGACAAAATGATCGAAAGGGCGAAAGCGAAGCAGCTCGGCGCCGAGTTTTTCCGGGTCGATCTCTTCAAGAACAACATTTTCAAGGATCATTCCTTTGATGTTATCTACTCCTCCGGTATCTTCAATCTGAATCTGGGCAACAACAGAGAATTTCTCACCAGGGCGCTGGAGCTGTTCTTCCGGCTTTCCACCGGCTATGTGGTATTCAATCTGCTCCACACCGCTTCTCCCGACCGGGAGGAAAAATATTTCTATTTCCATCCCGATGAAGTCGCCGAAATGCTGGAGGTATACTCCCCGGTGATCGAAAAGGTGCAATTCGTAGAAGCCTATCTGAAAAACGATTTTACCATAATATGCAAAAAAAGCGGGGGATGAGAGATGGACAAAACATCGATACTGGAGAACAATGAGCAGGTTGCCAACGGGTTTGCGGCAAAAATCATGCTGGTCACGATTTCCTTTTTAGCGCTGACGATGCTTCTCAATATCCTGGGGATCTTTATCGTCCCCATGGCCACGATGATCCTGGCGATGTCGGGAGCGGCCATCCTGCTGATGCTTCCGGCCTTTCTGATCTTCGTCCTGAAGCTCCGGGGACCGGCGCTGAAATACATAACCGTTTCAGCCGCTGTGCTTATGGTAACAACGACAACAATGCTGTTATCGTATCACACTGTTTTGCTGTACCTGTATCCGTTAGCGATTGCAAGCCTCTACTTCTCAAGGAAGCTGAGCTGGTTTACCGCAATTTTCACTGTAGCCGCCGTTACGGCGGCCCAGTATTTCGGCATGGGGCTCAATGGGGTCGTCGATAACAATTTTAAAGACCAATCCGAGCTGCTGATCTTTGGGATAATCCCCAGAAATATTGAGTTCCTGGCAATTGCCGTCATTTTCATCCTGCTATCCAAAAGAACAAGAAATATGCTTCAAAATGTGGTTGGCGCGGAGGAACAAAAGGGAATGCTGAACCGCATGGTCAGCATTACGGAAAAGGCGCGTGAAGCTTCGGACACCCTTGCAAGATCGGTGGGCCAGCTTTCTGAAATAACCGCCAACACGGCCAGGGCCAACGAAAACATCGCCCAGAATACGAACAAGATCGCCAGCGGCTCCGAAAGCACGCTTCAGCTTGTGGAAGAGGCGGCGCGGGCGGCGGAAAACATTTCCGACACCTTTAATCTTGTGGCCCAGGAAGGACAGAAGATCGCCGAGGTTTCCAACAACGTCACCAGACTGACGACGGCAAACGGTGAAGTCATAAAGGATGCCGTGGGCAAGATGGAGGAAATCGGCAGAGCGACCGAGCAGAACCGGCAGATTGTTTTAAAGCTCGGCGAGCAATCCGCCGAGATCGGAAAAATTGTCGAAATGATTTCCGGCATCGCAGGACAGACCAACATGCTGGCGCTCAACGCCGCCATCGAGTCGGCCAGGGCGGGCGAGCAGGGCAAGGGCTTCGCCGTGGTGGCGGGGGAGATCCGTTCCCTGGCGGAACAGTCGGACCGCGCGGCAAAGGAGATAGCAAAGCTGACCAGGGAAATCACGGCGGATACCTCCGAGGCTGTCGAGTCCATGGGCAGGAGTACGAAGATCGTTCTGGAAGGCATGGACATTATAAGGGCGGCGGGCGCAGCCTTTGAGGAGGTATCGGCGGCGGGCGCGGAGATGGACAAGATGGTCCAGGAGGTCAGCAGCTCAACCACCGTGGCGGCGGAGGACAGCGGAAAGCTTGCCGGCATCGTGGGGAATATCAGCGAAATCAACCACAAGAGCATCTCCGAACTCCAGGATATTGCCGCGGCGTCGCAGGAGCAGCTTGCCGCAATGCAGCAGGTAGCCTCGTCGGTGGACGAAATCGAGAGGATATCGGACGAATTATTGCAAGCTGTCAAAAATTGATATCCATAAAGTACACAAATGTGTTATTATTTATAGTAGCAGGGTAGGAATAAAATATTATGAATACGTTGAGGTGGGAGCAATGTTAAGGAAGCCACTATACGAGGTGGAGCATATCAACGATTTCAGGGAATTGTTGGAACGCAGCGCCGTGTCCTATGCGGACAAGGCGGCCTTTTGGCTCAGGGACGTCGGTGGAACCTTTAAAAGCATAACCTATGCGCATTTCAAGGAAGATGTGGATGCATTCGGAGCAGCTCTCGTATCGCTTGGACTCAGGGGCTCCTTCATCGCAGTAATGGGTGAAAACCGTTATGAATGGTGCACCGCCTATCTTGCGGTAACGAACCATACCGGTGTTGTCGTTCCACTGGACAAGGAGCTGCCGGCGGCGGAGAAGGGCAATCTGCTGAACCGGAGCGAGGCGGCGGCGCTGATCTTTTCCGGGAAATATGAGAAGGACCTGCCGGCGATGAAGGATTCCGGTGCTCCGACCAGGTATTTCATTCATATGGACGCCGATGAGGATACGGAGGAGTTCCTTTCGTTCCGGAAGCTGGTGGAAAAGGGAAGAAAGCTGCTGGCCCAGGGAGAAATCGACCTGAGCGGCCATACGATCGACCACACCGCCCTCGGCATTCTGCTGTTTACTTCGGGAACGACGGATCTTGCGAAAGGCGTAATGCTTTCCCAGAAGAATATCTGCTCCGATATCCTGGCGGTACTGAAAACGGTTCATGTGGACAGCAACGATGTCTCGCTTTCGATCCTGCCGCTCCACCATACTTACGAATGCACGCTGGGGTTCCTTGCCCTGATCTACTGCGGGGCGACCATAGCCTTCAACGAAGGGCTCAAGCATATCCAAAAAAATTTCCTCGACGTCCGGCCGACGGTCCTGATTACCGTCCCGCTGTTGCTGGAGAATATGTATAAAAAGATCTGGGATCAGGCGGGTAAAAAGCCTGGAATGAAGCTGCTGCTGAAGGTGCTGATGCTTGTGGGGTCGGCGCTGAAGCTGGTCGGAATTGACGTTCGGCGTTCCATGTTCAACACCGTGCATAAAAGCTTCGGAGGCCAGATGCGATTGATCCTGACAGGCGCCGCGGCGATCAGCCCCGAGGTATCGAACGGGCTGAACAGACTCGGATTCAAGGTCCTGCAGGGGTATGGCCTGACAGAATGCTCGCCCCTTGTCATAGGCGAACGGGATAATTTCTATGGAAACGCATCCATAGGCAAACCGCTGCCGGGAGTCGAAGTGCTGATCGACAATCCGGACGAAAACGGCGTGGGCGAAATCGTTACAAAGGGCGACAATGTCATGCTCGGGTATTACAAAAACGAAGAAGCTACGGAGAAATGCCTGAAAGACGGATGGTTCCATACCGGCGATCTCGGAAGGATCGACAAATCCGGCGCGTTTTATGTGGCCGGCCGGTTGAAAAATGTCATTGTGACCAAAAACGGCAAGAACATTTTTCCCGAAGAAGTGGAGTCCTATATCAACAGGAGCCCTTATGTGCTGGAATCCATGGTGGCGGGATACGAGGACGGAAAGTCCGGCGAGACGCTGGTAGGCGCCCATATCCGGCCCAATCTTGAGGCGATCCGGGAGAGGCTGAAGGGGGCCAACGTTACCCGGGAAGAAATCATGAATATCATCTCGGAAGTGGTCAAAAGCGCCAACAAGGATATGCCGCTGTACAAGCGGATCAGCACCTTCACGCTCCGCGACAACGAATTTGTAAAGACCACTACCATGAAAATCAAACGCTATGCGGAAAATGCCAAAATCAAGATGAAGCATAACAATTAGGGACTCTTTAAAAGCTGAAAAATCCCTTTGATTTTATCCCTGGATCGCCTGCTGGGCATCCACGTATAAAGCAGCGTCGGATGCAATTAAAATACTACAACCCTGTTGCGTCCGCTGTTTTTGCCCTGCAGCAGGCGGACATGGTTTTGGCGATGCAGCAAAGGACAAAATCGCCGCAGTCATGCCCATAACGGTCATTGACGGCTTTGAAACAGTCAATATCCCCGATAATGATCGAAAATGCGGATTTGCTTTTCTTGTAGCTGTTTTCCAATTCATTGATCCTTTGCAGGATATACCTCCGATTATACAGCCCGGTCAAGGAATCCTTGATAGAGAGTTCTTCCAGCTTCACGATGGTCTGCTGCAGCTCCAGCTTCAAGGTCTGCTCTTCTCCGATGCTCTGCTGCAGCAATTCCACGCCGTTCGCCAGCTTTCCGATTTCGTCCTTCCTTTGTATAAACGGATTTTCGATGTCGGTTTTGCCGTTGCCGAGATTCGCTATCAATTCCACTATTTTGTTTAACGGCCGGATCAGCCGCGTTTTCAGGTAGGCGGGTATGACATGGAGGATTCGCTGCCAACGACGCCTCGGAAATGCAGCGTATCAAGAATCAGCTCGTTATATTTTGCGATCAGGCTGTTGTTGCGGGAAAGCCCGCTGATTTTTACAAGGGTTGAGCTCACAAGGTCGATGTAGTCCGTGCAGTTGGCGTACCACAGGGCCTGGGCCTGAGGATCCCTTTGCTGTGGGGGCTTTAGCGCCTCCTCATCCATCTTTGCCCGCAGAAGGCTTATCTCGTGATATCCTTTGCGGAGCAATGCTTCCTCCCGGGGATATTCCCGGTTCATTAATGAAAACCCTGCCGCAAAGGATTTGTCGGAGGCCTTCCTCCGTTCGCTGATAAAGGAGCGGTTGTCCGCAGAAATCGGCTCGCCGGCTGAAAGAATCACATTCATCCGGCCTCTTTCGAACATGAAATTTTTCAGCGCATCCGTGAAAGGACTCGTTATCGCCTGAATGGTTTGCAATTCCTTTGCCTGCCGGTAATCCGTCCAACCAAGATACAGCCTGTAGGATGCATACAGCATAATGATGCCGCATAACACAGTGACCAGGAAAGAAATTTTGAACAAAATCGAGCTGCCGGTAAGAATTCTTTTTGGTTTCATAGCCATCATGCCCATGCTCCTTAGACATCGAATGGGGAAAAAACAACAGCTTTAATATACCCACAGAATGTCTCCCCGGAACACATTATGAAGTGTTGAAGCGAAAAAATAGCAAATCCCTGCAAACCCGGTTATGGGATATCAAGACCGAAGATATACGGTCTGTCTCAACCAAACGATTCATTAAAAAGCCGGGAAATGTAAACGATAGAATTCTAGGGCTCGTGGAGGAAAGAGTAAAATTATTGCTTGGGTTTATCTAATAACCGTATAGAGGACAGCGTTATAAGAAATGCCCGTCTCCGACGATGTGTCGCCCCTTCACGGACGCTAGAAAAACGTGCATTCGAAAGCGAGGGAAAATAATGCTTTGTCCTGTATGTAAGACGATACCTTTGGAAGATAAAGAATTGGAATTGGGGTTAAAAGGGTATGTGTGTAATCGGTGTGGCGGCAACTGGCTAAGGCGTCAAGATTACGAAGCCTGGAGAGAGACGGATGCACAATTATCTTCTATTTGTTGTGATAATTCGGATTACTCTCCGGAATATGATAATAAAAGTGCGAACTTTTGCCCCGATTGTGGTAGAATTCTTATAAAATATAAGGTTTCAGGCAATCTGCCGTTTTATGTGGATCATTGCGGCACATGTAACGGGATTTGGTTTGATAAATACGAGTGGGAAAGTATTGTCAGAAATGGTTTGCATGAAAAAGTAAAAAATTTCTTTACGGAAGCTTGGCAAACCCAAATAAAAAAAGAGATGACCAGACAAAGGTTTGAAGACATTTACCGGCAAAAATTCGGTGAGTTGAACTATAATAAATTAAAAGAGCTAAGAAAATGGATATACGAAAGTGATAAAAAAGGTGAGATCATAGCTTTTTTAATTGATGAAGATCCCTACAGGCTATAGAAGACGGCCTTGAACCGTCTGCGGCCTGCTTGAGAGGGACCAGGGGGAGTGACGGTTCATAAATGAAATATCTGGCCAACGGCATATCAATCAGTAGAATCCTTATGACCGCTTTATTGATTATTTTTCACCGGCAGACCGCCTTATTCGTCCTGCTTTATCTGTTATGCGGGCTGAGCGACATACTTGACGGATATGTCGCCCGAAAGTACGGGACAGCAAGCACGATGGGCGCGCGGATCGATTCTGCAGCGGATTTGTTTTGGTTTGTTTCCATTACGGCCATTCTCATTTTGCAATTGGGCGGGAAGCTGCTTCCATATTGGCCGCTACTGGCATCGGCCTTGCTGTTGCGTATTTTGGCGGCATTATTCGCCGCGATTAAGTATCGTACGTTCATGTTTTTGCATACATGGGGGAACAAGCTGACAGGGATACTGGTATTCGCTGTAATACCGTTGTATATGCTATGGCATAACGGTATCCTTGTTATCATCGTATGTTCGATATCAATCCTATCGGCGCTGGAAGAAGGGCTCATCCACATCATTGCAGGCGAGCCTGATCCGGATAGGCGAAGCATATTCCATGCAGGTTCCCGGACACGGTTCCGTTCCCCGCAATGATTTCGATTTCCGGTGCACGCTGCAAGAGTATGGACCTTACAGGTTGCAAAAAGGACTCAAAGAGTATATGATAAGAATATAAAGTATTCTTTCGATGTGCGGAGACATGGAGTCACATCAAAGCCAAAGCTTATACTTTGGTTTTGTGTGGCTCTTTTTATTTGCTTTTTTTCGTTTTATCAATTCGAGGATGGAGGCGAGGGTGTTGTACGATGTGATCATAGCAGGGGCGGGAGTGGTCGGCGGCTTTATTGCAAGGGAGCTTTCCCGGTTTGAATTGAGAATAGCTCTTCTCGAAAAAGGAAATGACGTGGCTTCGGGCTCCAGCAAGGCAAACAGCGGGATCGTACATGCCGGGTACGACTGTACTCCCGGTACGCTGAAGGCGCTTTTGAATGTTCGTGGCTCCAGAATGATGGAGAGCCTGGCACGGGAACTGGATGTTCCCTATAAAAAGACAGGCTCCCTTGTCATAGGCTTTGGGGAGAAGGACCGGGAGCAGTTGGAGCGCTTGATGCAGAAGGGGATTGCCAATGGAGTTGAAGGTCTGGAAATCCTGGACGGAAGCAGGCTGAAAGAACTAGAGCCTCAGATCGCCGACGGGGCGACCCATGCGCTATATGCGCCGACAGCCGGGATCATCTGCCCCTATGAGCTGACCGCCGCGGCAGTGGAAAATGCGGTCATGAACGGGGTGGAACTGCGGCGGAGCTGCGAGGTTACCGGCATTTCATTCAAAAAGGACCGGATTGAAGTCACTGCGGGCGGTGAGGTTTTCGCATGCCGATATTTTGTGAATGCCGCAGGAGTGCATTCCGGGGCGCTGGCCGTTATGGCCGGCGATGACAGCTTTGCCATAAGGCCGAGGAAAGGGGAATATCTCCTGATGGACAAGAACGTCGGAAATCTGGTTGGCCGGGTCATATTCCAGTGCCCCACACCGGCGGGAAAGGGAATTCTTGTGACGCCTACCGTGGACGGAAATATCATGGTCGGCCCCGATGCGCAGGATATCGATGACAGGGAGGACAATACCACCACGGCCGGAGGGCTGGAATATGTATTGCAGGGAGCCCGCAGGGCTGTTCCCGGGCTGGACCTCAGGAACGTGGTCACCTCGTTTGCCGGTCTGCGGGCCAGAGTGGAAAGCACCATTGCCGATGTGGGAAGCACCACCGCCGGCACAACCCGCGTGCAGGGAGATTTTATCATCGGGCCTTCCAAAGTGGATCCCCGCTTCATCCACGTAGCAGGAATCGAATCTCCAGGGCTTTCCTGTGCTCCTGCCATCGGTGAATTTGTAAGGGAGCTTCTCGCCGCACAGGGGCTTGAAAGGATTTCAAAGAAAAATTTCAAAAGCGCCAGGGAGAAGGTGATACGCTTTCGGGAGCTTGAAGGCCATGAACTGGAGGAACTGCTGAGGAAAAATCCGTCCTATGGAAGACTGGTCTGCCGCTGCGAGAAAGTCACGGAAGGCGAAGTAGCGGACTGCATCCGCCGGCCGGCCGGGGCCCTTGACCTGGATGGAGTGAAAAGGAGGACCCGCGCCGGAATGGGGCGGTGTCAGGGCGGTTTCTGTACGCCGAGACTGGTGGAGCTGCTTTCCCGGGAACTGGGAATCCCTTACGACGAAGTGACTAAAAAAGGCAGAGGCTCATGGCTGCTGTCCGGCAGAAGCAAATAACGGCGGATGGGCCGGCCGAAGGTCGGGTCATACGGATAGCCGGCACCGGGCAACCGACATCGGACAGTCTGCATGGACCGTAAGGACAGGGATAAAGAACATTTGGAGGTGGAAGGCTTGAAAGAAGCGGAACTGGTAGTGATCGGCGGAGGGCCCGCAGGGTTGGCGGCAGCCGTGGAAGCTCGCAGGAACGGCATTCAGGATATCCTGATCCTGGAACGGGAGGACAGCCTGGGCGGGATTCTGAACCAGTGCATTCATACGGGCTTCGGGCTGCAGGTTTTTAAAGAGGAGCTTACCGGCCCCGAATACGCGTGGCGCTATATTGATATGGTCAACAGCATGAAGATTCCATATAAGACGGGGACAACGGTACTAGCGCTGAAGCCTGGCAGAGTGATCGAAGCCATAAGCCCGGAAAACGGCTTCCTGCGGATCAGGGCGGGAGCGGCCGTACTGGCCATGGGCTGCCGCGAAAGGACGCGGGGAGCGCTGAACATACCGGGAACGCGGCCCGCCGGAATTTATACGGCGGGAACCGCCCAGAAATTTGTGAATATAAACGGATATCTTCCCGGACGGAAAATCGTCCTCCTCGGTTCGGGCGATATCGGGCTCATCATGGCCAGGAGGCTTACCCTGGAAGGGGCGGAAGTGATGATGGTATGCGAGATCCTGCCGAAGCCGGGGGGCCTGACAAGGAATGTTGTACAGTGCCTGCAGGATTTTAATATACCGCTGAAGCTGAGCCATACGGTGGTTAAAATCCATGGCAGGGAAAGGGTGGAAGGGGTGACGGTAGCGGCAGTCGATGAAAGCAAAAAGCCGATACCGGGTACCGAAGAGTTCGTTGAATGCGATACTTTGCTGCTGTCCGTGGGGCTGATTCCCGAAAATGAAATTACAAGGGAAGCCGGTATCCGGATCGATCCGGCGACAAGGGGGCCTTATGTGGATGAAACGATGCAAACCTCCATGCCGGGGGTATTCGCCTGCGGAAATGTGGTACATGTGCACGATCTGGTCGATAACGTAACGATGCAGGCCGAACTGGCCGGAAGATCGGCTGCCGCTTTTGCCGGCAGGCGGACGGGGAACACGGCGGACAGGGAATCTTTTGCATTATGAAGGGATTGGGGGTAAAATAAAATGGAAAAGGAATTGATCTGCATCGTTTGTCCGAAAGGCTGTGTCCTGAAGGTCAAGGCGCCGTCCGGCGGGTGCGGGATTACCGGAGCGGAGGCCTCCGGGATCACAGAGGCCGATGTTTCGGGCCACCGGTGCAAACGGGGGCCGGCTTACGCCATAAATGAATGCACCAATCCGTTAAGGACGCTGACAACAACGGTCAGGGTCATAGGAGGCAAGCAACCGCTGGTGTCTGTCAAATCTGCGGCGCCGCTCCCGAAGGGGCTGCTGTTCGACTGCATGGCGGTGATCAATTCCCATGCCGCGCAGGCGCCCATCCGGGTTGGCGATATCCTTGTCAAAAATATTCTGAATACGGGGATCG
Source organism: Bacillota bacterium (assembly GCA_023411575.1). Taxonomy (GTDB): domain Bacteria; phylum Bacillota; class Clostridia; order Acetivibrionales; family DTU013; genus UBA1305. Next base: position 8,877 of record JAEYOP010000040.1, on the reverse strand, counting down.
ATATCGTATCCACATCAAATATAGCCGGGGAGGATACTTATGGACCAGAGGCATATCATCGCACTTGACCAGGGGACTACAAGTTCGAGGGCCGTTGTTTACGACACCGGGAAGGGAAGGCTCGCTTCCATAAAAAGCTGTCCGCTGACCCAATATTATCCGAAACCCGGCTGGGTGGAGCATGATCCGGCGGAAATCTGGAAATCGCAACTGGAGGTCTTGAAGGAAGCGGCCGCGGCCATCCGGCTGCCGCTGCGGGACGTAGCCTGCATCGGTATCACAAACCAGAGGGAAACGGTCATCGTATGGGATAAAAACACGGGTCGTCCCGTCTACAACGCAATTGTCTGGCAATGCCGGAGAACTGCGGATATCTGCAACCATCTGAAGGTAAACGGCTACGATGAAATCATACGGGAAAAGACCGGCCTCGTGATCGACGCCTATTTTTCCGGGACAAAAATCAAATGGATCCTCGACAACGTGGAGGGGGCCAGGCAAAAGGCGGAGGCGGGAGAGCTGCTGGCTGGTACCGTCGATTCCTGGCTCATCTGGAAGCTTACGGGCGGAAGGGTCCACGTTACGGATTACACCAATGCATCAAGGACGATGCTCTTCAATATCAATACGCTGCAATGGGACGACGATTTGCTGAAAGCCTTGAACATTCCGAGGTGTATGCTTCCGTCCCTCGTGGAATCCTCAGGCTTCATAGCCAATACGGCGGAGGAGGTCCTCGGGGCGGAAATCCCCATCGGCGGGATCGCCGGCGACCAGCAGTCCGCCCTGTTCGGACAGGCCTGCTTCGAGAAGGGGTCGGCGAAAAACACTTACGGAACGGGCTGCTTCATCCTGATGAATACCGGCGATCAGCCTGTCCTGTCGCGCAACCGCATGCTAAGCACCATTGCCTGGGTAATCGGCGGCAAAGCCGAATATGCCCTTGAGGGCAGCGTCTTTAACGCGGGCTCCGCCATCCAATGGCTCAGGGATGAGATGAAGCTGATCGGCAGCGCTCCGGAGGCGGACTTTGAGGCGGAAGCCGTTCCGGATACCGGAGGGGTATATATCGTACCGGCATTCACCGGACTCGGCGCTCCTTATTGGGATATGTATGCACGGGGGACCATCGTTGGGCTGACCCGCGGTACCAGGCGCGAGCACGTAATTCGGGCGGTCCTGGAGGCGATCGCCTTTCAAAGCAGGGATGTCTTTGAAGCGATGCAGGCGGATTCCAGGATCCGGATCAGCGAGCTGAAGGTGGACGGCGGCGCCAGTGTCAGCAATTTCCTCATGCAGTTCCAGGCGGACATCATGAATGTGCGGGTAAGACGCCCGGAAATAACCGAGACGACCGCGCTGGGAGCGGTATATCTGGCCGGTCTGGGCATCGGCATCTGGAAAAGCAAGGAGGAGATCGCGCGAAGCTGGAGCCTGGGAAAAGAATATGAGCCCGCGATGGAGGACAGTGCCCGGAACAGCCTCTATAAAAACTGGAAGCGGGCCGTGGATAGGTCTTTGAAGTGGGATATAAGATAAAGGCGGCGCAGAAGTGGAATGTAGCATTTATGGGCATAACGCTAAGGGAGGCGTAAAGCGCCATTTAGCGGTCCTGGACGGACGAAAGGCGGGGTTGGCATGAGCATGGACAGTTTTATGTTCAAAGGAGACAACGGGCAGGATGTATTCTGCTGGTACTGGAGCACGCCGGACAAGCCGCCGAAGGGCGTGGTTCAGATCTTCCACGGCATGGCGGAGCACGCCGCAAGGTATGCCGAACTGGCCGGCTTCCTCAACGAGCGGGGATATGCGGTGTACGCAAGCGATCAAAGGGGGCACGGCAAAACCGGCGCGGTGAACCATAATCTCGGTGATCTGGACGAGGACGGCTTCAACGGAATCATAAAGGACCAGAGCCTCCTGACGAAACGGATCCGGGACGAGTATCCCGGGATTCCTCTATTTATCCTTGCCCACAGCTTCGGTTCCTTCATCGGGCAGGAATACATCAAACGGTATGGGGACGGGATCGACGGGATCATCCTTTCCGGCTCCTGCTGGATGGAGGGTGCCTTTGTAGGGGTCGGAGCCTTTGTGGCAGCTCTGTCGAGGCTGGCCGGAAAAAGCCGGCCCAACAGGCTGGCGGACCGGTTATCCTTCGGAAGCTACAACAAACGCGTCCGGAATCCCGTAAGCAGGTTCGACTGGCTCAGCCGCGACGCGGAGCAGGTGGCGAAATACGAAAAGGATGAATTCTGCGGTTTCGTGGCAAGCAGCAATTTTTATTACTATTTCAGCAAGGGGCTTCTGCAATTGAGCAGGAATCTGGAAGGGATACCGAAAAACCTGCCGGTTTATATCTTCTCCGGCGCCGAAGACCCCGTCGGGCAGTACGGGGCGGGTGTGGCGAGGCTTCACGGTAAATACGGGTCGATGGGCCTAAGGGACCTGGAGTTCAAGCTCTATGCCGGCGGAAGGCATGAGATGATCAATGAAATAAACCGCACGGAGGTTTACGCGGATATAGCGGCATGGTTTGAAAAACATGCCTGAGAAATGTACAGGAAAGGCTCGGGCCTAAAAACGGAGGGAGCCCTTTCCCGGTCCTACGCTTAGACTTGCATTCTGGTTGCATTCAGATTCTTTTCAGACTATCTTCCAGTCGTTTTCCGCTTGCTTTCAGATGACCGCTCCAAGCAGCAGAATCCCCAGATTCTCATTGTATATGCCGGGCAATTGCCCCACCGGAATCGGATTTATACCCTGGCCCACTTCGATGGTGTAGCCCGGCCGCCGGTATTCCTGCAGGAACCAGTCCTTGTATCCGGCGTAGGCGGCCTCGGCGGTTCCGGCCTCGACGGCGTATCCGCTGATCGCGGCAAACTGCCGGGCGATCGGCAGGGAGCTCGGAGGCGCGTAATTCATGAACTGCCAGTAAATGACCTCTCCCTGGGTGTGGTAAGCGATCACGAGCCTGAAATTATGGGCTCTTGTGAAATCCACCATCGCCCTGGACTCCGGTTCGGACAGGGGCGCGTCTCCTCCGAAATCCCGGGGACCCGGGCCGGTAATGCCCTGTTCGATCTCTTCCTCCTTTTCCTTGTCCCACTCGGCGGGGTAATTCAAATTCAAATCGACGCCCCGGATATTCGCCTTCCACACGCTCGGAAGCGGCAGGCCGGTTTGATTGAGCCGCGCGGCGCGGGTAAAAGCCGGGTCGCTGTAGGTCGGCCAGTAGGCAACCAGATCGACGCCGTCCGGGTTGACCAGCGGAATGACGTAGATGCTGGTCCGGTTGTACATGTCTCGTATGTTGTAGCCCAGCAGGCTGCTATTGTTCGCATAGGCTTTGGAGTAATCCTCGATGAATTTCATCAGAACCGGGGTCGTGATGGATTCGTTGGCATGGTGGGATGCGTTATAGGATACTTCGTTGGAGCCCCTGCCCAGCCGGACATAGAAAAGCTCCCTTCCCATCACGCTTCTGCCGATGGAGCCGGTTTGAAGAAACGGATATCTTGCCTTCAGACCCTGCAACTGGATGCTGACAATTTCGTAGGTGGGCATGACATCCAGGGGGATCACATCAATTCCGTAGGGAACGGTCAGCTTTTGCCCCACCTGGATGTTGTCCGGATTGATACCTGGATTTGCCGTAATGATGGCATTCAGCGAGGTATAGAAGGAACGGGCTATTTTATAGAGGGTATCCCCCGGCCTGACCGTATAAGTATCGTATCCCCGGATGAATTTCATCAGGACGTTCCAGGTGGCTGGGCCTGCAACGCCGTCCGCGACCAGTCCGCTATTTCTTTGGAAAGCCAGTAAGGCCTGCTGGGTCTGCCCGCCGAAAACGCCGTCCACCGTTCCGGCATTGTACCCGATCCGGTTCAAGGTGCTTTGCAAAAGGCGGACGTCCGGCCCCCTCGAACCAAGTGCTACTGTCTGCATAATGACCTCCGACAATCCGGCTGACAGCCGGAAATAACCTGCTATATTGTATTATCCGGGACCTGAAAAGGTTAAAGGGTTTGCTGCCCGCCATGCATTTGCTTCCTGCCGTGCTTGATATTTCCTGGTTCATGGGATACAATTTAGGGGCAGGCGAAAAACGACTTCCGGTCAATGTTCCGGAGCTGATTTTTTGGTTGCCCCTTTGCGGAATGACCGGCGGGAGAAGGGAAAGAGGCTGCCATGGGAAAAAACGGCTTGATAAACGAAGTACAGCAGGATGCCAGGCTGCTGACCACATTGTTGGATATTTCCAACCTTGTTTCTTCCACGATGGAGTTGAAACCATTGCTGGGAGCCATCCTGGACAAGCTCGGCAATATCATCGAATACCGGAATGCAAAGATATTCACCCTTTCGGGCAACCAGGCCAGAATCCTTGCCCATAGATCCCAGCTGACCCTGGAGGCGGAAGAGGACTACACCATGCCGTTGGACGGGCTGCCGCCCATTTTGAGGCTGCCGCTGGAAAAGAAGCCCGCGGTCATCCGCGACCTGCTGGCAGATGAAGAATCGGCCAACTCCTTCCGAGTGGCTTTGTCGGCCCATATGGACAATGTTTTCAAAGGGTCCCGGTGCTGGATGGGCCTGCCGATGGTGGCCAAGGACAGGGTGGTGGGGATATTGACCCTGGATCACGCCGTGCCGGGCTATTACCGGGAACAGCACGTGTCGCTGGTGGCGGCCTTTGCCAACCAGGCGGCCATTGAATTCGAAAACGCCACCCTTTATAACGAAACCGTTAAAAAGGCGGATGAAATAAAAACCATGTTCAACATCCAGCAGGCCATCACAAGCCGGCTGGAGCTGGATGCCGTTTTGCACCTGATCGCGGGCGAGGCCCGGAGGCTGACCCATGCGCATTCGACGGCGGTATTCCTGACGGAGGGCGGGGAACTGGTCCTGGCGGTCCTTTCGGGCGCCAATCCCAACGAGCTCAAGGGAATGCGCCTTCCGGCCCATCAGTCCGCTCTCGGGGTCAGCCTTCTGCAAAAGGAATCCACCATTCTGGAGGCTTCGAACATGCAGCTGCCTGCCGACCAAAAGCTGATTGCGGCGACCGGGCTGCAGACCTGCCTGTGTGTTCCGCTGCTGGCAGGCACCAGGCCGGTGGGAATCATTGCCGCCTTCAGCAGGGTAGCCGGCGAATTCGACTCCGAGGATGAAAGGATCTTCAACATGTTTGCGCCCTGCGCCGTCATCGGCGTAGAAAATGCCCGGCTGTACCAGGAAGAAAAGCGCCGGCACCAGGAGGATGAGCAGAGGCGGCATGTGGCGGAGGGCCTTCGGGATATCCTTGCCGCAATCAATTCAAACCGGCCCCTGGACGAAATCCTGGATTTTATCATCCGGGAAGCCGCGAGACTGCTGCATGCGGATGCGGCCGCCCTGTTCCGGTTGAACCGCGAGAAAAACTCGATGATCCTGGAGGCGGCATACGGGCTGCCGCATCTGGATTCCGGAAATATGCCCGCCGATATGGGCACGGGCTATCTTGGCAGAATATTTGCCGAGAGAAGGCCGGTAGTCAAAACGGATACGACGGAAATGGATCGGATTCTGGAGCAACTCCAGGAATCCGACACCCATGTAAGCTGGCTGAAAGACAACTGCTCGGGAATGCTGGCGGTGCCGTTGATCTGCAAAAACGAGGTTTACGGCGGCATCGCTCTTTATATTAAAAAGGACGGCATCCGCCAGGAACGTCCGATCACAAAGGAAGAAATCGATCTTGCCATGACCTTTGCCGACCAGGCCGCCATGGCGATAGACAATACGCGGCTGAGGAAGCAGGCGGAGGAAATGGCCGTGGCGGCGGAACGGAACCGGCTGGCCAGGGACCTCCACGATGCGGTCACCCAGACTCTGTTTTCCGCGAGCCTGATCGCGGAAGTCCTGCCGAGAATCTGGGAACGCAGCCGGGAAGAGGGCCTCAAGCGGCTGGAGGAGTTGAGGCAGCTGACAAGAGGAGCCCTTGCGGAGATGAGAACCCTGCTCTTCGAGCTGAGACCCGCCACCCTGGTCGAAGCTCCGCTGGAGGAGCTTTTGAGGCAGCTTTCGGAAGCGATTACCGGGCGGGCCAGGATACCGGTGGCGTTGAATGTTGCGGCAGCAGTCCGGCTGCCGACGGAGGTCAAGATCGTCCTGTACCGGATCGCCCAGGAAGCGCTGAACAATATTGCCAAGCACTCCGGAGCGAAGACGGCTGCAGTGGAATACAAGTCAAACGAAGATTCGCAGTTGGGCGTCCTTCTTGCGGTCATCCGCATCAGCGACGACGGAAAGGGCTTTGATCCGACGACGGTTGCCTCCGGGCACTTCGGGGTCGGCATCATGCGGGAGCGGGCCGAGACCATCGGCGCAAAGCTTACGGTCACATCGACCCTCGGCGAGGGTACCAGAGTGGAAGTGGAGTGGGTCGGCTGCGGGAATACGCCGTAAACCAGACGGGAAACGGGGGAGGTTTTACAATGGACAACGAAAGAATCAAACTAGTGATAGCGGATGACCACAATGTGGTAAGAAGCGGGCTGAGCGCCTTTTTACAGGTGTTTGACGATTTTGAGCTCGTAGGGGAGGCGTCCAACGGTAAGGAAGCGATTGCCGTCTGCGAGGCGAAACAGCCCGATGTGGTCCTGATGGACCTGGTCATGCCGGAGATGGACGGAGCGCAGGCGACCCAGGCCATCCGGGAACGTTTTCCCGCGGTCCAGGTCATCGTACTGACCAGCTTCAAGGAGGAAAACCTGATCGAAAGCGCACTGCAGGCGGGGGCCATCGGCTATCTGCTCAAAAATGTTTCCGCGGACGAGCTGGCCGCCGCGATACGGTCCGCCCATGCCGGAAAGCCGACGCTTGCCCCCGAGGCGACGCAGGCGCTGATCAAGGCAACCGGCCGGAGGCAGGATCGCGACGCGGACCTGACGGCAAGGGAAAAGGAAGTGCTGAAAATGATGACGGACGGCCTGAACAATCCGGAAATCGCCAAACGGCTTATTGTCAGCCGGTCTACGGTGAAATTCCACGTGAGCAGCATCCTGTCCAAGCTGAACGTATCCAGCAGGACGGAGGCCGTTGCCCTGGCCATCCAGAAAAAGCTGATCTGATCGGGCTACCTGGCCATCTGGCCAGGGTATAAACCGGCCTCCTGGCTAATAAGAATCTCCCCATGTGATGGAGGCATGAAGGGGAGTTTTTTATTAGTATAGAAAGTGAGGTGGTAGCATGAAAATATTGATTGCCGATGACCAGGCCGAGGTGCGGTCCGCACTGAGGGTCCTGCTGGAGCAGGAAACCACGCCCGGCGCCATAAGCGAGGCGGAGGATATCGACAAACTGTTTTCCATCGCGGAGAGGGAACAGCCCGGACTGATCCTGCTGGACTGGGAGCTTTCCGGCAAAGCCATGGCCGGTAGGATGCCGGCATTGAGGCGCTGCGCGGAGGGAGCGAAAATCATCGCCATGAGCGTCCGGCCGGAAGCGGCGCGATCGGCGGCGGAAGCCGGCGCGGATGCCTTTGTCAGCAAGGGGGACAATTCCGACAAGCTGCTCCGGGCGATACGGGCGCTGGAAGACTGACGCCGGCCATCCATACTGGCCATCCGGCCAGGAAAAGGACTGAACCGGTGACCTGTCAAAAATCCATCCGGTTGACTGATGTGGGAAAACAGAAACAAACATATAATGGAACCATGATAAACAAACCACAAGCCTGGACGTTGCAAAAGGACTTCGTGGATTCGGAATGCTGGAGGTTGTTGATTATGGAAAGAACGGATAACGAACTGGTAAAGGAATGCCTTGACGGCAACCAGGAGGCTTTTGCGGAGCTTCTGTCGAGGTACAAGAGGCTTATTTATTCCGTCGCGTACAAGTTCACCAAGGACAGCGACGAAGTCAACGATATGGCGCAGGAAGCCTTTATCAAAATTTACAGGTCGCTTTCGAAGTACGACAGCCAGTACAAGTTCTCCACCTGGAGCGTCAAGGTGGCGACAAACATCTGCCTGGACCATGTCCGGCGCAAAAAGATCAACTCCGTTTCACTGGACGAGATTGCGAATTTTACGGGAAGGAACAATTCGCCGGAGGAGTACTATCTGCGCAAGGAGCATTCTCAGGCGCTGAAGAGTGCCATAGACAGGCTGCCGGAAATTTACCGTGTTCCGATCCTTCTGTATCACCAGAACGGGATGTCCTATAAGGAGATCGCGGAGAAGCTCGACAAGCCCATGTCCATTATCAAAAACAGAATTTTCCGGGCACGGAACACCCTCCGGGAAGACCTGGTGGGTGTGGCGTAGCAATCGCCTTTCAGACAGAATCCTCATGATGTCGTATATACTTGACGGAAGAGATGCGGTTTCAATATAATAAGTACAGGTGTATCACATTATGGGGGTTTGAATGGCGAGTATATATTTGATGCTGACTTTTACCGGTACATTGGTCTCGAAATGTATCGGAATCTATACCGGGGCCAAGTATACCCACGTTTCGATCTGCCTGGATTCCAGAGCCCAGGAGTTCTACAGCTTCGGGCGGAAAATACGCTGGTTTCCCCTCATAGGCGGCTTTATCGTCGAACATGCCGACAGCGGCCTGTTCAAAGACTTCAGAAACACCACCTGCGCCATTTTCAGGCTGGATGTGCCGGAGGATAAGTTTGAAAAGCTTAACAAGGAAATTCGCCTTTTCGTTAAAGACAGGCAGAAATATGGCTACAACCTGATCGGCCTGATCGGCGTCACCCCGAGGATCAAAGCGATCCGCGGGGGTACGGACGGCGCCCGGCTGACCTTTATGGGGCTGCCTGCGCCCAACCTTTTTACGGGCGGTTCCAATTTTCACGGCAGATATGAGTAT
>JAEYOP010000033.1 GCA_023411575.1 Bacillota bacterium | reverse complement strand
TGTCGGCTTCATCCCTGAGGCGTTCCTGCCTTCGCGTTCTTTCCTTCACCCTTCTTCTTTATCTTGCCTTATTTACCTCATCCGCTTCCTTTGTCCTGTCCGCTTGCTTCACCCTATCCGCCTATTGCGCTGTATCCATTGCAGAACGGATTCCTCCAAAAAAAGCCCCGCAGAGAATCTCTTCCTGCAGGGCTTCTGTCATTTCGCTTATTCTTTTTGCCGGAAAACCGTTTGCCGGTTTCTAGCTCTTTTTGCCGATCCTCATGTCATAGAAGGAACGCCATACGAATACGAACGCAACTGCCAGGAATACGACTCCGATATACGGAGCAACATCCCTGAAGGCTTCCGTCAGCGCAATTTCCATAGCGAGTGTTCCGAACAGTGTCGTGAACTTGATGATCGGGTTCAGTGCAACGGAGGAGGTATCCTTGAACGGATCGCCGACCGTATCGCCGACAACCGTTGCATCATGCAGCGGGGTGCCCTTTTGCTTCAGATCGACTTCAACGACCTTCTTTGCGTTATCCCAGCAACCGCCGGCATTCGCCATGAATATGGCCTGGAACAGACCAAATACGGCGATGGAGATCAGGTAGGCGATGAAGAATGCAACCGGTTCGGTCCTGCCCGCCGGAGCGGATATAAATGCAAATGCGAGAGCAAAGGAGAAGATCGCGATGAAGATGTTGAGCATACCCTTTTGAGCGTACTGGGTACAGATCTTGACAACTTCCTTGGATTTTTCCGTTGCTGCCTTCTGGCTTGCATTTTCGTCCAGCTGAATGTTCTTCTTGATGTACTCAACCGCCCTGTATGCGCCGGTGGAAACAGCCTGGGTCGATGCACCGGTGAACCAGTATACGACTGCGCCGCCGCAGATAAAGCCAAGAATGGTGTATGGGTTCAAAAGATTCAGGATCGTTTCCGGTTCAACACCCAGAACGTTCTTGATAACCAGAATCAGGGAGAAGATCATGGTCGTTGCGCCGACCACGGCGGTACCGATGAGAACCGGCTTCGCGGTCGCCTTGAAGGTGTTGCCCGCGCCGTCGTTCTTCTCCAGATAATCCTTGCCCGTTTCAAAGTCCGGCTTGAAGCCGAAATCCTTCTCGATTTCCTTTTCGATGTTCGGCAGGGTTTCGATCAGGGAAAGCTCATAAATGGACTGTGCATTGTCGGTAACCGGACCATAGCTGTCCACCGCGATGGTGACGGGTCCCATTCCGAGGAATCCGAATGCCACAAGGCCGAATGCGAAGATGGACGGATAGACCATGATTTCGCCAAGGCCCTGCTGGCTTGCGATATAGGCTACAAACATCAAACCGAAGAAGACCATGCCCTTCCAGAACGCGCTGAAGTTACCGGCGATCAGACCGGCCAGGATATTCAGGGAAGGCCCGCCCTCCTCGGAGGATTTGACGGTTTCCTGTACGTGAGCCGATTTCGGGCTGGTAAAGATTTTTGTAAACTCGGGGATCAAAGCCGCGCCAAGCGTGCCGCAGCTGATGATCGCCGCAAGGATGAGCCACAGGTTGCCGGGATGGAGCGTCACTTCGGAACCGGGGCCGATGAGGAAATAGCTTGCTACAAAGGTTACTGCGATGGACAGGATGGAAGTGATCCAGACGAGGTTTGTCAGGGGCTGTTCGAAATCCATGTCCGTCTTTTTGCCGTAAAGGGCCTTGCTGAGGCCTTTGTTAATATAGAATGCTCCGACCGAGGTCAGGATCATCAGGATACGCATTACAAAGATCCAGATCAGGAAGTGTGTCTGCAGATTCACATCGCCTTTTCCTACTGCGAGGCAGATGAAGGAGATCAGGGCAACGCCGGTTACGCCGTAGGTTTCGAAACCGTCGGCCGTCGGGCCTACGCTGTCGCCTGCGTTGTCACCGGTACAGTCTGCGATGACGCCGGGGTTACGCGGGTCGTCTTCTTTGATCTTGAATACGATTTTCATCAGGTCGCTTCCGATGTCGGCGATTTTGGTGAAGATACCGCCGGCGATACGGAGCGCGCTGGCGCCCAGGGATTCGCCGATTGCAAAGCCGATGAAGCTTGCGCCGGCCAGCTCACGGGGTACAAAGCGGAGTATGAACAGCATGACGAGAAGCTCGACGCAGATCAGGAGAACGCCGATGCTCATGCCCGCATCCAGGGGGATGTTCAGGAGCTTGAGCGGCTTTTTTTCCAGTGAGGAAAAGGCCATTCTGCTGTTTGCCAGCGTATTCATGCGGATGCCATACCAGGCTACGCCGTAAGAACCGAGAATACCGATAACCGTCCATAAAAGGATCAGAAGCACATCGCCTGCGCCTTTGCCTTCGAGGAACCCGAAGTAGAACGCCATACATGCGCCTATAAAAACAAACAGGATCAAAAGGAATTTACCTTGCTGGACCAAATAGGTTTTACAGGTTTCAAAAATGGTATTTGAAACATCCAGCATCGATTTGTGAGCTCTCAGGTTTCTAACCCGGATAAACTGGTAAAGGCCGAAAAGCATTCCTAGAAAGCACACGATCATGCCGCTGATCAGAAGGGTATTCTGACCTGCGGTGAACTCGGGAACCTTCAGGTCCGCTTCGCTTGCAAATGCCATCATCGGCATCAGCAGGACTGTCAAGAGACCGACTACGCCAATAAACAGGACTTTCAGCCGCTTATTGGTTTTCTTGCTAACATCCATCATTGCTTCCTCCCCTTAAATAAATAGTAGTATGTATTTTTAATCTCCCGTAAAGGAAGAAGATAAAAAATTTACACCATGTTACATTATAATATTCACTTGCTCAATATTCAATATCTTCGGGCAAAATGGACAAAAAAGAGATATATCCCGCGGTATCCGCAAAATACATCTCTTTTTTCATTCTGGAGCGGGTGATGGGAATCGGACCCACGCAATCAGCTTGGAAGGCTGATGTTCTACCATTGAACTACACCCGCATATTGGAGCGGGATACGAGATTCGGACTCGCGACTTTCACCTTGGCAAGGTGACACTCTACCACTGAGTTAATCCCGCAGGTTAAACAAATTCATCAGGCAAAAGCTATTATACAAAAGACCGGCCGGCCTTGTCAAGTAGGTTTGACCAGTTTAATCAAATATGCTCAAATTTACTGCGCTTACTGAAATATCCACACACAACAGGTGAGACGGCTTTCGAGGAGCGCAGAAATAAGAAAACGGGACAGGGAAGCTTGCTCCCCGCCCCGCGTGATCTTTCTCCTGTACTGCTTTCCCCCGCATTGCCGCCGCTATTTCTCCGCGTGTTTTGCGCTTAAATACTCATCAATCGCCTTGGCTGCCTTTTTACCCGCGCCCATGGCGAGAATGACGGTCGCGGCGCCCGTAACGGCATCGCCGCCGGCGTATACGCCATCCCGGCTGGTGGCGCCGGTTTCCTCCTCCACGATGATGCCTCCCCATTTCTGGGTCTCCAGCCCCGGCGTCGTGGATTTGATCAACGGATTCGGGGACTGGCCGATGGCGATGACCACCGTCTGCACGTCGAGAGTCTGCTCGGAACCCTGCTTCGGAACGGGCCTTCTCCTTCCGGACGCATCCGGTTCGCCCAATTCCATTTCAACGCATTCCATTCCTTTGACCCAGCCGTCCTCCGTTCCGAGGATCTTCGTCGGGTTGGTCAGGAGCTTGAACACGATGCCTTCTTCCTTTGCGTGATGCACTTCCTCCACTCTTGCCGGCATTTCCGCCTCCGAACGCCTGTATACGATATAGACGTTCTTTGCTCCAAGCCTCTTCGCGCATCTCGCCGCATCCATCGCAACATTTCCGCCGCCCACTACGGCCACGCTTTCCGTCACCCTGACCGGGGTGTCCGTTTCGGGGAATTTATAAGCCTTCATAAGGTTTATTCTGGTGAGAAATTCATTGGCCGAATAGACGCCGTTCAGGTTCTCGCCCGGGATGCCCATGAAGCTCGGCAGTCCTGCGCCGCTTCCAATAAAGAAGGCTTCAAAGCCCTCCGCTTCCAGCTCGTCCAGGGACAATACCTTTCCGATGACCATGTTTGTCATGATATCGACTCCCAGATTCCTTACGTTGTCAATTTCTTTCTGAACAAGGGCCTTGGGAAGCCTGAACTCGGGAATTCCATACATCAATACGCCGCCCGGCACATGGAACGCTTCAAAAATCGTCACCTCATACCCCAGCTTCGCCAAGTCGCCGGCGCACGTCAGACCCGCCGGTCCCGATCCGACAACAGCGACCTTCCTGCCGTTGCGTACGGTGCAGGAGACATGGCTCTCCCGGTTTGCCATGAACCAGTCTGCCGCGAATCGCTCAAGCCTGCCGATCCCGACCGGCTCTCCCTTTTTGCCCCGGACACAGAGCTGCTCGCACTGGGTCTCCTGGGGACAGACCCTTCCGCAGATGGCCGGAAGGCTGTTGGTTTCCTTGATCTTGTTGCAGGCTCCTTCAAAGTCGCCTTCCCCGATCAATTTGATAAATTCGGGGATCTGGACGTTCACCGGGCAGCCTGCCACACAGGGCTTCGTCTTGCACTGGAGGCATCTCTGCGACTCCTTCAGCGCCATTTCCTCGGTGTAGCCCAGCGCCACCTCCGAAAAGTTCTTGTTTCTTCTATCCGGCTCCTGCTCCGGCATTCTTGTTTTCTGCAAAGACATATCAGGCATTTGCGGCACCCCCCAGTCTGCAATTGTGATCGTCGAGGGACCTTTTTTCATGCTCCCTGTACATGGCCTGCCTTCTCATGGCCTCGTCGAAATCGACCTCATGCCCGTCGAAATCGGGGCCGTCCACACAGGCGAACTTTGTTTTGCCGCCCACGGTGACACGGCAGCCGCCGCACATTCCCGTACCATCTATCATCACCGGATTCATGCTGACCAGGGTTTTGATCCCGTACTGCTTCGTCAGCAGGGACACCATTTTCATCATGATCAACGGCCCGATGGCTATCACCAGGTCGTATTGGTTGCCTTCCTCGATAAGCTTTTTCAGGATGTCGGTTACAAAGCCCTTGTTGCCGTTCGAACCGTCGTCCGTAGCAATAAACAGCCTGGTACTGGCCGCTTTCAGCTCCTTCTCCAGGAGGATCAGGCTGCTGTTGCGAAAACCCGTGATCACATCGACTTCCGTTCCGAGACTGTGAAGCTTCTTCGCCTGGGGATAGGCGATGGCGGTACCCAGTCCGCCGCCGATGACCGCCGCTTTTTTATAGCCCTCCAGATGGCTGGCAACGCCGAGGGGTCCGGCAAAGTCCAGGAGCATGTCCCCCTCTTCCAGCGTTCCGAGCAGCTTCGTGCTCTTGCCGACCTCCTGGAAGATGATCGAAACGGTCCCCCTCTCCCGGTCATAATCCGCAATCGTCAGGGGAATCCGTTCTCCCTCCTCGTTCACCCGAAGAATGATGAACTGGCCCGGTTCCGCCTTCCTCGCAACATAAGGCGCCTCTACCTCGAACAGCTTGACGGCAGGATTGAGCACCTCTTTCTTTATAATTCTGAACATATCGAACCTCCCTGATACTCCCTCATTAAAAATAGAAGTTGCAGTTTTGAAACATGCAACTTATGAAAATTCCACAGTACAATATTCTTTTTTATTTTAAACCACTCTATTTCAAACTGCAATATCCCGCCCGAATATTATGACCGCTTCCCAATATGCATAACCTGACTGCTTTGGAAACAAGTTAATAGGAGGGGCCGGGAAACTCGCGACCTGAAAAGAACAGGCGAAAAACAAACTTAATGAATTTAATTGCATTTTAATTGTACTTGACACCAATTTAAATGATGTTATAATAAATTTAATGGATTTTGTTGGAGGTTCTTATGAAAATCAATGAGCTGTATAAAGGCAAGAAACCGGTGATCGCCTTCGAAATATTCCCCCCAAAGCCGGATGTCCCGCTGGACACCATATATGAGCACCTCGGCCAGTTCGAGGAGCTGAAGCCCGACTATATCAGCGTAACCTACGGCGCCGGCGGAAGCCAGAAGGGCCGCACCCTGGAGATCGCCTCCAGGATAAAGAAGCTGCATCGCATCGAAAGCATGGCGCATTTCACCTGCGTCGGCCATACGGCGGAGGAAATCAGCGGCATGCTGGCCTTCATGCATGAGTCCGGGCTGGAAAACATACTGGCTTTAAGGGGCGATCCCCCAGCAAACAATCCGGATTTCGATTTCAGCAAGAATGCTTACAGCTATGCCACGGAACTCGTGGAGCATATCCGGCGGGTCAACAATTTCTGCATCGCCGCGGCAGCCTATGTGGAAGGGCATGTAGATTCAAAAAGGCTCAGTACGGATATAGCACATCTGAAGGAGAAAGTGGACAGGGGCGTTGATTTTCTGATTACGCAGCTGTTTTTCGACAACCGGCTCTTTTATGATTTCATGGAAAAAATCCGGGCAAAGGGGATCGATTGCCCCGTAGCGGCCGGAATCATGCCGATCTTCAAGGCGGACCAGATCAAATCCATATCGGCCAAAAGCGGATGTTCCATTCCGGCAAAGCTGGTGCTCATGATGGATAAATACCAGAATAGCCCCGATGATCTGCGGAAAGCGGGAATTGATTATGCCATAAACCAGATACGGGATCTGATCGAAAACGGAGTGGACGGCATTCACCTTTATACGATGAACCGGCCAAAATCCACTGCGGAAATCATGAATGGGATATCATAGCCTCTGGCGCGTTCTGCTGTGCTCATTGAGCGCATTGTCCAGGGCAGTGGCCTCATTGATGACCGTTTCGATTTCTTCGGTCTCCGGATCGGAAAGCTCGCTTGAAAGGATGCGGTGCTTGAAGCCCACGATGGTGCTCTCGATCTGTTCCAGCCTTACATTGACCATTTCCAGCTCCTCCCGTTCCTCCTTCAGGCTCTTGAGAAGCTTTTCATCCATTTCGACGGTTTTGGTAAGCTCCAGCACGGCCTCGTAGTTTTGGAGCGAACCAAGCCTCCGGTTGTTGGTGTTGATCCTTGCGTGCAGCTCATTCAGGTTTTGCTGGGATAATTCCCGCATCCTGTCCGAATAGTTGCTGGCCAGGTTCAGATATGCCATAACGAGCTTCAATGCCTGCTCAATGATTCTTTGCTTTATGGGATCCTCGCTGTATTTGTTGAAGTAATTCATCAGTTCGTCTTTTTGCTTCATGACGCCCACGGCTTTCATCCGCAGCGTTTTCCCCAGGCTCCTCGATACACGCCTGTACAGACTGTTGCATTCCCAGCTGAGCTTGTCTATGCCTTCCAGCTTTTCCGAAAGAGTCACCTCGTCCCTGAATTTGCGGCTGGTCGCGGTACGGTAAACCGCAACAACGTAAGCGGCAACCCCCGCCGCCCCAAAAAACGCGGCAAGCCACGCAAGCTCGCTGGAAGCGGCGCTCAGCGCCAGGACCAGACCCGCCAGAAGCAACAAAATATTTCTGAATTTCAAAGCCGCCTTCAGGAACATGTAATAACCACCCTTCAAAGTAGATCGCGGAGGACAAAAAGGATCGCCTGCCTATTTGTATTATATCTTTGCATACATCAAAGATCAATATTTGCCTGCTTTCCGTCTTGCGCATTTCCCGTGCCGGGAACAGGTTCCTTCCCCGCTTCCAGCAGTTCGCCGAATGTCCGCTTTTCTCCGGCGACAACGGCATCCAGGATTTCCGCCTCCGTGAAGACACGAAGCAGGCGCAGGTCGTCATCCAGGACATGGACAAGATGAAACCGGTCAAAATCCATGCACTGCAGCATATCCTCCAGTCGTATGTGCTTTATGGCAACCAGCTCTCTTGCCGGATAAATTCCTTTCTTCTTAAGTCTACTCTGTCTATAAAGAATTTGTCTGATATTCATGAGGGCACTCTCCATTTTTGAGTTCTTCCATAAGACTATGACATACAACCCTATCATTATGAGACTGAAATTATGAGCGGATGCCAGCAGTTGGTAAACTCCAAGGCACAGGATCGCCAGCGCCAGGGCGAGGGACAGCCTCCGGGCGAACCGGCCGGCCGCAAGCAGGCCGATCTTCCCTGAAAGAAGCTCCAGCAATATCCTGCCGCCGTCCAGCGGATAAACCGGAATGAGGTTGAACAGGGCGAAGGCTGCGTTGATCGAAGCAACCATTCCCCAAAACCCGCCCGCTCCCTGGGAGACAGACGCGGCACAGGCTGCCGCCAAAATCAGCAGGTTGATACAGGGCCCTGCCGAATAAATCACCAGCAACCCTTTTCCGTTGCAGCCCCGGTCGTTGATCGAGACCGAAAGTCCCACCGGCAGCAGCTTGACCGTATCCGGCCTGCAGCCATATATGCGGGCGGCGATAATATGCCCCATTTCATGCAGGCAAATGGAAAGAAACGCCGCGGCATATTCCTCCAGATAACCTGCCGCATACAGTATGACAGGGACGATAAAAATGAAAATATTGATATGGATAAGGGTCTCTCCCGCCCTGATTTTCACCGGTCGGATACGTTGATGTAATTCAGCGGATCTACGGCGCTGC
Source organism: Bacillota bacterium (assembly GCA_023411575.1). Taxonomy (GTDB): domain Bacteria; phylum Bacillota; class Clostridia; order Acetivibrionales; family DTU013; genus UBA1305. Next base: position 37,898 of record JAEYOP010000033.1, on the reverse strand, counting down.
CGTCCTTCCAGACTTCAAAATGGAGATGCACTCCGACACTGGTGTCCATACCGCCCACCTCCGCAATCGCATCCCCTTTTTTGACGACATCGCCCTTTTGGGCAATCATTTTGGAACAGTTGGCATAGATGGTTTGCAGGCCGTCCTCATGCAGGAGGCGGACATATCCGCCGTAAGCCGGCGCCGAGCCGGTTTCCGCCACTTTTCCGTCAAGAACCGCCCGGATGGCCGTCCCTTTGCCCACTTTGATGTCGATTCCTTTATGAAGCTTGCCGGTGCCGGCCGATTCGCCGGCCACTTCTCCGAAGCGCGAGATCAGCGTGCCTTCTGCGGGCGGGATCATGCCGGATTGGTTTTCAGGCTTTTCACTGCTGGCGGCGAGGACGGAAGTTTCATTTTCTATGGCGGAAGACGCTTCGATGGTATTGCTTTCCGTTGCGTTCTCCTCCGGGAATTGCTCCTCCCCGGTATCTTCCGAGGTCATTGTGCTGGAAAGGGAAGCGGTATCGCCGGGCGTCTGAGAGGCGGAAGCCTCATCCGTACCGCCGGCCTCCGTATTCACCGGCTGGCCGGCGCCGGAGGCCTGCGCTGCATCCGTTTTCAAAGCGGAGCTTGAAGTTTGATCCGTACTCGAAGTTTGAGTATCGGCCGGGGAAGGAGATATGCTGTTTCGGATTTCCAGCGCCATTTTCTCCACATAGGAGAAAACGCTTTTGAGCTCGACATTGAAGGTGATGGCATATTTGACCTTCTCCGTAACAAAATCCGCCGCGGAGAAATGGAGGCTCCTTGCAATGCAGATGATCAGCAGCAGAAGGACACAAATGATCAGCTGCCGCGACATCAGCCTTCCCAGGCCCCCATTGGCATTGGGCGCCCTTCTCCTCCGCTTGCTCTGTACAGGCCTTCTGTTATACCTCGGCCTCACCATGGCGTTTTCCATAAGGCTCATCTCCTGTATTCCCCGTGATTCAGGGCAAATGACAATAACCCGGTACAATTTGTCCCTGATTCATTCTATTCCGGAAAGAAGCGGCTTATGTAAAAAAAAACACCTTTCCCCAAAACGGTTCCGTTTCAAGGAAAGGTGTCTTTCCATTCCATTCTATTCTCTTCCGATCAGCTCCCGCCAGGATAGGTCGCCCCTCTCCAGGCTCTTTATCAGCATCTCCGCAGTGGCGATATTTGTGGCGAAAGGAATGTTGTTCATGTCGCACAATCTCAACAGGGAATTGATATCCGGCTCATATTCCCGCGCCGTAACCGGATCGCGGAGGAAGATCACCAGGTCCATTTCATTCAGGGATACCCTCGCGGCCACCTGCTGCGCTCCTCCCAGGGGCCCCGGGGAAAAGCAGTAGACGGGCAGGCCGGTTCCCTCCATTATGAATGCACCCGTAGTACCTGTCGCAAAAAGATTATGCTGCTGCAGTATTACCTTATAGGCAATACACAGATCCACCATTAATTCTTTTTTCTTGTCATGCGCAATAAGTGCTATGTTCATCTGACAATACTACCTTATTTCCCGCTGCTTTTAATATTTCGGATCGGAATGTTAGCATAAAGGGCGGGGACCATCCGTTCTCCGTCGTCGCTCTTGGTCTTGGTAAGCTGGATATCCAGTGCGCTTTCGTCCACATCCACATAGTTTTTGATCACCTTGATGATCTCGCTTTTCAGCATCTCCAAAAACTGCGGCGGAACGTTTGCCCGATCGTAGACCAGAACCATCTTCAGCCTTTCCTTTGCAACATCCTTCGAGTTCTTGGGCTTCCCGAATATTTTACTCAAATCCAGCATTTGTATCCCTCCCTCTCTAGTTTGCCTGCAGGCCGAACAGTTTTTTGAGCTTGAACATGAAACCGCTGTCGTCTTCCAGATTCATGAAGGGAACTTCCTGTCCCATGATTCGTTTGACAATATTCCGGTATGCCTGGCCGGCGACGGATTTTTCGTCGTTTATGGCCGGTTCGCCGCGGTTGGTGGATACGACGATCTTCTCGTCATCCGGCACCACGCCGATCAGTCCGATGGCCAATATGTCGATGATGTCGTCGATGGTCATCATGTCGCCGCGCTTTACCATATCGATACGAAGCCGGTTGATCAGAAGCTTCGGATTTTTCAGTTCGTTTGCCTCCAGCAGGCCGATGATCCTGTCCGCGTCCCTTACGGCGGACACTTCGGGGGTTGTTACCACGATTGCCTTGTCGGCGCCGGCTATGGCATTTTTGAAGCCCTGCTCAATGCCTGCGGGGCAGTCGATGATAATGTAATCAAATTCTTCCTTGAGTTCCTGGCAGAGCTTCATCATCTGCTGCGGGCTGACTGCCGATTTATCCCTTGTCTGCGCTGCGGGCAGCAGGTAAAGCCCTTCATACCGCTTGTCCTTGATCAGCGCCTGTTTTACCCTGCAAAAGCCCTCCACTACGTCTACAAGGTCGTACACGATTCTGTTCTCCAGGCCCATGACGACGTCAAGATTGCGCAGTCCGATATCGGTATCGATCAGAACAACCTTGTTACCGGCCAGAGCCAGCCCCGTCCCGATGTTGGCAGTCGTCGTGGTTTTACCGACGCCGCCTTTTCCTGATGTAACAACTATGACTTCACTCATCCGAATACCTCCTGTGTGCCCTACCGGGCGTTGCGGAGTGCACAAACGCCTTGGTTTGCAGGCCTGTATAAAAAATAGATTGATAAGCTGTCCGATACAAGCATCTATTTGTACTGCGGAAGGAATCTCTCGATATAGACCAGATCATCCTTGACCGTCGCCATCTCCGGCACCAGGGCCTGTTTCGACTCCTTGGCGTCCGGCGGCCTTGTTATGACGTCCGCAATGCGCAGTTGCGTCGGCTGCAGGTACAGCGCCGCCACAACCGCTTCCTTGTTCCCGTCGGCGCCCGCATGCACCATTCCGCGCAGGGAGCCCATCACGATCACATTCCCGGTAGCAATGACCTCTCCGCCGGGATTGACGTCTCCGATCACGACAAGATTTCCTTCAAAGCTGACCAATTGGCCGGAACGGACCGTTCCCTTGTAAAACCGGGTAACCCCTTCTTCCAGGCCTTTGAAGTACATCAGCCTCATTTTCGGTTTTTCCCTGCCCTTGTCCACCTCTTCCGGTTCTTTTTCGGCCTGGGAATTATCTTCTTCAAAGCTCTTTATTTCCGCTTTGGTCTTTCTAGACAGAAGGTCCGCAATTTCCTTCTCCTGATCGGCACTCAGCTTCCTTCCCCGGTATTTGACAGCCATGCTGGCGCCTTTGAAAAACCGGCCCGAGGATTCCAGCTTCTTCTCAATGTGCTCCAGAACCGCATCGAAGTCGTCTTCCTCGCGCATAATCAATATAAGGCCGTTTACTGTCGCCTTGAAGCTTATGACGTTTTCTTCCATGAACCAGACCCCCCGAACACTAGACGGATTTCAGATCAATTTTATTTATTCTTTAACAATTATCACATTATTTTGTCAAATAGACAAGAAAAAATTATTACGGGTTGAACAGGGGCTCCTCCGATTTGAGCACGGCGTTGTCGGAGTTAGCCTTTTTCAAGCCGAAATATTCGTCGATGATGTCCCTGGCGATCGGCGCTATATTCGAGCCCCAGGCGCCTCTCTCCACCACCACGGCGATGGCGATCTGCGGGTCGTCCGCAGGCGCATAGCAGACAAACAGCGCGTTGGCCGAATGGGTGGATAACCTGGAGGTCTGGGCGGTACCGGTTTTGCCGGCCACCTTGAACGGAAGGCCCAGGAAGGATTTCTGCGCCGTACCGTCTATGGATTGGGTAACGGCGACCATTCCTTCCTTGATTGCATTGATGGTGGACTGCTTTACCGGAATCTCCTCATAGGAGGGCTTTGTTTCGTTTACAATAGAGCCGTCATATTTAACCACCTTCTGGACGACATATGGCTTGTATTTCTTGCCGCCATTGGCGATCGAACTGATATAACCGGCGATTTGAAGCGGCGTAAAGGCATTGTCGAACTGGCCGATGGAAACCTGGGCTGTATCGGCCGGTCTCCAGATATCGCCGTCATGCCGTTCCTTCTTCACGTCGGGAGAGGACATAAACCCCTTTTCCTCCATTGGAAGATCAATGCCCGTGAGCTTCCCAAGCCCGAAGTAATCCGCCCATTTGTCAATCGTGTCTATTCCCGTTCTGTATCCGAGCTCATAAAAATAAATATTGCAGGACGTTTCCAGGGCCTTTTTCAAATTCAGCATGCCGTGTCCGTAATCCGGATATTCCAGGCAGAAGAGATCCCTTCCTCCGATGGTGGTATGTCCTGGATCGTATATATTGCTGCTTGTGGGCGTAATAGTCCCCTTTTCCAATCCGGCAACCGCCACCAGCGGTTTGAAGGTCGAACCGGGTGCGTAAATTTCCTGGATGGTTCTGTTGAGCAGGGCTTTTTGCTTGTCGGTATCGGTTAAAAGATCCGCTATTGCTTTCTGAGCGATTTTGTCCTCGGAACCGGCAAGGAAAATTTGCGGGTCGTAGCTCGGAACGCTTGCCATTGTCAGAACCGCGCCTGAATTGATGTCCAGGACCACGGCCGCGCCTGCAACAGCATCTCCGAAATTGTTTTTGTTGTTGATGGCGTTTTTGTTCCTTATAAGCTCGATATTCTTTGCCAGGGACTCCATCGTGACCTTTTGAAGGTTGGTGTCGATGGTCAGGTAGACGTCGCTCCCGGGAATCGCGGCAACCGTTTCCTGCTGCTGGGTCAGACGCCCGCTGGTGTCCACCTCGATGCTTCTTTTGCCGTCCTTGCCCCGGAGATATCTTTCCGCAATTTTTTCAATGCCGGTTTTGCCGATCAGATCGTCATTCTCATAGCCTTCGTCCTTCAGATTATCATATTGTTCCTGGGAAATTGCCTTGACGTACCCCAGTACATGCGCCTCATCATAGGCGTTGACATACTCCCGTATGGGATCTATGGACGTAATGATGCCGGGCAGCTCATGATGCCGCTCTTCAATTTCGGAGACGGTATTCATGCCGACATCCCTGGCAAGAGTGACGGTGCCTCCGTTTGAAAAATTCCAGTTGTCGATCAGGATTTCATACCGGAGCAGCATGATTTTATAGGCCTGCTCGTCCGTATAAGACCCGGCGATTTTGAATTTCTCCCGGAGAAATTGGAAAAGCTCGGCCGGGTCCCCCTTTACATCCTTTTCGTCCATATCCAGTCTGTTGGAGTTCACCTGCCACTTCCGGACGGCTTCCGCGCTATTGTCCCCGAAGGTGATCGGATTGAACGTAAGGTATTTGGAGAGGCTGTTCTTGTAGCTGACCTTGTTCTTTTCCAATATTTCGGTCAGCTTGAGCAGCATGGAATTCATTTCGTCCGCGTCGATGCTGGTTCTTACGATCTGGACCGTAAAGCCCTGCTTGTTGATTGCTATGGGAACGCCATAGCGGTCCAGGATCTTCCCTCTTGGAGCCTTTATGACGCTTTCCTTTAAAATTTTCCGCTGGGAGTCCGCATTGTATTTTTCCCCGTTGACGATCTGCAGGTTGAACAGGCGAAATACGATGATAAAGCCGAAGGCAATAAACCCCAGGCTGAGTATGAGATACCGGTTGTTCAGCTTTTCCTTCAAAGAAATCCCCCCACAACGGCAAATACCCGTTGGTATTTGCTCTTACCACAACGGCAAATACCCGTCGGTATTTGCTCTTACCACAACGGCAAACGCCTTTTAATACTTTCTGGCGATCTTGCCCGTTTCCGAAAACCGCCTGTCCGCCCTTATCAGCAGGGCGTAGATCAGAACCGCCGCAGCGCAGTTGTAAACCGCTTCCGGCAGGATGACCCCCGTCAGCGGATACAGCAGTTTCATGTCGCCGCTCATAATGGTGTTCAGTATGTAAACGACGGATTCATATACAACAGAATACACAAAGGTGAAAAACAGGACAACCAGCAGATTTTCCCTGAACAGCCTCCGGTTGATGGAGCCGGCCGCAATGCCGAGATACAGCCCAAGCAGGGCGTAAAAACCCAGCACGCCGCCAAAAAGCATGTCGAGCAGAAGCCCGGAAAAAAAGCCCACGGCCCCGCCTTCGACATTTCCCCTCAGGAGCGCGGCAACAATCACAAATACGATGATCAGATTGGGTTTGATACCGTAAATGGCCGCATACTCAAGCAGTGTCGTTTGCAGCACCAGAAACAGTATTATGAAGAAGGAATAGAAAAGCAGCTTCAATTTCATTTTTCTACACTACCGGTTTCCTGTTTTTCATTCTGATCGCCCTTTAGTATGTAAACCTCTTCCAGCCTTTTAAAATCGGCTGCCGGCTGGATGATCGCATAGCGGTCCATATCGCTGTTGGTCTTCCGGACCTCGATCACCTCGCCGATGACAATCCCCTTGGGATAAATGCCCCCAAGCCCGGAGGTCTCTATGACATCGCCGACCTCCACATCGACCTCCAGCGGGATATAGTCCATTTTGCAGAGGCCTTTTTCCTTGAGGGCCAAATCTCCCCGGACAATGGCATGTCCGCCGCCGGATTTCGATATCCAGCCGGATACGGCGCTTTCCTCGTCAATGATCGTCAGAACCTTCGAAGAGGTCAAGTCCGTTGACAGGACCCTGCCTACAAGCCCTTTTCCGCTGGTGAGCACCGGGCTGTCGGCCAGTATCCCTTCCCTGCTTCCGATGTCGATCTTGAATACGTTGAACCAGTTATCCGGATCGATTGCTATAATATTTGCACCATGAACGGTATAATCGCCAAATTGCTTCTTCAGGTTCAAAGCCTGCCGGAGTTCCTCATTCTTGGACTCCAGCCCCTCCAGTTCGCGGTTTTTCGCACGGAGCTCGGTGACCTCGGCTTTGAGCCTTTCATTCTCTGTCTTGACAGCATCTACATCCTTGAAATAGGAAAACCCGTTTTCCACCGAACGGCCGATGGAGGAAAAGAAGCTCTGAACGGGCGTCAACGGAACGCTGATGATATTGTTGAGCCAGTTCAGCCTGCTGTATTTGTTTGCAGAAACCCCCATGACCACCAAAAGAAGAATGGTGATAAAAGACACTATAAACCATTTGCTTTTGAAAAGACGCAGCAAAGGAGTTGTCCCCTCTCTATCTCAATTTTCTGGGCGTAATCAGCACTCTTCTCAAAGTCTCTATTTCATCCAGCACCTTGCCCGCGCCGATGGCGACGCAATCCAGCGGCCTTTCGGCCACCATGACCGGCATTCCCGTTTCTTCCTTGATCAACTTGTCCAGCCCGCTCAGAAGCGCGCCGCCGCCTGCCAGCATGATCCCCTTGTCCATAATGTCGGACGCCAGCTCCGGCGGCGTTTTCTCCAGCGTGAATTTGATCGAATCCACGATGGAATTGATCGGCTCCTTAAGCGCCTCGTTGATTTCGCTGGACGAGATGGAAATATTCTTGGGGAGTCCGGTGATGAGGTCTCTTCCCCTTACGTCCATATATTCTTCCTTCGGCTTCGGATAGGCGTTTCCGATAGCCATCTTGATCTGCTCCGCCGACCTTTCGCCTATCATGAGGCTGTATTCCTTTTTTACGTAGTGAACAATCGCTTCATCGAATTCGTCGCCGGCAATTCTCAGGGATTTGCTGGTAACGATGCCGCCGAGTGAAATGACGGCGACTTCGCTCGTACCGCCCCCGATATCCACGATCATGCTTCCGGTCGGCTCTTCGACCGGGAGGCTCGCGCCGATGGCGGCCGCCATGGGCTCCTCGATCAGATAGGCCTCCTTGGCGCCGGCCTGGAGCGTGGCTTCCTCCACCGCTCTTTTCTCCACTTCGGTGACGCCGGAGGGAACGCATATGACGACCCTCGGCTTGGATACGAAGCCGCTGCTCATGGCCTTCTTTATAAAATGCTTCAGCATGCTCTGCGTAATGTCGAAATCCGCTATGACGCCGTCCTTCATGGGCCGGATGGCAACGATGTCTCCGGGCGTCCTTCCGATCATGCTTTTCGCATCGTCTCCCACTGCCAGAATGGTGTGTGTGTTCTTGTTGATTGCTACAACGGAAGGCTCCCTTACCACGATTCCTTTTCCTTTTACATGAACCAGTGTGTTTGCCGTTCCCAGGTCAATTCCTATATCCCTTGCGAAAAATCCCATTTATGATTCCCTCCAACCTGTTCCTCGAAGGAACAGCCGCCTGCGGCACAAACCGTCACATCAGGCCCTGTTCCTTAAAGCTTATGTATTTTCCGTCTCCTATGACCACATGGTCAAGTACTTTTATTCCAAGTATGCTGCCCGCATTGACAAGCCTGTGCGTTGTATCAATATCCTCCCGGCTTGGTTCCGGGTCGCCGCTGGGATGGTTGTGGACAAGAAGCATGCCCGAGCAGCCGGCTTTTACGGCCTCGCTGAAAACCTCCCGCGGGTGGACAATGGAGCAATTGAGGCTCCCTACTGAAACATTCAGGGTTTTGATAATATGATTCTTCGTATTCAGCAGGATGATCTTAAAAACTTCTTTTTTCAAATGCCTCATTTCTTCCATGACCAGTGTGCTTACCTCAACCGGCGACTTTATGGTCACTCGGTTGTTATTTATAAGAGAAGCCGAAACCCTTTTCGACAGCTCCATAACCGCTTTGATCTGCAGGGCCTTGACCCTTCCGATTCCCCTCGTTTTCTGAAGTTCCTCCACAGACAGGTCATGCAGGAATGCAATACCTCCCCGGCTTTCACCAGATAAAAGAAGCCTTTGGGCAAGAGCTACCGACGTTTCCTCCCGACTGCCCGTCCGGATCACAACAGCCAGCAGCTCTGCGTTGGACAACGTCTCCGGCCCGTATTTCTCCAGCTTTTCATAAGGTCTTTCGCTGGCAGGTATATCCTTCATTCTAAGTCTGTATTCCATTTTGGTCAACCCCCGTAATTTTAAAATTTTCTTACACATCATCCTTTCTATAATACCATTAATTTACATGTTTTCCTATTTATTTTTTATTCAAATAAAGTATTGACCAAATTCTACTGCAATACACTTATTCCCAACTCTTTCAGCATCTTCGAAACCCTCTGGAGCGGCAGTCCGACTACATTGGAATAGCAGCCGTCCAACCCCTCGACCAGCAAGGCGCCCTTTCCCTGCACCGCGTATGCGCCGGCCTTGCCGAAGGGCTCTCCCGTATCGATATAGGCTTGTATCTCTTCCGGCTTCAGTCTCGCAAACCGGACCTTCGTGGTTTCATATCCCTTCATCACTTTCCCGCTTCCGGTGTCGATGATCGAAACCCCGGTGATTACATGGTGCTCCCGCCCATTCAGCTTTTCCAGCATCCGCCTGGCGTCCGCTTCGTCCGAAGGCTTTCCGAACACCTCCCCGTCGCAGACGACAATCGTATCTGCGCCGAGTACCAGACCCTTTTCCACATTTTTCGCGACATCCTGCGCTTTCACATAGGCCAGGTGCTCCGCTTTCTGCCCCGGCGTCCCGGAGAGTTCGACCTTATCTTCATCCACTCCGCCCGGAACGACCCGGAAGGGTATTCCTGCCTGCTCCAGCAGCTCTTTTCTTCTTGGCGATGAAGAGGCAAGTATGATTGCATCCATGAATCCAAATCCACCTTTGCATTTGTATTAACAACCTTAATATTATCATAAATACACTCCGTAATATACCATAAATTGCAGTCATTTTTTTGCATTATTTATTACGAAACGTTTGTTCTCATTCCATTGAACGAGTCCACCATATGGTATATAATGGATAAGCAGACTGCGTAGCCAATATAAATGGAGGTCACGAAATATGGATACATGGGAATACAAAACACTTCAGTTTACCGCAACGGGATTCATGGGCGGCATCCTTGATATGGAGGCGTTCCAGGGGGAGCTGAACGACCTGGGGGCATCCGGCTGGGAGCTTGTAACCTGCTTTGATACCAATATGAACCAGGGTCAAACAAGGTTTATCGTCGCTGTATTTAAGCGGAGGCGTTAAAAAGAAAGCCGGCTAAATTATCGGTTAAACCTGTTGAATCAATCGGCCGTTAAACCTGCCGAATAAATCTGTTTGAATTTTGCCTCATTCGATAGTACAATAGTAGTAGCAAACACTGGCAACGGGGCCGGTGGGGGCAAGACAATCTCATAGTGCAGCAATGGTTCGGTGTCCGTCTACAATGGGGTAGTTTGTCCTATCTTACTTTTAAAGATCAGGAGTGACGTCGAGTGATTAGAGTAGGCTTTATCGGTAGCAGCAGCAAAAGCAGTGCGCTTGTCGAAAAGGTTTTGGTTTCAGGAAAGGTCCATTCCTCCCAGATTATCCTGTCAAACAGGCCGGAAAACCGGCCCGGAACAGCCGAAGAGGGCTGGGACGGCATCACTGCCGCAAGCAGCAACGCGGATGTGGTGAAAGCTGCAAAATATGTATTTCTGTGCGCGGATCCTTCCGAAACGGAAAATGTATTGGAGGAAATCAAGGACTGGGTTTCAGAGGAAACCAATCTCATTTCCACTTCTTTTCCCGCCAGCATTCACCGGATGGAATCCATAGTAAGCTGCAAGATCACAAAGCTTGCGCCCAGCATGGTATTGGAGAATGGGAAGTGCAAATCGATCATCTGCCATAATGAGAAGGTGAATGAAAGCGAAGCCGAGTATATAGAGTCCCTACTATGCGATACGTGCAATGCAAAAGTATACAAGCCAAAAAGATTCTGAGGAAAAAAGATGAACGCTGAAAAATATATCGAAAAAGCTTTAAGGATGGGCGCCGATCACGCAGTAGCATTCAAAACGGAGGACATCGTTTTCGATCCGCGCACGCTGCTGAAATGCATGTTCGGCTGCGCCGACTGGGGCAAAGGCAACACCTGTCCGTCCAGGCCGGGTTCACTCACTCCGTGGCAGTATGAAGAGTTGTTTAAAAAGTATAGCTGGGGAATCATTGTACATTCCCATGATAAGAAAATATCTCAGGAAGCTTCCTTTGCGATTGAAAGCGAGGCTTTTACAGATGGGTACTATTTCGCATTCTCGTTGAGCGACTGCGCTCTCTGCAAGGAATGTATGGGCTTCAAGAACCATGATTGCGTCAACCCCAGAAAAGCCAGGCCCGCCTTTCACAGCGTCGGAATCGACGTTTTCAAAACCGTGGCAAAATTCGGTCTTCCTCTTTATACCCTGAAGGAACCGGCCGAAGAGCAGAACTGGTACTCCGCAATATTTATTGAGTGAAATTCTACAAATTCTGTTTGATGTTCCATCCTTACATGACGCCGGCGGCAAATGCCCTGGCCATTGGGGCTTCCAGCGGATTGACGGCAAACTTGATTTTCAGCTTGCCATATTCCCTGCCGATTCTTTTATGGAAGCTTTTGAAATAGACGAGACTAAGGGGCGAATAGGGCTCTATCCTGTTGAGATAGCTCTTGGCGTACATTTTGTTATTGCAGGCCACAGCACCAAGGATCAGGAAAAGAATGCTCTTTTTCATCAGGTTTTTAATGGTGATGGCTCCCGGCGTCATAAAGCAGGTGTCCTCATCGAGCACCTTCAGCATGAAGTGGATCAGTTTATTTGTGTTGCTTTCCATGGAATGGGCGTCTCCCTGCTCGGAGAAAATGGTCCTGTGCCCGCAGTTCCTGTCAATGACCGCATCCTGCAAGTCATCCAGCAGTTGCAGCAGGACTCCGAATCCAAAGATGAAGGAAGCTTCCTCCGGCGTCAGGCTTCCGTTGACGAGGTAGGCATCCGCAAGCACGGAGGAACCTCCTTTTTCAACGCTGATGCCCAGGATGTCCCGGCAGTTTTCCGCCCCGCTCCTGCCCTGCTGCAGCAGGCTTTTCTCCTGCGCATTCTGGATGCCCAGCAAGCCTGCATATACCATCGGGTATTCCTTGCGGCCGAATTGCCCTTCTATCAGGTCAACCATCTTGAACAACTTGCCTTCGTAAGCCGTATCCGCTTCCAGGCGCTCGCCTGCAAGCCTTCTTGCAAAGCGCCGGTTCACCTGCTGCTTTCTTCCTGCGGATACGGAATTCGCGTCAAGATAATTGTCCGTATAAGGATATAACAAGCTGTACGCCAATACGGAAGGCGTCATTTCGATCCTGTTGTCCGTCAGCTTCTGAATGCAGTTCATGATCCATACGTTCCGCAAAGCCTGGCAGATGTCGTCCATTTTCAGATTCGGGTCAAATCCCCGGGCTTTCTCTATAAAGTCCGCCGTGGCCTCGCAAAAGCCTTCATCCAGCAGCATCTTCATATTGACGCCGTCAAGGCCGACAATATCCGTCCCGCATTCATAGATGAGCCTTTTAAGCGCAGTGCCCCATTTGGCGGGATCTTCCCTTTTGCCGCCTGTAAAGCCCTTGATCAGCAGGATCACTTTATCGGCAAAGGTGTTCATCCGAATATCCTTTTCCTTCTGCAAAAGGCTGTCGTAGGATTCCTTCAGGTACGGAAAGGTATCCGGGGTACTCTCCCAAATCTTTATATAGTTGTCCCTTAAAGCTTCCATCATTCCGGAAGAATTATCGCTTTTATCCATATTATCTGTTTTCCACCGTCAGATTTCCAAATCCATTGTCGATCTCCGCGCTTATTTTGAAGTTCTTCGAATCGTAACCCGGCGAATAATACCGGTCGCCCTTTTTCGTCCAGCCGTCCCTGCCCAGGTTCGTGTTGTTCAGGCCGCCGTCCATTTGAATTTCCATGCCCGCATCCGCTGGCAGGGTAATATGGATGTCCGACGCGCCCGATTTCATTTTTATTTTCGTGTTATAGCTTCCCAGGTCCAGCTCGAGCGTGGCCGCACCGGTACGAACACTCAGTTCTTCCACCTTCAGGCCGCTCAGGTCGATTTCTCCGTCCGCAGCCCCCGTATTCATCTCCAGATTCCAGACCACCTCTTTGCTCAGGTGGAATTCGTTTTTCAGATTGCTTGCCGGGCCGATGTTGATAAGGCCTTTATCCTTCATTTCAAATTGGATGGTTGCCGTCCGCCCGTCCAGATTTTCCGAATGGGTAACGAGGTCGCCGTTGACTTCCGCTTCCAGCAAGGCCTTGGTATCGGAATCGGCGCTGATCTTCGCGGCGCCGTAATCCAGCTTCAGCTCGGCCCTTTCATTCTGGGGCCCCTTTTCCAGCACTACCTCCGAATCTGCCATACCTGTTCCATTGGTTCCGTCGCCGAAATGCAGATCATACCGGAGGAGCGCTTTGTCCGATGGGACAAAGTACCCGTATCCGATCACCACCGCAAGCAGCACGAGCCAGGAAAGGGTCCGGACCACCCTGTTGCTCCTGAAAATGAAGCCGATCCCGAAAGCCACAAGGACCAGCGGCCAGAGCGTAAACAAAGCGTTCAACGTGGACCAGGAGACAATATGCGCCATGCCGAGCAGCCATATAATTCCCACTGTCAGGAGCAATATGCCAAACCCCAGCCCTCTTCCGTTCCTGTGCATGTTCTAGTTCCTCCCCTTGAATACGATGACGCCGCCGATTACGATCAGGAGCAGCGGAATCATGTATTTCAGGTCAAACAACCCGGGCATGATCTGTTTCCCGAGGAAGAGTACTCCGAGGCCCACAAGAATCACGCCCAGTACGAACTTGTTTTTCTCCGTGTGGTATTTGGCAGGCTGATCCCAGTCGCTGTTGTTGAATTCGCTCTCAAAATCCGTACCAAAGCCCGAACCGGTTCCCGCACCGCTTCCTGCGCCGGCGTCCTGACCTGCGCCCGTATTCTGGCTCGCGCCGCCGTGAGAATCGGAACCCGTTCCGGTATAAGAACCCGTGCTGCTTCCGAAGCCGCTGTTCCACTGCTCACTCCCGGAATAGCCTTTATCCTCGGGCATGATCAATGCCGCCAAAATATAGAAGAAAATTCCGACTCCGGAAAATGCAATCAGAATGCAGATAATTCGGACCAAAGTCGCATCTATGTTGAAATATTCGGCCAGTCCGCCGCAAACTCCCAATAAAACCTTGTTTCTTTTTGAACGATGTAGTCTGTTCATGCTCATTCCCTCTTTTTCTATTGAAAATGTATTTACAACAGATAATACGGATATCCTGAAAGAATGTCTAATTATTTTTATAATTCATTCAATTTTTTATCTTCCTATAAATCAAGAACCCTGTCAAGATCATAAACAGGCTTTATTTCAGCGCCCGGCGGCACGATGAGGAATTCTTCTTCATTCCATTCACCCGCCAGCAACTGATCGACAAGACGTGTGCTTCCCTGCAGAATACGAGCTTCCTTGCCCGTTTCCGAGGCGTGATTCAGGAACCGTTCCTTTGCGCCGTTATCGGCGATTTCGGGAACTTCTATATACGTAAGGAAATCAATACCGGTGCTGACGTTCAGGGTCTCCCAGATGTACTGCGCATTCTCTTCACCGTATTTTTCAACCAGTTCGGCATACGTTCCGTTCTGTCCCGGCGAAAGAAAAAGGAGCGCGCTATCCGCATACCAGCCGCCGTACCGTTCGTAATAACAGGCCGTATTCCATTGCGCGCTGGGCGTCTGGCCGAAGTGCTCCCGGAATGCCCCGCGGCTTCCCAGAAAAACCGTACAGCAGTCATGGGCCCTCGGGATCACCAACGGAACCGAGCGTGCAATAAGTCCCGCCGTGCTGTTCCCGCACAGGCCAAAGCCCAGGAGTATGGCGTCATAGTCCTGGGCGGAAGACCGGTCAATGGCGTTCTGTATTTCCGCCCGAAGCTCTCCCGGTTTCAAATGCGAGCGGAGCTTCGTGAATTCCATGTCGATAATGTGGGCTGAGTTGGCTGCCGCCCGGTAGGCCGGCCTTGCAAATACCTCGCAGCCGATAAGCTTGTATTTCATCTTATTCCGTCTCCCGCTGCATCAATTCGTCCTTTGCCGAGTCGTGCTGCAAGGGCTTCTCCGGCGCATACAGCGCAAAGAGTCCCCCGAACAGGACAGCCGTATAATAGGTGAGGACCCGGTAAATCAATATGGCCGGTACAATGAATCCTTTCTTGAAGAACAGGCCGTAGAACATCAGGCTCAGGCCTTCGACCCCGCCGGTGGCGCCCGGCGTGGGTACCAGCAGCGAAATCAGGGTGATCAGCGCCTGCGCCGCCAGGATGTCCCCCATGGGAACACTCTGCGGCTCCAGTGCAAGCTGGATGAAATAGGGAATCGCAAAAATAAAGGAGAATTGGAAGATCTGGGCGATCACCATGAAGAACATCATTTTCGGGTTTTCCCGGATCACCTCGGCCCCCTCGCCGAACCGCTCCAATTCGGAATCCAGTTTCTTCTCCGCCGCGTTCAGTTTTTTGATGAACTTCAATTTCCGCAGGAGGTTGAAAACAACGATCAGCACTTTGCGGGCCGCCTGCCGGTTATACAGAAACAGGAGGTAAAAGACCAGAAAGGCCATATTGATCAGGATGCCCAGGACAAAGAAATAATAGAATTGAGGTATCCGCTCGGCAAACAGGCTGCCCTTGAACAGGTATGCCGCAATGGAATACGCTACGATCACCAGTTGGTGAAGCACCGTTTTCAAAATAATGATGGATGCCGCGTGTCCGGGCTTTATGCCGTCCTTTGCCATGACATAGACCTGGACCGGCTGACCGGCGCCGGCCATGGGGGTGATGGCATTAAAAAACTGCCCGATCATGGTGACGCGGATCGAGTCCCGAAGCGGCTGCTTTTCCGTCATGGCCAGCGCTATGGAATGAAGGATCACCGCATCCAGCGCCCAGTACAGCACCATGCAGCCAAAACCCGCAGCCAGCCAGTACCATTTTGCGTGCCGGATCAAATGCGGTAATTCCTTGAAGCTGTCTGTAAAAAACATCAATATTACAAGCAGCAGCGCGGATGAAAGAATAATGAGCAACTTGAAAATCTTTTTCTTCATATGCCGATGTAGTTGTCCTTTGCCTAATTAATTATGCCTGCCGCGGCGGCGCCTCGACGACCTCTATCTTCCCCGCGTCCTTGTCCACGCTTACGCCGAGGACATTCACGCTTACGCCGGTAACCTGCATTCCGGTCATGCCTTCCACGGCTTCCCTTACTCTTGCCTGCATGTCGCGGGCCACCTCATGGATTTTGCAGCCGTATTGCATGACGATGGACAGATCGATGGAAACCTGGTTCTCCTTGACCTCCACCTTGATGCCCTTTCCCATGGGCTTCCTCCGGAGTATTCCGGCGATTCCGTCCACCAGGTTTCCGCTCATCGACGCGAGGCTTTCGGTTTCCGATGCCGCAATTCCGGCAATGGTTGCGATGACTTCCTCGGATATTTTGATCTTGTCGTCCCTCTGCTGTTCCAGTACCAGTTCGCCCATAAAAATACCTCCCGCTTCAATCTATTTTAGCCGAACCCTTCATTCGATAAATTAAAATTCCGCCGATTGGGGTGTTCTCGGGAACGGAATCACATCCCGGATGTTGGCCATGCCGCTGAGATACATGATCGCTCTTTCAAAGCCCAGTCCGAATCCGGCATGCTTCGTTCCGCCGTACTTCCTCAAATCCATATACCAGCTGTAGTCTTCCTGTGCAAGTCCCAGCTCCTCCATGCGTTTTGCCAGCAGGTCGTGACGCTCCTCCCTCTGGCTGCCTCCGATGATCTCGCCGACTCCGGGAACCAGGAGGTCCATCGCCGCTACGGTTTTGTCATCGTCGTTGAGCCTCATGTAGAAGGCTTTGATCTCCTTGGGATAATCCGTGACGAAGACGGGCTTTTTAAAGATCTTTTCCGTCAAATACCGTTCATGCTCGGTCTGCAGGTCGCTTCCCCATTTCACGGGATAGTCGAAATTGGAATTTTCCTTTTCCAGCAGCTCGACCGCCTCCGTATAGGTAGCATGTCCAAAATCCGAACCGGCCACAAGATGCAGCCTTTCCAAAAGCGTATTGTCAACAAAACTGTTGAAGAACTCCAGCTCTTCCGGCACGTTCTCCAGACAGTAATTGATCAGGTATTTTATCATTTCCTCCGCAAGCTGCATGTCTTCCTTCAGCCCTGCAAAGGCGATTTCGGGCTCGATCATCCAGAACTCCGCCGCATGGCGCGCCGTATTGGAATTTTCCGCCCGGAAGGTGGGACCGAAGGTATAAATCTTGCCAAAGGCCATACAGTAGGTCTCTCCGGTAAGCTGTCCGCTGACGGTAAGACTGGTCTGTTTTCCGAAAAAATCCTCCGAGTAGTCGATTTCCCCCTTTTCATTCCGGGGCAGGTGATCCAGGTCCATGGTCGTCACCCGGAACATTTCGCCGGCTCCCTCGCAGTCGCTGCCGGTAATGATGGGCGTGTGGACATATACAAAGCCCTTCTCCTGGAAAAAGCGGTGTATCGCATAGGCGGCCGCGCTCCGGAGCCTGAATACCGCGGAAAACGTATTGGTCCTGGGTCTCAGGTGGGCGATGGTACGAAGGAATTCAAAGGAATGGCGTTTTTTCTGGAGAGGATAATCCGGTGTGCAAACCCCTTCGATTTCGATTGCCGCAGCCTTCAGCTCAAAGGGCTGCTTTGCCTCGGGAGTTGCCGCCAGCTCGCCGCGGACCCGGATGGAAGAACCCTGGGGAAGCTTCGCAATTTCTTTGAAATTATCCACTTCCTTCTCATCGAACACAATCTGAAGGTTCTTGAAAAAGGAACCGTCATTCAGTTCGATAAAGCCGAAGGTTTTGGAATCCCGGATGGTCCTTACCCAGCCGGCCACTTCGATCTGCTTGTTGTAATGCCGGCCGTTCTCCCTGTACAACTGCTTCACACTCAGCATAAAGAAATTTTTCCTCCTTGCAGAACAAGAATATAATGCTACACGTAGATTATAACACTATATGTCCCATATCTCCATTCATTATTTCCTGTTATTGCAAATCCTATCATACCGGCCGACTTTCATGGGCGTTCCCCTGTCTCACAAACCATAAGTACGGCGGCAAATCCGATTTGTCTGATTATTGTTAAATGCATTTTAATACAGTATAATAGGTTTCATGAAGATACTGCTGGTTTCAGATCGTGAAGAATCGTACATATGGGATTACTTTGACCGCGAGCGCTTCAAGGACATAGAGCTTGTTTTGTCCTGCGGCGATTTGAAGGCCGAATATCTGTCCTTTCTGGTCACCATGATCAAAGCGCCGCTTTTTTATGTTCCGGGAAATCATAACAAAAAATACCTCAACAATCCCCCCGAGGGCTGCGAATCGGCGGACGACACTCTGCTCACCTACAAGGGAGTCCGTATCGTCGGGCTTGGGGGCTGTATGAACTATAGCTTTCAGGAATTCCAGTACACGGAAGAGGAAATGGAGAAAAGAATCCGGAAGCTGAGACGGATCATCCGGAAAAACGACGGGTTCGACATCCTGCTCGCCCACTCCCCCGCCAAAGGCCTGGGAGACGGCGATGATCGCGCGCACCAGGGCTTCGCCTGCTTTGTGGACATGCTCGACCAGTATTCCCCCAGCTATTTTTTCCACGGACACCAGCATTTGAATTACAAAGTGCAGGAACGGACCAGGCAGTATAAAAACACAACGATCGTCAATGGCTTCGGCTATCACATCATCGACTGCACCTTTTGAGCCCCGGGGATCATCCCTGTGAAAGAACAGGCGGCAGCTCGCTTTCCACAATATCGACAAACCAGTCCATTCCCACGATCTGCTCCCGGGTGGCAAGCTGATCCTGCTTGACCATCAGCGTACCCTGCTGGTCATAGATGGGCCCGGTGAACGGATGGAAAACGCCGTTCACGATCATGTTCTTCAGGAAGTCCAGCAGCTTCTGCGTCTCCCTGGGTACAAGCCTTTTCGAATAGAAGAAATCCACAATCCCCGAATCCATGCCCCACCAGAAGTTGATGACCTTCTGCTCCGAACCGAAGGGCTTCCAGGTATTCATCAGGTTCCGCAGCATCTTTTCATAGAAAATGCCCCAATTCCACACGGGAGCGGCGATATATCCGTTGGCGCCGCCGCTGCCGTCCCAGCCCGAAAGGGCATACACGCCGTATTCGCTGGAGAATTGGCGGTTTGACAGCGTATCGTGGTGCGATATGACGTCCGCCCCGAGGTTCATGAGGCTGTCGCTTGCCGCCGCTGCCATTTCCCGGTCGTCCCAGCCGTTGATCCATTCCACCTTCACCCGGACGGAGGGGTTCACCATCCTGGCCCCCAGGGCAAAGGAGTTGATCCCGTTGATGACCTCGGGAACGGGATGGGTCCCTATATAGCCCAGCAGATTGGATTTGGTAACCGCTCCCGCCGCAATGCCGGCCAGGAATCTCGGCTCGTAGATCCTCCCGAAATAGGTGTTCACGTGCTTGAAGGAGTGGGTCTCCGAGCAGTTCAGGAATTTCACCGCGGGAAATTCCAGGGCGGCCTTCAGCGTTGCGTTGACCATCGCCGGACTCGTGACGAACACCACGTCGTTGGCCTCTTCCGCAAGCCTTTTCAGCGTGTCGTAGGCCTCGGGAGTCTCCGGCACGTTGTCTATATAGGAGGTGGACATGTTTTCGCCAAATACGTTGTTGACATGCTGCCTCCCCAGTTCCTGGGAATAGGTCCAACTGGAGGTCTTCACATCCTTGGCGTATACAAAGGCTACCTTGAAGGCCTTCTTTGGCCTTACGAACGTAGTCAGGGTAGAAATCAGGCCTTCTCCGCCGTCAAGCGGCATTGTCTGTATTTCGGCCGGTTTGTTTCCGCACAGCTGCTCCAGTTCGATGAGAAAGCCGGTCAGCCTGGACCGCAGAACATCCTCGTCGATTTCGTCGGGCATCCCGTAAACCGTAACGTATTCCAGGAAGGCGTCGCCGGTGGTGATCGGCAGCTTCTGGCCGCCCAGCTCCAGGTAGATCTTCCGGAAGGGCAGATAAATCGAGCCCGTAAAATACTTGAACTTGTTCATGTCCGTCAGGCGGAATCTGGGGATATATTCCTCCAAATAGGAGTAAAGCAGGTTGAAGGAATTCCTTTTGGTAAACCAGATCTGGTTGATGCCGGTCTTTTTGTAGAAATCCAGGAATTCGTAATAAATGGAGATGTTGTCGTCGCTTTCGTCCCGCTTCGGCACGAGCCTGGATACATGGCCGGGAATGGAATAGGCGTCGTAATATTTCAGGACGCTGACCCTTTTGTTCCCTTCCACCACGTAGAACCAGTTCAAATATTCATAGACCTTGATGGGATCGCGGATTCCTTCGTTGATATGGGCCGCGCAAAGAGCGGACCATTTTGAACCGAATTCCGTATGGGCGCCCAGCAGCGGCATGTAATTCACGGCAAAAGACCTGCTTCTGGCATACGTATACGTGCCCACGATTTTCCGCAGGGGCAGGTCCACGATTCCCAGGTCTACTTCATACAGGATCTCGACGTTTTTCAGGATACCATCCAGAAAGGGAAGATATCCCGACTGCCCCTTTGAAATGCTCCTGGAATACTCCTTCATGCCCATCTTGCGGGCTGCCAGATAGTGGCTCTCCGCTTCCTTCACATCCATACCCACACCTCTTCAAGCGAATTTGTCATCCCGCGGGACCGAGAATTTTCTGGTAGCACACCACATCCAGCAGTCTTCCGAATTTGATGCCCACTTCTCTGTAGTGGGCGCATTTTTCATAGCCCAGGCTGGTAAAAAGCCTTATGCTGCCGGTGTTTTCCTCGCAAATAACGGCCAGCAGCGTGTGAAAGCCCAATTGGACGGCCAGCTCTTCCATTTTCTTTACGGCAAAGGTCCCGATTCCCCTGCGCTCCAGGCCGTTTTTCAGATAAACGGTAACTTCCGCCGTACTGTCGTATGCCTCCCGCTTCTTGTAGCAGGCAAGGATGCAGTAACCGCAAAGCTCGTTTCCGTCATAGATGGCATAGGATGGAAAACGGAGATCCTCGTTGAACAGAATGTTCCTCATACCTTCCAGGTCCAGTTCTTTCGCATGGAAGGTGACAGTGGTATTTAAGACGTAATAATTATAGATCTCGGTAATTTCCGGCACCATTGCCTCATCTACCGGTTTCAGCATCCGCTCCGGCATTTTTTGACCTCCTGTATCTATTTCAATTATATTCGGTTCAGATCGGTCTGTCCATTCCCCTGAACCGGTTTACGATGTTTTTCAGGATACTCATGTTCTCAAAGTAACTTGTGTTATAGGTTACTTCCTTCTCCCGCGGCACCGAAATAATCCCGAGCGTATTGTAGCCGCCCGGGAAGCAGCGGTATTCCACCGTCCGCTCCCTGCCGTCCCAGCCCGCCACCGTGATCCAGGTATAGGTCGGGAAATCCTTGAGGGCTTCGATGACCCCTTCTTCCGTCTGGATGTCGTTGCTGTTGATGCTGAGGATCACATCCCCCCGCTCCAGGCCCATCCTTTTGGCATGGCTTTCCGGCAGGACATCCATCACCCTCAGGCCCCTCCTGACGGCATTGTATAAAGGCTTCCCTCTCTTTTCGGAAAGATTGGAATAGAGGTTTATCCCTTCGTGGGCGGCGACACAGAAAACGACTCCCGCATAGCCGACCCAGTCGATATGGATGGAGACGATCGCGAGGATCAAAAGGATCGCGCTGTAACAGAAAATCAGAAACGCGCTCTGGACGCTTTTTTTCTCCGGATGCTTTGTAATGGCCATATCCGAATAGCAAAGCACAGCCACCAGACAGTCCAGCCCAAGCGCCCAGGCTCCTCCTCCCAGCCCCGAGGGCTTGAAGAGCATCGGCCATCCGCCGCCCGTGTTCAGGGCCGTCGCCCCCGCCTGAAGCACAAATGTAAAGAACACCACCGGAATCATCCAGTACCTTCGGATCAGAAAGGCTCCCGTAATCTCCTCCTTATGGCGGATAAACACGGGTACGCAGTCGCTGTTCCGGTTCATGTACACCAGGATGCTTTCCACCATCTGGAGCAGGGCAACCAGCGCAAGCAGGGACGGTATGTTTATTTTCGGGGAGCCGAAAATCAGACTGATGGCGGCCAGGATTCCCGCCGCATAGGAAATGCATACAAACCGAAGGTCGATAATAAGCAGCAGGCACATAATGTAAAAGAGGTACCTTACGGCATCCTCTTCCACGGTTATGCCCCCCGCCACGGCAAAAAAGCTTGCGGCAAAGCCGGCGACGAGTCCCGTCAGGATGATCTTTTCCGTGATCTCCCGGAGCGTTTTCGCAGGCCTGCCATAAATATCATTCTGAAGATCCGAATATTTCTGGTATTGGCTGCGGATAAACAGAATCACAAGGATATACAAAAATATGAAAAAATAATTTACGAA
Source organism: Bacillota bacterium (assembly GCA_023411575.1). Classification (GTDB taxonomy): domain Bacteria; phylum Bacillota; class Clostridia; order Acetivibrionales; family DTU013; genus UBA1305. The sequence goes on along the minus strand of JAEYOP010000033.1, from coordinate 15,615 downwards.
AAATGCATCCAGCATTTCTCCCGCTATCGCTCCTGCCATCTGCAGTATCGACACGAAAATCAACTCCCTGCTGCGGGGAATGTTCCATTAATCCGCCAGCACTGTGTCCAGGCGTTTGCCGATCTCCCGGAGGAAGTCCTCCGTATTGACCACCTTGATCTCCTTGAGATCGGAGAGTCCCGCCAGTTCCTTCGTCATAACGCCTTCATCGATGGTCTTGATGGAAGCGGCCTCCAGCACGTCGGCAAAATCAACCAGCTCGGCGTTGCCGTCCAGCTCCCCCCGCTTGCGCAGGGCGCCCGTCCATGCAAAGAGGGTCGCCATGGAGTTCGTGGAGGTTTCCTCGCCCTTGAGGTGCTTGTAATAATGCCGCGTAACCGTTCCATGGGCCGCTTCGTACTCGTAATGGCCTTCCGGCGATACCAGAACCGACGTCATCATCGCAAGGCTTCCGAACGCTGTCGAAACCATATCCGACATGACATCCCCGTCATAATTTTTGCAAGCCCACACCATACCGCCTTCCGATCGGATGATCCTGGCAACCGCGTCATCAATCAGCGTATAGAAGTATTCTATGCCCGCCGCCTTGAATTGATCAGCATACTCCGAATCGTAGATCTCCTGGAAGATATCCTTGAAGGTGTGGTCATATTTCTTTGAAATGGTGTCCTTTGTGGCGAACCACAGATCCTGCTTTACATCCAGCGCATAATTGAAGCATGCCCTCGCAAAGCTGCCGATCGATTTGTCGGTATTGTGCATGCCCATGATGACGCCCGGCCCTTTGAAATCAAATATGGTTTCCGTGTGCTGCTTGCCGTCCGCTCCCTTGAATACGAGCTCTGCGGTACCTGGCCCCTCAACGCGGTATTCCACGTTCTTGTAGATATCGCCGTAAGCATGCCTTGCGATGGTGATCGGCTTCTTCCAGGACTTCACCATCGGTTTGATGCTGTCCACAATGATCGGCGCCCGGAACACCGTACCGTCGAGGATCGCCCTGATCGTGCCGTTGGGGCTTTTCCACATCTGTTTGAGCTTATATTCCTCGACCCGCTGGGCATTCGGCGTGATTGTGGCGCACTTTACCGCAACTCCGTATTTCTTGGTTGCCATCGCCGCATCAATCGTAACCTGATCGTCCGTCTCGTCCCTCTTCGGGAGACCGAGGTCATAATACTCCGTATTCAGGTCTATGTAAGGCTCCAGCAGGATCTCCTTGATCATCTTCCAGATGATCCTGGTCATTTCATCCCCGTCCATTTCGACGAGAGGGGTATTCATCTTTATTTTTTCAATCATCTTCCCATGCTCCTTGATTTCATTTGGATGCGGCCTGTCTTATTATGACCCCGCGGCCTATTGCCCGCAGCACTTTTTGTATTTCTTCCCGCTGCCGCACGGGCAGGGATCGTTACGGCCCACCTTATTGCTGACGGCCATCTTCGACTGCCGGAATTCCCTTGTGATCTCCGCTCTTTTTTCCTTGCTCAGGATTCCGTCCCACTGCTCCAGGTTGTAAAGCCAGTCGGCCTTCGCCTCGTGCATGTTCCAGTACAGCTTTTCAAAATCGATTTCGGCAGAAATCGCCGTATCCGGTTCCACCGAGTCCAATTCCAGTTCCTTGACCAAGCTGGTGTTTATCCCATCCAGGAAGCCTGTAAACACGGCCGGCTCCATTCCAAACTCGGAAGCCAGCTCTCCCACCATACCCTCCAGCTTGTTCCGGCGGTTCCCGAGCAGGGCCCCGTAATTATTTTTCTCTTGTTCCAGGTACTCCTTCCAGAAAGTGTCGTTCGCTCCCTGTCCCCTTTCTGCGGAGGCCATCTCTTTCCACTGTTCAAACAATCCCATTCTACTGCTCCTCTAGAACCTGTTTAGCATCTGTTGGCACCTGAGATACGAAACAGGTTCTCATATTTTAATGCCGACTTTTTTGCATTACTATACCACATTTCTGATGAAAATTCCACTGATAGAGCAAAATTCACCTGGCTCCACCGTATAGACATATTATTCCCTTAAGTGATACAATATCTGCGAAAATACATATGTCGCAAATTTGTAGTTGAATGGAACACGGGGTATTGTCGTGAAGGAAGTCGTCAGTATGTGGAAATATGGCACAATGGTTGCGTTGACTGTATTATGCGCTGGCATTTACATGCTGTTTTTGCTGCCCACCAAAGCCATCGCCATCATCCCCGGCATTACGGAAATCCGCCCCGCCACGCTGCTTCCCGTCCTCTTCGGCCTCCTGTTCGGGCCTGCCGGAGCCTGGGGCTCCGCTATCGGCAACCTGTGCGGTGACTTTTTCGGCACTCTGTCCCCGGCTTCCATCTTCGGATTTGTGGGAAATTTCCTATACGCGTTCATACCGTACAAGCTCTGGAGGCTTATAAAGCCAAGGCGCGGAGAAGACCGGACGCCAACCGTCAATTCGCCGTGGAAGCTTGCCCAGTTCGGCACCATCAGCTTTGTTGCAAGCGCCGCCTGCGCCCTGGTGATTGCCTGGGGCTGCGACGCGCTGAATTTAGCCAGCTTTACGGCGCTGTCCATCATTATTCTGCTGAATAACGCAATGGTTACCCTGTTCCTCGGGCCGATCGTCCTGCCTCTTTTATACGCTTTCATCAAAAAGCGGAAGCTGCTGTGGACGGACATCATGTATCCCTGCGATATCAGCAGACCTTCGCCGGACAAGCTCCATCCCCTGATGATCACGGCGGGGGCGACGGCCGGTATCGCGGTCGGAATTGCGGCAGGCGTCCTGCTGGCCGGACAGACCTTCATGGGACAGGATATGTCAACCTCGGGAGCGGGCAATCCGCTGACCGCGGCAATGATTCTTCCGTTTCTGGCCATGCTTCTGTTTGGAACCTGTAAGGCTTAGAAAATCTTGGTCCCCATCCCCTTCAATTGTCTGTAGTACAGCAGGATCAGAGCGTCAAGCTCCTGGCTCAATTTCTGAACGCAGCCGCTATCCAGATGTTCCTGTTCGATAAGCTGGTGGAGTTCGTTGCGCAGTTGATTGATTCGGAATTCGCAATACACCTGTCTCTTGCTTTTCACAGCCGACACCTCCCAACACGTTTCAACCGGGTTGAACTGAATAAGTGCTAAAGCCGGGTATAGCCTGCTACCTGGTATCGAATGAGGTATTTCCAACTGCTCGGATCGGATTAGGCCGCGTGATTGGTATAAAATTAGATTTAATTACATTATATTACAATTTTATTCCCCGTTCAACATAATTTCCCGGTAAGCCCCCATACGCGCAATCATTATTAAGATATTGATGTATAACGGCCGGAGAATTATAACGAGGCGCAAGATGTCTCCCGCCTCGTTGAAACACCGCTGATGTAAGAAAATTTTTCTACAAAGCGATTATTTTCAGAGAGAAAATTATCGCTAATCGAAAAATTTTCTTTGGATAAAGTGTTATAATAGGGAACAAAAGAAATCTTTGGAGCGATGACATGGGAAATATTTTTATTGATTACGATCTGGGCGTTCCCCAGATCAAATGTACGGATTGCGGAAAATGCAGCAGCATCATGGGGAGAAGCTTGTATCACGTGACGAACCGGGGCTGCTGCCACTACTTTCCCGAATTCACACTTGTCGATATCCAGCGGATGGCGACCCTGGAAGGAGGGGACAACGCCCTTGAAACGATTCTTTCCTATCCGGGGACCATCGTCAACAATTACAATATTTATTCCAAGGGCTGTTTTGACAAGGCGGCCTACGACGAATACATCGCTTCGGGCAATTTGCTGGAAACCGGCAGCATACGGGATCACACCATCTTTTTCAGGTCCTGCCCCTTCGTTGAGCCGGGCGTCGGCTGCAAGCTGCCTCCCCGCTTCAGGACCACCGTCTGCAACTTCTTCATCTGCGAGGAAATATTGGAACGGCCCGACCTGAAGGAGTCCTTCACCGGGTATATCGAGGAACGCTCCAGATATTCCCGCTGGGTTTACAGGGAAAGCACGACGCTGATGCATATTCTGAACGATCACGGCGTCAATCTTGTCACGGACTTTGACGCTTCCATCCGGCTGCTGGCCCGGATCGAACAAAGCTGCTATGAATTTCCGGCGCTGGAGCGGGTCGATTACCCGTCGGAGTGATCCGGCGCCGCCGGCTTCTCTTCCCCGTTCTTCCCCAGGATCACTTCGACCCGGTGATATCCGGAATAATCCGGCAGGCGGATAGATCCCTCCGGGCAGGACTTTCCGTCCACAAGGACGTGGATCACGCCGCTGCACACCTTGTCCGGGTTCCGGACCTCGATATTCCAGCAGGATTGATCCAGCCGGTAGATTATTTCGAATCTCTCCCAGTTATGAGGGATGCACGGATCGATAAAAAGTCTGTCCTCCACCCTGCGCAAACCGGCGATCCCCTCCAGGCCGACTTTGTACAGCCAGCCCGCCGCTCCCGTGTACCAGCTCCATCCGCCCCTGCCCACATGGGGATGCACTGCATATACGTCGGCGGCGATCACATAAGGCTCGCATTTGTACCGGGAATACTCGATCGGCGTTCTCGTATGATTGATGGGATTGATCATATGGAACAGTTCGCAGGCTTTATCGCCCATGCCCAGCCGGGCAAAGGCAAGTACCGTCCACACCGCGGCGTGGGTATACTGTCCGCCGTTTTCCCTTACGCCGGGCACATATCCCTTGATATAGCCGGGATGAAGCGCCCCGTCGTCGAAGGGGGGCGTCAGCAGCTTGACAATCCCCTCGTTGGCGTCCACGAGGTACTTCTGCACCGCGCCCATTGCTTCAAGCATTCTTTGGGGCTTTGCCGCGCCGGAAAGGACGGACCAGGATTGGGCGATCGAATCGATCCTGCATTCCGGATTCTGGATCGACCCCAGGGGCGTACCGTCGTCGAAATAGGCACGCCTGTACCAGCTTCCGTCCCAGGCCTCGCCCTCAATGCTTTCAATCAGCCTGGAAGCGGCATCTCCATACCGTTCCGCCCTGGCGGCATCCTGCCTCCGGCTGCAAATCGGGATGAACTTCTTTAATACGCTGAGCAAAAACCACGCAAGCCACACGCTTTCGCCCAGGCCCTTGTTTCCAACCGTATTCATTCCGTCGTTCCAGTCGCCGCTGCCCATAAGCGGAAGCCCATGCCGGCCCGTTTCCAGGGAACGGTCTATCGCCAGCACGCAATGGTCGTAAAGGCTGGCGGTCTGGCCGGATATCACCGGTTCCTCATACTTCTCGTCCTCCCCTTCTTCCAGCGGGGCTCCCTCCAGGAAATTCGCCTGTTCGTCCAGCACAGCCCAGTCCCCGGTTTTCTCCAGATATTCCGCTGTCACGTAGGCAAGCCATAGAAGGTCGTCGGAGTATCTTGTACGGATGCCCTTGCCCCGCTCGGCATGCCACCAGTGCTGCACGTCGCCTTCCCTATATTGCCTGGAAGCATGCAGCAGGATCTGCTCCCTGGCCAGCTCGGGCCAGCTGTTCATGACCGCCATGCAATCCTGCAGCTGGTCCCTGAACCCGAACGCACCCCCGGCCTGGTAATAGGCCGAACGCGCCCATAGCCTGCAGACGATGGTCTGATAAGGCAGCCAGCCGTTCATGATCGTGTTGAACGAATCGTCCGGGGTCGTTATCCGTATGGCGTCCAGCTTTTCCTTCCAGAACTGTCCCACTTTCTCCAGTTCCGCTTCCGCAGCGCCTGGTCCGGCAAACCTGCCGGCCAGCTCCAGCGCTTCCGCCGGCGAATCGGCGCACCCCAGCATGAATACCAGGGAAATCTCCTCTTCCGGTTCGATCCCTACCCTTGCGGAAATTGCCGCGCAGGGGTCCAACCCCGCTCCGGTGACGCCGGCCAGCTCGTCTCCCATCAGGGCGCGGGGTGCGGCGGCGGTGCCCCCCGGTCCGAAAAAGCCCGTCCGGTCGCCGGTCAGGGAGTACTCGGCGGCATTGGTGCCGAGAAAGATCACCTTATCCCTGAACTCATGGGAATATTGGTTTTTTACAAGCAATACCCCCTTCCCTTCCGGCCGGGTTACGATATAGGAGGACGTCGTTTCGTCCCCCACGCCGAGAATGGGGCGGATATAGTAGGTTACCGCCAATTTCCTGGCCCTGCCCGTAATATTGGAAAGCGTGACGATGCACAGCTTGATTTGCCGTTCGGGGGACACAAACAGGGTGAGGGTCTGAGCCAGTCCGCTGCTGGTGTGCTCAAACACGGTATATCCGTGGCCGTGCCGTACGGTATAGGGTTCCGAATCGCCGGCGGGCTTCGGCGTCAGGCTCCAATAGCTGCAGTCCACCATGTCGCGGATGTAAAACAGCTCTCCCTGCCGGTCGGTCACAGGATCGTTGTACCACGGAGTCAATTTGAACTCCCTGCCGTTTTCCGCCCAGGTATAGCCTCCTCCGCTCTCCGTCACCAAGAAGCCGAAGCTCTTATTCGCAATGATGTTGGACCAGGGGAGCGGCGTATAACGGCCTCCGCCCAGTTGGATCACATATTCCCTCCCGTCGGCCGAGAATCCGCCGATCCCGTTGAAAAACGCAAGCTTCCTTTCCGCCGCCGGATGATGGACGGTGATGTCCTGCGTCCCCTCCCCAGGGACGCAGTTTGCGGCCGGCCGGATCGCTTCGACGGATTTCACCGCGTCGGAGAACTTCCTCATTTCCCGTATACTGGTCTTCAATGCCTCTACACTGTCTTTTATGACCAGCCTCGCAGTAGTATAAAGCAAGGTGATCTGCATCGGTTCCAGAACCGAGGCGTTCCGGATGAAAACACCGCCGTACCGGTCTACAAGCTCTCTTGCATGACTTGCCGCAACAATATTCTGTACCTGGTCGTGCAGGGGCTGGGCGTATCCTTCCTTCCGGTTGACCAGAAGCACCAGGTCCGTGACCAGGCCCTTCATCCGCCAGAATTCATGGCCCTTTACCGCCCACTGCGCCAGCTCGATATCGTCCTCGTCGTTGATTTCAACCAGCACGAGGGGCAGATCGCCGGAGATTCCAAAAGGCCAGAGATCAGGCTGCGCCCCGGTATTTTCCTGTATGTATCGCTCATATTCCCTTTTAAGCGGATTATGGTAGAGCATCAGGGAAACCAGATCCAGATAGAATTCCGCATCCTGTGCATCCAACCCGAGGTATCTTGCTTCTACCTGGCTTCTGGTCCAGGAGAGCTCGAACACCCTCTCCGAGGTTTTAAAATCGTTGTATTTTTCCGCAAGCTCCAGGGCCTGTTTTTTGCTCTGCGCAACGGCAGCCGTAAAGGCGACCCGCACGGTGTGGCCGGGTTCGATGCGGACCCGCCTGCGCAGGGACATGACCGGATCGAGGATCGAGCCTTCGCTGTTGCCCAGGGGCTGATCCGGATCAAGCGCCGCGGGGTCCGTGATTTCACGGTTTCTTCCGATAAATTTCATCCGGTCGGTTTCATACTGCGGTTCATTGACTGCCGTACCGCCTTCGACCGCCATTGTGTGCAGCAGCCACAGAGGGCTTTTGTTCTCTTTCCGGTGCCTCCTCGAGGCCAGAAGACAGTTATACTCCCGAACGAACTCCGTCCGCACGAAAAGCTTGCTGAAGGCGGGATGAGCCGCATCCTCCCCCAGCGGGGCGAGAACGACCTCAAAATAGCTGGTCAGTTCCACGATCCTTTCGTGCTTGCTGTGGTTTGTAACGGACACCCTTCGCACCTCGGCATTATCCTCGGGGGATACGGTCATCTCCATATAGGTTTCGAGATTGCCGTCCCGCCTGGAAAACTCGGCCTTATCGGGCGAAAAAACGACCCGGTACCGTTCCGGCTTCTTGTCCAGGGGTTCATAGGTGGCGGACCAGACCGTATTCGAGTTGATGTTCTGGAGGAAGATATAGAACCCGCTGCTCCGGTAATAATCGCCGGACCACCTGGTCACCGCCATATCCCCTTCTTTGCTGAAACCGGAGCCGCCGTCGGTTACCAGGACAGAATACGTTCCGTTGGACAGAAGGTGCGCGTTGGGGGGAAGCGCCGCCGGAACGCCGAAGATCCGGATCGTTTCTCCGTTGCCCGTATCGCTTTTGCGCAGATTCACAGCGCCTTCGTTCCGGCATTCCTTTTTGTAAACGGCCCTGTCCGGGCTCTTTTCCTGGAGCAGCAGTTCCGCCGCCTGGATGACGGGGTCCGAATGGAAGCGCTCCTGCAGGATGCCGGCATTGAAAAAATTGTTCAGGGCCGCCAGGCTCATCCCCTGGTGGTGGGCCATATAGCTTTTCACGATATGGTACTGCACATCTCTGTCCAGCCTGGACGGGGTAAAATCGATGGCTTCGTAATATCCCCAATCGCCGTCCATGCCCAGCCGGGACAACTCTTTAAGATTCTCCACGGCGTCCTGCGGTTCAATGCACAACGCAAGCAGCGTAGAATAGGGAGAAACCACCATGTCGTTGGCAAGTCCCCGCTTCAGGCCCAGCTCAGGGACGCCGAAGGCCTTGTACTGGTAGTTCAGGTTCATGTCGAAGGCGCTGTATCCCGATTCCGATATGCCCCACGGAATCCCCCTTGTCTTGCCGTATTTTTTCTGCGCCTTTATCACAAAGGAATAGGTCTCGTCAAACAGCGTGCTTTCATAATTTTTCATGATCAGATAGGGCATCAGGTATTCGAACATGGTGCCCGTCCAGGACACAAGGCCCTTCCCGCCGTCATACGAGGCAAGCTTGCGGCCCAGCCTCGCCCAGTGCCTTCGGTCAACCTCCCCCCGGGCAATGGCGATGTAGCTGGCCTGCCTGGCTTCCGACGCCAGAAGGTCGTAATAGGATTTTCCGAGATGGCCGTCCTCCACATTGAATCCGATGGAAAACAAAAGCCTCTTTGGATCGAAAAGGGGTGAAAAGTCCGTTTCCCGGATCAGGCGCCCGAGCCGGTCGATTGCCCCGGCATATTTCCGCCGGACGGCTTCCGCCTGCTCGCCGGCCTGTTCCAGCAATACGGCCAGCTTTTCCAGGACGGCGCGCATTGCCGGCTCTTCGGTCTGCTTTTCGGCCGTTTTCCCGGGTTGCCCTTCGGCCATCGCCTGAGCGCCGGAACCGGGGTCGTCCACCCTCCCGCTTTCAAGCAGCTGTGAAACCCGTTGCGCCATGCTTCGGCAGCGTTCGGGAAGCTCCAAAAGAGACGCCGGCGAGAAGAGCTCCTCCGCAAGAGCCGGATTAATTTTTCCAAGGAACCCTGCCGCCTCCGGCAAAGCAACCAGGGGATAAAAAAGCTGCAGCTCCCGGAGACAGCGGTCTACCATGTCCGCCAGTTTGCCGGCCCAGCCCGGTTTCTCCTTTTGCTCCGGCAGGCGGGATTTCATCCATTCGTCCAGCTTCCGGAGGGCAAAGGCCCATTGCCTCAGTTCGAGCTTTTTCACGGAGCCGATGTCGCTTAAAAGCTGCATCAGGCTCCTTTCGGGTTCCTCCCCCATCTCACGGCAGGCAAGTATCAGGGTGTCCCTCATGCCCAACGCCATGGCAGCCGAGGGTACCGGTCCGCGTAAATGCTCCCGCAATCCCGTTTCCGCCACCATCATATATCCTACAAGGTTGCCGCTGTCTACGGTCGAAACATACAGCGGACGAAGCGTTTCCAGTGTAACGGTGTTGTACCAGTTGTAAAGATGCCCTTCCCATTTCTCCATCCGTTCCAGGGTGGATAAAATTCTATCGAACCTGTCGCCCATTTCCCCTGCGCCGATATAGCCCAGATCACCGGCGGACAGAACGGAAACGAACAACAGGCCGATATTGGTTGGCGATGTCCTGTGGGCGACCCCCTTGGGGGGATCGAGCTGAAAATTGTCCGGCGGAAGATCATTGTCGCCTTCCGCGGCAAAATCCTCAAAAAAGCGCCATGTCTTTCTGGCCGCCAGCCGAAGCAGGTCGAGGTCGTTTTCCGGCAAAAGCGTCTTTTTCCGGAGGTTTGGCCGGCTCACCCAATAGGCCGCAAAAGGGGAGGCAAGCCAGAGAAAAGCTGCAGGCACGGCAACGTAAAGCCCCTCCGCAGGGCCATACGCCGCCAGGACCGGCGTCGCCAGCGCGGCGGGGACGGAAAACCACATCTTCCTGAAAAAGCTGGCCGGATTATCCTTCAGGCCCGCTTCCACATCCGCCGCAGTAACCCACTCCAGCATATTCCGGTGCGTAATGCAGACCCTTCCGATGGTCCTGATAATGGCATCCAGCAATAAATAAGCCTGGTGCGGAAGAAACAGAAACAGCAGAACGGATTGATAGCAGGCCGCTTTGACTCCGGTGATAAGCCCGGCATTCCGGTTGCGCCTTCCGAATTGCAAATTATCCGAAAGGATGGAATCCAGCAGGCCGGTCAGCAGCGGCGAAGCGGTCGTCAGCAAAACCAGCCCGGTCCACATCAGAGGGCTGCCGGGCAGCAAGGCCGGTCCCGCCAGGAACAAAAAAAGGAGGGCGGGATAGAGAAGGCTTCTCCGCAGATTGTCCGCGATCTTCCATTTGGAGATACCCGAAAGCCTGTTTTTGATCCGGGCGCCCGATTTGTCCCGGACGTTTCCGGCCAGCCAGGGCAGCAGCTGCCAGTCGCCCCTGGTCCATCGGTGCTGCCTCGCGGCATAGGAATTGTACCTGGCCGGATAGCCGTCCACCAGCTCAATGTCACTGACAAGCCCCGCCCGGAGGTGGCAGCCCTCGATCAGGTCATGGCTCAATACCGTGTTATCCGGAATCCTGCCGTCCAGGACCCTTTGGAAGACGTCGATCTCATAAATGCCCTTGCCGGTGAAGATCCCTTCGTCGAAAATATCCTGGTAAATGTCCGATACGGCGGTGGTATAGGGATCCACCCCGCCCTGGCCCGCAAATATCCTTGTAAACAGGGACCGGTTTGCGCCCTGCACCCCCACGCTGATTCTCGGCTGCAGCAGCCCGTGCCCCTCGGCCACCAGCCCGGTCTCTTCGCTGACGACCGCCCTGTTCAGCGGGTGGGCGATGGTGCCGATCAGCCTTTTCGCCGCCCCCATGGGCAAATTGGTGTCCGCGTCCAGCGTAATAACGTATTTTACCTCCCTCAGGCGGGAAACCTCCCCGGACACCGTATTGAAGCCGGTATCCCCGTCTCCGCGCAGAAGCCTGTTGAATTCGGTTATGGCGCCCCGCTTCCGTTCCCAGCCCATCCACCGGTTCTGGCTCTTATTGTACAGCCGCTTCCGGTTCATAAAATAAAAGATATCGCAGCTGCCGTCGGAATATCTTCCGTTCAGCTCCCGAATCCCTTCCAGGGCGGTCTTTAAAATAATTTCGTCGTTTTCCTGCTCCGCCGAGGGCGCATCCTTGAAATCGCCGACAAGGGCGAAATACAGGTTCCTCTCCCGGTTGGCAAGATAATAGACCTCCAGTTGGAGAAGAAGCTCCCGGACACGGGAGGGACCGGGAAGAAGGGTGGGGATGATCACAACGGAGGCCAGTTCCGGAGGGATGCCCTCCTTCAACTCCAGCTTGGGAAGCATCGTCGGACGGAAAATATGACTCAGCAGGGTGTTGGAAAAGCAGACGGCCAGCTCACTGCAGGGTATGAACACCAGAAGCGCCGTTAGAACAAGCCGCAGTACCGGCATGGAACCGTCGCGCCCTGCCGCATAGCAGACAAACAGCGATAGCAGGATAACGGTTGTGACGGCGATGGAGCCGAGGTAAATCAGAAGCGGCCGGCCTGCCGGTCGGCGAAACGGCTTCCACCGGGAAGTCCCCGAGCTGCCCAGGAGATGGAGCAGCGCCTTGCGGCCTTTCCCCGCAATATAGTAGCCCACATGATCCTGCGGGGAATTTCCCTTCCCCGCTATTGCGCAATCTACCGCCTTTTGCGCTACGTTCAGCTCGGAAGTGCCGAAGGACCTGGCAAGCTTTTCGACCTCATGCCGGTAATAATCCCGGGAATCGAAATCCATTACCGCGTAGATACCGCATGGGTCCTGGCGCAGGATCTGTTCGACCTTGCTGAGGGATTCGAAGATGTCGGTCCAATCCATGTCGGAAATCAGTCGGAGCCCGGTGATGGAATTTCCGATGGAAACCTGCATCGTGGCCTGAAGCTGGTGTTCCAGGGCTGTAAAGGCTTCCGCCGAAGCGTTTTCCTCGATGAGCCGCCGATCCAGCAGCACCGTTACGACGGACAGGCCCTTTCCCAGCTTCCTTAGCTTCTGGAGCAGATGCTCTACAAAAGAAGGAGAAATGGAGTCCATCCTGTCCAACTGCTCTTCGAGCAGGGCTTCGATCCGCTTCTCCTCCGATCCGTTGGCCGCAATAGCGGAAACAAGGCTTTCCGCCCTGTGCCATTCCTGCCTTGTATCCCATATTTTATCGCAAATATTGCGGATGCTTTCTACCAGAGCGATCCGGAGCATCAGCGGCACGGCCCACAGCTCGCCCATGGAGAGCATCATCTGGGACTGGTATGCCTGCACAAATCCGGTCAGGGTCTTTTCGTCGATGTTTCCGTCGGAATGGGCAACCAATTCCAGCGCAATGGCGTAGACCCTGGGATACCCCTTCAGGTACCCCTTCTTTAAAGCCGGGAGCCTCGAATACTGGCCTTTGGTCAGGTTCCTGCGGATCAGCCGGACCTGCTCCTCTATGATATAGAAATTGTCCAACAGCCACTCCGCCGCCGGGGCGGTGGGAAATGCTTCGGCAACGTCCCTGTTCAGCGCGTCGTGAACCGCGGATATATGACCGTAATTGTCGTTGAGCCTGCTTACCAGCCAGTGGAGGCTTCTTGCCGACCTGCCCACCGGATGGTTCCTTGCCATTTCTATCGCATGTCTGTGCAATTCCTCGGGCGCCAGCATGGTGTCCCGGACTTCCACATTGCTCTCCCGCCCCTTTGACGACAGCAGGACAAGCAAATAAACGATTATACCTCCCAGGACAGCATACGTTGCCACAACAAATAAGCTCATTAAAAAAGATCACCGCTCCATGCTATTTTTTCGTCGTTTTTATATCATACCCTGAATGGGAGATATTCATAAGCCGGGGAAAATTCCCAAATTTTATCCTTTTCATCGGCCGTCTGCCGCAACATTTCCTCTATTTCCAGAAATATAGCATGGATTCGGCGGCAACCCTCTGTTAGAATACTTTATACGCAAGGGGACATAATCCTCCTGCGAAAAAACCAAGCAACGCCGAATCTCCGGAAGGAGTACGGGGGACGAAACAAACAGAGCGGCAGGAAGCTGCGGCTCAACGGGTGAATCTCGCAACGAGTAAGGCTCCTCGGCCTGAACCCGCAAACTAACCTCGGAGGCTTAGAAGAGGAGAGGTCATGAAAATAGTAAAAAGAGCAGCTGCCCTGCTTGCGGGCACGCTGCTGTCAGGCATGCTGCTGGCCAATACGGCCTACGGCGCAAGCTACACGGTAGCAAAGAACGATTCGCTTTACAGCATCGGTCAGCTTTTCGGAACTTCCGCCAACACGGTCCTGGCGGACAATAAGCTGTCCTCCAGCACGATTTACCCGGGCCAGGTGCTTTATGTCAGAGCATCCGTCTATACGGTAAAAAGCGGAGATACGCTTTATCTGATCGCCCGGAAATACGGTATAACGGTGGATGCCTTGAAAAAGGCCAACGCTATCACGGGCAGCATGATCTATCCCGGACAGAAGCTGAACATCCCGGCGGGCGGAACGGCGGCACAGGCAACGACGGCCAAGGCCGCATCGGCGGGAGCCGTTTCCTATACGCAGGCAGAGCTCGACCTGCTTGCCAGACTCGTCACGGCAGAAGCGGAGGACCAGCCTTATTCCGCCCAGGTAGGCGTGGCGGCGGTAGTTGTAAACAGGGTCAAGAGCGACCTCTTCCCGAATACGATTACGTCGGTCGTTTACCAGAAAAGCGACGGCTACTACCAGTTCACCCCGGTAGAAAACGGATGGATCAACAAGCAGGCAACGGCGACAGCCAGGAAGGCGGCGCTGGAAGCCCTCAACGGAAGCGATCCGAGCAACGGAGCACTGTACTATTTCGACGACAGCGCGACAAACAAATGGCTGTGGTCGAAACCGTTGAAAGCGTATATAGGCAACATGGTATTTGTTTATTAATGTAAGGGATGATCGAATCATAAAAACGGATTCTTGAGCGAGGGATTTTTCGTCCTTACAAGGCGGAGGAAGGCGCAATAATTGTTTTATTGCAACTGACGACAACGATGTAAGGGCGGAAAATAACCGCTCCAGAACCGGAATTTATGATTCGGTCATCCCTAGGGGCATAGTGATCAAACTCATGAAAAAAGGGCAGGATATCGCATGAAGCAGCTTGAAGGCGGAATGCGATATCCTGTTTTTTTGCGGGAGGCGGGGGGCAATAATTGTATTGTGGTGCAGACTGTATTATAGTATTTAATAGGAACAATTTATAGAGCATTTTGTGGAGGAAGCATGGAAAAACTTGTCGAGCGGTTTTTAAAATATGTGAAGATCAATACCCAGTCCGCCTATGATACGGGTGCACATCCCAGTACCTCCGGCCAGACCGGATTTGCAAGGCTGCTGGCTGCGGAGCTCGAGGAAATAGGGCTGACGGAGGTCGCGGTAAGCGACAAAAGCTATGTGACGGCCACGTTGCCTTCCAATACCGATTTTCCGGCGCCTGTAGTCGGTTTTATAGCCCATATGGATACCAGCCCCGATATGACCGCGGAGAACGTCCGCCCACAGCTCGTTCCAAAATACGACGGCAAGGACATTCTGCTGAACAGGGAAAAGAATATCCGCCTCTCCCCGGCCGAATTCCCCTCTCTTTTGAACCGTAAGGGCCAGGACCTCATCGTTACGGACGGCTGTACCCTGCTGGGCGCAGACGACAAGGCCGGGATTGCGGAAATCGTGACGGCCATGGAATATCTGCTGGGCCACCCGGAAATCAAGCACGGCAAGATCCGCATCTGCTTCACCCCCGATGAGGAAATCGGAGAAGGCGCCGATTATTTCGACGTACCGGCCTTCGGAGCCGATTTTGCCTATACGATCGACGGTGACGAACTCGGCACCCTGGAATATGAAAATTTCAACGCCGCCATGGCCAAGGTTGAGATCAGCGGAAGGAACATCCACCCGGGAAGCGCCAAAGACAAAATGATCAATTCCATCCTGATCGGCATGGAATTCAACGGCATGCTTCCGGCAGGGGAAATACCGTCCATGACGGAAGGCTATGAAGGCTTCTTCCACCTGAACGACATCTCCGGCACAGTGGAAAAGACGACGCTGAAATACATCATAAGGGATCACAGCAGCATCAAGTTCCAGGCCCGGAAGGAGGCCATGACGGCCATTGCCGGGGCATTGAACCAAAAATACGGCATCGGGACGGTTCAATTACAATTGAAGGACCAGTATTTCAACATGAAGGAAAAAATCATGCCCGTCTATCATGTCGTTGAGACGGCAATGCGGGCTATGGAGCAGATCGGCGTCACCCCGAGGATCAAAGCGATCCGCGGGGGTACGGACGGCGCCCGGCTGACCTTTATGGGGCTGCCTGCGCCCAACCTTTTTACGGGCGGTTCCAATTTTCACGGCAGATATGAGTAT
>JAEYOP010000072.1 GCA_023411575.1 Bacillota bacterium | reverse complement strand
CAGCTTGGCTTCGAAGCATGAAACAGGATGCTCAACAAGCAGCCCCTGCCGTTTCTTACAGCAAGCACCTCCGCAGATCGCTTCGAAGTCACCGGTGAGCGAAGAAGCAAAGGGGCCTCAAGCATATCATTGCGAAGCGTTAGTGTACAAAAAATCAACTTTGGGCCAACAATAGTTAACATAATCTTTAATTTAATACCATTACAGCACAGAAATGAACTGAAACTCACTGAAAAGCGGAATCTTTCCTTAGATACCTGGCCCAAAGCTGAAATTTTGCACACAAAGCTCGTAAAAGCTCCGGGGGTTCCCGCTTTTCGCCTATCTACTCGCCCGTCGACCCGCACGACACTCCGCCTTATCTACCTATTGCGTCTTATCTGCCATATATTTAAGTTTGACTGCATAGGACAAAAACTCTTCTATCAAGGATCAAAGCGCGTAAATGGGCTGTGTTTAGCAGTATGGCTATGGCGAAGAATCCGAAGTTATATCATGGTCGTTCTTAAACATCCGGGAAATATCTGAAAAATATTCAATCCGCCTCCGATCAATGGATGCCTGATTCCGGCTAACACGGTTCAGGCTTTTATTTTCGCGCTTCATTTGCAGGAAAATACAGAGGAATTTATTGGAAAATTTATTAAAACCCTTGCTTGTGACGTTAGGTAACATTGTATAATGGATTTAAAGAAGGTGAGGTTATGAGCGAGCAGAGGGACCGGTTTACAGTCGGCGAGGTTGCCCGAAGGGGCGGTGTTTCCGTGCGTACGCTGCAATATTACGACAGGATCGGGCTGCTGGCGCCGGAGGAATACACGGAAGGCGGCCGACGGATGTATGGCAGGGCGGACGTGATCCGGCTGCAGCAGATCCTGTTTTTGAAATCCATGGGGTTTCCGCTGGAGGAGATCCGGGACAAATTGCTTCCGAAGAAATCGAAAGAGGGCCTGGACAGGATGTTTCAAGCGCAGAAGGAGGCGATCGACGAGCAGATCGGACGCCTGCGGGAGGCCTCCGCGTTATTGGAAAATGTTATTCAAGAGGTCCGGTCGGGCAATGAAGTCGAGATCGACAATCTTTTTGCCATCATTGGCGCTATGCAGACAGGACATCCGTATGCTTTCATCGTCAAGCACTTTGACAGGGACCAGTTGGGCTTTTTCCTGAACAGCTTCGACGACAAGCAGTCGGAGATGGAATTCAACCGGAGATCGCAGAAGCTGACCGAAAGGCTGATGCAGCTGTACCGGCAGGGGGCGGACCCCGCAGGGGAGGAAATGCAAAGGCTCGCTTCGGAGTGGTGGGAACTGATGCTGGCGATCACAAGGGGCGACCCGGAAATGATCAAGAAGATGTTCGCCCTGGCCGCGGATGAAAGGAACTGGCCTCCGGAAAAGAAGGAGTTTAAAGAGGCAAATGAAAATCTGCTGGGGATGGCAATGGTTTTATATTTTCAAAAAAACGGCATAAAAATGCCTTTTGGGGAGGGATGATCCTGTGAAACCGCAATACGAAGAAGGAAAACCCGTGCCGGAGAGCCGGGCCGGGATAAAGGCGGAGACCGGATATGACGGAAGTGGGGAAGCCAAGGATACGACATACGGCAGGAATGAGGAGGCCACGGACACGATGTGCAGCGGGAGTGAGAGAGCCGGGGAAGCGACATACGACGGGAGCGGAGAGGCTGCGGATACGATCGTAGCTGTCCGAGGACTGGTAAAGCGATATGGAGATGTTACCGCTGTCGGCGGTATCGATCTGAGCGTAAGAAAGGGCGAAGTATTCGGCCTCCTGGGCCCGAACGGCGCGGGGAAGACAACGACGCTGGAATGCCTGGAAGGCATGAGACGCCCGGACGGCGGCTCGATGAGCGTCGGCGGCTGCGACCCGCAGAGGGACGGGAAGCGGCTGCGCAGCGTGCTGGGCGTGCAGCTGCAGGCATCTTCGCTGCCCGACGGCATACGGCCGTCGGAGGCGATGAAGATGATCTGCGCGTGGCACGGGTTGCAGCCGCGGTACGACCTGCTGGAGCGCTTCGGGGTCGAAGCGCGCGGCAGGAAGCTCTACGGCGAGCTGTCCACCGGACAGAAGCGGCGCCTGCACCTGGCCCTGGCGCTGGCCGGCAACCCGTCGGTTCTGGTGCTGGACGAACCGACGGCCGGCCTGGATGTCCAGGGCAGGGCCCGGCTGCACGATGCCATCCGGGAGCTGAAAGCGGAAGGAGTCACGATTCTTCTGGCGACGCACGATATGGCGGAGGCGGAATCCCTATGCGACCGCATAGCCATCATTCTCCGGGGGCGCATCGCTGTGACGGGGACGCCGGCGCAAATCACCTCGGCGGGGCATTCGGAGACCCGAATCACCCTTTGCACGCGGAACAACTGCCTGCTGCCCGGAAAGGACACGGCAAGCGCACACTTCCTGTCACAGACGGACAATTACGGGGTATGGTTGTGCACCGATACGGCGGCTGCCGTGATGGAGCTGTTGACGGAAGTCCGGCAGTCGGGGGATGCCGTGGAAGACCTGCGGGTAGAGAGGCCGTCCCTGGAAGAAAGATTTCTGGAGCTTGTGGAAGGGGGAAGACAATCATGAAAGCATTTTGGACTCATCTTTGGATACAGTTTAAAATGGATCTCCGCGAAAAGGGGACCCTGTTGACCTACTATCTGGTGCCGCTGATTTTCTATCTGATCATCGGAGCTGTTTTTTCCTCCGTCAATCCGGCATCTAAACAAACCCTGGCTGCCGCCATGCCCATCTTTGCCGTCACCATGGGAGCCGTACTGGGCATGCCCGTACCGATTGTCAAAATGCGCGAAGCCGGCATTCTGAGGGCCTTCAGGGTGAACGGCATACCGGACAGGGCGGTGCTGCTGATCCAGTCCTTCAGCGCATTCCTCCACCTCACGGTCGTTTCGGCTGTAATATTGGTCTCGGCGCCTTTCCTGTACGGAGCGGATATTCCGAAGAACATGGGCTTTTACGTTCTGATCCTGTTCCTGCTGCTGTTTGCCAGCATCGCCCTCGGCCTGCTGATCGGTGTCTCGGCCAAAAGCCAATCCATCGTGACGATGCTTTCGCAGGCCGTGTTCCTTCCGACCGTGATGCTGGGCGGCATCATGTTCCCCGCGTCCATGCTGCCCGAACCGCTCCGGCTTGTGGGAAAAGTGCTTCCGGCAACCCATGCGATGCAGTCGTTTTCCTCCCTTGCCTTCGGACTGCCCTCCGACGTCAATGCGGCCGTTTCGCTCCTGTTTTTGATTGCCATCGGCATTCTGGCTTTTTTCCTTGCCGGCGTGAAATACCGGTCGCAGTCGTAGGAGCCAGCTGTTTCTTTTACAACCTCATGCGATGCCCCCAGTCGTTCCAAAAAAGGGTTGTGAACAAACCGGTAAATAGTTATAATGAATCTGTTATATTCGGGAGAATTGCAGCGATTTATTGCTTCTCCCGCAGAAATCAAAACAAACAGGGGGTTCCTATAGATGGCAAGACTTTTTGGAACAGATGGGGTAAGAGGGATTGCAAACTCGGAATTGACGGCGGAGCTGGCCTATAAGCTGGGGCAGGCGGGCGCATACGAACTGACGGCCGAAACCAGGCACACGCCCAAAATCCTGGTCGGCATGGATACGCGCGTATCCGGACACATGCTGGAGGCGGCGCTTGTGGCGGGCATTTGCTCCGTCGGCGCGGAGGCCGTTTGCCTCGGCGTGATCCCCACGCCGGCAGTAGCCTATCTGACCCGGTATTACAAGGCGGATGCCGGCGTTGTCATATCCGCCTCCCACAATCCTTTCGAACATAACGGCATCAAGTTTTTCAATTCAAAGGGCTATAAACTGCCGGACAGCACGGAGGACAAAATCGAGGAGCTTATCCGCTCCGGGTTGTCCGATATTCCCCTGCCCGTAGGCGAAGGCGTGGGCGTCAAAAGCGTTGGAGAAAATGCTCTCCGGGATTATGCGGATTTTCTGAAAAGCACCGTCGATATGGACCTGAAAGGCTTGAAAATCGCCATAGACTGTGCCAACGGCGCCGCATACGAAGCCGCTCCCCTCGTTCTTTCCGAACTGGGCGCGGAGGTTTACACCATCAACAACAGACCCAACGGCATCAATATCAACAAGGACTGTGGTTCGACCCATATGAAGCAACTGAAGCATTATGTAAAGGAGTGCGGAGCAGATATCGGATTTGCCTTTGACGGGGATGCCGACCGGGTCCTGGCCGTGGACGAAAACGGCAGCACGATTGACGGCGACCAGGTCATGGCGATCATCGGCCTTGCGCTGAAAAAGGCCGGACGTCTTTCGAAAAATACAGTGGTTGCTACTGTGATGAGCAATCTCGGCTTTGACATCATGGCGCAGAACAACGGATTGTCCCTGGCGAAAACAAAGGTGGGAGACCGCTACGTTCTCGAGGAAATGCTTGAAAAAGGCTATATTCTGGGCGGCGAGCAGTCGGGACATGTTATTTTCCTGGAGCACAACACCACCGGGGATGGACTTTTAACCGCGCTCCAGCTCCTGAGCGTCGTCCGGAACTCCGGCGAAAAGCTGTCGGAGCTTGCTTCCGTCATGTGCGTCCTGCCCCAGGTCCTGAAAAATGCAAAGGTGAAAAACGAGAACAAGCATTGCTATATGAAGGACGAACTGGTGGCAAGGCTTTGCGGCGAGCTGGAAGCGGAATTCCACGGCGAGGGAAGGGTCCTGATCCGGCCTTCCGGGACCGAACCGCTGGTCCGCGTCATGATCGAGGGCAAGGACAAGGAATATATTACCCAAAGGGCGGCCGAGCTTGCCGGTATTATCGAGCAAAGGCTGGGTTGAGCACAAATTCTTAATAAATTTTAAATTGACAACATAGGATTCTATTGAATATACTGAAAGAGAAATTATAGTGAGAGGGGGAATAATAGAGCTCAATCGGACACGGCAGGATTGAAATGCCCGGAAAGAGAGGGTAGCAGCAGGGGCAGTAAAAAAGCGCCAGGACGTACGGCTGTTCGCACGCGAGAGGATCGGATGCGGGACAGCAGGCGTCGACGAGGAGAAGGAGGTCGCGGCAGTCGGAACAGCAAGCAGCTTTGCATTCCCGGCCGCGAGATATCGAAAGATTCGGCGGAAACCTTCCGGTTGGCCACAACCGCAGAGCTTTACAGAAACTGCAGGCAACTGCAAAACAAAAGAAGCTCGCGTGGCAATCCTGTTCATACCTGATCGTATTCTCATTTCCTAAAATGAAATAGTATTTGTTTGGAACAATATCCTTAGGCCATTGCTGAAGACCGGCTGGTTTATTTTTGGTATGCTTTTGACAGCATATTCTGAAACGCCCTGCTCCCTCATATCTTTCGGAGGAATATCGAAGGTGTTTTCAGGAGCTTTCCGGAGGTGTTCCCGGAAGTGTTATGGCTGCGCCGGTGTTCGAATTTGGCCCGCGGTGGCTTTGTTCCTGAAAGGAAAGGTATGAAGAGCATAAAAACGATTCTATTTGATCTGGACGGCACGCTTTTCAGAACGGAAACGGTGGATCTCGTGGCAATAAACAAAGCCCTCGGGGAAAACGGTTTTGAAAAACGGAGCGAAGCTGAAATACTGGACTGCATAGGTCTTACCGTACAAGAAATGTGCGTAAGGTTCGGAATCCGCAATACTACTGTGCAAAATAAAATTGAGAAAGATTTGATCCGGTTCGAATTGGAGGAAATTGCCCGGTGCGGAAGCCTGTACGACGGCGCAGCCGCACTGATCCGGCACCTGAAGGCCGGGGGATTCACCCTCTGTATCTGCTCAAACGGCGGCAGGGATTATGTTTACGGAGTTCTCGGAAAATTCGGGCTGGTGGAATACTTCGATGAAATCTGGCCCCAGAAGGACGGGTATACAAAAACCGGGGCGGTAGCCCGGCTGGCGGAAAAGCACGCCAAAGACGGTTTTGTTATGGTTGGAGATCGGGACAGCGACATTATCGCAGGCCGTGAAAATGGCGGCATTACCATCGGAATGCTGCACGGCTTCGGAGGGAACGAGCCCTTCAAGGCAGATTTTACGGCGGGAAGCATCGCTGAACTAAAAAAGGTCCTCCATGCCATATTGGCGGGAGAAATTGATTTTGTAAAGGAGAATGAGTTATGTGTGGAATAGTTGGATATATAGGAGAGAAGAAAGCGGCGCCGATTTTGATCAATGGCCTGAAAAAGCTCGAATACAGGGGGTATGACTCCTCCGGGGTGGCCTTGTTTGAAGACGGTCGTCTGTCCGTCGTAAAATGCAAGGGCAGGCTCGCCGCGCTGGAAGAAAAGCTGGGAGGCGGCAATGTCGGCGGCTTTGTCGGCATAGGCCATACCAGGTGGGCTACCCACGGCGAACCCAACGACGTCAACTCCCACCCGCACCTGAGCAATTCCGGCAAGATAGCGGTTGTTCACAACGGAATTATCGAAAACTACATGAAATTGAAGGATTTCCTGGTGGGAAAGGGATTCCGGTTCGTTTCGGAAACGGACACGGAGGTGGTCGCCCACCTCGTGGAATTTTACTACAATCAGAGCGGCGATCTTGTGAAAGCGGTCATGGAAACGGTGGATGAGCTGGAAGGCTCCTATGCCCTGGGTGTAATCTGCGGCGAGTGCCCGGACAAATTCGTCGCCGCCAGAAAGGACAGCCCGCTGATCGTCGGCCTCGGAAAAGGAGAGAATTTCATCGCCTCCGATATCCCGGCGATCCTGGAACACACCAGGGACATCTACATCCTCGAAGACAAGGACGTTGCGGTACTTTCCAGGGATGAGGTCGTCGTGTACGACAACTACGGAGCGGTTTCGAAGAAGGACATCTTCCATGTGGACTGGGATGTGGCGGCGGCTGAGAAGTCGGGCTACGAGCACTTCATGATGAAGGAAATGTTCGAGGAGCCGAAGGTCATCCGGGATACGATTAATCCGCGGATCCAGGACGGGCGCATCGTTCTGGACAATATCAACATAACGCCTGAGTACCTCAGGGGGATCGAGAAAATCTTCATTGTGGCCTGCGGTACGGCGTACCATGCGGGGATGGTCGGCAAATACCTGATCGAAAAGCTGGCGCGTATCCCGGTGGAAACGGATGTGGCGTCCGAATTCCGTTACAGGGATCCGATTCTCAACGAGAAGAACCTGGTGATCATCATCAGCCAGTCCGGCGAGACGATCGACACGCTGTTTGCGCTAAGAGAGGCCAAAAAGAAGGGCGCAAAGGTATTGTCCATCGTCAATGTCATCGGCAGCTCCATCGCAAGGGAATCGGACAACGTCCTCTATACCTGGGCCGGACCGGAAATCGCCGTTGCTTCGACCAAAGCGTACAATACCCAGTTGACGGCACTGACGCTGATCGCGTTGGACTTTGCCTGCAAAAAGGGCTTGATGGGAGAAGCGGAACAGAATGCCGCCATAGAAAACCTGAAAGGTATTCCGGCCGCCATTGAAAAGATCTTGTCCAATAGGGAAGAAATACAAAGGTTCGCCTCCGAGCATTATAACGCCAAGAGCATTTTCTTCATCGGCAGGGGCCTTGATTACGCGCTTTCCATGGAAGGCTCGCTCAAGCTCAAAGAAATATCGTACATCCACTCGGAAGCTTACGCGGGCGGCGAGCTGAAGCACGGCACGATTGCGCTGATCGAAAAAGGCACGCTGGTCGTCTGCCCGATGACGCAGGACAGCCTCTTCGAGAAGATGGTCAGCAACATCAAAGAGGTAAAGGCAAGAGGCGCAGTCGTCATGGCCATCACCCATGAGAAGAACGCCGAAGTGCAGAAGGTCGCAGACATGGTTGTCACCATACCCGACACCGACCCACTACTTGCACCGATCGCCGCCGTCACCCCGATGCAGCTCTTTGCCTACTACATGGCCGTCCTCAAGGGCTGCGACGTTGACAAGCCCCGTAACCTCGCCAAATCCGTTACTGTTGAATAAGACGGCTGCATAGATTCATCAGGTGTATACAACGAATAAGCCCCATCGGCGGATAAAAAACATCATCAAAGAATAAAAAAAGTTTTTCAAGGGCAGGGGAGAATCGGACGCAGAATCCGAGGCCCCCTGCCTTTTTTGAAAAATTGCCGATGTGGAAGTATCCATTGGCAACCCTTGACGCTGGCGCAAAGTGGTATATCCACTAAACGCTGGTTATGGTAAAATAGCAGTAGACCTTTGATTTCATTGATACTCAAGGGGTAGGATTTCGTTACCACGGTAATAGGTCTGAACAAGAAATATTGAAGAGGTCGATAATGGGATATAAGCGTCATAGAAATAATTATGATTTCGGTTTATTCGATTTAATACTAAAACCTATTATAAATGAAATCAAGCCTAAAATTAAAGGTGCCATCGGTGAAATAGGAATAGGAATTGTATTAGGGATGCTGGACTCAAGCATCTACAAAACCGTCAATAATCTTATTATAGAGACAAAAAGCAAAACCACTCAAATTGACCATATAGTTGTATCAAACTATGGCGTCTTTGTAATCGAGACCAAAAACTATAAAGGGTTAATATTCGGTAACGATGAAAGTACTTATTGGACACAGGCTCTCTATGGTTCCAAGGAGCAATTTTATAACCCCGTAAAGCAAAATCTTGGACATATTCAGGCATTACGAGAATGCTTGGCTGAATATGGAAGTGTCGAAATTCACTCAATAATAGTGTTTAGTGAAGATGCTGAACTTAAAGTCAATTCACCAAGTGTTGTCGGTTATCCCATGGATATGCTTGATTATATTAAATCATGTAATGAAATAGTTTTATCAGATACTAAACGTGATTCTATATTAGCCAAACTCAATGGACTGAAAATAGAGAATCAAAACCTGGAAAAAGAACATATTAACAATCTTAAAAAAGGGGCGCAAGAAAAAGAAAGAAAAATTTTTAAAAACCTTTGTCCAAAATGTGGGGGACAATTGGTATCGAGGCAAGGTAAATATGGAAGCTTTAAGGGTTGCTCTAACTATCCGAAATGTAAATTTACTGCTAAGCTGTAATTAATATGATGAATGTTAAGTAATTGGGAAACCGGAACGTGCCGATTCAAAAGCTTCAAAACAAGATATATAGCGGGGTGTAAAGAAAGTTTATGCATCTCTTGTGAACTTTGTATGCAGAAAGGCAGATGAATGGATAACAAATTTTCCTCCGGACATCAAACAGAACAATGCAAATATGTCGGTATCGATGTGCATCTGCGTAGGTTCACTATTGCTTGCCTTGATGAAAATTTGCAGATACAATTTATTGAAGATTTTTCACTGGATGAACTTTTGGAACGTATAGAATCTGTCTCTCCTCTAATTATTGGAGTGGATTCTCCGCTTGGCCTTAATAACGGCTTGATGGACGATGAACAGTATCGGAAAAAGCTGAGGCTCGAAACAAATACGCATCATAACAAGAAGGTTAGCGAATATGAGCTGACCCGGAGAGGGATTAGTCTTTATTCCACTCCGGATAGTGTGGATGGTGTTTCAGGGTGGAAAAGCTGGATGGGAACGGGGATGCAATTCTTTGAAAAAATTAAGCCGATGGGTTATATTCATGTCAATACCAATACGGATATTGATAAGGGTATTGTTGAAGTGTTCCCTCATGCCTGCTTCACTACTCTTGCAGGAAGGCTCCTTGAAAAGAAAACTTCTGATGCCGGTTTACAAGAGAGAATACAGGTGCTTGAAAATGCAGGTATAAGTGGATTTGAAAAATATCTTGCTGGTTCAAAGCATTGTATCAGTGACAAATTGGATGCCATTATCGCGGCATATACTGCATTTGTTGTTTCCCAAAAGAGGGCAATCTTTGTTGGGGACGCAGTGGAGGGATGCATCGCTTTACCTGTTAATGAGATTAAGCAGAAGTATGAGAAGGGACCCGGCGCCGTACCAGTGAAGAATGAACTCCCAAACAGCACTGACTTGCGGTATCCAACCTATTCTTATAAAAATGTTGATGCTGTTGTTTGGTTGAAATATTTCGTTCCCATTGGCAATACTCCTCCGATTGCCGGCATCATAAATTTCGGAGGGAATCCGGATTCCACTGTTATCCTGAAGATTCAATCCCACCGGGGGAAACATATTCAGGCAACCTTTGAGCCAATGAAGAATCGTGCCGACGGGATGAAGGTGGTCTTTAGGGATAAGGAAAGATTGAAGGCATTCTGGGGGAGCCATGGGGATAAGCAAGAGTATCAGGTGGAAGTTATCAAGGTAATATCATAAGCCAATGAATGACAATGTGCAACAGTTATGCCTAATATTAAACCCATATCGGATTTAAGAAACTACAACGAGGTTTTACGCGATGTTGCTGCAGGCGGACCTGTGTTTTTAACCAAAAATGGAAGAGGACGTTACGCCATATGTTAATGTACATACTTGCTGATTATTTTGGGTCAAGGGAATCCGCCGGCGGATTCCCTTGGAGCCTGTTGGGACTATTCCCTAGCGGAGGGCCGTTCCTTTGCCTTATCTGCTTCGGCGGCATTTTTTCGGGCCTCTTCCTTATTTCTGCGCATTTCCTCTATGGACTTTTCGGGTACTTTGATGCCCTTATAATCTCTGGGCGAAATCAAAGGACCGGAGGCCAATCTTTGCTTCGCGGCCGCGATTTCCTCCTTATACTGGGGTAACCATTCTTCCCCGGCTACCAGCATTTCATCCACCATTTGAGCGATTTCGGCAGGAGTGCAGACAGCTCCGGTAAGGGGGTCCATCAGCATCGCCTGGCGGAGCAATTTGATATCGCCCGCGACAGCAGCCTCCACGGCAAGCCGCTGTACCCAGATGCTTTGGGAACACACGGCGGCACAACCCAAAGGCAGATCGCCGACCTTCGGTATGTTAATACCGTTGGCATCTACATAGCCGGGCACCTCCACAACGCTTTCATAAGGAAGGTTCGTGATGCAGCCCTCATTCATAACATTAAAATGTCCGCGATAAATCCTGCCGGTTTCCAATCCCTCAATAATGTAAGAGCCATGCTCATGACTGCGGTTTTCGGAAGTATATTTCTTTGCCGGCTCTTTCATCCAGTTTGGAAAGTCGTCTTCAAACCAATTGCGTCCTTCTCTGCACACGCGAAGGTAACCGCCGGTTTCCCCATTGATCCATACGCCAAGATCAATCCACTTTTCCAATTCATCCGGGCGTTTGCGATACCAGGCAACGTATTCGGATAAATGCCCGTTCGATTCGGTCGAATAATAACCAAATTTTTTTAGCACATCAATTCGGACCTTCTCGGTTTTAGAAAGCTCATCATCAGCCAGGTAGGCCGGCAGGATTTTAGAAAGCATATCTTCTCCGTTATGCTTTACCGAGATATACCAGGTCTGATGGTTAATGCCGGCGCAAATGATGTCAACCTCATCCATTTGCAGTCCCAGAGCCTTGGCGATCTGATGATGTCCGCCCTGGACTCCGTGGCAAAGGCCGATGGTTTTTACCTTGCCATATTTATTGGCGGCCCAGGTCAGCATTGCGTTTGGATTGGAATAGTTCAGCAGGATTGCGCCGGGAGCGGCAACCTCTTGAATGTCCTTGCAGAAATCAAGGATTGCCGCGATACCGCGTTGCCCATACATGATTCCGCCGGCGCAGAGCGTATCGCCGACACATTGATCAATTCCGTATTTGAGCGGAATCTCGACATCCGTTTCAAATGCCTCAAGCATCCCGATGCGAACGCAGTTAATGATATAACGGGCGTTTTGGAATGCTTCCCTGCGGTCGAGAGTAGCATGGATTTTAATGTTTATCCCGTTTTCATCCAGATCCCGCTGACATAGTGCGGTTACCATATCGAGATTATGCTTATTGATATCGGTAAAGGCCACTTCGATATCATGAAATTCCGGAACGGTCATTAAATCGGAAAACAAAGTTCTGGTAAATCCTACGCTTCCGGCTCCGATAAAAGCTAGTTTAAATGACATAAATGATATCCTCCTTTTTATGTAATGTTGGAATAAAAAGATCTATTCACCGAGAATCATTATAAATTATAATAGAGAAGTAAGCGGAAAGAATTCTGAACTCCGGTTCATTATGTAAGATATTATGACATATTTTTTTATTTCGATTCGATAAATAATCGCTTAACAAAATAGCAGGAGGGGAAAGAATGACATATGACAGGCCGGAAACAGAGATCTCTCATGAGAGTATTTATGATAAAAGCGGAATTCAAAATTGGTATCGGGTGAACCGCTATTATGCTATGAATTTTGATTTCTTTGAGATGGAACCGCATACCCACAGGGAATTTGAGATCATGTATGCAGCCAGCGGTAATTGCAAAATATTTTTTTGGACGGAAGAGGGGCGTAAAGAGGAGCTTCACCTAAAAAAAGGGGAGTACGTATTCATTGATTGCTATACCAGACATCAGCTTGCAGTAGAAAAAGGGACGCCATGCCGTATCCTGAACCTGGAAATGCAGTTGGTGCCGCATGGGAACATCTTGTGTTTGCAGGATTTTATCAGGCAGTCAAAATCCCTACAAAGTTTTTTGAAGTTTTCATCCTTTCTCTTTAAGGGGTATGATGCTGCCGGCAATCTTCATACGATTATTACGGAACTTCATCGCCAGTTACAAAGCGATACCGACCGGGAAGAGCATCAGGTTATGCAAAATCTGATATTAGCCCAGTTGTTCGTTGAATTGAGCAGACAAAGGACGCGCAAATATTACACCGAGAATGGCAGTATATACGTTCGAAAAGCGCTGGCTTACCTATCAAATAATTATGATCAGGATATAAAAATAAAGGATATTGCAAATGAAATTGAAATATCCCTGGCTTATCTGCAGCGATTGTTCAAGGAAGAGACCGGAAAAACCCTGGTGGGCAAAATAAACGAGCTGAGAATCGAGAAGGCAAAAATTCTTCTCGAAACCAGCAGTCTGCCAATTGCGGATATTGCAGTCAGCGTTGGCTTCAACAATCGCCAGCATTTTACCTATATGTTCTTTAAGCTTGCCGGGTGCTCTCCTGCATTATTCCGAAAACATAAAGGAGACTATCGTGTCTGGAGCGGGTTTGAGGAATAATGGGGATAAGCATACAGAAGGTAATCACCCATATTTCAGGTTATCAAAAACACATTGACAACTATCGATATGTGTGATACAATTATTTTCAGGATATCGATAACATTCGATAATATTGAAACATATAAATATATAGGAGGAAATATAATGAGGCACTCTCATGCAGAATATGTTCCTGCATTTAAGGCGTTATCCGATGAAACACGGTTAAAGATAATTGATATGCTGTCATGCGGTGAAATGTGCGCCTGTGAAATACTGGAGGCGTTCAGCATTTCCCAGTCTACTTTGAGCTATCACATGAAAACACTGGTGGATAGCGGGCTAGTAAATGGTGTCCGGGATGGAGCATGGATGAGGTATACGCTTAATAAGGAAAAAACGGATGCCATCCTGGCTTTTTTCAATTATATAACAAGTGTGAAAGAAGATTGCATCTGTAACAAAAATAAAAAGGCGGATGAATGCAAAAATGGATAGCAGGGGTAAAATGGAAAATATAAATAGAGCAAGGTTATCATTTTTAGATAGACTTCTTACGCTATGGATATTTATAGCAATGGCATTTGGGGTTATAGGAGGCTACTTATTCCCCAATATGGCAAAGTCGTTAAGTACACTCAGCACAGGTACAATATCCTGGCCTATTGCCATAGGCCTTATAATTATGATGTATCCACCCCTTGCAAAGGTTAAATACGAAGAAATAGGCAAAGTGGTACGAAATAAAAAGGTGTTTGCCTTTTCCCTGATACAAAACTGGATTGTCGGACCAATTCTGATGTTTATTCTGGCGATACTGTTTTTAGGAGATATGCCCGGCTTCGCAATTGGTCTTATAATAATAGGTCTGGCACGTTGCATAGCTATGGTTATCGTATGGAACACCCTTGCAAAAGGCGATAATGAATACTGTGCTGCATTGGTAGCCCTTAACTCCATATTTCAGATCCTGCTCTATACCGTTTATATCTACCTGTTTGTCACCCTTATACCAAAATGGCTGGGGCTATCATGGGGTGGTCAAGTCGTGAAAGTATCCATGCTGGATGTAGCAAAGAGTGTGCTTATATACCTGGGAATACCCTTTGCGGCAGGTTTGATATCAAGGCTTGGTTTAATATGGGCTAAGTCAAAAGAGTGGTATGAGAAAGTGTTTCTTCCTAAAATCTCTCCATTGGCCTTAATAGCGCTGCTATATACAATTGTTATCATGTTCGTAACGAAGGGCGAAGAAATTGTTAAGAATCCCGGGGGCGTCGTTAGAATTGCAATACCGCTTTTAATCTACTTTGCGATTATGTTCTTTGTCAGCTTTTACATGTCCTATAGGGGAGGCTTTAAGTACGACCAGACAGTAACCCTGGCTTTCACGGCAGCGAGCAACAATTTCGAGCTGGCTATTGCGGTTGCCGTGGCAGTATTCGGAATTGCTTCCGACGTTGCATTTACGGCGGTTATAGGACCATTGATAGAAGTTCCGGTAATGATAGCACTGGTAAATGCAGCACTATTATTTAAACGAAAATATTTCGATGAAAGCGGAACACCAAGGAGGTAAAAGCATGAGAATAATAATTATAGGTGCCGTTGCAGCGGGCACGTCAGCAGCTGCCAAAGCCAGAAGAAATAATGAAGATGCTGAAATAGTTATATATGAAAAGGATAGTTTCATATCCTATTCAAGCTGTGGCATGCCCTATTATATAGGTGGACATGTTGAGAGTTTAACGGAATTAACTCCTCGTAACCCAGCCTTTTTCAAGAGTAAATATAACGTTGATATCTTGACAGGGCACGAAGTTTTGTCTATTGACCCCGTTAAGAAAGCGGTAGAAGTAGAAAAGCTTGCATCAGGGGAGAAAATTATCGATTTCTACGATAAGCTAATAATTGCTACGGGAGCAAAAGCTGTGCTCCCTCCGGTTAAAGGGATAGAAAGCCCAAACGTATTTACATTGCGTAATATCGCTGACATGAATAGAATCACTGAATTTATTAATGAAAACAGGCCACAAAACGCTGTCATAATTGGAACAGGTTTTGTTGGATTGGAGATGTGTGAAAACTTAATTGATTTAGAGATAGGGGTAACCCTTGTCGAAAAATTGCCGCAGGTGACCCCGGGACTTGACAGCGATATGGCCTTATATGTACAGGAACATATCGAAAGTAAAGGCGTTCGGGTATTTAAAAACAGCAGTGTAGCTGAAATAATGAAGGGAAGCGTTGAACTATCGACCGGAGAAAAGATACCGTCGGATATTGTAATTACGGCTGCTGGCGTCCGGCCAAATACGGAGCTTGCCCTAAAAGCAAGTATCGAAATAGGCCGGACCGGAGCAATCAAGGTTAACAATAAGATGCAAACAAGCATTGAGGATATCTATGCCTGCGGTGATTGTATTGAGCAGTATCACGTTGTCACAGGCAAGCCGGTTTACCGGCCGCTTGGCTCTACAGCTAATAAAACGGGTAGAATAGCCGGCGATTGCGTGACGGGAGGAGCCCTTGAGTTCAGAGGAGTTTTAGGTACGGGGATTTTTAAGATATTTGATATGACCGTTGCACAAACAGGGTTATCCGAGCGTGAAGCAATCGAGCAGGGCTATGAAATTGCAGTTTGTCATAATATTAAACCCAATAAGCCTGAGTACATGGGCGGCAAGGAAATCATCATAAAGGCTGTTGCAGACAAAACCAACGGGAGGCTTCTCGGCGTACAGATTGTGGGAGAAGAAGGCGTGGATAAAAGAATTGACGTATTTGTGACTGCTATTACCTTTGGCGCAAAGGCAGAAGATTTATTTCACCTTGATCTTGCATATGCTCCGCCTTACTCTACCACTAAGGACCCGGTAATGTACACAGGGATGATACTGGACAATGCTATCAACAGAGGAAGATCGCTAATAACAGCTAAAGAACTTGACCACCTTATAAATTCAGGAGAAAAATACAACCTGATAGATGCACGGGTTCCGAAGCAATATGAGAAAAGCCATATTGAAACAGCAAAAAATATTCCGCATGAAAATTTGAGGAGCAATGTTGATACAATGGATAAAGATGCAGTAGCAATTACATACTGCAACAAGGGTGTTACAGGTAATGCGGCACAGAATATATTGCTTAACAAGGGTTTCAAAAAAGTATATAACCTGTCTGGCGGACACTCCAACTATAAAAAGAGTGCATCTGAATGATGGTGAATTAATCGGATAGATCTTTGAGGGAAACCTTGCAAATTCATTGACAATGTTTCACTGTTCGATTAGTATAGAACTATGGAAAATTTTGATATGGCAAAAATTTTTAAAGCTCTGTCTTGCGAGCAGAGATTAAATCTTTTCAAAACCTTATATGACTGGTATAAGACCGACGATGCCGCAGAGGGAGGATACAACTTTTGTGAAGACGGCCTGGAGAAGTGCTTTACCAGGGCTTGCTGTTCTTTTAGCCTGTCGCGGTCAACCATATCCCATCACTTCAAGGAATTGCAAAACGCCGGCCTTATTTCCTATACACGCAATGGGCAATGTTTTGTATGTAAGGTCAACATGGATGCAGTACAGGCAATCCGGGATTTCTTGAAATAGCCTGTTTTACTGAAGAGTTGAATCAAGAGGCGCTATAAATTAAATTTGGAATGGATTTCTTTACTCATATAGTTCGATAGTTATGAAACAATAATACAGACGTGCATTTAGGAGGTTTTGGAATGAACTGGGGCTTTGAAAAAATAACAGGGTTGTTTTCGATTGAAAATAGCCAACTGCTTCTCGACGGGTTATACGGTGTTGAAAGAGAAGCGCAGAGGACAGCCCCTTCAGGGGATCTGGCAACGACGCCGCACCCTGCCGCATTTGGAAACAAACTCGAAAATACTTTAATTACGACCGATTTTTCCGAAAGCCAGATTGAACTGGTTACTCCGCCCTTTGAGACAGTCGAAAAAACGTATGCGTTCCTGAAGGAGCTGCATCTCCTGGTCGATAAGGAATTGGGCTCTGAATATCTATGGCCTTTCAGTATGCCCCCAAGGCTTCCTGAAGAAGAAAGGATTCCGATAGCGAAATTTGATGATTCCTCTGAAGGCAGGGAGAAGGAATTATATAGGAATGGCCTGGCGACCCGGTATGGACGTAAAATGCAAATGATATCCGGCATTCATTATAATTTTTCTTTTGGAGACAGCCTTGTGGACTATCTTTATCAAAGCCTGGGGAACGGAATGGATAAGCGTGCTTTTGCGGATGATATGTACTTTTCAATGGCCCGGAATTTTTTGAGATACCGCTGGTTATTGATCTATCTCTTTGGAGCTTCCCCCTGCGCTGACCAGACCTATTATCCGGTCATTGGAAATGAAATGAAGATGGTGAGAAAATGTTGTCCCGAATGCTGCAGTCCTCGGAATAACGATAAGCAAAATGCGGTTTCACTGAGAGTAAGCCGGTTTGGATATTCGGACTCCGTTCAGGGAAAATACAGCGTTTCCTATAACAGCCTAAAGGAGTACACCGCCGGTATAAGGAGGCTTCTGGCTACGAAAAGCAGAAAGTTCACGAGGCTCGGTTTGTATCAGAACGGCAGGCAAACCCAGATGAATGGGAATATCCTTCAAAAAGAGAGCGAGTTCTATTCTTCCATTCGTCTCAAGCAGAATTTAAAAAAAGGGGAAACCCAATTGGATGCACTTGAGAACAGGGGCGTTAAATATGCGGAGGTAAGGATCATTGACCTTAATCCATTTGACAAAACCGGGATCAGCCTGGAACAGCTGCGATTTTTGCAGGTGTTCATGCTCTTTTGTCTGTTTGAGGAAAGCCCGCCGATTGAGGGCCAGGAACTCGAGAAGATTAACAAGAATCATCATCTGGTTGCGCTTTTGGGGCGAAAGAACAAGCTTAAGCTTTTCGGATATGGTTCCGGGCAAGCAGGGCTTACTGAATGGAGCAGGGATATATTCAACAAATTAAGCTTTATCGCGTCCCTGATAGATCCGTTAAATATAGACAACCGATATCAGAAATGCGTTCGGAAGGAATATGAAAAAACAACGGATTTGTCCCTGCTTCCTTCGTCAATGATCGAAAGGGAAATAAGCCGGTATGGGGAGGGATACCTGGAATTCGGTATTCGCAAGGCAATTGAGCACAGAAAGCCGGAAAATGCCGTTACTCATTTCTATTATGCGGTCTGCCCGAATGAATTGAATAATAAGGCAAGGGGGTTGCTCAAATGATTTTAAAAGATCTTAACGGATTGGAACTTTCTACGCAGATTATACTTAAAGATGCTCTTGAAAGAAATATCGAGGTAGAGGTACTTGATTATAGTGATAACTTTATCCGGCTGAAAAGCGGCGGTAAAACAGAGTATATCAAACAAGCTACAAGGACTTCTGCCGACTCCTATATTTCCCCATTGATAATGGAGAACAAGGAAGTTACAAAAATAATACTGAGAGAAAATGGCATCCGTGTTCCCGAAGGCATTTCCGTCAAATCGACAGAGGAAGCTGTTAAGAATTATCACCTGTTCAATGAAAAGGATATTGTAGTAAAGCCGAAATCAACCAATTTCGGAACCGGGGTAGTAATACTTAAACAGCCTTTTACCATGGCTGAGTATAAGAGTGCGGTAAAATATGCATTTACCTATGATCGTTCCGTAATGGTCGAAGAATTTGCATCCGGGAAGGAATACAGATTTCTCGTTATTGGAGACGAGGTGGCAGCAATCCTTCACCGTGTGCCGGCAAATGTAACCGGAGATGGCGTTCACACAATTGAAGAGCTTGTTCGGGAAAAAAATAAGGATCCCCTACGAGGGAAGGGATATGTAACCCCTTTGGAGAAAATCAGCCTTGGAGAAGTTGAAAAGGAGTACCTCGGATTTTCTGGTAAAAGCGTTGAATATATTCCTCTGAACGGCGAAACGGTATATCTGAGGGAGAACTCCAATATCAGCACCGGCGGCGACAGTATTGATTTTACAGACGACATCATTGACGAATATAAATGTATTGCAGTAAAGTCAGCGAAGGCGGTTGGCGCAAGGATCTGCGGAGCAGACATCATCATCCGGGATATCAGGGAAAAGCCCGATAATGGGAACTATAGTGTAATTGAACTTAATTTCAACCCGGCACTTCATATTCACAACTATCCGTATAAGGGTATGAACAGGCAGGTCGGGAAAAAAGTTCTTACTCTTTTAGGCTTCTGAAGGAGCAGAGAAGGTGTATATGATGAAAAGAAATCCTTACGGATCCGCCAGCACCGTTTATTTTAACGAAGCTTTGAGGGCGTTTGCAGAGATAGGCTACTTGTATAATGATTTTCTCAATGCTTATAGAAAAATAGAAATCCGGTTACGTAAGTTTATGGAGCAATGTACGGGACCTGCCGTTTGGTTATTTGATATGCTTATGAATCCGTTGATAAGAAATTGCGATTCTGATTCTTTCTAATATGACATACTGATGTCGTATTGAGTTATGTATATTTATGGTATATTCGGTTATGGCAGGAGGTTTTAAGTGATGAACAACAATACTTCAACCGTCAGCAATGCTTTTCAAACATTTTTTCAGGAAGCGCCCGAACAGGCAAAGGCCTGGATGGAGGTAGTCGGCAAGCTGGATTCCGCATCAAAGCTGGATTCCAAAACGGAGGAACTGGCATACATAGCCGTTATGGCGTCAGCGAGGCTGGAAAGCGGCATTCCGTTCCATGTTAAGCATGCAAAAGAACTTGGCGCATCCAGGGACGAGATCGTCAGCGCGGTATTGGTCGGGCTTCCCGCAGTGGGCAATGTGGTGATTTCATCCCTGCCGGTTGCGCTTAAAGCATATGACGAGGATTAGCTGAACAATTTCCGGAATATATTTTTTTTAGGACGCTTACAGTATGGAAGAGGCAAACTCTTAGACTGGTTATGGTATTCTATACACTCTTTACATTTACCATGTCTTAAGCATTTTGTCTTTTTGCAGTTGCATACCTCGCATCCGTTTTCAAGCATACATTAATACCTCCATAATGAGCCTGCTCTGTTAACCCAGTACATATGAATACCTATATTCATAGAGTCTTTTTCATGCATACGCTATTTGCATTCCCGACATAAGGTCCAAAGTTGTCAATTACTTCAAATCCAAGATTTTTATATAGAGCGATTGCCTCGTGCTGCTTTATGCCAGTCTCTAATAACGCATACTTATATCCTTTATTCCTTGCCGGTTCCTCTAATTCATGAACAATCAGCTTCGCCAAACCTTGCCGTCTCTGCTCTTTTACAACAAAGATACGTTTTAATTCAACGGAATCCGTACCGAACGCCTTAAACGCCCCACAAGCTACAGGGAGATTGTCTTTATAAACAACCACTACATCATTTATAAAATCGACTTTGTTATGAATATCATACTGCTTTTGCAATTCGCCATATCTCTCCGACAGGTCTGCGTCCAGCAATTTTATGAGGTTGATAAAATCAGGATTTTTACTATCGGTTTTCAGTACTTCAAAGTTCATTATTTTTCCTCCTACTTTCCTCCTCTAGTTCCACTAAAAAGCGCCCGGCGCTCAATGAGAGAAATACTTGCTGACTACATTGATTGCCGCATTGATCAAGCGCTCCCGTTCAATCTCGTTTTTCCCGAAGACGATCCGGTCGACCGTAGCCGACAGCAGGTCGAAGATAACGATGGCGCTTGCTTCCAGGTCCTCCTCCTTCATATCGTTTTCAAAGGACCTGAAGTATTCGATGGTGGCCTGTAAGGTTTTTGCCTTTTGCGCTTCAAGGATTTCCGCCACTTGGGGGTTGTAATAGGACAGAACATTCAGCTCCCTGTTCAGCTCCCGGGACTCTTCGTGCACTTTTATGAGGCTTTCGATCAACGCCCGCAGCCAGGCCCTGTTGTCCGACCGGAAGGCGGCAAGGTTGCCCAGGATTTCATTTTTGGCCGCGTCGAATTTGTCGTGATACCGTCCCAGAATTTCCAGGAAGATCGTATCCTTGTCCTTGAAATAGGAATAAAGGCTGCCGATGGAAACCCCCGCCTTCTGGGCGATTTCATTGGTGGTCGCCTTGTAATACCCTTTTTCACAGAACAACTGCAGCGCCGAACGGAGTATTTTCTCCTTCATATCCCTGCTTCTGGTCTGCTTCGGACTCCGGACCGCCTTTGCCTGTTTTCCCGCATTTTCGGGCTTCATTTCATCAACTCCCTGAATCCATTCTAGTTTGCGAGAAAGGGGTTGTCAACAAAAATAATATAAGTAATTGCTCATATAATAATTGACGCCATATAAAGGCGGTGCTAATATAATTAATGTGAGTAAAAACTCACATTATTGAATTGAAAAGGGTGGTGTTTTTGTGAAAGACAAAAAAACAATAATGGCAGTGCTCACCGTAGCAATCGGCACATTCATGTCCTCGCTGGATTCCAGCGTTGTGAATCTGGTAACGCCAATGATCCGGAAGGATTTCGGGATCTCCTTGTCTACGGTAGTATGGATAGTAACCGCTTATCTGCTTGTGATCAGCAGTTTGCTTTTAACCTTCGGACGGATTTCGGACCTGTACGGGCATAAGAAAATGTATCGGGCGGGTTTTGTGGTTTTTACGGCCGGTTCGCTGCTTTGCGGCCTATCCGGCAGTATCGTCCTTCTGATCCTGTGCAGGGTGGTCCAGGCATTCGGAGCGGGAATGCTCTTCTCCACCGGCCCCGCCATCATCACGAACAATCCTGCTTCCCTTGAGTATTTCCGGGGATTACAGCTTGCCGTGGCTGGTTGCGGGCGCTTCGATTGCCGCCGGTATCTTGCTCGCGGCAGCATTTGTCTATTATGAAAGCAAATGTGCACATCCGATACTGAACCTCAGCCTGTTTCGCAGCAGGGTTTTTACGGCGGGAAATGCCGCGGCCCTCTTCATTTTCATGGCCCAGTTCATCGTGGTTTTCCTCGCGCCCCTGGTATATATCATTCTGTCCATGATCCTTACCGGAGTGGGATCGGGGATGTTCCAGACGCCCAACAACAGCTCGATTATGGGCAGCGTACCGCAGGAGCACAGGGGCATAGCCTCGGGGACCCTTGCCACCATGAGGAACATCGGTATGGTAATGGGGGTCGCCATCTCGGGCGCATTGTTTTCGGCCGGTCAAAGCAAGGCCGTCGCCCGTCTGGCTTCGCAGAAGCTTGCGGCCTCGGTTCTTCAGGATACGTCCTTTACGTACGCTTTGCATATGACGTTTACAGTGGCTGCCGGAGTTGCCTTGATTGCAACGATAGCCTCTCTGGTTAAGGGTGCGGCGAAAATGGAAGCGAGGAAGGCCGTGGATGAAATGGGGTAATCGTAGTTGTCCACACCGTTAAAATTATCCGATTCCGCAAAAGAGCCTCTTTATAGCCTGAATATCGGCGGTTTATGATCTTTGGCGCCGTAAAAGCAAATTGACAAGAGTATTTAATATATAGTAAATTTAAACCACTGGAGGGTGAAAATTTTGTTTGTTAGTATTCTTGTTCTGGCGATCCTGGTTGTACTGAATGCGTTTTTTGCCGCTTCCGAAATTGCGCTCATTTCCCTGAACGACAATAAGATAAGGATACAGGCCGAAGAGGGGGATAAAAAGGCCGTTCTTTTGCAGAAGCTTTTGGGCGAGCCCAGCCGGTTCCTTGCTACGATCCAGATCGGGATCACCTTGGCGGGCTTCCTGGCGAGCGCCTTTGCCTCGGAAAGCTTTTCGGACCCTTTGGTGAAAGCACTCGTTTCGCTGGGGATACCGATTTCCGAAGCACTGCTCAAGACGATCGCGGTATTTATCATAACCATTCTGCTATCCTACTTTACCCTGGTGCTGGGGGAGCTTGTCCCCAAAAGGCTGGCGATGAAGAAATCCGAGCCGATAGCACGGTTTGTGGCGAACCCGCTTCATGTCCTTTCCGTTATAACGGCGCCTTTTGTAAAATTCCTGACGGCTTCGACCAACTTTTTTGTCCGGCTGTTCGGGGTGGACCCCAATGCGGAGGAAGAGCATGTGACGGAAGAGGAAATCCGCATGATGGTGGATGTGGGGGAGGAGAAAGGGACGATCCACGAGTCGGAAAAGGAAATGATCAATAATATTTTTGAATTCAACAACAAAACCGTTTCCGACATTATGACCCACCGGACGGAAATCGCCGCGCTTTCCGTCGATACGGGCCTGAGCGAAGTGATTGCCTTCTTTAACCGGGAGAAATATTCCAGGGTGCCTGTTTATGAAGAGAATATCGATAATATTATCGGCGTGGTGCACTCCAAATATCTGATCCGCTATTTGTCGGAAGGCGGAGGCAAAGAGGACTTCAGCCTTAGGCACATTATCCAGAAGCCCTATTTTGTTCCCGTATCGAAAAGGACGGATATTCTGTTTAAGGAGCTGCAGCAAAACAAGACCCACATGGCCGTCATCATTGACGAATACGGCGGTACGGCGGGAATCGCCACGCTGGAGGACCTGGTGGAGGAAATCGTCGGGAACATTTTCGATGAAGACGACGAAGTGGAAAAGGATATGGAAAAGCTCGACGACAATACCTACCTCATCAAAGGCTCCGTCAGCCTGGACGAGGTGCAGGAGGCATTGGACGTGGATCTTCCCGTGGAGGAATACGAAACCCTCAGCGGCTTTCTCATCGGCCAGATGGGGAGAATCCCCGAAAAGGGCGACCAGTCCGTCATCGAGTTCAACCAGTTGGTATTCAAGGTGGAAGAGGTGGAGGAAAAGCGGATTTCCAGGGTAAAGGTCTGCAAAGCGCTTTCCATATGATTCCATGTGATTTCATAGGATTAAAATTAGAAACGACGGCAAAACTGCAAGAATGAGGGAAATCGGCCAGCGGCGGCAGGATTCGGACGCTTGCCGGAAATGGAGTGGGCGATGAATCTGTTTGACATCATCGGACCGGTCATGGTAGGACCGTCGAGTTCGCATACGGCAGGCGCCGTCCGGATTGGACGGATAGCCGGAGAGCTTTTGGGGGAACCTCCCGTTGAGCTTTCCATCCAGTTGCACGGGTCTTTTGCAAAAACCTATAAAGGGCATGGCACCGACCGGGCTCTGGTGGCCGGGCTGATGGGCATGAAACCGGATGACGCCGATATTGAATGCAGTCTCCGGCTGGCGGAAGAGGCCGGAATAAAGGTTGCCCTGGAGCCTGTGGAGTTAAAGGACGCCCATCCCAATACCGCGGTCATCACTGCGGCGGGCGGATCCGGCAGGAGGGTTACCGTCCAGGGAGCCTCCATAGGGGGCGGGAATGTGGTCATCAACCGCATTGACGGAATGGAAGTGGAATTCACCGGAAGCTATAATACCCTGATCATCTCCCATACGGACGCGCCGGGGGTGGTGGCGTCCGTGGCAAACCTGCTGGCCGGCGGCAATGTCAATATCGCCAGCATGAAGGTATACCGCCTGATCATGGGCGGAGAGGCGATTATGGTCATTGAAACCGACCAGGAGATCGGCAGGGAGCTGGAGGAATTGCTTGAAAAGCTTCCGAAAGTGAAAAACGCGGCATTGATTAAAGCCGTATAAATGGGTTAAGCCGTATAGCCGGATTAAAGCTGTATAGGTGGATAAAGCCGTATAGGAGGAAACCATGCTTCGATACGAATCGGTGCGGGAGCTGACGGAAAAAGCGGAGAACACGGGGAAAAGCATAGGCGAGCTTGTGCTTGAGGACCAGGCCGCTCAATTGAATAAAAGCAGAGAAGAACTATATGAAGAGATGAAGCGGAACCTGAACGTAATGAGGGAAGCCGCGGAAAAGGGATTGAACACGGAGCGCCGTTCCCCGAGCGGATTAAGCGGGGGAGCGGCTTTTAAAATGAAAAAGGCCGTAGACGAAGGGCGGGCGCTGGACAGGTTCCTGGGGGCAGCACTGGCCACTGCGCTGGCGGTGGCGGAGGTCAACGCCTGCATGGGGCGGATTGTGGCGGCGCCGACCGCGGGGTCCTGCGGCATTTTACCGGCGGTTCTGATGACGGTGGCGCGGGAAAAGGGCCTGTCGGAGGAAGAGACTGTCATGGGGCTGTTTACAGCCGCCGGCATCGGGATGGTAGTGGCGGAGAACGCCAGCATTTCCGGCGCCGAGGGAGGCTGCCAGGCAGAATGCGGAAGCGCATCGGCCATGGCGTCGGCCGCCGCGGTGGAAATGCTGGGCGGGACGCCGGCCATGGCAGCCAATGCCTGTGCCATTGCTTTCAAGAATATGCTGGGGTTGGTATGCGATCCCGTCGCGGGCCTGGTGGAGGTTCCCTGCATCAAGCGGAATGCCGGCGGAGCCGCCAACGCAATCGCAGCGGCGGAGATGGCGCTGGCCGGTATTGAAAGCGCCATACCGGTAGATGAGGTCATCGCCAGCATGAAGGCCGTCGGCGAATCCATGCCCTCGTCCCTGAGGGAGACGGCGGGAGGCGGTTTGGCCGCCACGCCCACCGCAAGAAGGTTTGAGGAAAAGAACCGGCTACCGCTTTGACAGGATAGCGTCGGTCCAGGGCTGGGGCAAGCATTCCATAACTGCGGCGATCCCGGACATATGGCCAGCCTGATACCTTCTTTTCGGCTTTTCGGCTGACAGCGCCTTTTCGACCACCCGGGCGATCAATTCCGGCTCGCTTCTTTTTTTGTCAAAATCCCGGAAAGCCATTTCCGCTTTTTTTAATGCGTCATGATACAGGCTCCGCCCGGATGCGGACCATTCGGCCATGGACTGCTCCAGCTCCGTGTAGCATTTCTCGACGGAGGGCGTCTTGATTCCCCCGCAGCGGATCTGGATACTGGGGATGCCCCAGGGCAGCAATTCCTGCTGCAGGGTGCGTGAGAGGCAGTTCGAGGCGAAGTCCCAGGCATGGATGCTTGCATCAAAAGCAATGGGCATGAGGGAAGGGGTCTGAATCCACAGAATTCTGCCGTTCCCTCTCCGGACCAGGGGAAGCGTTGCCTGGAGCAACGCAATCGGTCCAAGGATGCGGGTCTCCGCCTCGGCCCTCATTTTCTCCAGGTCCATCAATTCCAGCGGAGCGATGAAGCCTCCGCCGGCATTGTTGACCACAGCGTACAGTCCTTTGATTTTCCGCTCTTCCAGCTCTTTTTCAAGGATCCTTCCGGCTTCGGCGATCTGCTCCGATTTTCTTAAATCAAGCGGAAACAGCGGGACAAGGCTTTTCACATTCTGCTTCTTCAATTTTTCCGCATCTTCCGCTTTTCGGACGGAGGCAAACACGACATATCCGCAGCCTGCCATGTGTATTGCGATTTCTTTTCCGATTCCCGACGAGCAGCCTGTAACCAGGATCGCTTTTGTATTCTTGCTTTCGGTGCTTGACATTTTGATCAACTCCTTTATAATTAAAACGTATAATTTAAACAATAGTTTAAAACTTATGTTTTAATTGTACTACTGCCGGATTTTCCTGTCAATACTTCTATTGCTTTCATTCATACAGTCCACTACAATAGTAAAAGACGGGGGTGATTTTGACATTGGACACCATGGAACAGAAGATCATTGAAGCGGCGATTGCCTGCATTGAGGAATTCGGGTTTAAAGATGTTACCGTTCGCCGCATCGCAGCGAAGGCGGAGGTCAATTCGGCCGCCATCAATTACTATTTCCGGTCGAAGGAGCAGTTGATGGAAAAGGTCCTGGAGGTCACCATCGGCAACGCATTTGACTGGAGCGACCTGAAGGACACCGAAAGCCTGCCCTTCCGGGAGCAGCTTTTCGCCATTGTCGATCACCTGATCGAAGGCGCCCTTCATTATCCGGAGATTACCCGGGCTCATTTCTATAAGCCCATGGTGGAAGGGATTTACGACACCCGGGCGGTCAGGGAGATGAACGCCTTTATGGAGACCCTGGCGCAGAAATTCATTCAAAGGGGCTGCAAAATGGAGATGGGAGAACTCCGGTATTCTATAAACCAGATTTTTATGGCCGGTATGTTTACCATCGGGGTGGTTCCCAATATAAGCCGGGACTTCCTGGGCATCGATTTAAAGGACCGGAAAGAGCGCAGCGAGTATTTGATGCAGTTGATTAACAGGTTAATAGACGCATAAGCGCAGAGGATCACAGCCTGGCGCCGTCGGAATGCCGAATGCCGGTCGCCGCCAATACAAAAAGCAGTCCTGTACTACGGTATGGGACTGCTTTTGCGTTCCCGGATATTGCTTGTCGCAGAAATAGCGTTTGACGTTGATAAAAATCTATAGTATAATTTACCTATTGGATGAGCATGTGATTAGTTGACAGGTAATATATGGAAAATACATTAATAAAAAGGGAAAGCATTATTTTCACAACCATTGACCTCATAAATGAGTCCGGTTTCCAGGGCGTTTCCACAAGGGAGGTTGCGAGGAGGCAGGGCATTTCCCAGGGCTCCGTATTTCAATACTTCCCGAAGAAGAACGACCTCCTGGCCGCCGTGCTGGATCACTTTTCCCTGTAT
Organism: Bacillota bacterium; assembly: GCA_023411575.1. Lineage (GTDB taxonomy): Bacteria > Bacillota > Clostridia > Acetivibrionales > DTU013 > UBA1305. The sequence continues at coordinate 36,043 of JAEYOP010000072.1, read as the reverse complement.
GACAACGACCTGTTTTATTCTACAAAGATCCGGAACCGGAACCCCAGGGAGGCGATTCTTTACTATATCGACGCCTATGCCGCCTACCAGGAAAACTATCCGGCGATCGCCGCCCTGAACCAGGCCTATGGGGTGCTTTACAACGACCCGGACCTGGGAGGCAGGGTAAAGGAGATTTTTGCGAACCGTGCCAATTTTTTGAAACAACTGCTTGAGGAAGCGCAAGCGGAAGGATTCATCAATAGGGAAGCGGACAGTGAAGCCCTGGCGGATATCATTGCTTCCGTACAGAGGGGATTATGCCTTAAATGGCGCATGGAAGACCATCGTTTTTCCTTGCGGGAAAGAACACTTCAGTCCGTCGGCATGCTGTTGGACGCGTTTTCCTAAGACCCTGTTTGGTATCTCAGGTGTCAACAGATGCGAAACAGGTTCTAAAAGCCCGGCGGAAATAGCACTTCATGAGATTGACATAAAGAACAGATCTATCGAATTGGTTGCGGACGGCTCCCGCTGGGAGCCTGGCGGTTGAAGGGCGGCTCGAAAATGCAGAAACAGTCTTATGAACAGCTGATGAACACATTATCCAGTATTGGCGACGGGATCCTTGTTGCGGAGAGCGACGGATGCGTCGTGTACTTAAACCCGGTGGCCGAGGAATTAACGGGCTGGAGCTCCGGGCTTGCCTGCGGGAAGCCTTTTGAGGAGGTATTCCGGCTGGTGGCTCCAACCGGGACCGAGACGCTTGAGAACCCTGTCAGGCTGGCTTTGGAGAGAGGAACGACGGTCGGTCTTCAGAACGGTACCTCCCTGTTAACAAAAGAGGGAGAAAAAAGATATGTTTCCGCGAACTGCTCTCCCATCCGAAACGCCGGTGGGATCACGGAAGGTGTGGTAGTCGTATTCCGCGACATTCACCGCATCAAGCAGATGGAGGACGAACTGCGGGCGGAAAAAAGCAACCTGCAGGCAACGTTTGAGCATGCCCCCATGGGGATGTTGCTGGTAGACGGCCAGGCCGTCATCAAACAGGCCAACAGGGCTTTCCTGGATATGTTCGCCTGCATTCTGCCCGACATAATGGGGCGGCGTTTCGGGGACAGCATCCGCTGTGTCAACAGCTATGAAAACGGCTGCGGCAACGGGGCGGCCTGCCATTTCTGCAAGGCGCGGGCGACGCTCAATGAAGTGATTCAAACGGGCGTCCCGTTCAATGATGTCATCGCCCAATACAAACTGTGCCAGAGCGGAGAGATTGTCGAACCGTGGTTTTCGATCAACTTTGTGCCGCTGAACATCGAAGGCGAACCCCACGTGCTGATCGTGATGGTGGATATATCCGCCCGGAAAAAGCAGGAGGACGCGCTGATTCGCTCCAACCGGTCCGCCCTGAAGATGAGCGATTACTATTTGCGCATGCTGGAGAATTTCCCGGCGACCATCTGGAGGACGGATACGGCGGGGAAATGTACATTTATCAGTAAAAGCGGGCTGGACTACTCCGGGGAAAAAAGTGAAAAGCGGCTGACCGAAACCTGGTTTCATTATGTGCATCCGGACGACTGCAAAAAATACAGGGCCGCCTACCGGGCGTCAGCTGCCGATTTCTCCCCTTTTGAGATGGAGATCCGGTGCAGGCACAACAGCGGGGAATACCGCTGGCTTCATGCCGCCAACAGGCCCTTGTACGGGGTGGACGGCAAGCCGGACGGCTATATCGGGATGGGGATCGATATTCATGACCGGAAGATCGCCGAAGAGAGCATAATGCGCTACCGGCTCCTGTCCCAGAATGCCCGCGACATGATTCTGTTCATGGCAAAGGACGGCATGATTCTGGACGCGAATGAAGCGGCGATCAAAGGATACGGCTATACCCTGGAGGAGCTGTGTTCCATGAATGCCGCGGAGCTGAGGGCGGATCATAAAGCGGCGAGCCGGGTGATGGAAGAGGCGGACAAAAAGGGGATCTTTATCGAAACCCTTCACCGCCGCAAGGACGGAAGCGTTTTTCCAGTGGAGGTGAGCGCCCAGGGAGTGGATTTAAGCGGACAGCAGGTGCTGGTCTGCATCATCCGGAATGTTACGGACCGCAAAAGGGCGGAAAAAGCGGTTTTGGAAAGCCAGCGGCGGTACCACCTGCTCTTTATGAATATGAACAGCCCCTTTGCGCTGCACAAGGTTGTCCTGGATCCCGGCGGCAATCCCTGCGATTTTGTGTTTGTCCAGGTCAACGGCGCTTTTGAGAAATATTTCAAAGTCAAGAGCGAGGAGATCGTGAACAGGCGTTTTTCAGAGGTATTCCCCAAAACGGTCGGGCTGGTGAATATGGAACGGTATTTCGAGGTCGCGCTGACCGGCCGGAGCAAATATGTGGACGCCTATTTCTCTCCCGTTAATAAGAGATGGTGTTCCGTCGCCATTTACAGCCCGGAGCAGTACCATTTTGCAATCGTTTTTACGGACATTCACGACCGGAAGCGGACGGACATGGAACTGGAAAAGGCGAAGGAGCAGGCCGAAGCGGCCAGCAAGGCCAAGAGCGAATTCCTGGCCAACATGAGCCATGAGATCCGCACCCCTCTGAACGGAATTACCGGAATGATCGATCTGACGCTTCAGACGGAGCTTACCGGGGAGCAGAAGGAGAACCTGGGCATTGCCAAGAACTGTGTGAACTCCCTCCTGAAGATCATCAACGATATCCTGGATTTCTCCAAAATGGAGGCGGGGAAGCTGATTATCGAGAACATCGATTTCGATATCCGGAAGCTTGTGGATGAGACGATAAAGGCCCATACCGTCCATGCAAATGAAAAAAATCTGGAACTGACCTATGGATTTTCTTCCAATGTGCCGCCTTATCTGGTCGGGGACCCCAACCGGATTCAGCAGGTGCTCAACAACCTGATCAGCAACGCGGTCAAATTCACGGAAAAGGGAGAAGTGGTGGTCAGCGTCAAGAAAACGGCCGGTTCGGAGGAATTTGTGGAATTGCAGTTTTCCGTGGCCGATACGGGCATCGGAATTTCCGGAGAAAACCTCAACAGGCTTTTCAGGAGCTTTAGCCAGGTCGATGCCTCCTTCACGCGGAAATTCGGCGGAACAGGGCTGGGCCTGGTCATATCGAAGCAGCTTGTGGACCGGATGGGCGGCAGAATATGGGTGGAGAGCACGGAAGGCAAGGGAAGCACCTTCTGCTTCACTATCCGGTGCAGGACGGGCAGCAGGCCTGCCGACGCCTTTTCTCCGGAGCCGGAGGCTGAAAAAGCCAGGAAGACAAGAAGCATTCTCCTGGTGGAGGACGATTCTGTAAACCAGATCGTACTGTCCCGCATGCTCCAGGAAAGGGGACACGCCATAGAGCTTGCCAATAATGGGCTTGAGGCGTTGGACGCATACAGGGGCAAGCAGTACGATGTCATTCTGATGGATATCCAGATGCCGGAAATGGACGGCCTTGAAGCGACGAAAAGGATACGGGAAATGGAAGGGAACGGGAGGCATACGCCGATCATTGCGCTGACGGCATTTGCGCTTCAAGGGGACCGGGAGCGGATCATGGCGATGGGGATGGACGAATATATCGCCAAGCCCGTGGGGATGGACGCTTTGTTCGCCGTCATAGACAGGGTGTGCGAAAGCGGCGGAGAGGCGGCGTTCAGCGAGCGGGCAAGGCTCGGGGAGAACGGCGAGCTTGTATTCCTCCGGGATGCCCCGTCCAGGTCCAAAGAAGAATTGCTTCCAATAGTGGAAGAAGTCACGGAATATGTTAGAATACTCTTGAAGGAAACCGGGCGGGGGGACCTGTCGGCAATTGAAACCACGGCCCATAAGATAAAAGAGCTTTTCAACGAGATCGATGCGGAGGAGATGAAGGGAATGGCCTTCCGGATTGAGCTGGACTCCAGGCGGGGGAATTTGCAGAAGGTGATGGAATATTCGGCCCGGCTCCATTATGAATTTGAAATATACCGAAAGTCGATCCATTTTTAGGGGGTGTAAAATGAGAATACTGATAGCGGAAGATGATTTTGCGAGCAGAAAGTTCCTGGAGAAGTTTCTTTCCAAATACGGGGAGTGCGATCTGGTGGTGGACGGCATGGAAACCATAGACGCCTTTTTGTTTGCGGTGAAGGAGAAAAGGCCTTACGACCTTATCTGCCTGGACATTATGATGCCGAGGATCGACGGGGTGAAGGTGCTGAAGGCGATCAGGGACCTGGAGACCCAGAAGGGAATCCTCCCGCAAAAGCGGGCGAAAATCATCATGACAACGGCGCTGGGAGAGACGGAGCTTGTCCGGACCGCCTTTGAATACGGGAGCGACGCCTATGCTTCGAAGCCGGTGGATACCGAAAAATTCCTGGAGGTCCTGAGAAAATTCGGGCTGATACCGGAAGAAGGAACCATTCAGCAGGAAGAGCAATAATAATGTGTGATGGACGGAATATGGCTTTTCTTCTGAAAAAGATGAATTCCTAACGTCTATCAGGTGTTTATCACGTTTATTGCTCCTCATTTATAACGATTTATCATAAAAAATTTGATTAATACTTAAAAACATATGTTTTAAGTGTATTAAACTGGATAGAATGTTTAATATATTATAGTAAATACAAAAAGAGGAAGTGACAAACATATGTATGAAAGTATTACGTACGCGGAATTGAAGAGTCTGCCCAAAGAGCAGAAGCCGGATGCCTGGAAGTTCCTGAAAACCCTGTATCCGACCCAGAAGGAGCTGGCGGAAAAGCTAGGAGTAAGTCCTGCTGTTGTCTACAATATGATATCGAGGTATGCGAAGGAAGAAGCAGCCCAGGAGATTGAAAATGCGGGGGAGCCCGAGGTGATCCGCAAACCCGCAAGGCGCAGGAACAAGGCAAAGAGGCAGAGGCTGCACGGTAAGCCGGTACAGGACATTTCCGCGGCAATGCCCGGACCGGAGGTTATTGCGGCGGAGAATACCGCCGGGGACACTTTCTCGATTTCGGTAAAAAAGATGATTTCCGGCGAGGATGCCCGGTTCTTTCTGAATGGAATCGGCAGCACGCTGATGAAAGATCAGAGATATTCCATTGAAGTGAATGTAGCTGAGATATAGACGGGAAACAAATGCAGGAGACCGGTCGGCATTGACGGTCTCTTTTTTGTTGAATTGGGCGCCGTGTGAACCCATCTGCCTGTGATGAATAAAATATTGTGAGGTGGGTTTGATGTATAGGATTGAAATAGGGATCAACAGCAGGAAGTTGAAATTGTTTGATGGGGATACTTTGATAAGGGAGTATCCGGTTGCGGTTGGGAAACCGTCTACTCCCACTCCGGCAGGGAATTGGACAATTATTAAAAAGGCCTTGTGGGGGGCGCAGTTCGGAGGGCATTTTATGCAACTAAGCGTACCCTGGGGCATCTACGGCATCCATGGAACCGATAAGCCCTGGTCTGTGGGCACTGCGGTATCACACGGCTGTGTCCGCATGTACAATGGGGATGCCGCAGATTTGTACAGCAGAGTCGATATTGGCACGCCGGTTCACATTTATTGAGTGCCGCCTCTGTTCCTCCATCGTTTCTCGTGATATGATTTATGCAATGAGGTAAGGGATGCCCATACAGGTTATACTGGTTATTATACTGACTTTGATCATCAATATCATCGGCACGCTGGCTTATTCGGTCAGGGTGGTAGGCGTCAAGACGGGCCGGATCGCCATAGCGTTTTCCGTCTTTAACATCTTTGCGCTGATTTCCAGGACGGCCAGCACCTTTCAGGCGCCATTGCTGGCGAAAAACGTGGAAAACAGCATCAATACGGGACAGACCGAAAGCCTGCTTTCCGTGTTCCGCCTTGTGCTGCTGTCCGCCACGGCGGCTTCCCTGATCGGCGCGTTCCTCATGCCCACCTTTATCCATCTTTTCAGCAAGGCCGTTGTGTCTTTCAGCTACCGACGTTCCATACCCAGACTGCTTATTCATAGTTTTTCGAAGGCGGGGATCGAACAGTTCAAAAACAGCATTACCATCCCCAAAAAGAGCAATTTTTCAGAGCTTGCCAATTTTAAAAAGGTTCCGAAAAGGATTGTCCTGTTGAACGTCATTGCAATCTCCATCTCCTCAGTCGGTTCCCTGGCCTCCTTGTATGCCGGGACCCTGATGCCGTCCCTGAGAAGCACCTGCAGCACCCTGTCTTCGGTAATAAACGGTACCTCCTCCATCCTTCTCTTCATCTTCATCGACCCCTATATTTCCATGCTGACGGATGACGTACTGCAGGGGAAATGCCCCGAAAAGCACTTCACCCGTACGATCATCTATATTGTGGCCGGTCTGACGGTGGGTACGGTTCTTGCCCAGGCGCTGCTGGTGCCGGCTGCGGAACTGATCGTTTTCATTGCCAGGCTTCTTCCGTAAGCACGGGGGTTTCCTTCCTTCCGAAGAAATTACTCGCTTATCCCATAAAATGTCTACTTTTATATGTCTGAATTCTTGCTATATTGGAATAAAGGCACCTGTGAGGATAAAGTGCCAAAATAGGACGGATATAGAAGGGGGACTGTCTGGATGAAATTAAAAAGTGTTCTTGTTTACGGAATAATTCTTGTGCTGTGTATCGCTGCAGCCGTTGGTTATCTGGCAACCAACCGGCAACCGGCGGAAGCTGCCGGCGCGGTGGAGGCTTCTTCCGCAGCGGTTGATAAGACCGGCGATACGGGCAATGCCGAACCGGCGCCGACAGCCGCGGCTGAACCCGGGCAATCCGCCGCCGTGGAGGAGAAAACGGCTGCGGCAATCGATCCCCAGAAACAGGGGCATATTGCGGAAGTGATGAAAAAGTCGTCGGCGGAGCCGGATCCGAACCCGGTGGTCGGAATAGGCCGGGGAGAGGACTACGCCAAGGTAACGGAAGAAGCCGTTCAAAATGCCGGCGGCCTTGAAGGGATCGTAAAGAAAGGCGACACGGTTATAATCAAGCCGAATATCTGCACCTTTGCGGCTTCGGACTCGGGCAAGACCACCGATTACCGTACCGTTCAAAAAATCGTCGATCTGGTAAGTGCGCTGGGCGCTTCGAAAATCATCGTGGCAGAAGGGACGATCGCGGGAGATGCGTTTTCATCGGTGTTTCTATCGGTGAACCATTATGATTTGATAAAAGGCGCGGAATTGCTCGATTTGAACAAGTTCAACAAAGAGGACTGCTATGAGCTGAAGCCGGAAAGAAGCCTTACGGGGAAAGCCATCTTCATTCCCAAGGTCTATATGGACGCCGACGTGGTGATCAATGTTGCCAAATTGAAAACCCATTTCCAGCCGGAGGCCTTCGTTTCGCTGAGCCTGAAAAACTGTTACGGCGTTCCGCCCGGACAGATTTACGGCCTCGGCTCCAAGGACGGGCTCCATATGCTTGGCCTGAAGGAATCCATCGTGGACATCAACCGGATCCGAAAGCCTGATTTTTCCGTGATCGAAGGGATTGTCGGAGGGGAAGGGTACGGACCTCTTTCCAACGACCCGGTCCAATCGAACATTATCCTGGCCGGAAAGGATCCTGTGGCGCTGGACACGGCGGCCATAACCTTTATGGGCTTTACCCCGGACCAGTCCCCCCATCTCAAGCTGGCGGGAGAAGAGCACCTGGGGATATCCGATTTGAGCAAGATCAAGGTAGTCGGCGCCGAACTGGAGAAGATTAAAATGCATTTCAGGGCGTATTACGAATAGAAGACCGGTCAACGCCCCGCGGAGTCGCTTCTGTGAGGCACTCCACGGGGTGTTGGCGGTTGTGCGTCAGAATACTTGGGTAGGAGGCGGGATATGCCTGCATTGATATTTCATATTGCCGAGACGGTCCTTTTTCATGTCATTCAATTGATCGCCGGCTGTCTGCTGGCATTTGCGGTTTATGTCCTTGCGAAAGGCAAGCTGACGGCACTGGCTTTAACCGGGTCCATAAAGCTTAAAATCCTGACGGCGGCGATCCTTTCCTTATGCGGAACCGTACTGCCGCTGGGAATTTACGGACTTGTCCCGCTCCTTGCCGTTTTGCTGGCGGTTGGCTTTGAGGGCTTTGCGGCGGTTGCTCTGCTGGTTTCAAACGTAATGTTCAATATGCTTGTACCCTATACCGATCCCAGCTTCATCTGGAGAACGGGAATCCGGCAGGTGGTCTTCGCGTTCCTTGCCGGGCTTCTTGCCGGGCTTCTCCTCCTGGCCGTAAAAAGTCCGGCCTCCATCCTGTTCCGGTCGGGATGCCTTCCTGGAATCCCGGAAAATCAACCGGCCCCGCGAAGCGCAATCCATTTTCTCGACGACAGCTTTAAAAAGCTGGGCCTGTTTCTGGTCGCCGGAGTTCTTGCGGACATCGTATTCCAGCGGTATATCCTGGGCAAGCTGATCGGCCTCTTTTACCTGAATTCCTTTACGGCGGCCATTCCCATGTTTTTTGGCACGCATGACGTTTCAAACCCGTTTTTCCTGCTGACGTTCAGCATTGTCTACATGCTGCTGAATTTGGTGAAACTGTCCGCCCTGGTGGCGATTTTAAGGCCGAAAGGGCTGCTTGCCTATTTCGGATATTACGTGCTGCTGGCTTTGCTGCTTTCAATCTCCGCATTTGTATAGGCTGAGGTGGATATGGACCTGATGGGTGAATTGAGAACGCTGATATATTGGATCGTCTATCAATTCGGAATGATTTTTCCGTACTGGGCCCTTGGAACGGTTGCGGGCTCCCTTGTGTCGGTTTTTCTCTCCTCCCGGATCAGTTCACTGGTCGGAAGGAGGAGAAGCGGCAGGCTTGCCGTCCTGGCCGTAATACCGGCAGCTTTGCTGGGAGCCGCGTCGCCGATCTGCATGTACGGAACGGTTCCGCTGATCGCCTCGCTGGGGCGGAAAGGCGTACCGCAGCACTTGCTTGCTGCATTCATGGTAAGCTCCATCCTGATTAATCCGAACCTGTTCCTGTTTTCCTTCTCCCTGGGCGCTGCCATGGCGCTGGGAAGGTTGGCGGCCTGCGTTCTCGCGGGAGTGATTGCAGGCGTGCTGGTGGGACTGTTGTACAAAAACAAGCCGCTGTTTTCGTTTGAAGGCTTTGAGGATCGAAAGAAGAAGGATGTGGGCCTGCGCAGCCTGAGAAGATTTTTGAACGACCTGAACCGGGCGGTGCTGAAGACGGCTCCCTACCTTTTCGCCGGCATATTGCTGGCCGCCCTTTTCGAGTGCTATTTTCCAAAAAACATCATCGCCGCCCTTTTCGGCGGGAACAAGGGCTTTGGCATCCTGATGGCGGCCTCTCTCGGCGTACCGGTTTACGTCTGCGGAGGCGGCACGATCCCGCTCCTAAAGGCGTGGCTGGAAGCGGGCATGAGCCCCGGCTCCGCAATGGCGTTCATGATCAGCGGACCGGCCACGAAGATCACCAATCTGGGTGCGGTAAAAATAATTCTTGGCATGAGAAACTTTATCCTGTATATTGCATTTAATATGGGCTTTGCCGTAATAACGGGTTATGTCGTGGACTTGATATTCTGAACGACAGGGAAAGAGGCTTGATATGAGTAAGGTGGCTATTGTAAAATGTGGGGATTACGAGTATGAAAGAGTGAAAAAGGCGGTCCGGGAATCCCTGGATTTGCTGGGGGGAATCTCGTCTTTTATATCGCCGGGGGACAGGGTGCTGCTGAAGGTAAACCTGCTGATCCGGAGAAGACCGGAGAAGGTGACCACCACGCATCCTTCGCTGGCCAGGGCGCTGGCGGAGCTGGTGCTGGAAGCCGGCGCGCATCCCATTATAGGCGACAGCCCGGGCGGGTATCACTATTATACCCCGGCGACATTGGAAGCCGTGTACGAAACCTGCGGGATGAAGGAAGCCGCGGAGTTGAGCGGCGCGGAACTGAACTTCAACACGGAAGTGGTCGATGTGCCGTATCCCGAAGGCAAGCTGATGAAATCGATCAAAACGATCAAACCGGTCCTGGAAGCGGATAAGATCATCAACATCCCCAAAATCAAAACCCATGCCATGACCGTATACAGCGGGGCGGTCAAAAACCTGTTCGGCGTGATCCCCGGCAGGTACAAGCCGGAATATCACCTGCGGTTCGAAGACACCGGCGACTTCGCCGACGTGCTGATCGACATCTGCAGCTTTGTCAAGCCGGTCCTGACCGTGATGGACGCGGTGGTGGGCATGCAGGGCTACGGCCCCACCAACGGCTCGCCGAAGCAGGTGGGCCTGATCCTTTCAAGCATGAATCCCTATGAATTGGACGTGGCGGCGGCCAAAATCATCGGGCTGAAGCCGAAGCTGATTCCAACCGTAAGAAGATCGGTTGACAGGGGCTTGTGCAGCGGTGAGCTCGATACGGTGGAGGTCGTCGGTGAAAAACCGGAGGACGTATCCGTAAGCGACTTCAAAATTCCCACGTTAAAGCTGTCCTTCAACCTTTACAACCTGCTTCTGCCGAAGTTTATTTCGAAAAGGGTGAACCGGGTCATGAAGGCAAAGCCCTGTTTCGACTTCGAGACCTGCAAAGGCTGCGGCCAGTGCGCCAGGGGCTGCCCGCCCCAGGCCATCGAGATGGTGGACGGCAAGCCGGTAATGAACCTGGATAAATGCATCCGCTGTTTTTGCTGCCATGAATTGTGCAACTATAACGCCGTCGAGATTAAAAGACCCTGGTGGCTCCGGCTGCTGCTGCGGTAAGGGACCGGTATTTTTTACGGAATGGGAGGGGTATTATGCTGTTGCGTATGCTGATCGAAAACAAAAGCGAAAATCCGGAATTTGCCGTCGAGCATGGAATGTCCCTGCTGATTGAATTCCAGGGCAGGCGACTGCTGCTTGACACCGGTTTGAGCGGCGCCTTTGCGGACAATGCATTCAAAATGGGGGTCGATATCCGGACCGTGGACGCGGTTGTTCTTTCCCATGCCCATTCGGACCATGGCGGCGGCCTGCCAAGGTTTTTCAGGATCAATGAACAGGCTCCCGTATACATGAGCGATAAAGCGCAGCGGAAGTACTTTTCGAGGGAACTGGCGAAGAAGGAGGATATCAGCGTCCCGGAGGCCATTTTCGAGGAGCATCCGGACAGGATACGCCCTGTAAAGGGCTTTACGAAGCTCGGCGAGGATGTTTTTATTTTTACGGACTTTTCCCGGAAATATCCCCTTTCAAGATCGAACAGGCATTTGCTTGTAAAATCCGGGGACGGCTATGTCCGGGATTCCTTTGACCACGAGCTTGCACTGGTACTGAACAACGGGGGAAAACTGGTGATTGTCACGGGATGCAGCCACAATGGCGCGGACAACATGGTGGAGTCGGTTATGGGGCATTTCCCCGGCGTCCCTGTTCAGAGCGTTATCGGCGGATTCCATCTGATCGGCTTCCCGTTCCATAAATTGATGGGAGAGAGCAGGGAGAATATCCGGGCGCTTGGACAAAGGCTGCTGGGGTATGGCGTTGAAAGAACGTATACCTGCCATTGCTCGGGAGACTGGGGATATTCGGTTCTGAAGGAAACCATGGGGGACCGGGTGGAGTATTTTTACGCGGGAATGCAGGTGGAATTGTGATGGAAGTGTATTGACAGCATGGTAAATATGTGCAATAATACCTGAAAAGTGAGTATGCTTAGCGCCGGTAAACCGATGGCAGCAAGCGGCATAGGGGCGGACGGACGCCTTACACGCGGGAAGGATACCCTGCGGAGTCACTCCAACGAGTGATTCTGCGGGGTTTTTTATTCGGAGTTACTGCCGGCGTATTTTGGAGGTGTTTGGGATGACGGTAGGGGATTATTTGCAAAAGAAGCTGAAGGGAAAAGGGGCTTCCATTGTGGAGTTTGCAGACCTGTCAGGCATTCGGCCCGAAAACAGGAGGGATTATCCGCGCGGGATCCTGATCGGTGTTGCCCTGGACCCGGAGGTCATCAAGGGGATCGAGAACGGGCCCACTTTGCAGTATTACGATGAATTCAACCGGGTAAACAGCCTGTTGAACCAGCTCGGAGAATACACGGAAAAGCTTTTGAAGGAGAATGGCTATGCCGCCTGGGCTAAAACGCAGAAGGTGGTGGAAGTGGACGAAAAGACCAGAAGCACGGAGCTGCCGCACAAAACCGTAGCGACAAGGGCCGGCGCCGGCTGGATCGGCAAAAGCGCGCTGCTTGTGACGGAGGAGTATGGCTCCGCGCTGCGCATCAGTACGGTGCTGACCAATGCAGAACTGAAGACGGGGACTCCGGTTGATCGCTCAAAGTGCGGAGATTGTACCGTCTGCCGGGATTGCTGTCCCGGGAAGGCGGTTACGGGCGATTCATGGGAAGTGGGTAAGGACAGGGACGAATTTTATAAAGCGTTCGACTGCAGGCGCGCCGCGATGGAAAAGGCGGGAGAAATAGGCGTCAATGCCACGCTGTGCGGCCTCTGCATTGTGAAATGTCCCTGGACCCAGCGTTACCTGAAGGGAAGCCTGCCTGTGGAAAGCATTCCTGCCCAATAATTGAAACCTTTTCCGTTTATTTTCGTATATATAAGTGGTTCCGCAGGAGCTTCACCGCTCGCCGGGATAATTCATGTCAGAGGTGTGTTTATGAAAAAACGGATTCTTTTGTTGGGAATAACAGTTGTCCTGATGCTGGTCGTACTGACCGGATGCGTTCCGGGGGACGGAACCTATTCCGCCGCCAAGCCGGCCGGCTTTTTCTGGGGGATCTGGCATGGCTGGATAGCGCCCGTTTCCCTGATCCTGGGCTTGTTCAAGGGCAATATCCGGATTTATGAGACCATGAATACCGGCTGGTGGTACGATTTCGGCTTCTACATAGCCATTATCAGCGGCTTTGGCGGGATTTCCCTTGCCCGCGGGAAGAAAAGCGGAAATCGCAGCGAAAAGAAATAACGCCGTGCAAAATCATGCGGTTTATGAAAAAGTGCGGAGAGCAGCTGTAGGCGGAAAATGGACGAAGCGGGCCTGCCACGGCCTGGAAACCGGTTGACGGCATAGGAAATGGAGCGAAAGAAGGTTTACTGATGAAAAAGGTGTGGATTTTAGTCGCCGGCGTATTCGTAATCAGCCTATTGGCAGCCGTGGATATGCGAATGCACTTAAAAACGGAGACGGCCGCTTCCCTGGATCAGCCTGCAAGTACGATTGTTGCGGAAGTCAATACAGCCGATGCTGCTGTTGATAGTACTGCCGTTGCTACTAACTCAACGGATACTGCCGTTAATAATGCTGCCGTCGAGGCTAACACACTGGATGCGGATGTTATTAACACAGCTTCCACGGGCAGCAGTGCCATTGATGAAAATGTCTTGATCCGGAATCTGGATAAAACGGATGAAATAATAGGCCCCATGTACAAGGAATCCCCTGAAAATCTGGTAGTCGGGGATCTCTATGACGGAAATTTCACCGGGTCCGGAAAACCGGAACTGCTTGTAATATTCAAGATGCTGAACCTGCCGCATGCAGGCGGACTGGACTGCTCCATAGCAGCGGTTTACGACAGGGCCATGCTGGACATCATAACCCAGAGGACCTTTCCTTATGACGAATGCAAATTCAAAACAGTAGAAGATGAAGAGCAAAACAGCTATTTGCTCTTTGCCGGTTCAACGACCTATCAGGGATATACCCAGGGCTACATGGAGCTCTGGAAACCCGGCCGGGTTTGGGAGGAGCTTCTGCAATACGGCAAAGTTGAACTCAGGAACAGGCTTTATCAATTGAGGGAGGACGGAAGCGTAGGGGTATCCTGGGCCGCCGATCTCCTGTCCGAGTCGGGGAAGGTTGTATGGAGGCATGAATACAATCTGGTCTGGAACAAAAAAACGAGACAGTTTGATATGAGCATTCCGGAGGAGTACAGGGATGAAAAGGGAGATCCGAATGTGGATGTGGTATCCACATCGCCGGACGGCAAATATGCGATTTCGGTCATTCATGATAGCTATAGGGTGCTCTTGTACGATACGGAGACCAACAAACTGAGCGGAAATTTCGAGCTTCTTGCCCAGGACTACGGGTTCCTGTGGTCGCCTGACAGCACAAAGGTCTGCGTTACAAAAACAGCGCGGATATGGATAGAAAGCAGTGTAATCGATGCAAAGACGAAAAAAGTGACCGAGCTTCCCCCGTTGTACCAGGCTTTTCAGAAAAAAGGGGCCAGGCTGGGCTATACTTTGAATGAGAACCGGCCCGATCCCTATATCCGGCCGGTGGAGTGGGCGCCGGACAACAGGAGGCTCCTGCTTTTTTACGAGTGGACGGACAGCGATTACAAACGCCAGAACGGGACTTTTGTGCTGGATACCGAATCCGGGGCGGTCTCGCGGATCGTGCAGAATGCCGAAGCGGAGGGGGAGCATCTGACGCCGGAAAAACCGGAAGGCTTTCAATGGAAATAGGGGACGGAGCAATATTAACAATATTACAAAAGAAGGGAGAGGTTGTTTATGCTGGCGGATTTGATCAAAGAGGGGTTTGGAGAGAAAGAGGATCTGAACTGTGCCGAGAAAATATTGCAGGGCGCCAATGCGGCCTATCGCCTGGGCCTGGATAAAAGGGCGCTGAAGCTGGCCTCCGGCTTTGGCGGAGGGATGGCGATCGGAGACAAGTGCGGAGCTCTTACTGCCGCGATCATGGTGCTGGGGGAGCTGTTTGTAAAAGAAAGAGCCCATGAAAGTACTCGGATCAAGGACCTGACGACGGAGCTGTTCCAGGAGTACGAACGGGAAATGGGCTCCATCGATTGTACCCCTCTGAAGGAAATGCACAGGACGGAGGAATTGAAGTGCAGAAATGTCATCCTGAAGGCGGCGGAGATTTTGGACAGGATAGTGGCGCGTGAGCTGGGGGTTATAGGATGAAAAGAGCTTTCTTTTCCGTCTTGCTTACCGCTGCCATGATTACTTTTACCATGCTTTTGGCCGTATCCTGCGATACTTCTGCCAATACGGGCTCTGAACAAGCCGCTGCTGCGCCGACCCCGGATGACAAAGACAGCCGGGAATCGGGAAAAATTGCGGAAGGTACAGAAAACACGAGAAATGCGGAAATTGCGGGAAGTGCGCAAAGTGCGGAAGAGGTACAAAGTGCGCCTGCTACGGTGCCGGAACTGGCAGGCATGTTCCAGGATACGCAAAAGATAGAGGTCCGGTTTGACCTGGACCAGGCGGCCCGGAGCGGGAACAAGCCGGTTTTCATCCAGGATGCCAGAATCATTTCCGATATCGGGGACATGATTTCTCAAAGCACCACTCTGCCGGATTCCTACACCGGTGATATGAGCGGGATGAAGAAGAGCAACCGGATGATCCTTTACCACCAGGACGGAACAAAGTCCGAAGTTTCCTTTTTCTACGACGATCCTGCTTTTGCAAAGGGGTACCTGGAATCCGGCGGGAGCAAATTTGACCCCGGCTACAGCTTTTTCCGGTATATGAAGGATTTTACGGAATACACGGGGTATGATTCGAAGGTGGAAAAGCCGGTCGCGGAGCTTTTCGGCAAATACAACTGGACGGTTGATTACCGGATCAACACGGCAAAGGTGACCCTCCCGGAGAATTTGCTCCATGAGGCCGGCGAATACCCGGTCAAGCTGTATTGGGCATACAACAACGAGCTTTCGAAGCAGATCGGCCTTGATTTTTCCGGCTTCCTCGGGCAAAAAGCCGATGCGGAGATATACCGGCTCCGGGAGTCCTTGCCCCAATTCCTCCATCCGATGATGGACGCCAGGGGGATTGTGCTCCGAAGCGGCGGAAGAATCATCGGGGCCTATATCGACGCGGGCAGGCATCAAGGCTTCGGCTGCTCCCTGGACGGGAAAAGCCTGCAGGATGTCACCGGGACGGATTGGGACGCCTGGGTCAGCCGGTATGTGGATTATGAAAACGAGCTGGAAATCAAATTATCCAAAATGGAACCCGAAGAAATCATCCGGCTGTATTATGACGCGATGAACAGGCACGACGAAAAAACGCAGATGGCCTGTGTGACCAGGGGCAATCTATGCGGCTACCTGTCGGCGAATATGAACAATAATGTGCTTTACAATCCCGACTCCCGCAGTGCATTTTTGGACGGCTACTCCAACGTAAAATCCGTTAAGCTCATAAAAATTGACAACAAGCTGGAGGGAATGGAAAATCCGCCCGGAACGGTGGAATATGGCGTTACCGTGGACTATCAGTTCAAAAAGCTCATTACGTCGTCCAGCGGCGTCCAGCCGCGGTTCATCCTGCTCCGCAAGGAAACCGAGAAAGGCGGATGGAGAATAGCGGGCGTAGGAACCGGTCCTTGAAAAAAATTTCCTGTTTTTACCCGTATGAAAAGGCTCCGGGTGGACAAATTAATAGCGTAAGGAACGTAACGGTCGAGCCAAGACTCTTATATGCTCTCCAAGGGGCGTATACGGGTCGGCCAAAGAGTGTATGTGGGTCGAAAGGCTCATATGCAGTCGGAGGGAAGATTCTATGCGGTGGGGAAAGGTTCTGTTATGGTCGTTCTGCACGTTGATCGTGATAGGATCCCAACTTATTGCACAGGGTCGAGCGAAGATCCTGCAGGGTGCTGTAGTGGTCCTATGCAGCCGGAAGGTTGCATATGGCTGTAAAAGTATTTTGCATGGTCGAACGAACCATCGGTACGGGTTATGAACTGCTTGTTCATGGTCGAAAGATCATGGGCGGGTAATAAGTTATCCGTGCTGGTGCAAGGTAGATCGTTATGTTCTTTCTTTATTTGTCTTTCTTTCTTTTCTCATTCTTCTTTTTCAAAATAAAAGAACTTCACCCCAAAATAAAAAGAGCTTCACAGGTACGGAAATTTATGCTAAAATCAATTAACCGAACGGTTAATTAAAATTTTCCATTGGCAGGTGTAGAGTGTGGAGAATGGTGGTAAACAAAAAGCGAAACGCGGCAGAAGGCGGTTTGAGCCGGAGCAGGACTTTCCCGACGCGAAAGCGGCAATCCTGCGAAGCGCCAGAACGCTTTTTGCGGACAGGGGCTATGAGGGGGCCAGCGCGGCGGATATCGCTGCCGGCGCCGGAGTCAATAAAGCGCTGGTATTTTACTATTTTGGCAGCAAGGAGAATATTCTAAAAGAAGTGCTCAACGCAGCGGCGGCTGAAGCGGTGGACAGAAGGGCGCAGTTCTTGAAGAAGGAAAACCCCTTTTCGGAAGAGGTCATCAAGGAATACTATGACGGCGCCCTGAGGGAGATGGAAGCAAAGAGCGAAGTGATCCGGATTCTGCTGACCGAGGCAATCAAAAAGTCCGGTGGCGGTGCGCTGCTGTTTGATTTTCTGGAGAAGGCCATGGGGGACATCGCGGTCAGGATGGACAAACGAGGGCTTTCGGCCCGGGAAGGCGAGAAGCTGAGGACGTCCGAGTTTTTTTTCGACGCCATGGCCTTGTTCGCGTTTGCGGCGCTGGAGGGAAAATGGTCCGTCTACAGCGGAATAGACCGGGCAAAAGTCCGGGAGGATTTTCTGGAGGTTTTCGGCAACACATACCTGAACTATTTGATTCACCGGTATTATTCTATTATTAAATGAAAAGGAGTCGGATGGAATGAAAAGAAGGATGAAAACAATGGACGGAAATACGGCTGCAGCACATGTCGCCTACGCATTCACGGAAGTGGCGGGCATTTATCCGATCACCCCGTCGTCGACAATGGCGGAGCATGTGGACGAATGGGCTGCCGAGGGCAGGAAGAACATCTTCGGCCAGACGGTCCGGGTAACGGAGATGCAGTCCGAAGCGGGAGCGGCGGGAACCGTACACGGCTCGCTTGCGGCCGGAGCACTGACGACCACCTTTACCGCTTCACAAGGCTTGCTGCTGATGATTCCCAATATGTACAAAATAGCCGGCGAGCTGCTGCCGGGGGTGATCCACGTGAGCGCCAGGGCGGTTGCCAGCCACGCGCTGTCCATTTTCGGAGACCATTCGGACGTCATGGCCTGCAGGCAAACCGGCTTTGCGATGCTTGCCTCGACCAACGTCCAGGAAGTCATGGACCTGGGAAGTGTGGCCCATCTTTCCGCCATCAAGGGAAGAGTGCCGTTCCTGCATTTCTTCGATGGATTCCGGACCTCTCATGAGATCCAGAAGATCGATGCGCTGGACTATGATGATCTGGCCGGTGTACTGGACAAGGAAGCCGTTGCGGCATTCCGCGGAAGGGCGCTGAATCCGGAGCATCCCGTATTGAGGGGCTCCGCGCAGAACCCGGATATCTTCTTCCAGGCGCGGGAAGCTTCCAACCGATATTATATGGCCGTTCCCGGAATCGTAGAGAATTATATGGAGGAGATCTACAAGCTGACCGGCAGGAAGTACGGCCTTGTTGATTATTATGGAGCACCGGATGCGGACAGGGTTGTCATTGCAATGGGCTCGGTCTGCGATACCATCGAAGAAACCATTGATTACCTGCTATCTGAAGGAGAGAAGGTCGGTCTGGTCAAAATCAGGCTGTACAGGCCTTTCCCGGTAGAACACCTGCTGAAGGCGATTCCGCAGACCGCCAAAAAGATAGCGGTGCTCGACAGGACGAAGGAGCCGGGCGCCCTTGGGGAGCCCTTGTACCAGGATGTCTGCACGGCGTTCTTCGAAAACGGGAAGGCGCCGCTGATTGTTGCGGGAAGATACGGGCTCGGCTCCAAAGACACCACGCCGGGCCAGATCATTGCCGTCTATGACAACCTGAAACAGGCAGCCCCCAAAAACCACTTTACGATAGGCATTGTGGACGATGTTACATACCTCTCGCTGGATGTGGCAAGGGATATCGACACGACGCCGAAGGGGACCGTAAGCTGCCGTTTCTGGGGTCTCGGCTCGGACGGCACCGTAGGCGCCAACAAGAATTCCATTAAAATTATCGGCGACCATACGGACATGTATGTGCAGGCCTATTTCGACTACGATTCCAAAAAATCCGGCGGAATCACCCAGTCCCACCTGCGCTTCGGTCATAAACCCATCAAATCCACCTATCTGGTGAAAAAGGCGGATTTTGTGGCATGCCACAACCCCTCTTACATAGATAAATATGAAATGGTGCAGGACATCAAGGACGGAGGGACCTTCCTGCTGAACTGCGCCCTGACGGCTGAAGAGCTTGACCGGAGGCTGCCTGCCGATGCGAAGCGGTATATTGCGAAGCACGGGATCAAGGTCTATACCATCGACGCTGCCGGCATCGCCAACGAGCTGGGCCTCGGCAACCGGATCAACATGATCATGCAGTCGGCGTTCTTCAAGCTGGCGGAGATCATTCCGCTGGACGACGCCGTGAAGTATATGAAGGATGCGATTCAACATACCTACGGCAAAAAGGGTGAAAAGGTCGTCGCAATGAATTGCGACGCGGTGGACAGGGGGATCGCTTCGCTGGTGAAGCTGGAGGTGCCTGAGACCTGGACAACGGCGGCGGACGCCGGAAAGGAAGCAGGGACGGAAGTGCCCGGATTTATCAGGGAGATCCTGCAGCCGGTCAACGCACAGCAGGGCAACAAGCTCCCGGTCAGCGCGTTCGCAGACATGGCGGACGGCACGTTCCCCCAGGGCTCTTCCAAATATGAAAAGAGGGGAATTGCCTTCGAGGTGCCGGAATGGCAGCCGGACAAGTGCATCCAGTGCAACCAGTGCTCCTATGTCTGCCCTCATGCCGTAATCAGGCCCTTCCTGCTGGATGAGAAGGAGGTGGCGGAGGCGCCGGAGGGTTTTGTCAGCCGGAAGGCCATGGGGAAGGGATACGAAAGCCTGAATTTCCGGATCCAGGTGTCCGTTTTCGACTGTACCGGCTGCGGCAATTGCGCGCAGGTATGTCCCGCCAAGGAAAAGGCGCTGCTCATGAAGCCGCTGGAGACGCAGAAGCAGGAGGCGGACAACTGGGAGCATGCCCAGACGCTTTCTCCGAAAGACAACCTTCTTGGTATCAATTCCATAAAGGGCAGCCAGTTCGAGGAGCCGCTGCTGGAATTCTCCGGGGCCTGCGCGGGCTGCGGCGAGACGCCGTACGCCAAGCTGGTGACACAGCTGTTCGGCGACCGGATGATGATCGCCAATGCCACGGGCTGCTCCTCCATCTGGGCGGGCAGCGCGCCGGCGACACCCTATACGCCGAACCGGGAGGGCAAGGGACCGGCCTGGGCGAACTCCCTGTTCGAAGATAATGCGGAGTTCGGTTACGGCATGAGCCTTGGCGTTACGCAGATCCGAAACAGAATCAAAGACCTGTGCGGGTTGATTGCGGGCAGCGCAGAGAGCGATGCCGTAAAGGCGGCCGCACAGAACTGGGTCGCCGCCTTTGGCGAGGGAGAGGCGTCCAAAAAGGCTTCGACTGAGCTTTTGAAGACTTTTGTAGGATATTCGGCGGCGGATGCCGGTATTGCGGACGCCATCCGTGAAGTCCTTGAAAAGAAGGATTTCCTGGTAAAGAAATCCCAGTGGATATTCGGCGGCGACGGCTGGGCCTATGATATCGGCTTCGGCGGACTGGACCATGTGCTGGCCTCGGGCGAGGATGTGAACGTCCTTGTATTCGACACCGAGCTTTACTCGAACACGGGCGGCCAGGCGTCCAAGGCAACGCCCACCGGCTCTACGGCCCAATTTGCCACCTCCGGGAAGGCGACCCGGAAGAAGGACCTGGGCATGATGGCCATATCCTACGGGTATGTATACGTAGCACAGGTAGCGATGGGGGCGAATCAGAACCAGTTGCTGAAAGCGGTCCTGGAAGCGGAAAGATATCCGGGGCCTTCGCTGATCATTGCTTATGCGCCCTGCATCAACCACGGCCTGAAGCTGGGCATGGGCTGCACCCAGTTGGAAGAGAAGAAGGCGGTGGAAGCGGGCTACTGGCACCTGTACAGGTACAATCCGATGAATGCGGCAGAGGGTAAGAACCCGTTCACACTGGATTCCAGAGAGCCTACCGCATCCTATAAGGATTTCATCATGAGCGAGGTGCGGTATTCCTCTCTGACGCGTACCTTCCCTGAAAGGGCGGAGGAACTGTTCGCACAGGCCGAAGTCAACGCCAGGACCCGGTATGAGACATACAAAAAGATGGCTGGTATCGGCTGATGCGAGGCCATTGCAAAGGCGGCCGCGTTAACAGGGCCGCCTATCAAATGGTGAAAAGTAAAGGAAATGCAATAAAAACAGTCTGGCGTGAAGCCGGGCTGTTTTTTTATGATATACTATAAGCGATATCTCTATCCCACAGAATTGTAGGGGGTGCTGATGTGAAAAAGTTCATTCCTTTTATCCTGGCGCTGCCGGCGCTGCTGCTTCTTATTTTCTTCAAAATCATTCCCATTATTTATACGGTCGTTCTTTCCACCAGGGATTTCTTTTTTGCTTCCAACGGGGAAAACAATGTGCTTGAAGGGCTGCTCCAAAAATCGCCTGCGGGGTTGAAGGCTTATTCGGCCCTTTTCGGGATGGAAGGGTTTCGGGGAGCCTTTCTGAACACTTTGCGGCTCAGTGCTTTCTCTATTTTACTAACCTGCCTGCTTGCCTTGTTTCTGATCGTTTGCATTTCCAAAATGCCGCGAAGATGGCTCAAGCTGCTGGCGATCATCCTATTGGCAATACCGGCGTTCATACCGGTAACCTCCTTTGTCTGGGCGTTCAGCAACGGGTTGTCTCCCGAAAGCGGCCTTATCGCGAGGTTATTCACTCCGGAAGGAGCCGCGCCAAAGCTTTTCTTCGGTGACCCGGCTCTTTACCCGTTTTTATTTGCAATTATGGATGCGATGAGAAATGTATACATACCGGTTATCCTTGGAGTCCTTGTTTGCGAAGACCATTCGGCGATTGCATTCCGAAAGATCGCTTTTGTGATGGCGGGCTATGCGGCGGCGAGAGCGACGGTGTTTATGTCCCCCGATATCGAAACGCTTATGGTCTCTTCCAATCCGTTGGTTGCCATTTCCTCCAATGTTCTGGATATGATACGTTACCAAAGCGTGCGTATGACGACCCAATACAATGTTTCCGCCGCAGCCTGGGTTTTTAAATCCGTTCTGCAGCTCATAATCTGCATTGCCGCCTATTTTGCATTGAAAGCGCTATCGCCGTCCGTTGCAAGGTCCATCGGTCGGTTGGATAAAAAAACCAGGAGCACGCGAGGGGCCATAGCGGGAATCCTTGGGTATGTTCTATTTGCTGCGGGGTCCATAACCGTTATCCTGCTTACCTTTATACAACCGTTCGGCAGATTGGCGGAGGGGACGAAAATACTGCTTGAAGATAATGTTCTTCCGACTGCTTTCGCCAATTCTCTGCTATACGGCATTTTAAGCTGTGTTCTGTACGGAATCGTCACGCTGCTTCTGGCGTATCCGTTAACCGCAAGCCGGAAGCTTTATCCGCTGATTTTATTGGTCCTGGTTTCCCTGTCCAACAATTTTATAGGCGAATATATCTGGTATCACAAGCTGGGCATGATCAACACGGTATTTCCGCTGGTCCTTGGTCCGGGCTTGTCGGTAATAGGCGCATTTGCTTTGCATTTTTGCGTAACGGCCGGACGGGAGGCGGCAAAATGGAATCCGGGACTGCCGGGCTTTATCGAGTATGCCGGAGCGGCCTTACTTCCGCTGTTGACAATCGTTGCAATCGCATTTTTGGCCAATTGGGGCGGCTATTCGTACCAGGAAAGATATTTAGGGGAAAGCTCCGCATGGGGAGTGGGCTTCTATGGAAGGCAAATTCTTTTTGCCAGCCTGCCCGATTTCATGATGGATGGGGATTGGCAAGCAAAGATGATGAATGCAAAATCCGCCTTTGTATTCCTGTCTTCCATCGTTCCGGCCGCCCTTGGAGCGCTTTTGATCGGTCTGCATAGAATCTTTCCGCTGTCGGCGTTTGTATCCCAGATCAGGAAGGGGTAACCGCAGGGGCGCGGCGTATGGATTTATGTAAATTTGTTTAAGTACTTTCCGAAAAACCGACGTATATATAAACAAAAGTGAATTTTGGGAGGCGCAACATGAATTTTCTTGGCAATCTGATCTGGCTGGTCTTCGGTGGAATTATTTCCGCGATCTTGTGGCTTGTTTCCGGCATGGTGCTTTGCGTGACGGTGATCGGCATTCCCTTCGGCATACAGTGCTTCAAAATCGGCGCCCTTGTTCTCTGGCCCTTCGGGAAAGATGTAGAGATCGGCAATTTCGGAGCCGGCGGACTTCTGATGAATCTCCTCTGGTTGGTTCTTTTCGGCTGGGAGTTTGCGGTGCTGCACGTCATTTTCGGACTCCTCTTCTGCGTTACCATTATCGGCATCCCCTTCGGCCTGCAGCATTTCAAGCTCGCAAGGCTGGGACTGATCCCCTTCGGCGCCACGATCCGGTAAGGAAATTCCGGCAGGCCGCACCGTATGTATACCATGGCATAGACTGATAATAGCAATACCTGATGATCAGGAATCCGCCATGGAAGGAAGATGGTTCGAATGGCCGGAATGCAGCCGTATCAAGCGGTAAATCGAGTTTTTTGCTGTCCGTATCCCGTAGGAGTGCTGTCCTGCGAAAACGGAAGCTATACGCTCCGGGTGAATGGCAAAGGAATTGTACATGGCGTGCCGGATAAAGCAATTGCGGTTCTTGGCGTTACAAGTGAAAATGTTCAACTGGAGGCGGCCCAGAGGGAAAATACGGCCAGGATCACCGCCGTAATCAACGCCATAATGAGCCTGGGCGTTCCCAAAGAGGATATCCGGACGCAAACGTACCAGATCCAGCCCCAATATGACTTCATCAACGGGCAACAGGTATTCCGGGGCTATCTGGTAACACATACTCTCCAGGTCGAACTGGATAATATCGGACTGACGGGCCGGCTGATCGACACCGCGGTTTCTGCCGGCGCGAATACGGTAAGCGGGGTGGAATTTACCGCAAGCGATCCGTCGGCCTATTACAGGCGCGCATTGAATGCCGCCATAGCCGACGCTTCCGCCAAAGCGGCGGAAATCGGCGCGAAACTGAACGTGGCCGTATCGCCGGTCCCTTTACGGATTACCGAGGAAGCGTATCACAACGGTGCGCCCGTACCGTTTATGGCCGTCCAGTCGGCCGGCGCGCCGACGCCGATCCAGCCCGGGCAGGTCGAGATCACGGCATCCATCGAGGCGGTCTTTTCCTACAGAGGGGGTTGCGGGGGATGA
The DNA here is from genome assembly GCA_023411575.1 of Bacillota bacterium. Taxonomy (GTDB): domain Bacteria; phylum Bacillota; class Clostridia; order Acetivibrionales; family DTU013; genus UBA1305. The sequence goes on along the minus strand of JAEYOP010000072.1, from coordinate 11,826 downwards.
TGCCAAGCATCACGTTCGATTGAGGCCGGAAACAGCCTGGATGCACTTGACGGCGGACAGGTTCTTATCCTTGACCTCCAGCATGATGTCTATTTCCATATCGGAAATGGAAGAGTAGAAGTCCAGGAATTCGGCGATATCGATGGTGAGAGAATGGGCGCCGGGCTTTCCGCCGGCCTGCTGCTGGGAATAGTGGATCTTCTGCCTGCCGTCTTCGGGTCTCCAGGTCCCGCGGCAGCGCCGGATCCAGTGGACGGGAGATGCTTCCCCGTCCGTTCGGTGGTTCAGGGAATGATGCAGGTTGTCGAATACGACGGGCAGGGATGCTCTTTCGGCTATATCCAGAACATCGGCGACATCATAGCACTTTTCGTCATTCTCCAGCACCAGCCTGCTCCGAATGGAATCCGGAAGCCTTTTGACGTTTTCGACAAACCGTTCCGCAGACTGCCCCTTATTTCCATAAACCCCGCCTGTGTGAAGGATGATTTTGTGGGAGCTGTCGACGCCAAGGGACTCCAGAAAGCGGGCGTGATACCGGAGATCGTCCGCGGCCCGCTCCACTACGGCGGCATCCGGGGAATTCAGGACGGTGTACTGTCCCGGATGCATGGAAACACGCATGCCGGCGCCCCGGATGATGTCCCCGAGCATCCCGAACAATTCGCCGTAATCCTTCCACCATTCCAGGCGGTTCGCGGGATGGGAGCCGAAGGGGATCATGTCGGAACTGATCCGGAACAAAAGGATATTATTCCGGAGGTTATACTCCAGCATATCCTTTAAAGTCCACAAATTATGGAGGATAACATGCCGAAGCTTTTCTTCGGTTGCGTACCGGAGGGTGCAGGTTTTCAGGCTGATCTCCGGAACGCCGGCCATAACGCAGGCATAACCGATGGACATAAGGCATCTCCGTTCTTTTCCTTTTTGCAATGCATATGTTTACCAATAATACCGGCAGAATAAACACTTCAGCCGGCAGCTTTATTATCCCTCACGGAAGCCGGCTGATGCGGAAAGGTCGGAAATGGGTTGAGTCTTTCCAGAAAATAGCTTACAATGGTTTCGGGTGAAGCATGTGAAAATAAAGTTGGCGGCCGGTGGCCTTATTATCGTTTTTCTGGCGTTTTTTCTATATCTGCAGAACAATTGGATCGTCCTGACGAGACTGGACAGCGCCTCGGAACATTTACCGGACCGTTTTGACGGCTTCCGGATCGTTCAAATTTCCGACCTCCACAGCAAGTGGTTCGGAAGGGAGCAGGAAAGACTGGTAAAGGCCATTTCAAAGGCGGCTCCGGATATCATCGTCCTAACAGGGGACCTGGTGGACGGAAGGCATTATGATGAAAACGCCGCCCTGGCCCTGGTGAAAAAGGCGGCGGAGATCGCCCCGGTTTATTATGTGACCGGAAACCATGAATGGTGGTCCGGCAAATTTTCGGAACTGGAAGGCAAAATAAAAGCGACCGGGGCGGCCGTTCTCCAGGGTGACGCCAGGGAACTGAGCCTGGGCGGCGAAAGGATTTACATAGCCGGCATTGACGACCCGGAATCGGCGGGCAATTACGAGTACGAGGCGAATTATATGGAGAAAAAACTCCACGCCACAATCCCGCAGATGCCGTCCGACAGCTACCGGATTCTGCTTTCCCACAGGCCCGAAGCCTTTTACCAGTACAGCAGCTACGGCGTTGATCTTGTTTTTTCCGGTCACGCCCACGGAGGCCAGTTCCGACTGCCCTTCATCGGCGGATTGTACGCGCCGGACCAGGGCTATTTTCCGAAATTCACCTCGGGCATTTACAGGGACGGCAGGACGTCCATGGTAGTGAGCAGGGGGCTTGGAAACAGTGTAATTCCGCTGCGTCTTTTCAACCGGCCGGAGGTAGTGCTGATTACCCTGCACACGTCTTCCGGAGATGCCTCCGGAGGTACTTCCGGGGCTTCCGGGGAAAACGGAGCAGGAACGGCCCGGGACAAAGCTGCCGCCGGCAATGCACCGGCAAAAGGGGAAGCGGACCCGGCCGCAAAAGTTTCCGCTGAGCCGGAGCCGTATCTGATCCGGGAAGACGGGAAAACAGTGCAGGAAAGAATCCTTGCACCGGACGGCTTCCAGCGGGTCAAGCAGGCAAAGGGTTCCTTCGGGGAATATTTGCGGAATCTGCCCCTGAAGCCCCACGGGGCGGAGGTCCTGTATTACAATGGAGAGACCAAACCCGCAAAGGTATACGAAGCGGTTCTGGATATGGACGTCGGCACCAGGGATTTGCAGCAGTGCGCGGATTCCATTATCCGGCTCAGGGCGGAGTACCTGTACGGGATGAAGCGGTACGACGGGATCGTTTTTCATTTTACAAATGGATTCCGGGCGGACTACGCCACCTGGAGCAAGGGAAACCGGATCCGGGTCAGCGGCAACAAGGCTTACTGGGTTCCGCAGGGCGACGCCTCTTTTGACTATGACAGCTTCAGAAAGTATCTGGATATGGTATTTGCGTATGCCGGCACTTTATCGCTTTCGAAGGAACTGAAAGCGGTTGACGTGGAGGAAATCCAGCCCGGCGATGTTTTTATCCAGGGGGACACTCCCGGACATGCCGAAATTGTCCTGGATGTGGCTGTTCACAAAGAAACCGGCGAGAAGAGATTCTTGCTGGCACAGGGCTATATGCCGGCGCAGGAAATGCACATTCTGAAGAATCCGGGGGAGGGCGAAGGCAATCCCTGGTATTCCGCCGGGTTCGGAGATACCCTGGACACGCCGGAATGGGATTTTTCGAGGGATCAGCTGATGCGGTTCGAAAATTAGAAGGCTTGAAATCCTTCTATGCAAAGCTATAATTATATATAGCGGTATATATTATATAAATGAATGGGGGATGCGGTATGCCTTGGTGTCCGAAATGCGGTGTGGAATACAGGGAAGGGTTTGAAACCTGCAGCGATTGCGGCTGCGCGCTGGTGGAAACGCCGGAGGAGATAGAAGCGGTTGCTGTGGAAGAGGAAGAAGCGCCGAACCCCTTTGTCGGCGGAGAGACCTTCCTGGTGTCGGTGGCCGACAGCATCGAAGCCGATATGATCGAAGGGCTGATGAACGAGAACCGGATCCCGGTCCTGAGAAAGTACGGCACTGTAGGGGGCGAGTATCTCGAAATCTTTATGGGCAAGACCAATATGGGAGTTGACCTCTATGTCCCTTCGTTCCTTTTCGCCAAGGCGCTGAAGCTTCTGCAGGAAAATCAGGGAACCCTGGAGGAATTCGCGATTTCAGACGAGGAGTTGGAAGCCCAGGCACTGGCGGCTGCGCCTGTGGATGGGGAGGAAGACGAAGAAGACGACGAATACGACGAATATGGCGACGACGAAGAGGATGATGATGACAGCGACGGGGACAAAGAGGACGACGATAGCGACGGAGATGGTACCGGTAACAAGGACGGCGTCGAGGAAGATGAGTACGACAAATAGGATGGGACGGACGGCAAGTAAACGGCGAGTCTGGACGAGTCTGATGGTAATAATGCGTAAAGCGGTCCTATTTCCTGCGCTTTTTCGGTGAGGCGCCAAACATTTTTCCATAAGCCCTGGAGAAGCTGGAATAGTCCTTAAAGCCGCATTGCTCGCTGGCCTGCGCGGCGGTCATACCGCCGCGGAGCAGGGTGTCGGCCTTGATCAGCCTTTTCTGAAGGATATAGCTGTGCACGGTGTAACCGGTCTGCTGCTTGAACTTATGCATCAGATGATACCGGTTCATATAAAATTTTGAGGCGAGGGAGTCGATGGAAAGATCTCCCCCGATATTTCGATTGATATAATCCAAAAGCTTCTGTATCGTGCAGTCGATGACAATGTCGCTGCAATCGCTCCCATTTCCGCCAAGGCGCTTTCTGGTCAATTCCACAAGCAATTGAAGCAGAAGGGCGTTTTTTAATAGGACGCTGCCGAAGCCGTCACTTCTATACGCTTCTTCCAGCTTGGAAAGCAACAGCGCCACTTCATTCCGAAAAACAGGATCGAGGCGCAGCAAATTTCCGTTCTTCCCGGTATTCGGGCCGAAACAGTCCGACAGACTGCATTCTTCGCTGTGCCTTTCCAAAAAGCCGGGATTTACCCAGATCACGATGCGTTCATATGGGACGGTAGGATCGATAATGGCCCTGTGTACCTCGCAACTGCTCACGAAGAGGACATCCCAGGGCTTAAGCCTGTATGCGGTCCCTTCGATGAGATAAGTCACGTTCCCGGAAACGAAGACAACGATTTTGTTGAAATCATGGTAGTGATACTCAAAAGAAATGTTTTTCATGTCTTTCAGATGAAACAGCGCGAAATCCCTGTTCAGGTAACCTCTTTTGCCATCCCCGGCATTGTTTTCGTCCATAACGCACCCCTTCCAATAAAGATATGCTTGGGCCCCGGAGTCTATTCCCTTTTTCCGCCGGGTTCCCAGGCACTTTTTGCCTGATTTCGGGCAGGATTCGCAATAAAGCTTGCAAAAGAGTTGAATATTATGGTAACAGAGTGGGAGGTCGGAGCGATCATGAACATCATCAAGAGCCGGAACGCCGCCTGGTTTCTGCTGCTGAACGCCATCCTGTGGGGTTCCTCGTACATATGGTCCAAAATGCTTTTGGGATACCTGCCGTACTTTACGATCCTGTTTTCTTTTTCCCTGGGAGGGCTTCTGATCCTTGGCCCCCTGTTCCATAAACGAATAAGGGGGATTCGCAAAAAGACCGTTATCCTCGGCATCGGCATCAGCGGCTTTTCCATCGGAAGCAATATTTTCTGCCTGTTGGCGCTCCAGGGAACGTCCAGCTCCAATACGGCGTTCATCGTCCAGCTCTCCGTCATAATCACTCCGATCCTCATGTCGCTGGCTAAAAGGGAGCTTCCCGGGAGCAGGGCGGTATTCGGCGCCTTTGCGGCGCTTGCCGGATTGTTCCTGCTGACCTGCGATTTCCGCGGTTTCAGCCTTAACCCGGGCGACCTGTATGCCCTTGGCAATGCCCTGTTTTTCTCGCTCTACCTCGTAGCATTAAAGCTCTATTCCGGGAACACAGACCCGGTGCAGTTCACTTTTGTGCAGCATGCCGCGGGAACGGTGGTATTCCTGGTCCTGATGCTGAGTTTCGATATACGCCGGCTGGGGGATGGCCGGATGGACGGGGCAGGGCTGGCGATCCTTCTGCTGAGCATTGTCATATCGGTGGCGACCATTTTGATCCAATCCGGCGCAATTCAGTATGTCCGGCCGGAAAAGGCAACGTTGATCTATACGCTGGAGCCTGTTACGGCAACGGTCCTGGCGTATTTTTTTACCGGCGAGAAGCTGGCCGGCATGAGCGCTTTTGCCGGCTGCGCCCTGATCCTCCTGGCCATCGGCAGCTCCGTTTATAAGATCCGCAGTACACAAACGCGGCCGGATAGAGTAAAATATACATATCTGCGGACATCGGAGGAAATGAGGAGAAAAGGAGCCTAGTATTATGTTGAGAAGCTTTGTGGTTCATGAGGTCAGACCCCAATATGAATTGGGTGCGTTGTGGGAGTTTGAGCCTCTTGACGGGGAACATGCGGGCAAACGCTATAAAATGCCGGTGCCGGGCTGCTGGGAGAACCATCCGGATTTTGCGTCCTACCGGGGCCGGGGGATCTACCGCAAACGGATCAATGCCTGCGGAAACATCCGGCTGGTTTTTAAAGGGGTAAGCCATACGGCCGTCGTATCCCTGGACGGCGAGAAAATCGGGGAGCATTATAATGCCTATACGCCTTTTGCCATTGTCCGAACCAACGTCGTTGACGCGGAGCACCTGCTGGAAGTTATGGTTGACAATCGTTTCAGCCCGGATTCCGCCCTCCACGTACCGAACGATTATCATACCTATGGCGGAATAAGCCGCCCCGCAGCATATGAACTGCTGTCGGAGGCCTACATCAGCCATGTGCATTTCACACCGTTCCGAAAAAACGGCGTCTGGCATGGGAAAGTGGAGGCCCAGGCGGTGAATATCGGTAAGGAGCGGCACAAGCTGACGCTGAGGGCGTCTCTGGCCGAAGAGAACTTCGAGCTCGGCAGCTGTACGGCGGAACCAGGGCAGACCCTCCTGCTGTCGCAGGAAATCCCTTTCCCAAAGGCGATTGCCTACGAGTTGGACAAGCCCGTGCTTTACAAGCTGAATACCCGGCTGTTCCTGGAGGGTGGGAGCGAGCCTTCCGACGACCTGATCGAACAGGTCGGTTTCCGGGAAGTGTCCGTGAAGGGGAAGGAGCTGCAGTTCAACGGAAAGAAGATGGAAATAAAGGGCTTCAATCGCCATGAGGACCACCCCCAGTTCGGATGCGCGATCCCGCTCCAGGCCATGCAATATGATCTGGATCTATTGGCGGATATGGGCGCTAATGCCGTAAGGACTTCTCATTATCCGAACGACGAGCTGTTTCTGGACCTTTGCGACGAAAGGGGGATTCTGGTCTGGGAGGAGGCTCATGCAAGGGGCCTTGACGAGGCGGCCATGAGCAACCCGAATTTCGAGAGGCAAAGCCGGGACTGTATTGATGAAATGGTGACGAACCATTACAACCATCCCTGCATCTTTATCTGGGGACTGCTGAACGAGTGCGCAAGCGATACGGAATTCGGCCGGGCCATTTACGGCAGGCTGCTTGGACGGCTGAGGGAGCTGGATGCGTCGCGTCCGACCAGCTTTGCTTCCCATCATTACAAAAAGGATATCTGCCTGGATCTGGCGGATGTTGTATCCTTCAATATTTATCCGGGATGGTATCACGATGCCTCTCCCGAGGAGTATTTGAAAGAGCTGTACGACTGGGTGCAGTCGTCGACGGGAGGAGCCGGAAAGCCCTTCCTGGTGACCGAAACCGGCGCGGCAGCCATCTACGGTTTCAGGGACCAGAGCCGTGTAAAATGGTCCGAGGAGAGGCAGGCGGCCATACTGGAGAAGCAACTGAATGCGGTCCTGACCCAGGAAGGCGTATCCGGGGTATTCATCTGGCAGTTCTGCGACTGCCGGGTCAGCGAAGAATGGTTCTTCGGACGGCCGAGAGGCAGAAACAACAAAGGCGTGGTTGATGAGTACAGAAGACAGAAGCTTGCCTGCGCCGCTGTGAAAAATATTTTCAAACAATAACAACAGTGTTTAGAACCTGTTTCGTATCTGGGGGTGCCTGAGATTTTGAGTGGATTTTTCGTCAGACAAGGCAAATTTTCGCAGGAATAATCTGTTTATTACAAGAAAATTTAACGCAGTATGACGGAAAAGCCGCCAAAAGATCAGGTGCCAACAGATACGAAACAGGTTCTTAAGGAGGGGTCAAAAGAATATGCCGACGAAACTGATTTCATGGAATGTAAACGGTCTGAGAGCCTGTATGGATAAAGGCTTCAAGGAATTTGTAAAATGCGCGGAGCCCGATGTGATATGCCTGCAGGAGACGAAGCTGACCAAAGGCCAGTTCCAGTTTGAACTGGCAGGGTATCATCTGTATTGGAATTTTGCCAAAAAGAAGGGCTATTCCGGCACAGCCATTTTCACCAGACAGGAGCCCCTGGAGGTAACCTACGGCCTTGGCCTGGAGGAACACGATAGTGAGGGAAGGGTGATCACTGCTGAATTCGAGTGCTTCTACCTGGTCACTGTTTATACCCCCAATTCCCAGAGAGAGCTGGTGAGGCTTCCCTATCGAATGACCTGGGACGACGCGTTCCGGTGCCACCTCAAAAAGCTGGATGCCATAAAGCCGGTGATCGTATGCGGCGACCTGAATGTAGCCCATAAGGAAATCGACATCAAGCATCCGACGGCGAACCGGAAAAACGCCGGCTTCAGCGACGAAGAGCGCGGCAAGTTCACGGAACTGCTGGAGGCCGGCTTCATCGATACCTTCCGGCATTTTTATCCGGACCGGAAGGATGCCTACACCTGGTGGTCCTACATGTTCAATGCCCGCGAGAAGAACGTGGGATGGCGTCTGGACTATTTCTGTGTGTCAGAACGGCTGAAGGACTGCCTGCTTGGAGCGGAGATCCTGCCGGAGGTCACGGGCTCGGATCACTGCCCGGTGGAACTGAGGCTCGCTAAATAGCACAATACCGGAGTATAAAGAGCTAAACCATGCGGTTCCGGGGAAAGCATTTATTATGGGGGAGAGGGTATTTTGCTGCAGGCAGTGAGAATGTGACAGATGAAGATATAGTTTCTTTACAATTTGGCAGATTATAGAATATAATGTAAATCAAATAAACAACAGGGGAGCAAAATTGTGAGAAAACTGCTATCTTTTATCATTCTGGTTATTTTTCTGCTTACCAATGTATTTGCTGATTGCAGTATAGCATTTGCGAAAGATTTTAGTGATATTACAAAGCCGCTAAACCAAGCGGAAAATAGGAGTAATCCAAATAATTTTGCACCTGCACAAAACCAGAACGATCCCCCAATAATAACCCCCAATTTGCAGTCCCTTGTCAGCGATCCCAGTAAAGTTGATCTAAAAGGCAAAGAAAAAAATCCGGCTGAAAGAAAAGAAATTTTAGTTAAATATAAAAACGGAGCCAATATTGAAACCGTCAAAAATAAAGTAAAAAGCAAACTCTCCCTGAAAAAGTTCCAGCTAAAAAAGAGAATGAACCGGGTAAAAACCGACCTTATCGAGATCGACCAAGAGGACGACATTAATAGAGTATTGGACGAGCTTAAAAAGGATAGCAACGTTCTTTATGCCCAGGAGAACTATAAGCTATACCTCGATGCTGTACCTTCCGATCAAAGGTTTAATGAGCAGTGGGGTCTTTTGAACAATGGGCAGGTGATATCCGGTGAAGCCGGAGTACCTGGTATTGACATAGGAGCAACTAAGGCCTGGGATATAACAACAGGAAGCCCAAATGTTATAGTCGGTATACTGGATACAGGCATTGATATTAACCATAATGATCTTAAGGACAATATCTTTGTAAACCCTAAAGAAATCCCGGGTAATGGTGTTGATGAAGATGCTAATGGATATGTTGATGATGTCCAGGGATATGATTTTGCGAATATAGATAATACGGTATTTGACGGTGCTGCTTATGACGCACATGGTACACATGTGGCAGGAATTGTTGCGGCAAGCTCAAACAATGAAGGGATCAGTGGTGTTGCACCAAATGTAAAGATCCTTCCCCTTAAATTCATTCATGGTAATTACGGATATACCTCTGATGCGATTGAAGCTATAGAATATGCTAAAACAATGGGAGTTCGGATAATTAATTGTAGTTGGGGAGGTACGAATTACAATCAAGCGCTTCTTGATGAAATGCAAAACTCCGGGATTCTATTTGTTTGCGCAGCAGGAAACAGCGGGAAGGATGTCTCTACATCTCCAGTGTACCCTGCTTGCTTTGAGCTGCCGAATATAATTTCAGTTGCTGCAATTGACAACAAAGGCAGCATTGCTGCTTTCTCGAATTTCGGAGGAACTATCGATATAGCATCACCGGGGGTAAACATATTAAGCACCTTGCCCGGAAACAGTTATGGGTACATGAGCGGAACATCAATGGCAACGCCAGAAGTAACCGGGGTCTCAGGACTGCTGATAGCTTCCAATACCAATATTTCCAATCAGGAAATTAAGGCAAAGATAGAGGCAAATTCAATTCCGCAAGCTCAAATGACCGGCAAAGTTTCTTCCAATGGTATTCTTAATGCATATTCCGCTTTAACAGGGACCCAAATTCCTTTACCAAGTCCATCTCCACTGCCGACCCCTCAACCTGTACCGACCCCGACTACGGATATAGTAACGAATTATCCATTTGCTTTCAATTGCACTATTGAGAATGGGAATTCAATAAATACAAAATTCGAATTGCTCGATTCCGCGTTTCCTTATGAAAAAGTACAATTCATCATAAGCGAAATTGGCAAAAAAGAAGCCATATTTGATGATTATTTAGTAGAGGGACAAAAGAAAATAGTTCTTCAATCTCTCATTCCTGATACGGAATATACTTTTAACGTTAAGGTTATTAAAAGTGATTCTGTTGACTCCTATTTGGGACAACTTCGAATAAATATTAAGAAAGATCCTGAAACGGATACAATTAAAGAGGTAATACCCACCATCATTGTAAGCAAAAGTCCGCACAACTTCACATTCAGTCAAGTACAGGCTGCAGTCTCGAAAGTAATTGCTGCGTTTAGTAGTACAACTCCTGCAGCAGCCAATTACACCAGTTCAACGACACCTGTAGCGACATATTATTCCGTGGATAATAACGCCATCGAAATGGAGTTGCTCGCGACTGAAAATAATATACCCAATAATAGCTTTGATACTGCTTGTGAGTTTAGAGAGAACGATCCTATGTATGGCACAATAGGGTATTCAAATGATATTGACTATTTTAAGATCAAATTTAATTCAAATGGTAATGCGAATTTTTGGCTAGACGCTATTTATAATGGCTTGGATTACGATTTTATACTGTATGATGATAACCATAACGTTTTAGGCTCATCTACAAGGGGAGGTAATTCACCTGAAAAAATTGAAGGTATTTCTGTTAAGGCAAATTGTTGGTATTATGTATATGTGTATGGATATAACGGGAGTTGGGATAATATACATTGTTACATGTTATCAGCGTCCAATTACCCGGAAAGCAGTTCCGGCGATCTTTTTGAACCCAATAATTCTTTTGAGACAGCTACAATCATACAGCGTGACTCAATTACCAGTGCAAATATACATAGTACCTCGGATGTTGATTATTATTTCTTTAACGTTGATTATAAATCTAGGTTATTTCTTAAATTAAGTGAAATTCCTTCGGGTATCGATTATGATATCAAGGTATATAATAATTCTCAATCCGAGATAGACTCGTCAGCTAACAGGTCTGGTTTAGATGAAAACATTTCGCGCGATTTAGAGCCAGGAAAGTACTATATCAAAGTTTACCCTTGCGGGAATTATTCGTCCATTCAAAACTATAAACTATATTTTAATTGTACTCCAATCACACAAGTAATAACATTAGATTCACCGGCAAATGGTTCTCAATTCAAGATTGGAGATACAATATCACTTTATGCTACCGGAACGGGTTGGGAGTCAACATGGCTATATGTTAAAGATCCCAATGATATTGACTATATCGCTTTAAACGTACAATCTGGGAATAGTTGTTCATGTAATTATGTTCCAACAATGAGTGGCCAATATAGCTTTTTAGCAAAAGGACGTGACGGGAGTACAGGCAATTTTACATCATCAAATGTAGCAACAGTAAGTGTTAAACCCAATGTCCAGCCGGTATCAATCACTTCTTTTCAACCTAACATACAAAGTCCACAATTAACCGGTACACCAATTACTTGGACATGCACAGCAACAGGTGGGACCTCATTGCTATACCAATTTTGGGAATATACAGATGAAACAGGTTGGATTATTAAAAGACCTTACTCGGCAAGTAGGACCTTTATTTGGACACCGACCACCCCAGGATATTATAAAGTCGGGGTATGGGTGAAAGATACCACATCGACCAGTGCTTGCGATAAGGACTATATGGTTGATTATACGGTGACTACTGGGCAGCCTGTATCTGTTACTTCATTGATCCCCAATTTACCAAGCCCACGGGCTGCAAATACTCCTATTACATGGACCTGTACTGCAACGGGCGGAACCTCGCTGCTATACCAATTCTGGGAATACACAGCTGCAACAGGTTGGATAATAAAGCAGCCATATACCGCAAGCAATACTTATATATGGACACCTACGACTGCAGGAGAT
>JAEYOP010000034.1 GCA_023411575.1 Bacillota bacterium | reverse complement strand
TTGTAATACTGTATCTGGTTTTCTAAAGCTGAAAGCTGTGCTTCATGCTCAGTTGATACTCGGGCATAGATAGCAACTTTTCTATTCATGTATCTCCTTCCCAGCCAAGATTACCAGTTGTACACTCCTAATTTTGTTGACATCTTTAGGTTAACATAACATCTTGGCATTTTCAATAGCTATTTCTAAATTTCATATTCTTTTTTTATTTTCTTAAAAACTCTCTCTGATATCTTCCCCTGTTCATACAGTTTTCGGATTAAGGATAAAGCCATTACGGTATTGGCTCTATCCAAATCCTTTTTACTAAGTTCAAAAGATAATGTACCTGCTTCTGCCATCTTAACTCTATTCCTCCTCTCCTGCAAAGTGTTTCTGTATCGCCATGTTAATTCTATGTAACAGTTCCTTATTACTAATAGAAGCAATTTTTCTGACTGCCTGACTACGATCAATGCATCTTAATTGTTCGCACATCGCCATACCGGACTCCCACAAGCCGATGCAGTCTGCCTTATCTATAAAGACATGGGAAGCCATCTCCAGGTGTTTGAAATGCTTGGTCATCGGAACCACCGTCATAATTGGTGCATGCTCATTAAATCCGGAACAACTGATACAGATTGCTGGTCGTATGCCAACTGTCAAGCAGTAGTCTAGGTTTGATCCAAAATCCACCAAGAGGATGTCTCCCCGCCTATAGGCATCTGCTTTCATAGCTCTGGTAACATTATCATTGACCTCTTCAATATCTCTATTACTCAGCTCATTCCTTTTCTTTTCATTGTACTTTCTTACCTGATTTATAGGTTTGTTTATTTTTCTTCCGATATAGGATCTTCTATTTGAGAATATTTTCATTTGGTTCCTCCTTGCTTACTCTGATCGTACTGGCTTCTGTACATATTTTTATACTGTCTTATAACGTGACATAGCCCCAGACTTAGCTGGGGCTGAGATAACTCACTATCTATCAGAATTTGTAGAATAGAACGAATTCAGATGGTTCGTCATTATTTGTTGTATTTCTATCACTAAATATACATCCACTTTCACCAGGCAGATCATTCATCAAGGACTTGGTAAAAGCTCCTGCTTCCACAACACTTTGAACAAAGTTGATGATCTCCTGTTTATCTGCCGAAATATTTAACGCATCCAGGACATATACTCCATCTGCCTCGTCTCTGGAAATCAATTCAAGACATTGTATGAAACCTCTTCTTCCATATAAATGTTTATCTGAAATTTCTGTAATCACACCAATTAAGTCAAAGCCTTCATTCACAGCACAAGCACCAAGATACTCTCCAAGCTCATGGAGCTTTTGCATTCCGTTCTGAGTTCCTGAGGCAACATGTGCATACACAACTACTTTCTTCTGCATAAGTTAAATCTCCTTTTATCTTTATTGAGAAATCTGCCGGCTTTGCTTCCTCAATTCAACCGATTGTAATAACACTCAGCTGAACTCAAAAAGCAATCTGATTATCAAAAGATATTAGGATCCTTCATAATATGGAAGACTTGCAGGTATGCACTCATAATTACATTGCGTGATATACATTCGCTTACATATCTGCAAGCCGTCCAGTTAAAACTTACTTTGATTTCTCTTTGAAATCTCCCCGAACCGGGTAACATACAATTGGTTAGCTTCCATCACTACACTTCTGCCATTGCCCAAAACATGAATTAATCCATGGATGACATCATCTGCAAGTAGCCACTCTCGGAAAAGGATTCTCTCTGCAATTCCGGTGCCGTTCCGTCTCATTATCTCCTGCTGCTACACAGGTAGGTAAAAACCTCTGCTCCGAACCTTAACGGGCAACAACCGAAGTTGCAGGTTCATCGTCGCACGAAATGGGTTTTTACCACCCCTTCTGAATTAGAAGAGGCGAATACGAAATCATGTTGTATGCGTGTCCTATGAAATTGTGTGGTCATTTCGTTGATGACCATGTACTTATAATAGGACATTCTCACATAAGTTTGTACGGCATGGTATGACGGGTGACCCGACATCATATGTCGGGTTTAGGGCTAACTGACCAAAAGCTGTTTGTTTTCAAATATGGATTTTAAGACGGTAAGGGCAAAGGCTTGTTCCTGCGGTGATATACTTAACAGATAATCATTCAACTCTTGATTAATATTCAGATGAGATTCTTTCACTTTTCCATAAAGGAGATAGTCCGTGCTAATATCTAAGATCTGTGACAGTTCAAATAGCTTATCAATGCTGCAGGAACTGTCTCCGGATTCAATTCGCTGTATTTGGCGTTCGGATGTATAGCCAAGTTGTGTGGCAAGGTCAATTTGCTTCATTCCCCTGAGATCTCTGATTTTTCGAACTCTATCTCCAAATTGAACTGGATCAAAATATTGCACGGTATCACCTCCTTTCGTAACTTTTATGATTTAATCAACAACCGGAAGATATTTATACATTTTTATATATCTCAATCTGCTTGACATTTGCGTCAACTCTCAGATATAAGTTAAAGCCGAAGAAATAAAAAATGCCAAAATAAGAGATAGTCCTAGACTAACTTCTTACTCTGGCAATTTGCTTCTCACAGCTATAGGATGCGAGTTTATAACTCGCCCAATAGCGGATTCATATCCGGATGAATCTCTAAGCGGATGCGTGGCTCAGTGTTCATATAATCTGTTTATTATTATTTTCGTTGTTTCAAATCATTGATCAAATCATCAATTCTTACCAATATTGTGTTCTTCATACCAGTATACTTTATTTCCACAAAAATCTGCTCTTCATTATTAATTATCAAATCAAATATACGTTCAGGTTTCCTATCTTTTGATTTAACACATATTCTTTTCATATAAGACCCTCTAAAATTTGTTTTTCCAAGTAATTTGTGCTATCAATCGTAAAGTTTCCATCCCATCCATTCCATCGATTCGAAAACACCTTTCATATAGGTTTTTCAAATTTATCTTTCTATCTGTTGTCATTGAGACACCATAAACAGTTCGTAAATTTGAATCGAAACGCATACGCAATAATTTATAAAACATAGATTTATAAGCTATAACCATAACAATATGAGCGACATCTGTCCATTCTTGTAAGAACATTTTTAACAAATAATCATATTTCTCTCCAAATATATCTAGTAACTCCATTCTTACTTTCTCTGTATTAATTTCTTCTGCCATGCACCTTTTGAGCACAATGCTTGGAAATAAACTATTAAACCCCCATCTAGATGCATATAACTCATCTAAAGCTTTTTCCAATACATTCCACCTCATCATTTCATATTTAGGTGGAATCATATTATCCAAATTTGCTAGAAACCTTATATATGTCTTCCCAAATACAAAATTGCGATCCATTACATCAAAGAATTTATTCATGTCAGTAATTTTTACCTGTTGTTCGACATAATTCGCAACATTCATCATAATTTTTTTTAAGACAGAATTTGAATCATATTCTTTTGCTGCTTCTATCATTATTTTTTTATTAAAAGTACCCATTTTATCACACAAATAGTAATTTTCCCCTATAATACTATTCAGAGATAATGTATCCTTTTTCAAATACTGCTCTTCTACATAATTAATAAATTCTTCAAAGTCTTCACTTATAACTTCATTTAATGAAATTTCATCTTGTTCAAAGTATTCCATTGCAACACTATCTAGTCTTCCAAATACAACATATGTTTTATGACCATATCCTTGTTCACTAAGCATTTTAACAACTTCTATCATATAATCGTCTTTACCACTTAAAACAGAGTGATATAAAATAATATCAGGTTTCGATTCTTGAATTGAAGCTTGTACTCGATTAAAAGCAATTTCCAGTTCATTACCACTAGATGCTTGTCCTTGGTTAATTCCTAATCCATCGACCAAAACTAATTCTTTATGTTCACTCAATTTTGAAGAAACAAAATACAATTCAGCGTTTTCTATCAATGCTTCAATGGAATAAAATCCCATATTTCCTTGTCTTCTTTTATTTCCAAATATCTGATCCACCAAATCTTTAGTTTCAGACAACTTGCTTTCGCCATCAATCTGTAAGATCTTACCTAGTTCAAACTGATTGTTATGGTCTTGTTGAAATTGATTTATTAATTTATCTAAGTTATTTTTTATGTAATTGAATATTTCAAAATATTCTTCTGATTTATTATTATTTCTATAGACGATATTCGAAATATCATCGCCATCAATTTCAACACGTTTTTCCCTAATATCAGTAACCAATCCTTCATATACTTTTTCAAAACCTACCCTATCATACGATGAACTCTGACCATAATATTCCCGTATACCATTAATAAGTATTTTTTCAATGATTGTTCCATAACTTTCGAAATCAATCATATAACCAATAACAAAGGTTTTATCTTTATTTATTTTTAATCTTTCTACAGCTGCTAATCTAGATATTTTTCTAATTTCTTCAATTGTGCTATTTTCATCTTTAGCAACTTCTTTGATAGAATCATACATTTCAACAACTGCTTCCAATATCTGCATTTCTATATTTTTATTCAATGTTTGTTCTGTCTTAATCTGTACAATTACTCTAAAATCATTACCATCTGATGGAGTAAAATTTATACTATTAACATGATAACTAATCATAAAATTTGTACTTTCTTTTATACTGGTTAATGCAGGAAGAAAATTTTTAGATGAGTCATCATCCAAAATACATTTAATATCAAATAGCGTTTTTCCAGATGAAGTACATCCAATATTTAAAATAGAAAATCTCTCAGTTTTTTCAGTGTGTTCAAGGTGCTTTAAATTTTTCCACTCCAGGTATTCTTCCGGAAATACAATTTTCATTACTATTTCTATTGATTTTTTGGAGTATCTTAATATATTTCTTTTTTCACCCAACTGATTTTTATCATCAATCAATTGATGCATTCTTTTCAAAAAATCAATTCTATAGTTTGCCTCCAATAGTTCCCTTACCTCTTCTGCACATTGCTGCGCTCCTATGACTGACATTTCATCAGTTCTCCCTAAAACAATTTTTGTTTGCTCTCCTGCTTGTGATATAACTAGCTTATGATATTCTCCATCAAGAATATGTCTCGTCCTATATTCCATTTTTATCTTCCTCCTTAATTATATTTTTTATTATTTGGAATAATATTCATTGTTTATTCTTTTTAAGACTAGCACCAATAATGTATTTCGTCAATAGGTTTTTGGAATATATTTCGTAAATTATTCCATTGTACGGTTAAAATAAATATAGTTTGTTTTAAAAAAAGAATTTAAGACGTACTTTATTCTCTTTATTTTAATAAAAATCGCCAGGACAAGAGCTAGTTCTTAACTAACTTCTTACCCTGGCAATTTGCAATCTAACAGTTATAGGATGCGGTCTTTAAACAGCCCTATAGCGGATTTGAATAAACGAATCTCTATGATGTTGCGTAGCTCAGTTTTACATTATTAATTTACTGCTGCTTTTTGGTAAGCGGCAATTCTTCTACTTCTTCGATTTTCTGATACTTTTTTTAGATTAATGACGGATACCGCTTTACAACAAGGACATTTTATTTTGATAATACCTTCTGCTGATGCCCCACAATCAAATAATCTTTTATTGGAACAATACGTACATTTTACGTGTATTTCCTCCTCTTTCAAATCCAATCTTTTACACCTCCACTAAAATATTCGGGGGCTGTTTAACAAAAATATAGTAACCTTTTCAAGGGTTCCTCGGTAGCGATAAGTTTATTATATTCCGAACATTTGTTCGTGTCAAT
>JAEYOP010000032.1 GCA_023411575.1 Bacillota bacterium | reverse complement strand
CCATCCCGAACACGGTAGTTAAGCTTCTCAGTGCCGATGATACTTGGTTGGTAACGACCCGGGAAAGTAGGTCTCCGCCAGATTTTTATCAAAGCCCTGTGCGCCATCGCTCAGGGCTTTGTGCTGTGTGCGGATGTGTTGCCATTTATGCGATGATTATGTAATGATTCAGTTCCCTTTGCCTTTTTTGCAGAATATTTTATAGTAGACATTTCATTGAAGGGTGAGGGATATGGGGATTGAATTAAATGCACTGCATTGGGTCTATCTGATTTTCATATTGGCAATTATTACTGTTATGGTTCTAAGGAAGGATACCAGCCTGGTTTGCATATTGGGCATCCTCTGCATTGCGGCTGTTGCTACCGGTTCTGTTTACCAGTCGATTATGGGGCTGTTTAACAGCATCATATATGCCATAAAGGAACTGATGGGAACGATCCTTATCATTTCGGCCATTACGGCAATGAGTAAGGAACTGATCAGCTCGGGGATCAACGAAACCATGGTACGGCCCTTTGCAAAATTGATCAGGGGACCAAAGTACGCCTATTGGGTGATCGGTATTATAATGATGATCATTTCATGGTTTTTCTGGCCGTCGCCGGCTGTGGCCTTATTAGGCGCGGTTCTGCTGCCGGTGGCGCTGAAGGTGAAATTGCCCGCGATGGGGGTTGCTGTGGCGATGAATCTGTTCGGGCATGGAATCGCCCTGTCCGGAGACTATGTCATCCAGGGCGCCCCGAAGCTGACGGCGGACGGCGCCGGAATCCCCATAGGGGAGGTTGTCCAGGCAAGCATCCCCCTGGTTATCGTGATGGGGTTCGTCACAACGCTGGCAGCATTTTGGTTTTTGTTCCGGGATATGAAAAAAGGAAAGCTGAATACAGGACTTGTTGAGGAGGAAAAGGAGAATGGCGGAGAAACGGTGATAAAGGATGCGGCGTCCTTTGAACTGCCTCCCAAAGTGAAAATAGGATTTTCGATCATCATACCGCTGCTGTTCGCTGCAGACATCATCGTCATGTTTGCTGCAAAGCTGCAGGGCGGAGACGCGACCGCACTGATAGGAGGTACGGCTCTCCTGATTTTAATCCTTATTACCTTCTTTACATACAGGGGGAAAAGCCTTGAAAAGATTACATCAAGATTTATTGAAGGCTTGCAGTTCGGATTCCGGGTATTCGGGCCGGTCATTCCTATCGCTGCGTTCTTCTATCTTGGTGACGCGGGGTTTGTGGGGATTTTCGGCGACAAGCTTCCGGCAGGCTCCCATGGACTGGTCAATGACCTGGGAGTAGCTCTTGCCAATACCGTACCACTGAATTCTGTCATTGCCGTTGTGACCTCCACCGTCGTGGGCGCTATCACTGGACTGGACGGCTCAGGCTTTTCAGGAATCTCGCTGGTAGGCTCCATAGCCAGACTCTTCTCGACGGCCATCGGCTCGGGTACCGCCACGTTAACAGCCCTAGGGCAGGTTGCGGGCATATGGGTCGGAGGCGGGACGCTGATCCCCTGGGCGGTAATCCCGGTTGCAGCCATTTGCGGCGTCAGTCCGTTCGAACTGGCGAGAAGGAACCTGAAGCCGGTGGTAATCGGGCTTGTTGTTACCACCATTGTGGCGGCATTTCTTATTTGAGGGATCGCCGGGTATCCGGGAAGGGCGGGGCGTCAGTCTTAAACCCGCCCGGAAGCCCGGCGGCAGTTCGTCAATCGTGGGACGTGATCCTGCCGGTACTGCACCCATCTTATTGACAATTCAACAAGGTTGAATTAAAATCAACATAGTGGATATATAAACAGGATCGGGATAAGGACAGGCCGGATGGGTTATTTGCTGCTTTTATTGACATCCCTTTTATGGAGCTTCGTCGGCGTTATGGTGAAATCTGCTTCCTTCATGGTGGACAGCAGCATTATAACGGTTAGCCGCTTTTTGTTCGGCGTTGTTTTCTTATACCTCCTTATGCTTGTCCAGAAGCAGAAGATTCTTCTCTACTGGAAAGAGAAATGGATTTGGATCGGAGTCCTGGGAAAGTGCTGCAACTATATCTTCGAAAACATTGCCATTTCCAATGGACATGCCTATGGAAATGTCGTCATATGGCCGGTCCAGACGATCTTTATCGCCGTTGTCGCCATTTTGTTTTTTAAGGAAAGAATGTATTTCCAAAAAGTCGCGGGCCTCCTTTTATGCATTGCGGGCGTCCTGATCGTAAGCTTCAGGGGAGATTCGCCCGCCGAGTTTTTCCAGTCGGGATGGCTGACCCTCGTCCTGTTTGTTTTTGCTTCTATCGGGGCGGGAGTCCATCTTATAAGCCTGAAGAAGCTGGTGGACGGAATGGACCCGGGCAACCTGAATTTATCCATATTCCTGTTCAGCACGATCCTGACTTCCGTTCCATTGCCGTTCACCCTCCGCCCGCCGGGGCCGTTCAGCCTGTGGGCGGTGTTCTCCCTGGTCGGCCTGGGCTTCATTACGGGAATGAGTTTTTATCTGAATGCGAAAGCGTTGAAAAGGGTGCCTTTTTTAACGGCCACGATCATCAGCAATTCCAGCCTGCTGTTTACGCTGTTCTGGGCGTGGCTGTTCTATCGGGAGGCGATAAACGGATTTATCGTGTTGGGCGCCGTATTGCTTGTAATTGGGATCATTATGACCAATATTCCGGGGAAATACCGGATCGAAAATAATTAGGGAGGGCTGACCATGGAAACAGACGGGAAAGTGAATTTCAAAATCGATGCAGGGAGCGCCGAGGGGGAATTGAACCATGTCTGGAGGTATATAGGGTACGATGAGTGCAATTATACCAGCGCGCCCGAGGGCAGGGAGCTGTTGGCCAAATTCGGGAGTCTCGGGGATGCGCCGTATTATGTCCGGGTTCATCACCTGCTTTGCACGGGAAACTGCCATGGCACCTACAAATGGGGCTCTACCAACGTGTATTCGGAAGACAGCCACGGCAATCCGGTATATTACTGGCAAATCATAGACAATATTCTCGACATTCTTTTGGAAAACAATTGCAAACCCTTCCTCGAGCTGGGGTTCATGCCTATGGACCTGCTGGACGGGGCTTTTTTTGAAGGCGTGAACGAGTGGGAGGCCTTTGGTAAGTACAAGAGCATCGGATGGTCGATGCCCCCGAAGGATTACGGAAAATGGCACGAGCTGATCCGCAACCTTGTCCGCCACTGCGTCCGGCGTTACGGGCAGGAAGAAGTGCTGACGTGGTACTGGGAGCTCTGGAACGAGCCGGATATCTTCTACTGGAGAGGTACTCCGGAAGAATTCTGCAAGCTGTATGACTATACGGAGGCGGCTATACATGCCGCGCTGCCGGGAGCAAGGCTGGGCGGCCCCGCGACGACGGGACCGGTGGAAGGACCGGGCGGTTCGCTGGAGTTTCTGGAGAAGTTCCTGGACCACTGCAGGAACGGGATAAACGAAGCAACTGGTCAGAAGGGCACCCGGCTGGATTATGTGACCTTCCACACCAAGGGGGGCGGATTTCCATTCAAGGTCAATGCGCCCAAAGCCACGCCTTCCGTAAAAAGCATGGTCCGTCAGGTGCGGCTGGGGCTCGAGGCTGTCCGAAAATACGGCTATGGGGACCTGGAAGTAGTGCTGTCCGAGGCGGACCCCGACGGGTGGGCGGCCGGCGGGCGGTTTGACAACAGGAACATGAACTTCCGGAATACCGAGTATTATGCAAGCTTTGTGGCGTCCAGCTATAACCATATCGGAAGGCTGGCGGCGGAGATGGGGATGGATGTGCGTCCGCTGGCATGGGCTTTCCTGTTCGTAGGGGAAAGGTGCTTTGAAGGGACGCGCACCTTTTCGACGCAGGGGATTGATAAACCCGTATTCAACCTGTTCAAAATGTACTCCCGGATGGGTCCGTACCGGTTGAACCTGCACTGCTCGCAGAAATATCATTTCCTGCAGGAGGAATCCTGCCCGGAGGCGCAGACGGAAGGCAAAGCGGCGTCGGAAGCGATGCCGGAGGTGTCAGGAATGGCTTCGGGGTCGGACGACGGGAACGTCCGGATCATGGTATACAGCCACCATGACGACTGGGACATTGCAGCGGAGAATAGGGTTTCAATCGAACTTAGCGGGTTGAAGAGCGGGGATTCCTATAACGTAAAGCATTACAGGATTGATAAAAATTACAGCAACGCCTATGCCGAATGGGTGAGCCGGGGCAGCCCGGATTATCCGACCAAGCAGACGTATGACGCGATCAAGCGGAAAGACGAACTGGAACTGCTGGAGCCGGGGAGAAGCGTAAGCATATCGGGCGACAGGCTGGAATTGGACTTTAGTCTTCCGGCCCACGCCGTATCTTTGATTGAGCTGATAAAGGAATGATAGATCAAACTTAGCGCGTTGTGCCAGGTGACTTCACAGACTCTGAGGCTTTAAACACCTGAGCAAATGAATAAAGTCGCCTGGAACAACGGTCAGGAGGTGCCTTATGGAACTTGGCGTGCGGATACGAAAAATGCGTTTGAAGCTTGGCATGACCCAGCAGGAGATAGCGGATCTCTGCGGCTTTACAAAAAGCCTGCTGTCCAAAATCGAGAACGGGTCCGTCATACCGCCCATCGCCACGCTGTCCAAGCTTGCGAAGGCCTTCGGCGTAAGGCTTTCCGCCCTGCTGGAGGAAGACGGCGGCCGGCTGGCCGCTTTTGAAAAGAATGTTTTCGCCGAAAGCGGCCTGTTTACCCGGACCGACAAGGGCTACTCCATCTATGCGCCGGCGGCCGAGTATGTGAATAAAAAAATGCAGCCGGTCCTTGTCATCGTTGAAAAGGGGAAAGTAAAGGAACACGAACTGGCGCACGAAGGAGAAGAATACATATATGTGCTGAAGGGCGAGATCCGGTTCAAGGTCGCCAATACGGAGTACAGGCTGAAAGAGGGCGAGAGCCTGTATTTTGACGCCATACAGCCCCATGGCGTGGAGGCCATTACCGAGATGGCCTGGTACCTGGACATGGTGGTCGAATGACCGGGGTTATCCCAGTTTGACCATAACAGAGGAAGCATACTGGGAAGGCGTCATGCCGGTTGCCTTTTTAAAATGCCTTGAAAAGTAATGAATGGAAGAGTAGCCCAGCAATTGGGCGATCTGTGTGAAATTGTGCTCCCCTTCGCGGATCATTTTCTTTGCTTCGTCGATTTTGAGCTTTTTAAAATACTCCATGACGCTCATCCCGGTTTTTTCCCGGAAGAGGACCTTCAAATTGGTGCCGCTGAGGGAAGAGAAACGGCATACTTCGTTGAAGGATATGGTTTCAAAGAGATGATCCTGCAAATATTCGATGATCCTCTTTGCCATATCGCCGTCGGACCGCTCCTTTACGGAAGAGGAAAGCTTGCTGTTCGGCTTTATGCTGCCTCCCTTGCGGATCATACCCAGCAGCATCTGTTCCAGGTAAATCCGAATGAACTGTTCACACCCCACAGGGCTGTCCGGGTTCCTTTCAAGCTTTTTCAAAGACGGATCGTCCAGGCGGGAGGAGAAGGCCGACCTGGCTTCGCGGATCATCTGCGCAAGCAGGTTCTTTTCGGCGTCGCCGATGGCCAGGATCTTGTTTTCAAAATAACGCATGGCAGGGGAATTGCACTCGAACGCCACAACGACGAGGTTCGGCGCTACCACTCCGTTTGCCCAGACATTGTGGAACTCTTTGGGCTTGTGAAAGATGATTTCGCCCTGCTTCAGCCTGTACCCGTTCGTACCGGCCATCACTTCCACTTCGCCCTTGTCCACGACAAGAAATTCCCAGAAGTCGTGGCTTTCCCCTTCAAACACGTAATTTCTGGCATATTCAAAATAGTGTACGGTAATAATTTTTTTGACGGTCAATTCGTCCCTAAGGGTCGTCTTTACATATTCCATACATGCCCTCCGCCCGGTTCCATACACTATCATACCCTAAAGCGGAGCTTAACTCAATTCGAAGTTGTTGGCCCAGACAACGGCTTCAAAATAGGCCGCGGAGATTTTCTCCACCGGAATGGAATATTTCTCCGAATACTCGAAAATCCGGGCCCATTCGCCTTTTTCGTAAGCCAGCACAAGGCGGTAGCAGGCCTCCATGTTTCCTTCCTCCGCCTGTCCCAGCAAGACCAGCCGGACCTCCTCGGAGACGGACAGCTCGTTGAGGATCTGCTCCATGGGACATCCCATCAGCACGTCGATCATGGAAAAGATCCCTAGAGTATAAAACTCCATTTTGCGCCCGCTCAGCTGCAGCTTGCCGCATAAAAGCTCCAGGGCCTTCGCCCTCTGAGCGCACAGGCTGATCACCATGTCCTGGCTCTCGCCGCCGATCTTCCGGAGGGTCGTGATCAGCGCCCATTTTTTCAATTCCTCCAACCCCATCCGCAGGGCGGCCTGCCGGACCGAGACGATCTTGCTGCCGCGGTAATAGTGGGTGGTGTTTGCGATCCTCAAAATCTCGTAGGAAAAGGCCACATCCTTTTCGATGAGGCCGGTTATTTCCGTAAAATCCGGTTCGCTTTTTTGAAGGATTTTGATCAGGTTGACATGATTCATCTTGGCCGGCGGAATTCCTTTGGAGGATTCGATCACCGGCTTTGAAAAGTAATAGCCCTGGAAAAGGCTGTACCCCGCCTTCACCGCCATTTGAAAATCCTGGTTGGTTTCGACCTTTTCCGCCAGGAACCGGATTCTTCCGTTCCGAAACCGCTGGACGACTTGCTTTCTTTCAAACTCCGTCCTGGTCAGCATGAAATCGACCTTGATGATGTCCGCTATTTCGATCAGCGCTTCATAGCCGGGCCGGAATACGAAATCGTCCAGGGCAATAGTATACTCCTGCTTTTTGAGCTCCCTGCACGCGGCAACCACGTCTTCGCTGGGTTCCACGTCTTCGAGGATCTCCACCACGATCTGCTCCTTGGGGAACAGGGTGGCGACTCCGTGGAGCAGCATGTTTTTCGTAAAATTGATAAGGGCTTTTTTCTGTCCGGACAGCTCCCGGAAGCCCATGGATAAAAAGCTGGCGGCCATCACGTTTGAAGTTGCCACATCTCCGTCGTCACAGGTATACGCAGTCCCGCCGTCTTCCCGGTAAAGGAGCTCGTACCCGTAAATCCTGTTCCTGGCGTCAAAAACCGGCTGTCTTGCAAACATCAAGGCCATTTTGAAGCAACCTCCGCTTTATTCATTCCGTTCCTGCATCCCGTCCGGCACAGCGTCCTCCTGTCCGACTTTGAAAAGATCGATTTCGGCTTTCAGCCTGTCCGACAGAGCCAGGAGCTCCTGCGCCCTCTGGGCCATTTCCACCGCTGCCGACGACTGCTCCTGGGTTGTGGACGCAACCTCCTGGGAATGGCCGGCCGCCTTTTCCACGATGGCGGAAATCTCGGCGATGGCCTGCACCATATTCCCCGACATGGCCTGGATGGCCCGGAAGGCATTATAGAGGGTTGAAACCTCTTCCTCCGTGCTTTCCACCACCTCGACGATCTGCTCCAGGGACTCTCCGCCGACTTTGATCTTATCCACCTGGAGATGAACTCTTTCCAGGTTTCCTTCCATAATGCCCACCGCGGTTTTTGTTTCCGACTGCATATCCTTTATCAGGTCCTTGATGTTCTTTGCCGCGTCGGAGGATTCCTCCGCCAGCTTGCGGATTTCCTCCGCCACCACCGCGAAGCCCTTGCCTGCTTCTCCCGCCCTGGCGGCTTCGATGGAAGCGTTGAGCGCCAGCAGGTTGGTCTGTGAAGCGATGCTCGTGATCATGGCTACGATGTTGCCGATTTTATCCGAATGCTGCTCCAGCTTTTGAATGGAGCCGTTTGCGGATTCGACCGCCTCCTTGACGGTTTCCAGTTCCTCGATGGAGCCGAGGATGGAGCTTTTTCCGGTTTCCGCGATCCGCGTCGAGTTCCTGGCGTTTTCCAGCGTCCTTCCGACCACCTCAAAGCCCTTTTCCACATCCTCCTGGTTTTTTTGGATCATGGTCATGACCGCATCCACGTGTTCGATCTGCTGCGAAGCGCCCAGGGCGACCTCATTGCTGGAAAGGGCGATTTGCTCCGCCGATTTCCCCGTAGCCGCCGAGATCTCCGAAATATACCCCACCGCGTCGGCGGTTTCCCGGATACTGGCTTTCACACTCCGGATCAGCCTGCGCACCTCCCGGGTAAAATCCGTAAACGAATTGGAGAGGTCCCCAAGCTCGTCCTTCCCTTCCAGCATATCCTTTGAAATTTCAAAGGTCAGGTCGAATTTTCCCAGCAGCGACGTATAATATTCCAGTTTTTTCAGCCGTTTTGCGATTCGCCCGGCAAAGAAGTAGACCACCAGGACGCTTAAAACGAGAAAGCACAGGGAGGCCAAAACCGTATCCCGCCTCAGCGCCGCCAGACCGGACAGCAATTCCGCTTTCTCCGCCTGAACGGCTATGGACCAGCCCAGGTCCCCGATGGGTGCAAATCCGAGATACATCTGAGTGCCATTGTAGGTGTATTGGCCAAAGCCGGTTTTGCCCGCGCCCATCTCTTTCTGCACCGTGTCGTAGTTTTCATACCCCAGCCCGCTCTGCTTTTCTTCCTGCGAGGTGGTTGCCGAGGAAACCGCGTCCGTTTCCTCCTGGCCGTCTTTTTCCTCCTGGATGAGATTATTGAGCTGGTCCTTTGCCGAATGGGCTATGGTCCGGCCCTCCCGGTTTACGACGAACGCGTTGCCGGTTTTGCCCACCGATATATCCTTCGCGATGTCGCTGAGCTCATATCCGTCCCTGGTTGCAATCAATACGCCGGCAATCGTGTCCCCGGACCGGATGGGCACCGCGTAAACCATGACGATGGAATTGTCCACCTTGCTCACGATCGGGTCGGATACGGCGCGATCCCCTTTTATCGCCTTCTGGAAGTAGTCCCTGTCCTTCAGGCTGACCTTTTGCCCGTCCTGGTAGATGGCGTTTCCCTGTGTGTCCACCACCGCCATTCTTTTGTGTCCCAGCCGCTTGATCTCCCGGTTCAGCAGGTCCTGCACCGCCGGGTTTGCTTCCTGCGTATTTCCGAAAGCGGCGATCTTTTCATTCCCCGCCAGCGCTTCCAGGCAGTTCAACTGGTTGGACACCCTTGCCTCAATGATTCCCGCGGCTTCGATGGCGAGCTTCGGCAGCATCTCCTTCGTATTGCCGACCAGGGAGTCGCTGATGTTGTAATATGCCAGAGTCCCCAGCCCTACGCAGACAACAGCCAGCAGGGCGCTCATCAAACCGACGATCTTCGTTTTCAGACTTGTTTTCCTCATTAGCATTTGTCCCCATACTCCTTTTATTTATATTTTGTCTTCCGTTTTGTTCCTCGCCTTTGTGCTATATGGCAACCACGTGAAACCGGCAGATTCCGTCCCCTGTGGACCAGCAGTCCGTTTCCCGGACCAGATACTGCCTTTGCGTATAACTTTCCAGAATGCCCGTAATGAAGCCTTCGTCAAAATGGCAGACCGTTTCGCCGGTCACCGGCAGTCCTGAACAGTCAAGGTCCTCGGACACCGTCAGAATAAAGATCATGTTGTCAAAGTCCGCATGCTCCACCTGCAGGATGCCTACTCCCATCTCCTCCAGCTTCCGCCCCAGCAGGCCGAAAAATGGTTCGGGGGGCAGCCCGACGTCCAGCATATTCCGGCAGAATTCCATTCCGGCCAGGCGCCCGGCCTCCAGCAGCATGCCGTTGACCGCCTCTTTTCCGTAGGTCTTTTCCAGCACGTTGCGAAAGGAAAAATGAAACATCCGATAAACGGCGGCATGCATTTGCGGTCCCAGGGTGGGCCTGCCCTTTCCAATATCTCCGATGTCCGACCAGTGAAAGCTTTGCGCCTCATTGTCCATTTTCCGTACGACCGCCTCCTGTCCATTCCGCCAATTTGTCCATATTTATTGTATCAGGGCATTCTGGACATTTTCTGGACATTTTTCGATCGGATTCGAGAAAACATGATATAATGAAAAAAGACAGTCGGGAGGGGCGTTGGCTTTGGAAAACACAAAGGTGCAAAAGCTCTTTTTTTACAGCATGCTTTTCATTATGGCCGTCAGCGTTGCAGTTCCAATCCTCCGCCTTTTTTCGTCAAAAGCTCCTGTGGCCGTGAACGGGGTGCTGGACCTTACGCACTGGAACGCGGAGAAGGATGGAGCCGTCCGGCTGAACGGAGAATGGGAATTCTATTTCGGCCGGCTTCTCTCGCCTGACGACTTTAAAGGTCACTTTCCTGCGGGTGGAACCTTGCAGAAGGTCCCTTCAAAGTGGAGCCTTTATAAAATTGGCGGAAAAAGGCTGTCTCCCTACGGAACGGCCACATACCGCCTGAAAATCCGCCTTCCTGCCGAAGGCGGCAATTACGGAATAAAAATCACCTGCGTTTCCGCCGCCGCCAGGATCTTCGCCGACGGCGAGCAGGTCCTGTCCTGCGGCAATCCCGCCGCCTCCGCCGAAGCGACGGAGCAAAGGTACTACGCGGATACCGCCTACTTCCACGCGGACGGGGAGGAGACGGAGCTCGTCGTTCAAGTGGCCAATTACGCGAACAGCGCCAGCGGAATATGCTACGAAATCTATTTCGGCAGCCAGCAGGCCGTCAACCGGCTGCGGATGTATTATTTCTTCATCGACGCGGCCCTGATTTCCGGCATGTTTTTCATATCCCTCTATTTTTTCGGACTGGGCCTGCAGCGGAAAAACAACCTGGACGTGCTGTTTTTTGCCGCCTACTGCCTGTTTTCGGCGATTCACAGCAGCACCTCCTCGGAATCGATCCTCAACTATGCCTTCCCGGCTTTAGGCTATCATGCCGCGGCAAAAATCCTGACCTTTTCCCTGATAGCGAGCCTCTATTCGCTGGTCAGATACGTATCCCACGCTTTCAGGGCCTTTTTCGACCGCCGGATCGACCGGATCGTTGACGGCGTCGCCCTTTTCTTTCTCCTGCTGACCTGCTTTACCCGCTTTTATTTGTGGGGTTCCTCCCTTCTGGTGTTCACCCTGGGCAACATCTGGGCCATCCTCCTGGTCCTGTGGATTATCACCAGGCATATCCATGCGAATGTGGAGGGCAGGTATTATCTTTATACCGCCATCGTCAGCTCGGTGTTCCTGCTGGTTACGGGCCTGCTCAATATCGAGCTGCAGATGGAGTCCAACCTGTTTGTTCCCGTATTCCAGCCGATCCTGGTATTGTCTCTTGCGTTCTACATGTCCGGAAAATACGAAAGCTCCTGTAAGACCATTGAGCAGCTCAGCGCACAGCTGTCCGCCCTGGACAGGCTAAAGGACGATTTTCTCGCAAGAACCTCCCATGAATTGAAAACCCCCCTGAACGGCATGATCAATATTACCCAGTCGCTTCTGGACGGCGCGGGCGGCGGCGTCAACCCGGCCCAGGCCGAGGACCTCCGGCTGGTCGCCAGCATCGGGCGGCGGCTTTCCACACTGGTTTACGATATTCTGGACTATTCCAAATGGAAGGTCATGGGCATCCGGCTGAAAACCTCCGTGGTCGATGTGCAGCAGGTGGTGGAATCCACGATGGAGATTTTCCGGTACCTGATAAAAGGAAAACCTCTTGTCCTTGAAAACAGGATTCCCCGCGGCACTTACCTGATCCTGGCCGATGAAAACAGGCTGAGGCAGATCGTATCCAACCTGCTGGACAACAGCATCAAATTCACCGCCAGCGGAACCATCACCGTAGACTGCCGGACGGACGGGGATTTCCTGTTCATAGAAGTGAGGGATACGGGCGTGGGCATTCCGGCGGACAAGCTGAAGGATATTTTCCTGCCCTACGAACAGTTTGAGGCGCTGCCGGCCGCCGAGCTGGGCACGGGCCTCGGCCTGGCGATCACCAGGCAGCTGGTGGAGCTTCACGGCGGGCAGATCTCTGCGGAGTCGGAGCCGGGAAAGGGAGCCTGCTTTACCTTTTCCATGCCCCTTGAAAAAAGCATCGCTCCTGCAGGCGCTCCGGCGGATGTGCTTGCGACACCTCTTCCGAACCATGCGGCTGTTCCGGCCGAGAGCCTGCCCTATACGGCGGATGTGGGCGGGGAGTTTTCCATCCTGGTGGCGGATGACGAATATTCCAATTTAAAAGCGCTGCTGAATGTACTGACCCTCTGCAAATACAACGTCACCATTGCCGGAAGCGCGGAATCGGCCCTGCAGCTTCTCAAAGGGCCCTTGAAATACGACCTTTGCATCCTTGACGTCATGATGCCGGGCATGAGCGGCTACGAAGCCTGCCGGAAAATCCGGGAAACCTATTCCCCCCTTGAGCTTCCGGTCCTCCTGCTGACCGCCAAGGCCCTGCCGGGGGATCTGGAAGCGGGGTTCGGGGCGGGGGCCAACGATTTTATCGAGAAGCCCTTTGAGACCGGAGAGCTCAAATGCAGGGTACTGACCCTGGTGCAACTGAAAAATTCCATGGATCTGCTGCTGGAAAAGGAAACGGCCTTTTTGCAGGCTCAAATCCGGCCCCATTTTCTGTTCAACGCGCTGAACACCATCGGCTCTTTCTGCTATACTGCGCCCACAAAGGCCGGAGAGCTGCTTTCGGAGCTGGGCGTCTTTTTAAGGAGCAGCTTCGACTTTTCCAGCACCTCCTCCTTTATCCCCGTAGACAAGGAGCTCCGGCTTGTCAAGGCCTATGTGGCGATTGAGCAGGCACGGTTCGGCAAGCAACTGGAAGTGGAATACGATATCGATCCCTGCGTTTTGAAATACAGCATACTCCCGCTTATGATCCAGCCCATCGTCGAAAATTCCATCCGGCACGGGCTGATGAAAAGGACCGGGGGAGGGAAGGTAACGCTGCGCATGGCCTTTTGCGAAGGCCGGATGAATATCCGGGTAACGGATAACGGCACCGGGATTCCCGGTCCCGTTCTGGAGGGGCTGAAGGCTTCGGAGGCCAAAAGCGGCGGCGTGGGCTTGAATAATATCAACCGCAGGCTGTCGAGCTTCTACGGTACGGCATTGGACATTTCAAGCGCGGAGGGCTGCGGAACCGTCGTGTCCTTCAGCATACCGGTATAGTACGGCCGGCGCGCTTTGAAGATAGAATAAGTTCCTGGAGGTGGACCCCATCATGTTGAGAGCCATTATTGCGGACAACGAGGAACCCGCGATCAGCATCCTGAAGATCCTGCTGGAGAGAACCGACCGGGTAACCGTAGTGGAAAGCTTTCTCAGCGCCGCGGATACCCTGTCCGGTATACGGGACGCAAAGCCGGATGTGGCGTTCCTGGACATCGAAATGCCCGAGACAAACGGCCTGGAGCTGGCGGAGCGGATTCTGGCCGTCGACGCCGGCGTGGAAATCGTCTTTGTAACCGCCTACGACCAGTATGCGCTGGACGCTTTTCGCGTGAACGCCCTGGACTATTTATTGAAGCCCCTGTCCTTCGAAGCCGTCGAGCAAACCGTGGCACGCCTCGTCAGGCGGAAAAAGGGGGCGGCGGTCCCCTGGAATGAGCCTGCCGATTTCGGCCGGATCCACTGCTTCGGCAAATTCACGGTCTACGGCCCCGGAAGCGAGCTGCCCGTCAAATGGCGTACCTCGAAGGCGGAGGAGCTGTTTGCGTACCTGGTGCAGAACCTGGAAAGAGAAGTGCCCAAATGGAAAATCTGCGAGGCCCTCTGGCCCGAATGCAGTGCCGACAAGGTGGACATTTACCTGCATACGACCGTTTACAAGATGAAAAAGGTCCTGGATGCGGCCCGTATCGAGTTCATCATCAAATTCATCAACGGCTGTTATTGGATGAGCCTTTCCCGGGTCTGCACCGACGCCGCCGAATTCGATTCCATTGCCGCCTCCGGCCTTCCGGTATCCGGGGAGACGCTGGGAACCTATGAAAAAGCGATCTCTCTGTACAAGAACGATTACCTGGAGGAGAATGATTACCTCTGGGCCCTGCCCAGGCGGGAGGAATACTCGGCGAAGTATTGGGAAATGGCAGTTTCCCTCGCAAAGTATTATATGAAGACAAGCGATTACGCTTCGGCGGAGCGGGTGCTCAAAAGCGTTTTGAGGAAGTGCCCGCTGGATGAAGATCTCCATGAGATGCTTCTGAAATTGTATTTCATCAAGAAGGACCGGGTGGCCTTTACGACCCATTACAACGCCGTAAGCGAACTGCTCCGGACAGAGCTGGGCGTTGAGCCGGGCGGCTCCATACAGGCGCTGTACGGCAGCATGTGCTGAACCGGCGCGGAGGAGTCGTCCGAAGGCTATTTGCCCTGCATGTATTCCCTCGGCGAGCAGCCGACGACTTTTTTGAAGACCTTGCTGAAGTAGAAGGCGCTTTCGAAGCCCAGCCGGTCGGCAATTTCATAGATTTTCATCTGACCCTCGGAGATCCAGGCTTTTGCCCTGGATATTTTCTTTTGGGTGACATATTCCGTAAAGCCGATGTCCGTGGCTTTTTTGAATAAAATGCTGAGATAGCTTGGGCTGATGCTGAACAGGGAGGCCACGTCATTGAGGGACAGCTTTTCCTCCACGTGGGTGTCGATGTAGCTCTGGATGTTGCGGATGATGTGGTTCTTATAATTTTTATGCTGGCTCCGCAGGACCCGGGCCAGACCGTCCCGGAAAACCTCCAGCCAGTTGATGATCTGATCGATGTGGGTGTATTTGTAAATGGAGCGGTAGCTGTCGGGATAGGCCTCGAATATGCCGGACAGCACGTTTTCGCCATCCGGCAGCAGGGATATTGACAGGTACAGCAGATTGCACGAAGCGTCGATAGCCTGGAGGTAGCGCGTCGGATTGCCCCGGAACAGGGTGACGATGGAGTCCAGGGCGGAGCAGAAGGCGTCCGCGTCGAAGGTCTCGAAGGCCTTTTGGATTTCGGTCTTGAACAGGCTCAGGTTGAAGGTGCTGCTGCCGAAATTTTTGGTATCGCTGTTGAAATCGTCGTAAAATACCACCGGACGGTCCGAGGTACTGTAGATCTGGATCTGGCGGGCATCCTGGTACGACTCGCAGAGCAGCAGAGGATTCGTGCAGCTTCGGCCCACCGCGGAGCAGATCCGCACATTGAAATAGTAGTTCACCATTTTGAAGGTTTCGTCCAGCGCCTTGCGGATCGCGTCGTGATAGGAAGAGGGGTCCGGGATGCAGAAAATCAGGCAGAAATGCTTCAGATCCAGGGTGGCGGTATAGCAGGGCAGGTATTTGGGCGCGATGCCTCCCACCATTTGTATGGCGCTGAAGCAGAGATTCATCAGCTTGTCCTGGGGCAGCTGCTCGTTTTCTATGCCGGTAATGGTGCACAGGCAGAGGACATAGGCGGGCGCAGTGAAATCCAGCTTCAGGTCCCGCGCCTGGAGCAGGAACTGCTCCTCGCTTTCGAACAGGTTGTTCAGCAGCCGGATCATGAACTTTTCATAAAACAGGTAGGGCGACCATTCCACCATGCCGTCCGGTTTCATCCGGCTCTGGGATATGCGGGCCATGGCCTTGCCGACGGATTCGGCCAGCATCTGAGCGTTGAGCTCAAGCTTGATGAGATAATCCACCACCTGGTGCTTCATGGCTTCCTTGATCAGGGGAAATTCCTCGTAGCTGGTCAGGATGATGAACTGCGGAATATCGGTGAACCGTTCCTTGCACGCCTTGATCATTTCCAGGCCGTTCAGAACCGGCATTTTGATGTCCGTGATCACCAGCTCCGGGTGATGCTGTCCGATGAGCTGCAGCGCCTGGTCGCCGTTCATGGCCGTGCCGCAGACCTCAATGCCCATGCCGGACCAGTTCAGCATGGACATGATGCCCACCAGCACCAGCGGCTCGTCATCCACAATCAGGAGCTTTATCATGACGCGCCGCCTCCTTCCGGCTCCGGTGCGCTTACGGTATAGGGAAGCACAATGGAGATCAGGGTGTAAACGCCCGGCCGGCTTGTGATGGACAGGCCGTATTCCGGGCCGAAGGCGTAGCGGATGCGGCGGTTTACATTATTGATGCCGATTCTTTTGAAGAAATCCGAGGGCATATCCGCTTCTCCCGAAAGCACCTTTTCAATTTGCTCGTCGGTCATGCCGATGCCGTCGTCCCGGATGTCGATATGGATCCGGTCGCCGCCGCCCCGGCGGATACGCACTTCAATACTGCCCATGGCCCTTTTGGGCTCTATTCCGTGGAATATGGCGTTTTCCACCATGGGCTGCAGCGTGAATTTCAAGATCCGGCAGTCGTAAAGGTCCTCGGATTCGACCTCGCAGGAGAGGGATACGGTTCCCCCGTACCGGTATTTCTGGATCAGGAAATAATCCCCCAGCAGGGCAAGCTCCTCCCGGATGGTGTGCATCTGCTGGCTGTCCTTGGACACGGTCTTCATCAGCCGCGCGAGGCAGGTGGTCATTTCTGCGATGCCGCCCGCGTTCTGGATCGTTGCCATCCACTTGATGGAGTTGAGGGTGTTGTATAAAAAGTGCGGATTGATCTGGCTCTGGAGCATCTGGTATTCCAGGTCGTTCTTTTCCTTTTCGTCTTCAATGCGTTTGTCCATCAACTGCACCACATCCGTGGCCAGGGTGTTGATGCCGTGACCGATTTCACCCAGCTCGTTCTGCCACTCGATTTCCGGGTCCCTGGAAAAGTCGCCCCGGGCAATCAGCTTGATCTTGTTGTAGAGCTTGGCCAGGGGCTTGTTGATCTGGCGGTTCAAATAGTAGGTCAGGCAAAGCCCCAGGGACAGGACGATGAGGCCGGACAGCAGGACGAGAAAGATATAAAGGGTCTGCTGCCGGTCGAACTGGGCGGAGGACAGGGTCTGCGAAAAAGACCAGCCGTTCAGGGACGAAGCGACGGTGACCACGGTCTGCTGCCGTCCGGCGGCGTCCTTGACCACGGACAGGGTGGTGTTCCGGTCGGTGGTCTTTTGACTGACAACCGTGTACTCCGGTGTCATTTCGGTGAACCGGCTGCCTTCGATCCGATAGGTTTTGGAGCCGATGGTGAGAAAAAGCTCGCTGGAGGCCGGTACGGCGTAATTTTTCAACGAGGCGGTCAGCAAGTCCGTGGAGATGGACATGAAGAACCAGCCGGCTTCTTTTTTTCCATAAAAAGAGTAGACGGGCCGGATGATGGGAATCATCTGCTCGCCCTTCCTGTCGCTGAAGGGGTCCGCCACAAGGCCGATCCACACCGGCGACGGCGCGCTGTAGAGAGACTGGAAATAGGGCAGCTGCGTAATGGTTTCGTGGACATTCAGGACCCGAGTCCCGGAAATGGGCGTCAGCTGGAGATACCGGTCGCTGTTGTTGCTGACAATGATCCGGGAGACGTACACGGAGGAACGGTTGTTGCGGAACTCCTCCTGCAGCCGGTTCCAGGCGGACAACGCCAGGGGTTTGTTTGCGGCGTCGGTTTCACGGAACTTCCGGTCCAGCCTTCGAAGTCCGCTCGAGCGATCTTCGGAAGGGGGCTCCTGCAGCAGGAGGATATAGTCCTCCTTGATGGATTTCAAATCCGCCGAGGATTCCAGGTACTTCGCCAGCAGGGTATTCCCACTGCTCCACCTGGACAGCGCTACAATGGGAGAGATCTGGGAGGCGATGGTCTCGGAGATCAAATGCAGGTTGAAGGAGGTGGACTGCACCAGGCTGTTGGACAGCAGGGAATTGAACATGTAATAGCTGATGGATGCGACGGACAGGGTAAGCACCAGAGTAAATACGACCGTTACGTAAGTAATGTTTTTCCGTATGGCTTTCGGGAACTGCGGCTTCATGCTTTCCCCCCGGCGAGGTTATTGAGGTTTCCTAAGATTATGATATTATGGTATCCAATCTGTGCTGTGATGTCAATAAAGAGGAGGGGTGTAACGGCCCGCAGACCGGATTTTACCACACATGGCCCGGCATGAGCATAAAATTTTACCGGTATTTTTAAAAAAAGTGCATGTTTTTTATCAAGGCCCGGATGGACGGCGAAGATTAAAAGAAATAATATAGGATATGCATGAAAAATTACATTTCTTTCAGACCCCCCATTCCCTATAATCGAAAGTAGCAACACCAATCTATATAGGGACAACCGAAAGATAATTTCCGGTTGTCCCAGAGTAAAAAGATATATTGAGGAGGTACGAACATGAAGGATCTGAAAAAAGTAGTGAGCATCGTTCTGGTTTTCATGATGGCGGTATCGCTGCTGGCAGGCTGCGGAACGAAGGCGGAGACGCCGGCGGCGGGAGCGGAATCCAGCCAGGCGGTAACGGAACCGGCAGCCGAAGCGTCGGAGACGGAGCCTGTGGCGTCGGCCGAACCGGTCAACCTGAAATGGGCGGTTTGGGACATTTCCCTGACAACCTACTATCAGCCGCTGATCGATGCTTATAAGGCGAAGAGGCCCGAAGTAACCGTGGAAATGGTGGACCTTGGAGCCCAGGATTACATGACGGTTCTGGCGACCCAGCTTTCCGGCAGCGATTCCAACCTTGACGTAGCGTGCATCAAGGATATACCGGGCTATGCAAACCTGGTTTCAAAGAATGTACTGGAGCCGGTCGATACGACAAAGGTGGACCTGTCCGCATACGGCGGCGTTACCGATCAGATTCTCATCAACGACAAATTGTATGCGCTTCCCTTCAGAAGCGACTTCTGGATCATCTATTACAACAAGGACATCTTTGACGCGGCCGGGATCGCTTATCCGACCAACGACATGACCTTCGAGCAGTATGACACGATTGCAAGGTCCGTCGCGAAAAACGACCTGGGCAAGGAAATATACGGAACCCATTACCACACCTGGCGTTCGGCGGTTCAACTGTTCGGCGTGCTGGATGGCAAAAACTCCATTCTCAGCGGGAATTACGATTTTACAAAGCCCTATTATGAAATGGTTTTGAAGCAGCAGAAGGACGGCATCTGCCAGGATTATGCGACGCTTAAGACCAGCAGCCTGCATTACTCCGGCGCATTTGCGAAAGGCAACATCGCCATGATGAACATGGGCTCGTGGTTCATCCCGACCCTGATCAGCAAGATCAAGAGCGGCGAATACACCGACATCAAGAACTGGGGCATTGTGAAGTATCCCCATGCGGAAGGCGTAGAGCCGGGATCGACGCTGGCTACCATCACTTCCCTGGCTGTTACCTCCGCCTCGAAGAACAAGGAAGCGGCGGCGGACTTCATGAACTTCGTATGCGGACCGGAAGGCGCGGCAGTCATTGCCAAGGCAGGAACCTTCCCGGCCATCAAGACCGATGAGGTAGTGGCGGCCATCGCATCGATGGAAGGCTTCCCCAGCGATCCTGCAAGTGCAGAAGCGCTGAAGACGGCCAACACGTATCTTGAAATGCCTGTAAACGACAAGAGCGCCGAAGTGGAAGTAGTCCTCAACGAAGCCCATGACTACATCATGACCGGAACGAAGACCGTGGACGAAGGAATCGCCTACATGAATACGGAAGTGGGCAAGATCCTGAAATAATCTAGCTTCAAACGACGGAAAACAACAAGAAACAATGGCTGACGGGGCTGCTTAACGGCAGCCCCTTTTTCAAAGATGGCGGAATCGCAGCAGCCTTACGGGATAGCTTTGAAGGATAAATAATTGCAAAAGGAGGCGAGCTGTTTTATGACCCTGGCGGATATTCAAACAAAAAACGCCGCGCAGCTGCGGCGAAAGCGTGAAAGAAAGCGCAATCTCATTGCCTACAGCTTTATCGCTCCGAATTTCATCGGATTTGCCGTATTTACACTGGGCCCCATTCTCTTTGCATTCGTTCTGGCCTTTATGTCCTGGGACGGAAACAATCCGATCAAATTCGTCGGCGTGGACAATTTTGTCAAGCTCGCGGAGGACAGCCGTTTCAGAGCGGCCTTTATCAATACCATCGTTTACAGCGTCTCCACCGTCCCGCTGACGCTGGCGGCGGCACTGGCCCTTGCCGTTGTGCTGAACCAAAAGATCATGGGAAGGAATTTCTTCCGGGCGATTTCGTTTTTTCCGTACGTAGCGTCCCTTGTGGCGGTGGCGGCGGTATGGAACATGATATTCAGCCCGGGCGCGGGCCTTGTCAATATTCTGCTGAGCCATCTGGGCGTTGCCAAGGGAAGCCTTCCGAAGTGGGCGGCGGACCCGCACTTTGCGATGCTGACGGTGGTGCTCTTCAGCGTTTGGAAAACCATGGGTTATTATATGGTCATTTATCTTGCCGGCCTGCAGGGGATTCCCGGGGAACTGTACGAAGCGGCGAGCCTGGATGGCGCGAACGCGGCCCAGAAGTTCCGGCACATCACCTTCCCCCAACTAAGGCCGACGACCTTTTTCGTCATCATCATCCTGACCATCAATTGCTTCAAGGTGTACGACCTGATCTACATGATCACCCAGGGAGGACCTGGAACAAGCACGCTGGTGCTGGTTTACCACATTTACCAGACCGCTTTTGTGACGTCCAACGATTACGGCTATGCCAGTGCCATTTCCATGGTGTTGTTTGCCCTGGTGCTGCTGGTGACCATTATACAATTTAAAGGTGAAAAGAATTATGCAAACAGCTGATATGCTCCAGCAAAGAGAGGCGATACCGGTCATGAAAAACAGCAAATGGACGATTCAACCCGGACAGGTGTTTTTATACATTATTTTAGCCGGCATAACGGTTTTGATGCTGATCCCGTTCTTCTGGATGTTTTCCGCATCCCTGAAGCTGGACAAGGACGTGTTTACGGTGCCGATCCAGTGGTTTCCCCCGAAACCCAGGTGGGAAAATTACAGGGAGATCTGGACGACGATTCCGCTGCTGGCGTTCCTGGGAAACACGGTGAAGCTGACGGTGGTCGTAAGCATACTGCAGCTTCTGACCAGCAGTTTTGCGGCATATGCTTTCGCAAAGCTCCAGTTCAAATACCGGAACCTGCTGTTCCTCGGATACATCGCGACCATTGCTGTACCCTGGCAGGTCTACATGGTGCCCCAGTTCATCATGATGCGGTCCTTCGGGCTGAACGACACCCACTTGGCCATTATATGCCTGCAGGCGTTTTCCGCCTTCGGCGTCTTTATGATGCGCCAGTTTTACCAGAGCATTCCGGATGAGCTCTGCGAGGCCGCGCGAATTGACGGAATGAACGAGTACCAGATTTACGGCAGGATCATGCTGCCGCTGTCAAAGCCGGCCTTGTCCACCCTTGCCATTTTTACGTTCGTCAACACCTGGAACGATTTCCTGGGACCTAGCATTTACCTGACGACTCAGACGAAAAAGACCCTGCAGATCGGGCTGCGGATGTTCATCGGACAGTATTCGTCCGAATACGGGCTGATCATGGCGGCTTCGGTCATTTCCATCATACCGGTGCTGGTTGTGTTCCTGTCCCTGCAGAAATACTTCGTCGAAGGGATCGCGTCCACCGGCATCAAGGGGTAAAAAAGAAACCCTTGCATTACCCCTTCCGACAGGGTAATGCAAGGGATGGAGACTGGCACAATACTAGGTTTTTTTCAGGATAACGCCCTTTATGGACGGATTCAAGCTGTTGATAAAATTCTTTGCGTCCTCCACTGTACCGACTACATCCGCAAAATGGATCGGAACGGCAACCAGCGGATTTATGAGGTTCGCCGCCTCAGCCGCCTCCTTGGCAGTCATTGTGTAGGTGCCGCCGACAGGCAGGAAGACCACATTGGCTTTGATATCCTTCATCTCGGGTATCTTGTCCGTATCACCTGCAAAATAGTAGCTGGTGTTGTTCACGGTTACGATATACCCTACCCAGTTGGATTCTTTTTTATGATAATCTTTGTCGATGTTGTATGCGGGCACTGTGTTGAATTTCAGGCCCTCGATCTCGTAGCTCCGGGATGGCCGCGCCGCAACCACATTTAGGAGTCCCGCATCGACGGCCTGCTTGACACAGTCCCCGGGCAAAACGAAAATCGTATCGCTTTTCGCCAGCTTCTTTAGGGAGTCTATCTCAAAATGGTCCCCATGGGCGTGCGTAATAAAGATCACATCAGCATCCTTCGGTTCCCCCTCAATTCCGATGGGGTCGAAATAAATCACCTTATTTGCCTGCATCCGGACTGTGGATTGTTTGAGATGGCTTACGCCGTACAGAAGATCCTTCACAATAACCCCTTTAATGCTTCGATCCAACCCGCTCACAAATGCAACGGCATCATCCGTAGTGCCGACCACATCCGCAAAATGGATCGGTACCGCAACCTTCGGCTTGATTTCATTTGCCGCCTTGATCGCTTCCTGCACGTTCATCGTGTAGGTTCCTCCTATAGGCAGAAAAGCAACGTCAACCTTGAGAGCTTTCATCTCCGGGATGATATCGGTGTCCCCGGCGAAATAGTAGTTCGCGCTATTGGCGGTGACGATATACCCAACCCATTTGTTGCTTTTGGGATGGAATTCCTTATTGGTATTATAAGCCGGTACGGTCTTGAATTTGATCCCGCCGACAGAGTATTCCCTGTTCGGGACGACGGAAACGATGGATTTGATTCCCTCTTTCCGCGCCATTGCTGCGCCGTCTTCCGTAACCACGAGGATGGTGCCGTCCTTTGAAAGGTTTTTGATGTCCCCAACCGAGAAATGATCGCCATGGGTATGCGTAATAAATATGATGTCGGCGTCCTTTGGCGCGCCGTCCAGCCATACGGGGTCAAAATAAATGACCTTGCCGTTCGCTTCCATCCTCACAGTAGACTGTTTTAAATGTTTTACATTCGCCAGCAATGCTGCAGCACTGTCCTTTCCCGTTGCGGCGTTTCCCGTTTTGTCACTGGCAAAGCTCACATTCAGGCAAAGAATAAGGGAAAGGAAAAGAATAAAGCATAGAACCCTTTTCATTCATGACATCTCCTTGTTATTTGATGCCATCAGTGTACCACGGCGTCCGGAGATGTAAAATTGATTATTTACAGGGTTTGTTTGCATATCCGCAGGATTCATTTCATCTGCCAGCTGTTGCTCTGTCTGTAATCCGAGGGGGAGCAAAGCGTCAGCTTCCGGAAGGTTCTGGTGAAATGGGCCGTATCGTTGAAGCCGACCCGGCTGGCAATCTCCGAAACCGGAATCAGGGTGTCCCTCAGCATCTGGCAGGCCAGCCGGATTCTAAGGTCGATCAGGTACGTAGTGGCCGTCATGCCCGTCTCTTCCCGGAATCGTTCGTTCAAAGTCGTTCGGTTCATGTTCAGGCGCCTGGACAATTCCACCATTGTTATTTTCCGGCTGTAATTGGCGTGGAGAAACAGCATTGCCTGTCCGACGAATTCGGAATTGTTGTTCAACAGGATCTCACTGTCCGGGTCCGGGACCAGAAAAATTCTTTGGAGAAGAAACAGGATTTCGATCAGGTAGGATCTGCTCCGGCAAGACCAAAATCCATCTTTCTGTTCCTCCAGTTCATTTGCCAGGCGGACAAACAACTGCTGCAGCGACCTGAACATCGTTATT
This sequence comes from Bacillota bacterium, assembly GCA_023411575.1. GTDB lineage: Bacteria > Bacillota > Clostridia > Acetivibrionales > DTU013 > UBA1305. Next base: position 77,092 of record JAEYOP010000032.1, on the reverse strand, counting down.
CCGACTGCAAAGTGCCCATGATAGCCGGACCTTCTCGTAAAAAACGGGCTCAGGCAGGTGCAGTCATTGCGTTCCGTTGTCGTCATCCCGCTTCTGTCCCCTCTGATGTTGTCAAAATTCAAGGAGCTGTTGATGGTAGAAGGGGAGAAATATACGGAAAATGCATTCACGCCGGCATTCTCTTGAAGCAGGACATCCTCCGCCTCATTCAGGCAAAAAACTGCCGGGGCATTGAAAAGCAGCTTGTTTCCGCTTACATTCAAAACACCGGCGCCGCCCTCGATCAAAATGATTCTGAATCTGTCGTCGATCCGCCTGCGGGCGAAGTCCTCCCGGGTGCGGCAGGACAGCAGAACGCTCATGCCGGTATTCCCGGTTTTGCTCACTGTCTCAAAATCGATTTCATCACCCCCTATTCCATAGATCCTTTCTTTTATTATTCAATATTGATACATCCTTGTCAATATTTATGGGATGATGGGATCGAGTGTTCCGGAATGGTAAATGGCTTGACAATAAATGGGCGGGATGATACTCTGACATGGAGCAGACGTATCGCGGGGAGGGATTGAAATGCCGGAGTTACCAGACCTTCAGGTGTTCTCCATGAATCTTAAAAAGCATATTTTGAACAAGCCCATTGTTTCTGCGGCTGTCCATAACAGCAGCAAAATGAATGTGCTGTCCGATGTATTTGCAAATGGGCTAATAAATTCTCACATTGTGGATATTGAGCGTGTGGGAAAGGAACTGTATTTTCATCTGTCAAACGGGAATGTCTTCAGCGTTCACCTTATGCTGAACGGACAATTCAAATTGTCTGATGCGGAAAAAGTCGGCAGTATTCAACATAAAATCATTTCCATTGGTTTTCAGGACAACAGCGCGCTGTCCGTTTCCGATTATCAAAGCCTGTGCAAGGTGACATTCAATCCGAAGAAAAGCAGCGTACCCGACGCTTTATCCGAAAAATTCGATTATGCCTATTTCGCCGGTGTGGCGGGGCGCAATTCCAGAATGAATGTGAAGGCCTTCCTGATCGACCAGAAGATTTTGAAAGGAATCGGGAACGCGTACGCCGACGAGATTCTTTGGAAAGCCGATATCTCTCCCGAATCCGTGGTTGGCAGAATACCGGAGGAAGCGCTTTCCGGGCTCTTCTCGGCAATCGGCGATGTATTGAGGGACGCAATCGACAATATATTGAAAATTGCGCCGGATATCATAAGCGGAGAGGAACGCGGCTTTTTGAAAGTTCACAATCCCAGAAAAAAGGCGACGGAGGAAGGGGACCCCATTCTTGTGAAGGAGATCGCCACCAAGAGGACCTATTATACAAAGAAGCAGAGGCTTTTCATATAATTTTGTAATTTTGTCTGAACAGTGGCCGGTTGAATGGTACAAAGGGAAGGGGCAAGAGATTTGCCCCTTTATGCGCCGCGTCTCTTGTTATTCCCTGCCGGTTCCGCCGTTTTCAGGATCCTTTGCCTCATGAAAACGGAACACGATGAAGGACTGCCCAGGAAATTCATATTGGAAGCCGTCCGCCGATACACAGATGTCCTTCTCTGTCGAGCTTACTCTTTCAGGTTCCTCAAAGCTGTTTTGGGCCTCGGTTGGATAGCCGGCCATCTGGAACACCTTTCCGTAAAGGGCCTTTTGAGGGAGCCCTTCAAGGACCAGCTTCACCTGGACAGGCTGCTCCTGAACGTTGACCGCTTTGACGATGATATCGCCGGTAGATCCTTCCACGCTTGCCGAATAGTATAGCGGTTCAATCACCGGCAGTTTGTCTTCCGTTTGGTTGATCAGCTTTCCATCGATATACGTCGAGATTTTCCTGCCGGAAACCACCAACTCGAGGTGGTACTCCCTTCCGGTTTCAACCGTGAAAAGGCTCTGGGTCAGGCAGGAATTCCTGCCGTCCACAAAAGCGAATACCATGGAATCCTGGTTCTGCCAGCCGCCCACCTCCCACCGGAGCCTGTTTTCCTGGTTCTTTTCCCCAAAGTGGATGAAAAAGCCTTTTGATCCGTTCAGCCTTTTGGCTTTCAAGCTCAGCGAATACTCCGTCCAGTCCGTTTCCCCCAGAACGGCCGTGCCGGAAGCTTCTCCGGAGCAAGCGTCGGGATACTGCTTCTCTTCCCCTGTTTCCGTGTTTTTCAGGGTGATTTCATAGAACCGGGCGTCGATCCGGTCCCCTTGCACCGACAATCCTCCGGTGATCGGCGCGCGGCCGGGCGCCCCTGTCGGCTCAAGCCCTTCCGTACGGACTCCCAGCAAATGCTCTCCCTGGTGGTGCATAAACAGCTTTTGAACATAGTAATTCGCCGTTCCGAAGGCCCGGTGGCTGTCAAACCAGATCAAATCCGGCTTCCAGTTGACATATCCCACGTTGCACAGCAAAGGAGCATAGCAGGCCAAGCCCACCGCGTGGGCGTTCCTCTCCAGTCCGGTCATGTATGCGGCCTCTACAAGCGCGTTATACCAGGTATTTCCCCAGGAAGCGTATTCCCCGAGGAACACCTTGGGGCCCTCCGCCGGAAAGCCGTCGTACCGGTGAACATTTGCAAGAAACCATTCCGGCGACTGGTAATAATGCTCGTCCACCAGGTCCGAGCCGTTCTCCCTCGCGGATTTCCAGCCGCGTTCATATTCGCCGCCCGCCGCAAAGGGCCCACTGCTGTTGATAAGCTTGATCTGCGGGTATTTTTGCCGTATTGCCTTATGAAAATATTCATAGCGCTCAAAGAAGGGTTCTCCGACCTCCTCATTGCCAATGGCAAGGTATTCGAGGCCAAAGGGTTCGGGATGGCCAAGCTCGGCGCGCTTTGCGCCCCATACGGTCGAAGGGCCCCCAACGGCGAATTCGATCAGGTCAAGAGCGTCGTCGATCCAGGGCTGCAGCTGATCCAACGGCGTGATCCTCCGGTGATGGGGATCATATCCGGCCGGCAGGACGGGAAGCGGTTTGGCTCCGATGTCTTCGCAAAACTGAAAATATTCGTAATACCCCAGCCCCAGCGTCTGGTTGTAGCCCCAGTTGCTCCTTCTGGCGGGTCTTTGGGCGATGTCGCCCAGGGTGTTTTTCCAGCGATACATGGAGTCCCGCGCATCCGGGTCCAGGGAACCGTCATGCACCAGGCAGCCTCCGGGGAAACGCATGAATTTCGGCTTCAAATCAGCCAGCAACTGCGCCAGGTCTTGCCGCAGACCGTTGGGCCGCTTTTTGAAGGTATTCTCCGGGAACAGGGAAACCATATCCAGGTAAAGCCGGCCCTCCGTATTCGTGGTAATGATCAACTGACTGCCGGAATCCGTTGCGCGGGGAACCAGCACCGCCTCGTATTTTTGCCAGCCGCCGGTTTTGACCCATAGGTCCGCCCCGCCGTAAACCGTCCCTTCGGGGCTTTCCAGCGCCACACGGACCGGTGCGCAGGCGTCGCCGTCCCGTCGGGCGTAGCAGGAAAACCGGTAGGTTTCCCCCGCCCGTACCGGAATGCCGGCGTTGTATCCCAGGTTGCGGATTCCCGCGCCCTCTCCCGGCTTCAGCACATTGATCGCAAGGTAGTGGGGATTGCGATCGTGGACCGGGTTTTTGGCTTCTATGAGGAATTCCGCTTTTGCTCCGCCCCGCTCCACCTGCTCCCAGGCGGTCATGGAATGATAGGCCGGATTGTCGATGGGGTCGAATTCAAAGGAACGGTTTTGCACCAACTCCCCGTAGAGGCCGCCGTCCGCGGCATGATTCAGGTCTTCGAAGAAAATGCCGAACAGGTCGCCCAGTGGGGCGCCCCGCTCTTTCGTATTTATGGCAAGCGTTCTTTCCGGATGAAGCATCTCCCATTCCTCCCTTGCCGGCAAAAGGCTTTCCCGCCGGCTCATTACTTATTAATTATCTTGTTAACTGGTTAATTGTTTTATTATCTATATCATAGTACTGCGCCGGCCGCCTGTCAACCGGTTATCTGGCGCTGAAATGCCCAAAAGTACAAAAAAAATGACCTCCCGGCTAAATATTCCTTTTCTCCGCCGTCATACAATGGATGCAGGAAGGGTCATTGAAACCATCGGAATGCAAAGCATGGCGCGCTTTATGCCCATGGCTTGGGACAAGGAGGAACCATGTCGATCCTAGTTACCGGCGGAGCCGGCTATATCGGAAGCCACACCTGCGTGGAGCTGCTGCAGGCGGGATATGAAATCTGTGTCGCGGACAATCTTTCCAACAGCAAGGAAGAAGCCCTGAGAAGGGTCCGTGAGATCACCGGAAAAACATTTCCTTTTTACAAGGCGGACATAACCGACCGCGAGGCCATGGAAACCCTTTTTGTACGGGAGGACATCCGTTCGGTCATCCATTTTGCGGGCCTGAAGGCGGTGGGAGAATCGGCCGCGGTGCCGCTGCGGTATTACCGGAACAATGTTGCGGGAACCCTGACCCTGTGTGAAGTCATGGAGAAGCATGGGGTGAAGAACCTCGTCTTCAGTTCCTCGGCCACCGTTTACGGCGATCCCCGCGAAGTGCCGATCCGGGAGGATTTCCCCCTTTCCGCCACAAACCCGTACGGCCGGACCAAATGGATGATTGAAGAAATCCTGCGGGACCTGTACGCGGCGGACCGGACCTGGAATATTGCCATACTCCGGTATTTCAACCCGGTGGGAGCCCATGCCAGCGGGCGGATCGGGGAGGACCCCAACGGCGTTCCCAATAATCTGGTCCCATACATCGCCCAGGTAGCCGTGGGGAAATTACAGGCGCTGAGTGTTTACGGCAGGGATTATCCCACCGTGGATGGCACCGGCGTAAGGGATTACATCCATGTCGCCGATCTGGCGGCGGGCCATCTGAAGGCGCTGGAAAAGCTGGAGCGGAAGCCGGGCATCGTCACCTGCAACCTGGGCACGGGAAAAGGCTATTCCGTTTTGCAGATGATCGAGGCATTTTCAAAAGCCTCGGGCAGGGAGATACCGTACCGCTTCGCGGACAGAAGGCCGGGAGACGTTGCGGCATGCTATGCGGACCCGTCGAAGGCGGAAGCGGAGCTGGGCTGGACGGCGCGCAGGGGCATCGGTGAAATGTGCGCCGACGCCTGGCGCTGGCAGAAGAACAACCCGCAAGGGTATGAAACATGACAAAAGGGAGGCATATGCAATGCAGAAACCGGCACTGGTGATTATGGCGGCCGGCCTGGGAAGCCGCTACGGCGGACTGAAACAGATCGATTCCGTGGGGCCCGGCGGAGAAATCCTGATTGATTATTCCATTTATGACGCCTTGAAAGCGGGGTTTTCCAAAATCGTTTTCATTATCCGGAAGGAAACGGAAGAGGCCTTCCGGGAAAAGATCGGATACAGGGCGGAGAAACTGGCGGATACGGAGTACGTGTTCCAGTCCATGGAGGACCTTCCAGCAAGCTTCCTCCTTCCGCCGGACCGAAAGAAGCCGTGGGGCACCGGCCACGCCGTCCTGAGCTGCAGAAAGGCGGTGAATGTCCCCTTTGCCGTAATCAATGCGGATGACTTCTACGGAGCCTCGACCTTCCGGCTTCTGTTCGATTACCTCAAGACCGCGGAAGACCGGGACGGAGTATTCCACTATTCCATGGCCGGCTTCCAGTTGGAAAATACGCTGACGGAGCACGGGCATGTGGCAAGAGGGGTCTGCACCGTTGATAGGGAAGGCTTTTTGAGCGGTATCCGGGAACGGACCAGGATACAGAAATTTGAGGACGGCACGAAGTATACGGAAGACGGAACAAACTGGGTGACCATCCCTGCGGGCAGCACGGTTTCGATGAATACATGGGGCTTTACGCCAAGCCTGCTGGATGAACTGGAATCCGGATTTCCGCAATTCCTCCGGGAGAACCGGGAGCAGCTTGCAAAAGCGGAATATTTTCTTCCCTCTGTGATAGACCGCTTGATTCAGGAAGGCAAAGCGCGGGTCAAGGTGCTTGAAACGAAGGAACGCTGGTACGGAGTGACTTACCAGGAGGATAAGCCGGTGGTGAAGCAGGCGATTCTGGACCTGATCCGGCAGGGGGCTTATCCGGAAAAATTATGGAGGGAATAACATGAAGCCGAATTTTTATGAGATCACCGGGCAGTTTGCCTTTGACGGGGATTTTATCGAGGCGGTCCCCTACGGGTCGGGACATATTAATGACACTTACGCCGCCAGCTTCCGGCTGCGGAACGGGAGAACGCACCGGTATATCCTCCAGCGCATCAACCACAGGGTGTTCCGTGAACCGGAAAAGCTTATGGAAAACATCGAGGGCGTCACAAAGCACCTGCGGAGGAAGATTCTCCTCGCCGGAAGGGACCCCGGCAGAGAGACGCTGAACCTTGTCCCGACCATAAGCGGCAGTCCCTTTTTGAAGACGGAAGAGGGGGAGTACTGGCGCAGTTATATTTTTATTGAAAACGCCCGGACTTACGATGTGGTGGAAAACCGCGACCACTTCCGCAATGGGGGGAAGGCCTTCGGCCGGTTTCAAGAAGGACTGGGCGATTTTCCCGCGGAAAAGCTTCATGAAACCATACCGGATTTTCACAACACGAAGAAGCGATACAATGCCTTTCTCAAGGCGGTCGAGCAGGATGCTGCAAACCGCGCGGCAAGCGCAGGGCTGGAAATCGACTTTGTGGCGAAAAGGGCGGCCGACGCGGCCGTGCTGGTGGATTTGCTCGAAGTGGGAGCATTGCCCCTGAGGGTCACTCATAACGACACCAAGTTCAATAATATCATGATTGATGACAATACCGGCGAGGGAATTTGCGTCATCGACCTGGACACCGTCATGCCCGGCTTGTCGCTGTATGATTTCGGCGATTCCATCCGTTCCGGCACGAACCCGGCCGCGGAGGATGAGAAGGACCTGTCGAAGGTGTGGATGGAGCTGGAGTTGTTCGAATGCTTCACCCGCGGCTACCTGGAGTCGGCAAGGGACTTCCTCGTGCCCGCTGAACTGGAATACCTGCCGTTCGCCGCCAAGCTGATGACGTTTGAATGCGGCATGCGGTTCCTGACGGACTACCTCAACGGGGATACCTATTTCAAGGTGCACCGGGAGGGACACAACCTGGACCGGGCCCGCACCCAGTTCAAGATGGTTTCCGACATGGAAAGCAAGATGGACAGGATGCAGGAGATTGTAAGGAAATACAGCTGACCCTGACAAAAGGAATGAAAGCTCTGTGCCGCGCTGCACGGGGCTTTTTGCGTTCCCGGCTCTCCTATGGAGCCGCAATGCACAAATATGCAATGGAATTTTTTTAGGCTTTCTATGGAGATTTCTTATTGTTTTTCCTCCACCGCAGACGGCTCCAAAATCCCCTGATAAATGTCAAGCCGATTGAAGGCTATTTCCATATGGCTGCCCCGGAGACCCGGATATAATGAAATTGTCGATGATGATTCCACGCAATTTACACTGTTCCAAAAGGAAGGATTCCATGACGAAAGAGCCGAAAGCATCCTTATCCCAAACGATCTGGTATTATAGATATTTTTATTTGATGCTCATTCCTGTGCTGGTCTGGTATATCATTTTCTGCTACCTTCCCATATATGGGGTGACCCTCGCTTTCAAGTCATTCCACTTTAACAAGGGGATTCTGGGCAGTCCCTGGATCGGGCTGCAAAATTTCCGGGATCTGTTTGTGGACGCGGGGTTCTGGACCGCATTCCGGAATACGCTGGCGATCAGCCTCGGCAAGCTGGCCTTTTGCTTCCCAATGCCGATTCTCCTGGCCGTCCTGATCAACGAGATGAGCAAAAGAAGGCTGAAAAAGCTGTATCAGACCATTTTCACCTTTCCCCACTTTGTTTCGTGGGTGGTCCTTTCCGGGATCATCATCAACATGTTCGGGCAGAGCGGCGTCTACAACCAGATCCTTTCCCTGTTCGGCGCAGAAGCCAATTCCCCGCTCCTGCAGACCGACACCTTCCGGCCCGTGCTTTACGTTACCCACATCTGGAAGGAAGCGGGCTGGGAATCCATCATTTATCTTGCGGCGCTTGCGGGCATAAGCCCGGAGCTGTATGAGGCGGCTTCCATCGACGGGGCGAACCGGCTGCAGAAAATGCTGCATATCTCGTGGCCCGGCATCCGGGGTACCGTTACGGTCCTGCTGATCCTGGCCGTCGGCCAGTTGATGAGCGGCGGGGGCGCAATGACCGGCTCCAGCTTCGACCAGATCTTCAACCTGTACAGCTCCCCGGTCTATGAGGTGGCGGACACGATCGACACGTTTGTGTACCGGATTTCCTTTACCATCGGGGCCAACTTCGGGTATGTCACCGCGGCGGGCCTGGTGAAATCGGTAATCAACCTGGTTCTGCTGTATACGGCCAATTCCGTAACCAAAAAAATCGGCGAAAGCGGCCTGATGTAAAAGAAAGGGGTGGAGAACATTCGATGAACAACAAGCTGAAGAAAAACGGAACGGCCTTTGACGCCCTGAACGCCATTATCCTGGGAGTACTGGCATTGATCGCACTATTCCCCTTTTACAACGTTTTGATCATATCCCTGGCCAAATATGAGGTGATTACGGACAGCTTTATCTATCTCCTGCCGTCATCCATAGACTTTACGGCCTACAAGTACATCATCACCGAGAAAAAATTTCTGAACGCCTTTCTGGTCTCCAGCTTCGTCACGGTTTTCGGCGTGGCGTTCAACATGACGCTATCGGTCGTCGGGGCTTACGGGCTTTCGAAAAAGAAGATCCCCGGCCGCAATTTCTTCCTGGGCGCGATCCTGTTCACCATGTTCTTCAACGGCGGCCTGATCCCTTACTATCTTGTGGTGAACGGGCTGGGACTCGTGAACAATATTCTCGTCATGATCATCCCCAACGGGATTGCCACCATGTACCTGATCATCATGAAAAATTACTTTGCGACGATCCCGGAAAGCATGGAAGAGTCGGCCAAAATAGACGGCGCCAATGATCTGTACATTCTCTGGAAGATCATTATCCCCATTTCGGCTCCCTTCATTGCCACGTTTGCCCTGTTTTACGCGGTGGACCGGTGGAATGAGTGGTGGAACGCCCTGATCTTCATAAACGAATCCAATAAGGCGCCCCTGCAGATCTTCCTAAGAGAAATCCTGATCGTTTTCAATGATCAGATCGGCACGATGGGGGCCGCGATAAGGGACTCCAAAACCAAGGTTTACATGCAGGGCGTGCAGATGGCCGCCATAGTGGTGACCGCTCTGCCGATCATCTGCATTTACCCTTTCCTCCAGAAGCATTTTGTAAGCGGCATTATGATCGGGTCCATCAAGGAGTGAAAAATTGGATATATACAGTGTCTCACTGTTATATATAAAATAGAAACAGGAGGGTGAAAAAATGAAAAGGATCAGATCTTTGGTCACGGCGCTTGTTGTTTTGGTTTTCATTTTCTCGGTATTTGCAGGGTGCGGCGCCAAACAGGGGACGGAACAGAACGCCGGTTCCGCCGCGGAAAAGACCGCGGACGTCCAGACAACGGAGACGGTCGGGGCGACCGAGGCGGCCCAGGAAGCGGAGGACAGCTTTAAAGATACCATGGCCCTGTCTGTCGCCACCTGGGATATCGAAAACGATATCGCCACACAGGCGGACGATGCGGTTTTTCAAGCGATTGCCAAGAAGTTCAACGTGACCATCAAGCCGATCGGCCTGACCTGGGACGACTACGGACAGAAAATACAGGTGTGGGCGTCTTCGGGCCAGCTTCCCGACATCTTTTCCATCGATGCGATAGGCACCCAGTTTTACCGGAACTGGATCGACCAGGATGTGGTAAAGGCGCTGCCCGAGGATATGGGCAAATATCCGAATCTGGCCAAGTATCTCGAATCCCCGGATATCAAGGGACTGCAGGAAGACGGCAAATTCTACTGCGTTCCCCGCAAAACCTACCCCTCGCTGGACTATAATGCCGTTGACAGGCTGGTGGAATACCGCTGGGATCTGGCACAGAAGGCCGGCGTTACAAAGGAGCCCGAGACCTGGGAAGAATTCAAAGCCATGCTGAAGGCGATCGTGCAGAAGGACCCCGAGGGCAAGAAGATAGCCGGTCTGACCTGCGTGAACGTGAAACAGATCGGAGGCTTCTTCTGGACCTATGGAAATTCCGCGGCGACGAGCGACGGCAGCGGAACGGATTACAAATGGATCAAAGAGGACGGACAGTTCATTCCGGCGGTGTTTTCAAAAGCAGCCCTGCCGGCTCTCCAGAATATGAAGGACATGTATGACCAGGGCCTGATCGATAAGGACATCGCCTTGACAAAGGGCGACCAGGGCTACGACAAGTTCGTCAGCGGCAAGGCCGCGGCGGTGCTTCATTCCGGCGGATACACCACGACCACCAAAAAGCTTTATTCGGACCGGTGGCTCAAGGTGAATCCGGACAAGAGCTATTCCGAATGCATAAAAGCCCTGAAGCCGTTGAAGGGACCTGATGGCGTAGTTTCACACGCCGTATTTAAAACCTATTGGTCCGAGTCCTATTTTAACAGCAAGATCGAGGACGCAAAGATGGACCGGATCATGGCCCTCTATGATTTCCTCGTATCCGACGAGGGCAGGGATCTGCTCCGCTGGGGCATAAAGGACGTGGATTATAAAGTGGAGGGCGACAATTACACCGTGGTCGGCGACGGCGCGGTCACCCTTGCGGAAAAATACAAGGCCATGGCCGTGTTTAAAGCACTGGCGGAATGGGATCAGGGGTATGCGTACAATATGAATTCGCCCGCCATTGATAAAACGATCCGGAAGGACGCCGTGGATTATATGGATTGGGTCATAAAGAACTCGAAGATTCCGGAATTCGACATACGGCTTACCTATATGTCAACGCCGGCAAAGGACAAATTCATGGTCCTGGACCACGACGACATGCTCAAGGTATTGCTTTCCAAAGACAGCGCCGAAAAGACCTGGACGGATATCGTAAACGGATATAAGGCGAAAGGCCTGGATACGGTGATCTCGGAAGTGAACGCGAAGGCGAAGGAAATGGGCATCAACTGACCGAACGGCCGGGGAACTCCCGGATCGGCGGCCAATGGCGTAACACCCTGTATGCGAACATGCAGGGTGTTACAGCAGTTTTATAACAAGGAGCTTTCACATGACCAGAATAACGACTGCAATATTGAATATACAGGGCGCCCCCCTGAACGGGGAAAATCCGCTGCCCGTTTTCAGGGACGGAAGGCATGATGCGGCTATCGACTGCATTGAGCCTTTTCCGGCGGAAAAGAAAACCGGATTCGGATACGAAAACGGGTTCCGGATATTGCCCTACCGCTTTCAGGACCGGTTCGGCCGAAAACGCACCCCTCTGCAGTTCAAATCCGTGGAACTGGAGAACAGCCGCCTGAAGGCCGTCTTTCTCCCCGAGCTGGGCGGAAGGCTGATCTCCCTGTTCGACAAGGAAGCGGGCAGGGAGCTGTTGTCCAGGAATCCGGTATTCCAGCCCGGCAACCTTGCCATACGCAAGGCCTGGTTTTCAGGGGGAATCGAATGGAATATCGGCCAGTTGGGCCATGCGTTCCACACCTGTTCGCCCGTATTTGCGGCAATCGTAGAGGGGGAGGACGGAGAGCCCTTTCTGCGGATTTATGAATTTGAACGATGCAAATGCCTTTTCTGGCAGGTGGACTTTCATCTGCCGGAAAACTCGCCGGTTTTGTATGCCCATACGAGAGTGATCAATCCCAATGCCGAGGCGGTGCCCATGTATTGGTGGACCAATATCGCGGTGCCCGAAACGCCTGAGGCGAGGGTGTACGCATCCGCGGAAGAGGTGATCTACGTCGATCCCATGGGGATCGTGTCCGGCGTCAAGGGATACGGATACGCCCAAATGCCCTTTTTGCCTTCCCTGCCGGGGAAGGATTCCTCCTATCCGGCGCAATCGGACTTTGCCAATGAATATTTCTTTCAGTGCCCGCCTGTAAAAATGCCGTGGGAGGCGATGGCGTACGAGGACGGCCAGCTGTTCTTCGAAGCGTCCACCGAAAAGCTGAGATACCGGAAGATGTTCTGCTGGGGAAATCACAGCGGCGGGAAGCGGTGGCAGGAGTTCCTTTCGGAAAAGGGTACGGCCTATGTCGAAATCCAGGCCGGCCTGGCGCCGACCCAGTGCCACGGACTCGACATGCCCGCATCCGCCGTGTGGGACTGGACCCAGGCTTTCGGCGGCAAACAGGTCGATCCCGGCCAGGTATACCGGAGTGACTGGAATGAAGCAAGGCAGAATATCGGGAAGGAAATTCAAAAAACGGTTCCGGAAAATGAGCTGTACAGCAGGGAGGCCATTTTCAAACGCGATGCCGATAGGGAGCCCCTGGCCATTCTGCACGCTGGAGCGGGCTGGGGCGCGCTGGAACTTGAGAGAATGCGGGCGGCCGGAGAGGAAAAGGTTTTGAAGGGACTGAGCTTCCCGTTTTACACCATCGGGGAGGAGCAGTATCCTTGGCTGGCCCTGCTTCAGAACGGCGCAATGCCCAAAAAGAGCCCGGAGCAATTGCCGGGGGCGTGGATGGTCCAGAAGGAGTGGAAACGGCTTCTGCTCTCCAGCCTGGACCGGGAGGAAGGCTGTCACTGGTACGCCCTGCTTCATGCCGGTGTGATGGCGTGTGAGGACGGAGCGGCCGAAGAGGCGGAAGCATACTGGAAGGCTTCCCTGGAGAAAAGGGAATCCGTCTGGGCATACCGGAATATGACGTTCCTGGAAAAGCTGACGGGAAATCGTGCAAAAGCGGCGGCGCATATGCGCAAAGCCATGGGAATGCCCGGGGCTTCGGAGGATCAAGCCCTCGCGGAAGAGTTCCTGCTTTTGCTCGTGGAAGAGGAGGAGTACTCCGAAGCATGGGAGACCTTTGAAAAGCTGCCCGCCGCGGTTCGGGCCGGCGAGCGGATGGAGCTGACGGCCGGAAGGGCGGCTATTGAGCTGGGGCAATATGAATTCGTGGAAAAGCTGTTCAACCGGGATTTTGCCTGCATCCGGGAAGGGGAGACCACCCTGACGGATTTGTGGTTCAAGTATACAGCCTTGAAATGGGCGGAAGAAAACGGCCTGGAATATACCCCCTCGCTGCTGGACCAGGTGATAAAAACGAGGAAGCCCCCGCTCCGGCTGGATTTCAGGACGGCGGTAAAATATTGAAAAACAGAGGCATTGTAAGGCTTTTGCCGAAATGATATGATGGATTTGGTTAATAGGACGGCCCGCCGGTAAAATCCGTCGGGCGGAGCTGGAGAACACAGGATGCTGATGAGCAGGATGCAAATTAAATATCAACTCATCATACTGGCCGTATCCATTATGCTTGTCATAACGGTGATCTTTTTCATCTACTATTCGGAAAATGTCAGCATTATCGACAGCAAAAACAATGAATACACCTCGGAAACCATGCTCCAGATCAAGCAGAGCGTGTCCGAATATTGCGACCGGATGGACCGGTTTGTCACGAGCATATCCTACACGTCCATTGTGCAGGACTACCTTCTGGGAATGGAGGACGATCCGGAAAAAATTTATGAGCAGGATACCAAAATAGGCGATCTGCTCAACAACATGAAGAAGAATGTGGGCGACGGCATCCTGGACATCGTGGTCATAGGGGACAATGGGAACTACTCCACGCTGAACGGCGCTTTCGAATACGTGGACAATGTAAAGGAACTCTTTGACGGGAAAAACGCCACCTATTTCACCGGGATCAAGGACATCCGCTTCCTGGGCCGGGATACCAAGTGCATTCTTGCCGGCATGTCCATCGTCTCCATCGATAAATACCGGAAGGTCGGAAAGAAAATCGGCGTTTTCTGCGTCATTATCGACCCGGATAAAATCAGCCAGGAGATGGGCACAAAGTGGGGAACGTCCTCTTCCGTCCATTTTTTTCTCCTGGACCGGGACGGCAGCATCTTTTCAAATAATGCCCAAATTCCCGTGGGCACCCCGTTCGACAGCCAGTTCGACCTCGACCTTGACACAGCGGGCTCCGCCGCGAAGGGATCGGACCAGGGCGAAAACCTGGTCCAGACCGGCGAACTCCCGGAACTGGGCGGCAGGGTGGTCAGCATCGTGCCGAAGGATCTGCTGTACACCGAGCTCCGGCAGGTTCGGTCGAAAACGCTGCTGATGTTTCTGCTGGCGTTCATCTTACTTTTGATTCCCTTGTCGATCGTCATAAACAATATTCTCAAGCCGCTTAAGGAGTTCATGTCCTTTTTGAGCGAGATCGGCTCGGGAAACCTCAAAAACCTGAAAAAGAAGATCCACCTCCATGGATACGCCGAAATCACCGTGATGTCGCAGGAATTCAACAGCATGCTGGACGAAGTGGATCATTTGACCCACAGGCTTGTTGACACCAGCGTACGGCTCTTCCAGTCGGAGTTGGACAAGAAGCAGGCCGAGCTTGCGTTTTTGCAGAGTCAGATCAATCCCCATTTTTTGTACAACACACTGGAATCCATCAAAGGGATCGCCGCCGTCAAAGGCGTTACGGAGATCCGGGATATGACGAAGGCCCTCGCCCAGATTTTCCGCTACAGCGTCTCGGGTACGGACCTCGTCCGCCTGGAGGAGGAAATCAACATTATTCGGTCGTATACGCAAATACAGCAGATCCGGTTTGCCGACCGGTTCAAGGTTTATTACGAACTGTCCCCGGAAGCGTTGGCTTGCGAGGTCCCCAAGATGATCCTGCAGCCGCTGGTGGAAAATGCAATATACCACGGCCTGGAGGAAATGCTGGAACAGGGGGAGCTGCATATTTCAGGGAAGGTGGAAGCGGGAAAGCTGATCGTCGTAATAAGGGACAACGGGCAGGGGATCGACGCCGATACGATGGAGCGGCTGAGGGACGAGCTGGCAGTAAAGGATGTGCAGAATATTTTCCTGAAAGCGGAGCATACTTCCATCGGCATAGCGAATGTGAACAGCCGGATTCGGTTAAAATACGGGGATCAGTACGGGATATCGGTCTTCAGCGAGCCCGGGGCGGGGACGGATATCGTGCTGTCGATCGCAGCGGGAGGTCAGCCGGATGCTTGATGTATTGCTTGTGGATGATGAAAACTGGGTGCTGGAAAGCCTGAATGCCGCCATTGAATGGAAGGAGTACGGCTTTCGCGTCGCGGGAATGGCCACCAACGGACTGGAGGCGTTCCGGATGATCCAGGAGCTGAGGCCGGACCTGGTCATAACGGACATCCGGATGCCCGGGATGAACGGCCTGGAGTTGATCAAAAAAACGAAGGAAATCCTGCCGAAGGTCCAGTTCATCGTCGCAAGCGGCTATGCGGAGTTTGCCTATGCGCAGAAAGCGATGAGCTATGGCGCCGTCGGGTATACCTTAAAGCCCTTTGATGAAGCGGAGATCATAAGCCTCCTGAAGAAGGCCGGACAGTCCGCCAGGCCGGAAAGGCCGGCGGCGGAAACCGAGCTGGCGTACTTGCTGGAGAATATGGACAGCGAGGATGACCGGGCGATCCGGGAGCTCCTGGACGCCTGCCAGTTGGACATCGCCCGCGACAAACCCCTTTTGTTCGCTTCCTGCGGCAAGGGGAAGCTCCGTTTTCCCGATGGG
This sequence comes from Bacillota bacterium, assembly GCA_023411575.1. Lineage (GTDB taxonomy): Bacteria > Bacillota > Clostridia > Acetivibrionales > DTU013 > UBA1305. The sequence goes on along the minus strand of JAEYOP010000032.1, from coordinate 61,463 downwards.
GCAAAGTGCCTTTCCATCCGGGCAGGGAGCATGAAATGGGCATATCTTGTAAAAAGCGACCTGCAAGAGCTGGATGCGTATCTTGAAAATCAATTGGATGAGCAAATAAAAGGAATTGCCGCGGGCAAAAGAATTTGCAGCATAAACGAGCTGCCCGAGGCGATGGAAGAGGTCATTCCCTATACATACGGCTTTTTTATGACCGGCAGCCGTCAGCTGTGCAAAAGCCATCCCGCCGGCTACACCGGGATCAAAGCGGCTTTGAGCCAGCTGGAGGGAGCGCTGAAAAACAAGGACCTGCAGAGGATCGACGCCGGCTTTGGGGAGCTTGAAGCCCTGTTGACCGGCGGCGGATACACGATCAAGCACGCATATTATATCTATAACGTGTCCATGTCGTTTCTCTACAACCAGGTTGAACCGGACGAAACGGCCATCGACCACTATGAAATGCTTCTGAAAATGTTTGACGGCGCGGGCCAGATGCTCCGGCACATCAAAAGCATCATGCGGGGCTATATAAGCGCAAATACGAATACCGTTGCGGCGAACCTGACAAACAAAACGGTAAACAGCATCCTTCAGTATGTAAATGAAAATTTCTACAAGGGGATTTCCATCCAGAGCATTTCGCAGAAATTCTATGTGAACCCGAACTATATCAGCCAGCTCTTTAAAAAAGCGGTGGGCTCCAATTTTATCGAGTACCTGGTAAAGCTGAGAATCGATTATGCCTGCAGGCTCTTGAAGGAATCGGACTACGCCATTCAGACGATCAGTGAAAAAGTCGGCTACAACGATTATTTCTATTTCACCCGGGCCTTCAAGAAGATGACGGGCAAGACGCCCAGCGAATACCGGAATGAGCCGTAAACCGGTATATGAAAATATAAAGATATATTCGGGCTGCCGATGGTTATGGCGATGGCCAGGGATGTCAAGATTGATGATGCCCTGATAGCCGAAGCAAAAGAACTGGCGAAAGGGCTCGCCGGATAGAATACGGATTGTGGATAAAGGGAGTTTTTGTTACAATAAATCTAAATGGAAGAAAATAGAAAAGTAAAGTGTGTCGGTTTTTAAACTTACCGAAATCGGTTAGTTTAGATTTGGGGGATTATATGGCAAAGATTACGAAAGCAACAATCGAGGCAAAAGGCATAGAAATTGCCGTGCAGACGACTTCTGCCCGAGGGGATTATTTTTGCCTGACGGATATTGCGCGTTTTCAAAACCCAGAAGCACCCGCAAGTGTAATCAACCACTGGATGCGTTTACATAACACGATTGAATATTTGGGTTTGTGGGAGGAACTCCATAATCCCGATTTCATATCGGATGAATTTAATAGATTTCTGAATGAGTCTGGATATAATGCGTTTACACTTTCACCGCAAAAATGGATATCTCGGACAAACGCCGTCGGGATTGTTTCCAAGTCCGGGAGATACGGCGGAACATTTGCCCATAGTGATATTGCCATTAAATTTGCCGCATGGCTATCTGTCGAACTTGAACTGTATATTGTCAAGGATTATCAACGCCTAAAAAATGATGAAGGACGCCGTCTGCATCTGGAATGGGATGCCAAGCGCGAATTATCAAAAGCAAACTACAGGATTCATACCGATGCAATCAAAGCTCACCTGATTCCTGAAAATCTTACTCCGGCGCAAATTAACTTCACATACGCAAGTGAAGCCGATATGCTTAATGTCGCATTGTTCGGAAAAACCGCAAAGCAGTGGCGCGATGAAAACCCCGATATACAGGGTAACATTAGAGATGGCGCTAATATATACCAGCTTATCGTGCTTGTGAATATGGAGAGCATGAACGCCGAATTGATAAAGCAGGGTATGCCGCAACGTGAGAGACTCCAGTACCTCCGTAATATGGTCGTGGAACAAATGAATTCGCTTATAAACAGTGCGGCGGTTGAGCGGCTTAATGAAAAGCTGAGTACGAACCAACCTGAGATGCTATTGGACGATTCTTCTGAAGCTGGAGGCGGCAAAATATGACCGAAATAAACGCAAAGAATTTTATGGAATTTTTTGAAAAAGAATGCGGTGTTAAATTTATCGATATTAATACAGGCAAATGCGCCTTGGATATCATTGCCGACAGCGAATCAAGAAAGAGTTGTGGAACCTGCAAATGGTCAGCCAATGGAGATGGCGTAGCTATTCATGAAAAAGATAGGGTTTGTGTTAATGCAGATTCCAGATATGTGACTGATTTTGTTTTTGGAGATATGAAGTGTGATTTATGGCAAGCCCGTCGAGTTTAAACGCAGTTTAACTTGCCGGTAACTTGCTGAGATTTATAAATTATGATTTGGATGATGAGGAAAAAGTTAAGACACGCTGATTTATTAAGGGGTTTGCGAGTTTGACAAAATGAAAATTTAACTTGCCGGTAACTTGCAGGACAAATAGATGAACGTTTTGGCCACAAGTCATATACAGATGGTGAGTGCATATGATTTATACTACCTTACCAACAGCCGCAGGTTCTTGACGCTATACTCCTTGACCCTATACAGAGTTCCGCTCGATCAGGCTGGTGGGAAGGATGATCTTTTTGGGAAGGGAATGGTCGCCCTTCATCCGCCCGGCCAGTATTTCCGCGGCAATCTCGCCCATCTGGGTCTTGGGGACGTCGATGGTGCTCAGGGCGGGATTTGCGTATTCCGACATCTCAATGTTGCTCAGGCCGATTACGGCGATATCGTCCGGCACCTTCAGGTTCCTTTCGAAGATGGCGTTCATGGCGATCATGGCCATCAGGTCGCTGGCCGCGAAGATGGCCGTCGGCCGGTCCGGGTTGCTCAGCAGCTCGATGGTCTGGGCGTAGCACAGCTTGGAATCCCATTCGCAATTCTTTACAATGCTCAGATCCTCATCGACTCCGATATCCTTCAAGGCGCTCAGATAGCCCTTGTAGCGCTTTTCCCTGCGGATGCAGCCGGAGACGTCCGTGCCGCCCAGGTAGGCGATTCTTTTGTGGCCCTTTTCTATAAGGTGGCCCACGGCCTTTTCCGCTGCCTCAAACCGGTCGTAGCATACGTTGTCGATATCACTGTGAAGCGTATCTATTCCTACGATATAAGGGATCTTTTCCTTTACGATCCGGTAGATTTCCTCGTCGAGGGTCTCCATCACGATCAGTCCGGTCAGGGCTTCGTTCAGGGTATTGTATAAAATGGCGGTATCCTGCAATTCATAGGAGGTCCGGATGACGGAAAAATTGTAGCCCGATTCCACAAGCTTCGATTCCGCGCCGGAAAGAATGGACATGAAATAGGGGTCCGTATACTTTTCCCGGGTCACGCACAGAACGCAGCCCACCTTGATTCTATTCTCCTCCGGCTTGAATTTCATGTCGCCGTGCCGGGAAAGGTGCTTAGCGGCCTGGTTCGGCACATAGTTCAGATCGCTTACGGCTTTCCAGACCCTCTCCTGTGTCTCCCTGGTGGATTTATAGGTTTTATCGCCGTTCAATATCCGGGATACGGTGGCGATGGATACTTCGGCAGCTTTGGCAACATCCCTGATCGTAGCCATATGTCCTCCTGCGGCAGATATTCGTCTGTGGCGGTTATTTGTCGATGACGGATCGATCTTTTACAGTATATCATATAGAACGTGTTTGGTAAACCGTTTACGTTAAATTCTCCTCGAAAGCCTTCCGCTGCATTCCGCAAACCGCCGTGTCCGCCGTATTCTGGGAGAAACGGGCCTATCCGGTGGCTTTTGCTGTGTTTCATAAAAAATCAAACGAATTTTTCAAATACCTATTTACAAACCAAAAGCGAAGTGGTAAAATCAAAAATGTAAACGGTTAACTAAACAATGCTTTTGTTACATTACGGCCCCAAAAAATATTGCCGTACAAAGCGGATAGATGTCCGGCGTATGACGGAAGATAAAATCAGAGAATATTGATATTTGGGCTTCGAATCCGGATACAAATCATGAAAACATTTTACGAAACATTTACACGTTACATAAAATCCAAATAAAAAGTGGGGATCGGGATGGAAAAGGCAAGGATTGCCATTATTGGCCTGGGAGACATGGGAGTTGGGCATCTCAAGGGATTTGACGATTTAGGGGAAGTGACGGTTGCCGCGATATGCGATCAGGATCGGACCGCCATCGACCGGGCGCTGGCCTGTGTTAAAAACAACAAGCCTTCCACCTATCTCGACCATCTCGAAATGCTGGAAAAGGTAAAGCTCGACGCGGTAGTGGTGGCCGTGCCCGGGTATTTGCATGAGAAAATCGTGATGGACTGCCTGGGGCATAAGAAACATATCCTGCTGGAGAAGCCGGTTGCAATCGATTATGAGAGCTACAAGCGGATCGAGCGGGCCCAAAAGGAAAGCGGGGTCATTATCCAGGTAGGACTTGTCTACCGATATTCCAACCTTTACAGGCTGATGGCCCAAAAGCTGACGGAGCAGAAGGAACTGGGCAATGTCATGATGGGCTGGTGCAAGGAATTCCGCCAGTGTTTTCCGCAGGAGGACTGGTTTTACGATGAAACCAAGTCGGGAGGCGCGTTGGTGGAAAAGGACTGCCACCATTTCGATATTTTCAACTGGATGATCGGGTCAAGGCCGGTCCGGGTATTTGCAATGGGCGGCCAGCACGTTTACAAGGACGGACAGGACAATCTGATCGACTGCAGCTATTCCATCAAGGAACCCAAAATCATCCGCAAGGTCTCCATTGTGGATCACGCCTTCGTGACCGTCGAATATGAGAACGGCGCAAAAGCCCAGCTTGGCTTGTGCATGTATCTCAGGCCCATGAACAATTCGGGGGACGGCCTTGAAATAGGCTTTATCGGGGATAACGGCAGGCAGCTGATCGCCAGGCGGGACGAATCCTTCGGAATCTATGGTGGAGAATACAATGACAGGGTAGAATATAAACCGGATATTGTTTCCGACAACAACGGGTTCGGGCATATCGGATGCCAGACCGAACGGCTGGAATTCATCGACTGCGTCCTTTCCGGGAAACAGCCCGACGCAAGCCTGGAAAAGACAAGGGATTCCTTCCTGATCGCCCTGGCGGCGGAAAAGTCGATCAAGGAAAACCGGACCGTATCGATTGACGAATTCCGGTAAGCCGGTTTGCGGGCAGTGTGCACGAAAAGGGGGTATATCATGCTCAAGCTGGACCGAAAAAAAACAAGGGAGATTTACCTGTATCTCTTTATTCTCCCCGGCATACTGGGTTTTATCTTCTTCTGGCTGATTCCCATTGTCTACACCTTTGTACTGAGCCTGCACAAGACCAACGGACTGGTCAACACCTTCGTGGGGCTTCAGAATTTTCAGAAGCTATTTGCCGATTCCCAGTACTGGAAATCCCTGTACAACACCCTGTACATGGTCGTGCTCGGCGTTCCGTTCAATATGGCGGCGGCGCTTGTCCTGGCCATGCTGCTGAATACGAAGATCAAAACGGTGGGGATCTTCCGGACCATCTTCTATATTCCCACTATATTGCCCGGAGTGGCGACCGCCATCTCCATGTATTATATCTTCAACCTGAAATACGGTCTGCTGAACAGGGTCCTGGGCATTCTCGGAATAGGGGGCGTCGATTGGCTCAGCGATCCGGGCATTGTCAAGTTTTCCTTCATCCTCATCGGGACCTGGGGCGTGGGGCAGACCATGGTCATCTTCCTGATGGGGCTCCAGGGCATCCCGGAGACCTATTATGAAGCGGCCTTCGTAGATGGCGCCAATTCCCTCCAGCAGTTCCGGTCCATCACACTCCCCATGCTGACGCCAACCATCCTGTACAATCTGATTCTCCAGGCGATTGCCCAGATCCAGATTTTTACGCCGGCCTATGTCATTACAAACGGCGGACCGGATGAAGCCACTTATTTCTATGTATACAAGCTTTACCGGGACGGATTCCAATACGGTAAATTCGGGTATGCCTCGGCGGAAGCCGTGATTCTGTTCCTGGTCTCACTGTTTTTAACGTATCTCGTGATGAAATCATCCAACTCATGGGTGCACTACGAAGGAGGCAAATAGCATGCAGGGAACAGCTCCGACCGGCAGGGCGGTAAAAAAGGGCCTGATCTACGCCGCGCTGATTATCATTTCCATGCTGTTTATCCTGCCGTACTGGCAGATCATCAGCACATCGCTGAAAACCTTTCTGGAGACGACGGAGTATCCTCCCAAATTCCTGCCGAGGGTTCCGCAGTGGCACAATTATTACGACGCTTTCGTAAAAAACGCGACGATATGGCCGGTGCTCACCTGGCTGAAAAATACGGTCTTTACCACTTCGATGGTGGTGCTCGGGAACGTGGCTTCCGGCGCGCTTATCGCATATGGCTTCGCGCGGTTCGAAGGAAGGGGCAAAAACCTCTGGTTCATGCTCATCATCTCCACCATGCTCATTCCGGTCCACAGCACGCTGGTGCCCCTGTTCATCATCTTTCGGTCGATTCACTGGTACAACACCTTTCTGCCGATTATCGTCCCGCCGTTTTTCGGGTTCGCGGTATACATCTTCCTGCTCCGGCAGTTTATCATGGCGATTCCGTACGATCTGGACGAGGCGGCAACCATCGACGGGGCCTCCCCCATTGGAATCTTCTTTAGAATCATCCTCCCGCTGACAAAGCCTTCCTTGATCGCGGTGGGCGTCATCTGCTTCGTCAATGCCTGGGGAGATTTCTTTACTCCGCTGATTTTCCTGGGCGATATCCGGAAATATACGATTTCCGTCGGACTGAGCATCATGCAGAGCCAAATGCGCCAGAATCTGACGGATACGCATCTGATCGCCTGCATCACGACGGTTGTCACGATCCCGAGCCTTGTCATTTTCTTCTCGGCCCAGAAGTTCTTTATCGGCGGACTTACCATCGGCGCCGTGAAGGGCTAGAAATAAATCAAAGTGTTTTGCAAAATGCTTGAGATACACAAAAAGGAGGTGCTGCGGGGAATCCGTAACGGAAGGGTTCGTATGAAACATCGGATCTGTACACAGGAAAAACAGGAATGCTAGCGCCTGTCGGAAAACCGGTTCATAAAAAAGATCAATGCAAACAATTATAAATGTATAAATGAGGGGGAATTACGATGAAAAAAAGTAAAGGACTCAGACTGGCTGCTATTCTTTTATGCATGGCAATGATGGTATCCATTTTTGCGGCATGCGGCGCAAAGACCGAAAACGGGGAAGCTTCCGGCGAAACCGCAGCGGTGACGGAACAGTCTGCCGCGCAGCCGGCCGGATCGGAAACGGAACCCGTGCAGAAGGCTCCCGTAGCCGGCGAGATCAAGTACAATTTCTGGGGAAACGCGGATCAGGCCGCAGCGATCCAGGAACAGATCGACACCTTCACCTCCAAGAATCCTGAAATCAAGGTAAACCTGGACTTTGCCTCCTGGGGAGACTACTGGACGAAGCTCCAGACTCAATGCGCCGCAGGCAGCGCGCCGGATGTATTCGCCATGTCCAATACCCTTTATCTCGGCAGCTACGCTTCCAGGGGATACCTTGCGGATTGCGGCGAGCTGGCGAAAAAGGACGGCCTGGATCTGGGCAAATACTACAAGGCGGCGCTGGACCTGGCTTCCTATGACGGCAAGCTTTACGGGATGCCCCAGGATATCAACACGATCATCCTGGCCTACAATATCGACCTGTTCGATAAAGCCGGCGTAGCCGTTCCGAACGAAAACTCCACCTGGGAGGACATTCTGGCGATGGCCAAGAAGCTCACCCTCGACAAGAGCGGCAAGAATTCGGAGCAGGCGGGCTTTGACCCCAAGAATGTGCAGCAGTGGGGCCTGGCCAATTATTCCGTCTGGATCGACGGCATTATGGACCCCATGGCCAATTCCTACGGAGAAGGCCTCGTTTCAGTGGACGGAAAGACCTCCAACCTGCTGGGCGACGCGTCGAAAAAAACCTTCCAGTACTGGTATGACGCCATCTGGAAATACCATGTATCTCCCGATTTCGATACCATTCCCGCATGGACGGACATCTTCGCCCAGGGAAACTGCGCCATCTATCCTCTGGCTTCCTATCTCCTTTACGGCTATGCGGACCCCAGCAAAGAAATCAAAATCAACTATGACGTGATTCAAATGCCCAAAGGCAGCTCGGACAAACAATTCAACCCGGTACAGTCGAAGGGGATCTGCATTTCCAGCACCTCGGCGAACATCCCGGCGGCCTGGGAATTTGTAAAATACATCGCAAGCGAGGAGTGCTATGAATCCGTCGTGAAGACCGGAGCCGGCCTGTCGCCCATCGCGTCCATCAATGAGAAAAGCTTCCTGACCGCAAGCTTCGGGCCCAAGAGTACCAAGCAGGTTTACCTGGATGCCCTGAACAATCCCTGCCCCCTGTGGCAGACGCTCAGAGCCGGGGACGTCAACACCAAGATCGGTGAGATCACGGATGTGATCATGCGGGATAAGCTGACGGTGGAGGACGGGCTGAAAAAGATGAACGACGAGGTTTACAAACTCCTCACGGAAGAATAGGGCGGTCCACCGCGGCCGGGTAAACCGGGCGAAAGGCGGAGCTCATTTGAAAAATATCCGGTATGGATAAAGGAATTCAAGCGTTGGTGGGAGAATATTATCTTGCCAACGCTTTTTTCTTGAAAAGAGGATACATATTTATGAAGGAATACTACTGCAGAAAAATAGAAAACGGCCTTTCCATAGACGGCGACCTGTCAAAGGAGCAATGGCGGGCGGCGGAAGCGATGCTGCTTTCGGATACCGTCACCGGCGGCGCTCCGGGGCTCGCCACGGAAGTGAGGCTGTTATGGGACGACCACTATCTTTATGCCGCCTTCCGCTGCCAGGACGACGCCGTTTTTGCCACCATGACGGCTTTCAACGACAGGCTTTACGAGGAGGATGTGGTGGAGCTGTTCCTGGATGACAATTGCGACCGGACAACTTATATAGAGCTTGAAGTGAATCCGCTGAATGCCCTGCTGCATTACAGTATCCATAATGACCCCAGGGGCAGGCGCTTGGCGTATGCCCGCATCGAAAACAGAATTCGCTCGGCGGTAGTGCTGGACGATGCTGGCGGCTCCTATAGCGTCGAAATGGCAATTCCCTTCGACGAATTTGCCACTTCCGCGCATATTCCGCCGGAACCGGGGGATTGCTGGTATTTCAATGCGTACCGGATCGACAGGCACAAGGGGGAAAGCGTGGAATACTCGGCCTGGTCCCCCACGGGAGCGCCGGATTTCCATAGGCCGGAGAAATTCGGCCGGCTGGTTTTTGTCCGGGACCGGTAAGACTGAATATAAAAAACTCCCTTCGGGCGGATCGATATTTTGCCCGGAGGGAGTTTTTTCAGTATCAGTTCTCTTCAAGAACCCTTTTATATGCTTTCGTATCCTTGTAAATTTCATCCCGCAGAAGATTGTATTTGTTTTTCCTGATCTTGTTGAACTGATAAACAGCCAGGAGGACATTGGCCGCCAGGGAAAGCAGACTCACGATAAAAAACGCAGCGGGGTTATGGGTAGTTGCTACCGGGGCTATGCGGTCCGCAAACGAAGGGATCGTCATGACAAACATGATCCACAGGGCAAGAGTCTGCGCGCGATGCTGCAGCCACGCCCCCTTTTTGATGAAGAAGGCCGGAATGGTGCAGGAAATCAACAATGCCAGGCCGCAGTAAAAGGAATGATCGGAAATACAGTTGTAGGTATAGGCGAAATTCCACAAATCATAAGCGATGATCCACGGCCAGATCATGTCGGGCCAGATCATATCCTTTGACTTGTCCCTGGACACATAGATGCCCAGCCACCCGCAAATGGTAATGATGTTCAGCAGTCCGGCTATCCCGTTCATAATGTTCCACGGCCCCGACATCACCCAGAGGTGGTCTATCTTCTCGCCGTTCCATGCGCCATACGTAAAGCATTGGAAGTCCCGCACAACTGCTTCGAAAATATTCAGTGCAAGGATAAGCGGCGGGAAGCACAATGCCCATTTCTTGCCGGAAAGACCGGGAATATGGCGAATGGCCATAAAGCCCAGGCAGCCTGCGAGCGCCGAGTAGGTCTTGACCCAGTTGAACCAGTTGCCGGTACCGTATTCATTTCCGGAGGCGGCCGTTGTTGGCCAGACAAAAACCGTCAGCACCGCGGGGACGACCAGGAAGAGCACAAGCCCGCCCCATTTTGTGGTACGTCCCAATTCATTGAAGGCCATTAGGGCAAAAAGAACAAAAATCCAGATCGCCCAACCGGAAAAACTTGTCGCTTCGTATAGAATCCCCATATGAATTTTGCCTCCTTCAGCTTGTAATTGGTCCGACCGGACAAGAAATGCCTTTGCCGTGCAAGGGTAGGATTTTGTTTCCAATAACTCTATTATCGGGCATTCCTACCGTATAATCAAGAAGATTTTCCAGTGGTTCCATTTAGGCTGTTTCCGGTATCAGTGCATCGGATGGCGTTTTTATGCCCGTATTGCCCGTATTAAAAAGTTGAATCTTTCCAAATATTACTTTCATATTGTTGTTGAAAAATTCCCCTGGTGTATTACAATACATTTAGTGACAAACAAACAGAGGATGGACTGCAGATGATCTACAAATCCGGCGTAAAGCCTATTGAAGAGCCTATTGAACCCGCTTACTGGTTTTTGTTTTACCGGGACGAGCTGTTGATTTCCGCGGACGAAAAGCAGGGCAATCACATCCCGTATTTCGAGAGCGTGGAAACAATCCGTTCCGGCCTGTCCGATATCCAATACCTTGGGACGATAGACGGAAAAGAAAGCTACATGGCATGCCTTACGGAAAGAGCCGTCCCGGAAGGGCAGGGGCACGTCCTGATGCCTTTGCGGAAAGCGTACGGGGCCATCGACGACGAGTGGTACTGGCTGGCCAACAGGGCCTACCACCTGATCAACTGGAAGCAGCGCAACCTGTTCTGCGGCTGCTGCGGGGCGGCTATGAACGGCTCGGCGGACGAGGTGGCGCTGGTCTGCAGTAGCTGTAAAAATATCGCATATCCCAGAATATCGCCGGCGGTAATCGTCGCGGTAACGAAGGGCGACGAGATCCTGCTGGCCCATTCGGCCCGGTTTATCGGGCCGATGTACAGCGTCATCGCAGGGTTCGTGGAAGCGGGGGAAACGCTGGAAGAATGCGTCCGTCGCGAGATCATGGAGGAGGTCAGCCTGAAGGTCCGGAACGTAAAGTACGTCTCGAGCCAGCCGTGGCCCTATCCCGATTCGTTCATGATCGCGTTCACGGCGGAGTATGAAGCCGGCGAGATCAAGATCGACCAAAAGGAAATTACCGATGCAGGCTGGTATACCAGGCACAACCTGCCCGAGCTGCCCTCCAGGGTCAGCGTGGCAAGGAGGCTGATCGACGCGTGGCTTTCGGAAAAAGGGTCCGGATAACCGGGCAGCCCTGCGGGGCCTGCGGCCTTATCAGGCGGAGGCGGGATATTTCCGCACCGGCCGGATGCTGCCTACTGGTCAAATACCGGTTATAATGATATAATACAAAAAAATCCTGTAGACGGAGTGAAGTATATGAATATAGGTGGCAATCTGGTTCCGCTTTTTGCGCTTACAGTCGGCTTGATTATTACAGTAACCTCGATTCTGAGCAAGACCATTTCCGAGCACAGGCTGAAAGTCGAGAAGATCAGGGCGGACGCCATGGTCCGTGCGGAGGAGGTCCGTTCGAGAAATCAGCTGGAGCTGGAGCGCTTGATCCGCCAGGACCAGACAGCCGGGAATTCCTATCAGGCGGAGGTCCGGACCGATCCGCAAGAGGAGCACGGAAGAGCGAGGGAAAGAGTCCGGGATTAGGTCTGCAAAGGCCCGGAAATATTCCGGAATATTCCGTTTCGGAACCTCCCGGAAAATTGAAAAAAATGCTTGCATTCTTGTACATTATGGTGTAGAATATCTCTTGCTGTGACATGACATACGATGATGCGGGAGATGGCTATTCTTAGAAATAGGGAACTTTCGCGGAGAATGTCCGATTCAAGAAACCGGGCGACAAGTCACTGTACATTTTGCGAGCGCACAGGAATGTGTGTCTGTTTGTAAGGTACAGCCCAGGTTTTACCGACCCGATGGTCGTGTAAGCAGCCTGGGTTTTAAAATAGCTAAACAGGAAACACCCGGCATAGTGTACAGATAAATGCTTGTTGTACGTAACAAATTAAGGAGGTTATTGTATGGCAAACAACCAGAAAATCAGAATCCGACTGAAGGCGTTCGATCACCAGATCCTTGACCAGTCTGCCGAGAAGATCGTGGAGACCGCTAAAAGGACCGGAGCGCAGGTATCCGGACCGGTTCCGCTGCCGACGCAGAAGGAAATCGTGACGATCCTCAGGGCTCCCCATAAGTACAAGGATGCCCGTGAACAGTTTGAGATGAGGACCCACAAAAGGCTGATAGACATCCTGCTGCCGACGCCCAAGACGGTTGACGCGCTCATGAGGCTGGACCTTCCCGCCGGCGTGGACATCGAGATCAAGCTGTAAGACCGCTGCAAAGGACTTTCGTCAATTGCAGCAACCGTAAACGGATTCATTCGGCTGCGGTACTGCGGCAATCAGCTTTGTTGATTGCGGCTAAATGAGAGATCATGTTCGCAGGAGGTGCCAATTGATCGCATCAATTGTACTTAATTGTGAACCAATGATAATTAGGAGGTAAGGGAATGAGCAAGTTCATACTTGGAAAAAAGATAGGAATGACGCAGATATTCAATGACGCCGGGCTTTCCATACCGGTAACGGTGATCCAGGCCGGTCCGTGTCCCGTCGTTCAGAAGAAGACGGTGGAGACCGACGGTTATACGGCGCTCAAGCTCGGGTTTGAAGAGATTCCGGAGAAGAAGCTGAATAAGCCCGAAAAAGGGTTATTCTCCAAGATAAAGGTTTCATCCAGAAGGTATCTCAAGGAATTCAGAACGGAAGACGTTGCAAAATATGAAGTCGGCCAGGAAATCAAGGCCGCCGACATGTTCACCAACGGGGACCGGGTTGATGTAAGCGGTATTTCAAAAGGCAAGGGCTTCCAGGGCACCATCAAGCGGTACGGCCAGAAAGGCGGCAAGGAAACTCACGGTTCCATGTACCACAGAAGGGTCGGTTCCATGAGTGCGAATACAAGCCCTGCAAGGGTTTTCAAAGGCAAAAGGCTGCCGGGTCACATGGGAGTCGACAAGATTACAGTTCAGAACCTTGATGTAGTCAGGGTTGACAGCGAAAGAAACCTGCTCCTCATAAAGGGCGCAGTACCGGGACCCAAGGGCGGTCTTGTCGTTGTAAAAGGAACTGTCAAATCTGGCAAGTAATACGGATGGGAGGAGGAAGCGATTATGCCAAAGGTTGATTTATACAATATGAAAGGCGAGACGGTAGGCGAAATCGAGCTGAATGACAATATATTCGGCATCGATGTAAATGAAAACGCAGTTCATCTCGCGGTACAGAACCAGTTAGCAAACAAAAGGCAGGGAACCCAGTCCACCAAGACCAAGAGTGAGGTCAGGGGCGGCGGAAAGAAACCCTGGAGACAGAAGGGCACCGGCCGTGCAAGACAGGGCAGCACCCGTTCCGCACAGTGGATCAAGGGCGGTATTGTTCTTGGACCGAAGCCGAGAAGTTATTCCTATACACTTCCGAAGAAACTCAAGAAGCTGGCGCTCAAGTCGGCTCTCACTTCAAAGGTCAACGAAAAGGAACTGATGGTTCTTGACCAGTTGAATTTTGACAGCATCAAAACAAAGCAGATGGCAACTGTCCTGGATTCACTGAAGGTGGAAAACAGCGTGCTGATCGTATTGGACGGAAAGAATGAAACCGTCGAGAAGTCCGCAAGGAACATCCCCGGCGTGAAGACAGCGCTTGTCAACACCATAAACGTATTTGACATCCTGAAGTATGAGAAGTTCATCATCACGAAGGATGCAGTCGCAAAAGTCGAGGAGGTGTATGCATAATGAGGACACCCGAAGATATCATTTTAAAGCCGTTCATTACTGAAAAGAGCAATATGGAAGTAGCAGCCGGCAAGTACACCTTCATCGTCGATGTCAATGCCACAAAGACGGAAATCAAGCAGGCAGCGGAAAGACTCTTCCAGGTAAAGGTACTCCAGGTCAACACCATGAATTACGACGGAAAGCTCAAGAGAATGGGCGTTCATGTCGGACCGAGAGCGGACTGGAAGAAGGCTGTCATCAAGATAGACCTTGATCCCAAGACAGGTTCCTACCTGACCAAGGGCGGCAAGGAAACGGCAAGCCCGAAGAAGTACAAGACCAGCATTGAAGAGTATGGCGTAACGCAATAAACAAGTACCCGGCTTTGCAGCAGCAAAACGGGGTGCAGGGAAAAGTTTATCACGCATTTAGATTAAGGAGTGAGAAGAAATGGCAGTAAAAAAGTATAGTCCTACTTCTCCCGCAAGAAGATTCATGACGGTTTCCACCTTCGAGGAAATCACAAAGACGGAACCCGAGAAGTCTTTGGTGGAAACGCTCAGAAAGTCCGGCGGAAGAAATTCCTACGGTAGGATCACCGTACGCCACCATGGTGGCGGAGCAAGGCAGAAATACAGAATTATCGATTTCAAAAGAGATAAGGATGGCGTAAAGGCAAAAGTAGCCGCCATCGAATATGATCCGAACAGGACTGCAAATATTGCGCTTCTCTATTATGTAGACGGCGAAAAGAGATACATCCTGGCGCCGGTCGGCCTGAAGGTCGGCGACATTGTTGAATCCGGAGCGGCCGCCGATATCAAATCCGGCAACGCGCTTCCCCTCAGCAACATCCCGGTAGGTACCATGATCCACAACATCGAGCTCAAGCCCGGCAAGGGCGGACAGCTTGTGCGGGCCGCAGGAAACGCTGCGCAGCTCATGGCAAAGGAAGGCGCTTATGCCCAGGTGAGGCTTCCTTCCGGCGAGGTCCGCATGATCAGCATGTTGTGCAAGGCGTCCATCGGCCAGGTCAGCAATATTGAAAATGAAAACATCTCCATCGGCAAAGCAGGAAGAAAGAGATGGATGGGTGTCAGACCTACCGTACGCGGTGTTGTTATGAATCCTGTAGACCATCCGCACGGCGGCGGCGAAGGCAAGTCCCCGATCGGAAGACCGAGTCCGGTTACTCCCTGGGGCAAGCCGACACTGGGCTACAAGACCAGAAAGAAGAAGAACCAGTCTGATAAGTTCATAGTGAAGAGAAGGAATCAGAAATAATAACACGCGCGGAACGGCAGAAGGCCGGTCATATTGCCGGCCGGTCGGCCAGCAGGTTCCGGAGCAAGGAAAGGAGGACTAACGCCAAATGAGCAGATCTTTAAAGAAGGGACCATACGTTGATTTAAGGCTTCTCAAGAAGGTTGAGGACATGAACAGGACCAATGACAAAAAGGTTCTGAAGAGCTGGTCCAGATCGTCAACGATTTACCCTCAGATGGTTGGACATACTATTGCAGTACATGACGGCAGAAAGCATGTACCGGTATATATAACGGAAGAAATGGTGGGCCACAAGCTTGGGGAATTCGCACCGACAAGGACGTTCAGGGGCCATGGACACCACACCGAGAAGTCCAGTTCCCTGAAATAACCGAGTGACCGGCTGCGGTCATCGCAGCAGGCACGAAATGGCGCCACATAAGGCGTGAAAACGCCAAGTAACAAGCTTAATGCCGAAAGGAGGAATTCCAGTTGGAAAAGAAGGTAAGGTCAAAAGAAGAACTTCTTAAAGAAAAGGATCAAATCCTGGATGTATATAACAAGACCCACAGACAGTTTCAAAAGCCCGCTCTCCTGACGAAAAAGGAGAAAAAGGCGCTTGGAATCGGCAAGGATGAAGGAAAGGCAGTGCTCCGGCATGCCAGGATTTCGTCCAGAAAGGTCAAGATCGTCCTGGATCTCATAAAGGACAAGAATATCGATGAGGCTTACGGTATCGTGAAGTATACGCCGAAAGCGGCATCCGAGCTTCTGCTCAAGCTTCTGAAATCCGCTGAAGCGAATGCGACGAACGACCCCAACAAGGGACTCAACAGGGACGGGCTTTATGTTGCGGAAGCCTTCGCGACACAGGGACCGACGCTCAAGAGGATCATGCCGAGGGCAAAGGGAAGCGCAAACAGGATCAGGAAGAGGACCAGTCATATAACAGTCGTATTGAAGGAAAGAGAATAAGCCAGAAGGAGGTTGGATGATGGGCCAGAAGG
Source organism: Bacillota bacterium (assembly GCA_023411575.1). GTDB lineage: Bacteria > Bacillota > Clostridia > Acetivibrionales > DTU013 > UBA1305. The sequence continues at coordinate 45,175 of JAEYOP010000032.1, read as the reverse complement.
TAAATCCACACGGATTGAGAATAGGAATAATCAAGGACTGGGATACCAAGTGGTATGCCAACGACAAAAACTTCAGCGAGCTTCTGGTTGAAGATGTCAAGATCAGGAAGTTCATCAAGAAAAAATTATATATTTCCGGTATTTCCAGGGTGGAAATTGAAAGGGCTGCAAACAAGATCAAGGTCAATGTCCATACAGCCAAGCCCGGTCTCGTAATCGGAAAGGGCGGCGCCGGAATCGAAGAGCTGCGCAAGGAAGTGGAAGCGCTCACAGGCAAAAGCGTACTCATCAACATTACAGAAATCAAGTCTCCTGAAACGGACGCCCAGTTGGTTGCCGAAAACATCGCAAGCCAGCTCGAGAAGAGAATTTCCTTCAGGAGAGCTATGAAGCAGGCTATGTCCAGGGCAATGAAGCTCGGCGCAAAGGGAATCAAAACCGCCGTGGCCGGCCGTCTTGGCGGAGCCGAAATCGCAAGAACGGAACATTATCACGAGGGAACGATCCCGCTGCAGACGCTCAGGGCTGACATCGACTACGGTTTTGCGGAAGCAAACACCACCTACGGAAAACTCGGTGTAAAGACCTGGATATACAAGGGTGAAGTTCTTCCCGCTGTCAAGAAGGAAAAGAAAGCGGAAGGAGGCGATCGCTAATGTTGATGCCGAAGAGAGTAAAACGCAGAAGAGTACACAGGGGCAGAATGACCGGTGCAGCTTCCAGGGGCAACTTCATTTCAAATGGGGAATACGGCCTGCAGGCACTTGAGCCCGCATGGGTTACCAGCAATCAGATCGAAGCGGCCAGAATAGCAATGACTCGTTTTATAAAGAGGGGCGGCCAGGTTTGGATCAAGATCTTCCCTGACAAGCCGGTCACGAAGAAGCCGGCCGAGACCCGAATGGGTTCCGGTAAGGGTTCACCGGAGTACTGGGTAGCAGTAGTGAAGCCCGGCAGAGTATTATTTGAAATCGCCGGAGTTACGGAAGAGACGGCAAAGGAAGCTATGAGGCTCGCAATGCACAAGCTCCCGATGAAGTGCAAATTCGTAGCCCGCGAGAATGAAATGGGTGGTGACGCGAATGAAAGCCAGTGAAATGAGAGATAAGACACAGGAAGAACTCCAGAAGGAATTGAGCGAACTCAAATCGGAACTGTTCAAGCTTCGTTTCCAGCTCGTCACGAACCAACTGGAAAATCCGATGAAGCTGAAGGATTGCAAGAAATCGATCGCACGTGTCCAAACCGTGCTGAAGGAAAGAGAAATAAAGGGAGCTCAGGCTTAAGTTGAAAGGAGGCATCCTGCTTGGAAGAGAGAGCATTGAGGAAAACCAGGGTTGGCAAGGTTGTCAGCGACAAGATGGACAAAACGATCGTTGTTGCTATAGAAACAAGTGTAAAACATCCCTTGTACAAGAAGATCGTCAAGAGGACTTACAAGCTTAAGGCCCATGATGAAAACAACGAGTGCAAGGCCGGCGACAAGGTAAAAGTTATGGAGACCCGCCCGCTGAGCAAGGACAAAAGGTGGAGACTCGTCGAAATCATAGAAAAGGCTCGCTAATAGCCGATTTTCAAAGTAATTGGAAGGAGGTACTGGTATGATACAGGTCCAGTCCATGCTGAAATCAGCAGATAACACAGGAGCCAAGGAAATGATGTGCATCAAGGTGCTCGGCGGTTCCTGGAGGAAATATGCCAACATTGGCGACGTGGTGGTTGCTTCGGTCAAAAATGCAACACCCGGCGGAGTTGTTAAAAAAGGCGATGTGGTCAAATGTGTCATCGTTCGTTCCAAAAAGGGTGTCAGAAGACCCGACGGATCGTACATCAAATTTGACGAGAACGCTGCAGTAATCATAAAGGAAGACAAAAACCCCAGAGGAACCCGTATTTTTGGTCCTGTTGCGAGAGAATTAAGAGACAAGGATTACATGAAGATCCTGTCCCTCGCACCGGAAGTTCTTTAAGGGAGGAGGCGGCTTAAAGTGGCAAATAGCGTACACGTAAAAAAGGGAGATACGGTATACGTACTCTCAGGTAAGGATAAGGGCAAAAAGGGCAAGGTGCTCGCAGTCATACCGGATGAAATGATGATTCTCGTAGAGGGCGTCAATATGTCCACCAAGCACAAGAAACCCAGGAGCAGGTACCAGCAGGGAGGAATCATCCATCAGGAATCCCCCATCAGCAGCTCGAAGGTCATGCTGGTCTGCGAAAGGTGCAAGGCTCCGACCAAGGTATCCAAGCTGGTGCATGAAGACGGTCAGAAGGATCGCGTATGCAAAAGGTGCGGAGAGATCATCGACACGGAAAAAGAATCGAAAGAATAGGATATTCTTCTTGAAAGGAGGTTAAGGTTTAATGGCTAGACTTAAGGATAAATACGTTAGTGAAGTAATTCCGGCAATGCAGGCAAAATTCAAATACAGCAGCCCGATGCAGATCCCGAAGATCGAGAAGATCGTTCTGAACATGGGCGTGGGCGATGTGAAGGAAAATCCGAAGGCGATGGATGCAGCCGTGAATGATATGGCAACTATCACAGGCCAGAGACCGGTTATCACAAAGGCAAAGAAGTCTATTGCAAACTTCAAGCTCAGAGAGGGAATGAACATCGGCTGCAAGGTAACGCTCCGCAGCAGCAAGATGTATGAATTCATGGATAAGCTGGTAAATGTAGGACTCCCGAGGGTAAGGGACTTCAGAGGCATTTCAAACAACGCGTTCGACGGAAGGGGAAATTATTCCCTGGGTATCAAGGAACAGATCATGTTCCCTGAAATCGAGTATGATAAGGTAGACAAGGTAAGAGGCATGGATATCGTGTTTGTTACCACCGCCAAGACGGATGAGGAAGCAAAAGAGCTTCTGAGGCTTATGGGAATGCCGTTCAGCCAGGGCTGATAACGCAAGGGGACGCACCACCGGAATCGCTGGAATGTCCCCGATGGAAGGAGGATAAACGTGGCAAAGAAATCAATGATCATCAAACAGCAAAGAAGCCCGAAATTCAGTACCAGGGCATACAACAGATGCAAGCTTTGCGGTAGGCCTCATGCGTACATGAGGAAGTATGGAGTATGCCGTTTGTGCTTCAGAGTTCTGGCTTATAAAGGGCAGATCCCTGGCGTAAAAAAGGCCAGCTGGTAACAATTTTGGAAGGAGGTTGAACATATGCAGATTACAGACGCTATCGCTGACATGCTGACAAGAGTCAGGAATGCCGGCTCAGCAAAGCACGAAACCGTTGACATACCGGCATCCAATATCAAGAAGGATATTGCCAGGATCTTATTGGATGAGGGCTATGTGAAGAACGTCGAGCTTATAGAAGACGGAAAACAGGGTCTTATCCGGATTTCACTCAAATATTCCGGAAACAAACAGAACGTCATCACCGGCATCAAGAGAATCAGCAAACCGGGTTTGAGGGTTTACGCAAACAAGGATGAACTGCCGAAAGTTCTCGGAGGGCTTGGTATCGCTGTTATTTCCACATCCAGGGGCATCATGACGGACAAGAAGGCAAGGACGGAAGGAATCGGCGGCGAAGTGCTCGCGTTCATCTGGTAAGATCGAGCGGACCGGATTTATACCGTTTCTGAAAAGGGTCCGAAAGGGCTCATAATCTCAAGAACAGGAGGTGCTTTAAATGTCAAGAATAGGTAAAATGCCTATTGAAATACCCGCAGGCGTAAACGTTGATATCAAAGACAACGTAGTTACTGTAAAAGGTCCCAAAGGCACTTTGACAAAAGAGCTGCACGGGGATATGATAATTAAAAAAGAAGGCACGACGATCACGGTTGAAAGGCCTTCCGACAACAAGATCCACAAATCCCTCCATGGATTGACCAGGACTCTGGTGAATAATATGGTGGAAGGCGTCACAAAGGGCTTTGAGAAAGCGCTGGAAATCAACGGTGTTGGCTACAGGGCCCAGAAGCAAGGCAAGAAGCTCGTTCTCACTCTCGGCTATTCGCATCCGGTGGAAATGGATGAGCCGGCAGGGATCACAGTTGATGTCCCGGCTCCGAACAAGCTCATCGTAAAAGGCTGCGACAAGCAGGAGGTCGGTGAATTTGCCGCCAAAATCAGGACGAAGAGGGAGCCTGAGGTTTACAAGGGCAAAGGCATCAAGTATGAGACCGAGGTAATCAGGCGCAAGGAAGGCAAGACCGGCGCCAAAGGCAAGAAGTAGGAGGGAGCTGAAAATAAATGATTAACAAGCCCAACAAAAACGAAATCAGGCTGAGGAAACATGACCGGGTGCGCAAGAAGATCGAAGGCATTCCCGAGCGTCCAAGGCTCAATGTTTTCAGAAGCTTAAAGAATATATACGTGCAGGTCATAGACGATACGACAGGAACCACTCTTGTCGCAGCCTCCACACTTGACGAAGCACTCAAGGGCAAGCTGGCCAGCGGCGGAAACAAGGAAGCCGCCAGGGAAGTCGGCAAGCTGATCGGCCAGAAGGCAGTGGATAAGGGTATCAAGCAGGTCGTTTTCGACAGGGGCGGCTACTTGTACCACGGTAGAATCAAGGAACTCGCCGAAGGCGCGAGGGAAGCAGGACTTGAATTCTAAAAACAAGTTTGAATAAGGAGGGATGAACATTGCAGCGTATTGATGCTGGAGCATTGGATCTTAAGGAAAAGGTCGTTAAAATAGGACGTGTTACCAAGGTTGTCAAGGGCGGTAGGAATTTCCGTTTCAGCGCTCTGGTCGTAGTCGGCGATGAAAACGGCTACATCGGAAGCGGAATGGGAAAAGCTGCTGAAATCCCCGATGCGATCCGGAAAGGGATTGATGATGCAAAGAAGAATCTGATCAAGGTTCCCCTTGTGGAAACAACGATCCCCCACGAAGCCATCGGCGAATATGGCGCAGGGAGAGTTCTCCTGAAGCCGGCAGGCCCCGGTACTGGTGTTATCGCAGGCGGCCCTGTAAGAGCGGTCCTCGAATTGGCCGGTATTCGCGATATCAGGACAAAGTCACTCGGTTCCAACAACCCGATCAACATGGTCAACGCAACGATCCAGGCACTTTCTCAACTGAAGACGGTTGAAGAGGTAGCCAGACTTCGCGGTAAAACCGCTGAAGAAATACTGGGTTAGGAGGATACTACAGTGGCAAAACTGAAAATAACGCTTTTAAAAAGCACAAACAAAAAACTGGCAAACCAGAAAGCGACGGTAGCCGCTCTCGGTTTGAAAAAGATCGGAAGTTCGGTGGAACAGCCGGATAACCCCCAGATCAGAGGAATGATCAAAACGGTATCGCACATGGTATCCGTAGAAGAAATATAAGGGAGGTGTACAAGTTGAAACTACATGAATTGCAACCTGCAGCGGGCGCAAAGAAAGCTCCGACCAGAAAGGGCAGAGGCGTTGGTTCCGGTAACGGAAAAACCGGCGGTCACGGCCACAAGGGTCAGAATGCACGTGCCGGCGGCGGCGTAAGGCCTGGTTTCGAAGGCGGACAAATGCCTCTCTACAGACGGGTACCCAAGAGGGGTTTCAATAACAAGGACTTTGCCAGCGTTTACGCGGAAGTAAACGTTGCGGCCCTGAATGTATTTGAGGATGGAACCGTTGTCAACGGCGAGCTCCTAAAGGAAAAGGGAATCGTAAAGAAACTGTATGACGGCGTATCCGTTCTCGGCAACGGAGAAATTACGAAGAAGCTCACTGTCCAGGCGGCAAGATTTACAAAGACAGCTTCGGAAAAGATTGAGGCTGCAGGAGGAAAGGTAGAGGTGGTATAGTATGGGCGGAATGCTGGAGACTCTGCGCAATGCGTGGAAAATCCCCGATTTGCGCAAAAAGATCCTATTCACCGTGGCAATGCTGATCGTATACCGAATCGGCGGGCATATTCCGAATCCGGGCATCGATGCGGCCGTATTCACGAACCTGCTCAATTCGGCAGGGTCCCTCGGCGGATTTCTTGATATCGTATCAGGCGGATCTTTCAAACTTGCAACAATTTTTGCAATGAGTATTACACCATACATCAACTCGTCAATCATCATGCAGCTTCTGACAGTCGCCATCCCTGCTCTCGAAAGATTGCAGAAGGAAGGCGACGAAGGAAGGAAGATCATCCAGCAGTATGTAAGATACGGCACAGTCGTACTCGGCTTTATCCAGGCTGTTGCCCTTTATATCACTACACAGGCCCAGGGCGGCGTTGCAGACGGCGGTTCCATATGGAGCTTTCTGACGATCACGCTGACCTTTACGGCAGGTACCGCATTCCTGATGTGGCTCGGTGAGCAGATCAACGAATTCGGTATCGGAAACGGCATATCCCTTATCATTTTCGCAGGTATCGTATCAAGGGGGCCCCAGGGCGCTCTTGCGATCGTTGACAACTACAAGCTTGGCAATTTCGGACAGGGCGTATTCGGTATCATCGTTATCGCGATCGTACTGGTCCTGTTTGTCGGCGTCATCGCCGGTGTTATCTGGGTTCAGCAGGCGGAAAGAAGAATCCCGATCCAGTATGCAAAGCGGGTCGTCGGAAGAAAGATGTATGGCGGACAGAGCACGCATCTGCCGATCAAGGTCAACCTGGCAGGCGTTATTCCGATCATCTTCGCCATGTCCATCATGATGTTCCCGTCGACCATCATTACCATGTTCTTTGCGCATCAGGACAACTGGTTTGTCAATGCATTGAAGAACCCTGAAAAGAGCGTAGTGTATATCCTAGTCTATGCGGCTCTGATCCTGTTCTTCACCTTCTTCTATTCGGTGATCCAGTTCAACCCGATCGAGATTGCGAACAACATGAAAAAGAACGGCGGCTTCATCCCCGGTTACCGGCCCGGAAAGGCAACCTCCGATTATATATCGAAGGTGCTCAACCGGATCACCTGGTTCGGAGGCTTGTTCCTGGCAGTGATCACGGTATTCCCGATCATCCTCGGAAATGTGACAAACATATCCGGCATGTGGTTTGGAGGCACCGCGGTGCTGATCCTCGTCGGTGTTGCCCTCGATACGGTGAAGCAGATCGAATCCCAGATGCTCATGAGGCATTACAAAGGATTCCTGGAATAAAAATGGATGCCGGTCCGGCGGGTATACCAACCGGTATAGCTGCCGAACCGGTTTTGTCGGCTTGCAGACACCGGGTTTTAAGCCTGCAGAGGTTGAAGGGAAGGATGACATGAGACTTGTTATATTGGGTGCGCCGGGCGCCGGAAAAGGGACGCAGGCAGTGAACCTTGCACAAAAGCTGCAGGTCCCGCACATTTCCACCGGCGACATATTCAGAAGCAATATAAAGGGTGGAACCCCTTTGGGAAAACTCGCAAAGGAATACATCGACAAAGGTGCTCTTGTCCCCGATGAAGTCACGATCGGGATCGTGAAAGACAGGCTGCAGCAGGAAGACTGCAAGAAGGGCTTTATCCTCGACGGCTTCCCCAGGACCATCGCCCAGGCGGAAAGCCTGGACGGCATGCTGGCGGAAATGGGAACGGCATTGGACCATGTTCTGGATCTGGTCGTCGATGACGGCGTGATCATCAAGAGGCTTTCCGGAAGAAGGGTTTGCCCGGAGTGCAATATGAGCTATCATATCGAGTACAGCGAGCAGGCCAGGGACGGAATCTGCCAGGCCTGCGGCGCAGGGCTGGTCCAGAGGGAGGATGACCGGGAGGAAACGGTCATCAACCGGCTGAAAACCTATCATACCCAGACCGAACCGTTGATCGGGTATTACAGGGAAAAAGGCAAGCTGGTCGCGATCCGGGGCCAGGAACGGATCGAGGATACAAAGACCGAAGCATATAGGGCGTTGGGTTTAAAATTATGATATCAATAAAGTCAAAGGCAGAACTGGAATGGATGAGCCACGCAGGCGAGATTGTGGCCGAAGCGCTCAAGCTGGTCGGGGATGCGGTCAGGCCCGGAGTAACCACGAAGGAACTGGACAGCATTGCAGAACGGTATATATTGAGCCGGAACGCGACACCTACCTTTAAAGGGGTAAAATGTGCATTCAGGGGCGGCATCGATTTTCCCGGAACCATCTGTGCCTCGGTCAACAACGAGGTAATCCACGGGATTCCGGGTTTAAGAGAGTTAAAAGATGGAGATATTATTAGTATCGATATGGGAGCCTGTTACGGCGGGTTTCACGGCGACGCCGCAAGGACCTTTCCGGTGGGAAAGGTTTCGGAGGAAGCGCTGAGACTGATCCGGGTAACGGAGCAAAGCTTCTTTGAGGGGATGAAAAAAGCCGTGAAGGGAAACCGGATCGTCGATATCTCCAGAGCCGTTCAGCAGGTTGTCGAGCAAGCGGGTTATTCGGTCGTAAAGGATTACGTCGGCCACGGTATCGGGAAGGAGATGCACGAGCCTCCCCAGATCCCCAATTATGAAACGCGGGAAAGGGGCCCGAGGCTGGAAGCGGGAATGACCATATGCATCGAGCCGATGGTGAACCAGGGCACATTTGAAGTCAAATCCCTTGGCGATAAATGGACGGTGGTTACGGCAGACGGAAAGTTGTCCGCACACTATGAAAACACCATCTGCATTACCGAAGGAGAACCATTTATATTGACAAAACTCAGAGGTGAGGGTTTTTGAGTATAGCTTTGGGCCAGGTAGTGATTTCCCGGGCAGGCAGAGACACCGGAAAAAAATTTGTTGTAATCAGGATGATCGACAATTTCTTTGTGGAAGTTTCGGACGGCGATTTACGCAGGATCGAAAAGCCGAAGAAAAAGAAAATCAAGCATCTGAATTCAACGAACGACAGGGTGGAAAGCCTTGAGGAAAAGCTGAAGAGCGGAGTACGGATCACCAATGCGGAAATAAGGAAAGCTCTTGCGGGCCTCGATATACAGCAAAACGAGAAATAAGGAACAAGCAGAAAGGGACTTTCGGTTGTTCCCGAGTTGAAATGAATTGGTTTTTAAGGAGGTTTTGAGTTTTGTCGAAGGATGATGTAATCGAAGTGGAAGGAAAAATCATTGAAGCACTGCCGAACGCAATGTTCCAGGTGGAGCTCGAGAATGGACACAAGGTGCTTGCCCATATTTCCGGCAAGCTCAGAATGAATTTCATCCGGATTTTACCGGGAGACAAGGTGACGATTGAGTTGTCGCCCTATGATCTGACCCGTGGAAGAATAACGTGGAGAGCAAAGTAAACGATAAATCGGATAGGAGGGTTTAAAATGAAAGTAAAACCGTCTGTGAAAGTAATGTGTGAGAAATGCAAGATCATCAAGAGAAAAGGCAGGGTAATGGTAATTTGTGAAAACCCGAAGCACAAGCAGAAACAGGGATAGGATCGATGGATAATTGATAGTTGGAACGGATTTGGCCTTGTATTGCAGCGGAAGTTGTGATATAATCTTGGCTTGATTCTGCTATCAATTTTCCACTTTGCATTGAATTGACCGCCTCGGAGCGGCTGCATGCCTGCTTAACCGGGCATGATCCGGGGTGTTGATTATAAAATGCCTGGTCCGTATACTTAAGGTATCCAGTTTCCTGAAAACGATACCGGATTTGAGTGTACTGCCTCGGAAAAGAATGGATGCAAATTATACATTTGTAAAACGGTATAGCAATTAATTTGGAGGTGTTTGACAAGATGGCACGTATTGCCGGAGTTGATCTGCCCAGGGAAAAACGGGTGGAAATTGGATTGACTTACATCTTTGGTCTGGGAAGAAGCAAAGCCAACGAAATTCTCAAAAAGACGGCTGTGAATCCCGACACAAGGGTAAGAGATCTGACGGATGATGAAATCAGCAGACTCAGAGAAATTATAGACAAGGAATACAAGGTGGAAGGCGACCTCAGAAGGGAAATCTCCCTGAACATCAAGAGGTTGATCGAAATCGGCTGCTACAGGGGAAGAAGACACAGAATGGGTCTGCCTGTAAGAGGCCAGAGGACCAAAACCAACGCAAGAACCAGGAAGGGCCCGAAGAAGACTGTAGGCGTACAAAGAAAGAAAACGGTGTAAAAGGAGGTTGACGACTGAATGGCAACAAAAACGGCTGGTGCCAAAAGAGTCACCAGGAAAAGAAGAGAACGTAAAAATATTGAACGCGGTGCAGCACATATCCGTTCAACTTTTAACAATACGATTGTTACTATTACCGACACTGCAGGAAATGCACTTTCATGGGCAAGCGCAGGCGGATTGGGCTTCAGGGGTTCCAAGAAGAGCACTCCCTTCGCTGCACAGATGGCTGCCGAGACTGCATCAAAAGCAGCAATGGAGCATGGCCTCAAGACCGTTGAGGTGTATGTAAAGGGACCCGGGGCCGGAAGAGAAGCCGCAATCAGAGCATTGCAGGCCGCCGGACTCGACGTTAGCCTTATCAAAGACGTAACGCCTATTCCCCACAACGGATGTAGGCCACCCAAGAGAAGAAGAGTGTAATATGGAGGTGTTAGAATAGATGGCAAGATATACTGATGCATCTTGCAGACTTTGCCGCAGAGAAGGCGAGAAGCTCTTCCTCAAAGGCGAAAGGTGCTATACGAACAAATGTGCCGTGTCCAAAAGGGCATATGCTCCGGGACAGCATGGGCAGCAGAAAAAGAAGATGTCGGAATACGGCATCCAGCTTCGTGAAAAGCAAAAGGCAAGAAGATTCTATGGAATTCTGGAGAGCCAGTTCAGAGGATACTTTGGAATGGCTGTTAAAAAGAAAGGCATCACTGGTGAAAACCTCCTGCAGATCCTCGAAAGCAGGCTGGACAATGTTGTTTACAGACTCGGGCTCGCCACTTCGAGACCGGAAGCAAGGCAGCTTGTCAGACATGGACATTTTACCGTTAACGGAAAGAAGGTAAACATTCCTTCCTTCCTTGTCGAGCCCGGCGACGTTGTTGCTGTCAAGGACAAGTTCAGAGGCTCCGAGAAAGTAAAATCCATTGTTGAAATAGCAGGCGGCAAGGTAGTCCCGAAATGGCTTGAATTTGACGCTGAGAACCTCACCGGCAAGATTGTTTCGCTTCCTGCAAGGGAAGAGATCGATCTCCCCATCCGGGAACACCTCATCGTCGAATTGTACTCCAAGTAATCGAAAAGTACCGTTCTATTTATACCTGAAAGGACTCGGCTTTGCACAAGCAAAACGATGTCCATGGACTCGGCTTCGCAGCTGCGAAACCATGTCCACGGTAATAACCAGTTATCTAGGCCGAAAGGAGCGGCGCAGGAAATCCCGCTCCTCCAGGCCGGGCAAGCAACTGACTATACCGCAGCATTTGCAGCAGGGTATTAAATAAAGAGTACTGAATATGATATAAGGATTGCGAATCAGTTGCCCTCATATAAACAAAATTGCCAGTTAAGGGAGGGTTTTTGTTGATCGAAATAGAAAAACCAAAAATTGAATGTGTACAGTCCACGGAAGACAACACTTACGGAAAGTTCGTTGTTGAGCCTTTGGAGAGAGGCTACGGCATTACGCTGGGCAATTCGCTCAGAAGGATATTGCTGTCTTCCCTTCCGGGTGTTGCGGTAACCTCCATCAAGATCGACGGAGTACTGCACGAATTCTCGACTGTTCCGGGCGTTATCGAGGATGTTACGGAAGTCATCCTCAATGTGAAGAACCTTTCGATGAAGCTTTTCAGCGACGGCCCCAAGATCGTCTATATCGACGCCGACGGGGAAGGCGCTGTCACAGCCGGCGATATCAAGGCGGATTCCGATGTGGAAATACTCAATCCGGACCTTCATATCTGCACGTTGAACGGGGAACACCGGTTCTACATGGAGCTCGTACTCAATAAAAACAGAGGGTACATACCGGCGGAAAAGAACAAGCAGGCAGGACAGCCAATCGGTATTATACCTGTCGATTCCATATATACGCCTGTAAGAAAGGTCAACTACACGGTTGAAAACACCCGCGTAGGCCAGGTTACGGATTACGACAAGCTGACGCTCGAAGTCTGGACAAACGGCAGCATCAAGCCGGACGAAGCCATCAGCCTCGGCGCGAAGATCCTGAGCGAACACCTGAACCTGTTCATTGATCTTTCGGATCATGCAAAGCATACGGAGATCATGGTCGAGAAGGAAGAGACCAAAAAGGAAAAAGTTCTTGAGATGACCATTGAAGAACTGGACCTGTCCGTAAGATCATATAACTGCTTGAAGAGAGCCGGTATCAACACGGTTGAGGATTTGACCAACAGGACGGAAGAAGACATGATGAAGGTCCGGAATCTGGGAAGAAAGTCGCTTGAAGAAGTGCTCCAGAAGCTTCACGCCCTCGGATTGTCCCTTGCTCCGAGCGAGGATTGAAAAAAAGTTTTTAGGAAGGATCTTTAGCGCCCAAAGGCGCGAATTTCCTTTAAAAGATTCAAAGGAGGTAAGAGTAAAATGCCAACACAGAGGAAGTTGGGACGTGCGACCAATCAAAGAAAAGCAATGCTGAAAGGCTTGGTTACTGCGTTACTTCAGAACGGCAAAATAGAGACTACCGAAGCGAGAGCGAAGGAAGTTGCGGCCATTGCGGAAAAGCTTATTGCCAGGGCCATAAAGGAAGACGGCAATATTACATCCAAGCAGGTCAAGATCAGCGAAGTCAAAGTGGACAGCAAAGGCAAGAAGATTACCAAGACCGCTACTTCAAAGAGCGGCAAGAAGTACGAGGTAGTAGACAGGGAAGTCAAGACCGACATGAGGCCGGTTGACAACCCGTCCAGGCTCAGCGCAAGAAGAAGCGCAATGAACTGGATCTACAGGGTCAAGGATGAGAACGGCAAGTATGTCAACGTGGTGGATATGCTGTTCGACCAGATCGGACCCAAGTTCAAGGGCGTAAACGGCGGATTCACCCGGATCTACAAGCTGGGACCCAGAAGAGGCGACGCTGCCGAGACCGTTATACTGGAACTTACGAAATAATCAACGGATGGGACAGGGAGATCGATGCCTTGTCCCATTTTATTTTATTTGGAACGAGGCACTGGATCGGAATAAGGGGCAATAAAAATGACGGATAAGAAGAACATTATAGAAGTAAACAATGTCAGTTACATATATAGGGCGCACAGCGAGGACAGGCAGGATGTCACTGCCGTACAGGACATCAGCCTGACCATTGAACAGGGCGAGTTTTTAGCCATACTGGGCAGGAACGGGTCCGGCAAATCAACGCTGGCAAAGCTTTTCAACGCATTGATCGTTCCTGCCTCCGGCACCGTTATCGTAAACGGCATCGACACGATGAATGATGAGCTGCTCTGGGACATACGCAGCTCTACGGGCATGGTATTTCAAAATCCGGACAACCAGATCGTCGGAACGGTGGTCGAGGAAGACGTGGCCTTCGGACCGGAAAATCTCGGGGTGCCGCCGGAAGAGATCCGGGTCCGAGTGGACGAAGCCCTTGAGACCATCGGACTTTCCGAGTATAAAAAGCATGCGCCCCACCTGCTCTCGGGAGGGCAGAAGCAAAGAGTCGCCATTGCCGGCATTCTGGCAATGAAGCCCAAGTGCATCGTATTGGATGAAGCCACCGCCATGCTGGACCCGATAGGCCGGAAAGAGGTCATGCGCATTTTGCGCAAGCTGAACCGGGAAGAGGGGATCACCATCATCCACATCACACACCATATGGACGAAGCCGGCAAGGCCGACCGGATCCTGGTGGTGGATTCCGGCAAATGCGTCATGCTGGGCACACCGAGGGAAGTTTTTAAGGATGTGGACGGCATGAAAAAGCTGGGCCTGGATGTTCCCCAGGTAACGGAACTGCTGTATGAATTGAATAAAGAGGGCTTCGACTTTCCCCGCGATATCCTCACAGTGGACGAAGCGCTGCAGTGCCTCGGGAAAAAGCTGAAGCCCGTTTAAAAGTGAAAGCCCGGACGACAGCTATAAGGTATAATCTATGTAAAGCTGTTCCATAAGAAATTATTCTGTAAGGAGCGATGTTATATGCTGAAGAAAGAGGAAACCGCGTTACTCGTAATAGATATGCAATATGGCGGCGGAGCGCCGGACGGCTCGCTGGTCAGAATGCTGAACGTCGATGTAACAAAGCAGGAAGATATCGTTACGCCCATGGTGAAATTGAAGGACTATTTTAATGAAAATGGCATGCTGGTCGTAAATATTAAAACCGAATATGAGGAAGATTTCAGCGATTGGGAGATGCTGGGCGAACGATTTGAAGTAAGAAAGTACAAGCATTTCGTGAAAGGCTCTCCGGATGCGGAAATTATTCCTCCTCTGGCGCCCCGGGAAGGGGAAGAGCTTATAGTGAAAAATCGATGGAATGCGTTTTTCAATACAAATCTGGAGGAACTGCTGAAACGCAAAAACATCGTAAATCTGGTTATTGTCGGAGCCGCTACGGATGTCTGTGTGCTGGAAACCTGCAGTTATGCTTTTTCTTTGAATTACAACTGTATTGTTCCAATTGAAACCACCGCTTCCTTCAACGCCGAAAGAAAGAAAATCGGCCTGGAGCTGCTTGGCTTCGGAAGAAGCCAGGTCGTCCATGCGGAAGAAGTCTACAGGATGTTCGAATAAAGGCGCCATGAAATTTGGCGCCCTATTTTCGCCCTATTTTTTAACGGCCTTTGAATAGCTTTCCGAGCAGAAGAGGATCGTGACATCGTCCATCCGGGACTCCTTCACATAGATATACCTCTTTGTTTTCTTATCGTAAAAATGTTTATCCGCCAGATAGGTGGATCTGCTCTTCTTCTGGCCCACATATTTTGCAACCTGGTCCACCGTGGCCTTATCGCATTTTTGAAGCAAAATGGCCGACAGATCGGAAATCTGGCCGGGGAAATCCCTTGCCAGCACATTGACCGATATGTCCAGGTCGGCGGTGCCGCCCCAGGAATAGGGGGTGGCGATTAAATCCATGCCCTGGGGGATAATGAAGCCGGATATGATTTCAATGTACGGCTCCTTGGTATTGCCCCTCAATTGCTTCGACCACTTTTCCGTACACACGTAAACGCTGACGTAGGGATCGCCCCGCTTCGACTCCTTGACCCACAGAAAATTCTTCGTCCGGTCGTCATAGAACCAATGGTTGACCAGAATATCGAAATCCGAGGTTTTGGCGTACAAATCGTTGACCAAATCCACAATGGCTGTCAAATCGTGCTTCTGCTTCAGGATGGAGGCAAGCTCCTGCAGCTGTGTTTTGTAGCTCTTCAGTGTAACGTTGACCTTGAAGCAGGCTGTCGTGTTCCCGTTGGACGTTTCCGACGCGATTTTCAGGTCCGTCTTCTTCGGCACATCATACCCGGCTATTTTCAGGGAGTTCCCGGGATCGACGGTTTTGTTGTAGACAGCGCTGTACTCGGTGTCGTAGCAATACACTTTGATGTACTCATTTTCCCCCACCACGCGGACGCAAAGGCCGGTTTTGCCGTCCAGCAGAAATTTTACCGGAAGGTAGTATTCCTCGGTCTTTTTCAGGGAGGCATGGGCCATAACGGCTTCCACCGTGTCGGGGGCCAACCGGCCCTGCAGCTCTTTTCGCAAGGCTTTGAGCTGTCCCGGCAGATTGCCGTTTTTCAGATTGACAAAGCAGTCAAAAGCGCCCTTTTTGTAGACGTAAGTCTTGATGGCCGCCTGGTCGCTGATGTAAATGGTATTGACGGCGGAGTCGTATTTGTTCGAAATTCCGAAAATGGTGCACAACTCCATGACGGGCGCGTACAAAACACTATTGCTTAAGAAACAGGCGTTATTCAGGCTTTTGGCACCGCCGTTGAAGGTGTATTCCCTGGAATCCGGGGAAAACTCGGCGCTGTTGCCGTCGATGGTGATTTTGGCCTTGCCGGTGCCGCTGTCGGAGGTTATTTCGGCGCCGAAAGCGGAGGCGGTGAAATCGACAGGGGCGAAAATACATCCGGCGGCATCCTGGATCGGCTGGTTCGTATCAAAAATGAACTTGTCACCATTGATGACAATGCGTATGGGCAGGCTTATAGCGCCCAAAGCCGCACCGGAGGCAGAAAATATCAGGATAAGCGCCAGGATGAGCAGGAAAGCTCTTTTGCGGGACGGAGAAGTAATCATGCTGCAAAGCTCCTTTCAATAGAACCTCCGGCCGTCAAGGCCGGACGGATTTATATACGCGGATTCCTCCGCTTTTTTCCATATCCTCGGCGTTGCCAAACCGAGCCTTCATGAGTTCCTTCAAGGTCGAACCGCCCTTGTTGTGGTAGGCGACCAGCCAGAGAGCGCCGGAGGGGTTCAAATGGTCATGGGACTCGTTGATAAGCTGCGTCAGCAGTTTTTTCCCTGCCGCAAGGGGAGGATTTGTCACGATGTCGTCAAAGACCGCCCCTTCCAGGGAAGAAAAAAGGTCGCTTTTGACCGCTTTGATCTCCAACTGGTTCTTGGAAGCATTTATCCGGGTATAATCAACAGCCCGTTCATTGATGTCCGACATGCAGACTGTCTGGGCCCGGTATAGGGCCTTGATAAAAAGTCCTACCGCACCGTATCCGCAGCCGAGGTCAAGGACGGATTTGCCGGAAGGGCGGAAGGCTTCGATCAGCAGCGCCGAAGCGCGGTCCACCTTGCTTTCATGGGAAAATACGCCGCTTACCGAGGTAAGGGACAGCTCCGCACCTTTTATCGCCTGCCGAAAGGCGATTTCCCTGATCTCCGATGTCGGCTGCTCCGTATAGTAATGCTCGCTCATAAATATCCCTCCGATAGGACCCCACCAGTTTATTCTATATTCTATCATGCACTGTCATACAAAAAAAGCTTGAAGTTATTCCCCTTGCTATTATAATAGAATCAAATGTATAATTATCACGATTCAGCAGGTTGGACGGATTAAGGGAGCAGTAAATGCCAATTGCGATAGAAAATCTTTCTTATATTTATATGCAGGGAACCCCATTTGAAAAAGCGGCGTTGAAGAATGTGAGCCTGAAAATCGACGATGGGGAATTTGTAGGTATTATCGGCCATACCGGTTCGGGGAAATCCACCTTGATCCAGCATTTCAACGGTTTGCTGAAGCCTACCTCCGGGCGGGTCCTGATCAATGGAATCGATACGGTCGGGAAAAACCTGAAGGAGCTGAGGAGGCAGGTCGGCATCGTGTTTCAATATCCCGAGCATCAGCTCTTTGACGAAACGGTGTACAAGGATATCGCCTTCGGCCTGTATAAGCAGAAGATCCCCGAGGAACAGGTTCGCCGGGACGTTATGCAGGTGATCGAGGCGGTCGGCCTGAAGGAGGACATCCTTGAAAAGTCGCCGTTCGAGCTGTCCGGGGGACAGAAACGAAGGGTGGCCATTGCCGGCGTGCTGGTCATGAAGCCCGGCATCCTGATCCTGGACGAACCGACGGCGGGGCTTGACCCGAAAGGCCGGGACGAGCTGTTCGGCTTCATCCGGAAGATCCATGACACGATGGGCATTACCGTTCTTTTGGTTTCCCACAGCATGGAAGATATCGCAAGGCTGGTCAACCGGGTCATTGTTATGAACAAGGGCGAAATCGAAGTCGAAGGGTCCGTGGCGGAAGTGTTTGAGGACATCCGCAGGCTGGAGGGCATCGGATTGTCCGCCCCCCAGGTGGCGTATCTGATGAAGGGCCTGAAAGACCTGTTCCCGGAAATCGACGACAGGGCATATACGGTTGCGGCAGCCAGGGACGAACTGCTCCGGCACCTGAAAGGGAGGGTGTCCGGCTCATGATGAACAACATTACCATAGGCCAGTACATACCGGGCGATTCCGTCCTGCACCGGGCCGACCCGAGAACGAAGATCCTTTTGTCCGTAGTTTTCATGGCAGTCATCTTTATGGTGAATACATTCTGGACCTTCGCCGCGATGACGGCCTTCACCATCCTTTGCGTAGTGGTTTCGGGCGTGCCGCTGAAATATACGATGCGGGGCTTGAAGCCCCTCCTGGTGATTATTGTTTTTACCGCGGTGATCAATGTTTTTTCGACCAAGGGAACCCCTGTGGGAGACGTCTTTCCTTTAATGTACATTACGAAGGAAGGGCTTATCCTGGCGCTGAAGCTTGTAACGAGACTTGCGCTGATCATTATCAGCGGGTCGCTGCTGACCTTCACCACAACGCCGATTTTGCTGACCGACGGCATAGAGAAGCTTCTTTCGCCGTTTAAAAAAATTGGGGTGCCTGCCCATGAGCTTGCTATGATGATGTCCATTGCGCTCCGGTTCATTCCCACGCTTCTGGAGGAAACGGACAAGATCATGAAGGCCCAGGCGGCCAGGGGCGCCGATTTTGACACAGGCAACCTGGTGCAGCGCGCCAAAAGCTTTGTTCCCGTACTGGTGCCCCTGTTTGTGAGCGCGTTCCGCCGTGCTGACGAGCTGGCGACGGCTATGGAGGCCAGATGTTACAGGGGCGGCGAAGGAAGAACAAGGATGAGGCAGCTAAAATTTACCCGCGCCGATCTGGTGGTAACTTTGACGAGCATTATTGTATTTTCGGCTCTGCTGCTCCTGCAATAGGACAAGGCGGACAGGGTGGACTCCCGGCCTGGGCAGCAGAAGCGAATTGCGAACAAAGCGGATTCCTGAACCGGGCATAAAGCGAATACAGAATTATAGAGAAAGAGCTTATATAGTAGAATTAAAGAATTTGTTGGAGGCCAGTATGAAGGATTTGAAAGGGCAAGTTGATCGTTTCTTAAAACAATACGGGATGGACGCGGAGAGCGTTGATCTGGAAAAGAACTGCCGCATCTTCGCGGAGGAAATGCAGAGCGGCCTGGACGGAGCATCGTCGCTCCTGATGATCCCGACCTACATCACCATGGAGAAGGAGCTTCCCCTGGGGGAATCCGTCATCGCCATCGATGCGGGCGGCACGAACTTCAGGGTTGCCGTGATCCACTTTGACGGAGACGGCAAGCCGGTGGTGGAAGACTTCCGGAATTACTCCATGCCGGGCACCAAGGGCGAGATTTCAAAGGAAGAGTTTTTCGACACCATGGCGGACTATATCCTGCCTGTGCTTGACAGAAGCAGCAAAATCAGCTTCTGCTTCTCTTACCCGACGGAAATCCTGCCGAACCGCGACGGCAGGCTGATCAAATTCAGCAAGGAAGTCAAGGTAAGAAACGTGGAAGGTGAAATCATAGGGAAAAATCTCCTGGAAGCCTTCCGGAAGCGCGGCTGCACGGAGGAAAAGAGTATAATTATCCTCAACGACACCGTTGCAACGCTTCTGGCCGGGAAAGCCTCCGCCCCCGGAAGGACTTTCGACAGCTACATCGGCTTTATCCTTGGGACCGGGACAAACATCTGCTACGCAGAGAAATGCTCCAATATCGGCAAAGTGAGCGGATTCAAGGAAAAGGTTGGCACAATGCTGATCAATATCGAATCGGGTGCGTACGGCAAAGCGCCCAGGGGCGCCATGGACCTGGAAATGGACAGCAGGACGGTGAATCCGGGGGATTTCGCCTTTGAAAAGACCATATCGGGCGCGTATCAGGGGGCATTGATCCTGACCGTGCTGAGGAAGGCCGCAGCGGACGGGCTGTTCTCCGCTGCTTTCGCATCTGCACTGGAGAAGGTTGAAAGCCTGGCGTCCAAAGAGATCGACGATTTCCTGTTCTATCCGTACGGAGAAAACATCCTTGCGCAGTGCTGCGCCGGTTCAGGCAGCGAAGAGGACCGGGTGGTGCTGTATCACCTGATCGACGGCGTATTGGAAAGGGCGGCGAAATTTGTGGCCTTCAGCCTGACCGCCGTGCTGGAAAAGACGGGAGCGGGAACCAACCCCTGCGCCCCCGCCTGCATCACGGCCGACGGCTCCACCTTCTACAAGTCGAAGCTTTTCCGGACCAAGCTGGATTATTACATAAAGAGTTATACGAACGAAATAAAAGGCATTTACTGCGAATTCGCCAAGGTGGATAACGGAACCCTGATCGGAACGGCTATTGCAGGATTGCTGAACTAAGGGTTGGCTAAAATAGGCTTATGAGAAATATCAAGCTGACAATCGAATATGACGGTACCGGCTACCATGGCTGGCAGAGTCAGATCAACGCCGTCACCGTCCAGGATGTAGTCACCGGAGCGGTTAACCGCCTGACCGGCGAAGCTTGCAGCCTTACCGGGTCCAGCAGGACGGATACCGGGGTTCATGCCCTTGGTTTCGTATGCAATTTCAGGACGGAGTCGGCCATTCCCGCCGATAAATTCGCCTTTGCGCTCAATACCCTGCTGCCCGAAGATGTTGTCATACGCAAGTCGGAGGAGGCGCCTCCCGAATTTCATTCCCGTTTTGATGCGAAGGGCAAGACGTACCGCTACCTGTTTTTCAATTCCACCTTTCCGTCCGCCCTTATGAGGCATAGGGCCTATCATGTGTTCTACCCGCTGGATGCCGGGGCGATGAACCGCGCCGCCGCCCGCTTTACCGGGACCCATGACTTTACCGCGTTCAGCGCCACGGGCGGAAGCGCAAAGACCACCGTCCGGACGATCACGCAGGCGGAGGTCCGGCGGGAGGGCGAGTTGATCGAATTCCACGTTACCGGCAACGGCTTCCTTTATAATATGGTACGGATTATGGCCGGGACCCTGGCAGAGGTCGGCTTCGGCAAGCTGCACCCGGACGCGGTGCCGGGTATAATCGAAAAGCTGGACAGGAAGCAGGCCGGCAGGACGGCGCCGGCGCACGGCCTTTATCTTGTGGAGGTCTATTATGGGGAAGGCGGATCCGACTCCCCGGGAAGGACTCCACAGGATATTGATGATGAATAGCGGGGACCTACAGGATATTGGTGATTTATTCCGGTATAATGCAAAAAAAGTGAGATGACGAACGATTAACAGAGAGATAGAGGTATATTAAAGCAATAACTGAGAGATAATGAGAGATAAATTAAAATTATCGCATTTTACACTTGACACGGCCCGGGAACCTGTATTATTATAATAAAGTGCCAAAAAGAGCGGCAAAATTCATGCTGTGCTTCAGGCCGGCGTGATAAGCATATAGGGACTCAGTTTTTGAGGAGGAAAGGGAACGAAATGAAAACTTTCATGGCAAAAGCCGAAGAAGTCAATAGGAAATGGTACGTAGTGGACGCCGACGGCAAGCCGCTGGGAAGGCTTGCGAGCGAGGTGGCAAGTGTATTGAGGGGCAAGAACAAACCCACGTTTACGCCTCATGTAGATACAGGTGACCATGTTATCGTCATTAATGCGGAAAAAGTGGTTCTGACCGGCAATAAGATGGATCAGAAGATTTACAGGCATCATTCAGGTTGGCCGGGAGGAATGAAGGAAACCGTTGCAAGGACGTACATGGCCAAGGCACCCGAGAAGGTCGTCGAACTTGCGATAAAGGGCATGCTCCCCCACAACAGCCTGGGCCGTCAAATGTTCAGGAAGCTCAAGGTATACAAGGGCACCGAGCACGAGCATCAGGCACAGAAACCCGAAATTCTGGAAATTAATGTTTAAGCGGAGGGAGGAGCAAATAAATGGCTACGAAAATTCAGTATTACGGAACAGGTAGAAGGAAGAAGTCAATTGCTAGAGTCAGGCTTGTTCCCGGAGAAGGAAAGGTATTGATTAACGATAGAACGCTGGATGACTATTTCGGACTTGCAACCCTGAAGGTTATCGTAAAGCAGCCTTTGGTGCTGACAGACACCGCATCCAAGTTTGACGTGCTGTGCAAGGTCACCGGCGGCGGTTTCACCGGCCAGGCCGGAGCGATCCGGCACGGTATTTCCAGGGCCTTGATCAAGGCGGACGAAGAATTCAGGAGCGTTCTGAAGAAGGCCGGTTTCCTGACCAGAGACCCGAGAATGAAGGAAAGAAAGAAATACGGTCTCAAGAAGGCAAGAAGGGCGCCCCAGTTCAGCAAGAGGTAATCACAAACAATACAAATGCAACTACAGGGAACGGTACATCACCGTTCCCTCTGTATTTATTCTCTTTATTTTGGAGGGTCAAATGTTATTAATTAAAAATGCCAGGCTTTTGACCATGGCCGGAAACGAATATGAAAACGGATACATCGCGGCGCAAGAGGGAAAAATAACCGCGTTGGGCGGCAATGCGGCGGAGGCAGGCAGGCTTGAGGCGGCAGGCTGCGACGAGGTCATCGACGCGAAAGGCTGCTGCGTGCTGCCGGGCTTTATCGACGCCCACTGCCATGTCGGCATGTGGGAGGACGGCGTTGGCTTTGAGGGGGACGACGGAAATGAAATGACCGATCCCGTGACGCCGCAGCTCCGGGCCATCGACGCGGTCTACCATGCGGACAGGGCTTTTACGGAAGCGCTGGAGGCGGGAATCACCACCGCCGTGACCGGACCGGGGAGCGCCAATGTCATCGGCGGGCAGTTCGCGGCGCTGAAGACCTATGGCCGCAGCGTCGAGGAAATGATCCTGCGGGAGCCGGTGGCCATGAAGGTGGCGTTCGGGGAAAACCCCAAGACCGTCTACCATGAGAAAAGACAGTCTCCCATGACGAGAATGGCAACGGCGGCGATCCTGCGTGAGAGCCTGATGAAAGCCAGGGAGTACAAGCAGATGCTGGACGATTACGAACGGGACAGCGAGAATTTCGACAAGCCCGATTACGATATGAAGCTGGAAGCGCTGCTGAAGGTGCTCAAAGGGGAAATACCGCTGAAAGCCCATGCCCACAGGGCGGATGACATTTTGACCGCGCTGCGGATCGCAAAGGAATTTAGTGTGAAAATCACCATAGAGCACTGCACGGAGGGGCATCTGATAACGGACATCCTGCTGAAGGAAAAGGTACAGGCCATAACCGGGCCGATATTGACGGACCGGGCGAAAATCGAGCTGAAGAACCAGAGCACGAAAACGCCGGGTATTTTGTCGAAGGCCGGGATCAAGACGGCCATCATGACCGACCACCCGTGCACGCCGATCCAGTACCTTACGCTCTGCGCGGCAATCGCCGTAAAAGAGGGCATGGACGAATACGAAGCGCTGAAGGCGATCACGATCAATGCGGCCGAAATCACCGGCATAGCCGACCGGGTCGGAAGCCTTGAGGTGGGCAAGGATGCGGATATCGTCATAATGGACGGCTTTCCGCTGGATTTGAAATCAAGGGTGTTGTATACGATAATCAACGGTCAGGTGGTCAAACGCATATGATACGGTTCAAGGCGGGCTCCGTGGAGGAAACGGCGGAGCTTGGACGCCGGCTTGGCGAAATTCTGCAAAAAGGCGACACGGTTTGTCTTACAGGTGATCTCGGTACGGGTAAGACTGCCTTTACCGGGGGAATTGCCAGGGCGCTCGGAATAAGCGGGTACATTACCAGTCCGACCTTTACCATTGTGAATGAATATGAAGGCGACCTGCCGCTGTATCATTTTGACGTGTACCGGATCGGGGACCCGGGGGAGATGTTTGAAACGGGATTTGACGATTATATCTCCGGCGAGGGCGTAACGGTAATAGAGTGGGCGGAATTGATCGGGGAGCTCCTGCCGCCCGACCGCGTCGAGGTTTTCATTGAAAAGGACGATGGGGACAGGCCCGACAGCAGGCTGATTACAATGCAGTTCCACGGAAGCAGGGCTGCCGGATATGAAGGGAGGCTTGCCGGATGAGAGCGCTGGCGGTCGATACATCGACGTCCATGGCCGGAATCGCGGTGGTGGACGAACAAGGCCTTCTGGCCGAATACATGCTCAACGACAAAAAGACTCATTCCCAGAAGCTGGTCCCGATGCTGAAAGAGGTTCTGGACAGCCTCAAAATGAGCATTTCCGATATGGATATCCTGGCGGCCGTGACCGGACCGGGTTCCTTTACAGGACTGCGGATAGGGGTTACGACTATAAAGTCCATGGCCTACGCCGCACAAAAGCCTACGGCGGGGATTCCTTCCCTGGATGCGCTTGCATCGGCGGTGGCGGCACCGGAGGGAATGATAGTGTGTCCGATGCTGGATGCCAGGAACAATCAGGTTTATACGGCCTTGTACCGGTTCCGCTCAGGACGGATGGAAAACACTTCGGGCTACATGGGCCTGCACATAAACGAACTGGTAAGCCGGATCGAAGACCGGGATGCCCATATCCTCTTCACCGGCGATGCCGTTTCCCTTCACAGGGATTTTCTCAAAGTCCAGTTGGGGGACCGCTGCAGCTTCGCGCCGGACTTCCTGACCCAGCATATGGCCGCGTCGGCCGCGTATCTCGCCTTGCTTCAACTGCAGAGGGGAGAAACCGTCGGGTGCTTCGATCTCAAACCCTTCTACCTCCGGCAATCCCAGGCCGAGCGGGAATACGGGAAAAAGCAGGCGGAAGAGATAGGGGAAGACCGGATGGGAGGACAGCCGCAGGGGACAGCCGGGCATGGAACGGCCTGTGATCCGGCCTGCACGGGGACAGGGGCGGAGACGACATGAAAGGGATAGAAATTGTCACTGCTAACCGGGAGCATATCGATGACATCGTTGTGGTCGAAAACCTCAGCTTCAAGATCCCGTGGTCCCGGCAGTCTATTATGGAAGAACTCCTTGAAAATAAAATGGCCATCTACTTCTGCGCCCTTGTCGGCCGGGAAGCCGATGAAGGCGAGAAAGCCGGCGAAGGCCGCGATGCAGGCTATACGGCGGACTATGGCGCCGCCCGTGTTGCTGAATGCAGCGCGGAGGGCACTTATGCCGCCGGCCCTGACGATGGAACCGGCGCCGGCAGCGATGGCGGCAACATCCGCGGCAAGGCGGTCGGCTACGCGGGTATGTGGCAGGTCATGGACGAAGGACACATTACGAATATCGCCGTGCACCCGGAATTCCGGAATTACGGGGTTGGAAGCGCCTTAATGGAGGCGCTGCTGGCCACGGCAAGGAGCCGCGGAATCGTCGCGCTGACGCTGGAGGTCCGGCGAAGCAATTTCGCCGCACAGGCGCTCTACCGAAAATACGGCTTCGCAGAAGGCGGAATGCGCAAGGCGTACTACGCCGATAACCGCGAAGACGCGCTGATCATGTGGAAGCGGCTCGACACGGAATAAATTCCGGCCCCCTATTCGAGCTCCAGCCTGTCGCCCGGCCTTGTGCCGGTGGCGGAGGCGGTGCCTGCGGGCAGCTCCAGCACGCTGCGGGCTTTCCGCACCACCCTGGAAATCCGCCAGGGCCGGATGCCCTCTTCAATGTGTAGAACGGTTTGCTCCGCGTCGATAAACACCGCGTCGATGGGAAAGCGCATAAAAAACATATGAATGGAATTGCAGGGGATAATCAGCAATCCGCTGCCGGCCGGCAGGCCTTTCCTCAGCTGAAGCCCCTTGAACCTTGCAACAAAGGTGCGCGCCGCCTCGCAGTTTTCGGCAAGCATCGTATTGCGAACAGCATTCCGGACTCGCATGAAAACACCTCCGTTCCTAATTATATCATTATATCAGACTGCCCTGAAGCGCCGTTTGCGGACTATCCATAATACAACCAGGGTAATCAATAGTCCTGCTAAACACAATAGTACGTTCTGGTAGGAAGCAATATATTCGCTTAATACATCCCAACTGAAGTGGAAGACAATCAGGGGCCACAAATTTCCGGCCAGGATATACATGTACATAAATATTATGCCAAAAATAAATAGTAAAATAAAGTTGATTACATTGAACTCCGGACTTATGAAATGAAAGCCTGAAAAGGCCAGAGCGGAGACCGACGCCTTTACGATATTCGAATTTTTTTCTAAAACCCTTCCCATATATCCTCGATATAAGAATTCTTCGGAGAAAGCTACGAGAACATAGAAGGGAATAAACCCAAAAAGACTTATGTCAAATGGCTTCTTGAACGCGATGCTTCCATCAAGCAATAAACCGGCAAACAGTGGTATGCCCGAAGAACAGAGCAGCACAAGGATCACCGGCATGCTTTCGCGGCTAAAGCCCAACCCCAGTTCGACAAAGGCTGCTTTGTCGATCCTTGTAAAAATTAAAGTAATTGCGATCATGGTTATAAACGGCACGATTCTCGTAGGCCAGCCTTCCTCTATTCCGAAGGCTTTTAAAGCCGCTGCCAGGGCATAAGCGATACCTACTATCAGCAGCATCAATATTGCTATTTTCAGTATGTTTTTCAATTTAATCTACGCTCCTTTTCCACAGATAGAGTCCGAACGAATTCATTTTTACATACGTCTTTTCAGTATAAAAGTTTGAAAATTTCGTATATTTTTTGAGACATGAAGGCAACTTTGACGTATAATCAATATAGGCAAGGTGGTGAGAGCCGTTTGGAGCTGACCGACTATGAACTGATACAAAAGTGTCTGGCAGGACAGCATGAGTATTTTGAAGGGCTAGTGACACGTTACAAAAAGTTGATATTCAGCGTTGTATATAATATGATAAGCGACAAGGAAGAGGTCAGCGACATCTCCCAGGAAGTTTTCATCCGGATTTACAAAGCTCTGGACCGTTACAATCCCGAGTACAAGTTTTCCACCTGGGCGGTCCGGATTGCCACAAACCTGTGTCTGGATATACATCGTAAGAAAAAGGTGGATTCCACGCCCATCGAAGAAATCGAAGATTTCTCCAACGGCGTCGATACACCGGAGGCAAGCTACCTCCAGAAGGAGCGCACCGTTCGGATCCGAAAGGCGATAGAGTCCCTGCCGGAGAAGTACCGGACGCCGGTCATCCTCTTCCATCAGAACGGATTGTCCTATGAAGAGATGACAAAAGTACTGGGAGAACCGATGACGATCATAAAAAACCGGCTTTACCGGGCGAGGCTGATGCTCCGGGAAGCGTTGATGCAGGATAGGAAGGAGGAGGTATTATGAACTGTGAAACGTCAAAAAAGTACATGATGAGCTATTTCGACGGGGACAAGAATGAAATCGAAGAAGTACAGTTCCGACAGCATTTGAAGTGTTGCGGCAGCTGCATGGAAGAATTCAGCAGCATGGAAGAAATCTTCAAGGCGTTGGAAACACAGACGGAAATAGAACCTCCGGCCAATTTCGAAGCAATGGTGATGGAGAAGGTCGAAGGGATCGAGAAAAAGCGCAGCGAAAATTATTCGAAGCGCATCGTTCTCCTCTACAACCTGGCCACTGTTGTTTCAATCGTTTTATTGCTTGTCTTTGTAGCAGATTTGAAGCAGGTCAGTGTGTTCAGCGCATTTGAAAAGATTGCGGAATACTTTGGCTCCTTCTCCAGCGCGACATCCGCCGTGCTCGGCGTGGTAAGCGATATTTTCCGGCTGCTGGGGCAGGCGATCTATGTGGTGATCGACGTGGCGTTTTCCGTATTCAAGTCCTACTACTATATATTCCTTGCCCTGGTGGTCATGCTGTTTGCCATCCAGAGGCTGCTTAACTACGTCGGCGAACAGGGCGGGAGGGAAACAAGATGAGGAAAGCTTTGCTCCTGCCGGTCCTCCTTGCCGTATTCCTGCTGTGTCCGCTGCCGGTGTCGGCGCAGGGCGTGGCCATTGCCTCGGAAAATGGCGACAACGTAACCCTTTTTGAAAATGTTGAGGTCACGGAGCCTGTCAATGGGAACGTGATCTCAGTTCTTGGCAATGTTTCGGTGGATGCCCACGTAGGAGGGCAGGTCGTAGCTGTTTTCGGCGACATTGAGGTCCATGGGGATGTGTCCGGCCAGGTCGTTACCCTGTTCGGCAATACGACCCTGGAAAAAGGTTCCACTGTGAGCGGCAACGTCATCACGGTCGGTTCGCTTAACAAGGAAGACGGCGCTGCGGTGCACGGACAGGAGGTCCGCATACTGGGCGAGTCGATGAACCTGGATATCAGCGCCCTCCTCTATCTGCGGCTGGCCATCCTGATCCTCTTCACCCTGGCGGTGCTGGTCGTCGGGCTGTTGATCCTGGCGCTTTCCAAAGAGCAATACCGGAAAATTTCGGAGAAAATCGAGAAGGATTTCGGCAGAAAGCTCCTTTTGGGCGTGCTGACCTTCCTGGGGGCGAGCATACTTCTTCTCCTGCTGCTGGTGACATTGATCGCTCCGCTGCTGTACATCGTAGTCCTGGTGTTGTCTGCCATAACGGCCAGCATGTACTTCGGCAGGATCATCCTGAAGACGTTCAGCCAGAAAAACAGCATTTATACGGAGTTCATCACCGGATTGGCGACAATCACCCTGGTAAAGCTTCTGCTGCTTTTCCTGGTTCCACAGGAGGAACTGATACTGGGATTCGGCCTTCTGGGCGTCGTGGATATTTTTATTTACTGCCTGGGCCTTGGCATTCATATGGAAGAACGGTACTTGAAAAAGTAAATAAATAAGCAGAAATGAAAATTTAACAACGAATAGCGGATCAACTTTCACCCATAATAAAAAAGAAGGAAAGGGTGGTTGTGTGAAGCTATTTTTTTATGTGCAGGTACCGCTTTTATCCGTTATTCTGTTGTCGGGCTGCGGGACATCCGTTCAGAACGGCGGGCAGGACTATTCCGTACAGACGCCGGGCGCGTCCGGCGCGGAAATCTCCTATGCCCTGGATCAGGCCAGGCAGCAAGGAGCAGCAGGCGATTCCGTGGGGATCGCCCCGGGAAAAAAGACGGCGAAAAATGTCTGGCTCGGCTGGGAAAATATTGGTGGACTGAGCGAACGGGAGCTGGCGGAAAAGCTGTCCGCAATCGCTGCGAAAACCGACAAGGCTGCGGTAAATGCCGCTTATAATACAAAGACCTGGGCCGTGAAGAAGGAAAAAGCCGGAAAAAGGCTGGACGTGGAGAAAATGCTCCGCACGGCATTGACTGCCGGACCGGGTACAAGAATTTCCCGGTCCTATCTTCCCGTTCCGCCGGAGGTCACGGCCGAACAGCTCAAAAAGCAGATCCGGCCCATTGCGGAATATACTACGCCGTTCCTGGACAGAAGCCGGTCCAGGATACACAATATCCGCAGGACATCCCTGAAGCTCGACAAAACCATCGTCCCCCCGGGACGGGAGTTTTCTTTCAATAATACGACCGGGAGCAAGTCCCTCCGGAACGGCTACAAAAAAGCCACCGTCATCGTAAGGACGCCGAAGGGGCCTGTGCACAAAAAGGCGCCGGGGGGCGGAGTGTGCCAGGTTTCAACCACCCTGTACAATGCCGTGCTCCAGTGCGGGCTCAAAGTGACCGAGCGGCATGAGCATTCCGATGACGTCTATTACGTACCGGACGGGAAGGACGCGACAGTGACCTATGGGGGCGCCGATTTCAAATTTGTGAATACCCGCCGATCCCCGGTCATGATCCGGGTTTCCGTCGGACGGAAAGCCCTTACTGTCCAGATCTACGAAAACGCCGCCATCGGGTAAAAATTTTGGTAAACCCGAACCTTTTTTTCGTTGCATATATCTGTTATAATACAACTAAGTGTGTGTGTGGAGTATGTGGAGCAACAATTTGCATGGAGGTTGGAAATGATAGTAAAGGAAATTGTCATAAAGAACCCGTCGGGACTTCAGTCCAAATCGGCCGCCGTATTCATCCAGAAGGCTTCCAATTACAAATCCAGCATATGGATTGTAAAGGATGAGCGAAAGGCCAATGCCAAAAGCCTGCTGGGCGTATTGTCCCTCGGCATCGGGCAGGGCGCGAAGCTGGCCGTCACGGTGGAAGGCGAGGATGAAGCGGAAGCGGCGGCGGACCTGGAGAAATATTTGCTTTCGGATACAGGTGAACTGGTTTAGAGCATGTTCGACATACAGGAAGAGCTGAAAAAACTGCCCGATAAACCGGGCGTTTATATTATGAAGGACGAAAAGGGCGGCATCATCTACGTTGGAAAGGCTGTCGTCCTGAAGAACAGGGTCAGGCAATATTTCCAGTCCTCCGCGGCGCACCCTCCGAAGGTGGCCGCCATGGTGGCAAAGATCAGCGAGTTTGAGTATATTGTCACCGATACGGAGCTTGAAGCACTTATCCTGGAGTGCAATCTTATAAAACAGCACAAACCCCGTTTCAATATCCTGCTCAAGGATGATAAAAACTACCCGTACATCAAAATAACCATGAATGAGGATTACCCCCGCATGTTCATGACCAGGCGGGTGGACCGGGACGGCGCAAAGTATTTCGGGCCTTATTCCAACGTGTTTTCCGTGCGGGAGACCATGAACCTGATCAAAAGGGTATTTCCCATCAAATCCTGCAAGCGGGAGCTGCCCAGGGACATCGGGAAGGGCAGGCCGTGCCTCAATTTCCACATAAACCAGTGTCTCGGCCCCTGCACGGGCAGCGTGGACCGGGAGGAATACCGGGGCCTGATGCGGGATATTTGCTCTTTTTTGGATGGGCGGCAGGACGCGATCATCCAGAAGCTGGAGAAAAATATGGCGGAAGCGGCGGAAAATCTGGACTTTGAAAAGGCGGCTGCCATACGGGACAAGCTTTCGAGCCTGCGGCACATCACCGAGGAGCAGAAGGTGCTCTCGGTTGCGGCTGCGGACCAGGATATCGTTGGCTTCGCGGCGAGCAAGACGGACACCTGTGTGCAGGTGTTTTTCGTAAGGGGCGGAAAGCTCCTGGGCAGGGAGCACTTTATACTGGAGGGGGCCGGAGAAGGCGAATTGTCCGAACTCGCATCCTCTTTTCTCAAGCAGTTTTACAGCACGGCGGCGATGATCCCGCCGGAAGTCGTCGTTGCGGCGGAATTCGAGGACATCGGCGTTGTAGAGGACTGGCTCGGCTCCAAAAGGGGCGGCAGGGTTCATTTAAAGGTCCCCAAGCGCGGGGAAAAGCTCCATATGGTGGAGATGGTTTCGCAGAACGCGAAGCTGGAACTGACCCGTTTCAACGAGAGGCTGGCCGGCAGGGGACCCGTGCAGGAAGGACTGCAAGGAATGACCGAGGTGCTTGGCCTGGACGCAACGCCACAGCGAATCGAGGCATACGACATTTCCAATACCGGGTCCTCCGAAATCGTGGCCTCCATGGTGGTGTTCGAGCAGGGCATGCCGGCCAAAAAGGAATACCGGCGTTTTAAAATACGCTCCACAGATACCCAGAACGACTACGCCAGCATGCAGGAAACCCTGTTCCGGCGGATCCGCCGCGCGGAAGCCTGGGAGCCCGGCGGGGTAATCATGGGGACGGTTCTTTTGAACACAACCATGGGGACGGTTCCTTTGTCTCAGTCGGAAACGGAAATGGGACAAGAGACCAGTTCCGTTACCCAACCGGACGCAGACACGGCAGACGCCCCCGATCCTGCGGCAAAGTCGGGCTTTGCGAAGCTGCCCGACCTGATCATGCTGGATGGCGGCATCGGGCATGTCAATGCCGTTGGGCAGGTATTTGAAGAACTGGGCGTGACCATTCCCCTCTGCGGAATGGTGAAAGACGACAAGCACCGCACCAGGGGCCTTGTTTTCAAGGGCAGGGAAGTGGATTTGTCCAAAAATCTTACCGTTTTGAGATTTGTGACGGCGATCCAGGACGAGGCTCACCGATTTGCACTGGATTACAACAAAAAGCTGAGGACCAAGCGCTACTCCGGCTCCATACTGGATGAAGCAGAGGGCATCGGTCCCAAGCGTAAAAAAGCGCTGCTCAAGCATTTCGGCTCGGTGAGCAGGATGAAGCAGGCCGGCATCGACGACCTGCAGGCTGTCGATGGAATCAGCAGAGCCATGGCCGAAAAGCTGTTTGAATTTTTAAGGGACCATTAAGGAAGCGGGACAGGTCTTTTGTCCTGCGGGAAGAAAGGAAATAGCACAGGATGGCGATATTTGCGATAGCGGACCTGCATCTGGCCCTCAGCGTGGACAAGCCGATGGATGTATTCGGCCCCCGCTGGTCCAATTACATGGAAAGGCTGGAAGCCAACTGGAGAGCCACCGTCGGCGAAAATGACCATGTCCTGGTGCCCGGAGACATCTCCTGGGCCACATACCTGGATCAGGCCTATGAGGACTTCCGGTTCATCGACAGCCTGCCCGGCAGGAAAATTATTTCCAAAGGGAACCATGATTACTGGTGGACGACCAAGAGCAAGCTGGACAAATTCCTCGCGGAAAACCGGTTTTCTTCGATCCGGTTCATGCACAACAACAGCTATGTGATTGAAAACGCCGCCGTCTGCGGCTCCAGGGGCTGGACCATGCCCGGCGAGGAGGGCTTCGGCGCGGAGGACGCCAAAATCTATCAAAGAGAGCTTCAGCGGCTGGAGCTTTCGCTGAAGAACGCGGTGCTCCCCGAAGGCGGCATGCTCATTGCCGCCATGCATTTCCCGGTTTTCAACTCAAAAGGTGTTTTTTCAGGCTTTTTGGATATAATGCAAAAATATAATGTGAAGCTCTGCATTTACGGGCATCTTCACGCGGAAGGGCACAGGAACGCGGTGGAAGGGCTTGTAAACGGCATTGAATTCCGGCTCGTGTCGGCGGACCGGCTTGCTTTCAAACCGCTTCGGATCCTGTAGGCGCAAAAGGGATTGCAAGGGTATTGCGCACAGGCAATATTTAGTGTAAAATGGGCATTTGTATTGGCTTTACAATAATAATTTGTTATAATAAACGAGTTATAAAGGCAAGAGCCGGGGGAATAGCCCGGAAAGAGTATAGGAGGATTTGAAATCAATGCAGGTAAAAGTAGAAAATGTAGAAAAAAATGTAGTTCAACTTGAAATAGAAGTTGATGCGGAAAAGTTTGAAGAAGGCCTTCAGAAATCGTTTAAAAAGAATGCAGGCAGGTTCAATATTCCCGGCTTCCGGAGAGGGAAAGCGCCCAGGACCATGGTGGAAAAATTTTACGGCGAGCAGGTTCTTTACGAGGATGCCATCAATGCCGTATGCCCCGATGCCTATGACCAGGCGGTGGAGGAAAACGACCTGCATCCGGTGGACCGGCCTGAAATTGATATAAAGCAAATCGGCAAGGGACAGACCTTTATCTTTACCGCGAAAGTAACGGTGAAGCCCGAGGTGGAACTGGGAGAGTACAAGGGCGTCGAAGTGGCGAAGGCAAACGCGCTGGTAACCGATGAGGACGTGGACAAGGAAATCGAAAAGGTCCTGGATAAAAACTCCAGGCTGGTCACCGTGGAAGACAGGCCTGTTGCCTCCGGCGACACGGCGATTATCGATTTCGAAGGCTTCGTGGACGGAGTTCCGTTTGAAGGCGGCAAGGGCGAGGGCTACAACCTGGTGATCGGTTCCGGCACGTTCATTCCCGGATTCGAGGATCAGCTTATCGGCGTGGCTGCGGGCGAAGAGAAGGACGTAAACGTCACCTTCCCCGAAGAATACGGCAGCAAGGAGCTGGCCGGAAAGCCGGCGCTTTTCAAGGTCACGGTAAAGGAAATCAAGCTCAAGGAGCTGCCCGCGCTGGACGACGAATTTGCAAAGGATGTCAGCGAATTCGATACGCTGGAGGAATACAAGGCCGACCTGAGGAAAAAACTGGTTGAAAAGGCCGAACACAAGGCCTATCATGAAAATGAGGACAATGTTGTCGAAAAGGTGGTTGAAAATGCGGCCATCGATCTTCCGGCCGTCATGGTGGAAAAGCGCGTTGACGATCTGGTGCATGATTTCGAGATGAGGCTGCGCTACCAGGGCATGGAATTGAACCAATACATCGAAATGATGGGCATGGATATGAAAATCTTCCGGGAGCAGTTTGCAAAGCGCGCCGAGCAGGAAGTGAAGACACAGCTCGTAATCGAGAAGATCGGCGCCGTGGAAGGGATCGTCCCCTCGGAGGAGGACACCGAAGCGGAAATCCGGAAGCTTGCTGAAACATACAAGCAGAGCGAGGAAGATTTCAAGCAACATTTGAGACCCGACGATATAGAATATATCAGAAACAATCTCGTTGCCAGAAAGACCGTCGATTTCCTGGTAGAAAACGCAAAACTGTCCTGAATTCCATTTTTAGTACAATCCTGACGGTTTATTTTGCAGTTTATATGGGAAAAGATAAAGAAGCCTAAACAAATGAAAATTTATGCCGTAATATTATATATAAAAGAATTGGGAGGAATATTATGAGTCTGGTACCGATAGTAGTGGAACAGTCCAACAGAGGAGAACGTTCTTATGATATTTTCTCCATGCTGCTCAAGGAAAGAATCATCATGCTCAGCGACGAGGTCAACGATGTAACCGCGAGCCTTGTAGTTGCCCAGATGCTTTACCTTGATTCAGTCGACCCGGACAAGGATATCCAGTTGTACATTAACAGCCCAGGGGGGTCCGTTACTGCGGGATTTGCCATTTATGACACCATGCAGCATGTAAAAGCGGATGTGCAGACAATTTGTGTGGGTATGGCGGCGAGCATGGGGGCATTTTTACTTGCCGCGGGAACGAAGGGAAAGCGTTTTGCGCTGCCAAACAGCGAGATCATGATCCATCAGCCCCTCGGCGGTGCGCAGGGTCAGGCGACGGATATCAAGATCCGCACGGAATGGCTGTTGAAAATCAAGAACCGTTTGAATACCATATTGAGCGAGAGAACCGGCCAACCCCTTGACCGAATTGAAAGGGACACGGAAAGAGATTTCTTCATGTCGGCCGATGAAGCGAAAGCATACGGCCTTGTGGATGAAGTCATGACCAGAAAGAAATAGATGGGGTGGAACGATGTCGAGATATGATGAGAAGAAGCAGTTGAAATGCTCCTTCTGCGGCAAGACACAGGAACAGGTTAAGAGGCTGGTAGCAGGCCCGGGCGTTTATATTTGCGATGAGTGTATCGAGCTATGCGCCGAGATTATCGAGGAAGAGTTCGAAGAGACCAAAGCCGACTCCGAGCTCAATGACATACCCAAGCCCAAGGATATCAAAGCGATCCTGGACCAGTACGTCATCGGGCAGGAAACGGCCAAGAAGTCCCTTTCCGTAGCGGTATACAACCATTATAAAAGGATCAATACCGACGTCAAAACAAGCGACGTCGAGATCCAGAAGAGCAATATCGTCATGCTCGGACCGACCGGATCCGGAAAGACGCTGCTTGCGCAGACTCTTGCCAGAGTACTGAACGTGCCGTTTGCCATCGCGGATGCAACTTCCCTGACAGAAGCCGGATACGTGGGTGAGGATGTGGAGAACATCCTGCTGAAGCTGATCCAGGCGGCGGATTATGACATCGAAAAAGCGGAAAAAGGCATCATCTATATCGATGAAATCGACAAGATCGCAAGAAAGTCGGAAAATCCGTCCATTACGAGAGATGTAAGCGGCGAGGGCGTACAGCAGGCGCTGCTGAAAATTCTGGAGGGCACGACGGCTTCTGTTCCCCCGCAGGGCGGAAGGAAGCACCCCCACCAGGAGTTCATACAGATCGATACGACCAACATCCTGTTCATCTGCGGAGGCGCATTTGACGGGATCGACAAGATCATCCAGAACCGGGTCGGCACCCGGGCCATCGGGTTTGGCGCCAAAGTGGAGAGCAAGAAGGAAAAGGACATCGGAGAGATCCTGTCCCGCATCCTTCCGCAGGATTTGCTCAAATTTGGCCTGATTCCCGAATTTGTCGGCAGACTGCCGGTCATTGTGACCCTGGGCTCCCTTGACAGGCAGGCCCTGGTCCAGATTCTTACCGAGCCCAAGAATGCCCTGGTCAAGCAGTATCAGAAGCTGTTCGAAATGGATGATGCGCTGCTGGAATTCGAGCCGGAGGCGCTGGACGCCATCGCCGACAAGGCGCTTGCCCGCAACACCGGAGCCAGGGGCTTGAGGGCCATTATCGAGGAGATCATGCTGGAGGTCATGTATGACATACCGTCTTCCAACAATGTGGAAAAATGCATTGTTACAAAGGAAACGGTGGAAACCCACGCGGTGCCTCAGATGGTGATCAATGAAAACCGGAAGCCGCTGAAAAAGACCTCGAGCAAGAAATCCAGGGTCAAGAAGGAAACGGCGTCCTAAAAACCAGAAAAAATTAGCAGGAGCATTCCCGCATTGCGAACCACGCGGCGGGGGTGCTCTTTTTGCGTTCCGGGATTTTACCGCATCTCCAGCCTTCCGCCGGATAAATTCATCCAGTTGGTTAATACTATATCAAGACGGGCGCGTGCAAGAGGATGCGCCGCGGAATAAAAGCAACTTTTACGCCGGCGCAGGCGTGAGGAGGATACGGAATGCTTACGAGCACCTTTCTGATCATACAGTTTTTCTTTTCGGTCATTATCGGATTGTATTTTTTGAACCTGCTGAAATCCCAGCAGGGGAATAAAAGCGCGATTGAAAAAGAGTCGCGGAAAGAGCTTGAAAAGCTGAAACGGCTCAAGGAAATCAAGCTTACGGAACCCTTATCCGAAAAAACCAGACCTGCCACCCTGAAGGACATCATCGGGCAGGAGCAGGGCATCAAAGCACTCCGGGCGGCCTTGTGCGGGCCCAATCCCCAGCATGTCATCATATACGGCCCTCCCGGGATCGGCAAGACCGCCGCGGCCAGGGTCATTCTCGAAGAAGCAAGACAGGCTCCGATTTCTCCCTTCAAAAGGGAAGCGAAATTCGTCGAAGTGGACGCCACCATCCTCCGCTTTGATGAGCGAGGCATCGCGGACCCGCTGATCGGCTCGGTCCATGATCCGATCTACCAGGGGGCGGGCGCGTATGGCGTCGCCGGCATTCCGCAGCCCAAGCCCGGCGCGGTGACCAAAGCCCACGGGGGGATTCTGTTTGTGGATGAAATAGGCGAGCTGCATCCGATCCAGATGAACAAGCTGCTGAAAGTGCTCGAGGACAGGAAGGTCTTTCTGGAGAGCGCTTACTACAGCTCGGAGGATGCCAATATACCGGTCCATATCCATGAAATATTCCAGAAGGGGCTGCCCGCCGATTTCCGGCTTGTGGGCGCGACGACCCGCCAGGCGGAGGATCTTCCGCCGGCACTGCGGTCCAGGTGCGTGGAAATTTATTTCAGGCCGCTGACGGCGGACGAAATCGCCGTGATTGCGCGGAATGCCGCCGTACGGGGCGGATTCCGGGTGGAGGACGGAACGGAGGAGCTGATCGCCCGGTATGCCCAAAACGGCAGGGACGCGGTCAATATCATCCAGATAGCTGGCGGCGTGGTGCAGGTCGAGGGCAGGACCCTCATTACCCGCAAGGACATTGAATGGGTGGTGGAATTCGGCCATTACAGCCCGAGGCTCGACAAAAAGGTTTGCGCGGCCGAGAAGCAGGTCGGCTGCATGAACGGATTGGCTGTCTTCGGCAATGCGATGGGGATGGTGATCGATATTGAAGTCTCCGCCGCAAGAGCAGCCGCAGGAAAAGGAACCATCAAAGTAACCGGGATCGTGGAAGAGGAGGAAATGGACGGCAGGGGCCAGAAGCTCAGAAGGACGAGCTCGGCCAAGGCGTCGGTGGAGAATGTGCTCACCGTCCTGAAAAAGTTCCTGAACCTGGACGCGCGGGAGTATGACATCCATCTGAACTTCCCGGGCGGGATCCCGATCGACGGGCCTTCGGCCGGCATTGCCATCGCGACGGCGGTCTATTCCGCCCTGATGAATATCCCGGTGGGCGGCGATATCGCCATGACCGGCGAGCTGTCCATCCGGGGCAAGGTCAAGCCGGTGGGCGGCGTGGCCGCAAAGGTGGAAGCGGCCAAGCTGGCGGGGATCAACAGGGTCCTCATCCCCCGGGAAAACTGGCAGGAAATGTTCGGCGACATGGGGATCGAGGTCATCCCGGTAGACGATATCGGTCAGGTGATCGAGCTGACCTTCAATAATAAAACCGGAAGGCAGGAGGATATCCCGGTACAGTTGCCGGCCGTCCCCGTTCTGGCGGCGTCCCCGGCCATCGACAAGGCGTTCTGACGCCGGAAATATTCCGGAAACATGTTCTTTCAAGTGTACGCATATGAAATAATATGGTATCATCTATTGGTGTGAAATCATTTTCCAATTGCGGGGGAGCTATGGGGAAAAAGGTTCCCGCCCTGGCGGGCGTATTGATTGCCGGGCTTGCAATCGCATTCTGCCGGCTGTCAAACCGGGGCGAGCAATCCGTTTTTATCGGTAACACCAATAGGGCGGCTGTTGCCGCGCAAGCTGCGGAGTGTCCGGTTGCGGTCCCGGAACTGGAAGGGATTGCACCCGGAGGCTGTATCCGTGTAAAAGTAACGAAAGTGACCGACGGGGATACGATCAAGGCGGAGTATGAGGGCGAGATATACAGGGTAAGGCTGATGTACATAGATACTCCCGAAACGGTAAAGGAAGGCGTAGCAGTCCAACCGTACGGCAAAGAAGCTTCGGATGAGCTTGCGGAATTATTGGACGGCAAGGCCGCGACCCTCGTTTTTGAGAAAGACCTTCGGGATGACTACGGCCGGCTGCTGGCATTTGCATTTCTGAAGGATGGCACCTGCATCAACGTCTATATGGTGGACCAGGGCTTTGCCAGGGTCGAAGCGGTGAAGCCGAATACGGCCTACAGGGACTATTTTGAAAACCTGCAGGAAAATGCGATAAGAGAAAACCGGGGGCTTTGGTCTCTTCCGCCCGGTAAAAGACCTTTTGTCAAAAAGGATGAGGGGTACTACGTTCCACGGTATTATTGATCAAAATGTTTTTTGGAGGACGACAATGGATCTGGTACAAGCGATTATTTATGGAATCATACAGGGATTGGGGGAATTCCTTCCCATCTCCAGCACGGCGCATATAACCCTCGCGCCCTGGCTGTTCGGCTGGGAGGACCCCGGACTTGCCTTCGACATAGCCCTTCACATGGGGACCCTGCTGGCGGTCGCGATTTTCTTCTGGAAGGATTGGATCCGATTGATCAAAGCCGGACTGACGGATGTGAAATCCCAGGACGGAAGGCTTTTCTGGTTCATTATGCTGGCCTGCATCCCGGGAGGCGTTTTCGGCCTGCTCTTTGAGGACAAGGTGGCGACCACGTTCCGGAATCCGCTTCTGATCGGTGTCATGCTTATTGTCATGGGACTCTTCCTCTATTATGCGGATAAGGTCTCAAAATCGGAAGTCATCCTGAAGGAGATCGGCTTCAAAAGAAGCTTTCTGATAGGGGTTTCCCAGGCTATCGCCATGTTCCCCGGCGTATCCCGGTCGGGCATCACCATGGCGACAGGGCGTCTCCTCAAGCTGAGCAGGGAAGATGCCGCACGGTTTACGTTTCTGCTTTCCACTCCGTTCATTTTCCTGAGCGGCGTTTATAATGCAAAGGACCTGATCAACGTACCAATTGATACGCTGCCGTTCATTGTTGCCGTGGTGGTATCCGCGATTGTCGGGGCGCTTAGCATCAAGTTCATACTGAATTACCTGAAGACAAAGGGCTTCGGCATCTTTGCCGTTTACAGGCTCCTATTGGGCGCGGCGGTAATCCTTATTGCCCTGATTCGAGGATAAATAGAGCTGATCTCCTTCGAGAATGAGCGTGCTGATATTTCGGGGGATAAATGCGCTGATATTCGAGAATAGATGTGCTGCTATTCGAGCGATAAATGCGCTGGCCGGAGAGGAATCGGGACGATTATGGGTCTATGGTCCTATACGAGTAGGACTAATGGCACCGCAGAACAGGTACAAAGGGACTATAGTAAATTATTGCCTGATCTTGTTATAATTAAAAGGAACATTAGCGTTTCTCCTATTATTTAGGGGCATGGAGCTCACCACTCCATGTTTTTTTTTACACAGGGGCTACAGCCTTGTAAAACCCCCGTTTTTGGTCTATCATACTATATGGACTGAAAAATCGGCCCATTTACGGTGTAGGAAAGAGCAGGTGTTGTTTTTGGACAGAACGGTCATCCTGGCCATCGAATCCAGTTGTGACGAAACGTCGGCCGCTGTGGTGGTAAACGGCAGAAAAGTATTATCGAATATCATTTCCTCGCAAATCGATCTGCATAAGAAATTTGGAGGAGTTGTGCCGGAAATTGCGTCGCGGAAGCATGTCGAGCTTATCATGCCGGTCATAAACCAGGCTCTGGAGGAGGCGGCCGTAAAGCTGGAAGAGGTGGACGCAATCGGCGTCACCTACGGTCCGGGACTTGTCGGAGCGCTGCTGGTAGGGCTTTCGGCTGCCAAAGGACTCGCTTTTGCCGCAAACAAGCCTCTAGTAGGGGTACACCATATCGAGGGACACATAGCTGCAAACTATCTGGAAAATGAAGCTCTGGAGCCGCCGTTCGTCTGCCTTGTCGCTTCGGGCGGGCACAGCCATATCGTATATGTGGCGGACTACCACCGGTTCGAAATTATGGGGCAAACCCGCGACGACGCAGCCGGCGAGGCATTCGACAAGATTGCCCGCGCCCTTGGGCTGGGATATCCCGGCGGACCCCTGATCGATGCCGAGGCGGCAAAAGGAAACAGCAGGGCGGTAGATTTCCCAAAAGTCTATTTTAATGACGGAAGTATGGATTTCAGCTTCAGCGGATTAAAAACCGCCGTTTTGAATTATCTGAACGGAATGGCCCAGAAGGGCTTGGAAATAGTACCCCCGGACGTTTGTGCCAGCTTTCAGCAGGCTGTGGTGGAGGTTCTGGTAAACAACACCCTGCAGGCGGCGCGGTTGAAAAAGGTCAGGCGTGTTGCCCTGGCAGGCGGTGTGGCGGCGAATTCGAAGCTGAGAGCCGGCATGAAAAAGGCCGTGGAGCAGGCCGGCATGGAAATGTTCTATCCGAAGCCGGTGCTTTGCACGGACAATGCGGCAATGATCGGCGCCGCGGCTTATTACGAATTCATGAGAGGCCATGTCTCCGGCCTGGATCTGAATGCCATTCCAAATCTCAAGTTGGGGTCGTCCCTTTAGGAGACAAAAACTGTGGATAACTTTTTATTTTCCACAATCCAACGGGGATTTTGCAAGAAACCATATTTACAGTAAAAAATGGGAAATTAAAACAGGTGTCAAAAAATGTCGGATTACATATAAAAAAATTTCCATAGCGAATGTACTTCCACAAGTACATGGTACAGTGCATTACAAGAGGCTCATCCAGGATTTGGGATGGTTAAATTTTGAAAAAATTGTTGAAGACGTACCTGTGAATTCTGTGGAAAAACGGCAGAAAGCACGCAAAATGTAGGATTTTCTTGTGTGGATAAGAATGTGGATAGTGTGGATTAAAGAACGAAAAAATTACTTATTGTTTTTATAATCCGCATAATTTTCAAGCACTTTTTTGACATAGCCCCGGGTCTCCGAATAGGGCGGAATACCGCCGTACTGCGCGACAGCGCCGGGACCGGCGTTATATGCGGCGAGGGCCAGTTCAAGATTGCCGTCGAATGCGACGAGTTGGTCCTTTAAATACCTTGTTCCGCCGTCGATATTTTCACTGATATCCCAGGGATTTTCGACGCCAAGCGAGTCGGCGGTGCCGGGCATCAGCTGCATCAAGCCCTGGGCTCCCGCGCTTGATATGGCGTAGGGATTGTAATCGGATTCCTGCTTGATGACGGCGCGGATCAGGTCCGCATCAACATGGTATCTTTGGGAGCTCTCCTGGATGCCGGTTTCGATGGCCTGACTGGCTCTCAGCTTGTCAAGGCCGTTCGACTGCCTGTTTGAGGCGAGGGACAACTGGGCCCGCTGCAGGGAAGTCAAGGCGGAACCGCCGGACAAAGAGGTCAGGCTGGCAGCGTCATCGGTGCTTGTATTCGCGGCGGAGGCATTATTCAGGTATTGATCGAAAGACATGCTTTCGGAAGACCCCTTTAATTTCACCGGAAGCCGGCTCTGGATCTCGTCCAGTTTCTGTTGAAAAATATCGGAAACGTTCGGTATCATGCCTTCACCTCACAAATGCAGGTACTATCCCGGGTTCCTGTACCTTGATTCTTATTATTTGTCCCCTGGTATACTATAATTTTACCATACAAGGACCCCGATTTGAACAAGAAAAAACTCCTTCACCGGATATATCGGCCAAAGGAGCCAAGCGCTTAAGGGGTCAAAAATTGGAACAGAGGTCATGAAATATTCCGCTCCGCTTTAGCGCAAAATTTGGAGCATGCACTTTTGGCATCACCGTCGTAGCATCGGACGGTAAAAAGCTGGCAGAATCCATTGTTTGGACATTTTCCCGTCTCCTCCTCCACGAGGGTGAAAAATAAGCATTCAACGCATTTCGGCTTTTCTTCAAGGGCGGTCCGGGCCAGCGACCGGTACTTTGAGCAAATAAAGTCCCGGGATACGATCCCGTGGATTTTACACAGGATGTCTTTGTTGATATTGATTTTGATTCCTCTGGCGCAATTGCCGCAGCATTTCGACTGCTTCATCCGACCCCCCTGCCTTACCTGAGCCCCTTGCTTCACCTGAGCTTTTTGCAATAAATACATTCTAGCATATAGTTCAATAAAATTCCAATATGTGGGAAATATAAGGTTCCCGGGAGGCTTCCAGAATTTGCATTTCAATATGTCGGCAACACGTGTATAATTATGGATAATAAATCTTTGGCACAAGGAGAACACTATTGATATGAAAAAGCCCGTCGTACTCCGAAGAAGGTATATCCCGGCCGAAATCGTCGATATTTCGGACGATGAGCTCCTGTTCCGGAACGAGAGCCTTCTGGTCACAAAATGGACTGCTATAAAGCCGAGACCCGATCTGCACGGAGGCATATCTTTCACCTTCCTGGACAGGGGTTATAAAATCGGCAGGTTTTATGACGGGTACGGCAAGTTTCTTTATTGGTACTGCGACATTATAGAGGTGGATTATGATAAAGCCGCCGATACTTACACTATAAACGATCTTCTGGTCGATATCAAAATCATGCCGGACGGCGAAGTCAGGCTGCTGGATGCCGATGAACTGGCGGAAGCCGTCGAAACCGGGCTGATCACAACGGCACAGACAAGCAAGGCTTTAAGAACACTGGACGGTCTGCTGAAACAGATCTACAGCAGAAATTTTCCTCCGGTGGAATGCAACCAATAT
This sequence comes from Bacillota bacterium, assembly GCA_023411575.1. Taxonomy (GTDB): domain Bacteria; phylum Bacillota; class Clostridia; order Acetivibrionales; family DTU013; genus UBA1305. The sequence continues at coordinate 2,285 of JAEYOP010000032.1, read as the reverse complement.
GAATATTGAGACGATTTCGCGATCCTTCATGGAGGAATTCTCCTACTTGGCATTGGAAAGTAATAAATTCTATATTGATCTGCACACGCATTCGACTGCTTCCGATGGCAGCATGACGCCGGCCGAACTGGTCAGGCATGCTTTTAACCGGGGACTTGCTGCGGTCGCCTTAACGGACCACGATACGGTGAACGGCATCCGGGAAGCGGTAGAAGAAGGAGCGAGACTGGGGATCGAAGTGCTTCCGGGCGTTGAAATCAGTGTGGATTTTGAGCCGGAGATGCATCTGCTTGCCTATTTCCCCGACGGCAAGGTCAGTGCCATGCTGGCGGTTCTGAATGAATTGAGGGAAAGAAGAGAGCAGCGGAACCCCAAAATCATCCGGAAATTGAACGAGCTTGGATTTGATATAACTTTGAGCGAAGTTAAACGGCTGGCCCTGGGCGGCAATGCGGGCAGGCCCCATATTGCAAGAGCTTTAATGAATAAGGGCTATGTGGCGAGTATCAACGAGGCTTTTGACAAATACCTCGCAAGCGGCCGGCCGGCGTATTTCAAAAAGGATAAATTCACCCCTGCCGGGGGTATTGCCGAGATTCTCAAGGCCGGGGGCATCCCCGTACTGGCCCATCCGGTTCTCATAGGCATGAACGGCAGGCAGTTGGATCATCTGCTTGGCGAATTGACCGGTTTCGGCCTGAAGGGAATTGAAGCTTATTATACCGAAAATACGGTGGCGCAGACTACGGAGCTGCTGCAGCTTGCATTAAAGCACAAGCTGCTTGTTACCGGCGGCAGCGACTTCCACGGCAGCTTTAAACCGGATATTGAAATAGGCACCGGAAAAGGCTCGTTGCGGGTTCCGTATAAAGTGCTGACCGATCTGAAGCAGTCCCGGAAAGCGGCCAATTGACAGGCGGCCAAGCAGGCCGGCCAACTGACCGACTTGACATAGCCGCCATCTCTGAGTATAATGATATTCGAACCGGCACTGATAAAGGCACACAAAACAAGCCCTTTCCACGAAGGGTTATTTTTATCGGTTCGGGAGTTTTGCTGGAAGGCTTGTAGAATGGATAACGAGGGCATAAAGGTAGTCGCACAAAACAAAAAAGCCAGACACGATTATTTTATCGAGCAGACGCTGGAAGCCGGTATCGTACTGTCAGGCACGGAAGTAAAATCGATCAGGCAGGGCAAGGTAAACCTGAAGGACAGCTATGCCATGATCGAAGGCGGCGAGGTTATGCTCAACGGGATGCATATCAGCCCATACGAGCAGGGGAACATCTTTAACAAGGATCCCATGCGCGACCGCAAGCTGCTGCTTCATAAAAGCGAGATCAGCAGGCTGATCGGCTATACGCAGCAGAAGGGCCTGTCGCTGGTCCCGCTGCAGCTTTACTTCAAGAGAGGAAAGGTAAAGCTGGAGTTGGGTATAGCGAAGGGCAAGAAGCTGTACGATAAGCGGGAGGATATCGCGGAACGCGATGCCAAACGCGAGATCGACAGGAAGATGAAAGAGAACCTGCGCTAGGCAGACGAACGAGTTCTTTGCCAGGCGGGTATGAACATTGAAAATTGCCAGGCAGACGCCCGTGATCCGGTCACGACCGGAAAATGAAGCGCCGCCTGTCATATATAACGTGGGGGCGTATTGGTTTCGACGGGATTGTTGAGACCAGGGTAGCGGGTAGAGGATTCTCGTTGGCCTCTTAAAAAACGAGAAACTAAAATTAAACGCTAAAAACGATAATTTCGCTTTAGCTGCAGCCTAATATAGGCTGCCCGTCAGTCCAAGGTTTCTGCACCTTGGGTAGCTGGCGTCATTAAGTCAGGCCTTAGGAAGGGGAAGGTTAAATTCCGGGACTGGTTCAGTCGTAGCCTTGAGCTGAACCCGAATAAAAGGCTACCGAAAGCGGCACTTTGATTGTAGAGGTCCGCCGTAGGGAAATGCCGGGCTTAAGTCCGCAAGGATACTAAGCAGGGCACAAATTACAATCTACACCCGTAGAAGCGCTGGAGGATATGGTTTCGGACAGGGGTTCGACTCCCCTCGCCTCCACCAAATGAAAAAGCGGGACTGTTTATAGTTTGTTCACAAACTTCGAGCAGTCCCGCTTTTTTATCCGGTGATGTAATGAAGGATAGGAATATCGTAAGCGCTTAATCTTGGGGCGCCTTGTATGAATCATTGCGGCACCAGGAAGGCAATTCGGGCGACCATGGCAGATAGGATGTCAGAGATTCTTGCGTCAATTCTTTCAAGCTTGGCAATTTTGTCA
>JAEYOP010000059.1 GCA_023411575.1 Bacillota bacterium | reverse complement strand
TCCGTCTTTTTCACTGTACAAGTTGCAACCGTAGATCCGCCGCCGATGATTACATGCTGCAGTGTCTGACTTGTGTCAACGCCTTGTCGGCTGAAAAGCTTACGGGTGTTGTTGTTGCCCTTGGCATTGACAAAGGTCTCGGTTACCGTGAGTTTTTTCGTGATGGCGCCAAGTGTGACACCGCAGGTAAATGTAGCCCCGCTCATTGTTGTGCTGATAAAGCTGGGTGTAGCACTTACCGGAGCCACATTATTGGAGGTGAACACGATGTAGGTGGGCAACTGACGCGTACCAGCGTACTGGGCATTGATCGTCGCCATGCTGTAGGTAATGCCTGAGCCGCTTGCAACAACAGTTTCCGTGCTGCCGCCTCCGTCAAGATTGTATGCAAATACGAAGCCTTCCGCCTTGGCAGCATCGGCTGCGGAAGCCAGAGTCCAGGTACCTCCGCTTAAATTGCCTGTCAGAATACCATAGGAGCCGTCGGCCTTTACTCCGAATATCTGGCGGACAGCCGCTGTCGAGTAGTGGCCTACATAATTGTCATACCCGTTCAGGGCGGTATCGCCCGAATTGTATTTGGAATTACCGCCTACAAGGATCGGTACGAAGCCGGTGACAGCCGACACGATTTTCTTGCCCGTTACTTTTTTGCCGTAGATGTCATAATAGTAACCGGCGCCGGCGACCAGGGCATCCGCGTCGGCGTAGTAATCCGTCCATCCCACATTGCCGTCTTCATCGAAGACAAGAATGTCGCACTGGGTGTGGTCAATAGATTCGGCACTCTTGAGAACAACGCCGTTGGAGATCGTTACGCCGTCGGGTTCCTTGTAGTTAAAGCAATATGCTTTGTTTGCGCCTGCATTGTAAAAGATGCTCGAGTTGATCGCAACAACGATATTGTTTGATTTGCCGTAGGTATTCATCATACCGGTTACGTTATTGAAATCAGTTGGGGTATTTGCGCCGCTTGCGGTGACGACGGGCGTGAACACATATGGCGTCAGGCCGGAGACTTTCATACTGGTATAATTGCCGTAAGTTCCGCCGGTCTTTTTCACGTATGCCACTGCATTTGCATCAACCGTTACCTGACAGGTCGCAGTATAGCCACCCTCAACACTCGTAGCGGTGATAATCGCTGATCCCGTCGATACCGGCGTTACCGTTCCGTTGACAACAGTCGCTACAGTCGCATTGTCCGATGTCCATGTGACATCTGTATTGGTTACGCCGAAAGCATTTGCCTTCAATGTCCCAGGTACGCTGTCCATTGCCAGGGCCATTGCTGTTTTATTCAAGCTTACGCCTTTGGATGGTACTGTAACGGTAACGTCACAGGTCGCTGTAAAGCCTCCGTTGTCAGTTCTGGCGGTAATGGCCGCTGTTCCTGCCGCTACCGGAATTACCGTTCCGTTGGTAACAATCGCCGCAGCGGTATTGCTTGATGTCCATGTGACAGTTTTATTGGTTGCATTGGCAGGCGTTATGGTTGCTGTCAATGTACCCGATGCACCGCCCACATCCAAGGCCATTGCTGTTTTATCCAGGGTTATGCCCGTAACCGGTATTATATCATTTATTGTAACATTTACTGTTGTGGTAAGGGGAGCTTGTCCGCCACCGGGTGAATAGCTGACTGTGATGGCTTTTGTACCAGGCGTGGACAGATCATCTCCGGTGGACAAGGCATAACCGGTGCTGTAATCATAGTATTTGTTGTCCTGGCGAGCATTACTGTTGTATTGCAGACTGATTGTGTTAGTCTCTGTATCGACTTTTTCATAGTATAGTGTTCCGTTCGGGCTGGTGCTTGTCTTTTTTGCCGTGCAATCCGGGATCGTGGTCCCGCCGCCGATGATCGTGTGCGTCAGCGTCTGGCTCATGTCGAGGCCGATCTGGCTATAAAGCTTACGGGTGGAAGTGTTGCCGTTAGCATTGATAAAGTTCTCATTTACCGTAAGTTTTGCCTTGATGGCGCCAAGTGTAGAACCACAGTCGAAGCTGGAAGAACTCAATGTTGCGCTTATAGCACTGGCTGTAGCGCTTACCGGTGCAACATTATTGGAGGTAAACACGATATAGGTGGGCAGCGTACGGGTGCCTTTGCTCTGAGGAACAAATGTTTGTATCGCATAGCTGTCCGCTGAACCGGATGCAAGGACGGTCTCAGCGCTGCCGCCTCCGTCAAGGTTGTACGCAAATACAAATCCTTCGGCTACGGCAGCATCCGCCGCGTTGGCCAAAGTCCAGGTGGTGCTGTTTGTCAGAATACCATAGGAGCCATCGGCCTTTACTCCGAATATCTGGCGGACAGCGGACTGTGTATAATGGCCTACATAATTGTGATAACCATTCAGGACGGTATCCGCGGGATTATATACCGACTTTCCGTCTATTACGATCGGGACGAAGCCGGTAAGAGCCGACACGATTTTCTTTCCTGTAACTTTGCTGCCATGGATGTCATAATAGTAGCCAGTGCCGGCGGCCAGGGCATCCGCATCGGCGTAGTAATCCGTCCATCCCACATTGCCGTCTTCATCGAAAACGAGGAGGTCACACTCGCTATGATCCAGACATTCTTGACTTTTCAGTACAATTCCATTGGAAATAACCGGACCGTCGGCTTCTTTGTAGTTAAAGCAATACTGTGTTCCGGACGAAGCGGCCGAGGGCGCATTGTAAAAGATACCCGAGTTGATGGCGACAACAATATTGTTTGATTTGCCATAGGTATTCATCATGCCTGTCACGTTTGTGAATGCAGCAGAGCTGGTACTTCCGGCTCCTGTGGGCATAAATACATGTGGTGTTAGTCCTGAAACTGTTACGTATTTATATGTGCCAATGGCCGTATCCGTACTGGTCTTTGTTCCGCTCGTTACCGCAGTTGCGTTGACAGTCACCTGACAGCTTGCAGTGAAGCCGCCATCGGCAGTTTTCGCCGTAATCGTCGTTGTTCCCGGCGCTACTGCTGTTACCGTTCCGTTAATAACCGTTGCAATAGCCGCATTGCTTGATGTCCATGTAACAGTTTTGTCGGTTGCACTGGTAGGCGTTACGGTTGCAACAAGTATATCGGAGGCGCCTACTGAAAGTGCCAATGCTGTTTTATTCAAGGATATGCCAGTGACTGGTACAACTGCTGCGTTGACAGTCACCTGACAGGTCGCAGTAAAGCCGCCATCGACAGTTTTTGCCGTGATCGTCGTTGTTCCCGGCGTTACTGCTGTTACCATTCCGTTAATAACCGTTGCAATAGCCGCATTGCTTGATGTCCATGTAACAGTTTTGTCGGTTGCACTGGTAGGCGTTACGGTTGCTGTCAATGTACCCGGTGCACCGCCCACATCCAAGGTCATTATCGTTTTGTCCAGGGTTATGCCAGTGACTTTTATTGCTGTAGCCGGCTGGTCTCCGCCGGGAGTGCCACCGCTGCTGTTTCCACCGGTTGTTGTTCCGCCGGTTGTTGTGGAGGGTGTTGTTGCTGTGGGTTTTTGCGTCTGTGTAACATTAGAGCCAAACTCCGTTTTTACCGGTGCTGTTCCGGCTATTGCAACCCCATCTGCATTTACAACCGCTTTCGTAATTGTTCCGCTGTTGGCAACGGATATCCTGGCGTTCGCCGTTAATGTTCCGACAGTACCGGATATGGCAAGAGATGTTCCGGCAGCTGCATTTGCTATCTTAACTTCAGATGCCTGTGAACTTTTGTCAATATTGATGGAGGCCCTTCCGTTTGTTACATTCAGGCTTTTTATATCGGCACTCACCGCACTGATCTTTGCTTCTGCCGTGATATATACATTCTTAAAGGATCCGGTCAGAATGATATCGTCATTTCCGTCGTTAACATAGACGACATCAACAACGGCTTTATTTGACGTAACCACTCTTATCTTACCGGTATCGGTTTTCAGAATGACAATGTTTACAATTTTACTGTCGCCTGTAATAAGAATGGAATTGGGACCGCCGCCGCGGACAATCATTTTACCGGTAACTGTCACATTATTCAATGTAACGGTGCCGTTGCCTACGCCTTCGGAAATAATCAGGTCGCCGATGATCTTCATATTCTTGAGCACGGTGCCCGGAGTATTCACAATTGCAGTTCCGTTCACCTCTGTTGAATATTCCTTCGCATCAGAAAATAGTCCGGTAACTGCGTTATCCAGGATTGTAACTGCTTCTGCCCGGGAAATGGTGGATTTCGGCTGGAATAAACCATTATAACCGTTGATATACCCTTTTTCAGCTGCCGAATTGACATAACCGGCTGCCCATTTGGAAATATCCGCCCCATCGCCGAAGCTGGACGAGCCGGTTTTTTCGGTAATCCCGAGGGCCCGTCCGATAATAACCACGGCTTCCTCGCGGGTTATTTCGGCATTTGGACGGATTCTTGCGCCGTCGCCCTTCATGACCCCGGCTGCATTGGTCTTGAGTACGGCCGCCGTGTAAAAATTCTCTCCCAGATCCGAAAAGCTGTTTTTTGCAGCCGTCTGATACTTCATGATCCGGTCGATGATTACTGCCAATTCTCCGCGCGTGATAGGCGCATCCGGCCGGAACTTTCCATCCGAGCCCTTGATAATGCCCATTCCGCTCCACTTCTCAATTGCCGTCCGGGCCCAGTGATCCGCTATATCCGAATTACCGGACGCTGCTGCAAATATGCTGATCGGAAGCATAAACAGGAGCATCGCCAGAACCAATAAGGTACTGATCAATTTTTTTTGGATTTCTTTCTTTAAAATGATTTTTACCGACATAATTGACCTCCTTCATATAAAAGTGAAAATCCTTGAAATACCTGTTTTTAACCTCCTTTCAAAAAGAGACAATAGAATAATAAAGCCGCATTGCGTATGCGCTTTCCTGGCTGTCGCAGCTTTATTCAATTTGGAATACGATTTATATTGAATGCACTATCGCCTTATAATTAAGGAAAGTCAGCCCGATGAAAATATTCCGCAATAATCCAATATTGCCTGTTATTAAGCAATGACATGCTATTATCCGTTATAAATGAAATTATATATTTCGACATTTTAATGCACAATGGGACAATCCTGTCATTTTGTTTAAAATATCATCATTTTTTGACAGGCTGGAAAAATGATCGGATTTCAAACAAAATGATCGGATTGTCACGTTGCCGGCTATATATTTACAGCATATAATTAATACCAAAATTCGACAAAATATGTAGACACATCCGAACAATGGACGGATATTAAAGAAAAAGGCGGAATATTTTATGGTCACACAAAAGAAACAGTCCTCTGGTGCAAAGAACTTTTTTACCTTCTTGTCCGGTCTTTTTAGCAGGATCTGTTTTAACACAATCCGGGCAAAATTATTATCGGCGTTTTTCGTCATCATCATACCCATTGTTGCTCTCGGCGCCGTATCCTATTCGATCTCTGCAAAAGCCATTGATGAAAAGGTAACGGATTCCACCCTGGAAACCATGAAACAGACCGGCAACTATCTCACCCTTGTCATGAAAAACGTCGAAACGATTTCCACGCAGATCATCAACAACAACGATATCCAGAGCTTTCTGGCCCCGCATGCGTTCGAGGGCTCCATCAACAAGATGGCGGCAAGGAGTAATTCGGAGGATTTTATCAACAACCTTACCTACGCCAACGAATTTATAACCGATATCGTAATTGTCGCCCCGGAGGACAAGTCGCTGAAATCCAGTACCAGCTATCAAATGACGGATAGTGATTTTAATTCCCTCCCGGACGACCCCGATTACAACGAAATGATCAGCAAGGTTGAAAAAATAAAATGGGTAGGTAACAATAAGGCATTGGACAAGTTCAGTATCCGCCAGGACAGCCTGCTTTACTCCACCTGCCTGGTAAGGCCCGCAGTCATTCCCAAAACAGGTGAAACGGCCGGAACTCTGCTTATAAACGTCGAACTGAATACGATCATGGATCCGATGGGGCAACTGAATCTCGGCAAGGAAAGCGAAGTCCATCTGATCAGTCCGGACGGGAGGGACCTCTCGCCGTCCCTTTCCGATGAGGAAAATGCGAAAGCCAACCAGTGCGTTTTTCTTAATGATGCTTTCTTCGCCGAAATAGCATCCGGCAACGAGCAGTGGGGTAGCAGCAATATCGTTTACAATAAACAGGGTTACCTTATGACCTATTTCCGGTTGGGAGAGTCGGGCTATCTTCTCCTGAGTCTTATACCTGAAAAAGTGATCCTGGAAAGCGCGGAGAAAATACAGTGGACGACCTTGTTTCTTGTCCTCGCCGCCGTATTGATTGCCGCATTTATCGGCCTGTTTATGTCCAACAGCATGGGAAGAACCATCAAGCGCATCATCCATGCCGCCGACCTTGCCGCCTCCGGTGATTTGACCGTTGATCCGGTGTCCGGGCGCAAGGATGAACTGGGGGCGTTGACCCAAAGCATCAGCCGGATGATCTCCAATATGAGAGAACTGATCCGGCAGTCCTCCTCCATATCGGGAAAAGTAGCCGAGTCTTCCGTTACCGTCTCTATGGCATCTCAGAACGTATCTTCCGTATCCGCCGAAATCACCCGCGCTATACAGGAAATTGCCCAAGGCGCCGCCGAACAGGCCTCCGATGCGGAACAGTGCGTGCAAAAAATCATTGGGCTGGCCTTCAAAATAAACCAGGTAGCCGCCAATACCGATGAAATCAAAAAGCTCTCCGATGAAGCAATCGGATTTACGGGAGAAGGCCTTATGTCGGTGAAAAACCTCGAATTGAAGACCCAGTCCACAACAGAAAGCACCCGGCTGATTTTCCAGGACATCGATGCGCTGGATTCCAATTCCAGGTCTATCGGAAAAATCAGCAAAGTCATCGGCAATATTGCAGACCAAACGAATCTGCTTTCGCTGAACGCGTCCATAGAAGCGGCCAGAGCCGGCGCAATGGGCAGAGGTTTCGCCGTTGTCGCAAACGAAGTGGGGAAGCTTGCCGAGCAGTCCATGAACGCCTCACGGGAAATTGCCGGAATCATAAAGGATACGCAGCGGCAAACGTCAAAAGCCGTGGAAAGAGCTACCGCAATGGAAAATATCCTGAAATCGCAAAATGAAGCGGTAGACAACACGATTTCCATGTTCAAAAAAATTGCAGGCTCCATGCAAATCCTTGCGGAACGTGTTCAGCATATTAATGGCAGCGTTGAAGATATGGAGCAATATAAGGAGGAAGCCACTCTCTCCATCCAGAATATTTCCGCCGTATCACAGGAAACCGCAGCCTCCTCCCAGGAGGTCACGGCATCCGCCCAGGAGCAGGCATCCGGCATTGAAGAACTTGCCGGTTTATCCGAAGATCTCGGCAAAGCGGCGCAAATGCTGTCCGAGTCCATCAGCCGTTTCAAAGTAAGTCAGGCTTGCGCCCAGGAGCCCTAAGAGCTTCCATACGATCCGCTTCGCGGCGGTTTCGAACCCTCTCCGGTCTCAGGTCTCCCGGAATTCCTTCGGCGTAACTCCGACAAGCTTTTTAAAAATGACGCTGAAATACCGTTGATCCTTGTAACCGATCTTTTCGGCGATCTCGTATATTTTTACATCCGGATCCCGCAGGAAGCAAATCGCCTTTTTGATCCGGTAATACGTCAGATAATCGACAAAGGTATAGCCCACCTCGGATTTGAACAGTCTGGATATATGGCTTTCGCTAATGGCAAGGCTGTCCGCCACATCCTTTATATTGATGTCCCGCTGGTAATTGTCGCAGATGTATTTGATCATTTTCTCCACATAATAGGATTTGCTCGTCTTTGCGCCATCCAGAAGATACTCCCTGAAAAGCATGACCTTGCTGTCAGTGATGTCGTCGATCCTGTTTTCGATCCGGTTGATCTTGTGTTTGTCCAGAACGGAATTGCAGGCCTTTTTGATTGCATCCGCCAGTTCATCGTCATTGATCGGCTTGATGAGATAGTCCTTTACGCCCAGCTTGACTGCCTGCCTTGCATATTCAAATTCACTGTATCCGGAAATAATAATATATTCCGCGCCGACCTTGTTAATGAGCGCCTCAATCATCTGTATCCCGTCCATCCCGGGCATGCGTATGTCGGTAATGACAATATCCGGTCGGAGCCTTGTGATGACCTCGACCCCTTCTATTCCGTTGGACGCTTCTCCAACCACCTCGCACCCAAAGCTTTCCCAGTCCGTTGTCAGCATGAGCCCTTTTTTTACCAGCACTTCATCTTCAATGATCACCACGCGTATCATTCAATACCTCCCCGGGACTGCACCCGTCGCTTAAGGGCATCGTCACCCGAACCCGGGTTCCCTTCCCTTTTTTGCTGTATATTTCCAACCCGTATTTCTCACCGTAGTAAAGCTTTATCCGGTTATGTATATTGGAAAGTCCGATGCTCTCCTTTGTGCTTTCCAGTTCCACGGAATCCCGGAGCCTTTCCAGCTCCCCCTCGCTTATGCCAACCCCGTCATCCTCGACCTCAAACGCGATATGATCATTTTCTCTTTTGCCGGTAATTCTGACCACGCTCCGGCCGATCTTGTTTTCGATCCCATGAACAATGGCATTCTCAACAATAGGTTGTATAACCAGTTTAGGCACCAAGCACTTCATAATGGATTCGTCGATATCCAGAATAACATCGAATTTGTTATCGAACCGGATTTTTTGGATCGAGAGATAGCTATCTATCAAGTACATGCTTTCTCCTACCGTAACGAGGTCTCCATCGCTGTTGATACTATTTTTGAGTAAGGTTCCCAGCTTGGAGACGATCACGGATATTTCATCAACACCGTTCAGCTTCGCCAGCCATTTGATGCTGTCCAGCGTATTATAAAGAAAGTGCGGGTTGATCTGAGCCTGTAGGGATTTTATTTCAGCAAGCCTCAATCGGTCCTGCTTCTCCATGTTTTTGTGAAACAGGTCGTTCAAGTTCTCCACCATCTCATTGAATCTGCGTGCCATGTATGCGATTTCATCATCATCGCCTTCCGGTATTTCCACCCTCGCGTTGATCTCGCCCTTTTCCACCTTCTCCATGGTACGGACAATTTCCTTGATCGGCTTCGATACCTTCCTGGTGGAGAAAACCGTCAATACACAGCAAAGGATGATGGAGCACGCAAGCATCAGGGTTGTCATAAGCACAATGTATTTATTATTCTGCAGGATCGTTTCAACCGGTACCTCTGCGAGCAGGATGATATCACTCTTCCTGGATTTCAGACTGCACAGGAGGCTGGACCTGTCCTTGATCGTAACAATCCTGCTATCTTCATTCTTTTTGAGAAGCTGCAGCCGGAAATCAAGCTGGAAGAATTCTACCGTTTCTTCCTTTAGAAGGTCGTCGTACATGATATAGAAATTGTCGTCCATGATCATATAATTCATGTCCAAAAGGTTGCCCTTTGCGGTCAGAGTCTTTTCCACAGTAGATCTGGGGATGTCAAGAATCACGTATCCCGCCGTTTTACCGCCCGCGACGATTCTTTTTGCTACGGAAAGCGCTATATTCTTCCCGTACATGGTGGTATAGCGGTTCGGATAGACAAACGCACCTGTTGTTTCGTCCAACTTTCGAAAGATCCCCCAGCCCTTTTGATTCTTCGCATCATACATTTTGTTATCCGGTATGGTGGTTATGATGAAGTCCCCGTTTCCCCTCATCAAATACAGATCCGAATCCGTAACCTTGCCGGACAGAAGCTTGTACATCTTCTGATATATGATTTTCACGTCTTCCTGCCCTGCACTTTCAGACACGAGAACATCTCTGACCATATCGTCCTGAGCAAAGGTCTCCAGGGTCTCCATGTATCCGTTCAGCATCACTTCCAGGCTGTCCAGCGATTTATACGCCATATTCAGCGACTGATTCTCCAGCTTCCTGATCGGCAGGGTGTAAGTAAACACAGTGGCAAAAATGCCAAGTGTAACTACGGGAAGTACGCCGATCAACAAATAGGATACCAATAGCTTGAAAAAGAAACTTCGCCTGGATTTCAGCAGTTTCATCTGTTTGTCCCCCAATCTTTGGCCCCCGGCCTCGCTTCTATTCCTTTCCGACCATGATCTCCTTGAATTTGGCCAGATTGGCTTCTTTCCGGCCGGAAGCCCAGACAGAATCATAATCGATCAGCTTCAACTCGTTCAGGGGTACCATTCCTGCAGGAGGAGCGACATCCGACCTGACAGGCCTCCGATTGAGCTGCGTGGCGAATATGGATTGACATTCCCTGCTGATTACGAAATCCACAAAAAGCTTTGCGTTTTGTATATTCTTCGCGCCCTTGATGATACAAATGCCATCAGGAAGAGCGGACGTACCTTCCGCCGGATAAACAATTCCTACCGGGGCGCCGGCTTTCATATACTTGGCTGCCTGTTCCTCCAAAGTGAGTCCCAAAGCGTATTCTCCATCTGCAACGCCCTTGAAAACGGCAGATGAACTGCCGGACAATTTACCGTCCAGATTTGCATAGAATTTCTTTACGAAATCCCAGCCCTTGCCGTCATCCCTGCCGAAACAGGTAAGAAGCGTACACAGGATCGTATAGGCCGAACCGGATTTGTTCGGATCCGCATAAGCGATCTTGCCTTTCCATTTCGCGTCCAGCAAATCCGCCCAGGAGGCGGGAACATCCTTCTCTGCAACCAGGTTCTTGTTATACATGATGATCATCGGCAGCGGGGATTCGCCCGACCAAAAGCCGTTTACATCCACATATTCCGGGTCAAAGCCGGCGGCTTCCGGAGAAGCGTACTTTTCGAAATACCGGGAAAATGCGCTCAGAGAGTCGGCTCCGCCACCCCACATAACATCTCCAAGAGGGTTTCCGCTTTCGGATTCAATCCTCTTCAAAAGCTCACCGGTTCCTGCCGCGACAGTATCAACCTTGATTCCGGTCTTTTCCTGGAATTCCTTCACACCGATATTGATGATGTCCGCTTCATGGGAAGAATAAACCGTCAATATTTTTATTTGGGCCGATGCTGCAGCTGCCGCCGCGGATTCCGCCACTTGTGCGGTTTTTTTCGCTGCCGCATCCGTTGTGGAAGCGGAAGCGGCTTTTGCTATACTTACCGATTCCTTCCGGCTGCATCCGGCAAACATGCTCATTCCGATTATCATTGCGAGGGCTGGTATTAAAACTTTTCTGATATTCATGTAGAATCCCCTATTGATTTTGTATCGGACATAACCCATTCGTATTATATTTAGTGAATATATAGCAGGCAAAGAGACAATTCATTACTTTGTTTAAATATTATCATCTTTTTACGATTATGGCAAAGATTCAAAAAGCAAGAACGCTTTTCGAACAAAAAGGGCTGTCTCAAAATTGAGACAGCCCTTTTGAAAAAATAGGTTCCGGTTTATTTCTTGTTGAGCTCCGCCAGCATTCCTTTTCCGTTGATGCTGTTCCAGAATCCGGCGTAGTCAATGTATCCGTCATCGACCGATATGGCGCCCGTGATAATCTTGGCGGAAATTTCATCGATCTTTTTCTTGTATGCCGGCAGCTGCTTGTCATAAATGTCCGATTTGCCGCCGGGAATAAGATATTTCGGTCCGAGGTGGCTGTTGACTTCCTTGTTGTAGAACAACTGCTGGGACAGGCTCTTCTCGGTAGCGGCATCCCACTTGAAGCCGAAATCGCTGATGGTCGGGAAATACAGGAAGAAACCGTTGATATCGCACTTGTAACCGGAGTTGGTGGCCCTGTCCGTAGGAGTGATAGTGCCTTCCTTGATGGTGTAATGCTGGCCTTCTACACCGAGGTTTCTAAGCTTTACGCCTTCCTCCGTGTAAACATAGTACTTGATTACTTCCAGAGCCTTTTCCGGATTCTTGGACTTGGGGGAGATCGCCAGAGCATCCTGTATTGCTTCATACAGATTGCCGCCGACATGATCCGGTCCCTTGAGCTCGTAGATCGGCACGAAATCGGTGCCTTTGCCGATCCTGTCGCTCTGGCTGTAATAGAAGATGTACCTGTTTGCATAGTCCAGCGTGGAAGCTGCCCTGCCGGTGTAAAGCTTTTCCCTGACGCCCGCGTTTTCGTTGGTCAGGAATTCCGCATCCCATATCTTGCTCTTATACAGCTGTGCGCAGTATGCAAGAGCCTGCTTGGCCTGGGGGGTATTGAAGCCGTCATAGTAGTTGCCGTTCTTTACGGAGATTCCGTAGTACGCGCCGAAGGGATTGAAGAAGTAAGGCAGATTGTCAAGGAACTTTGCAAATGCGAACGGGATGTACTTCTTGGAATCGATCTTCTTCATTTCAGTCATGAACTCATCCGTGGTCGGCGTTGTGGAAAGGTTCAGTCCGTATTTGTTGACGACGTCCTTCCTGAGCCAGATAACCTTGGACAGGGGAACATACATCGGAACGGCCATAAGCTTTCCTTCTACCCGCAGATAGTTCAGGAAGGTCTTGTTGACCTGGCTTGTGATTTCGGGAGCTGTTTTGATCAGTTCATCCAAAGGCATCGTATAGCCCCTGGCTGCATATACCTGCACGGTGTCCATGGCTTTCCGGATCGCGTAGACGTCCGGGATCTGGCCCGATGCCAGCATAACGTTGAGCTTGTCATTGTAAGTACTCATCGGAGGTGCGATTACTTCAAGTTCCGTATTCGTCTTTTCTTCAATGACCTGCTGAACATCCTTCATCAATTCGGGATCGACCGCCTCGCCGCCCCATCCGGTCTGTGCCAGACAGAAGGACAGTTTCACCTTTTCCGCTTTTGTTACGGTTACGTTGAGGACCGCCGAAATGCTCTTGTCGGACTGGCTGGCAACGGTAACAGTCGCTTTTCCGGCGCCGACCGCGGTCAGGTTGCCCTTGGCGTCAATGAGAGCGACCGCTTTGTTGCTGGTAGAAAATGAAAGCAGTTTCTGGGTCGTGTTGGCCGGGTTGAACTTTACATTCACCGTGTAGGATTTTCCTACCTCCAGGGAAATGCTGGTCTGCCCCAGGCTGATCGATTTGACCGGTACCGCTTGCAGTGCTGAAGCGGGAATGACGACGGACAGCACGAAGACGATACATAGAACGAATGACAATAACCTTTTCATAAACACCCTCCATTTTATTGATATTAATTATACAGGTCTCCCTGTTATAATACGTGTTTTGCGCCGGCACACGCCGTCAGCCCTTGATGGAGCCGAGCATGATGCCTGAAATGAAGTATTTCTGGATGAACGGGTACAGGATCAGTACCGGCAGCATGGTCATGATCATGACCGCCATCTTGAAGTTGTTCAGGGCCGATACCGAAGATACCGCGGATTCGGACTGGAAGATCAGCTGCCGCAATAAAACCTGCAGCGTGTATTTTTTACTGTCGTTTATGAACATGACCACCTGGTAGTAGGTATTCCAGTGGGCCACCGTATAAAACAGGGTAACGGCGGCGATGATCGGGATAGAAACCGGAATGACGATTTTGATCAGGATGCCCATCTCCGTACATCCGTCGATCCTGGCCGATTCCAGCAGGCTGTCCGGGATCGATCCCATGTAGTTCTTCATCAGGATCAGATTGTAGGTGGAAATCGCCGAAGGAATAATGAGGGACCAGTAGCTGTCGATCATGCCCAGGTACCTTACGACCATATAAAACGGAATAATCCCGGCATCCAGCATCATGGTCGCGACGACAAAGCGGATAACCGCCGTTCTGCCGGGCAGCTGCTTGTGGGAAAGCGCATAGCCCATTACAAGGGTCATGGCCATGGAGAAGAAGGTCCCGCTTATGGTTACAAAAATGGAGTTATAAAAGCTGGGCATATATCCGCTGTTGAAAATGGCTATGTAATTTTTAAATGTCAGCCCTTGAGGGATCAGGACAAACCCCTTCCCGGCGATCACCTCGTCGGGAGACAGGGAGGTAACCACGATCATGAGGAGCGGGATGAGGATCGCCGCACACACCGCCAGAATGAAAAGTCCATTGATCGATACGAATATTTTTCTGCCTATACTATTCTTGTACAAATCATCCACCGCCTTGAAAATTCAGTATTGTAAGACTTTGCTCCGTTTTCTTGCTTCTTATATGATGCTTTCGTCGAGGAATTTCCTGCTTACCGCGTTGCAGCCGATTACCAGCAGCGTGCTGACCAGCGCAGTGAACAGGCTTATTGCCGTGGCGTAGCCTATATTGCTGTTCAGCAAGCCTTCCGTATAGGACAGGGTAGCCAGGGTTTCACTGACTTCCTGTACGGTAGGACCGTACATAACCAGGACTTGTTCAAAGATGTTCAGGATCCTTGCAAGGGTCAACAGCAATACGGTAGCAATCGTACTTTTCAGCGAAGGAAGGGTTATGTACCAGAGCTTTCCCCAGTGTCCCGAACCATCGACCGTCGCGGCATCATACAGCTCCACATCTATGGTGACGATTGTTGCGATGTAAATGATCGTGCCGTAACCGACATCCCTCCAGATATACGAACCTACCAGGATTTTCCGGAACCATTGGGGCGCCGCCATAAAGTAAACGGGATCGCCGCCCAGGCTCTGGATGATGTTGTTGACGATTCCTTCGCTGGGCGAAAGCACCAGGACGAAAATCGAACCGACGACCACCCAGGAGAAAAAGTGGGGTATGTACACGATAAACTGGGCGACCCTCTTCAGGGCGACATGGGCCAGTTCGTTCATGCACAGCGCCAGAATGATCGGAAGCGGAAAGTAGAACAGCATATTGTACAAGCTGAGCAGCAGGGTATTCCGCAGAGCGCCCCAGAATCCGGGCGAGGTAAACAACTGCTGGAAATTTTCCAGCCCGACAAAATGAACGTCCGCCTTCAACCCGAAATCCGTAAACGCCACGCCGGTAAAAATCAAGGGAATATATCGGAAGATCAGATACCAGATGATTCCGGGTATAAGCAACACCATGATTGCCTTGGTTCTTTTAAATCTTGTGCCGAGACTGGCCCCCGCCGGAACATACCGATCCTGAAGGGCCCGTGCATCATTACGGTGAATTTTCATTGTTATTCTCCCTGTGTGAAAGGTTAATAGCTTATAATAAAATGTTACACAATATCCATTGCAAAAACTACATAGCATTTTGTAGATTTTTTATAAATTTTTTACCTCGGGGTCATAAATTTGAGAATTCACACTTATACTATTTATCCTTATACTATTACCCTGATAATAAAAGGAAGGAACAAGGAAAAAAACGCCAGGAAAGGCGAACTGCCGGAAAGACGGGCTATTTGGTGGTATGAATCGGGATGGATATTCTGACTTTGGTTCCCACGCCAACTTCACTTTCCAGATCAAAACCGCATTTGTTGCCAAAATACAGCATCAGGCGCTTATACACATTGCTCAGCCCTATGCTGGACTTATCGCTTTCGGAAGCCGGCGAATCCGTGATTCTGCGCCGGAGCACCTCCAGGTCCTCCGGACTCATGCCGACCCCGTTGTCTGCGATTTCAAACCGGACAAGGTCCTGCTCCCGGTATCCCCTGATTTGAACAAGCCCGCCCGTTTTGACTTTTTCCAGTCCGTGAAGGATGGCATTCTCCACAACAGGCTGTAAAATCAGCTTGATCGTAGTAAATTCCAGAATTTCCTCCGAAATATCCATTTTAACATCCAGCTTGCCCTGGTACCGGATTTTCTGAATGTATATGTAATTCTCCAGATGCTCGATTTCCTGGCGGAAGGTTATATAGTCCTTCCCCTTGGCGATGGCTCCCCTGAAAAACCGGCCCAGTGCCGTAGCCATGTTGCAGATATCGATGGCATCGATTTTATAGGCCATCCATTTGATGGATTCCAGGGTATTATAAAGAAAATGAGGGTTTATTTGCTGCTGCAGCGCATTCAGCTGGGCCTCCTTTTCCAGGAACATCAATTCGCTCTCATGGAGCTTGGACTGGTAGTTTTCATAGATGAGCCGGTTCAGGCGGTCTATCATCAGGTTGAAGTTCTCGGTCAGGATGGCGACCTCATCCCGGCCCTTGTATTCCATCCGTACATCGAAGTTCTCGTTCCGGATCTCCCGCATGACCGCTTCCAGCCGCTCCAACGGCTTCGTAATGCCGTGGGTTATCAGGATTGACACCAGGACCAGCACAATCAGCGAAAGCGCCATCATCAATGCACTGTACCATACCAGGGGGTACACTTTTGAAATGATTTCCCGCCGGGGGATCACTCCCGTGATTTGCATGTCCTTCATTTTCAGCGGGCTGTTGAAAACAAGATAGCTTTCGTTTCCGTATCTCAGGGTGGAAAATCCGTCCTTTCCGGCTTTGAAGCTGCTCTGGTACAGGATGTTTTCCGGCAGCGGGGATTCCTGCCCCGGATTGTTGTTCAGGATGATTTCCCCCGTCCGGTCCGTCAGAAAAAAGTAGGCCGAATCGCCCAGCTTCACTTCCCGGATCAGGGAGTTGACCGCTTCCTGGTCAACAGAGAAGACGAGATACCCCAGACGGCTTCCAAAATTGTAGTACAGGTCGTTTATCGTACGCGCAAACAGCAGCGTGGGGCCAAGTCCGAGGTAATCCCTGCTGGCCCCGAGATAAACCATCTTTCCCTGGCTGCTCTTCAGAACGGCGTAGAATTCCGGATGGATGCCCGTCGCGGGGAAGGTATCGAAAGGGATGTTGGAATAGAGCATTTTCCCGTCGTTTTCATAAAGACTGAAGGAAAGGATGTCCTTGTTTTTGATCTTTTTGCTCAAAAACACCTCTCCGATTTTCTGTTTGGCGGAATTGGCGTTTTCCTCTTCCGTCTTGCGCGTATACGCCTCCTGGATATTCGCTTCGTAAATGGTCGAAAAGGAAACGTTATCATAATTGGTGATCTTATTGTCTATGTTCCATTTCAACTGCTTGACCGAACTGCTGGTCAGTTCGATGATCTTGTCCCTGTAGCCGCAATAATTGAAATAGCTTATAAAGGAGACGAACAGGATGGTCGGAAGAAACACGGTAATTCCAAAATGGATATAGATTTTCATCCGGAGAGAAAGCTTTTCATAGGGGCGACCCGATCGGAACACCTCAATTCTCTCCGGCAGCGCCTCCTTCCCCGACGACAGCTGGTCGGCCAGGTTTTTCAGTTGGGAGCAGGTGCTCCGTGAAAAGAAATAGGAGGACAAAAAGGCAAGCAGGATGCAGCAAAAGCCAAAAAGAACCACATAGAGCCGGACGGCAAAATCCGTCTTATAAAAGGAATCCACGGGGATGTAGCTCGTAATCCGGAGATCGTAAGGGTCCAGACCGCCATTGATAATCAGGTAGGCTTCACCGTTGATTTTCTTCAGGGAGGTGCCGGATTTCCCCTCCCCCGGGATTCTTTCCGGAGCAATGGCCTGGGCGGACCCGGACAGCGTATTGGACCATACGACAGTTCCCGTCCGGTCGGTAAGATAAAGGGATTTGTTATTGTACCCGGAGGGGATGATCTCCGAAATAAAGTTATTAAAAGAGATGACGGCGACTCCTTCGACGGAGCCGGCATCGTTCCGGAGCTGGCGGACCATGATGATTTTTCCGCTGATCGCATCGTGGATTTGTTTTCCGGAATTGCCCCCCTCCCGGAGCTCCGTCCCGCCATTGTAAAGGAAAGGAAAATTGCTGCCGCCTTCCGGCCGGAAAAGATCCACGTCGGCCAGAAAAGTACGGAAGTCAAAATCCGGATCGATTGAAGTCGTCTCGTAGCGGATATCCCTTTGGGCATATATGCAGCCATTGTTATTCCTGCCAAGGATAATGACATTCTCCAGAAACGCCTTGTTCAGGACAATCGTGTTGATTGCGCTGGCTACGCCGCTGTTGTATTTCAACATATCGTTGACGTCCGAGCTGTCGTAGCGGTCGGTCAGCATGCCTCTGGCCGACAAGAAACGATACAACGTTTCCATATAGCCCTCGGTTTCAGTAAAGATCGATTTGGCGTAATTTTTTACCTGCTTAATGGAATCCGTCTCAAAATCCGCCTGCTTCTGGATCGTCAGGTTCAGCAGAAGGGACTGGGAAAGGAAATAAAGGCACAGGAGGATCACGGTGATCAAGGCGACAGATCCCGCAAACAGCCTATTCTGGATTTTAAAATTGGCCATGAAATTCCTTGTGCGGTTCGGCAGGTTTCGCAGCATTTTCAGCATAAGCTCTCCGGTCCTTTTAGGGTGCAATCAGTTTCTGTTTGTATTCCAAAGGAGTCAACCCCGTCAGGTCCCGGAAGGTTTCCGTAAAGTATCTGCAATCGTGGTATCCGACCGCTTCGCTGATTTCATACACCTTCAGCCCGGATCCCTTCAGGAGTTCCTTCGCCTTTTCGATGCGCACATCCTTGATATAGTCTACAAAGTTCCTGCCTGCTTCTTTTTTGAACTGGACACTCAAATAGCTCGGATTGAGGAAAACTTTCTCCGCCAGTTCATTGAGGGTGATTTTTTCGTTATAATGCTCGCCAATATACCGGAGGGCCTGCTGTACGGCCGCATGGGAGGAGGATTTGACCGCCCTGTTTATTACCGATATGGTTTCGCAGGCTTTTACGAACAGCTTTTCGACCTTCCGCTTGAGCTCGGCAAGATTGCGGGCGTCTTCGGCAAATTCGGCGAACGGCGGAAGCAGGCCGGCAATTTCCTGCAAGGTGGCGCCGTGCCTGTTCAGGCTCCGCTCCAGCATATTCAACAACTGCGTAATCCTGCTCTTGCACTGTTCCGGCTGCAAATGCCCGGACAGGGAATCCATGCTGCTCCAGTATTCCTCAAGGCCTGGAATTACTTGCTCCGGACTGCCGTCCAGAATGGCATTGATCAGCCTGTTTTCGATTTCATAAGGATATTCGTCGGCGATTTGCAGGCAGGAGGCTTTTTCCTTCCACGCATAAAAAACGCCGCCTTCTTCTTCGAAGAACCTTCTTTGCAGGGCGCTGAGCGCCTGGCCATAGGATATGTGGAGATAGGAAATGCTGTTGTATATGCAGCCGCAGCCTGCACTGACGGTTACCCGGCCGGGAGCATGGTCCGGGTTTGCGGCCCGACTCGGCTCCGGACTACCTATAACCGGCCCCGGTGTGCCGGCAGCCCGATCCGGCCTTTCGGCCAGTTCTTTCAGCAGGCGCTCCAGTTCCGCCACCTTTGCCGCCAGATATTCGAAGGAACCCGCCAAGTCTCCCGGGAGGGTGAAATTGAACAGAAAAACGATCCTGAAATCCGAATCGAAATAATAACAGCCGAGATTCCCTTGATTCATATAGTCCTTCAAACAGTCCTCCGCTTCTCGCCTCCAAGCAGGCACGGATTCCCGGGTCCCGTCGGCTCGCTCCGCAGCGACCTCAAATACGGCACAGGCATAATAGGGACGCTCCAGATAAATTTCCAGCAGGTCCATTTTTTCTTCGATCTCGAGAAGATTTGTCATTTTCCCTTCCAGAAGGCTTCGCAAAAAGCTCTCCACCGCCAGCGGCATGCTTTCCTTCAGCTGCCTGCGGACATTCTCAAACTGCTCCGCCTTTTGATAATCCTCGTCCAGCCGGGATTTCATTTTAAGAGCGACCTTTTCCAGATCCGTCAGATCGACCGGCTTCAGCAGATACTCGACCACCCCGGCGCTGATGGCCTTCCGGGCATATTCAAAGTCCTTGTAGCCGGTCAGTATGATCAGCTTCGTCAAGGGATACAGTTCCCGGACCTTGTCGATGAGCGCAATTCCGTCCATCAGGGGCATTTTGATATCCGTAATGATCAGGTCGGCCTTCTCCTCCCGCATCCGTTCGAGAGCTTCCTCCCCGTCCGACGCGCAACCTACGGCACGGAATCCGAACCTTTCCCATTTAAAAGACATCAGCCCGTCCCGGATCACAAATTCGTCGTCTACTACGATCAGCTTGTACAAATCCATCTCTCTCACGGCCCCCATCAGAATGTTCTAATTATAACATAGCGGGCAAACAGAAGGACAGCGCTTCCCTGCAGCATGCAAAAAATACCCCTTAAAATCAAAAAGCCCTCCCCTACTAATACCAGGCCGGCGGCGTCTATAATGGATTTTGTCACCGAAGGCCGCATCCGGTACCGAGACGGCTTTATCGCGCAGCATTGCTGCCTTCAACTGCTGCCGCAAATGACTTGACAAGGAGTGATACCGCACCAATGCCGAAGCAAATGAGTTCCAAAAATCAGGAAATAATAACCGGCTATGCTTTCCTAGCGCCGTTCATGGCCGGACTGGCCGTTTTTGTCCTGGCTCCGATCTTCTATACCGTATATCTTTCGCTGGTGGACTACAATTCCATCGGAAGACTGAGCAACTTGAAATTTGTCGGCTTCCGGAACTATCTTGACGTCCTGCGCAATCCGTCCGCCCTTGATTCGTACCTGAGAAGCCTGCAATACACCCTGGTTTACGTCCCGTGCATGATCGTATTTTCCCTTTTGATGGCCTATCTCATGAACAAGTCCTTCAAGTTCCGTACTTTCTCCAGAACCATGATTTTTATGCCCTACGTGGCAAATGTAATGGCCGTGTCCATTGTCTTCAACGTCATTCTCAACCCGTTCGAAGGACCGGTCAATGCCTTTCTGCGGATCATCGGCGTCGAAAATCCTCCCATGTGGCTGATCGATCCCAAAATGGCCCTGCCGGTTACGGCACTGGTGGCGACATGGCAGAACCTGACCTTCCAAACGATTGTTTTTCTGGCCGCCATGCAGGAGGTCCCGGCAGAGCTGTTCGAGGCCGCGGACATCGAAGGCGCCGGTAGCTGGACGACCTTCCGACGCATCATACTGCCCTGGATTTCGCCAACTACCTTTTTCCTTGTGGTCACCACCATTATCGGTTCCACCCAGAACTTCTCCGGAATCTACACCCTTACCCGGGGAGGTCCGGGCGAGGCCACGGAAGTCGCCATCATCAATATCTACAAGAATGCCTTCGAATTCAACAAATTCAGCTTTGCCTCCGCGCAATCCCTGATTCTGTTTGCAATTCTTCTCGTGATCACCATCATTCAATGGAAGGGGCAAAAAAAATGGGTGCATTATTAACCTCACCAATCGCAAAAAGAAAAAGGCGCAGGAACCAGAACTCTGCCGTATTGACGGTTTTCATGCTCCTGCTGGGCATCATAACGATTTTCCCTTTCATTTTCATGATCTCCGGCTCGCTCAAGCCGCAGGCTATGATCACCGCGGAGCCTTTGAAGCTGATACCGGATTCCCTGTACCTGACGAACTACAAGGAGGCTTTCACCTATGACAACCTCTTTTTCAAATGGTACCTGAACTCCTTCTGGATCGTCGGCGCAACGATCGTTCTGCGGGTATTCGTCGTAACACTGGCGGCCTATGCCTTCGCAAGGCTCAGGATCCCCGGGAAAAATGCGCTGTTTGTCGCCGTCTTCGCCCTGTGGATGATCCCGTCCGACACGACCATGGTGGCGCGGTATCTCTTCATCCGGTATCTGCATTTGTATGGCTCCGCCTGGGCTGTCATCCTGAGTTACACCTTCGACGTTTTCATGCTGTTCATGATCCGCCAGTTTTTCATGCAGGTACCCATGGACCTCACGGAAGCCGCCGTAATAGACGGGTGCTCCCATTTCAAGATCTTCTATAAAATCATGTTCCCCCTGTGCAAGCCGGCGCTTGTCACACTGGCGCTCTTTACCTTCATCTGGACCTGGAACAGCTTTATGGAGCCCTATATTTTCATCGACAAGCTCGAGAACCAGATGCTGACCGTCGGGCTCCAGTTCTTCCAGTCCCAGGGCGGCTTGAACCTGGGCATGGTCCTGGCCGGAGCCTGTGCCGGCACCCTGCCCACCGTCATCCTGTTTTCCTACGCCCAGAAATACTTTATCCAGGGCATCGCCGCCAGCGGCATCAAAGGCTGAATCCGGCTGCAAAAACGAACTTCGGCCGCAAAGGCGGAAACCCTGACCCTGTATAAGATGCCTGTTGCCATTTTTCAACGAATGCAATTGGTATTCCTATAAAACCATATTATAATATTTGAGGAGGATGATTTTATGAAACTCTCAAGACTCACAGCATTGGTTCTCACTCTGGTCATGGCCGTAATTCTGTTTGCAGGCTGCGGCACAACCGAACAGGCAGCCACAGCTTCCGGCGATGCGGCTGCAGCGATTGCTTCGGAGGCATCGGCGAAGCCTGCGGTGGAAACTTCCGCAGAGCCCGTCACCGTCAACATGTTCATACAGAAAAATGCGGTCGATGCCTGGGGCACAAAGCTCAAGGACCAGTTCGAGGCCGCCAACCCCAACATTAAGGTGGAATGGAACCTGCTGGCGGAAGACAGCGTGCAGGCCTTCCAAAAGATGGACATGGCCGTCATGTCCGGCGATCCCACCGACGTCGTGCTGCTCCAGAATCCGAACCATTACTCCAAATATGTCAGCGGCAAGCTCCTGGCTCCTCTGAACGACCTGGCCGCGGAAGCCGGCTACGACATCAACAAGATTTACGGCGGCTATGCGAAGAAGTATGAAAACGACACCTATTACTGGCTGCCGGATTCCGTTACCATGAACATCGTATATTACAATAAAAAGATATTTGACGACGCCGGCGTCCCCTACCCCACCGGAAAATGGACCTGGGACGAATACATCGAAACGGCCAAGAAGCTGACCGATACCTCCAAGGGCATCTACGGCTCCTTTATGATGCTGGACTGGGAATACTTCAACTATATGCTGGCAAACCAGAAGAAGACGCCGGCCTACAAGGAAGACGGGACCTCCAATTTTGACGATCCGGCCTGGGGTGAATCCCTGAAGTTCCTGCACGATCTGGCTGCAGTGCACAAAATTCAGCCGAGCCGCCCCGAATTCGCCGCCAAAAAGCTTCAGTTCGACTCCTTCATGAGCGGCAAATTCGCCATGCAGGTTCTGGGAACCTGGTTCCTCGGCACGGCCCAGGATTATGAAAAATATCCCCGGGATTGGAAAATCGGCGTATGCGCTCCTCCGGCCAATCCGGGCGGCGAGAACATTCTCTCGGCCGGCGGCGGCTTCGGTCTGAGCAAAACGGCAACCCACCCCAAGGAAGCTTTTAAATTCATTACCTACCTCTGCGAAAACGAATACACCGCAAACGGCGGCGTTACACCCGCCAGGGTCGACATTAGCAAGGAAGACATGCTCAAGGTATTTGAAAACACCTCAAAAAGCCTGAAAGGCGAGGTAACGGCGCAGGAACTGATGGACGCGGCATATCCGCCCAATCTCGGCGTTGCCAACGAGAAAATCATCGGAACCGCAAGCGCCCAGATCAACGACACCTGGAACAAGGAAGCCGAGAAGTACATGTTCGACCAGCAGTCCCTGGAAGATACCATGAAGAACATCAAAACCAAAGCGGACGATTTCATCGCAGAAGCAAAAGCCTCTGCCAAATAAAGCTTCCGGTCCCGGCTGTTTAAGCCCCTTCAGTGCAATAACGGCAAGTATCACAAGTATCAGAAGATAAGATCGGACCGCGTTCCCTAGCCCAGTTCTTATGGCAAAACAGCCATGGCACCGGCGCGAAAGAGTGCGGTCCGATCTGTCTGAGAACCGTCTGTGAACCTCTGTGAGCCGCCCGTTGATTGAAAAAGTAAATTCTACCGGATAAATTCAAGAAAAAATGCACAAGTAAACTCCATTTTTGGAGGCTTGTGCGTTTTCTTTTCTACGGGAAAAGGATATAATGGAAACAGAAATAGACC
>JAEYOP010000014.1 GCA_023411575.1 Bacillota bacterium | reverse complement strand
GTGGATCCCTGGTCGATCCTCGACAAGCAGGGCTCCGACGCGGTCCGCTGGTATTTTTACACCGGCAGCGCGCCATGGCTGCCCAGCCGTTTCTATGAAGAAGCGGTGAGCGAAAGCCAGCGCAAGTTCATGGGTACCCTGTGGAATACCTATGCGTTCTATGTCCTGTATGCCAATATTGATGCGTTCAATCCGCTCCAGTACAAGCTCGAGCAGGAGAAACTGGCCGTAATGGACAAATGGGTGCTTTCAAGACTGTACACCCTGGTGGGCAATGTGGACCGGAACCTGGAAAACTACAGGATCACGGAGTCCGCAAGAGAAATACAGGCGTTTGTGGACGATCTCAGCAACTGGTACGTCCGGAGGGGAAGAGAACGCTTCTGGCAGAAAGATATGTGCCAGGACAAGATCAACGCCTATATGACGCTCTATACCGTATTGGTTGAGCTTTCGAAGGTTTGCGCGCCCTTTGTGCCGTTTATAAGCGAAGAGATTTACGGCAATCTTGTGAGAAGCGTGGACGCCAATGCGCCGGAGAGTGTTCACCTGTGCGACTTCCCGGCTGTAGAAAAGAAGTATATCGATTCGGAACTGGAAACCAATATGGATAAGGTCCTGAAGCTGGTGGTACTCGGACGCGCGTGCCGGAACACGGCCAACATCAAGAACCGCCAGCCCATTGCGCAGATGTATATCAAGGCGGAAGGCGAGCTGCCCGGGATGTATCAGGACCTGATCGCCGATGAACTGAATATCAAGAAAATCGAGTTTACGGAGGATGCGGCCAACTTCACAACCTACAAATTCAAGCCGCAACTGCGTACTCTCGGACCGAAATACGGCAAGCTGGTGCCCAAGATCGGCGAATACCTGTCGAAGGTGGATGGAAGCGCGTTTATGGCGCGGTTCAACAAGGAAGGTAAGGTTGCCTTTGAGGTGGAAGGAACCGCGGTCGAGCTGGAGCTTTCCGATGTCCTGGTGGAAACCGCGCAGAAGGAAGGCTTCGTTTCCGAGAGCGATAGGGATATGACGGTGGTCCTGGATACCAACCTGACGCCGGAACTGATCGAGGAGGGCTTTGTGCGTGAAATCATCAGCAAGCTGCAGACCATGCGGAAAGAAGCCGGCTTTGAGGTGCAGGACCATATTCGGGTCTTCTACGGCGACAATGAAAAGATCAACGGCATTTTTGAACGAAACGGCGCGCTGATCTGCGACGAAGTGCTGGCGGAAAGCCTGAAGTCCTCTGCGGGCGAAGGCTACGCCAAGGAGTGGAGCATCAACGGGGAGAACGTCCGGTTTACGGTAGCAAAAGTATAAGAAATAGGAAAAGCGGCAGGATGCCCGGTAAAGAAGCCGAAGAAGGCGGATACCGGCATCCTGCTTCATTCTGGGGAGATGCTTGTATGATTAAAATGAATGTGAACCTCGGGGAAAGGGGATACCCCATTTATGTGACGCCGGATTTCTCCGGGCTGGGAAAAGCCTGTGCAAGCGCAAAAATCGGCGGTAAGATCGTGGTCGTCACAGACAGCAATGTGGAAAAACATCATTGCGACGCCTGCATCGAAGCGCTTTCGGAAACCGGAGGGGAGGTCTCAAAGCACGTTATTCCGGCGGGAGAAGAAAGCAAGAATCTGGATACGGTCAAAAGCATATACAGCAGCCTGGTTTCCCTCAAGCTCGACCGGCACTCGACCCTGATGGCCCTGGGCGGCGGTGTGGTGGGAGATATCACCGGCTTCGCGGCGGCGACCTTCCTGAGAGGGATCCATTACGTGCAGATCCCGACCAGCCTGCTGGCCCAGGCGGACAGCAGCATCGGCGGGAAAACGGGCGTGGACTTCGAAGGAGGCAAAAACCTGGTGGGCGCCTTTTATCAGCCCCGCTTCGTATTCATCAACGTAAACACGCTCCGGACTTTGCCCGGACGGGAACTGAAGTCCGGCCTGGCCGAGGTGATCAAGCACGGCTTGATCCTGGACCGGGAATTTTACGAGTACATCGATTATAACATTCCGAAAATTTTCAACTTTGATGAAACAGTTCTCCAGTACATTACCAAAATGAACTGTTCCATCAAGGGCAGCGTCGTCGAGCAGGACGAACGGGAAGGCGGGCTGCGGGAAGTCCTGAATTTCGGGCACACGATCGGACACGCGGTCGAGAGTGTTTCCGGCTTCAAAATGCTTCACGGAGAGTGCGTATCGGTCGGCATTGCCGGCGTATACAGGCTTGCGCTTAAAATGGGCATGGTGGACGCAAAAGCCGTTGGCAAGGTGGAAAACACCCTGGGAAAGGCAGGTCTGCCGACCAAGGTGCAGGGGATGAGCGTAGACGCCATCTACGACCGGATGTTTTCCGACAAGAAAGTGGTGGACGGCAAGCTGAATTTCGTACTGCCGAAAGACATCGGAGAAGTTGTCCGGTGTACAGTGGAGAATGAAGAACTGATCAGAGAGGTATTGTCCGAACTGATCCTATGATAAACAGCAGCACGCATCATGCCGGCGGCTCGGGCCTGGAATGCAGGACTTGCATACAGGCCCTCACGCGCCCTATTTCAATTCCGGATCGGCCTCAAAAGAAGGCTCTTTTGATGGCTTGCTTATGGCAGGCCGCCTGACACTCTCCACAAAGGATACAGTCATCGTGGATCAATTGACCCTGTTTGACCATATCCGAGACCTTCAGGGTCATGGGACAAACCTGGTCGCATTTTTTACATTGGCTGCATTGGTCGGCGTTAACCGTCATTTTGAGTGATGGAAGCTTGAGGTAATTTTTTATCCTGGTACCCAGGGTGTTGAGGATGGCCATGGGGCACAGGTACTTGCAAAAGGACCTGCGACCCATCACATGAACGAAGAGGAACGCGGCGCCCAATATCATATAATAACGAATTACCCCGGACACATTATCAAGGCTTACAATATTTTCGGTATTATAGAATATCTCAAGCTTACCTAATCCACCCGACCGGATGACCGCATAGAGGATGAACAATACCCATACGGTTCCCAGTATGTATCGTGCCGGCATCAGCCAGCGCACGTAACGAAAAGCTTTTGGCGATGCCTTGTCATAGGCCATTTGCATTCCGCCATAAGGACATAGGTAAGAGCAGAATGTCCTGCCCACGAACAAGGACGTAACAAAAAGCGCTGTCCAGATGACAAAAGAAGCGCTGACGATACCTTCCATACTGGAGAATATGAGAATAATGGGGGAGAAATAATTCATGGTAACAGGGAGAAGAAAAAAGGACAGAAACAAAGCAGTTCTTCTAGCGTTATGAGTTTTCAAGGGGTATCCTCCTCATTTGAAATTGGAATTGAGAATACCTCCATGATAAAAGGCGCGGAACGAAACCGCAATCGGGAAAACGGATGATTTATTATGGATTTTGCACTAGTACTTTAGGTTGAGAAGCTTTTTTCATGTATCAACAGCGCGCTTGTTGCAGGCTGCCGACCATATTGACCAGTTCAATCTTGTTTTTGATATTGAGTTTTCTGTAGATATTATTGGTGTGGGTTTTGACCGTGGACAGGGAGATGGTTAAAGCGGATGCGATATCTTCGTAGCTTTTGCCCTCAATCAATAATTTTATGACTTCCTCTTCTCTTCTTGTAATTCCCCATTTCCCAAAGTTCAATTTCGTGGGACCCGGTGGCTGCAACCGATGGTAGTACTTCAGTGAGAAGAGCATATTGATTGCTCCGATGGTGAGGTAGTAGGCAGGGAATGCCATGATACCGAAGGGAAGACTCCGTTCAAGGGCGGGAAAGACATGCAGGAAAGCATCAAATACGATAAGGGGAACAAAAGCGGCAGAAATGATCAGGTACTTTTTCAGGATGCTTTTCATTTCGAAATTTGTCATTTCTCTTACTTTCACGATGGATAGAATAATGCAATAGAGCACAACAGAGAACAAGATCATGTTTGAAATCGTGACAATGTAGAAAAAGCACGCAATATTGACAGCGTTAAGGAGGATAAAAAACCAGTTGATTTTCTTTGTAAAAGGGATACCGAATAGCCTGAAGAAAAAATAGGGCATGCAGTAGAATACACTGGCGCCGCTCACAATGGCAATAATTTTCTTGATGAGTATGTAGGTTGGGGCGGGAACGGAAAGATTTATCAACCCGTAGGTGCCCAGGGTATGTGAAAGCAGCAGGGCGGAAAAGGAGAGCATCAACAGGGCATAATCCAGGATCAATTTTATCCTTTTTTGCAGGTAGATGAAGATAAGAATTCCGATCGAGAAGAATCCCCCCACAAGACACAGGATATAAAAAAGAAAAGCAAAATGCGACATTTGATTTGTCTCCGCTTCATAAGGCGATAGTATATAGAAGAATTATAAAGCATTGGTATTGAGTTTACAAGGCAGCGATCAACGCCTCTATTTTACTTCAAAATTATCTTGATTTTTACCATCCGACTCCACTAAAATGTAATTGGATGAAAAAGTAAATTCTTATCCAAAATCCAGGGCCTTTTTGGCTTACATAAAAAAATAATTTCAAAAAGCTTGAACCTTTTACTGCCTATCCCGCACTTTATAAGTGCAGCAAGGAAGGGCGAATTTTGATGATCGATGCCAGTCTGATAACGAGATGCCAGCAGGGCGACGAAAGCGCTTTTGATGCGCTGTATTATGCTGTTGCCAAAAAAGCGCTGTGGACAGCTTACCTGATGGTCGGTCAAAAGGATAAGGCGGAAGATATTCTCCAGGAAACCTTTTACATCTGCTTTCGCGATATCCAGAAACTGCGGAAGCCGGAGCTGTTTCAGGCATGGTTCAACCGCATACTCCTGAGAAACTGCTGGAAGGTCCGGCAGAAAAGGCATGAGGCGGAAAGCCTTGATAAGGATTCTATGGAACAGGTGGCGGATAATCTGAATGTGCTTGAAACAGTAGAGTCAAACCAGACGAAACGGATTATACGCAATGCAATCGACCGGCTGAGCTTTCCGATGCGGACGACAATCATCCTTTACTATTACAGCGGCCTGTCGATCAGCGAAATTGCAAATGTAATGCAATGTATGCAGGGGACAGTCAAATCCCGGCTGCATTATGCAAAAATAAAGCTCGGCAGCGAGCTCGTAAACGACCTGGATGATTTTACTCCCATCCAGGCGGCTCATCGGACGGAGGGAGGCACGGTATATGAAT
Organism: Bacillota bacterium; assembly: GCA_023411575.1. Taxonomy (GTDB): domain Bacteria; phylum Bacillota; class Clostridia; order Acetivibrionales; family DTU013; genus UBA1305. Next base: position 13,423 of record JAEYOP010000014.1, on the reverse strand, counting down.
AATGAAACACAACTTGAAAACCTTATAAGAGGCGCCCTGTCCTGTGCGGAGGATAAAATCGACCCGGGCGATGCTTCTCTTGAAAGAGCGAAAATTCTCCTGGAAATGGACAAAAAATATGGAAGAGGCACCTTCAGGAATCCATTGCTAAATAAAGTGACCTTTGTGCGGGTTATCCTTTTCGCTTTTATCTTTGTGATAACCGGCGGCGCGATTGGGGTAAGCGCTGTCACCTTTTTTAAAGCCGATAAAACCGACTATCCTTTTATTGACGATCCCGGTGTAATCGGAAAATGGGAGAGCGTGGATTTTGTCGATTCCACGGACCAGTTTTCGCCGGATAAAAAGCATTGGACAGGCGAATTGTACCTGAAGGAGCAGGTGTTCCTGAAAGGTGGGGAAATGCTGGTCTCCATAAATGAGGGCAATGGAAATCTGGCGCCCTCCCCGGCAACCTGGACGAAAGAGCTCATTATCAATAAAAGCTCAAAAACCGCAAGCAAATATAAGATCGTGGATCTGGACGGATCGACGTATATGTTCTTCGAATGGAAAAGCGGAGACTATATCTTCCGGGAGATGCAACCCAAGCTATACGTCCTTAAGAAGGTTGACGATTCCGACTATTCCACTATCGATATTCCACGGAAAATCGACAAGGTCGATTATCCGTTTACGGAGGATCCGCGGGTTGCGGGGACGTGGGAAAGCGTGGATTTCGTCAGAACCATCGAGAGCTTCAAGCCGGACGTAAAAAGCTGGGTGTCCGATCTCTATCTGACCGGCATGGTCTTTGAGGACAAGGGCAAAATGACCATGAAGATAGAAAATAAGGATTTGTCCGAGGTGTGGACCTGGACAAACGGGCTCATTCTCTGTAAATCCGGGCAGACCGCAAGCAAATACGAAATAAAGGAAATAAACGGAGCAACCTATTTATTCTTCGAGTGGAAAAGCGGGGATTATGTATTCAGAGGAATGCAGCCATTTTTCTATGTTCTGAAGAAAACAGGCTGAAGAAGGACGGAAAATGAGAGAAGCAAAAAGGGAAAAAACGGATCGGATGGCTGCAATATTGTTTCTGGCGCCCAGTCTTACCGGCTTCTCCCTGTTTTTTCTGATCCCGTTTGCCGTCAGTATATACTACTCCCTGGTGGACAGCCCGATTAACGGAACCTTCTGCGGGTTGACAAATTACGTGAAGCTGCTTTCCAATCCCATTTTTTTAAGAGCCGGCTTCAATACCCTGGTGTTCACCGGCCTCAGCGTCCCCCTGATCATGGCGATCTCCCTCGGGCTGGCGATCCTGCTCAACAACGATATTTACGGCAGGAACCTCTTCCGTGCGTTTTTCATTTCGCCGTTGGTCATCCCGGTGGCTTCCGTCGTCCTGGTGTGGCAGATCCTGTTCAGCTACGGCGGTTCCCTGAATTCCATCCTGTCGGCCTTCGGACTGGCTCCGGTCGATTGGATGGACACAAGCTGGGCCAGGCTTGCCGTGCTTGTGGTATACCTGTGGAAAAATGCGGGCTACAGCATGGTGCTTTTTCTTGCGGGACTGCAGAATATTCCGGCCAGCTATTACGAATCGGCCCGTATGGACGGAGCGACCCCGTGGAAATGTTTTACGCGCATCACTTTGGTTTACCTGACCCCGACTTCCTTTTTCGTCTTCATTATTTCCATCCTGAATTCCTTCAAAGTGTTCAGAGAGACCTATCTGATTGCCGGAAGCTACCCGCATGAGAGCATTTACATGCTTCAGCACTACATGAACAATATGTTTTCGTCCCTGGATTACCAGAAACTGACCTCCGCTGCCTTTATCATGGCGGTTTGCATTGTTGCGCTGGTATCCTTCCTGTTCCGGTTCGAGCGGAAAATCAGCAGGTCCATACAATAACGGGAGGGTATATGAGGAATTTTTCGAAAAAAGCATATAAAAAAGCGGCGTTCTCCCTTCTGGTCTGTCTGGCTGCCATATGGTTCCTGTTTCCTCTGGTGCTGACTGTCTCCAACTCGTTTATGACGGAGAAGGAGATAGAGCAGAACTATTCTCCCCTAAACCCGGCATATTTCGCCGGCAGCGGGGACGACGCCGATAAATATGTTAATTTGAAGCTCATCCCGGATGAGGTGGTGCTCCACCAGTACTATACCGTACTGGTGAAACGGCTCCAGTTCCTGCTGATGTTCTGGAATTCGGTCATTTTGACCGTGCCCGTCATCCTGGGGCAGATCGCGGTTGCAAGCATGGCGGCCTATGCCTTCGGGAAATTGAGATTCAGGGGAAGGGAGCAGTTGTTTTTCCTTTATATCATCGTCATGCTGATGCCTTTCCAGGTGACCCTTGTACCGAATTACATCGTCGCGGATAAACTCGGACTTGTGGGAAGCTACCTCTCCATTATATTGCCGGGAATTTTCGGCACCTTCGGAGTCTTCCTGCTGCGGCAGTTTATGACCTATATTCCCGATGAATACTGCGAGGCGGTCAGGGTGGACGGGGGAAGCCACCTGGATATCTTCTCCAGAATAATCCTCCCCATGTCCAAAACGGGGATCGCGTCCCTTGCCATTCTTGTTTTTATAGATAACTGGAACATGGTGGAGCAGCCGCTGATTTTCCTGCAGGATGTGATCAAACAGCCTCTTTCCATCTATTTGTCCGTCGTGAATTCAGGGGAGATGGGCATCGCTTTTGCCGCATCCGCGCTGTATATGGTCCCGATGCTCCTGGTATTTCTGTACGGTGAAAATTATTTGGTCGAGGGCATACAGCTTTCCGGGATAAAAGGATAGCAAAACAAGTTTTATGGGGGTTCGAAGTGATGAACAATGCTTCCGATGCGAATCTGGTCAAGAAAAGGACAATTGCAAGGGTTGCTGCAATCTTTACCGGCGTGATGCTTTTGCTGACCTTTTTCTCCAACACGATCAATAACTTCTCCCTTCCCAGGGTGCAGCTTGAAAGTCCCATATCCGGCGCTCTGATCAAGGAGGTCACCGGCGAAGGCTCGGTGGAAGCGGCGAAAGAACTCAAAATATATGCTTCCCAGGGGAGACGGGTCGAAGAGGTAAAGGCAAAGGCCGGGGACAAGGTAAGCAAAGGCCAGGTCATTGTCCTCCTGGATAAGGAGGACCTGGAGGAGCAGTTAAAGGTTGAAACCATCAAATATGAAAAGCTTAAGCTTACGCTGGAAGGGTTGAACGCGGCCAATGCGGAGAAGTATAGCAGGCCCGTGGAGGCAGCCGGGGAAGCGGTACAGGAAGCACAAAAAAACCTGGACAGGGTAAGGACGCTGTACGACGCAGGCGCTGCGACCGGGGATGAACTCGGGAAGGCCGGGGATGTGTTAAAGGAAGCGCAAAGGAACTATGCCGTGCAAAAAGAAGAGGAAACGGCCGGACTTTCAGAATGGAAGCGGCTCATAAAAAGTACGGGCTATGACGTCGAGCTGCAAAAAATGGCCGTAGACAAGCTGCAAAGGGAATTGAGCACCGGCAGCGTATTGGAAGCGCCCATGGACGGCGTAGTCACGGAACTGAATTACCAGGAAGGTTCCCTTGTAAACAATACGATACCGGTTTATGCCATAGCCGATCTTTCCAAGAGCTTCCGCTTCAGGGCCACGGTAGAGGAAAAAAGTTCGGAGTATCTGGAAATTGGGGATGAGATTCAAGTCCGTTTGGGGTCGGCTTCTGCAAAAATCCTCTCCGGAAAAGTTTCCGAAATAACGGCCAATATGGAATCCCCCGGTGAAAGAAAGGACATTCTCGTGGCCTTGCCCGCGGAGGGATTGAGCGGCGGAGAGCACGGAGAAATTTATGTTGGCAAAAGGACAAGGGCCTATGCCGTTCTTGTGCCAAACAGTGCGGTCGGCACCGATAATAACGGTCATTTCGTATGGGTGGTAAAAGAGAAAAAGGGACCCCTGGGCAATGAGTTTTATGTACAGAAGGCCGCAATAAAAGCAGAAGACTCCGATAACTTTAAAACGGTGGTCCTGCAAGGGTTGGAGCTGGAGGACAAGGTCATCGTAAAATACAGCAAGAGCATTTCGGAGGGAAGCCGGGTCATTATCGACAGGTAGGAGGGAAAAGGGGTGAAGGGGTTTAAGGCTGCGTATATCATGAGCGCTCTGGGGATATTTCTGCTTTTGTCGATTATGATAGCGGGCAGGAGCGTCTATGAAAAAACAAGGACACTGAACGGGCCGGTTTCCATGCAAAAAATATCGGTCAGCGTGAAAAACCACCTGGATGCCGAAGGCTCAAGCCTGCTGTCGCAAAAGGACGCAGACAGGATTGCGGAAGCTATGGACGGCCGGCTGCTCACTCACACCATGCAAGCCGCTTTACCCGTATCCTTTCAGAATAATGCCATAGAGGCCAGGGTCATCGGTACCGATTCCTCTTATCCCCTGTTTCACGAAGTCAGGCTCAAAAGCGGCGGATTCCTGACCCGGGAATCCGGAGAAAGAGGGGAGACGGTGGCGGTCATTGAGGAGGATCTGGCGTGGCAGCTTTTTAATACGGAGAACGCCGTAGGGAATCAAATCCGGCTTTTGGGCAGGACCTTCCGGATCATAGGAGTTTCAGCGAAGGACCGCTCCATCCTTGCCGGGCTTTCCGGGGATGGAACCTCCAATCTCTACATCCCTTCCCAAACCTTTTCCGGCCTTGACGGGGATGCCGAAATATCCCATTTCGAAGTTGCAACCACGGATGACGGCACCCTGGGCAGGAATGAAGATGAAATCGCAAAAGTTCTCCGGTCGATAGGCAAAAATCCGGCGGCTTATCAAATAATCGACTATAATATCGAACGGGCACGGATGGAACAGAAACCCCATATTGTTATTTTCACCATCGGATTTATCATGATCCTATGGACGCTTTTTTATATCAAAACAATGGTTTTGCAACTGCTTTCCTTCTTGAAAAAAGAATCCGACACGGACTATTTCCGGGATATGGTAAGGCATAATATCTCGCGCATATTACAAACTGCCGGGAAAACAATCCTTGCGATCTTGTTCATTCTAGGCGTGTGGCAATGTATCCGTTTCCGGTTCTATATCGATCCGGCGCTTGTTCCTGACGAATTGATCGATCTTTCATACTACTCCGGCCTGGTGAAGGAATCTTTTCAGAAGATGGCTGCAAATACGGGTTATGTTGCGCTCTATGCCGAGCTGCTTTTCGATAAGGCAAGGCTTTTATCCGGCGCCCTCTTTTTTGCCGGCTTTTTACCGGGGCTGCTACTCCTGTTCGCAGGGCTCTCCCTTTTCCGGAAGCACTCCTTTGCCGCAGATCGCACCTTTTTGATCCTGGGCATTCAGCTGCTCCTGTGGACCGGCATTCTCCTGCTGCTTTCAAAAGTATGCGGATTGCAGGCGGCAATCGATATGAGGAGCTTTGCGGTGTTCTGCCCGTTCCTGCTGGCAGGCTGTGTCAGGAAGCGGTTTACCCGGTCTGGGGCGGAGAGGGGAAGCAAGGATCGGATAAGCGGATAATTATTTTCAATAGATGAAGGGGGATATTTTTACATGAAACTACAGAAAATGGTTCTTGCTCTATTGCTTGTTCTGATTTTTTCAGCCGGCGCAACGGCCTGCAGCGGCAGCAATAACACCGGCGCCAATGCAAGCGCCGGCAAGGAAGCGGTAACGGTTTATGAGGAAAAGGATATTACGCAGGCTTCAGGCATTCACTTTGCATTGTCCTCGAAAATCAACTCCAAAAACCAGCTTGTTATAAGCGACTATGACAGCAAGGAGGGCACGCTGAAATACGTCACCCTTGACGCCGGCGGCAAGAGAGCCGGGGAAATAGAAGCAGGCATCGAAGGAGACGAAAGTGTTTTCGCACTGGATTTAAAGGACAATCTCTACGCGCTTTCGCAGAAGGTAGTGACGGATGGAAACAGCGACAAGCCCAAGTATACTGAACTGAAGCTGCGTATTTACAGTTCCAGCGGAAAGGAAACGAAATCCATCGACCTGGGCAAAAAAGATCCCGAAGGGGAGCAGGCCTACAGGGCATCGGCTATGGAGATCGATGCCGAAGGGAACATCTACCTGCTGAGGTTCGGCAGCAAAATTGAGGTTCTTGATCCGGACGGCAAACCGATCCGCCAGCTTGAAAGCTCGAATTATAATTCCATGGCGGTCTGCGAGGACGGCAATCTTGCCGTGACAAGCTGGGGCGGCGCGGGCAAGGAGGAATTCCGCATCGAGAAGCTGGACGCCTCTTCGGGAGAAAGCATGTGGAGGCGGTCGCTGACCGTGAACACGGGCGACCAGTTCATAAGCTGCAATAAGGCCAATAAATGCATTTATGTCACGGACATCGATGGCATAAGAAAATATGATTCGGCCGGCCACTTTACAGGATATGCGATAAAGTATTCTTCCTACAGCATACCGGGGCTGAACAGATTTATCGCCGGCATAACTTCGGACGCCGCGGACAATCTTTATGTCCTTTCCAGGAGCGGTAATTTTTCTGAGAATTCCAAAGAAGCGCCTGTTTTGCTCTATAAATATTCCCCGGCGTTGGAACAGGGAAAGGATAAGAAGGCGGACCCCGTAAAAGAGCTCGGAATCGCTATCCCCACCATGCAGTATAATTCCGGAAACCGATTTATCGATAATGCAGTCAAGGTGTTTGAGCAAAAGCATCCGGGGTTCAAAGTCAATATCAAGGAATACGGTTCGGTACAGGATTTACATGATCTGAGCGAGAGGGAGAAATATGATAAAACGATAAGCACGGAAATCATGGCGGGCAAGGGAACGGATTTGATTTCCGTCAGCAATCTTCCTTATCAGAAGTATATCGACAAAGGCGTCCTTTTGAATCTTAGCGACAGTATAAAAGAGGATGCCGGTTTTAAGACCGGCGACTATTATGCGAATATCCTGGATGCCTGCAAGTATAAGGGGAACTTGTATGCCATGCCCATCAGCTTTATGTTTAGTGCAATGATTGCCGACAAGGAGGTCCTGAAGAAGGAAGCGGTTACTATTTCCGATACCGGATGGACGGTGGAGGATTTCTTGGAAATTGCGGAAAAAGTAACAAAGGATACGAATAACGACGGCGCCGTGGACCGGTATGCGCTTCCCAATATAAACGCGCAGATTGCATTTGCCTTTTTGGGCGGCAATGACCTGGGAAGGTTTGTGGACTATGAAAAAAAGGAAGCCCGTTTCGGGTCAAAAGAATTTATTGATCTTTTAAAAACCAGCAAAGAGGTGGTGGATAAAAAGCTGTGCAATCCGCAGGTGGAATTAACGGACGTATATAACCTGACCAATCGCGGAGGCACCGTATTCATAGCCCAGGGCTGCTGGGCCTACATGGGGATGTACAGCCAGATGGCGCTTTTCAACGGAAACGGCCGGCTCTATCATTTCCCGGCTGCCTATAAAGGGGAAAAAGCCGAATTTGAGCCGCAATTATTCTACGGGATAAATAAAGGCACGAAATACCCGGAGGAAAGCTGGGAATTCCTGAAAATCATGCTTTCGGAAGAATTGCAGGCCACGAGGGATCTGCCGGGATTTCCGGTGAATATCGCCGCCCAGAAACAAAATGCCGGGCAGACACTGGGGTATAAAGACGATCTTGTACTTGGGAAAATAGAGAACAAACTCCCGGCAATCGGCCAGAAAGACATAGACTACATGGATAAGCTTATAAGCGAACTCGGAAGAACCTCGATTATGGATATACAGGTGATCAACATCGTCCAGACCGAGCTCAAGGCCTTCTTTTCAGGCGCAAAGTCGGCCGAGGATACGGCCTCTGCAATACAAAGAAAGGTGGATACCTATCTGCATGAATAGGCATATCTGCCGTCGGCCCGGGTCTGGAATGCAGAATAACTGCAATCCGGGCCCTTTTTATTGGTTTTATGCCGCGCAGGCATAAATAAAATCCGGCCGAAATAGGGATGCTATAATAAGGAACGAGCCGTTCCTGAATGAAAAATTCCGGAGGAATCTATGACGGCGATACTCGAATCGGAGCTGCAAAGCGATCTGGAAGCGCTGTACAAGATAACGGGGGACCTGCTGAACGAGATCGAAGAGCGGAAGATTGAAAACTGTCCCCTGATGGAGGTAGTAAAATTCAGGCTGGAGGATATCGGCGGAACGCTGCAGAAGGACATCTTCCACCTGAGGCATCTGGCTATGAAGGCGAAGGCAGGCGAGGTGGATTGACCTGTTCGGAGGAGATAAAAAGTTCAAGGCTTTGAATAAAAAACTGGACGAGATCGCACGAAATATGGAGAAGTATAAGCTGGTGGATTACGTATATTTCCTGGAGCACCCCAGAAAGATGCTTCTTCCCAATTTCCTCGGGGGACTTGCCAGGGGATTTGGCGCCGCCATCGGGTTTACCCTGCTGACGGCCTTGATCATCTACATTTTAAACCTGGTCGTGAAGTGGAATTTGCCGGTTATAGGGAAATTCATCAGCGAGCTGGTGAATATCGTACAAAAAAATCTGGATAGCGCGGGAGGCAAAATCGGTGCATAAGACGGAAGCGGAGCATTATAGGAAGCTGCTCGAGAAAAGGGCGGGAGAACTGAACCATACGATCGGGATGATGAAGGAGCACAACGAAGGGGAGCAGGACAAGTACGCTCCGACCGAACTGTCCAATTATGACAATCATCCGGCGGAGTTGGCAACGGAGGTTTATTTGACGGAACTGAACATGGCGCTGAAGGTCCATGAGGAAAATATCCTGCGGGATATAAAGGACGCGCTGGACAGGATCGACGAGGGGACCTACGGCATTTGCGCCCGCTGCGGGAAAGAAATACCGGCGGAACGCCTGGAAGCCATCCCTTACGCCAAAAACTGCGTCGATTGCGAAGATGCGCTTGAAAGCGCGCCATTAAGGCAATTTAAGGGAAGAGCCAATGAAGAGCTGGTGCTGGATGCCCCTTTAGGTCGGAAATATCTCAACAAGCAGGAGGATGACGAGTACGAAGGAAAGGACCAGTTCAACGACCTGATGAAGTACGGGTCCTCCGACAGCCCGCAGGATCTGGGCGGGTACCACGACTACAAGGAGTTTTATACAAACGAGATCGACCGGCAGGGAATTGTGGACGATATGGACAGCGTTTCCAATGAAGAATATAAAAAACAGCTTCCGGATTAGGAGGCAATTAGGAGAATATGGATTATTTATAAGAAAAACCTTGTCAGTTGCCCTTTTAAAAAGATATAATTAGTGCATACTGCGAATAGGGAATAAAGCAATTTTTCATTTGTTTTGCTTTTAGGGGGAAGAAATGGGGTCGGTTCTGTCGGCAGCCATGGTGGACAACGATTTGTCCGGTATAGCTGCGATTATATTCCTTGCCATTTTGTCAACGTTTTTGCTGGTGTTTTGCATCATACACCGGTGTGTCCTATCGCGCCTAAAGAAGAATTTCATGCAGGAGGAAAGCTTCTACGAGAGCCTTCTTTCCACTGAAAAATCGATCCTGATCGTGTGCGATCCCGACGGTACCATTCTGACGCTCAACGATGCCGCCCGGGATATTATGGGCCTCCAGCCGGGGGAAGCAAAAACCGGGAAGGTCTATGAACTGCCTCTTTTAAACGAAAATACGGATATCGGAAAACGGGTATCGGACTGCATTTTATCGGGAACTCCGATGCAGGACGCGGAAACCTGCCTGTATACCGCAAAAGGGGAACGGCTCTATATCCTCTGGTCCATGGACATCATAAGGAACGAAAAGCAAAAATTCAACGGGATCGTTTTGCGGGGAATCGATATTACCAGTCATAAAAATACGGAACATAAGCTGAAGGAAAGCTACCTGGAGCTGGAAGCGGCCCACGGGCGGCTGCTGGTCGCGGAGAATGAAATGCGCCGGCAGTATGAGGACCTCAATGCCAGGGACCATGAGCTCAAACGGAGTGAAGAGCGCTACAGGCTCGCGGTGGAGGGCGTCAACGACGGGATATGGGACTGGGACGGCCGGGACGGAAAGCTGTTCATGTCCAACCGGTGCAGGTCCATCATGGGCTTTGAAAGCATGAACCGGAACCTGACCATTGAAGACTGGTTTGAAATTATCGTAAAAGAAGACATTGAAAAATTCAACAAAAGTTTCACCCAATACCTGACGGAGCCGCAAAGCAATCACTTCCAGATCGAATACCGGATAAAGACCCGCAACGGCGGGCTCAAGTGGATCCGCACCAGGGGAATGGCTATCTGGGACGGAAGCGGAATTCCCTTCCGGGTGGCGGGTTCCAATACGGACATTACCGAACAGAAGCTTTCGGAAGAAAGGATTCATCACCTGGCCTACTACGATTCCGTGACGGGTCTGCCCAACAGGACCCTGCTGCAGGACCGGTTTATGATAGCCTCCGCCAACGCATTGCGCAGGCAGAGAATGGTCGCGATCTATTTCCTTGACCTTGACAATTTCAAGACGATCAACGACACCATCGGCCACTCCTTCGGCGATCAGCTGCTCCTGAAGGTCAGCGAGGAGTTGAAGTCCAAGCTGCGGAAGGGGGACACGATCGCCCGGCTCGGCGGGGATGAATTTATCCTGCTGCAGTCCAACATACGGGAAATGAGCGAAGTATACTACCTTGCCGAAAGGCTGCTGGATATTTTCAAACAGCCGTGGCTTCTCAACGGGCATGAATTCTACGTGACCGCCAGCATCGGGGTCTCCCTGTTTCCCAATGACAGCTCCGACCTGCAGTCCCTGATGAAAAACGCGGACGCGGCAATGTACAAGGCGAAGGAAATGGGCAAGAACACCTTCCAGGTATATACCCAGGAGCTTAATCTCAAGATGATGGAACGGATGAGGCTGGAGACTTACCTGAGAAAAGCGGCGTCAGGCGATGAATTCAGGCTGTATTACCAGCCCAAGATCGAGCTTGCCACAGGCAGGGTCTCGGGGGTCGAAGCGCTGATCCGCTGGGCCGATTCCGGCAGCGGCTGGATCATGCCCGGGGAGTTCATCCACATAGCGGAGGAAACGGGCCTGATCAATTCCATCGGCGAATGGGTCCTGAGAACGGCCTGCCACCAATTGACCAAATGGCATGCGGAGGGCTACGGCGACTTGAAAATGTCCGTCAACCTGTCGGCCCGGCAGTTCCAGGAAAAGAACCTGGTGGCGCGCATCAGCGGGATCATAGAGGAAACCGGCGTAAAACCGGAGTATCTTGAACTGGAAATCACGGAAAGCATAGCCATGAAGGATCTGGACTATACGGTATCGGTCCTGAACGAACTGAAGAAAATGGGCATGGGGATCGCCCTGGACGACTTCGGCACAGGCTATTCTTCCTTGAATTATCTTATGCGATTGCCTATCAACAACCTGAAAATCGATAAAACCTTCGTTCGCGAAATCACCACCAACCATAACCAGGCAATGATCGCAAAAGTGCTCATTTCACTGGCTCACAGCATGAAGCTCTCGGTAACCGCCGAAGGGGTGGAGGAGCGGAGCCAGGTGGAATTCCTGAAGCAGGAGCATTGCGACGTCGTTCAGGGATATCTGTTCAGCGTCCCAATGCCTCCGGAGGAACTTAGCCTGATGCCTTATGTGATCGGCTGAGCCTTCTCCATGGCCGGAGCCTTCTCCACAGTTGGAGCCGCGGGTTCTTTTATTTGCCTTCCACGAACCATTTGTCGTTCTCCAGCCAGATATAGGTCTCCCTCCCGTTGATCCTGCACCTGTAACGCACGCCCTGCCCGCCCGCTTTCAGCGAAGCGGCCCTTCTTACGTCGGTGACCCGGTCTATGTCAAAGTGCCTTCCGTCCTCCCAGGTAAGGGAGAGCGGAACCTTGCCGCCATCTTTTGTGAATTTTGCGATGACTTCTACAAAAACCTTTCCCACCTGTTTCACCTCTTAACGGAAATGACAAAAGTCAAATAGTACTTATCCAATCCATCCATCCGGCCTGCAGATCCTCGCCGGGCAAGACGGCCTTTGCGCCGAGATAGGCCATAAAGCGCCGGAAACAGCCGGCCAGCTCACGCTGCATCGGTTTGGTCGGCTTTACGCCCTTTTCCCACCACCAGTTTTTGAGGACCAGGATACCGGCCTTTTTGTCATAGCCGGGCTCGAAACGCGCAACGAAGCGGTCCCCGTAAAGCACAGGCAGGACGTAATAGCCGTAGTTCCTTTCGGACACCGGCTTGTAGACCTCCCAACGGTAGTCGAAATTGAAGAGGTCCTTGACAAGGCGGCGGTCCCAGAGCAGATTATCCAGCGGAGCCAGGATACGGGCGGTAGGTGCGGCAGCGCTGGCAGGTATGACAGGTGCGGCAGGTGCGGCAGACCCGCCAGGTGCGGCAGCGCCGGTATGTTCGGTCCCGGCCGGAGCCAGCACTTTCTCCAGGAGGGGCAAATCTTCGCTTCGCAGATAAAGCGGCGCGTTCATCCCTTCCACATCCACTTCCGCAAGCTTGCCGGAGGCCAGCAGCCGCTGCACGCTTTCGAGCCGCTGGGGCGTTTTGGTCTCCGGGATCTCCAGCCAGGCGTCGCCGGGCTTTGCCCAGAGAAGCCCTACGCCGCCTATTCTCCGCAGAATACGCCAATCCCTGTACTGTTCGAAGGTTTCGTTGGGGTCGGGCGCTTCCAGGAGTTCCTTCGGAAGGTGGCGTTCTGCAAAATCATATATTTTCCGTGTATTCACTTTATGGTGGATGATGAGCTCTCCCCAGAAGTACATGCTTTCCAGCGCGGCCCTCGATACGCGCGTGGGTCCCCAGGGCCAGTTGACGCTCTGGTCGTATTCCAGCTCCAGGGAGGAAAGCGGGCCGCGTTCCCGGATTTCCTGCCGGATCATGGGAAGATAAGGGGTCACGGGTTTGTCCGCATGTCCGAGCCGTTCCAGGTTATCCTCCCGGTAACGCTTGAAATAAGGCCAGTCGCAGGTAAGGCAGATGGACATTACCTTGTCCCAGCCGTCCATCAGGAGCCGGTCGCCATACAGCAGCTCCCGCAGCATTGCCGGCTTGAAGCCGTCGATCCTGGACTGCAGCACCAGCTCCTGGTTGTGGCCGACAATATTGAGCGGGTCGAACTGGATGCAGCCGACGCGGCCGATATAGGCCAATATGCCGTCCTTTCCCCGGAAACGCTCCCGGTTGTTCAGGCCGTGGTACTGCAGCAGAAATTTTCGCGCCTGCTCCTTGGTAATACGGATGGCTTCCATCTTTGCACCTCGATGTAAAATAAAATTCCTGTTTTCATTTTTTACACACTACCAGCATTATATACGAACATGTGTTCTGATGTCAATATGGATTGCGGCCGCTGTAATCCTTCTATCTGCCGTGCTCCTCTTATCCGCCGGAATACTGTCGAGACACTCCTATCCGCTTTCCGCATTCCGTCC
>JAEYOP010000066.1 GCA_023411575.1 Bacillota bacterium | reverse complement strand
TTATTGCTTATCCGGAGAACCGAGTTTATATGGTAGGCGATGGTTTCGATATAAAAGGTCTTATTGTACATTATCAAGATGAGAATGGGGTTCGCAGCATCGTTGATAATTCAAAGCTTAAGTTTTTCACATCGGGTACGGTGGAATTGACGCAGGGCAGAGCATTTACATCCGGCGGAATAAAAACCGTTGAAGTTCAGTATAACGGTAAAAAGGTTGATACATTTGAGGTTAATGTTATACCAAAAGAAGCAGGTGATATTTTACAGCCTGGTGATTATTATATGCAAATATTAGGTAAGTACATTTATCCGGTGAATGCAAATGGTACTTTATGGTTGGAACTTTCTGACAATAAACCTGATAAGCCGTTTACATTAAACCTAGTAAACTATAGTAAAGACCGTGGACCTGCGTACACCATTTCCTATGACGGGATCAATATCGGCCAGCCATCGTCAAAAGACGGGGCACAGCTGCAAACGGCAGCTCTTACCCATATATGGCGAATCAACAAATATAAATCCTTTTGTACAATCAGAGATTATGGCAATCAAAAGCTGATTGTTAATGCAAGCGGTGAAAAAAACGCCAATGGTACAAAAGTCATTGTTTGGTCCAAAACAGGCTCGGCACCTGAGCATGCAAAGATTAAGTTTATCAAAGCTGACTGATATGAGATAAAAAGATTACGCTGCTGGTTCTCTTATTAAATTTTTGATAATTTAAAGCATGAGAATATTGAACTTTATTTTGTCAAAGTAATAATAATTAAAGGAGGAAAACCATATGAAAAAGCGATGTGTGAGCATCCTGATAATCCTGTCCATGACGCTGGCCCTGCTGTCGGTAACTGAAACAGCCGCCAAAGCGGAACTTAAAGACGGCTGGTACTATCTCCGCGTTATGGGCAACTATCTCAATATAGATGCCAATGGCAACGCGGAATTACGTGACAAAACCAATACTGCAGAAGGAAACGCAAAGTTTCTTGTACAATTCAGGGGAACCTCTGGATTTACCTTGCAGACCAAGGACGAAAGATATTTGGGACTAGAAATCCCGGAATATAAACAGGCACAGGAAGGTGCAACAAAGTATTTTACCGAAGACAAATGGATAAACGGCGCCCGGGTAAAGGCTATTGAGGGTGTGGCCGGCCATCATATTTCTCATTGGGTACTCACAAGCGAAAACAACAAAGATATATGGAGCCTGCGTGCACGGGAGCATGACTTATATGTAATGAATGCCTCAGGGGAGAAAAAGGCCGACGGAACCCCCATTATTATGTGGAGACATGCACGTACTTGGAATGGGATAACCCAAGGCAATTTAGACGCTCCAAAACATGGAGAGTTCCGCTTTATCCCCACCCACGACCCATCAAAGCCTGCCCCCGGTACTGCCAAAACTCCAAAAAACGGTTGGTACGGCCTCAATGTGTACTACAGCACAAACAAATCGCGAACTCTAAACATAGACGCTTCGGGAAATGCGGAACTCAACTACTGGAACGCATCCACAGACGGAACCCGGGAGTTATATGTTGAAAACAAAGGAAATAATCAAATAACCCTGAAAATGGCCGACGGAAGGTATTTGGGAATCGCTGACACCATAACAGACGGAGTACGGGTAAAGGCGGTGAACAGCCCGTATCTTTGGAACACCTACACCGAAAATACCGGCTTAGAAGACCGGGATAAGTACAGCCTGCGTCCGTCTACTGATACCAGAATGGTGCTCAATGCCTCCGGGGAGAAAAGCGAAGTAGGAACCCCTGTTATTCTGTGGACACATTCAAATATGGACGCCCCCAGTAATGCCGAGTTCACGTTCTACGCCACCGAGGCCCCGTAAGGAGTTGTCAAGCCGAAGCCTGAAACTACCACGCAGAAGCCCATTCCTACTCCGACCCCTGCATCCGTCAACGCTGTGCCAAGTAAGACAAATTTTGTCATGAACGGCAAGCCCTTATCAGTAACATCTGTTTATAGTATAAACGGGAGCAATTACTTACCGCTCCGCGAGATTGCTACCATGTTGAATGGCACGGCATCACAATTCAATGTGTACTGGGATGGTGCAGCAGGGCAGGCGGTCATTCAGCCCGGTGTGGCCTATACAGGGGTAGGCTCATAGTCACCATCAGACATAAAACTATTGAAGAATGGCAAAAGAAACGGCAAATTGGATAAGCTTTGCTACCAGCTTGTATAACATTCTACACCAAAACAGCTTGTACGAGCTTATTCATCAAATTAAAAGATAAAGTCTAAAAATTTTCTTGAAATCAGAATGTTGTGGATACATTGCTTAATAGAATATACTGTACGATTCTTTTTTTCAAGGATTCAGGAATCCCAGGATAGTAATATCCTTAGATACTTGAATTCTTGGATACTAGAAATCCTTGAAATGGTAAAAGGAGGCCTGTGCATGTATTCACAACTTTTTAGGTTGCTGAAGAAAACGTTGAAAGCACTATTGACAAGTATACTTCTAGTCACTTTAACTCCTCTTACAGCGTTTGCCAGTGAGGCAGACCTGGTTACACCTGAGCTTTCTGAGGGGCAGAACAATCTGTTGTACATAGGAATGCTGGTTTGTATTCTGGGAATGCTATTCGGACTATTTCAATTTCTAAAGGTAAAAAAAATTAAAGCACACAAGAGCATGCTTGAGGTGGCAAATACAATATATGAAACCTGTAAGACCTACTTGGTGCAGCAGGGTAAATTTCTTGCACTGCTGCTAGTCTTCATAGGCATATGTATTGCTTTTTATTTCGGTTTCCTTCAGAACAAGGGGGTCGGAGGAGTAATACTTATTTTATCCTGGACCATTGTGGGGATTCTGGGTTCTTACAGTGTTGCCTGGTATGGCATACGAATGAATACCTTGGCAAACAGCAGAATGGCATTTTCAGCTCTGGAAAAGAAGCCGCTGAAGCTGTTGAGCATACCTTTGGATTCCGGTATGAGCATTGGTGTAATACTTATTTGTGTTGAACTGATTATGATGCTTATAATACTGAGATTTGTTCCAAATGAGCTGGCAGGGGCAAGCTTTATAGGCTTTGCTATAGGTGAATCTCTTGGTGCCAGTGCCCTCCGTATAGCAGGCGGTATATTTACTAAGATTGCAGATATTGGCTCGGATTTAATGAAAATTGTATTCAAAATAAAAGAGGATGATCCGCGTAATCCGGGAGTCATTGCCGATTGTACCGGAGACAATGCGGGTGATAGCGTAGGGCCGACGGCTGATGGCTTTGAAACCTATGGAGTAACAGGGGTAGCGCTTATAACCTTTATTGTTCTCGCCGTAACCGGTGAGCTTCAAAGCAGTATGCTTATCTGGATATTTACCATGCGCGTTCTGATGATTGTTACATCCATAGCTTCCTTTTATATCAACAAGCTTTTCAGTAAAGTCAGATATGAAGGTATGACCGACATGGATTTTGAAAAACCCCTGACAAGCCTCGTTTGGATAACCTCTATCCTTTCCATAGCTGTTACTTTTGCTATAAGCTTTATCATGATCGGACCTGATACAGATGTCGGTAATAAGTCAGCAAATTTATGGGTGGTACTTTCAACCATAATCAGCTGCGGAACACTTGGTGCGGCCCTTATCCCCGAGTTTACAAAGATATTTACCAGTCCCAAATCCATTCATGTTCAGGAAACAGTAACCTCTTCAAAAGAGGGAGGCCCTTCCCTTAATATTCTATCAGGTCTGGTTGCAGGCAACTTCAGTGCCTTCTGGAAGGGTATGGTTTTTGTAGTACTAATGTTTATTGCTTATTCTGCCAGCAGATTTGATCTTGGTGATGTCATGTCCTATCCTTCAATATTTGCGTTTGGTCTTGTTGCTTTCGGGTTCCTGGGTATGGGCCCTGTAACCATTGCTGTGGACAGCTATGGACCTGTAACGGATAATGCACAGTCCATATACGAACTGTCTCTTATCGAGACCATACCTGATGTGGAAACGGAGATCGAACGTGATTTCGGCTTCAAACCGGATTTTGAAAATGCCAAGTATTATCTTGAAGCCAATGACGGTGCCGGAAATACTTTCAAGGCCACTGCCAAACCGGTGCTGATAGGTACGGCTGTGGTTGGCGCAACCACCATGATATTCTCACTCATACTGGTTATACAAAATGTTTTGGGAGTAAAGCCCGAGGAGATATTGAATATTTTAAACCCCTATACAATATTGGGTTTCTTGTGCGGAGGAGCCGTAATTTACTGGTTTACCGGGGCCTCAACCCAGGCAGTTTCAACCGGTGCCTACAGGGCGGTTGAGTATATTAAAAAGAATATACGTCTGGAGGAAAGCGCCAGCTCAAGGGCGGCAATTGACAAGTCCAAGGAAGTAGTGAAGATTTGTACACAATATGCTCAGAAGGGTATGCTAAATATATTTATAGCTATTTTCTCCTTTGCCCTTGCCTTTGCCTTCCTTTCGGCACCAAGAAATGGCACTGAATCTGTAGCATTGTTTGTTGCATACCTGATATCAATCGCAGTATTCGGGCTTTATCAGGCAATATTTATGGCTAACGCCGGAGGATGCTGGGATAATGCAAAAAAGGTAGTTGAGGTTGACCTGAAACAAAAGGGCACCGAACTCCATGATGCAACAGTAGTTGGGGATACTGTCGGAGACCCCTTTAAGGATACTTCGTCGGTTGCCCTTAACCCCATAATAAAATTTACTACACTGTTCGGATTACTGGCAATGGAAATAGCCATATCCGACGCCTTCAAGGACATAGCACCCTTCGTAGGAATAGCTTTCCTGCTGTGCGGCTTTGTGTTTGTATGGCGCTCCTTCTATAAAATGCGTATAACTGGTAGGAAGTCTGATTAAAAGGAATTATTTTTTTAACATGCGCGAGTACAACTTCAACAAATGGGAAGCCTGGTTAAAAGTACTTGCATGAAACTGTAGGTGAGATTCAAATATTTTGGCCGGCAAAGTGATAGGATGTCACTTTGATTGCAGCACTGCGAGACCATGGATGGTCGAGTCGCTGCGACGGCATAAACCGTGAAGGAGCGAACTTATTAATCAATTTCGTGTGGAAGTAATACTCTATACGTACGTGAGCACAGCTTTTGAAAATGTGGAAGCATGGTTAGAAACAATTCAAGAAATAAATGATTATTTCTTGAATTGTTTCGTGTGCGACACATTTTCAAAAGTTAGTGCGGGAGTACTGTTATACATACCAATCCACTAAAATTATTAAAAATGCCGTGTTTTCTTTTTATGGCTGGTATTATATAATATTAGAGATTGAATATACGTATTTGGGGAAATAATCAATATGGTAAAAACATTTGGTTTGAGCATCCCTGGAAAATGAGGTGCATAGATGTTTTCTGTAACAATAAAAGAGATTATGGAAGAGTTTCAACTTGAAGAACTTACCGGTTGCAAGGATTATGAAAATATCGAGATATCTTCGGCCGATGTTAACAGACCCGGTTTACAGCTGGCAGGCTACATGGAGTATTTTGGAACTGACAGAATGCAGATTATAGGTAAGGGAGAAACAGCCTATCTGATGCAGCTAAGAGAGGAAGACCGTTACAGAAGGCTTGATAATTTCTTTAAATGCGGTTTCCCATGCATGGTAGTGGCCAGAGGCCTTGGAATTTTCCCTGAAATGATTGATGTTGGGAGAAAGTACAATATACCTGTTTTAAGAACCGATGATGTTACCTCCAGATTTATGAGTGGGGTTATCAGATATCTCAACTTACAGCTGGCTCCGCGAACGAGTACACACGGTGTTCTTGTAGAGGTCTACGGCGAAGGAATCTTAATACTTGGCGAGAGTGGGGTCGGAAAGAGCGAAATTGCACTTGAACTTGTAAAAAGAGGCCATAGACTGGTCGCTGATGATAATGTTGAAATAAGAAAAGTATCTGATAAAACTCTAGTGGGAACGGCTCCTGATATAATACGACACTTTATTGAAATCAGAGGTATTGGAATACTTGACGTAAAGAACTTGTACGGTGTCGGCTCGGTTAAGATGACAGAAAATATTAATCTTGTAATGAAATTTGAACACTGGAACGATAAAAAGGTATACGATAGACTTGGACTTGAGGAGGAATTTACCGAAGTATTGGGTATCACCGTACCCTGTCTTACAATTCCGGTAAGCCCAGGACGAAATCTGGCTGTCATAGTTGAAGTTGCGGCAATGAATAACAGACAGAAGAAGATGGGATATAATGCAGCAAAGGTTCTTAGTGAAAGAGTGCTTGGAAATATAAACAAATCTACAGAGTATAAAGAAACGGGATTTCAGGGATTAAAATAAACGGTTGGTAAATTAATAAATAGCTTGCGCCTAAAAAGTAATTACTTTATTGGTGCAAAGCTATTTCCTTAATATCGAGATTATATGTCCCGAATACCGTGAATATATATGTCCCGGTTCGTCGAAGCGTACCCGGTTCAGAAAATTTTCATGTAGGAACAAGGAGGAGCATTTTGGAACTACTGGTTGATACACATACACACACAATTTCAAGCGGTCATGCATACAGTACCATACAGGAAAATGCAAAAGAGGCCTATGCCAATGGAATTAGAATGATAAACATGTCGGATCATGGGCCGGCTATGAACGGGGCACCCTTCAGGTACCATTTCGGAAATCTTGGCATCATACCCAAGGAACTGTACGGGGTACGTATTTTAAAGGGTGTCGAACTGAATATAATAAGCTATGACGGTGAAGTAGATCTGCCTTTAAACTATTTGCGGGATTTGGAAATGGTTTTAGCCAGCTTTCATGAAATATGTGTAGTTCCATCTACTGTGGAAAATCACACAAAGGCGGCAATAAAGGTCCTTGAGAACCCGTATATTGATGTACTGGCCCATCCGGGAAATCCTTTGTTTCAGCTGGATAATGAAAAGGTAGTTAAGGCGGCAAAAGAAAATAACAAGCTTATTGAAATAAACAATCATTCGGTATATGTTAGAAAGGGCAGTGAAAAAAACTGTCTGGAGATTCTTAGCCTATGCAAAAAATATGGTGTAAGGATTGTTACCGGATCAGATTCACATATAAGCTTCAATATAGGGAATTTCGAGAACGTAAACAAAATGCTTGCTGAGGTTGAAATGCCTGAGGAACTGGTAATAACCACCTCTGTAGAGAAAGTGGAAGATTACTTGCTTGAGAGGGCAAAAAGAATAAAGAGATGATTTAGAGCGTCAGTTCAATCATTGTACAGAAAGGTTGAGTGCTGCAATTTGGAAAATAAAGAATTGGTTAAAAAGCTTACTTCATTACTTGGAGAAGAAAGGGTTTTAATTAATGAGCATATGAGCCGACACACTTCATTTAAAATAGGAGGACCGGCTGACGTAATGGTGATACCTGACAAGGTTGACCAGTTGAAGGAAATTGTGAAATTCTTTATTACCTCCAAC
>JAEYOP010000035.1 GCA_023411575.1 Bacillota bacterium | reverse complement strand
GCTTTTCCCTGCTCGAATCTTTATTCCAGCTTGCGGGTGTTTTCCTTCAGCCATTCCTGCTCTTCCCTGTCCAGATGGGGCGAGAGAAGGGCATACACCTTTTCATGATAGTCGTTCAGCCAGTTTTTCTCCTGCTCCGTCAGCATTTCCGGAAGGATCGCCTTCAGGCTGATCGGACAGAGGGATAGGACCTCGAACCGCATGAACTGTCCGTATTCGTTCTTTTCGTCCTCCGTCACCAGCACCATGTTTTCCGTCCGGACGCCGTGCTTGCCTTCCCGGTAGATGCCGGGCTCTATGGTAAGGATCATTCCCTTTTCCAGCTTGACCTTGCTGGGCGTCTGGCTGAAGCCCTGGGGTCCCTCGTGCACGCTCAGGCAGTAGCCCACCCCGTGGCCGGTGCCGCATTTATAGTCCAGCCCCACATCCCATAACGGTTTCCTTGCCAGGATATCCAGGTTGGAGCCGGTCGCCCCGTGCAGGAACTTGGCCGAAGAGAGGGATATGTTGGCTTTCAGTACAAGAGTGAAGTCCCTCTTTTCTTCCTCCGTAAGCTCATCAAAAACAACGGTGCGGGTGATGTCCGTCGTCCCGTTCAGGTACTGCCCGCCGGAATCCAGCACCATCAGCCCCCTATTCTCCAGCACATACCGGCTTTCCTCCGTCGCGGAATAGTGCATCATGGCCCCGTGCTCCCGGTATCCCGCAATAGTCGCAAAGCCGAGCCCCAGGTTGTGGAGCTGCTGACCCCGGAATTCTTTCAGCTTTTCGTCAACCGTTATCTCTGTAACGTCCTGCTTTTCCAGGTTCTTTTCCAGCCAGAAGAGGAATTTCACCATGGCGAGTCCGTCGCTGACCTGGCATTGCCGGTGATTTTCCAGTTCAACCTCGTTTTTGACCGCTTTCAATGCCGTCGTGATTTCATCGATTTCGACCTTTTTGCAGCCGGCCGGGATGGAATCATACAGCCAGCAGTTCGTCCGCTTCGGATCAAAGGCCACCGCCTGCTCTGCTTCCAGCTTCTCCAGCTTTTCCTTCACCGCCTCGTAAGCACAAAGCTCCACCCCGTTCCCTTCCAAAGCGGCTTTCACCTCCGCCGGGACTTTGTCCTGCCGGATAAACAGGCAGGCGTCCTTCATGGAAACCGTGGCATAGGCGATGGTAACGGCGATAAACGACACATCATTCCCCCGGATGTTGAACAGCCACGCGATATCGTCCAGGCTGCTGATCAGATAAAAATCGGCTCCGGCCTTTTTCATCTCTCCCCGGACCTTTTCGAGCTTTTCCGCGGCGGTCAGGCCGGCAAATTTCACCTCATGATTGAACAGCTTGGTGGCCGGGATGAGCGGCCTGTCTTTCCAGATTTCTCCGATCAGATCGTGATTTCGGTCGATTTGAATGCCTTTGGCGGCAAACTTCTTCTCCAGCTCCTTCCATACGGAGACGGCGGTGGTTTTTCCGTCAAAGCCTACTGTTTCGCCCTGCTTCAGGTTATCGGCAACCCATTCGATATAGGTGGGCACTCCGGGATTGTTCATTTTGAACAGCTTTACTTCGGACCCTTCCAGTTGCTTTTCCGCCTGGATGAAATAGCGCCCGTCGGTCCAGAGGCAGCTTTCCCCGGGCGTTGCGACGAAGGTTCCCGCAGAACCGGTAAAACCGGATATCCAGCTTCTCGCCTTCCAGTGCTCCGCCACATATTCGCTCATATGCGGATCGGGACTTGGAACGATGTAGGTATCCAGCTTGCATTTCTCCATCTGCTCCCGCAGCATTGCAATTTTTTCATTTTCATTCATTTCGTTGCCCTCCTAAAGTCCTTTCTATTCTTAAGCCCATACTGTTGCAGGCGTTGACTGCATTTATGGCACATACGGCTCTTCTATAAGATATTCATTATTACTAAATTCTATTTTAGCAAAAGTAATATTAAAATCAACAGTAGTATACACAATTGTAAAATTGTACGGTATAATGGAATCGGTCCGGGATCGGATTTCCATAATACACCTGAATACACCGGCGAGGAGGAGCACCATGTTTTCTGAAATAGGATCGAAGATCAAAAAGCTCAGGGCGGAAAAAAACCTTACCCTGAAGGAACTGAACCAGCTGACCAATCTGTCGGTCGGATTTCTGTCCCAGTTGGAAAGGGGTCTCACCACCGTTGCCATCGATTCCCTCGACAACATCTCGAAAGCCCTGGGCGTCGATATCAACTACTTTTTCACCATGACCAGGGAGCAGACCAATGTTGTCCAGAAAAGCTACGAACGCGAAGTCGTGCTGATGGACAAGGACAACTTCATCCAGTTCTACCTCTCCCACAACCTGGGCGACAAGGCCATGCTTCCGCGGCTTGTGGAGGTTTATCCCAAAAAAGATGATGAAACGGTTCTTACCTATACCCACGAAGGGGAAGAATTCATCTATATCCTGGAAGGCATCCTCACCTATTATTACAATGGCGAACGATATGAGCTCTATCCCAACGATTCGGTCCATATCCACTCCACCGCGTCCCACAACTGGGAGAACAATACCAACAAGATCGTCAAGCTTTTGATGGTCAGCACTCCGAACCGTTTCCAGGACCACCCGGAAGGGGTCTAGGGCCTGCGGCCGAAGGCTGAGGGTGAAGGCCGCTAAAAGGCTGAGAGCCCCGGCTAGAAGACTTCTGATCCTGCCTAGAAGCCCAGTTCCACCTGGAACAGGGGAACATGCTGCTGTGCGCCATATACGTCCGTTTCGCCGGGGTCGCCCGAGCAGATCGGCCTTTCGATCGTTGCCTTGATCGCCTTTGCGGGCTTGAACTCCACAATGGTGATGACCTTTTCCTCGGGTATGCCGTAAAGGCCCGCGATCAGCTTCGCGTTGATCACCTTTGCCCTGCACGCCTTTTCGAAGGTGTCCCAATCCTTGAATATAATGTCGAAGGTGAGTTCATACGGGCCCGAATTTTTGCTTCGGATTACACTTGCAGCTTCAATAAGCTTCATATCCTTCATTCCTCCAAAGAATGCATCCTTTCGATCTCAAAAAGCTCCTCCGGACTTTCAGCCTCCATCAGATGATACAGGCTGAAGACGAATACCTCTCCCGCCTTGAAATCGGACGGGGAAAACGGAAAGGCAAGATTGCCAGCAGTGGAGATCCTTCCTTCATACCCATAGTGCAGCATGGTGGACCTGGCAAAGCTGCAGATCGTATTGGCCGCCGCCTGAGTATCCGCCACCGCCTCGATGATGATGCCCAGCTCATGGGAAAGCGGAGCTTTTTCCGGTTCCAGCGGACCCATGACCCCGTCTCTCCCGTATATCCGGAAGTCCAGCCGGTACTCCAGTCCCTGATCCTTGAAATTGTCCCGGACTCTCGCCCGGACCCCCTCCAGGATTTCCTCCGTCCGGCGGATGAAAACCGGGTCCCTCGCCCCCGCGATGGAAACCGTCCGGAAGCCGGCCTTTCGGACCCCTTCCAGCTTGATCATGTATTTTTCCGATGGGACGAATTTGCTCCCAAAGACCTTTACAATTCCGTCGCCGACCTGTTCAAAACCAGTTTCCGTCAAATCCAGCACCCCTCCGGGACCCGGAAGGAGATACGGATTTGTTTTCTCATAAAGCGTGTGGGCGGCCACGGAAAGCGTGGTGCATTTTCTTTTAGGATTCAGAGCCTCCACGATAAAATGGTCGCTCCGCAGTGTTCCCAGCATGCAGTCGCTGCCGCTGCCGGGCGTTGCCGCAATACACGCGCATTCCAGTATCTTTCCCATATGAATGGCAAGGCCTTTGTCAAAGCCCCTTTGAACGGCCAGGGCGGCAAAAACCGCCGGGTCGTAGGCTCTTCCGGCAATCACCACCTGTATGTCCGGTTCCAGCGCTTTTATAAACGGTTCCACCCCCATCTGTCCGACGATCCGGACCGTGCTGTCCAGCGCCTCTTTCGTCAGCGCAGGCGCGGGATGAAGGGGAACGACTCTTCCCTGCTCCAGCCTCTGCAAAACCAGTTCCTTTGAAATTTCGGCATGAATCACGGCCATGTTAAACGAAAGGCCTCTTTCAAAGGCAAGCTCCCGGATAATATTGATGTTCCACCGGAGATGGGGCTCTCCGCCGCATCCGCCCGCCGTTCCGACGACGACGGGGATGCCGGCCTTCAGCGCCGCGGTGATCATGATATCCAGGTCCCTCTTCACTGCGTTCCGGTCCGTGAAGGATTCTCCGGCCCCCAGATAGTACGGGCCGGGATCCGTGGAGCCCGCGTCCACCGCGATCACGTGCGGCTCGCGGCTCATTCCCTCTTCAAAGGATTCCACCGGGAATCCGTATCCCAGGATTGCCGTCGGGGATAATACTCTTAATTCGTCCAAATCACCCATTCCCTTCTACTTTCGGTCTCTGAAATAAGCCTTCCTCGTTAACGGCCCCTTACCCTCTTCCGGAAGGCCAGTATCCGCTGCATTTCGTTGTAAACGATCATAAACCCTTCGTCCACGCCCATGCCGGGCTTCGCCAGGATCTGGTCCGGTTTCACGGCCATGGCCACATGGGTGCAGACCTGGGCGGAACGGTCCGTTTCGTTGCAGGTGCCGCCCTGGTATGCGCCCACACCCTTCTGTTTACAGTAAAGTACCGCTTCTGCCACGTTATTGATCCCGCCCAGGTCGGGGGTCTTGATCTGGATCATATGACCCGCCCTGTTATCGGCGAAATACCGGATATCCTCGTAGGTATTGCACCATTCGTCCGCTACGATCTGGACGTTGATCCCCATACGGTCGATTTCTTCCGTCAGTTCCTTCAGGGCAAGCATCTGCCCTTCTCTATCCCCTACGTCCACGGGGCCTTCGATTCTGAGCTTGAAGGGATAGGCCGCTTTTTCAAGCTCGTGCAGATAGTGGACCATTTTATTCAAGTCATTCCGGAAAGCCATCCCGATAGTGCCGTAGACATCCAGATGCAACACGGGCTTATAGCTGCTGTCGGGCTTCAGTTCCCGCACCCTTTTCGCCAGCCATCCCGCATACTCCAGGAGGATTTCTCCTCTTTGTCCCAGCTTCGTATTAACATGATTGATCAATCCGTGGGGCAGTACGGAGGCCTCCTTCAAAATCATCTTGTCGGCGTTGTCATACCGGCTGTCCCCGGACTGCGTAAAAATGGGGATTTCCCTGTCTGCTACTTCCGTGCCGTATTCCTCCGCCACTACCTCGGCCATAAGCATTTTCCGGCTTCTGGCCGCCGCGTCAAGGAGCGCTTGGGTTACGCCATAGCGGATGGCTGTGTGAATCTTCTTGCCGTCGCTTTCCTCCCACAATCCGTCGATTTCTTCCGCAAGGGCCCGAAAGCCGGTAATTTCCCTTCCCTTCAGCAATGGAACGATTCTGCTTTCGATCACCGGAATGAAATCGTTGGCCAGGAACAGGGGATCACGGCCTCCCGCCCCCGAATACTGGACTGCGGCGCAGTCGCCGTACGCGATTTGACCGTCCTCCAGCAGGAGCATGACGGAAATGGATTCGCCCGCCTGCCGCACCGCCGTAAAGCCGTCGGTCAGCGGAACGCCCCTGTAGGCAGCTCCGTCGGCAACCGCGTTGAGTTTTATCGCTTTTTGATCGTCAAAGAAAAAACCGGTTTTCCCTGCGGAACAGATCACATCTATGATTTTCATCCGTCGCACTTCCTTTATTCGTTATTTGGGTCTGCCTACCAGGCGTCCCTTGCTGATGGCATAAATATCGTCGATGACCATCTGGAAGCCGGTATTCCGCCTTTCAAACCGGGCTCTTTCCTCCAGCCTTTTCCTGTGGAAGCCGGTGATTTCCTCGTGGAACGGCAGGCTGCCGAATTCCAGGAACCGGACCGCCCCTTCGTTGTCCCTGGCCGGGATCGCCCGGCCCGCATTATAACGGCTGGGTGCAAAGGGCACGTCGATGATCCCGGCTTCAAAGGCTTTTATGGCGCCTTCCGCCGCATCTCCGCCTCCCAGCTCGA
Organism: Bacillota bacterium; assembly: GCA_023411575.1. GTDB lineage: Bacteria > Bacillota > Clostridia > Acetivibrionales > DTU013 > UBA1305. Next base: position 41,027 of record JAEYOP010000035.1, on the reverse strand, counting down.
ACAGCCGGTCCAGGATGCACCGGGTTTCCATCCGGATCAGTTCCGTTTCGATCTCAAGCTCCTGGGTTGCCGGAACCTCCTGGTCCCGCAGCATGGCCACCAATTGTTTCGTTGTCTTCAGGCCTGCCGCATTGGCCTCTTTCGTGGGAATGCCGAAGGCCTCGTGGATGGACTTGACGATCACCTTCGTCGCGCCGGAAAGCACCGCCGCCGCCGCGCCCCAGGAGATCACGCCGTAAGCCTTTGATTCATCCTGGGGAAAGCCGCCCATCCACTGATGAAAAACGGTGGTAACGGCGACTTCTTCATAGCCGAACCTTTTCAGGTACTCTTCCGTTAATTCCCCCAGGGACCGGATGGCCGCCGCATCCTGGATCAGGTTCCCGCATTGTCCGTACCCGACGGTAATGTTTTTCACGCCCTGCTCCGCAGCCAGTATGCTCTCAATAATCGCCACCGCATGAGATATGCACGGGGGCACCAGCGTACCCGTCAGCGGACCGAAGGGCTCGCGGTTTATGGAAACGCCGGCCTCCTCGTATTTCCCGATCAGCCTGTCCACGTACTGCCAGTCGTAAATGGTCCTTTCAAGGGAATTGTTCTTGGAGTACGGAATATTATAGGAAATTCCGCCGCCCTCAAAGGAGGTGAAGCCGCCCGCCATCGTGATTTCCGCCAGGAGCCTCGCATCCGGCGTGCCGTGCCGGACCTGGACCGGCGTTTTCAGGGCCTCGTTCACCCTTCTGCAGGCCTCTACGCCGTGGTTTACGGCAGGAAAGCCATTGAGCATGGACCGGTTTTCCTTTACGCTTTCCGCGATGCCGGTTTCCGCCTCCTGGTATCTGTTGTGCCTTGTGTAGCTGTCAATGGTGGTCGGCAGCAGATCGGCCTCTCCCACGTCCTGCAAATATTGTAAAAGTTCAATATGCTCCTTTACCAGGGCAACCCCGGCTCTGGGCTGTATCAAGGTGTCCCCCGCTTTTTTCGCTGCCGCCAGCTTTTTGGAAAACACCTTGCTTTCCGGGATGGCCTTGTGATATTCCACCGCCGCTCGGAAATCCACATCCCCGCCGGTGGGCCATTGTACGAGCACTTCACTGCGAATGCCCTCAAACAGCTCTTCCGGCAGTTTTTTGTTTTGAAGCTCCATCAGATCATCTCCAGCTCTCTTTTCATGATTTTCACCGCAATTTCGGGATATCTGCCGCCCAGCAGGCCCATGGCCGCCAGGATGTATTTTTGATCCAGCAGGAATTCCGCCTTTCGCGGCTTGAGGATTTCCGGCCGGGTCTCGTCAAATAAAGCTTCCTTCAAGATTCCCTTCGGGTCGACGGCGTGGATGACCGGTCCTCCCGTGCCCACCACCCGGGCGACCCTTCCCAGGTCTTTTCCGGTTTGCACAAACACCTCGCCGAAAGCGGACCAGGTACTGCCGATCCTGCCTGCGTGCCGCTCGACCCCCAGCTTCACCGCAAGGGACGCCAGGGCGTGATCCAGCCGGCCGATCCGGTCCGTGCCGAACGCCAGCAGGTCCGGCCTCGAAGCGATCCTTGCGGCCGCGTCGGCCAGCTCTCCCGCCGTCAGACCCGCCCTTGCCGCGACGGCATCCGCTCCGGCGGCTTCCATCAGCGCCCCGGCGCTGTACCGGACGCCCAGGTCCCCCTCCACCGTTCTTTTTTCAAAAGGCTCCGGCAGCCCTTTCAAAAAGATGCCGGAGGAAGCGGGACTGCCGTCGGAAATGGAATAGATATCGGTAGTCGCCCCGCCTACATCCGCCACCAGCAACTCTCCAAGTCCCTTCTCCGTACCGCAGCCCTTTGACAGCAGGCTCGCCGCCCTCAGGACGGCGGAGGGCGTGGGCATCAGGATGTCCTCCACCAGCGCCTGCACCTTTGTCAGTCCTTTTGCCCGGATGATCCTCTGCAAAAAAACGCGGCGGATCATTTCCCGGGCAGGCTCTATGTTCAGGACATTGAATTCCGGCATGACATTCTCGCAGAGCAGGACCTCCTTGCCGCCTTTTGCAAGAATCCGGCACGCATCGTCCGCCGCGGATTTGTTTCCTGCCGCTATGACCGGGAAATCCCCCTTGATGCCGGCTATCCGGTCCGCATTGTGGAGCAGCACCTTCCTGTTGCCGCCGTCCGTCCCGCCGGTCAGCAGGATGATATCCGGCTTCAGGCCGGCGATCTCCTCCGTCTCCCCTTCGCTGAGCTCGTAGGAATAGGTCTTCAGGACCTTTGCCCCTGCGCTCAGGGCCGCCATTTTAGCCGCCTCGGACGTAAGGCCCGGCACCAGTCCGACGGCCACCATTTTCAGGCCGCCTGCGGCGCTGCTGCAGGCCAGCTTGCCGGAATAGGACCCTATGCCGGTCTTTTCCCGGAGCCGGTCCATCGCCTTTTCCAGTCCTTCCTGAATATCCGTACATACGGTCGTATGGGCTTTCGCCGTACCAACGACACATTCTCCCGCGATATCGACTGCGGTGACCTTGGTATAGGTGCTGCCGATGTCGATCAGTAAAACAGCCTCCACCCTATTCCACTCCCAAGTCCTTTTTCAAGTCGGCTATGGTAACCTCGGGCATCGTGCCCGGGGGATAAACCCGTTTGAAGCCCATGGCGTGAAACCGCGCCTCCACTTCCTCAAAAGGCGTTTTTCCGACGACAAGGTTGCCGCCCGCATAAAGCATCACATGCTCCAGACCGGCTTCATCGCACTTTTCTCGCAGGTCCCTGCAGTCGATTTCACCGTGCCCGTACAGGGAGGATACCAGGATCACATCCGCATCCGTTTCAATCGCCGCCTGGATGTATTCCTCCTGTGAAACCATGACTCCCAGGTTGACCACCTGGAACCCGGCGCCCCGGAAGGCGAACTCCAGAATTTTATTGCCCACCGAGTGCACATCCGCGCCGATTACACCCATGACCAGTCTCTTTGCTTCCATTCCGCTGACCTTCCTTACAAGCTTAATGTATTCAGATCGCTTACGTCGGCGGCCCTTTCGGGGCCTACAAGCCCGATAAGCGCATAGGATTTTGAAATGGGATCGTATTTGAATTCCTTTATCAGTTGAAAGTTTTCGATTTCCGAGGTGTTTTTTACGTGGATGCGGGGCCCCGTACAGTGAAAGGTATCGCTGCCGCCTATGGAAATGTGGTTTTCGTCCGCATAGCACACATCCAGGCCCTTTTGGATGTATTCCTCCACCTTTTTCTCCACCAGGGCAATGTCCAGAACGGGCTTATGGGCGAATTCCAGGACAAAGCCGTGCCGGACGTCGCTGTGCACCTGCTTGTGGCTGAAGCCAAACTCCTCCTCCAGCACCTTGCAGGTCAGGTCCTCGGCGGTATGGGTCATTTTCCGGTACTTGATGGATTTGAAGACGATTTCGTAAATATCCCGTGGCAGGGGTCCGAAGATGTTGGGACGCGTAACGACGACCTCCTCGCCCACCCCGATCAGGATTTCGGCATTCATCCCCAGGAGGGGGTAAAGCAGGTCGAAATGCTCGATCACCACCCGCTTGTTCTGGTCGATGGCCCGCTTTACGGCTTCCGCCAACTCGTGCATCTGGGTGAAGGCCCATTCGAACCTCGCGTCGATATGATAGGTATGGCTGGAGAAAAAGGCGCCGCCGGTATCCCTGAGAATCGGCAGGGGCCTTATGTACAGGCCCTCGTCGTCGTTGGTCAGCTCGAGTCCCGGAAACATTCCCCGGATCAGCAGGGATTTCCCGGCGCCCGCGTCCCCGATCAGCCCGATGAGCCGGTCGGTGGCGCTGATGTGCCGCTGGGATATCAGATGCCCCAGGTTCAGAATCCTGTTTTTGCCCCTTGGCGCAAAATAGACGGCGTATAGAAGCTGTTCATCTACTAGAGACATCCTGGTTCCCCCCGCACCTTCCCGGTTTCCGGCCCGCGATTTTCGGTCCGTGATTTCCTGCCCGGGCCATTCCGCGGAATATTCGAAAACATTGCCGCCGGAAAATCACTATCTTTAAAAAGCGCTGTGTTCGGTTCTATCAATAATTTCATTCTGGAGCGCCGTGTTGAGATTGCAAAAATAGTCGCTGTATCCGGCCACCCGGACGATCAGGTCCCTGTGCTTGTGGGGATTTTTCTGCGCATCCAGCAGCGTTTCCTTATCCACCACGTTGAACTGGATATGATGCCCGTCCAGCTTGAAATAAGCCCGGACCAGACTGGCAAGCCCTTTCAGGTTCTCCTCGCTTTGCAGGAGCGTCGGCGTAAACTTAAGATTCAGCAGGGTTCCGCCTGTCCTGAGGTGGTCCATTTTGGAGGCCGATTTCAATACGGCCGTGGGCCCGTTGACATCCGCTCCCTGGACGGGGGAGATCCCTTCGGAAAGCGGTACTCCGTCAAGCCGGCCGTCGGGAGTCGCCCCGATCACGGAACCGAAATAGACATGGCAGGTAGTCGGCAGCATATCCACCCTGTAATACCCGCCTTTCACGCACCTTCTCCCGTTGACCTCCCGATAGTATGCGTCGAATACTTCCTTCATGATCGCATCGGCATAAACGTCGTCATTACCGTATTTGGGCGTTTTGTTCAAGAGCAGCAGACGGATGTCTTCGCTGCCTTTAAAGTTATTCTTCAGCGCACTCAGCAGCTTTTCCATTTCCAGGCTCTTTTTGTCAAACACATGGTATTTCAATGCGGAGAAAGAATCCGTGATGCTGCCGATCCCCACGCCTTGGATGTACATGGTATTGTATCTGGCGCCTCCCGCGTTGTAATCCATCCCTTTTTGAATGCAGTCGCTTATCACCACCGACAGGAACGGCGAAGGCATATAGACCGCATACAGCTTTTCGATTACGTTATTTCCTTTTACCTTTATGTCAATAAAGTGATGAAGCTGCTTTTTAAAGGCGTCCATCAACTGGTCGAAGGCTTGGAACTCCTTCGCCTCTCCGGTTTTCAGCCCCAGCAGCTTTCCGGTTCTGGGGTCCGTCCCGTTGTTCAGCGTGATTTCCAGCACCTTCACCAGGTTGAAATAGCCCGTCAGGATGTAGCTTTCCTTTCCGAAAGCGCCGGTTTCCACACAGCCGCTTGTTCCGCCGCATCTGGCGTCCTCTATGTCCTTACCCTGCCTCAGGAGCTCTTCCACTACGGCGTCCGCATTGAAGACCGACGGCTGCCCCCATCCTTTTTTTATAATCTCGCAGGCCTTTTTCAGGAACCGGTCCGGACTCTTCCTGCTCAACTGGATATTGGAGCTGGGCTGCAGCAGCCGCATCTCGTCGATGACCTCCAGCAGCAGGTAGGAAACGGGATTGACCCCGTCGGAGCCGTCCGGCCTCAAGCCGCCCACATTGATATTGGCGAAATCCGTATAGGTCCCGCTTTCCTTCAGGGTGATCCCGACCTTCGGCGGCGCGGGCTGGTTGTGGAACTTGATCCAGAAGCACTGGAGAAGCTCCTTTGCCCTTTCGTCCGTGAGGTCGCCCGTTTCCTTCTCCACTTTATAGAAGGGATACAGATGCTGGTCCAATCGCCCCGGATTAAAAGAATCCCAGGTGTTCAGCTCGGTAATGACGCCGATATGGACAAACCAGTATGCCTGAAGGGCCTCCCAGAAGGTCCTGGGCGCGTTGGCCGGCACCCTTGCGGTAACTTCCGCTATTTGCAGCAGCTCCTGCTTCCTGCGGGGCTCCAGCTCTGTTTCCGCCAGGGTCGCCGCCTTTTCGGAGTATCGTTCCGCCAGCCGGATGATGGCCTGGGAGCAGATTTTCATCGCTTCCAGTTCCTGCTGCTTCTCATAGGCCTGGGGATCCTGCAGGAAATCCAGCCTGGCAAGGCTTTCTTCAATATCCCGGATGAAATCCAGAAAACCCTTTTTGTAAATCTTATCATCCGCCACCGTGTGCCCCGGCGCCCGCTGTTCCATGAATTCCGTAAAAATCCCGGCTTCGTAGGCGTCCTTCCACTCCTGGGTCATGTTCCGGAAAATGGCGTCCCGGACGGACCGTCCTTCCCAGTAGGGCCTGATTTCCTCCGAATAGGCTTTCCGCAGGCCGTCACCGACCTGGAAGGAAATTTTTTCACGGCTATGAATAATATTCAGGTCCTCTTCCGAATGGCAGCACAGCTCCGGGTAAGTTGGCGTCGCATGGGGAACGGACCCCCGCTCTCCCACAATCAGCTCCCCCTCCTGAATATCGATGGCTTTGTTCTCCATGATATGCTTGAAAGTCATGGCCCGCAGCACCGGCACGGAAACCTTGCCGTAGTGCAGCCTATATGCTTCGGTAACAAGCCTTGCCCTCTCTTCGGACAGGAACGGTATTCCTTCCAGCGTATTCTTTCGCAATGTGGCAATCCTGTCGTTCAAACCGATCAACCTCCGATCTCCGCATGAATCCCATACTTCCGGAATTCCTCCGCAACCTCCTCCAGCCTCTTACGGTCCGGGCCCTGCAGCCCTGCCAGCTTATAGGGCAGTCCCATCTGCTCGTACTTGTACGTTCCCGTATTATGGTAAGGAAGAATACTCACTCTACTTATCTGTATCGAGCCTAAATACAAGCCGGTCTCCCGGATGTTCTCCGCATCGTCGTTGATCCCCGGGATCAGCGGAATCCGGACAAGGACTCCGCATTTTTCCCCCGCAAGCCTCTCCAGATTATCCAGGATCAGCGTATTGGACACCCCGGTATATTTCATATGCTTTTCCTTGTTCATCAGCTTCAGGTCGTACAAAAACAGGTCCGTATATGCACTGGCATCCTTTATGGATTTCCAGGCGGCATACCCGGAGGTTTCCACGGCCGTATGGATACCTTCCCGGAAGCAGTTCTCCAGCAGTTCCTGCAAAAACTCCGCCTGCAGAAAGGGCTCCCCTCCTGTAAACGTCACCCCTCCGCCGGACTCCTCGTAAAAAACCAGATCGCTTTTTACCGCTTCCAGTACTTCCGCAGCAGTCATTTCCCTGCCCACCAGTTCCAATGCATTGCTGGGACAGGCGTCGGCGGAGGCTTTCCACTCCTTCCCGCCGCAGCGCCCGCATCGGATGCACTTCTCCCCGTGGCGAAAAACCTCCGCCTCCGGCGACCGGCCTTCCGGATTGTGGCACCACCAGCATGCCAGGGGACAGCCCTTCAAAAACACCGAGGTGCGGATGCCGGGCCCGTCATGGATGGAATATTTCTGAATTTTGAATACTGTTCCGTGGTTCATCCTTTTACAATCTCTCCGTCACGGATTTGGCCTGCAGGAACAGCAGAAGATAATCGGCTCCCCCCGCCTTGGAATCCGTTCCCGACATGTTGAAGCCGCCGAAGGGCTGCACGCCCACCAGTGCGCCGGTGCATTTCCGGTTGAAATAGAGATTCCCGACGTGGAACTCCCTTCTTGCCTTGTCCAGCTTGGCGCGGTTCGTGCTGTAAACGGCTCCGGTGAGCCCGTATTCCGTATTGTTCGCAATCGCCAGCCCATCGTCGAAGTCTTTTGCCTTAATGAGTGCCAGTACGGGGCCGAAAATCTCTTCCTTTGAAATCCTCGCCTCCGGCGCTACATCGGCAAATACAGTGGGCCGTATGTAGTAGCCGTTTTCCGGGAGAGTGCCGGTTCCCGCAATCATTCTGCCTTCTGTTTTCCCGATTTCAATATAGTTCAATACGTTCTTATATGCCTTTTCGTCGATCACCGGCCCCATATTGATGCCCGGCGTTCTGGCTTCACCCACGGTCAGCGCCTCTGCCTTGGTTTTTATCAGTTCCACCACCTTGTCGTATACATCGGAAACGATGACCGCCCTGGAGCAGGCGGAGCATTTCTGTCCCTGGAAGCCGAAGGCCGAAGCGATGATCCCGTTTGCCGCATCCTCCAGGCAGGTTTCCGAATCCACCAGGATCGTGTCCTTTCCGCCCATCTCCAGCACGACTCTCTTGAGCCAGATCTGGCCGGGATAGGTCTCCGCCGCAAGCCGGTTGATGGAAAGGCCGACTTCCTTGGAGCCGGTAAAGTTGATAAACCGCACCTTCGGATGCTTTACAAGATAATCTCCGATCAAACCGCCCTGTCCAGGCAGGTAATTGACCACGCCGGCCGGCAGTCCCGCTTCCTCCAGAAGCTCCATGAATTTCGCGGCAATCACCGCAGTAGAGCTCGCGGGCTTCATGATCACGGTATTCCCGGCAACAATGGCTGCCGTTGTCATCCCTACGAGTATCGCCAGCGGGAAATTCCAGGGCGAAATCACCACGCCCACGCCCAGAGGAATATATCTGCATTCATTGGTCTCGCCCGGATAGGAATACACCTTCATGCCCTTGTCCAGTTCGAGAATCTGCCTGGCATAATACTCCATAAAGTCGATCGCTTCCGCCGTATCTGCGTCCGCCTCCGCAAAGTTCTTGCCGGCCTCTTCCACCAGCCACGCGGAAAACTCGAACTTCCGCCTTCTTAAAAGCGCAGCGGCCTTAAGCAGATAGCCTGCCCGTTCCCTTGCGCTCACCTTTTTCCAGTCCGCAAACGCGCCCAGAGCGCACTGGACCGCCTTCTCCGCCTGTTCTACCGTAGCGGATGCCGCTGTCCCGATCACCTCGTCCTTTCTGGATGGGTTTACAGAGGTGATCTTTCGATCAGAATCCACCCTTTCGCCATCGATCACCAGAGGATAATGGCTGCCCTTTTTCCCGTCCACGTATTTTAACGCCTCCAGCATCGGGTCAATATTTTCCCGCCTGGAAAAATCAAGACATGCTTCGTTTTTGTACTCCTGCAGCATATTTTCACCCCCATGAAATTGACATGCTATGCAATCAATTCTTCGACACTGTTTTTGTTCTGTTTAAAATTAATTTACTATTTATAAAATTTATTCTATCACTTTTTAACGCTATGTCAATATGCCCGATTGTCCAAATTTGAATATTTTTCAGAGTTTTTCATCCAAATTTCATCCTTGGACCGGGTGAAGCACCGGTTCATATCATTTCACAAAAATGAAATTCTGTTCATCCGGTCCCGATTCTATGGAGCAATTCCGCAAGGGTCGTTCTTGCGCCAAATAGAAAAGCCGCTCACTCTGGGCAGCTTTTTTGCAGAAGGAAACCGGCAGGATTAAAATCCCTGCCGGCATTAGGATGTCATCGTATGACTTCTATTTCAGCCCCGATTTCTTTCGCAGTTCCTCCGCATAGGTCCTTAAAGCCTCCTTCGGCGTCTGGCTCTGCTCCTTCAAGGCCTTGAACAGCACTACCCGGGCGACGCCGGTAGCCGCATCCGTATATAAATCCCCCACGTTCAGGGAATTTGTCTCGTCGATCACGGACTTGACCGTATAGGGCAAATCCTTCCCGAAATATTCCGTATACTTGTTATCCGCAAAAAAGGCAGGATCCCCGTAGGTCACCGTTATAAGCGGATCAAAACCCAAAATAGTCCAGGCCTTGACGGCCGCTTTCTCCGTAAGCTTCGAAGCGGCGAGAAAATCCATGGCCAGCTCCAGGTCCGTGCATTGATTGGTAATGGAAGTTCCCGTGCCGCCCATCCCGGCGGACCTTGACCCGCCTTCCTTCCAGGCCGGCATCGGACGGACCGCGATCTTTCCCTTCAAATCGGGCATATAATCCGTAAACCTTCCCATGTACCATATGGGCATGATGACGGATGCCGCGCCTCCCCTGTTCATAAAGTCAAAGTACTCCTCCTTGTCGTGCTCGCCGCCCGGCGCCGCAACGGCTATCTTATCCTTATACAACAGATCCTTAAGAAATTGCAGGGTTTTTATGTTGATTTCATTATCCAGTTGGACACTGCCGTCCTTGTTCAGGTAATCCGAGCCCTGCTGGCTGATCAACGGGTAAAAGCTCCACATGTTGGTGACTTCGATGGTGGTCATGGGTTTTCCGGTCTTCGCCACCACTTTTCTGCCGGCTTCCACAAAATCGGACCAGAGCTTTATGTCATCCGGATTCACGCCGGCTTTGTCCAGGATCTCCTTATTATAAAAGGCGACTGTCGAGCCGATATGATAGTCTATCCCATAATAGTTGTTGTTTTTGGAATAGATGTCAAATCGGGATATGATGAGCTTGTCTTTTATGGGGATAATGATGTTGTTCAGGGAAGCCAGCGAAATGTTTCCCTTTAAAAACGCGGGATACCGGGTAAGCTCTATATCAACGATATCGGGAGCCCCGGTGCCGGATTGGAGCGCGATCTGCAATTTGTTGTGCATGACGTCATAGGGATAAATTTCGGTATTTAAGGCGATCTGCCGCTCCGGCTCGTCTTCATTCCAGGTTTTGGTCGCATCCTCCCAGAATTGCCGGTGCAGCTCTATGAAGGTCCAAAAGGTAAAATTGGTAACCTTCTCCGGCCGCTGAAGCGCCTCTTCTTCCCCCGGTCGTGCGCCGGCGTCCTTCCCCGGAGCAGGTCCGCCGTCCTGGCAGCCTCCCGTCCAAAGAGCTGAAAGCAATATTGCAATGATGGAAATCCATAGGACTTTTTTCATCTGGAAGCAGAACTCCTTAATTTTCTCGGGTAAAGCTTTTCTCATATTCCAGCGGGGTCATTCCCACATATTCCTTGAAGACCTTGAAAAAATAGTTGTAATTGTTGAAGCCCAACTCGCCGATGATGTCCTTTATATGGGTAAACCCGGTCCGGATCTGCATCTTGGCCTTTTCGATCCGGAAGGAATTCAGGTATTCCACGAAGCCTTTCCCCGTTTCATCCTTGAAAATATGGCTGAGATACGAATTGTTTACCTTGACATGCTGCGCGGCATCCTCGAGGGAAAGGTTTTTCGTATAATGCCGGCTGATAAACTCGATGGTTTTTTTTGTGATATCGGAGTAGTTGGGATTCATCCCCTTTTCATTCAGCTCATCGATTAATTTGTCAAATATGCCGGCGGTCCATTTCCGGATGTCGTCCGCCGTATCGTATTTCCGCAGCATATTGTAGGGCATGTCCTTCCCGCTGAAAAGCTCCGCTGTATCGATGCCGGATTCCCGCGCAATTTTGCTTGCGATGTTGATCAGCTCCGCCGTAATCATCTGCACTGACTGGTAGCTGACGATCTTTTTCTTCATTTCCTCATAGATGTTCCGGATGTAATCTTCCAGCTTCTGCTTGTCAAGGGAATTGATCAGGACAATGATCCTTTTTTCGTCTTCGCTTTCGAGGGAAAAGCAGTTGCTTGCCGCTTTCTCTCCCCGGTCCTCGTTGAAAATCTTATCCTTGCCGTAATAAAACTTGTCCTTCAAAACCAGCTTTGCGTCGAAATAGTACAAATTAAAATCGAGAATATCGTAAAAGACCTTGCTGATGCCAAAGCTGGCGGTAATGTTGAGGTACCTTTTCAGGCTGGTCTTTATCCGGTCGATGTCCGCAAAAACCTTGTTGTAAATGTAAAGGTTGCTGCACGCGTTTCCAAAGGAAAAGACAATGATGAAACTTCCGTTCCCGGTATGCTCTATAAAGGCTTTTCCGCTTTCTTTGAGTATATTGCCGGAAAGGTCAGCAAATGCCTTGATCAGCCTGTTTTTGTCCTTCATGGGATAACGGTCCTCGATGAAGGAATAGTCGTCGATTTCCGCCGCCGCAATAACCAGATTTTTTGTGTCCATATCCAGCTCAAGATACTTTATTTCCCTCTTTATCTCCTCGACTTGGTTAAATTCACCCATGATCAGCTTATTGATAAACTCCTGCCGTAATATATCCTTGGCCGATGCGAGCTTTTGAACTGTCTGCTGCTTTTCGCTTTCTTCCTTCCGTTCATGGAGAATGCTTTGCCTGGCCGTCTCCAAGACCTCAAGCAGCAAGCCGGCTTCCAGCCTGTGTTTCAATATATAGTCCACGGCGCCCTTTTTCATGCTCTGCTTTACATATTCAAAATCGTCATATCCGCTGAGCGCAATGATTTTGATCTGCGGATACTTTCGTACAGTGTGCCCGATCAGCGCAACTCCGTCCATCACCGGCATGCTCATATCCGTTATGACGATATCCGGCAGGCAATGCTCCATAAACGCTATGGCGCTTATCCCGTTGACGGCCTCGCCGCAGACGGTATACCCGTGATTCTCCCAGTTGAACAGGGTTTTCAGGCTTGTTCGCATAAGCATGTCATCGTCTACAATCAAAACTTTCAGCATGATTCTCTCACCTCTCCAATCACCGGTAATGTAAGCTCAATGGTCGTGAACAGATATGGGACGCTCTCCAAGTGAATTCCGTATTCCTCCCCGAAGAACAGCTTTATCCTTTCCTCCACATTGGATACGCCGATTCCGCAGAACCTGGATTTGCTGCTCCGGCTGTCCTCGGACAAAACGGCCTTTATAACGTCCTCCGGCATGCCCACCCCGTTATCCGATATTTTTATTCTCAGAATATTCTCCTCCACGGACGCTTTGACGACGATCACCCCTTTCCCCTCCATCGGTTCGATCCCATGAATGATGGAGTTCTCCACCAGGGGCTGAAGGAGGGATTTGAGGATTTTCAGGTCCAGCAGTTCCGGCTGGATCTCAAAATGAACCTCAAACTTGTCGCAGTATTTGTATTCCTGGATCGCGATATAATTATTCAAATAATGGATTTCCTCCCGCAGTGTGATCAACTCGTCGCCTTTCCCGATACTGGCGTGAAGCAGCTCTATCAAAGCCGTCAGCAGGTTTTCGATATTCTCCGCGTTCTGGATTCCGGCAAGCCATTTGGCCGTGTTGAGGGTATTGGACAGGAAGTGCGGATTGATCTGCGCCTGGAGCGTTTTCAGTTCCGCGATTCTTTTTTGCTTCTCTTTGTACTGAATATTTTCCATCAGCATTTTAACTTCGTAAAGCATGGCGTTATGATTGCTCGTCACTTCCGCGATCTCGTCCCTGCTGCCGTCGGCTATGGTGGAGGACAAATTGCCTTTTTTGGCTTCATTCATGGAGGAAATCAGCTTTTTCAGCGGAAGGGAAATGCTTTTGGAGATAAAAAAGGACAACAAGGCCGCCAGGATAAAGCAAATAACGCCGACGATCAAGGTGTACCGGCCCGCTTTGACGGATTCCCCGTTCAAATAGGAAAAGGGGATCACGTTTACAACAAACCAGTCCGTATTGCGGATCGGCGAAAAAGCGACAAGCGAATCCTCCCTGTCGCCGGCAAACCGGACCGTATGGGCCCCGCTCTGGGTAACGTTCCGAATAAAGGCGGAGATATCGCCGCTTTTGTACTTTTTCGTAATCGCTATTTCCGGATTCCGGCTGGATATGACAACCCCCTTCGAGTCCACTACGAAGATATCCGCCCCTTCCCCGATATCGATGTTTTTGAAAATGTCGGACAGGTAGCTTTCACTGGTCCGGATCACAATATAGCCGATTTTTGTCCCGTTGGACCGGTAGCCGGTCTGGTTCGAAGTGGAGAGGTCCTTTATGCCTCGGCATAGGAGAATGCCGTACCGGTTTTCCTTTGCACTTTCGACCCTTTCGACAAAATGGACTTCATCCGCCTTGCACACGGATTGCCATACAGGAGCGCCGTTTTTCGCGTCGGCGGCGCTCACCAGGTTCTCCAGATAGTCCTGCTCCAGAACGAAATTGAACATGTTGTCATCGCCGTAGGCTATAATCCGATCCTTGGAATTGGTATACAATAAAACGTCCGAAACATAACGGAGAAAGGAGAATTTTTTCACGACGCTTTCCTGCAAAACAAAGGAGGAATTATATTTTTCAAACTCGCCCATTTCCGGGTAATTCTTCAGGGAATTCTGAACCGTTTCCGAAATGCCGAGGTCCACACTGTCGTACTCCAGTCTTGAAAGCTCCCATTCAATGTTTTTGCCGACCTGATCGGCAATCTGCACGGAGTAGGTGCTGATCTTGGATTTGATGGCGCTGCTCGATCCGGAATAGGAAATCATCCCCGTCACCAGAAGCGGCAGCAGGGAAAGGATAAAAAACGAACCAATCAGCCTGGTCTGGATTTTAATGTTCCGTATGGCGGAAAGCAGCACGGATGCACCTCAATTTTGTTAAACGTTTAATCTCATTATACCATAAATCCGGTAAATGGTAACCCCTAAATATCAGCCCTTCATACCGGATGTTTTAATCCCCTCCGTCAAAGATTTTTGAGCAAAGAGATAAAGGATCATCGGAGGCAGGATCATCAGCATGGACATTGCCATCTGCACGTTCCACCTGGAAATGAACAAGTTCCTGAACGCCGTCAGCGCTCCGGTAGTAAGCGGTTTAAGCGTATCGGAGTCCAGGTAGATCAAGGGGGTGAAAAGCTCATTCCACCAGAATACGGAGGACAGAACACCCACCGATACAAAAATCGACCGGGACAGGGGTACGAGGATCCGGATAAAAATATCCCACCGGTTGCAGCCGTCTATCAAAGCCGCCTCATCGATGCCGGCCGGTATTGTTTTATAAAACTGGCGGAAAAGAAACACATTGTAGGGGTACGCAAAAAACGCCGGTACGATGATGGGAAGAAAGCTGTTGAGCCACCCGAATTTGCCGAACAGCATGTATTGCGGGACCACCAGGGCCGTGCTGGGCACCATCATGGTCGCAAGAATCAGGCCGAATACGGTTTTTTTCCCCGGGAACTCCATCCTTGCGAGGGGATAGGCTACAATGGAGCTGGAAACCAGAGTGCCCACCGTGTTCCCTATAATCAGGATGAGGGTATTTCGAAGGTAGTACAAAAAATTGCTTTGTGTCCTTGTAAATACCTCCACATAATTTTCAAAGTGAATTTCCTCCGGGATCAGCCTGGGAGGATAGGCGCTGATATCCACCAGGGACTTCAGCGAACTGGAGGCGATCCAGATGGTCGGAAAAAACATGATGATTGCAATCGCAATCAGGACAAAATAAAGGGGACTGTCTTTTAAAGAAAACCTTTTATCCACCTAGCATTCCTCCCTCAGTTTTCATAATGGACGTACTTTTGGGAAAGCCTGAACTGAATCCAGGATACCGCCGCGACGATAACGAACAGTACGGAGGAGAGGGCCGAAGCATAGCCCATTCTCAGCCGGTTGAAGGCATTGTCGTAAATATCGATCCCGATGACCCTGCTCGACATTCCGGGCCCCCCGAAGGTTAAGGGATAAATGATGGAAAAGGAGCTGTTCAGCGCATTGATGGTGGCTATCACCAGATTAAAAAGAATAACAGGCGATATGCAGGCCAGGGTGACGTACAGGAATTTTTGCAGCGGATTGCCGCCGTCGATGGCACAAGCCTCGTACAATTCGCGCGGAACCTCTTTCAGGCTGGCATTGAATATGAGCATCATCTGGCCGGTAGTATACGTGTACAGGCAGACAAAGAGTATGGACGGAACGACAAGCTTGCTGTCCATCAGCCAGTTGGGGCCGTCCTTCACCCCGAAGAAGCCTAAAATATAGTTGATAATGCCGATCTCCTTGTTATAAAGCAGTTGAAACGCAAAGGCAAGCGCAACGCTGGGCATGACGGCCGGCACGAAGAAAAAAAACTGGAACAGGCCGTTCCCCTTTATTTTGTTGTTCAGCAGCAGGGCAAGCAGCAGGGACCATAAAAGGGTTACCGCCACACTCAATACGGTGAAGGTAGACGTCACCTTCATCACTTCCCAGAAGGAAGAGCCCGCCGAAAACATTTCGGTATAGTTCCTGAGCCCGATCCATTTCGGGCTGTTGATAAAATCCCATTTCGTAAAGCCTAAAGCAAAGCAGGCAATGATCGGCACTCCCGAGAACAATAGAAACCCAATGATCCACGGGGATAAAAAAGCGTACGCTGTCAAAACGTTTCCTATTTTCCCTCTTTTACGCCTTTCCTTATGTATCGCATCAACCTCGGCTCTCATACCGCTCTCCCCCTCCAATAAAAGACCCGGGGGCATGAAGGCAACGGGTCCCTCCATCATACCCCCGCGTATTTAACTATTCCGCGGCGACCTTCTTCGCTTCCGCGTTAACCGCATTTATTGCATTCTCGACGCTCTCCTGCCCCAGCATAACCGCATTGTACACATTAACGCCAAAGGTGGATGCAACGCCGGGATTCGCAAGAACATATCCGAACTGCGCAACCTCTACGCTCTTGTCGATCGCTTCCCAGTTGGTCGGACCGTTCTCCCCGCCTGCCCTGTAGAATCCCTTGGCCGTTATGCTCTTTCTGGCGGAAGGGTTGGCTCCCATCTTGCAGATCAGTTCCTGTCCCTCGTCGCTCATGGAGTATTCTATGAATTTCCAGGCCGCATCCTTTACCTTGCTGTTTGCATTGATGGTGAATAATCCCGTATGCAAGGTGGTATATTGGCGCTGATCCTTCGGCAGGACCGCGATATCCCATTTGAAGTCCTTTATGGGCCTGTAGGTCTGTATCATCCAGTTTCCGGCCCTGGTCATGGCCGCTTTCCCCGCGCTGAAAAGATCCACCGCGTTGGAGCCGGACGCCGCGGGAGCCGGGCATACCTTGTATTTGTTCGTCAGATCTGCCTGCCACTGGAGGGCTTTCTTTGCGCCGTCTCCAAGGGAAAGGACGCCGTTTCCGTCGATGATGTTGTCTCCTGCGGCGCCGAACGTCGAATACCACAGACCCTGGAAAGAAATCGCGTCCGCCCCCCACTGCTCCGTTTTTCCGTCCTTGACGATGGTGAGCTTCTTTGCGGCTTCCTCGAACTGCTGCCAGGTCCAGTCGTTTGTCGGGTAAGCGACTCCGCCTTTATCGAACATATCCCTGTTGTAATATAAAATTTCTACCGCCATGCACCAGGGCAGTCCGTAGGAAGCTCCCAGCATCTTGTTGAAGCCGGCGACGGAATCCGCCAGGTCATCGGTAGTGAAAGCCTTCGTCTTCTTAATATAATCGTCAAGGGGAATAATGGACTTGTTTTTTACAAACCTTGCAATATCGCATTCCCATGCGAGAATGATATCCGGCGCCGTACCGGCCGCAATCATGGTATTCAGTCTTTCGGAATAGCTTCCTTCCGTTACGGCTATGTAGTCAACCTTGATGTTCGGGTATTTCCGCTGGAAGGCGTAAATCCAGTCCACGTCCTTATTATCGCCTCTTTGCGCCCAGGACGCCATGGAGATGGATGCCGGCTCCTGCGCGGCAGCGGCGGCCGCTTCGCCCGTATCGCCCGCACCGCCGGATTTCGGCGCGCTGCCGCATCCTGCAAACATTGTCAGGGTGAACAGGACCGCCAAAGCAAAGCATAGACTCCGTAAAGCTCTTTTTTTCATATTACAGCTCCTTCCCGTATTCTGCGATTTTATAACCGCATTGACAGTACTCAGTATAAAATAAACGAAACCCCTTACGGACTATATTATTTTTGGATTGACTCCGTTTTTTTTGGAAAGAAGCTATTGACCTTGCATAATATCAATATTATTGTTTAATTATGTACACTATTAGCGATTTAACGCATGGCAGGGAGGTGAACTATTCGAATGCTGTCAATAGCCATACTGGACGATGAGATAAAAGCACTGGAAAATTATGAGCACGATATTCCGATTTGGCTGAAGAGAAACAATATTAATGGAAGGATCGTCATAGCCACCACGAGCTACAAGGAATTTTTAAAAGAGCTGAAGGATCAGGCCTTCAACGTCTGCATCCTTGACATCGGCCTGAATTCAAAATACGACGGCCTCGCCATAGCCTCCTACATAAGAAAGCAAAACATTCAGACGGAAATCATTTTTTGCTCCGGCCTTCTGGAATATCTTCCAAGAGCATTTGAGGTGAGCGCTTATAATTTCATACCGAAAAAATTCGGAAGCAGTCTTGAAAAGTGCCTGGTAAAGCTGAATAACGAAATAGAAAGGAGAAATACCGCAAAAAACACTGTTGAAATCCGGTACGGAAGCCGATTATATTATGTGCCGGTGGAATCCATCCTCTATTTTACGCGGGTGGGGACGAAAACCATTATAACAACCACCGCCAGGGTTTTTGAGATATATGACAGCCTGGAATCCTTCCTGGACCGCTTGAAGGACAACCGGTTTGTCCAGTGCCACCGCGCCACCGTTATCAACCGGGAATTTCTGGATTACATCGATATCAAGACCAAGAAACTGTATTTGAACAACGGAGCCGCCTGTGAGATCGGGCCCAAATACTATCCGAATTTTATAAAAAGCAAAGGAAACGGTAAAGAATATGCATTTTGACTTAATCTTGATTAATTTCATTTTCGCTTCCATCAGTGCGGGATTGATCGTTTTATTTTCCAGATACAACTACTCCAATCACCCGGGAACCGTTCGAACGGTTGTTTTCATCGCATCCTTCGGGATACTCAACGGAGTTATTTCCTCCCTCCTGTCCGCAAGCAATTTTCAGCCACTGCTTACTTTAAAGCCGATTATCATCCTGGGGGCGAGTATACCGCTGATCCTCTTTACGCTCCGGCTGACCTGGGGAAAATCCATCATTACCTTCATTGTGATCTCGATCGGTCTAGGCGTCGGAGATGCGCTGAACCCCTTCCTGATCCACCTTTTTTTCGGTCCGATGAGCGCACAGGAAATCAGCGCCAACACGCTTACCTACCTGATAGGCAATATTAACACCGTACTCACCGCCGGAATCTTTATGTTCATCCTGAGCCTTTTCAAGGACCTGCTGGTTTTAATAAAAAGTACGAAGGAGTTCATTGGAATCTTCATCTTCACTTTTGTCATTTTTACGGCGAACTTCGGGCTGAAGTACTTCACCAATATCTATGACAATACGTCCTTTTTGATCATCCTGGCGTTAACGGTTCTATATACGGCCTATCTGCTATTCAATGTCACCGTTCTTTACCGGAGGCAGCAAATGAAGGAGGAAATGGCGCAGCAGGAATTTTACAACAAATCCCTGGAAGGCACCTTGTTCAGCTTAAGAAGGTTCAAACACGACTGGGGCAACAATCTGGCGACCATTAACGCCATGATGGCGATGAATAAATACGAGGAATCAAAATCCTATCTCCGGGAGATTATCGACTATAATGCCACCAATAACAACACGATGCTGTATAATATCAAAAATGCCGGATTGTTCGGCATCATTTCCTCGAAGCAGTCCCTGGCCTTGGACCGGGGCATCCGGATCGAAGTAAGCGGAATCGGGGAAGTCAACGATATCCCGCGGATAAAGATCAGCGAATTTTGCGAGATCATCGGTATTTTTCTGGACAATGCCATCGAAGAATCGGTTAAGCTGAACGAAGTCGTTGAATTGACCTATACAAGCAACGAGGACTTCCTGGAGATCAGCATCAAAAACAAATGCGAGAGCCCGATCGATATGGGCCAATTCGGGAAAAGCTCGTCAAAGGGCCCCAACAGGGGCAACGGATTGAAAATCGTCGACCACATCCTGGGCAAATACAAGCACATCGAGAATGTCCGGTCTTTCGACAAGGACGAGAAGGTATTCGAACAACTGCTGATCATAGGAAAAGGGCTTTAGCAGCCCTTAATCCTTGAGAATCAGTGATTTTGGACATTCACGCTGATGCGTCGTCCAGAGCCAGCAGCCATATGAGGATGTAGCTGCCATAAACAATGTTGCGGCCAATGCTCCCAGGCCCACCAGAAGTTTCAACTTGTTTTTCATGATTACACCTCCTCCCATGAATACTTGTTTTTTGTCAGCCTGTATACCGGCGGCGTCATCAGGACGCTTGCCAGCAAGCAGGTGAACATGATTATGTTAAACCATACCTGCCCGACGAACACGGCCAATCCGAACAGAACGGCCAATAACGTAAAACCCTGTATGCGAAGTCTTTTCCGCTGTTTTTTTGAAACAACCGGTTTGACCGGCATATCGGCCGGCGCATAAAAGTAGGCTACGATGAAGGAAAACGGTATGGTTATACCGGCAAGCACCGGTCTGGGATGAGTCCAGGTTATGGATAGAAATAAAATGCCAAAAGAAAAAACAAAATAGGAAATGATGCAGGTCAGGTGTTTTTTCGCGTGAATTCCACCAAGGCTTGCTCGGAGGAATCCAAATATGCTTATGATGGCGGTTATGTACCAGAATACATGGAGTATTGACGCTACGATCAGCAACAAGGATATTTTTGACACTTCCGATAAAAGCATGTATGCCCCGTACTCGATTTCCTCCCGTTTTGAGGCTTCAACCCCGGGAACGGTTTTGTAAATCTGGTCGGTTATCCAGTTGCTCAGTCTGCTATATGTCAACATAACATCACCTTGTGGCTAATTATATCACCGGGAAATCATATTTTATGGTTATTTGTCAAAACCCCGGAATTCTTTACTAAAACGCGAAAAAGCACGAAAAAGACACAAAAAAAGAGGGTTCCGATTTTCCGAAACCCTCTCCTTTTACCGGGGCAATGGTGAAAAAGATTTTATGCTCCCTGTGCTGATCACGCCTATAATTTTACCGCATTTTTGATTAAGGCAACCGCATTTTCAAGTCCGTTCTTCTCTTTCATTTTTTGGGATAAACGCGCTGCGCAGTCATGCAGTTCATTATAGTTTGTCTTTAATTCATTTATTGCACCTGTCAGCCTTGATTAACGCCTTTGCAAGATAAATATACGGTTGAACATCTCCTCTGGTCCCCATCGTAAAAATAACTATCTTCATATCTATCTCAACAATTCCCATCCATTGCTTAATAACGCGCTTTTGCATATATAAAAAAGACATGGCTCTCCATTTTAGCGGAAAACCATGTCTTTTTGCTGGTCGGAGTGACGTGACTTGAACACGCGACCTCTTGCACCCCAAGCAAGCACTCTAGCCAAACTGAGCTACACCCCGATAGCGCATTTTGAATTATAGCACAGTTAAAGCGCTGTTGTAAAGTGCATTTTATTCAACTATTTACGGCTTTTTTCATTACTACGGTCTTCTGCCTGTTACCAGCAGATAAATTACGTACGCTACAAAGGCCAGAATAGCCACCGGCAGCACGATTGCCAGTGTGAACTTCAGCAGCTTGAGTGCTATTACCGCCAGCACTATAATGATTCCCACAGAAATAACCGTTTTCAAAACATTACCCATAAAACCACTCCTTATCGTAACCAATAATTTTGTTTGCAAAAATTTTTGTTTGCTACTAGAAGATACGAGATTTTATGCAGAATGTCTTAAATTTAGAAATCATCTTTTCGAAATTTCTTCTACCGCCCTGACCGTATACCGTATATCTTCTTCCGTATTAAAGCATCCGACGCTGAACCGTACCACACCTCTCATTTCGGTCCCCAGCCTCCTGTGGGCGCCAGGAGCGCAGTGAAGACCGGCCCTGGTACAAATCCCATACTGTTTGTCAAGAATATAGCTCAGCTCCGTAGAATCCAGATCATTGAGGTTGATGGCAACGATCCCCGAATTTCGTGCCTTATCCGAAACGCTGTACAGGCAGATTCCGGGAATGCCTGCCAGGCCCTCCTGCAGCATCTTCACCAGATGGTGCTTATACACGCCTATGGCTTCGACTCCCCATCCGGCCACATATTCCGCTCCGGCTCCCGCCCCGACAATCCCGGGCGTATTCAAGGTGCCGCTTTCCAGCAGGTCCGGCATGATTTCCGGCTGGAAGGGATACTCCGAATTGCTTCCGGTACCTCCTTCCATCAAGGTTTTCATCCGGACTCCCTCCCGCACATACAGGCAGCCTGTACCCTGGGGTCCCAGAAGCCCTTTGTGCCCGGGAAAAGCCAGCAGGTCGATGTTCTGTGCCTTCACATCCACAGGCATCGATCCGGCGCCCTGGGACGCGTCCAAAAGGAAAAGGATCCCCGAGTTGCGGGCAATCCGTCCGATTTCGTCCGCCGGCATAATGATTCCGTTTACATTGGAGGATAGGGAGGCAACGATCAGAACGGTATTTTTTTTGATCGCCTTTTTAAAGGCGTCCGGTTCGACTTCTCCCAGGGCGTTTCCTTCCAGGATGGTCAATTCCAGACCCATATCCCGCTCCAGCGTCCTGAGGGGACGCATGACGGAATTATGCTCCATTGCCGTCGTAATCACATGGCAGCCGGGGAAGGCCGCTCCCTTTATAGCGATGTTGAGCGCTTCCGTTGCGTTTTTTGTAAAGCTCAGTCTCAAAGGATCCTGAATATTGAAAAGCCGGCATATCTTTTCCCTGGCATCCGTAACGGCCATCCCGGCCCTTATGGAAAGCGCATGGCCTCCCCGGCCGGGATTCGCACAGTACTCCCTCATGCATCTTTCCATTGCCCTGCAGACGCATTCCGGTTTGGGAAAAGAAGTGGCGGCATTGTCAAGATAGATCATATCCTGCTCCATAGCGGTTTTCGATTCTATTACCATACTATGTAAACCGGTTATGGGTGTTAACCATTTCTGTCTTCCATCTCCAGACTCTTCTCCAGCGCGGCCAGTACTGCAAGAGCAACGACTCCACCAATGGCGGCCGTAAGAAGCTGCGGCCAACTGAACAGGTTTGTAAGCGTTGCCGCGACCTTTGGCTGCATTTTCATGACAGCGGTAAATATGGAAATCGCAGCATAGAGGAACCCGAATTTCAACAAAGCTCCGGCCGCGATTGCCGCAATTTTGCTTTTCTTTTTCAGGAAATGAAAAGCCGCCACGATAATGACGTTCCCGAGGATGATAAACGGTGAAAACGCCAGAATCAGCGGCGCAATAGCCGCCTTGTTCGTAAATGCCGATACCAGCGGCGCGATCACTGCTATGGCCGCACCGCTCCAGAAACCGGCAATGGCGGTGGCAATAATCAGCACCGCATTGACGACCGGTCCTACTATGAAGTTGTTATACGGCCCCAGTATCCTTCCCAAAAGCTGAAACGCTATTGCAACTGCCAGAAGCAAGGCAGTCCTGGTGATAAATCTTGTTTTGTTCTTCATTGGCGCCCCCTCCATTTGTTTTTCATCGAATAAGGAATAAGGGACGATGCCCGTCGGATTGTTCCGGGATCGTCCCTTATCATTATACCTTATCGATCAGGCCGGTAAAAGAAATTTTTCCATCAAATCAGCAGCGGCTGGAGCTGTTCCCCTTTCAAGGCCTTCTGGATCGCCGGGACCAGCAGGTCGAACCGGGCCACCAGGGAATTGCACTTCTTGACGGGATCATCCTGGCCGAACGGCACGAAAAACACATTTTTGGCATTCAGCAGCAAGCCGAGGTTCTTTGCGTTGGCGCCCAGCCCGTCGTTGGTCGCTATGGCCAGCAGCAGGGGCCTGCCGTTTCTCAAATGCGCCTTGCAGGCCATTGTCACCGGTGTGTCCGTTATGCCGTTGGCCAGCTTGCCCAGCGTATTCCCGGTACATGGAGCCACCACCATGATGTCCAGCAGAGCCTTGGGACCTATCGGCTCGGCGTCTACCACCGTTTTTACCAGCTTTTTCCCCGCAATCGCCTCTATTTTCGTCTTCCATTCATCCGCCCTGCCGAATTTCGTGTCGTACTGGTCCACCGCCTGGGATATTACGGGAAGGATATCGGCCCCTTCGGCCGCGATCCTGTCCAGCTCCGGTATAACCTTTGCAAATGTGCAAAAAGAGCCGGTGAATGCAAAACCAATCTTAACATCCTGCAGCAGCATATTCACACCCCCAACTCTTCCATAATATTGTAAACCGTTTGTTTTATAAACCCGGCCGCCGTGACCGGGGCTACCTTTCCGGGCAGGGACAGCGCCCAGATGACCTTGATGCCGAGGGCCTTTGCCTTTTCAAAATCGACGCCTCCCGGCTTTGAGGCCAGGTCGATCACGAGGCAGTCCTTTCCCAGGGTTTCCAACAGATCGGAATCCAGTATCTTATGCGGTATCGTGTTCACAATAAGATCCATATTCCCCGTGACTGTTTTTAGATCATTTATGTAAACCGATTTTTGTCCATTTGCTTTTATCCAGGCCAAGTCCGAATATTTTCTCGCTTCGACCGTCACCACTGCGCCGATTCCGGCAAGCATCCGGGAAAGCACCTTCCCGATCCTTCCGTACCCCAATATCAGCACCTGGCTTCCGTTCAGCGTGATGGGCAGCTCCTCCATGGCGATCTGAATCGCGCCCTCCGCAGTGGGAATCGCGTTGAGTACGGCCATCTCTTCCCTTTCCAGCATGTCGACGGCATATACGTTATAGGCTTTTGCAAGATTGGCTATTTTTTCGCTGATGCGCCCGGCGATAAAGAGCTGGTTTTTTTTCATGGTTCTGAAAACTTCGTTCATCTGTATTTTTTCCGGATGAAAGGGTGCGTTTAACGTTTCGTTGTCATTGGAACACGGAATGGGACCGATCACGATCTCCGAGTCATCGATGGCTTCCTGAAGGTCCTTGTTCTCACTGATGTGCGATTCAAAGCCTGCGTTCCGGAACCCGAAGATGTTCACGGGATTTCCGTCCGCGGCAATGGCTTCCGCCAGTTTTACGTTTCTCAGGTCTCCGCCGATTACAGTGTATTTTGCAAGACTCATCTCATTATCCCCCCAGCGCTGACAGCATGCATCCATTGGTCTACTGCATGAAAGCTACTTTATTTTATGTATATTGGAGGGAACAAGTGCTTGTATAAAAAAACACAGGCATGCTTATTGCCTGTGCTTGCCTGTGTTTAGTCCGTGTTTATTGTCTGTGTCCGGTTTGTGTTCTGTCTGCGTCCGGGCCGTGTCCAGTTTGCGCCCCCGGATTTACAGCCCGCTGCGGATCAGCCTTCCAGCCGTTTTTTATCAAAACCCTGCTTCAGGTTTCCGACGATGGAAATTCCCTTTCGCTCCAGGTCGAAAACCCTCCGGATCATTTCATTGACCCCGTCCATGTTGATGGCTTCGATCTTGGCCATGATCTCCTCCGGAGAATTGATATAGCCCAGCATCAGTTCGGACTTGCCGATGCTGTTCATTCTGCTGCTTGTGCTTTCCATGCCCAAGATATAGTTGCCCTTCAGCTGCTCCTTGGATTTTTTCAACTCCTGGGCGGTAATCCCCTTTTTCACCAGCAGCCGGACTTCCTCGTAAATCAGCGAAGCAACGTCGTTCAACTGTTCGGGCTTCATCCCCGCGTAAATCGTGAACAAGCCCACATCGTTATAGGTCGTGGGATAGGAGTAAATGGAATACACAAGGCCTTTCTTTTCGCGGATCTTCTGGAACAGCCGCGAGCTCATGCCGCCGCCGAATATGTTATTCACGGCCAGCAGCGGATAGATCCTGTCGTCGCCGTTCTCCACCCCGTTAAAGCCAATGCAGATATGAACCTGCTCCGTCTCCTTTTCCTTTACGCACAGGCCGGGTTTGAACTCAACCGTTTCCGTATTGATCTGCGCATCCCGGTCCGCCCTCCAGCCGCCAAAATGCTTTTCGAGCAATTCGACGAGAGCCGCTTCCTCATAGTTGCCGGCAATGGAGATAACCGTATTGGCCGGCGTATACCGTTCCTTTATGTAACCCAGCAGAGTATCCCTGTTTAATTTTCTAAGGGACTTCCTGGTGCCGAGAATCGGATAGCCGATCGCGCTGCCGTCCCACACCGCTTCGGAAAGAATATCGTGCACCAGCTCCTCCGGGGCGTCCTCATACATCCCGATCTCTTCGAGGATCACCTTTTTTTCCACTGCGATATCCTTCGTGGCATGGACGGAATGGAAAAACATGTCGCTCAAGACTTCTACCGCTATATCCAGGTGCTCATCGAGAATCTTGGAGTAAAAGCACGTGCATTCCTTGCCCGTAAATGCGTTGAGCTGGCCGCCGATATTGTCGAAGGTCTCGGCTATTTCAGCCGCACTCCGGTTTTCCGTACCCTTGAAAAGCATGTGTTCAATGAAATGTGAAATGCCGTTATTTCCGGCATTCTCGTCCCTCGAGCCGGTTCGGACCCATATCCCCAGCGAAACGGACTTTACAAACGGGATATGTTCGCAGACGATCCGAACCCCATTTCCCAAAGTGAACTTTTTGTACATGAAACCTCCCGGGCTCTCCCGCCCACCGTTCTTTTGGCCGCACCGGCCGCATATCGGCCGTATTCGCCGCGTCAGGCGCACCCGCCCTATCAGCTCTTATCAGCAGTTCGGACGTATCCGCTATACCAATCTGCATCAGGCAGGCCTATTCCCGCCCGGTGTGCAAAAGGGACGGCTCAAACGGTATGTCTGCCGTCAGAAACCGCCCCTATATCTTCTCTTGGATAAATTACTGCTTGTTTTCGGCAGCTGCGCCAGGCAGTGCATCCTTCCTGGAAAGGTTGATGCGTCCCTGCTTGTCTACTTCCAGCACCTTGACCATGATCTCGTCGCCGACCTTGACCACATCCTCCACCTTATCTACTCTCTTGGTGTCCAGCTTGGAAATGTGAACAAGTCCTTCCTTGCCCGGTGCAAACTCGACAAACGCCCCGAAGGTCATCAGCCGGGTTACCTTGCCCATAAAGATCTGTCCGGGCTGCACATCCTTGGCAATTGCTTCGATTATAGCCAGCGCCCTCCTTCCGGCTGCCTCGTCGGAAGTGGCGACAAATACTCTGCCGTCGTCCTCGATATCGATCTTGACGCCGGTCTCGGCAATGATCTTGTTGATGATCTTGCCGCCGGGTCCGATGACATCACGGATCTTGTCCGGATCGATGTTCATGGTGAACATCTTCGGCGCATAAGGCGAGAGTTCCTCTCTTGGCGCAGCGATCACCGGAGCGATGAC
The DNA here is from genome assembly GCA_023411575.1 of Bacillota bacterium. GTDB lineage: Bacteria > Bacillota > Clostridia > Acetivibrionales > DTU013 > UBA1305. The sequence continues at coordinate 14,345 of JAEYOP010000035.1, read as the reverse complement.
CTCGTCCAGGATCTGCAAACGCCCTTTGTGGGTAAGCTCGAAGGCCTGACGGATGATTTCATAGGACAGGCCGTTGACCTTGATGTCCATCTGAATGGCCGTAATGCCTTTTTTCGTCCCTGCTACCTTGAAGTCCATATCACCGAAGAAATCTTCGATTCCCTGAATATCCATGAAGGTGATGAACCGGTCCGGGTTTTCGTCATCCGTAACAAGCCCTGCGGAGATTCCCGCAACGGGAGCCTTGATCGGCACGCCCGCGTCCATCAGCGCAAGGGTGCTGCCGCACACGCTGCCCTGGGAAGTCGAGCCGTTGGACATCAGAACTTCGGAAACAAGGCGGATGGCGTACGGGAAATCCACTTCGTTCGGGATAACCGGCTCCAGAGCCCTTTCTGCAAGCGCTCCATGGCCGATTTCCCTTCTGCCGGGTCCCCTCGACGTCTTTGCTTCGCCGACGCTGTAGCCGGGGAAATTATAATGATGCATGTATCTCTTGGATTCTTCCAGGTCTACGCCGTCCAGCCTCTGGATTTCGCCTATGCCGCCCAGCGTAACAGTGGTAAGCACCTGCGTCTGCCCCCTCTGGAAAAGGCCGGAACCATGGGTTCTCGGAAGCAGGGCAACCGCTGCGGACATCGGCCGGATTTGATCCAGGCTCCTGCCGTCCACCCGCTTGTGTTCTTCCAGTATATATTTCCGTACAACCTTCTTTTCGAGCTTGTAAATGGCTTCCGCTATAACGCCCTTCTTGTCGGGGAAGGTTTCGGCAAGCTTCTGCTGGACCTCTTCGGTGAGCGCGGCCACCTTGGCATCCCTTTCCGTTTTGTCCACGGCCAGGACGGCTTCCCGCATCGTTTCGTAAGCAATCTCCTTAACGGCGTCGAAGATCTCCGCCGGCACTTCCATGGAAACATATTGGAATTTGGGTTTTCCTACTTCTGCGACAATGCTCTTGATAAATGCGGCGATCTTTTTGATCTCTTCGTGTCCCTTTTTCACCGCATCAAACATGACTTCGTCCGGAACTTCCTTCGCGCCGGCTTCGATCATGGTGATCTTCTCCTCTGTACCGGCCAGCGTTACATACATGTCGCTCTTTTCCCTCTGGGCCGCGTCGGGATTGAAAACAACCTGACCGTCCACAAGGCCGAGGATCACTCCGCCGATGGGGCCGTTGAAGGGAATGTCGGAGATGCTGATGGCAATCGAGCTGCCGATCATGGCGGCGATTTCCGGAGAATTATCCTGGTCTACGGAAAGAACCGTATTGACCACGGTAACATCATTTCTTAAATCCTTGGGAAACAGCGGGCGTATCGGCCTGTCAATGTTTCTGGACGTCAGGACCGCCCTTTCGGAAGGCTTTCCTTCCCTTTTAATAAAGCCGCCGGGGATTTTTCCTACGGCATACAGCCTTTCCTCATAATCCACGCTAAGCGGGAAGAAATCGATCCCTTCCCTGGGTGCGGAAGATGCGGTTGCCGTTGATATTACGACCGTGTCGCCGTACCTTACCAGTGCTGAGCCATTGGCCAATTGGGCCAGATCGCCGGTCTCGATCGTAAGAGTTCTTCCGGCAAATTCCATGTTGAATTTGTTTGACATAAAATGCCTCCTTCTGTAATGCTGCAATACGGCCGGTAAAGCAGGTTACAGAAAACGGACACCAGAGGCCGCAGCCTGCTGTGTCAGGATGCCCCGCCACAGCGTATCTGCGAATTCTGGTCTCTGTTCTCTGCTTGCCACTTTCCCTTCCGCTTGCAGAAAATTTAATTTATAGATTCATGCAAATGATTTTGCAATGATCGTCTATTTAGTATGACACCGTTCCTTAAAAATAATGAGCGGGAAACCCCGCTCACCATTATTTTCTCAAATTGAGCTTTTCAACTATTGCACGGTACCTTTCGATATCCTTATCCTGCAAATAATTCAGCAGTCCCCTTCTTTGACCAACCATCTTGAGGAGTCCTCTCCTGGAGTGGTGATCCTTCTTGTGCGTTTTGAGATGCTCGTTGAGGTGGTTGATCCTCTCGGTGAGAATCGCTACCTGCACTTCCGGGGATCCTGTGTCGCCCTCGTGCAGCTTGTACTTTTCAATGATTTCTGTCTTCAATTCCTTTACCATTATATGGCCTCCTTGTTTTAATAACGCCATGAGCCAGGTAATTGGTCGGAGTGTCCAGCAACCGAGCACATGGTTGAAAATATTGCACAAAGTATCATAACATATTATTTCCATAAAGTAAATGATTTATTTTTTCGCCAGTAAAAGCATCTGGAATTTTACGGGGCAGTACATTATAATATATCTAAAAACTTGGTTTTGTGGAGCAAATTGATGGAATATAAAAATGCGGAAAAGGTCACCGGAATACAGCGAAAAAATCGAATGGCCGTTATCGCCGGCTACTTGATTACGATCCTTAAAAGGACCATTTCATTGAGTACCACGCAGAATTCGATACAATTCCTGAAATTTACACTGTTTTCAATTTCGGCAGGTATTGTTCAGACAATCAGCTTTACCCTCTTAAACGAGCTTATGTTGTTCACCTACTGGCCAAGCTATCTGATCGCGCTTATTTTATCGGTACTTTACAATTTCACTATCAACCGGAGGTTCACATTCAAGTCGGTGGCCAACATCCCTATGGCAATGTTGAAGATAACGGGCTATTATTGTGTGTTTACTCCCCTGTCGACCTGGTGGGGGGATTACTTGACGAATGTTGGATGGAATGATTATCTGGTTCTCGCCGGAACAATGCTGATCAATTTTATAACGGAGTTTTTGTTTTGCCGCTTTATAGTGTATCGAAATTCCATCAATACAAACGAGCTGGGACGGAAGGAGCGGGAAAGGGCCGCGTCTTGAATCCGACAGCTTCCCACCGGCATCCCCGGCGCTTGCCCACTCACAGAAACGTTCGTTTTACAGGTTTGGATATTACTATAATAAGTTACGTATATTGTAAATATTTGTCGAAAAAATCAATTTTCGAGCAAAATGAATGCCCAAACCATCCGTTTTTAGCGTGGTAAGGGCAGTTCAGCCGTTGCTCTATTCGTTTATTTAACTTGGCTCACTTAACTCGATTAATCCAATTCAATTTTTTTCAGTTTGTCGTCCGCTCTGTCCGGCGGTACATGCGGATTTTCCCCAAGCCAGGCGGAGAGCCTTTCATTCAGGCAGACCAGCACTTCCGTGCCTGCCCTCCTCACCCCGGGACGAATCCTCTCCGGCAGCATCTCAACGGCTTTGTCCGCCAGGACCAGCTTCAGATCGATCATCCTTCCCACCATTCCCATCGGGTTATTGAGCATTATTATCACCAAACCTTATCTTCAAAATTTCATTTTCAAATTTTGCGCCCTTTACGAAGTGGTTCAGCAAAGTCCTTGGAAGCGTTACGGTTCGTTTAATATTGCCAACCTTTATGATCAGCTCATCCGCCTTTTGATTCAGCGAAACATCATTTTTTTCGACAAACGGCATGTGGATGGAAAAAATATACTCCCCATTTTCTTTTGTAATTTCCTGTGTCCTTTGATTATACTCGATCCGGACAGGGTCCTTGCCGTTGAAAATTTCCGTCCCCAGCCTTTCCAGCATTTCAAAGCCTACGATCTCCCTTTCGAACATCGGTGCACAAAAAATAGGGATCGGAGAAAAGCTTTCATCGATCATGCTCCTGTATTTCCGCTGGATATCCTTCCACACTTTAAAATACTCGTCCGTGACGTTTTCGGGAATTACCCTGTTTACCACAATGGCGTCCACATTATAATTATAGATATTCAAATAGGTAAAGCTTCTTTGGGCTTCCTTGATAACCATCTTCTCCGGGTTGACTACAATACGGATGCTGGTGATATCCCGGTCCGAAAGGATCGTTCTCATTTCATCCAGCTGGTTATAGATGTTTTCTATTTCACCCAGCACTCCGTCACTGGGCAGCGGAACACCCAGAAGAGGCTCTACTATCGGCCTGACCACCTTGACGGCTTTTCTCTTGATGGGGAACAATTTATCCATCCACCACCTCAGCATGTCAGGAAAGCTAAGCAAGGCAAGTGTCTCACCGGTAGGCGCACAGTCTATTATAATAACGTCGAAGAGTTTCTTCTTGTAATAGTCCAGAATCCTCAGCAGACTGAGTAAATCTTCAAAGCCCGGGAATACGGTCAATTCCTCGGTTGTAATGTCCTTTACCGTTTTTGAGGTAAACAAAGCGGTCAGATACTCCTGCACCTTGCCCCAGCCCTTTTCCACTTCATGAATTGAATCGATTTCCTGGGCCCACAGATTGGGGCGAATTTCCACTGGCTCCGGCGTTAACCTGGTGTCAAGCGAGTCGCCCAGACTGTGCGCGGCGTCGGTGCTCACCACCAGTGTTTTCAGGCCCGCTTCCGCACTTTTAAGCGCTGTAGCCGCCGCTATGCTTGTTTTTCCAACCCCACCCTTTCCTGTGTATAAAATAATTCTCATACTCCTGCCTCCTATTCATAAATTCAGCTTTTCTAAATTCAAATTTTCGTATTCGGAATATTTCGTGCATCGTAATATTTGGCATAAAAACAGGTTTCATTCGATCTCGATCTTCCTGAGGCCGACGGCTTCTGCGCTGGAATCCGTTTGCCCCAAAGCCTTCCTCGACAGAATGCCCGTGACTTTCAGAAAGATTTTTTTCAGCAATTCCCCCTCTTCTTCCGTTAGTTCCTTGAAAACATACTCCAGATAGCCTGTGATTGTTTTCTTGATATTTTCCGTCAGGAGCTTCCCTTCCTCCGTGAGTCTTATTGTCACAATCCTTCTGTCCTCTTCGCTGCGGATCCTTTCGACATAGCCCTTCCGGACCAGTCTTTCCACAAGCCCGGTTGCCGTGCTCATGGGAATATTGATATAGTCGGCCATCTGGCTCATCATGATCTCGCCGTTCCGGTCCAGCTGCAGCAGGGTGAACAATTCCGTTTTGGGCATGATTGCGTCAATGGCGATCCATTCTTCGGGATATAAAATTTTTTTGAGCGTATCAATCGCAACATCATACAGTTCGTTAAATTCCGGCATTGTTTTCTCCACTTCGCAAGATACCGTGAGCTTATTTGCTTTATTACGTTTATCGTGATTTCACCTATTTGTTTCGGCTTTCGAAATATTCCACTTATAAAATACCACTTTCCCTCCCCTCTGTCAACTACTTTTTCCATAACCGCCTGGAACACTTTTATGTAAACACGAATAGAATATCAGGTAGAGAATTATGTAAATTCAAATTGGAGGGAGCTTGATGAAATCGAATAAAACAAGTCCTGAGGCTTATGAGAACAAACCTGCCGCCAATCCGGAGAACATAGCCGGTGCCAACGAATGCATCGATATCTGCAAAATGCAGTATTATTGTCCGCAGCCAATTGTCAATGCACGGCTGGCGCATGCATATGTCCCCTTCCAGTGCCTGTTCTGCCTGTATCCCCCGGATAAGGGGCTCCAGCAGGGCACCATTTTCCCGGAGCTTGACAGGCCGTATGGCTTGGACCCCGAGTATATGGAGGACCAATAAGCAAATTGCAGTTACGGTAATTTGATGGGAGGTGTTTGTATGATGGAAGCACAGGAAAAAATGCTAAAGGACCTTATGGCCCTGGATTTTATGGCAATCGACCTGAATTTGTATCTGAATACGCATCCGTATGACGGAAGGGCGCTTATGATATTTATCAATACGGTCCAGAGAAGCAATATGGTCAGGGATAACTACGAGCGCATGTACGGACCTATTACGGCAAGCGCGAGCAATTCCTGGCCGTGGCCGTGGATCAACAGTCCCTGGCCGTGGGAGGGCTGAAACCGCAGGAAGCCCGCGTAAAGATTCATGATGAAGGAGGTTGTATAAATGTGGGTTTATGAAAAAAAGCTGCAATATCCAATTAAAATAAAGACCTGTAACCCTAAAATGGCCAAATATGTAATCACCCAATACGGGGGCCCGGACGGCGAGCTTGCCGCTTCGCTCCGGTATCTGAGCCAGCGGTTTGCAATGCCTACCGAAGTGGCTAAAGCCACGCTGAATGATATCGGCACAGAGGAGCTCGCCCACCTCGAAATGGTGGGTTCGATGGTTTACCAACTGTGCAGGGGCGTGCCTCCGAAGGTGCTTGAAAAGGCTGGTCTTGGCGCCTATTATTCGGACCACGACCATGCCGTCTATCCGGCAAGCGCTTCGGGCAATCCCTTTACCGCGGCATATATCCAGTCAAAGGGGGATCCGATTGCGGATCTGACCGAGGATCTCGCGGCGGAGCAAAAGGCTCGCGCAACTTATGAAAACCTGATCAACCTGAGCGACGATCCGGATGTCATCGATCCGCTGCGTTTCCTGAGAGCACGTGAAATCGTCCATTTCCAGCGTTTCGGCGAAGCTCTGAGAATCGTGCAGGATAAACTGGCCGAGAAGAAATTCTTCATGCAGAAACCGATGTGTACAAATGCGGAACCCGAAGGAATCAGTCCAGCAATGGAATCAAAAAAATAACCCGGGCGAGTCTCCCCCTTGCCCTTTTTCACAATCCCGGTTGCGCAAGGCAATCGGGATTGTGCCTGTTCTGGGGCCTGCCGCCTCCGGCCCTGCTGCTCGCTGCCTCCAGCCTGCTTTTTTGCTGCTTGCCATATCCGGTCAAAAAGATATAATAAGGGATGATCGAATCATAAAAACGGATTCTCAAGGATGAAGCAAAGGACAGGCAGCATGGATTTTTTTAACTTATTCGGATTGACAGAGGTACAATGGATTCTTGTCCTCCTCGCCGCCTTTATGGTGGGGTTCTCGAAAACAGGCGTCAGCGGCATGATCATGCTGGTCATCCCGCTTCTCGCAAGCGGCTTCGGGGGCATGGAATCCACCGGGGTACTGCTTCCCCTTTTGGTCGCGGGCGATTTTTTTGCCGTTTGGTATTATCACCGGCACGCACAGTGGCGTAATATCCGCAAGCTTCTGCCCTGGGCATTTGTCGGGCTGCTTGCCGGAATGGTCGTCGGAAACCTCATCAACGATGCGCAGTTCAAAGCCCTGATCGGCTTCCTGGTCATCGTTTGCCTCGGCATACTGGTGTATACCGAAAGAAAGGGGAGCGGCATGGAAATCCCCGAAAATCCGTGGCTGTTTGCGCTGACAGGCGTTGCCGCGGGCTTCGCCTCCATGATCGGAAACGCGGCGGGCCCCATTTTCAGCGTCTACCTTCTCGCCCGGGGCTTCAAAAAGTATGACTTTATGGGTACCTCGGCCTGGTTTTTCCTGCTCATCAATCTTTCAAAGGTTCCCTTGCAGGTTTTTGTCTGGCACAACGTAACGACCAAATCCTTCCTTCTGGCGCTGTTGCTGTTGCCGGCGATAGCGCTGGGCGCTTTTCTCGGATCTGTTGTCATCAAAAAGATCAACGAAAAGATTTTCCGTTACGTCATCATCGCATTAACCGCCGTCGCCGCCTTCCGGCTGTTTATCTAGCTCGCGCCGGCGGCTGGCGGCTTGACTTCACTCCAGGATCTCATCCATATCTGCCGCAAGGCCTTCAAATATAAAAGATCGTACTGTTTCATTCTTTGTATAGGTTTTCATCTTGGCTATTTCTTTTTCCTTGAACTCATATACGGTGACTTCGTTGTTCAGATAATTGACGATCCAGTACTCCCGGACTCCCGTTTGGGAGTACAAATCCAGTTTCTTGATCAAATCCAGCCTTTTGGAGGACTCGGACAGAATTTCGATCACCAGGGCCGGCGTTCCGGTATACTGATCTTTTTCATTTTTATTCTCCGGATCGCATGCGACCAGCAGATCGGGCTGTACTACATTTTTCTTGTCCTTTCCTTTTATCAGTGTAACATCGAATGGGGACAAATACGGTGTACAGGGCTTTCCCTTGAACCATTGACGGAAAATGACATGCAAATTTCCCAATACCTTTTGATGGGTAATTTTAGGCGAGGCCATCAAATAAGCCTCCCCGTCAATATACTCATACCGTTCATCCGTATTCTCGTACATCTTCATGAACTCTTCATAGCTTATTTTGATGCCGCCGCAGCTGTACTCTTCCGCCAGTTCGAACACCCTGCCGCTTCCCTCCCAGCCGGAAAGCGCAGTAAGCCTTGCCACGGGAGTGCCGTTCCGGATTACGACAATGTCTTCTTCTTTCAGCAGTTCCAGGTATTTTCCAAAATTATTTTTGATCTCGGTAGCTTTAACTATCATTTCAGCCACATCCTTAGCTAAAATTTCAACTAATCAAAGCATATCATATTTCCCTCTTTCCCTCAAGAAAATCTCACAATTTTACATCCCAATCCTTCTATGGTATTATGGAACAAGCGAAAAAAATAAATGCTTGCGCTCGAACAGGCAAGCTGAAATAATTTTACCAAAGAGGCAAATATGATTAAGAAATTATGCATTGCAGTTGCTGCACTGCTTCTATTACAATCAATACCGGCCACCGGTTGGAGCAGCCGCTCGATGGCGGCAACGGTTACCACTGCATACCTGCATGCTTTCTATCCCTCGCAAATCACCTATGGTCCATCGTTGAACAAATATATCGACCAACTGGATTCCCTGAGCTTCGCCTGGGGGCAGCTGGATTTTTCGGACACCGTATCCATCAACACCACCAAAGGCCTCAACAAGAACAGTTCCTTCTATTTCCCGGCCGATTATATTGACCCGGTAAAATATGCAAAGAGCAAGGGAAAGCCTGTCCAGCTCTGCATTTTCAGCAATAGCTCCATTGCACGGAAGGTGCTTACCGACGCTGCTTCTGCAAATAAGCTGATTGATCTCGTAGTGGAGCAGGCGACACGCAATATTGCCGTAAAGGACGCAGCCGCAGCCACGACCGCTTCCGCCGTTTCCGCCGCCCAGCCGGGAGCCTCCTCTTCTCCTGCCTCTATCACGACCACCCCAGCCTCTATCGCAACAACACCGGATGCAATAGCCTCCGAAACAGCCCCTGCCGCTTCGGAGGCCGTTACTTCGGGGGCCGTTACTTCAGGCTCCATAAGCGCTCCGGAAGATGAGGCCTGTTATTTCGACGGCATCGTGATTGATTTTGAAGGCCTTCGCAACACAAATGCGGACGGAACCGCCAATAACGTGAATGGAAAACCGATAAGCGCCTACTTCAATCAGTTTCTCCAGAAATTGAGCACCCGGCTCAAGGCGGAAAACAAAACCCTTCTTGTCGCCGTAAATACGGATAACAACTTTGACGGGTACGATTACAAGACCATTGCTTCCGTTGCGGACCGGATCATTCTGATGGCGCATGATTACGAGCCGGTTACGAACCTGAAGAAATATGAAGTGGACAGGTACTATGAATTCGACAATCTCGTACCTACCCAGTCCATTGCCCCGTACAACGAAGTAAAACATGCCGTCAATACCATAAAGAGCAGTATCGGCAACGCGGCATTATGCAAAAAGGTACTTCTGCAGCTCAGCTTCGATGCCGCCCAGTGGGAGTTCCCTCTGAACGACCCCAACGGGTGGGAAAAACTGGACAGGGAAACCCTTAGTACGCAAAAATATGCGCCCACCTATGACCTGATTAAAAAACGGATCGATAATGCCGACCATGTTGCGGTGAATATATCCCATGGCTATAATTATCTGCTGGAATGCCCCTACATGTCCTACTATAACCCCGGAAAACAACTGTTCAATTTCATCGTATATGAGAATTCCAAAAGCATGTCTTTGAAGGTCGGCCTTGCTTCCGATGCGGGACTTGGGGGGATCTCCCTCTGGGCGCTGGGAAATATATCCGATTATTCGGATCCGACAGGGATCGCTTACAAGCTCAACATATGGGACGAGATTCTGTCCCGGGTTCATGGCCAAACCGCCTGGGGCTTGAAAGCAAAGCCCTCCGGAAAAGCAGTCCGTTTTGCGGACAAAAGACTGGAGGCATACCTCCGGATCGTTCTTGAAAAGCCAACAGGAAGCCTATATGAAGGCGACCTGCTTGAAATCAACCGGCTGAAGCTTCCCCCGAATACCGTAAGCCAATATCCGGATCTCAAATATATGAAAAACCTTGAATTTCTGGACGCCTCGGAGAATTCCATCGAGGATTTGTCCTTTTTGACCTCCCTGACCAACCTGAAAGCCATCTACCTCGCCAAAAACAAGATCCGGGATCTGAAGCCTCTTGCCCGCCTGAAAGGACTTGAAGTCCTCTCCCTGAACAGCAACAGCATTTCCGACCTGACTCCCCTGTCCGGTTTGACCAATTTAAAAAGGCTGTACCTGTCCAATAACCGGATCAGTTCTGTCAAGTCCTTGTCCAAGCTGGTCAAGCTCGAGCTCCTATACCTGACGAAGAACCCTGTAAAGGATATAAGCGCCCTGGATAAGCTCACTTGCAAAATAGAAATGTGATTGCGCTGCTGTGCAATCCATTGATCCTTCCGGCGCAGCCCGCTTCGGGCCATGTACATTAGCTGCCGGCGCAGTCCATTGCACACCTCATCCACTTTAGCTGCCGGCGCAGCCTACTGCAGACCGCATCCGCCTTAGCTGCTTGCGCTGCTGTACCGCCTCATTCCCCGCTTCCACAGGAAAATGCCCAGGCACCAGAATGCGGCAAATACTCCGATCGTCATAATCCAGTACCTCCCATCCAGTACATCGGTCAGAAGCTGGGTCGGAATGGTGGCCATTAGCCCGTATGGCAGGAAGATGAAGAAGATCAGCTTCCACAAGCCCCGGAAGACGACCCCGGGAATCCGGTAGGAGAAATCGACAAGCCCGTTTTCGATTTCGCAGAAGGCATCGATTCTGACAAGCCAGAAGGCCAGTGTACGGATAATGATCATCAGAATAAACATGAGAAGCACCATGATCAGCAGGAGGAAAATATATCCCAGCACTCTCCAGACGGTTACCGGAACCCCGAGCATGCCTGTCCCGTATGCCACCATCAGGATCCCCGGAATAACCAGAATGGACGAACCAAGGTCGATATTCTCAAGGGATACGTAAAACAGCGTATTCACAGGCCGGACAATGTATGTATCCAGCGCGCCCGTCCTTATTTTATCCGGTATGGTCAGCACTCCGAAGAAATAGGTTGTCATGTATATCGCATCCAGTATGGTGAAAGTACCGATGAAAACGATCATCTGGTATATGTTCCAGCCGTTCAGGGTCTCCACCTGGAGAAAGATGGCCGAAAACAGGACGATCTGCAGGATAAACAGGCTCAAATCCGTAAAAAACGCCATCCAGAAGTTGAAGCTATACATCATTCCCTTGTTCAAACGCACCTTCATCAACGTCCACAATAGCCTGGCATATCTTCCCGGCCTCATATCCCCACCCCCTCGAACTTTTTCACCGCGCTTCCGTAATATAGGCCCGCGGCTATGCCCAGCGCCACATTCCAGAACACGATGACCAGTAAAGCCGTGACGGGCTTTTCCACTTCCCGCCCGATCATCAGCGCGGCCGGATAATAGACCGTGTAATAGAACGGCAGCAGGCTGAAGGCCTTGGTTACGGCAGCCGGAAACACTGTAAGGGGCACAAGAGCCCCGGAGACGAATTCGATCAGGTTTCCTTTCAATATGTTCAACCCGCTGATGTCCAGGAACTTGAAGCTGAGAATGGAAAGAAAATAGTTGAACAAAATCATAAAATTCAGTCCCAGCAGAAAGATCACCAATGCCATCAGCAAATCGGCAATATTGGAGGTGACGGTCATTCGCCCTGCGAATATGAGCATCCAGGCCACAGCCGCAATAAAATTTATTCCGAATACGTAACAGGACTTGGCATAGCTGCAGGCGGCAAAATACAGAAGCGGCCGCACAGGACGGACGATATACTTGCCGAACTGCCCGTTCCGGATTTCGCCGGAAAACTGCCAGTTCAGGCCGTTTGACTGGTCCAGCCTGCCGAACAGGGATGCAAGGATGTAATAGGTCATCATGGTATGAAAACCATATCCGCCCACCTGCTCCCGACTTTCAAAGATGATGCTCCACATCAGGCAGGCCAGTAATATTTTGCAGACGGAGAACGCTGCGCCGGCAAACACGTCGTAGCGGTAGGCCATCATGGATTTCCAGGTGATTTTGGCTATTTCAAGATACTTTTTCATGGGGCGGCACCGATCCCGTATATTTTCGCCACGACATCGCCGATCTCTTCCTCTTCCAGCCTGAGATCATCCACATCATAATTGTTCAGGACCGTATGGAGCACCTGCCTGATCTGTTCTCTCCGGACCTTGAAGGACCACCTGTACCGGCTCTTCTCGATCCACTGGGCCTCGAAATCCGGCTCCGACAGGGCCTCGTTCTCAAACGTGATGCTGACCGTCTTGTATTCATTAAACCGGTCGATCAGGGCTTCAAATGCGCCGTCAAATATTTTTACGCCGTGATTTACGACCATGACCCTGCTGCACAGGTGTCTTATGTCCTCCATGTAATGGCTTGTCAGCAGTACGGTGACGTTGCGTTCCTCGTTGATCTGGCGCAGCAGCTGCCGGATTTGCTTTTGCGCCACCGCATCAAGCCCTATGGTCGGCTCGTCGAGAAACAGGATGCACGGATCATGAAGCAGGGACAGGATCAGCTCCATTTTCATGCGCTCCCCGAGAGACAGCAGGCGGACCTGGGTGTTCAAAAGCTTTTCAACCCCGAACAACTCCGAATAGAACGATACGTTTTTTCTGAAACGCTCCTCCGGGATTTCGTAGAGCTCCCGGTCCAGCGCAAAGGAATCGATTGCAGGCAGGTCCCACCAGAGCTGGCTCTTCTGGCCCATGACCACGGCGTATTTTTTCTTGAAGCTGTCGCAGGGTCTGGAGGGATCATACCCCATGACGGAAGCTTTCCCGGCCGTCGGTCGAAGAATGCCGCACAGCATTTTGATCAGGGTGGTCTTTCCCGCCCCGTTTGGTCCGATGAGACCGATCCGTTCGCCCTCTTCCGCCTCGAAGCAGAAGTCCGAAACGGCGGTCTTTTCAAGAGTTGTCTTATGAAAGAGCGCTTTGAAGGTTCCCTTCAGGCCTTCTTCCTTCTCTGCGCTCCGGTATATCCGCGTCAAATTCTCCGTTTTTATTGCACTATTCTCTGCAGCCTTTTCCATCATTTCCGCGACCCACCTCCGGAAAAATTATATAATTCCCGGAAGCGGCCAACAAGCTATTGATTGGCTATAATTATTTTTGCCATATAATATTCGTCCACATAATTTCCATCCACGACCAGGGATTTTTCCTTCAGCCCTTCTATTTTGAATCCCGTTTTCTGATATAACCCTATTGTTTGAGCATATCCAGGAATTTTCCCGAATCCACGGCATTCCCTTTTCGAATAATCATCTGCTTTTCTCCAGAGCAGCCAGTTTTCAGGTCAGCGGACCGCCCCATTTTTATAATAATCGCGCCATCTCTCTATTTCTTCGTCTTTTTTCTCAACCCTTTTTGAATTGATAGCTCTTATAAACAATATATGGCAACAGGCCGACCAGGAAGAGGAATTCCTTTGCCATATAGGAGGGCTGCCCGTTAAAATGGAACTGCCTCGGGATTTTGGCCGGCAAAAACGGGTAAATCGCCGCTATGACAGCTATTGGAACCAGGATAACCAACAAGTCCTTTTTTGTAAATTTCATTTTCCACACCTCTTTGTGTTTTCATAGATGTATCAACCATTTTTTTGCCTCTTCCGGGTCCCGGAAAAAGCCGACCTGCCGGGCAATCCCCAGCTTTCCAGCCAATATTCTCTTTCGGATCCTCCGCCTGTTCATAAAGGAACAGCCGACCAGGCAAAGCCTGCAAATTTTGCTTTCAATCGCCTCCAAATGCAGAATCAGCCGGTCTATGACCTCCCGGTCCAGCCTGGTTTCGTACAAATCGATCCAGATCCTCCGGTTGTTCTGCCCCGGCGATTTCAGGATAAATTCCTCTTCGGCCTTCATAACGGCGAACAAGCTTTCCCTGTCCTTGAAATAGCTTCCGTATTTCAGCGGATGCAGTTCGCCTCCCATGTAATAGTACGGGCAAAGGCTTCCGCTCGGCGATTTGTTCATCCTGATCCCTCCTGACCGCTGATTCCGCAGGGCTGGCTCCATAAGCTCCGCAGCACGGCTCTGCTTTAGAACGATGGTATATTATGCAACGGCATCTGTCAAGTCACAGCGGACGGAATGCGGAAAGCGGATAGGAGTGTCTCGACAGTATTCCGGCGGATAAGAGGAGCACGGCAGATAGAAGGATTACAGCGGCCGCAATCCATATTGACATCAGAACACATGTTCGTATATAAT
>JAEYOP010000013.1 GCA_023411575.1 Bacillota bacterium | reverse complement strand
GGTGCCTGAGATTTTGAGCGGATTTTTCGTCAGACAAGGCAAATTTTCGCAGGAATAATCTGTTTATTACAAGAAAATTTAACGCAGTATGACGGAAAATCCGCCAAAAGATCAGGCGCCAACAGATCCTAAACAGGTTCTTCCAGGAAGATGGATTCCCTTTTCAGGATAAATGCGGGAACGGCATCCTCCAGGTTGCTGCCTATGGCCGCGGTCGAGCGCGCTTTGAGCTCGTCTATCGCATTGGATACGCTATAGAATTCATCGCAGGCGTTTAAAAGGGGGATGTCATTGTGATTGTCGCCGAAGCCGACGACCCGGTCGTACCCGCCGGACTCGCGCAGGTACATGACCGCGTTGTATTTGGAGGCGGTCGCCCGAAAAATTTCAAGGTACCAGAGCCCATCCCCATAATTGTCCCTGTAAAAGGCCATATCGATGCCGGGAATGGCCTTAAAGCGGTCCCGGACCGGCTGGAGCTTTTCGTAATCGTCCATCAGGGAGAAATAGATCACGTTGTTCTCCCCCGTTTTATCTTTAAAGCAAGGGACCTTTTCAAAGGATTTGCAGTACTTTTGAACCCGCTCATCGTGGAAATCCTTCATCGCTTTGGATTCAAGATGCTCGTAATAGGTTATGAGGCAGTCGCCGGCAACGGCGTACATGAAGCCCGGAATCCCCTGCTCCGTAAGAATGTCCACAATGCAGCCCGCTGTCACAGGTTCAATAACTTCTTTCCTTATGTACTTCAGCGTACGCAGATCGAAGATAACCGCCCCGTTCATCAGAACAGCAGGCACGTCAATGCTTACGTCGGCCAGTATTTTAACGACGGATGCCGCGCTTCTGGCCGTCGCGACGGTAAAAGGCACGCCGTGTCCGTTCAATTCGTTGATCGCCCTTTTCGCATAGCTGCTCAGCTCCTTTTCCGGGTTCAGCAGCGTTCCGTCCAGATCGGATATGTATAAAGTCTTTTTTGCCATAAACGTCCTCCTGTTCCAAGCTTTATTGTAGAACAGGATGGGCAATTATTCAATCGCAGAAAACGTCGCAGAAAAATTTCGTTTCCGTTCTTGACAAATGTGGCCGGCAGGAATAGGATATTGGAAATAATCACTTGCGATGAAAAGAAGAGTAGGCTGTTGACGTCTTTTACAGAGAACTCCCGGCTGCTGAGAGGGAGAAAGGCACAGGGGCCGAACATGGTCTTGGAGCAATCATACCGAACAAAAGGGACCATTTCCGTTTCCGGCAAGCCGCGTGGCGGCGCCGATGCAGGAATGACCGGTCCCGGATGTAAGGCTATGGCGGGCGCACCCGTTACCGTGCCGGAGTATAACCAGGCCGATCTTGTCCCGAAAGGGAAGCCGCCTGACGTACTTGCTGAGATTGCCGCTGTGAAGCGCAATGAACCGGGGTGGTATCACGAAGCGCACGCTCTCGTCCCCAGGAAGAAATCCTGGGGGTGAGGGCGTTTTTTTATTGGCACAATAGGCTAATTCAGTCGGATTTGGTGAATTCAAACCAGAAAAGGAGGCATTTTTATGAACGTTATCATATCAGGGGCATGGCCCTACGCGAACGGCTCGCTTCACATCGGCCACACAGCGGCGCTTCTGCCGGGGGATGTCCTGGCAAGGTATCACCGCGCAAAGGGGGATACGGTCTTTTATGTATCCGGCAGCGACTGTCACGGCACCCCCGTGGCCATAAGGGCCCGGCAGGAAAACAAAACGCCGGAGGAAGTCAGCAACCGGTATCATGAGGAGTTTACGGAGTGTTTCCGGAAGCTCGGTTTTTCCTACGATTTATACGGAAAGACCTCCGGCGCGGAACATAAGGAGTTTGTTAAGGACTTTCACAAGCGCCTGTATGACGGCGGGCTTGTCTATGAAAAAGCATCACCCCAGGCATATTGCGAAAAGTGCAACCAGGCGCTGCCGGACCGCTTCGTGGACGGAGCCTGCCCCATTTGCGGCAAAGCGGCAAGAGGGGACCAGTGCGAACACTGCGGCAGCGTCCTGGAGCCGGAAAATCTGCTTGACCCGCGATGTCATCTCTGCGGGAGCCCTCCTGTTTTCAGGCCGTCCACCCACCTGTTCCTGGCAATCACCCAATTAAAGGAAGCTTTGAGCACCTATGTGGAAAGCCACCGGGACTGGAGGAAAAACGCCCTGGAGCTGTCCCGGCGGTATATCGGCGAAGGCCTGCGGGACAGGGCCATCACCCGGGACCTCGACTGGGGGATCGATGTGCCGAGGGAAGGCTACGAGGGCAAAAAAATCTATATCTGGGCCGAAAATGTCCTCGGCTATCTGTCCGACTGCCATACGCTCTGTGAGCGGAAAGGCCTGGACTTTATCGAAATCTGGAACAGCAGCCGGCACTATTGCGTACACGGAAAAGACAACATCCCCTTCCACGCCATAATCCTCCCGGCGCTGCTGCTTGGCCGGAAGGACGCCGCTTTCCGCCTCCCGGACGAAATCGTATCCAGCGAATACCTGACGCTGGAGGGACGGAAAATCTCGACCAGCGGCAACTGGGCAATATGGGCCGGGGATCTTGCCTCCCGGTATGACCCGGATTCCATCCGGTACTTTCTCACTGCCAACGGTCCCGAGAAGCGGGATACGGACTTTACCTGGCGGGAGTTCATAAACAGCCACAACGGCGAGCTTCTGGGGGCATACGGCAATTTTGTCAACCGGAGTCTGGTATTTATTCAGAAGAGCTTTGGGGGAAAGGTTCCTGCCGCACCGTGCAGTCTTCCCATCGAGCAGCGGCTAGAGGCCCTTTACGCCGAGGTGAGCGGGCTGATCGAAAACGGCAGCCTGAAGGAGGCACTGGAAACTCTGTTCGCCTTTATCCGCACCGCAAACAAATACTTCGACGAAGAACAGCCCTGGGTCAGCATAAGGGAGAATCCGGCAAAATGCGGCGAAACCCTGGCAACCTGCGTGCAGATCATAGCCAATCTGTCCATTCTGCTCAAGCCCTTCCTGCCCTTCTCCTCCCAAAAGGTGCAGGATGCCCTCGGCATTGGGGATGACAAATGGGTGTTCGTCAGGCTGCCGGCGAACCTGGAAATTCAGCCGCTGGGCATCCTCTTCGAGCGAATCGACAAAAAGGTCGTCGCCGAAGAGGAAGAGAGGCTGAAGACCGGACTCACCATATAAGCTTCGCAAACTTCAGCTTTCCGGACTGAAGGACATCTCCGGTTTTCAGTCCGGAAAGGCTGGTGCCGGTCTGCCTTACCCCGTTGATTTTTATCGCCCCCTGCTGGATCAGCCTTCTCGCATCGCTCCGGCTTTCCGAAAAGCCAAGGAAGGCCAGCAGCTTCACCAGATCGACTCCGCCGTCCTCGAACAGCCCCTCCGGCACGGTGAATTCCGGGATCTGCTCCGGCAGGTCCCGTTTCTGGAAGACGGTTTTAAACCGCTCCTCCGCCTGCCCGGCGGCGGCCTCCCCGTGGTACAGGGACGTAATTTCCCGTGCCAGCAGCATTTTCACATCCCGGGGATTCACCTCCTCCCCTTCCAACTGCCGGGCGATTTCGTCGAGCCGGTCAGGATGGATATCCGTCGCCAGTTTGAAGTACTTGACGATCAACCCGTCGGGGATGGACATCACTTTACCGTACATGTCCTCCGGCGCATCGCTGATTCCGATATAGTTGCCCAGGCTCTTGCTCATCTTTTCCGAGCCGTCGATCCCTTCAAGGATCGGCATAAACAGCGCCGCCTGGCTTTCCTGTCCGTAATCCTTCTGGAGGCTCCGCCCCATCAGGATGTTGAACCGCTGCTCTGTCCCGCCGATTTCCACATCCGCTTTCAGTTCGACGGAATCAAAGCCCTGCATCAGCGGGTAGAAGAATTCGTGGACGCCTATGCTTTCATGGGCCGCAAAGCGGTTTTGAAAATCATCCCGCTCCAGCATTCTTGCCACCGTGCACTTGGACGCCAGCCGGACGACCTCCTCAAAGTTCAGCTTCGACAGCCATTCGCTGTTGAACCGAACCTCCGTCCTGTCCCTGTCGAGTATTTTGAAGATTTGTTCCTCGTAGGTCCTTGCATTCGCTGCTACTTCCTCCCCCGTAAGCTGCTTTCTCGTTTTGGACCGGCCGGCGGGATCGCCGATCCTGCCGGTGAAGTCGCCGATGATAATCACCGCCCTGTGGCCAAGATCCTGAAACTGGCGGATCTTCCGCAGCACCACCGTATGCCCCAGATGGATGTCGGGGGCCGACGGATCCAGCCCGAGCTTGATCACCAGGGACCGGCCCGTGCCCTGCACCCTCTCCAGCTTTGCCCGGAGTTCCTCCGCGCTGATGATCTCCTCCGCGCCTTTTGAAAGAATTCGGATTTGTTCCTCGATTGAAATCATATTCCTTTCTCCTCTCTTGATCCGGTCCGACCGGCAAGATGCCGCCATACCGCATAAAAAAAGCCCCCGTCCTCTGATACCATCAGAGGACGGGAGCTTGCTCCCGCGTTACCACCTCAATTTACCGGCGCCTCGCAGCGCCGACCTTGTCGTGAACTTACGCGCCCGGGACCTTACGGCCTTCCGCGTGCATTCACTAGCGCTGTAACGGGCGCAGGTTCCCGGTGATCGCCTGCCCGGACTTCCCTTCGTCCGTTTCGGCGTACAGTTCATGAGATGTATTCAAATTGCGTTCTCCCCGCCCCTCTCACCATCCGGGTACTCTCTGTCGGGATCGTGCAATTTTACTTCTTCCCAGTCATAACCTTTGATCCATTCGTTTTCAAATTATTTTTATCATTATATGCGCTTTTTACACGCAAAGTCAATCCTTTTTTGCCGCATCACTGGAATTTGGTGCAGAAGGCCGTCTTCATGCCCCGGTCAAAACCGGCCTTTTCATAAAAGGTCATGACGCCGTCGTCCTTTCTGCCGGTCATCAGCATGACCTTGTAGCAGCCCGCTTCCCTTGCCGCTGCGGCGGCCTTTTCAAGCACCGCCCTGCCGAAGCCCCTTTTCCGGTAATCCGCGTGGGTCACCACATTTTCGATCAAGGCATACGGTTTTCCGCCCCTCGTGAGGTTCGGGACGAGGATCAGCGTACAGGACGCCACCAGCTTTCCGTCCTCCTCCACGACAAATATCTTTTGCCCGGGATCGGTAACGATCCTGTCCCACAGCTCCAGGGTCCCCTTTTCCCCGCTGATGTCGGGATCCTCCTCGTTCAGGTGCCGGTACAGCTCAAGCAGCTGGCCCAGCTCGTTGTAGTAGATCTTTCTTACGGATGCGCCCATGGTACGTCTGCCCCCATTCCATATTCTATCGGTTCACAACGAACCGGCATAGCTTTGCGTAACAGCCGGCATCAGAAGCCTGCCGCCCACGCTATACCGGTCAAACAGGTCTTTAAGCCCTTCCACAAACCCGGAATAATTTTCGTCCCTTTCCAGCGGCGCGTAAGATGCCGACAGACTCCCTCCTATGTATTCCTCCAGGGTCAGGGTCCGGTCGTTCTCAAAAATACGGTATTCAAACAAACCGTCCTTGAAAAAATCGCCGTATCTTTCCTCCTCCCAGCCGATCCCCCCTGAAAATCCGTTGAAATCGGGGCATAACCGTCTGCATAGTTCATCGTTGGCCTTTATGAATTCGTTTTCGCTGACTCTGCTGTTCCACACCAGAACGACCTTTCCGCCGGGCTTCAGGATTCTTCCGAACTCCGCCTTCGCCTTTTCCCGGTCAAACCAATGGAATGCCTGGGCGGCCGTAACAAAATCCGTAGAGCTGTCCGGGAGTCCTGTGTTTTCTGCCGTGCCGTCGATCATTACAATATTCCGGTATTCACGGCACAGCTCCCTGCACGCCCTGCTCATTTCGGCATTGGGCTCCACTGCGTAAACCGTGTCCGCGCAGGCGGCCAAAAGCCTCGTCAATATGCCCGTACCGGCGCCGACATCCGCCGCGGTTTTTCCGGCGGCAAGCCCCAATTCCTCCGTCAGGTAACGAATGAATCCGCGGGGATAGGATGGCCTGTACTTTACATAATTCTCCACTTTATTCGTAAACTTTTTGGTATTGTCCATGTTGTCTCCTCCGATCCCGGTCAAAACTCGCCGGCCAGGTCTGCCAGCGCCTGATCGCACACCCTGTATACGGTCCATTCGTCCATGGGTTTGGCCCCCAGGTGCCGGTAAAACTGGATCGAGGGCTCGTTCCAATTCAGGCACCACCATTCGAGCCGGCCGCAATCCCTTTCGACCGCCAGCCTGGCCAGATACGAAAGCAGGATCTTTCCCATGCCTTTTCCCCGCATCTCCGGCTTTATGTAAAGATCCTCCAGGTAAATGCCCGGCTTGCCGAGGAAGGTGGAAAAGTTGTAGAAAAACAGGGCAAAGCCGACCGGCTTCCCCTCGTATTCCCCGATGAGGACCTCGGCTCTCTTTTGGACGAAAATGGAGTCCCTCAGGCCTTCTTCCGTCGCCACCACCTTATCCAGAAGATTTTCATATTCCGCAAGCCCCCGGATCAGAGAAAGGATCAGCGGTACGTCCTCCTCCGTGGCAAACCGGATCTGAAAGGCTTCCAGCTTCGTTGCTGTGGGTTCGTTCTTGTTCAAGCGTTCTCCCCCACTTCCTTCAGTCTTTCTTCGAAATGCTGCCGGTGGGCCCTCATATGCCTGTAGTAATCGACAACCAGTTCGTCGAGCTGTATAGTATCCTCGCCTTTCACCCACACATTGGAATAGGCGCCGCCGTCCATATTTTCTATAATATTGAGGAGAACACAGTTATAATTATGCCAGAGCAGAATAAGCCTGTTCCAGTTCATCTCGCGGTACTTCTGCTTCCTTACCCACTCTTCGCCGTCATAGGCCGGAAAGTCCAGCAGGTCGCCAAATTGCAGCCGGACAAACCGCTGATGGTTGTTGGAGGCGGAATCGACCAGATGACCGATGATCTCCTTCAGGCACCATTTATCCTCCGAGGGCCTGATCCCCGCGGTCGCTTCCGGAACATTCACCATATGGTCGTAAAACGAATCGACCAGTTCCCTGTAGCCAATCAAATCAAACATTTTTCACCCCTCCGTACTTCTCTTTATTTTTATTCGCCGATGATTTTTACCAGCACTCTTTTTTCCCGCTTCCCGTCGTACTCCCCGTAGAATATCTGCTCCCAGGTGCCGAAATCCAGCTCCCCGCCGGTTATGGCGACCACCGTCTCGCGTCCCATGATCTGGCGCTTCAGATGGGCGTCCGCATTGTCCTCGAAGCCATTGTGCCGGTATTGTCCGTAGGGTTTTTCCGGCGCCAGCGCCTCCAGCCACTTTTCGAAATCCTGGTGGAGTCCGGCCTCATCATCGTTGATGAACACGCTGGCCGTGATATTCATGGCGTTGACCAGTACCAGGCCCTCTTTTACCCCGCTTTCCTCCACGCACTTGCGAACCTGCGGGGTTATATTGACATAGGCCCGACGGGCCGGGATATTGAAAAACAGCTCCTTTCGGTACGATTTCATCCGGTTCACCCTTTCTCCTTCATTTTGTTCCGCTTCCTGCTCTATTTTCCTTTTCGTTTCGCTTTTAATTTCCTCCTTCATTTCCCTTTCCGGCTCTGCTCCATGGCACTTTCCTATTTCACGGAGTATTCCCGGAGCAGCCTCTGCTTCATGTCCCAGAGCGGCTGCGAAAGGTCCACGTAATACTCATGCGGATTTTCAAACCGCTTCACTTCCTCCCACAGCGTATCCGCCTGCTGCAGGCAATAACTCCGGATATCCTCCAGGCCCGGGCTTTCATAGACGCAGTTCCCTTTATCGAAAAGCTGCACCATGAGCTTTCGCGCGGTAAAGTTGGAAACCGTCTTCCGTTTCCAGGTAAATTCCGGGTCGAACAGGACATAAGGCTTTGTATCGTCTATCACCTCGCCGCTTAAGGTGATCACATCGGCGATGGCCTTGCCGCTGTCCCGGTCGAAAAGCCTCCATACCAGCTTATAGCCCGGATTCGTGATTTTGCCCACGTTCTCGCTGAGCTTTATCTTTGGCACGATGCTTCCGTTCTCCTCGATGGCGCTCAATTTGTATACGCCGCCGAACACGGGCTCGGACCTGGACGTGATCAGTCTCTCGCCCACGCCGAAAGAATCTATGCAGGCGCCCTGGGTCAGAAGGTCGCGGATGATGTATTCATCCAGCGCATTGGAGGCGACGATGCCGCAATCCTGGAAGCCTGCCGCGTCGAGCATCTTCCGGGCCTCTTTCGACAGATAGGTAATGTCGCCGCTGTCGATCCGGATGCCTTTCGGCCGGAAGCCCCGCGGAAGGAGTTCTTCGTTGAAGGCTTTGATCGCATTGGGAACGCCGGACTTCAGCACATTGTACGTATCCACCAGCAGCGTGCAGCCGGCCGGGTAGGTTCTGGCATAAGCCCGGAAGGCCTCGATTTCCGATGGGAACATCTGCACCCAGCTGTGGGCCATCGTCCCGAGGGCCGGGATTCCGTAATCCCGGTCCGCCACCGTGCAGGCCGTTCCGGCGCAGCCGCCGATATAGGCCGCCCGCGCTCCGTTGATCGCCCCGTCGATCCCCTGGGCCCTCCGGGAGCCGAACTCCATGACGGCTCTTCCCCGGGCGGCCCGGACGATCCGGTTCGATTTGGTGGCGATCAGGCTCTGGTGATTCACGGTGAGCAGCAGCATCGTCTCGATAAACTGCGCTTCCATAACGGGCCCCCTGACCGTGACCACCGGTTCATTGGGGAAAATGGGCGTTCCCTCCGGCATGGCCCACACATCGCAGTGGAACCGGAAATCCCGGAGATAGTCCAAAAACTCCTCGCGGAATTGCCGCTTTCCCCTCAGATACGCAATATCCTGTTCCGTAAAGCGGAGCTTTTTCAAATATCCGATCAGCTGTTCAAGGCCCGCCATAATGGCAAAGCCGCCGTTATCGGGCACCTTTCGGAAAAACATGTCGAAGTAGGCGACCCTGTCCTTCAAGCCGTTGGCCAGGTAGCCGTTGAGCATGGTCATTTCGTAAAAATCCGTCAGCATGGTATAGTTCACCGCATTTATTTCATCCATGGAAATTCTCCCAACTTGTTTTATCAAACCTCGATCGAACTGACAATCTCCACCCCGTTTCCGGCCATGCTGAACAGGGTCACCGCGTTCAGCAGGTCGGCGTCATGCAGGCCGAGGTCAAAGGTATCCGTCGCGTTGACGGGCACGATGACCCTGGAGCCCTGGTCGAGCATGTTGAACCGGGTCTTCAGGGTCACGGCAAACTGCTGGATGCAAATATCCGTACAATCTCCCACTATAATAAAGTTCGTTATGGACGGGTTTTCGGAAAGCCATTTCCGGAACGCTTCTTCCAGAAAGCCGTTTGTGGAATTCTTGGGGATCAGGAGATACCCGCCGAGGGCCTTTAGTTCCGCTACAATTTCGCTTTCGGAAGTGCCCGCCATGCAGTGGGGCGGATATGCGCCGAACTCGGGGGATTTTTCCGTATGGCAGTCGGCGAAGGCCAGCCGTGCAATGCCCCTTTTCGCGCAGGCTTCCGAGAGCTCCGCAATCGCCGGGATCAGCGCCTCCACCCGCGGGCTCATCAAAGCTCCCTCCCTGGCAAAGCCGTTGATCATATCCACCATCACCAGCGCCGTTTCCTCTGCCGGCAGATCCTTCAGCTTCAGCGGCGGCAGGGTGGTCAGCATGGTATAGATTCCATCCAGGGAATTAAGACATTTTTCCATGAAATCCTTTCGATCCGGAATTTTCATAAGCACCTCCAGCCCCATGGGATGAGCTTCCTTGTAAAATCTTCTTTTTTATTATATCACAGCATCATATTGTAAATAATATGTTTACAAATTCCTTTAGGAGAAAACCGTGGACAAGAAAAGAAAGTTTCCGGCAGCCCTGTTTTCCTGGATGAATTACAGGGAAAAAACCGATAATACCTTTTATATACCCGAAACGGACAGTCAGGCCTCCAGACAGGACACCGACGAAAATCACCGGGAGCGTCCCCGTCAGGACTCCGGAAAGCCCTACGGAAAAACCGCTTCCGAAACCGACTCCCCCGCAGCGCAGGAGGATGCGGAAGCAATTGGCAGCCGCATTTCCAAAGAGATCGGCGACAACATCAAAACGCTGGAGGGGATCTTCAATTCAAAGGAAAACAAGGATGTCATTTACCGCAGGTTCTGCATTGCCGACGGCGTAAACGGATTCCTGTTTTACGTGGAGGGGATGATCGACAAGGACGTCATTAACCTGTCCATCCTGAAGCCCCTGCTGGACCGGAGCCGATACGGCAATCTTCAGGGAAAGAACCTGTTTGATTTCGTCTATGACAGTGTCATTGAGACTCACCAGATCAAAAAGGCAACCTCCCAAAACGACGCCATCCGGGATGTATTGACCGGCGATACCGCTATTTTCATCGACGGCTACCCCAACTACATTCTCTGCGAAACCAAAGGCTATGAAAAGCGCAGCGTGGACAAGCCCCAGGTGGAGGGCGTCGTAAAGGGGCCCCAGGAAGCCTTTAACGAAAATCTCCGCACCAACATCACCCTGATCCGGAGAATTTTGCGGAACAATGAACTGACCACGGAATTTTTCGACCTTGGCGAGCGGAATAACGCCAAATGCGCCGTTGTCTACATCAACAAGCTCGTCAATCCAGCCATTGTAGCCGAGGTTATCCGAAGGATCAAAGGGATCCGGACGGATCTGATCATCGGCGACGGGATTCTGGAGCAGTTTATCGAGGATCATCCCCTTGCGATCATTCCCACCATGCTGTCCACAGAAAGACCCGACCGGACTTCAGCCCACCTGGTGGAAGGAAAGGTGGCCATATTGGCCGACGGTTCCCCTTTCGCCCTGGTGGTCCCGGTCACCTTCGCGGACTTTCTGCACACGCCGGAGGACACCTGGCTCCGGTGGCAATACGGCACTTTTTTGCGGCTGATCCGGTTTTTCGCCCTTTTTATCGCTTCCATGCTTCCGGGCATGTATGTCGCGCTGACCACCTTCCACCGGGAGATGATCCCCACGGACCTTTTGATCGCCATCGCAAAGGCGCGTGAAAACGTCCCCTTCCCGACCATAGTGGAAGTGCTGCTGATGGAAATCTCCTTTGAACTGATCCGGGAGGCCGGCATCCGGATCCCCGGCATCATCGGGAATACCATCGGCATCATCGGCGCGCTGATCCTGGGCCAGGCGGCCGTCCAGGCAAACCTGGTAAGCCCGGTGCTGATCATCATCGTCGCCTTTACCGGCCTCGGCAGCTTCGCCATACCGGATTTCAGCCTTGCCTTCTCCCTTCGGATCATACGGATTTTCTATATCCTCGTGGGCGCCCTTTTCGGATTTTACGGCATATCGCTGGGAATACTGGTTCTGCTGGCCCACATAGTCAACCTGAATTCCTTCGGCGTTCCCATTTTCAGCGCCCTTGCCCCCAAAACCGTAAAAAGCCGGGATCTGCTGATCCGATGGCCGGTGTGGAAGCAGGAGTTCCGGCCCGATTACTTGAATCCCCTTGACATCACCAGGCAGCCGAAGATTTCCAGGAAGTGGACGAAAGCAAATTCGGACCCGTTTGCCTCCAAAACCGCAGACGAGGGAAAGCAAACCGGCGGCCGAAAATCCGGCGGAAAGGAGAACGGCGATGAACAGTGAAGGCAGGATCGGCGTATTCGAGGGCACATGCCTCACCACCCTCGCCATGATCAATAAAATATTCTTTACAAGTGTCGGCAATATCGTATACCAAACCGGTACGGCCGCCTGGTACACGACATTGATATCCTGCCTTTGCACTCTGTTGTTCTTTCTGTTTTACTACTTGCTTCTCAAGCGTTTTCCCGGCAGGGACCTTCCGTCCATTCTGGAAATTGTACTTGGCAAGGTGATCGGCAAGGTGATTCTGCTGGTCCTGGTCGCCTATGGGCTTTTCAATGCAGGCTCCACCCTAAGGGAATTCGTTGAAATGATCAAGGTATACAACCTTCCCACTACCCCGACCAGTCTCATCATGATTACCTTCCTCGCGGTTTCCATAATTGTGTGCTACTCCGGGCTTCCATCCCTGGCCAGGATATGCGCTCTTTGTCTGATTCCGTGCCTGATCTGTCTCGGATTGATTCTGCTGATGGCGCTGCCTTCTTACAATCCGAATCTTCTGAAGCCGTTCGGCGGCCACGGAGTGAGGACCACCCTGAAGCTCGGGTTCCTGAGAAGCTCCGCCTATTTCGAATTCGTCCTGCTTGCTTTCGCCGTTCAAGCGGTCGGCGGGTATAAGGCCTATAAAAAGATAGGGATTATCAGCATTCTACTCTCAGGCGGGATTTTTTCCATTTCCCTGCTGTGTTATCTGATGACCTTCGGCTATGCTTCCGGAAGCGAAAATATTTCCGGTATTTTTGAATTGTCCAGGTCCATTTACTTCAACCGGTTCATTCAGAGGGTGGAATCCATCTTCCTTTTTGCATGGGTCATTTCTTCGGTCCTGTCGACGACGGCCTCCTACTACTTCAGCCTGCTTCTATACTGCAAGGCCTTTGCCATAAAGGACCACAGGCCGCTGCTTGCCCCCTTCGCCATCCTCACCATGATTGTGGCAATACAGCCTGCTAGCATGCAGGTGGTGTCACAAATCAATATCGTTTTTCTAAGGCAATATACCATGTATATTTTGTACCTTCCGATCATAATCATTTTTTTGATCGCTGTCATTTTCAAAAGAGGGAGGCGCGCGGAACATGCCTAGGAAATTGCCTGCCCTGCTGGTTGTCGCATTCCTGCTTGCGCCGATCCTGACCGGGTGCTTTGATGCCCATGAGATCGACGATGAAGTGTACGCGATCTCCGTCGGAGTGGATAAAGGCACGACAAGCAAGGTCAGGCTGACTATACAATATCCGAATTATAAAAGCGGCGGCGGAGACAGCGGTTCAAGCGAGAAGGATCCGGCCAGCGTCAGCAGCAAGAATGACCAGGAAAGCAGCAGCGTGCAGACCATGGAAGCGCCTACCATGCTGGAGGCCGTCGATATGTTCAGTATGGCTATTTCAAGGAGAGTATCCCTCATCCACGCAAAATGGTTCATTTTTTCAGAAGAGTTTGCCCGGGAAGGAATTGAAGGATATATTGCCGGTCTGGAACGTTTCCGGGAAACCCGCGCCAGTACCGCCGTATTGATCACGAGGGGAAAAGCGGAAGACTTCATCCGGGAAAATCGCCCCAGCACAGGCGAAAATATTTCAAAATCCGTCGAATTGTTCCTTGCCCAATCCAAAGCCACCGGTTTTTTCCCCGACATCCGGTTTATTGATTTTTATACCACCTTGTTTTCCAGCTATAGAAGTCCGGTCGCGCTGTACGGCGGCATAAACGATCTGCAGGAGTCCTCCGTCCCGGAAAACGGCTCCGGGTCGCTTACCGGCCGAAAAAACGTACTGCCCGGCGAACTGCCAAGATCGGGTATTTCGAAGAGAGAACTGATCGGTCTTTCCGTTTTTGACGGGGGAAAAATGGTAGGGTCTCTGGGTCCCTATGAAACGGCAGGCTATTTGATGATAACAGGCCTTTATAGAGGAGGCCGGATTTCCATTCCGGACAGGTACAAGCCCGAAGATGCCATCGTATTTGACCTGCACAACAGCCGAAGCCCAAAGATAAAGGCGTACTTTAAGGACGGAAAGCCCGTCGTCGATGTGAAAATCGCCATGGAATCCGAAATCTACGTCATTCAGAGCCGTATAGACTATGAGGATCTTTCTCATCAGAACGAGCTGGCAAGCCAGATCACGGAATATATACAGAACTGTTTGAATGCAACGGTCAGGAAGACCCAGAAAGAGCTGCATACGGACATATTCGGGTTCGGCGAATGGATGGCGGGCAATTTCTCCACGATTGAGGAATGGGAGAACTACAACTGGCTTTCCCATTATTCCGAAGCGGAAATCAACGTTTCCGCGGATGTCAAAGTCAGGAGGACCGGCCTGATTTTCCACTCATCATCCGTTTTTTCCAGCAAAGGCAGAGGTGAATAGCATGATTTATCTTTTGATTTTTGTTCTGTTTCTGCTTGCAGTAAACTACTATACCTTCAGTTACGGTTTATTCCTGGTCCGAAAGGAAAAAAACCGGCTTGCGGGCTTCGGTATATTCCTGATCGTATTGATCTGCTTTCTGGTTCCCGCTTACATGATCCTGCACTACTATTGACTTCGCGCTGCTATTGATTTTGCCCGCCGTTCCCGCCTTTTCCCTTCCTGCGGACAATTTCCATGAGAATGGCCGTACGGGCTATTTCACCCGGTCCAGCACCTTCAAAATTCCGTACAGGATTGCCTGGGGCCTCGGAGGGCAGCCCGGTATGTAGGCATCCACCGGCACAAGGCAGTCGATTCCCCGGTTTGCCGCGTAATTGTCCCGGAATATCCCGCCGCTGCAGGCGCAGGCGCCGACGGCCACCACCAGCTTCGGGTCCGGCGTGGCGCGGTATGTTTTTAAAAGCGCCTGTTCCATGTTCCTGGAGGCCGTGCCGGTCACCAGCAGCATGTCCGCGTGCCTGGGCGAGGCGACAAAATGGATGCCGAGGCGTTCTATGTCGTTGAAGGGATTGTTCAGCGCATTGATTTCATAATCGCAGCCATTGCAGGAGCCGGCATCCACTTCCCGGATCTGCAGGCTTCTGCCGAATACCCGCCGGATCTTTTCCGAAAGCTTTGCATTCAGCTCCTCTTCGGTCATTTCGGGCACGCTGCCCTCCCGGATCGTCAGAGGCCCGCTTCTCAGCTTTTTTCGGTCTGTTTCGGCCAATTCGTATTGGTTCGTCATTTGAATGGCTCCGGCGGGGCAGATTTCCTCGCAAAGCGCGCAGAAAATGCATTCATCGTAATTGATGCCCACATTCTTCGGATTGACGCCGGACACGATTGCCCCGGAAGGGCAGCAGCTCACGCACTCGCCGCAGCCGTGGCACTTTGCCCTGTCGATTTCCGGCTTGCCGATAAAGAGGCTGGGATCGATCTTCTTATAAGGATAGTCCTGTGTCAACCTTGGATATTTTATTATTTTTTCTATCGTTTTAAACATGTCAACCTCCGACATACAGCCGCTCTATTCTTGATTCCACGGGATGCCTGCTTAGAACCTGTTTAGGATCTGTTGGCACCTGATCTTTTGGCGGATTTTCCGTCATACTGCGTTAAATTTTCTTGTAATAAACGGATTATTCCTGCGAAAATTTGCCTTGTCTGACGAAAAATCCGCTCAAAATCTCAGGCACCCCCAGATCCTAAACAGGTTCTTACAAATCGTTTCCCGCGTAGGACAAATTAAAGCTTTTATTGATTAGGGGGAAATCCGGGACAATGTTGCCCCGCACCGCATGGCAGACCGCCGGCCAGTTGCAGAAGGACGGCGTCCTGATCTTGTACCGGTACACGGTGTTGTTCTCGCCGGTCATGACCCAGTGGATGTTCTCGCCCCGCGGCGCTTCCGTCATCCCGAACGCGAACCGGTACGGCTCCAACTCCGGCAGCAGTTCCACGATCCTGCCGGCGGGCATGGCGTCGATGGCCTTCAGGATCAGGTCAATGGATTCAAAACATTCCTCCAGCTTCATGTTCATCCTGCAGTTGACATCGCCGTTGTTATGCTCCGGCACATGGAATTCCAACTCCCCGTACGCCGCATAGGGGAAGGTCCTCCGCACGTCGTGGCGGACGCCTGCCGCCCGGCCCGCGGGTCCTACCGCGTTCAGGTCGTTGGCGACGTCCAGCTTCAGAACGCCGGTATGCTCAACTCTATCGATAAACAGGTTGTTCGCTTTGATAATGCCGACCGTATCCGTCAGCTCGCTGCGGATTTTCTGCAGAAGCTCGATCACCCTTTTCTCACTTCCCGCAACAAAATCCTTCCGGACGCCCCCGAGCCGGTTGACGCTCCGGAGGAACCGCATTCCGCAAAGCTCGTCGGCCGCCAGATAGCTCCAGCCCCGCAGCATCCGGAACTGAAACGCCGCAAAGCCGTAGGCCACGTCCAGGCAGATCCCCGCCAGATCGCCGAGATGGCTTGTCAGCCGCTCCAGTTCCGCGAAGATCACCCTCGTGTAACGCGCCCGGGGCGGCGCCTCGATCCCCGCCAGCTTTTCCACGGCCTGGCAGAACGCCAGGGAATTGGTGAAGGTTTCGTCGCCCGAAATCCTTTCGGAAATATAGAGACATTTCTCCACCTTTTCTCCTTCGCACATCTTTTCAATGCCCTTATGGACGAAATACAGCTGGGCTTCCAGGTTGATCACCGGCTCTCCCGCCACGCTGAAGCGGAAATGCCCGGGCTCGATGATACCGGCATGCACCGGCCCCACTGGAATCTCAAAAACGCCTTCGCCGTTTACCTTCCGGAAGGGGATTTCCACCCGGGCGGTCTCCGGCCTCTTTTTCCCGTCGAAGTCCTTCCGCAGGGGAAATTGCCCCTCGGGCCAGTTGCTGTGGAAGACAAGTCTTCTCGGATCGGGATGCTCCAGGGGCGTCAGGCCGAACAAATCCTGGATTTCCCGCTCATACAGGGCTGCCGCGTGGACTGTGGGGCTGATGGACCCGAACGCCGGGTTTTCCGGCGCGATTTTGGTCCTGAGCACCAGGAGCTGCCCCTCCTGCCGGTCGGCAAAGGTATAATAGATGGCGAAGCCGCCGGTGATGGCCCTCTCATCCGCCGCAAACATGGACACCAACTGGTGTCCCAGCTCCCGGTTGATATAGGTGCAGAGCTCCTGGATATTCCGCGGATCGACCTCGATATAACGTTCGTTTATATTGCCCACGCTGCACGAGTAGATGCTGGCGGGAAACCGTTCAGCGAGTTTTTCGCAATATGGATCAACGATCATAAAAAACAACCTCCTTACCCTCCGGTTATAATCTGCTGTGCACTGGTGATCAGCGCCTTCAGCGGCTCCGGCATGTAAACGCCCATGACCAGGATCACGGCCAGCAGCACCAGAATGATAACCGCTCCGGCCTTATTGGTTTCACCCTTCTCCACCGGCACCATGGAAGAGCCCTGATCCGGCGCCTGCGGCTGATCGCCCGCAGGACCGCCTGCCCGGTTATCTGCAGGGTCGGCCGTATTGTTCGCTGCGCTATCGCCCGTAGGTCCGGCTGCCACTGCCAGGTTCCCTGTATGGCCGGCCGCCGCGGCGACCTCCTTCACGATCTCCTGGTCGCCCTTCTTATAGAACATGCCGAAAAGCACCAGGGCGATCCCCGCAAACACGATCGCCAGCAAAACGGCCAGCACCGCGCCGATAAAGAAATTGCCCTTTTTAAAGGTAGCGGCCAGAATGTTGAATTCGCTGGCAAACACGCTGAAGGGCGGCGTTCCGGCTATTGCAAACAAACCGAGGAAAAAGGCAGTCCCTGTCAAGGGAAGCACTTTCAGCAGCCCCCGCACCTTGGCGATTTCCCTCGTCCCGTATTTTTGCAGGATGCTGCCGGAAGTAAGGAACAGCATGGATTTAGTAAAGGAATGGTTGATCATGTGGTAGATGGCGCCGAATACCGCCGCCGGGCTGAAAACGCCCACCGCAAAGGCAATGATGCCCATGTGCTCTATGCTGGAATAGGCCAGCAGGCGCTTGTAATCCTTCTGGGTAATAATGAAAATAGCTGCGGTCAAAATGGACAGCAGGCCGAAGGCCATCAGAATGCGTCCCGTAAACAGGCTGTCGCCAAGGTTTTTATTGACGATGGCGACCGTCCGGATAATGGCATACATGGCGCTGTTGAGAAGTACCCCGGACAAAAGCGCGCTGATGGGCGAAGGCGCTTGGCTGTGGGCATCGGGCAGCCATGTATGCATGGGCGCAAGGCCGGCTTTGGTGCCGAAGCCCACCAGGATGAAAACAAAGGCAAGGCGCAGGACCGGGCTTTTCAGCGCGGCGGCGCTCCCGTACAGCGCCGTCCAGTCAAGGAGCTGGGAGCCTTTGAACAATCCCACCGAAGACATGTGGAGGAAAATGATGCCGAGCATGGCCACCGCAATACCGACCGAGCAAATAATGACATATTTCCAGGTCGCTTCAATGGCCCGCTTGTCGTTGTAAAAGCCGACCAGAAAAGCCGAGGCCAGCGTGGTCGCTTCGATTGCGATCCACATGACGCCCATGTTGCGGACGCTCAAGGCGAAAACCATCGTAAACAGGAAGGTATACATCAGAATGTAATAAAGCCTCAAGCTTCGTTCCTCTATCTTGCCGTGCCTCACTTCCTCCTCGAGATACCCGATGGAAAATACGGCCGCCATGAATCCGATAACCAATACGATATCCAGGATAAGGACGCCGAGGGCATCCAGATAGAAGATCCCACCCAGAAGGCCATACTCCACCTTCCCGTGTCCTATCACGTTTCCCGTCAGAACGCCCCCGAGTATCAGCGATAGGGCCGAGACCGTCACGCTGACGGCATGGAGCGCCTTCCTTCCGCCCGGCAGAGCAAACGCCGGAACCGCCAATATCAGTAAAAGCCACAGAAGCAAGCCCATTTTCCTAACCCCGCAAATTCTTCAGTTTGTTAATATCGATGGAATCAAACTTGTCGTTTATTCTAAAGACGATAATGCCCATGATCAGTACCGCGGTAATGATGTCGATGAAAATCCCCATGTCCACGATGAAAGGCATGCCGTTGGTGGAAAACATAGCCGTGACGAACAGTCCGTTTTCGATCACCAGAAAGCCGACGATCTGGCCGATGGCCTTCTTCCGGCAGATCATGAAGAAGAGCCCGATCAGCACCACGGAAACCGAATTGACGACGGCGGAATTGATGTCGCCCTCGCTGATCCCCGCCACCCTGGAAACCGCAAAATAGGAGAAGACCACCAGCCCGCAGCAGATAAGGATAAGCAGCGGAATATTGAAGTAGAAGTCCTTCTCCACCTTGTACTCGACGCCGGAAAAGGTCTTGTGCAGAAGATTCGGTATGTACACGACCTTCAGCGCAATGATGATGGCGCAGACCACCAGCAGGTCGTAATGGCCCTCGCCGATGGCGTTCCTTACGCCCATGATGCCGGCGGTCAGTGCGATCAGCGCCGATTGGAGCCGGAATGTCCGGATATAGGATTTGATTCGCTTATTCGCCATTAACACAATGGATGTCAATAAAATCAATACGGATAGGATCTGATTATAGTCTTCCATTTTTACCTCCCGAGTACGAAATGCTGCAAAAAGCCGATGAACGCCAGGATGAAGGACAGGGCCGCCAGGTTCGGCACGCTGAAAAACCGGAACTTGACGGTATTGACCTCGACCAGGGCAATGACGACGGCAACAGCCAGCACCTTTATCCAATAAAGCAGCAGCGAAACAGCTACCGCGGCAATTCCTTCCAAGGTGACCAATTGGTCAGTGGGCAGGCAGATATTAACAAGCAGCGTGATAAAGACAAGCTGCTTGACACAAGCACCCAGCTCCATCAAGGCAAGGTGCCTGCCCGAATATTCAAGAATCATGGCTTCGTGGACCATAGTAAGCTCCAGGTGCGTGGCCGGGTCATCCACCGGGATTCTCGACGTTTCGGCGATGATAATGATCAGGATCGCCAGCGCAACAAGGATGAAGACCGGCTGCGCCAGCGGAACCGCAAGCGCGTTCATGGACCGCAGGATGCCGTAGACGGAAGTGGTTCCCGCCACCAGCCCGGCGGTAAAGACGGAGATCAGAAGGGAGGGTTCCATCAGGGAGGAAATCATGGCTTCCCTGCTGCTGCCCATGCCCCCGAAAGTACTTCCCGTATCCAGGCCGGCCAGGGTCATGAAAAACCTTCCCAGGGCCAGAAGGTACACCATCAGGATGATATCCCCTGCAAAGCCGTCCGGGGAAAGCAGAGTGGTTGCCGGTACAAGCAACGCGGCTGCCGCGGCTGTTGAAAACACAACATAAGGCGTGGCTTTAAATATCCAGGAGGAAGTTTCCGATACCACGGCATTTTTCTTCAGCAGCTTGTACAAGTCAAAGTACATCTGCAGCAGCGGAGCGCCCCTCCTCTTCTGGGTCAGGGCTTTAACCTTCCGGATCACGCCGTTTATCAGCGGAGCAGTCAGCAGGATCACAGCCAATTGTACGATGATATATAAAATATTGTTCATTTCTCCCTCACTCCTTAGGCAACCCTGTTGTAAAGCAGTAAAGCCAGCACCGCCGCAAATATGTAAAGCAGATACATATGGACGCTTCCGGTCTGCACGGCGTATTTCACCTTTTTCGATAAGGCCTGGATCAATTGCAGGACGGGCACGTAAATGTATTTCTCAAAGATGGGCTCCGTGGAGACCTTGTACTCCATGGATTCCGGATGATACGGGTGCTCGCCCTCCACCCGGAGCTCCCGCGAGGGCCTGAACAGCATCCGGAATACAATTTCCACAGGCTTTGCGAAGCCGGTGGCGGTGTATTGCATCCTGGCATTGAGGGCCTCAAAACCGCAGTCCCAGGTGCCGTACTTTCTCTCGATGTATTTGCCGCCGACCAGCCGGAGGACAAACAGCGCCGCCAGGATCAGCACCGCTAGCGAAACAAGGATGACAAACGGGGACACCGCGTTCCCGGTAGCCTGCAGTGCGGAACCGGCAACCAGGAAAGGTCCTTTCAGTTGACCGATTACGGATTGTCCCGCCAGCTCGACCACCAGACTGTCCGTCAGCTTGAGGAAGAGCGCCGGGAAAAGCCCGACCACCAGACAAAGTCCGATCAGTATGCCCATACCGATATTCATGACCGCCGGCACCTCCTTGGCCTGTTCCGCGTGCTCCGTCCTGCCGAGTCCGAGGAAGGATATGCCGTAAAGCTTTACAAAACAGGCCGCCGCCATAGCTCCCGCAATGCCGAGGGCCGCTACCGCAACGATGGCCGTTATATTCAAGGCGGCGTTGCCGGGCACGATACAGCCGAACAGGGACTGCAGCGTAAGCCACTCGCTGGCGAAGCCGTTGAAGGGCACCAGCGCGGAGATCGAAAGGGCGCCGCCCAGCATGAACACGGCCGTGACCGGCATTTTTTTGATCAGCCCGCCAAGCTGTTCCATATTGATCGTATGGGTCGAATAGTGTATGGAACCTGCCCCAAGGAACAAACCGCCCTTGAACAGGGTGTGGTTGAAGGTGTGGAAAAGCGATGCGGCCAGGGCCAGCGCCCCGATCGCGCTATTTTTCTGCGCAAAGGAAATGAAGGCTATGCCCATGCCCATGAAGATGATCCCTATGTTTTCAATGCTGCTGAAAGCCAGCAGCTTCTTAATATTGTTTTCCACGAAAGCATAGGCTACGCCGAGCACGGCTGAAGCCATTCCTACAACCAGAAGGGTGACTCCCCACCAGGTTTTCTCTACGCCGAGGTAGACGAGCACGAACCGCAGAAGTCCATATACCGCGGTCTTTATCATGATGCCGGACATCAGCGCCGACACGTTGCCCGGAGCGGCAGGATGGGCGTACGGCAGCCAGATATGTACTGGGATCACACCGGCTTTGACCCCAAATCCGAGGAGAAACAGGAGGAACAGGGTGTTCCTTGCCGGTTCCGGTATTGCAGCGGAGCTGCCGGAAAGGTCGAAGGACCCGGTGTAGCTGTACATTATCAGGAACGCGATCATCAGAAATGCCGTGCCGATATGGGTCATGACGATGTAAAGGGTTCCGGCCGTCTGCTTCTCAACCTGCTCCGACTCGTAGACCACAAGGTAGTAGGAAAGCACCGCCATGGCCTCCCAGGCTACAAAGAAAAAGACAGCGTTTCCTGCTGTCATCACCAGAAACATCGATATTATGAAGGTGGAATAAAGAAAGTTGAAAAGCCCAACACTTCTTTTGCCATAATAATGGGACACATATCCGATGGAATAGATCGAGACACAGAGCACAAGCAGGCACAGCCCCAGTACAAAGAAGGCGGAAAGCCTATCCAGGGCGATCTCGAAGGACAATACCGGGATCGCCGGCCTGAAAGAGGCGATGACCAGCCTTTCCCCTCCCGTCAGCAGGTGGACCGCCGCAGCCGCCATTCCGAAAACGGAAGCAGCCATGCAAAGGATATTCGAAACGATATTGCAGAGTTTGTGCGATTTCAGCAGGATCAGCGCCGCAGAAGCAGCAGATGCAAAAAGCAATATTGACACCTTCAGCAAGGTATCCGCCGTGAATAAAACCATTTGAAGATCGAACCCCCCAAAGCCCTCAGATCCCTGTATATCAAATGCTTGACACGCAGTAAAAAGTCATGGACGCAAAATTTTTTTCACTGTACATTGTGTATAGTAGCACTTTCGTCAAAATACGTCAATAACACCCCTGCCCAGTCGATGTCCTTCCTGCTTTGCCCACGCTAACACAGTTAATACAAATGATACTCCGGAAACTCATTCTTTTCCTGTATATGCCGGTACGTTTTATGCAGAGCCGCCCTCAGCTTTATTCCGTTTTCCTGCGCCTTTTTGTATTCTTTCAGCCAATGCACCTTTGCGCCATATTCCTGAAGCAGGTGGAACAAAACAAACAAGGCTACTTCCTCATCTCGTTCGACATTATGCTTTTTATAATATGAAATCGCATCCTCGTATTCACAGAGCTCGGCTTTCAACCGGAAAACCAGTTCCACTAGGTTTTCTATTCTCTCCTTGCGCTCGTAATCCGAAGAAGAATCAATACTCCGCGATTTTTTCGCAGGATTCGGCCGGGGTGCGTCCAATCCCCTTTTCAGTTCAATGCATTGCTCTACGGCCATCTCTTTAGCCGCCGGTGAC
Organism: Bacillota bacterium; assembly: GCA_023411575.1. Taxonomy (GTDB): domain Bacteria; phylum Bacillota; class Clostridia; order Acetivibrionales; family DTU013; genus UBA1305. The sequence goes on along the minus strand of JAEYOP010000013.1, from coordinate 6,235 downwards.
CTCAGATTTGCAATCAGTTCGCAGGCCAATGACGAATACAGGGTTTCCCGATCGACGTTGCTGTCCAGCACCAGTACGGCAGCATCTCTTACCGTCTCCTTGCTGATGCCGTTTCCAAGCTTTCTCGCAATGACCGCATCCAGAAGCTCCGTCTGCTTCATGCCGACGGACCGGAACGGATTGTCCGTGCTGAAAATATAGTAATGACAGGCGTAGCTCAGCATTCTATAAATCTTTTCCAGCAAATCCGTCGCGGTTCTGCCATCTTCTCCCTCAGGCGGAACGCTCTGCAGCTTTCTGATATATTCCTTTACAACAAACCTCCATTTGGGTCTTTCCTTTTTATGGACATAATTGTTTGGAGCAAAGTAATATTGCTTATAGGCATAATCTATAAACAGCTCGATCTGCGGCTTCAAAGCATTCACATCAGCCGTTTTATCCTGCTCCTTTTCCATTTTCCCGATACGCAGATAAGCGTGAAGATCTTTCAGCATTTCGTCGATGTTTTTTTCTTCCCGCAGCTTTTTCGGCATGGCTTTATACAATTCCGATGTCAGCAGCCTTAAATCGTCTTCTTTATACTTTTTCAGCAGGTCCCTCACTTCGGATACAAGCATCTTTTACTCTCCCCGTCCTTCTCCTATTCCGGAGCCGCCGGGCATAAACCGCTCTGCTTTATTCCGTCAATTCAACGGATAGTCGACCACGGCCCTGGCTTCTCTGACCTTTGAAACAAACTCGGATACCTTGACATGCTCCGGATGGGTTTGATAGGCTTCCAGCGCCTCCCAATCCTCAAATTCGGATATCAGCACCGCGTCGTAGGACATCCCCGAGGCCCTGCAGTTTACCCCGACCTCCAGTCGGACGATCTGTTCTATTTTCCCCTCAAGCGCCTCCAGCATCGTTTTGATCTTTTGCGCGTTCTCCTCTTTGGAGCCGCCTTCGGCAGATTCTTTCAGCTTCCACATTACGACATGCTTTATCATAGTGTCCCCCTCTATTCCTTGTTATTGATCCCATCGACATCAACAATAAATATACCATACTGTATCACGGTTTCTTACCTGGCACTAAACAGTTCAAAGATGAATTTATGAATTGGAAAATAAAGTTACTCACAAGAATATATTAAAGAGGATTTACTATTCCCGATAAATATTTTTTATCGTCAAGTTGGATTCTATATTCTGCTTATCACTCATATCTTCCGTAAGCAGCAGCTTACAGCCATTTTCTAGTGCCGATGATATTATGAGACTATCATAGTAGGAATATTTGTACCTTTCAGATATATCAAGGGCACTTTTTATAGTTTCCAAGCCTACCATAGTAACCTGGCAATTTTCGGCTATCTCGTCCACTGCGGCAGAAACTTCGAAGGGATTAACCTTGAAATTTTTTATCATTACATTTGATAACTCGTTTAAAGCCTGAGTACTGGTTATACATTCATATGTTCCAAAAATGCTGCGGCTTTTGTCTCTTTTTTCTACTTCGTCTTCGGGATACAGATACACCAAAATGTTTGTGTCAACAAAAGCCTTCTCTTTCATTTGCGGCCTCCCTGTCAAGTTTAAAGCCTTTTGTCCGTATTGCTATGGAATTAAAAACGGGGGAAGATTTTTCTTCCATCGTCTCTCCGGTCAGTATGATTACCCTTACTTTACTACCAAGCCTTCCCATATATTTATCCGGTATTTTTATCGTTCCCGAATCTATTCTTGCATCAAATTCAACTGCAAACATAGCAAAACACCTCCACAGACATGTTTTTAGTTATTATACTATTTTAATTATAGCACAGGTTAGCCAATTTTATTTTATAAACAATGGAAATATGCACTGAAGTTTAGCGTTTGCGACAAAATATTGCCCGGATAGGCGGTCCCGGCGCCTGCCCGCCTACAGAGATGCTCGCCGGAGCAATGGGCCGCCGGAACGTGAACACAGGCGGCACGAAGGATGGCGGCGGGGAAACAAAAGAAGGCTTGTTTGCTCCAAGTCCTGACCTTAAACACCAAAACGTGGCGAATTACGGATTCCCATCAGTATAACGGCACAGGACAATAATCCGGTAAGGCGTGGTCTGCGCCGGTATGCTCATGGTCGCCGGGCCGTACACAACGACCAGATTGCGGTTTGCAGGACTGCCGGTAAAGAACTGGTTATTTTCGGCAGTTATCGGGGTATATGGACCGATGTTAAGTTTCAACGTTCCGTCACTGCTGACAAGCTGGCTGTCAAAAAAGGCCACCTTGACATTCTGGTTTTGCGAAGCTCTTGCCATAACCACCGCCCGGTATTGCGGAGGATAGATCATGGGGACAGGGACGTTTATGTCATAAAAGCCGGTAGCCGCAACTCCTGGCGTCATCGTTGCGTTATCAACAAAATAGGTGTCCGGCGACACTACAAAATTTACAACACTTCCATCGCCGCCCTGCAGGGATATTAGCTTGTAGCAATGGTTCGGCCCTTCGGCTCCTGTCCAGAAGTCCCCAATGCTGGCAATAATACCGGAAAATGATCGAAATTCCGCCATTCTTATCCCTCTTTCTCTGCGAATACCTCGAATATATTCCAGCTTATGCGTCCCGGAGGCGTTATGTTACTTCATTCGATTGGTACTGCCCCATTCACACATGGCGTCAAGGATCGGAATCAGGGATTTGCCGCGCTCGGTCAAGCTGTATTCGACCTTAGGCGGAATTTGAGGATATTCCTCCCGGTGCACAAGCCTGTCCGCTTCCAATTCTTTCAGCATTGTACTCAATGTCTTATAGGATATTGTTTTGATATACTTTCTGATTTTATTAAACCTTACCACCCCAAACTCCATCAAACAATATAATATTACCATTTTATATTTCCCATTTATCAGGGATAAGGTATAACTAAATCCCGTCTGCTCTAAATCTTCGGCTTTTGAAATACACGGAAAACCCATTTTACGCTCTCCTATAAGTGAGTACTAACCTTAATTATAGTATTGAACCTTAATGTGCGTACTTGAATAAAAGCTAATTAATAATATTATTAAAGCAGGCATATCGGTTGGTGTCAAATTATATTGTAATAAACACCGCTGATTTCATCATTAATCTTTGAAGAAGGTGGAGACTATATGGAAAAAAGTAAAAAAATCGTTATAATAACCGGCAGTCCGCGAAAAAACGGTAATAGTTTTGCTTTGGTGGAGGCATTCACCAAGGAGGTCCAAAGGAATGGCCACAGCATCACGCGCTATGACGCGGCCGATATGACTATCAAAGGCTGTACCGCTTGCGAAGCCTGTTTTAAGACCGGTAAGGCATGTAGTTTCGATGACGATTTTAACAAAATAGCCCCTGCAATAGAAGAAGCTGACGCAATTGTTTTTGCCACGCCGCTGTATTGGTTTACATTTCCGGCAAAAATGAAAGCCGTAATAGATAAGTTCTATGCTTTTCTACTCGGCGAGAGGGGTATCGGCAATAAGTATTGCGCACTGATTGCCTGCTGCGGGGATAATGACCTGCCCATATTTGACGGAATCCGCTTTTCTTACAAGCAGACCATCGACTTACTTCAATGGAAATCCGTCGGCGAGGTTCTAGTGCCATCGGTTGGTGCACCTGGTGATATTCTCAAGACAGATGGGATTGAACAAACTATCGCATTGGCGGATATGTTCTGATCTATCTTTCCCATATCAGCAGAGTTTTACGAGGGAAGTCTCTTAAGTTACTCCCCAAAGTACGGATTATGCGCAATGCTTTCACCCTCTATACGTGGAGTCTATCCCTCGTTCTTTTCTTTTATACCGACATACAAATCAATAAAGTGCGGGCTTTCTTTAAACAGTTTTTCATTGTTATATTCAAATTCATACCCTGCAAACTCGTATTTAGATTTCAATATCCAAGTGGTATAAATATATCGTTTTATTTTAGCAATAGATAAGCCCAACATAAATTTATATTTGGGTCTGATTGGGAAAATGGCATACGTACCGGATGGGATTTCAAAAGGTATAAATATTTCAGGAACATTTTCAATATTTGTTACGGCATGTCCGGTAAAGTAATCCCAGGTTTGAGTTCCATTAAAATTTGTACTCAACGATACATATTCCCAAGGTTCCTTTTGATTTGGTATGCCATACTTGTCTTTATAGCTCATGTACTTTTTAAGAATTTTAGTAACATCACTGAATACGCTTTTCATACCGGTTCTTACAAATAAGCCTGTTGCTGTAATCGGCTCACCTAGTGTAACAATTGTAGGTTCTAAAATATTATTCTCCTTCATTCCAAAAAGTCTCATAAATGTGCAGCCGCCTTTCCATATATAACTCACTATTGAATTATATAGCAAAAAACCCGACAACAGTATGTCATATTTGTGATTTTACTCATCACACAGAAATGAAAAAATTGCTTACCGTTTGCAGAAAATTTTGGGCTCTTCCTCAAATATCCGTATTTAACTAGTTCCTGTTCTGGGATGGTACATCAATTTTGAGGCAAGCAGTTTCCTACTGCACCGTCCATACATAGTACGCTTTACCATCTTTAACTTATTGTTACTGCCCTCGACATAGCCGTTGCTGAGATTACTTGCCACTGCATTTTCTACAGCTTCAAAATCATTTTCCAAGCCTTTTGCAAAAGAGGATATTTCATTTATGTCATAGTTCTTATAATCCTCTATGAACAGGTAAAGAAGCGGCATATTCTTTTTACTAAATATTTCTCTGAATTCATTGATGCATTTCCCCAGTTTATACAAGACAGGATATTTATTAAACGTATATCTTTTATGATAATCCGTCAGTTTATCATTCATCCATAAGTGGTTAAATACGCCTTTCCTGGTTATGTAATCAAACTTCTCGCCACTTGAGCCACTGCCATTTTTAAATCTTTCTGTCCTTTCTCCCTGCCGGTATCTTGCTGCTTTAATACCGTACTCTTCACGGAGGTTTTTGATATAGACTCTTGCATTGGCATCCGAGCAGTCATATCCCTGCTCATTGAGATGTCGTATGACCTCTGCCTGATGCAGCCCGTCTTGCAGGCATCTTATGATAAATCCCTTATATTGATCTAGTATACCGCTAAAATTGGATATACACAGTTTTGTGGGATCTCCCTCAAGATATTTTTTGACAGTCTTCGAATGTTTGCCCGTTCGCCTTGATATTTCGGATAGGCCCAGTCCCTCTTTATGGAACGCCTGTATCTGTCCGATCAGTTGTAAGCGTTTCTCTTCCGCTCCGCTAAGGTTATCCACAATGGGTGATGTTTTTTTTACCCTCCGCAGGTATTTTTGTGGATAACTTTTCACGCTCCGGTTTTTCCTTTGGTATGGCTATTGTTGCCGGTATCTCACGACCTATGGCTTTATTGATTGCTTCAAGAAGATTCTGGTGTAAATGAAAACGGTCAGCTATCTGCATGGCATCCGGGAGTTCTTCCGCAATCGCTTTTGCATACGCACTGGCACGATCACGGGTTACTATTTTTATATGTTTGTTGTTCTTAAGCCATTCCCTTAATGTTTTTCCATCACGCCCGTCCAGGATTGCAACAGGTTGGTGGGTGTTTCCATCAACTATAATTGTTCCATAAGTATGGCGCTTTTTGAATGCGAAGTCATCGACGCCAATGACTTCGCCACATTCCGGCTGTGGTTGCTGCCCGAATCGCTTTTCCAGCAGCCTGATAATACTATCACCGCTGGTTTCTATCCCTATTTCCCTGCAGATGCGGGCTGCGCCCTCACAGCTTGTTTCCAATGCCAGGGTACATATGAAATCCTCACACCTTTCTGTCATTCTGCTGTAATAACTCAGAAAACCGTCATAATCCTCAGCAGTTGAGGTTGCATTACATTCCGGATTCTGACATTTATATTCATATGAATCTATTTCAAGCATTACATTCTTACCAAAGATAGGAAGATCCTGTACGTTGCGGGTATACGTCCCATGATACTTCATTACAAGCTGTCCACATTTGTGACACCTACACTCATGTGTTTTCGACTTGAGGCTAATCTTTATTCTATCCTTACCATTTCTAATCTGCTTTATCTCAAGCAGATTGATAGGGTAAAACTCTTGTAAAAAATCCTTTGAAGTACTCTTCGACATAACCTGGTGCCACCTTTCATATTATGGTACTTCGATTATATCATCCATAGGCGTACTTTTCCCGCATTTCATACGGATATTTGAGGAAGAGCC
>JAEYOP010000009.1 GCA_023411575.1 Bacillota bacterium | reverse complement strand
CGCCTTCTTCAACCTCCGCTTATTAGCATTTACCTTTGTACGTCCGATTTATTCCTCTTTCTCTGTTTTATGCTCCGTTTTATCAGTTTATTGTCTTTTATCCTCCTTCGTGACTGTTCTTTTTGATTTTCTTCATTATATATAAATAAAAAAGAGATAAGGCAGTCACCCTATCCCGCGTTTTCCTCTGTATTTGCCACGGCTCGTACGCCGCGTCATCCCGCAATATTCTTAGCCAATATGATCTTGTTTCCTCTCGCGTTCACCTTCACATTGTCGCACAAGCTCCTTACAATCATGATCCCTCTTCCGCATTCACTCATGTCCATGGGATTGATCGTTTCGTGAACAGGCTTCCGGTGGCCGCATATATAATCGAAATCATAGCCGCCGCCCTCATCCTCGACAATGATGAAAACCGTACCATGCCTTGTGATGCTCGCATCTACCTTGACTATCTTGCTTATATCCTCCCCGTTCCCGTGTCGGACCGCATTTATAAGCACTTCGTTCAGGATTACCTTCAATTCGAACAAGGTACAATCATTTACTGTTCCGTAATTGCTCTGGAGGTTGACAATGAATTCTTCCACCACTTTACCTATGCTGGATAAACTACTGGGGACACTGGTGCTGTAAATGTCTCGGCTTTTCACAAATTCTCCACGTCCTTGACAGCCAGTATTAAAGCTGTTTACTAGTTGATATATGGCTATATTATTTATTACCCCTTATATTTTCATATAAACAACCTTTTCAGAAACTACTGTATATTTTTTACATTACTTTGTCAACAGATTTCTGAAACGTTCAAGTACTTTTCTTTCAAGCCGGGACACATACATTTGTGAAACGCCCATCCGGTCCGCTATTTCTTTTTGCGTTCTTCTGCTGAAATAGCGCATGCGGATGAATTCCCGCTCCACTTCGCTGAATTTGTTGATGCTCTTTTCAAGAAAATCCCTATTCTCAATCCTTTCGAAGGCAACATCATCGCCGCCTATGGTTTCATGAAGCTCCAGATCATCGTCATTGAACGCATTCTGGTCAAAGGACTGCATGTTGTACGCATTCCAGGATTCAATGATTTCAAGCACAGTCTCTTCCCGTATGTTCAGGTACTCGGCAATCTCATCGACCCTTGGGGTCCTGTGCAGTTCCTGGGACAACTGGTCCCGTGCAAAATTCACTTTCTGGTAGACCTCGTAGATCCGTCTCGGAATCCTTATGGCGGAGCTTTTGTCCCGGAAATACCGTTTGATCTCCCCGACAATCGTGGGCGTAGCAAAGCTGACGAACTTAAAGCCTTTATCCGGGCTGAAGCGCTCAACCGCCTTTATCAGCGCGATACAAGCCACTTGATAAATGTCCTCGTAATCCACTCCCCTGTTGAGGAATTTTTTTGAGATGATTTCTGCAAGATATATGTACCTTTTGACAAGATCATTTCTGCTGGCTATGTCCCTGTCGATGCTATATCTGGCAAAAAGCGCATCGCTATCCTCCGCGTCTTTCAGCACTGCCGCTTCATGATTGTAGTCCATTACCCGAAATCACCTCAAAAGTTTTTGTCATTGACAACAGATAGTCCTTTGTGGGGCAAAACTCAACTTTATCCATGAAAGCATTTATAATCGACATGCTCAGTCCGTCTTCCTCGTTTTTAAAGAGGCATTTTATCCTGTCAATCCCGGAAGCGAAGCTTATATCCAAGCCTGTGTCGGATACGTCAAACAAAATTTCGTAGCATCCGGAATGACCCGCCGCCGCGCCGATGATCCGGCTGCAGACCTCGGATACCGCAACCTTGATGTCCTCGATCGTTTCGATATCGAACCCGATCCTGCTGGAAATACCGGATGCAGTTAATCTTGCGACACTGACATAATCGGCTTTATAAGGCAACGCCAATGTGATACTGTCCGTTGACACCATTTTTTCCCGCTCCTTCTTGTATTCATACGATAAATGCTGCAGCTTTTATTTCAGGTAATGATAAAAAGCTTGTCCAGACCGGTGATAACGAATAATTTCCGAATATTGTCCCGGATGTTCTCCAGCTGTATGCTCCTGCCTGCGAGACGGGTCTTTTTCAAGGCTCCCACGAATATGCCCAGACCGGTGCTGTCAATGTATTTAAGCCCGCTGCAGTCTATGACAAGATCCTTGCCGCTGCTGTCCACGATATTGTACAGCTTGTCCTTGAACTGTTGAGCCGTGTAGATATCTACCTCGCCCGCAATGAATACCTTGGCCTTGTCCGCCGAATATTCTTCTTTCAAAACCAATTCACTAGACATTTGCCTTCCCCCTGTCAAAATTATTTCATAAGGAACCGGATCAGCTTGATCGCCTTATCCGTGTTTTCACCAGTAACGCGGACAGCCGCAATGAATTCCTTCCCGATCACGCCCGCATCCTTGAGCTCCTTGCTGCCTGTTATATCGATTCCGTACAGGTGTTTCTCGTCCGATACCGGTTTTTCCTCCCCGGTTTCCAGATCCGTCTCCGTCAAGCCGAGGATGTTTTCCTTGTTCTTTTCCATATCCACGCCAAGCTCGGCCGTATACCCGTCCAGGCTCATGAACGCGCCCTGTTTCGCATATCTTTGGTAGGCTTCCTTATCCAGGATAAAGACGTCGATATCCGCGGCCGCCAGCAATACAGTCGCTTTCATGTTCATGGCGTAAGCTTGCTCGCCCTGATCGTTGTCCGACAGAAAGGCTCCATCGAATCCGGGCTCCTTAATTTCGGGCACTCCGGCTTTGATCGCCGCATCCAGCTTGTCGATGGCATCCGAATAGCTCAGTTCCCCCAGGAACGCAATGTTGAAATCCGGCTTCTCCTGGTTCACGCAGCTCCGGACGGACAGAACGATTGCAAGGACCGCCAGGATGCCGATGACAAAATACCATTTATAATAGTAGAAGAAATTTCTCGCCTTTTTTTCGTCGATTCCGGCCTTCTTCAGCAGAGGCGCAGCCTTGCTCGGGGGCGCTTCCTTTATGGCGACCTCGTACCCCATCAGGATATTGTAAGCCTGGGTGACCTGGTCGAAGGAGTATTCCTCCCGCGCTTCCGCAGGCGGTACAACGGGCGCCGCATCCGGACGGACGGCATTTCCGGAATCGTCCCCGCCCTCCTGCTCTTCTACGTCCACCGGCCTTTCCTTTGCCCTCTGCTTTTTCAACAGGATCGAATATTTCCGTTCGATATCGTTTCTGCTGGTTTCCTTAGTGACCCCAAGGATTTTTCTTGCTTCCTTTTTCTCCATATACATGCCCCCCTGGGCTAACGTGCAATTCTTTTATCTATATCTATATTCCGCATTTGCCGGTTTGTATGCCGACCGGCCGTTCCTGTCAATCCCTCGGCTTCATGGTCGGGAAGAGAAGGATGTCCCGGATCGAGTAGGAATCGGTCAAAAGCATGATCAGCCTGTCTACGCCGATGCCCAGTCCGCCCGTCGGAGGCAGGCCGTATTCCAGCGCGTTAACATAGTCGTCGTCCATCATATTGGCCTCGTCATCTCCGGCTTCCCTCTTTTTGACCTGCTGCAGGAACCGTTCCTTCTGGTCGATGGGATCATTCAACTCCGAATAGGCATTGGCCATCTCCCTGCCGGTGATGAACAATTCAAAACGCTCCACCAGGTCCGGTCTGTCCGGCTTTCTCTTGGTAAGCGGAGAGAGCTCCACGGGATAATCCGTAATGAAGGTCGGCTGGATCAACTGGGCCTCCGCCAGCTCTTCAAACATCAGGCTCATGACCTCGCCCTTCGTCATCTTGTTTTCCACATGGAGCTTCTTCTCCCGTGCGATGCCGCGGGCTTCCTCATCGGTCCCGATCGTATCGAAATCCACGCTGGAATATTTCAATACCGCTTCCCGCATGGTCAGTCTGGTCCATGGAGGCGTCAGGTCGATTTCCTGCCCCTGGTAGGAGATTTTCGTCGTGCCGAGCACTTCGTTGGCAACAGTGGAAATAAGGTTCTCCGTCAGTTCCATCATCCCTCTGTAATCGGTATAGGCTTCATAAACCTCCATCATGGTGAACTCCGGATTGTGCTTGATGGACATACCCTCATTCCGGAACATCCTGCCCATCTCATAAACCTTTTCCAGGCCGCCCACGATCAGGCGCTTCAGATAAAGCTCGGGGGCAATTCTCATATACAGGTCGATGTCCAGCGTATTATGATGGGTTATAAACGGCTTGGCGGTGGCTCCGCCCGGTATTGTGTTGAGGATCGGCGTATCGACCTCAAGGAAGCCCCTCTCGTCCAGGTATTTCCGGATCGCCGTCAAAATTTTGCTTCGCGTGATGAATGTCTTGCGGACCTCGGGATTGATGATAAGGTCCACATATCTTTGCCTGTAGCGCATGTCCACGTCCTTCAGGCCGTGCCATTTTTCCGGCAGGGGCTGGAGGGACTTGGAAAGCAGCAGAATGCTTTCGGTCTTGATGGAGATTTCGCCCTTGTGCGTCTTGAACACGGTGCCTTTTACCCCGACGATATCCCCTATGTCAAACTTTTTAAAATCCTCATAAGCTTCCGCCCCGACATCGTCGATCTTGACATACAGCTGGATCTTGCCGTCGCGGTCCTGCAAATCACAAAAGCTGGCCTTGCCCATGCCCCTTTTGGACATAAGCCTGCCAGCCACCGATACCTGCTTTCCTTCCATGCCTTCAAAATTTTCAAGAATTTGGGCCGCGTTGCTCGTGACATCGTATTTGATGATCCTGAAAGGATCCTTTCCGTTCTGCTGAAGCTCCTGAAGCTTCGTCCTTCTTACCTTCAATATTTCATTCAGGTCCTGTATCTCCTGAATGTTTTCATTATTATCCGCCATCTGCGAACCTCCCGCCGGTATTCTGTCCTGGCAGTCCGGCCCTGCCGGGTATACTGCCAAAAAGGGTATGAAGTAAGAATAACAGTTTACATGATGCAAACTGTTATCTAAATTATAATTATATATTAAATTAGTCATCAAATAAAGCGTTATATGCCCTTATTTTTCAATTTTCAATATTTTAAACTTCAAAATGCCGTCCGGCACGGAAACCTCGACAACATTTCCCTTCTTCTTCTGCATCAGCGCGCTGCCCACCGGCGATTCATTGGAAATCTTAAAGCGGGAGGGATCCGCTTCCGTGGATCCGACGATGGTGTAAACGATTTCCTCGTCGTATTCCATGTCGAGGAGCCGGACCTTGGATCCGATCGTTACCTTTTCCGTGCTTACATCCTCTTCATCTATAACCCGCGCATGCTTGAGCATGGTTTCGATCTGGGCAATCCGGCCTTCCACGTAGGCCTGTTCGTTTTTCGCTTCATCGTACTCGGAATTTTCGGAAATATCCCCAAAGGAGAGAGCGACCTTGATTCTTTCCTTTATCTCCATTCTCTTGGGACCTCTTAACAGTTCGAGCTCTTCTTCCAGTTTCTTCAAGCCCTCATAAGTCAGAATGACTTCTTTGCCTGCCATTTAGAGCCTCTCCTTTACCCATAAATTTTGTGTTGATAATATATGCAGTTACCCTTTATTTATTCTGCTACGGATATTGTAATAAATCCAAGTTCAGCAGACAGTTCAAGCGTGAAATATAAATAGCACTGGGTATTATTAGCAGTGCTTGGAAAATAAACACAAATTCATCTTAGTTTTTTTCATTATAGAATACAACGTTTATAATGTCAATAAGGTAGAATTACAATCCGGTATGCCAATTACCGTCTTCCCGTCCATGGAATGGAAGACCCGCGGCCTTTCGTACGAAGTCCGGCCGGAGTACGCTCCTTCTGCCGGCAAATCCCGTGATCCGGCATCGGCTTGCGTTGAAAATCGCCTCCGCTAACTCCGCTTCCGCTATTTTCGCCACTTCCGCCGTTTTCGCCGTTCCAGCGTCGTCGCCGGAACCGTACCCGTCCCTTGCCGGCAGGCCCGCCTTCAGCCCCAGCAGGATTTCCGAAAGCTCCTCCCTGGAGTAATTGCGACGGATCCCCTCGCCGAACAGGGAGAGCACCTCCCCCGGAAAAGAGAACAGCAGGCCGTTGATGACCGGAAATTCGCCTCGCAGCACCGGGCGATTGTCCTCGCTGTAATTGAGCACCAGCGTGTGCCGCCCTATGTGATACTTCGATAAGAGTTCCGCATCCCCGAGGTGGATCACCAGATCCGCATTCCGGAGGATGCGGTCGAAATCGCCGCTGACAAACGCGGACAGGCCCGATTCGTCGCAAAGGCCGGCAAGCCCGGCCTCCAGGCTTCCTTTATCCGGGGCGGCGATATTCACATATTTTACATAAGGCTCCAGCCGCTTTACCAGCGAAAACAGTTCATCCGGATCGCTCCCGCAAACGAATGCGATATCGAGGCTGTCAAGCCGGATGCCGGCTCTGCCGTAAAGCTCGTGCAGTATGGGGATAAAAAGGCTTTTGCATAAGCTCGGCCGGATATCCTCCGCCCGGTAATATCCGACCGTGCCGGCAGCTCCTTCCATACAGGCCAATGCCCCGTACTGCGCCCCGGGGAAAAAACACCTGGCGCAGCCATATTCCGAACAAATCCGGAAAATATAGTCCGCCAGGTATTTGCTGTTAAGAGAGCCTATGGAAGATCTCGCAAACGGCAGCCCGATCCGGAGAAGCTCCGTGGAAGCGATCGAAAACTCTTGAATGCCGCTTTCAAACGCCTTTTTGTTGAAAAACCGGTATAATGCCATGCCTGCCCGCCGTTTCAAGCACCCGGACAAAAGGAACGGATTCCGTCCGACCGTATTCTCTTCGCCGCTAAAAGCCACTAATGCTGCATCAGGCATTTTGAACCTACCCTTTCGGGGATACATTGGGTATTCTGCCGGGATCATTCCATAAATCATATTTTCCGGCCGTTCAAATTATGCCTGTCCCGCTTGCCGCCCTAACGGCTCCGATTCGATGCTCAGCCCGCCGTTTCGCTGTCTTTCAAAATAACGTCATGAGCTCCGCCCTCGATGATGCTTGTGGAGGAGACCAGCGTCATCCTGGCCTTGCTGTGGAGTTCTTCCAGGTTCAGCGCGCCGCAGGTGCACATGGTCGCTTTAATTTTGCTCAAAGTTGTATCAAGGTTATCCTTCAGCTTGCCTGCATACGGCACGTAGGAATCGACGCCTTCCTCGAAGTCCAGCTTCTGCTTGCCGCCCATGTCGTACCGCTGCCAGTTGCGCGCCCTGTTGGAGCCTTCGCCCCAGTATTCCTTCACATAGTTGTTTCCGATCTTGAGTTTTCTGGTCGGACTTTCATCAAACCTGGCGAAATACCGCCCAAGCATGATGAAATTGGCCCCCATGGAAAGGGCGAGGGTCATGTGGTAATCGTGGACAATCCCGCCATCGGAGCAGATGGGGATATAGATGCCGGTTTTCTCATAATACTCGTCCCTGGCTTTTGCCACTTCGATCACGGCGGTAGCCTGCCCGCGGCCGATTCCCTTCTGCTCCCTGGTGATGCAGATCGAGCCTCCGCCGACGCCGACCTTTACAAAATCCGCGCCCGCCTCCACCAGGTAGAGGAAGCCTTCCTTGTCCACGACATTGCCGCCGCCGACCTTGACGGCGCCTTCATATTCATTCTTGATCCATTCAATGGTATCCTTCTGGTATTCGGTATATCCGTCGGAAGAGTCGATGCACAGAATGTCCACTCCCGCGTCCACCAACGCAGGCACTCTTTGGGTGTAATCCCTTGTATTGATGCCCGCCCCGGTCATCAAGCTCTTATTGGTGTCGAGCAGTTCCGTCGGGTTTTCCTTGTGGCTGTCGTAATCCTTCCGGAAAACCATATAAACGAGGTTTTGATGCTTGTCGATGATCGGGAGGCAATTGAGCTTATGGTCCCAGATCATGTCGTTGGCTTCCTTGAGGGAGATTCCCTCTTCCGCATAAATCAGCGACTGAAAGGGGGTCATAAATTCCTTGATCTTCCTGTCCATGGGCGTCCTGCTCACCCTATAGTCCCTGCTGGTGACGATCCCCAGCAATTTGCCGGAGGGCGTTCCGTCTTCGGTAATGGCAATGGTCGAATGGCCGGTCTTTTCCTTCAGCTCGACCACATCCTTCAGGCAGTCGTCCGGCTTCAGGTTTGAATCGCTGACCACAAACCCCGCCTTGTATTTCTTTACCTTGCGCACCATCTCCGCCTGCTGTTCGATGGGCTGCGACACGTAAATAAAAGAAAGGCCTCCGCACCTTGCCAGCTCTATCGCCATTCCTGAGTCCGAAACGGCCTGCATTACTGCAGATACGAGCGGTATATTGATGTGCATGGAGGCCTTTTCGCCTTTGTGGAATTTTACGATCGGGGTTCGCAGTTGGATATTTTGAGGAGTGCAATCCTTGGCTGTCAGGTTGGGCAGCAGCAAATATTCACTGAAGGTTCTGGATGGTTCATTGTAATAAAACGCCATGAAATCATACCTCCTATACATCTCTTCGACGCTTTCCGGGTATCTCTGAAAAATATTAGATAACATTATACATAAGAACCCCAGTGGCGTCAAGGAATAGTTGGCAGATTCCGCAGGCCGCGTTTTACTTTATTTTTTTTGCGCACTGGTACGCCGCTGCAAGGGCGCCGGGCACACCGCCGATCTGCATTGCCCAGCAGGAACCGATGTATAGGTTCTTCACCGGTGTTTCGATATTCACGCCCATTGTACTAGGATAAAACTTCTTGTTGGGATTCCAGCTAAAGGAGGAGGAAGCTCCGTCCGTATTATGCGTAAATCTCTCATAAGTCAGCGGGGTCGCCGCGTCCTTATATTCGATCCTTTCTTTCAAGCCGGGAATCACTCCGGATACGCTATCTATCATTGCATCCGTTGCTTTTTTCTTCAATTGCCCATATATCTCCTTGTTTCCGCCTCCCCAGTTATCCATCCAATGGTAAGGCACAATTGTCTGAAGCATCAATGAGGATTTCCCGTCAGGAGCATGTTTGAGATTGACCATGGAAGGAGAATAGAGTGAAGCGGATATCCTGCTGAAAAACTCTCCATCATTCGAATTATAAATGTCGTAACCGGGTTTATTATCAAGAATAAATACATGAGGGATCTTCATGTATTTTCCAAGCTCTTCGTTGGACATATTCAGGCCCAGATACACTGTAAAGAAGCCCTCTGAGACGGCGGCCCCGCTGATTTTTTCCTGTTGTTCCCGGGGAATCAGGCTCTTGTTGTCCAAAAGTTTTAACAGGGTTTTCTTATAATCCCCGGCAGAAATAACATAATCAGCGTTATAGACAGTATTTCCGCACAGGATCCCAACCGCGGTATTGTTTTTTGTCAGAATCTTGTCGACATAGGAGTTCAGCCTCAAATCTCCGCCCAGTTTTTTGAAGTTTTCTGCAAGAACATCCGCCCACGACTGCATACCGCCTTTTACAGTCCAATAATCGGTGAACATCCCATCTGAAGCAGCTCCTGAGAACATGGCCGACATATCCGGATAACCGAATCCACTGAATAGTCTGAATAGCTTTGAGCCCTTCTCGAAATATTTCGCAGCAAACTCCGACGACGTCATATCGCCCAACTGCTTTGAAAGCTTCATCAGCTTCGGGCCTTTGAGGATGTACGGAAGCATTGCTTTTAGCAATTCAAAACCGCTGTAAAGATAGGGCATGGGCTTATCCATACCCCCAATCAGTTCGGACATTTTTTCCATATCGGAAAAAATTGCGTTAAGCTTTTCTTTCTCGGATGGGAAACCGGAGTAAAGCATTTTTTTATAATCGATATAGTTTTCAGGAATTCCATCGAATTCCTCCGAAGTGAATCGCAATTTTTGTTTCACAAAATCGATCTTTTCGAACACCCCGATATCCTTCATAGCCTTGAATACCGATGCCGAAGATTCAAAGGAAAGGGTTCCGCTTTCAAAATAATAACCCTTCCTGTAAAATCCGGCGGTATAACCGCCAGGCATGCTGTGAGCTTCAAAAAGGGTCACTTTATGACCCTTTTGGGCAAGAAGGTTACCGGCAATAAGACCGCCGATTCCGGAACCGATTATTATAACCTCTTTCATTTTAATATCCCCCTTCAATTATTTCCAGCTTTTGCAGCAATACTATCTCACATATAGCAGATACGTGGCATTCCAAATAATGTCTGCAAGAGTTCGGGGGGTTCGAAAAGGCATGGAAAAAAGGACGCGGGGACACCTATCCTATGAATGGGCCCCACGGGCTTTCCTTTTTATGGAAAAGGCTCATCCCGGTGAAGTTTTGAATAGCTTGTTGATTGCGCCGGTGAATTTCACCTTTGAATCCTGGAACAGCTCGACGATTTTGAATTTGACCTTGATGGGGATATCGCTCTCCTCATCGGCCGAGGTCAGGATATTGTACTCCTCCTGGGTCAGAACCTCCTTCAGGTCCTCCTTGACGGAGTCGGGAACGGTTCCGTGGGTTACGTCCACGAAGCAAAGCGGCGGGAAAAGCACACACCACCAGTTTGCCCCCTCCCCGTTGCCGATGACCAGCCGCAGCGCCTGGTAGCTGCCCGCGGGCAGGGAGATGTCGCCGTAGGATTTGGTCGGGAAAGGATAATTTCCGAGAGAGGTCTTCACTTTGTAGTTCTTGCCGTGTCCGGCCACGACGTCTTCCGCAATGGCCGTGATTTTTTCAAGATCCTCGCTGATGACCGCCTTTGTATGGGTGATGTCCTTCGAGTCCGCAAGCTGCTTGCGCATGTAGGCAAGCACCGCATCCCTGACGTCCCTTTTCAGGGACTGGTCCTCCGGCGAGTCGCTGTTCGCCACCACATGCAGCCGGATCAGGCTGTCGGAAAGATGGCTGCCGATGTTGCCGGAATATATGCTCAGCGCGGTGACGGAAACGACGGCCAGTATGACCGCAGACACCGACACCATTTTTATGATTCCCGCCATGCGTTTTAATCGGAGAAGCGCCCTTATCGTTGAAAAATATCCGTTCATCTGGAAAATCCCCCTGGCAATACTAATACATGCTGATTTATGGTTTCATGGAGCATTATGCTTCCATTTCAATAATTAGTATTGTCAAATTGGATAAAATTTATACTTTCCGTAAACTATATACAATGAAAAAAAGATTTGGGTTTCAACCCAAAAGACGCCGGTGTGCGGCAGGTCCTGAAAGCTGTAAAGTCAATGCTACAAGAATTTTTCATCCCAGAGTATTTTCTCGGCAAGGGCAATGGGATCGCCGCCGTAAGGCATGGCCTTGTTGGCGATCAGCGCGGCGATGCCGTGGACGAGGCCCCAGCAGAGGAGCACAAGCTCGTCCTGCCCGGCATCCCGGTCGGGATAGGCCTCCCGGTAGCGCTTCACCGCCTCGTAGAAGGTGGCGAAGGGATGTCCGCTCTCGAAGTGCGCGTCTTGGGCGCACAGCTCTATCTCCTTTTTCAGCTCCGGGTCGGTGAAAAACAGGAAGCGCAAGTATTCGGGGTTTTCAACGAAAAAACGGACATAGGCCACGCCCATTTCCTTGAGCCCGAGCCGCGGGTCGCCGTGCTTTCCGGCAGCGTCGGCAAGGCTCTGGTTGAACGCCTGCATAGCCTGCTCGACGATCGCCAGGATGAGCTCGTTCTTGTCCTTAAAATGACGGTAAGGCGCCGTCTGGCTTACGCCGCAGGCTTTGGCCACCTTGCGCAGGGACAGGCCTTCGCAGCCTTCCCGGTCCAGTATGAGCAGGCCCTCCCGGATCAGCTCCGCTCTTAAATCACCGTGATGATAACCTGAATTCAATGTCGGTCCTCCTTTGGCTTTTGTCGAAACAATAATACCACAGAATGTTGACAAAGTAAACATTGCATGATAGGATGATGTTTACAACGTAAACATTGGAGGAATCAAATGAAAGTGTTCATGATCTCCGACAAGGATTGCCGGACAGAGGCGTATGAGCGGATCAACCGGCTTCTGCGGGACTTTTTTACCGGCAAGGGCTATGAACTGAAGGAAACAGCAATAGGAAGGGAAGACCTGGCTTTCTGTATAGGTTGCTTCGGCTGCTGGGTCAAAAAACCGGGCGAGTGTGTGATCAACGACGCTATTGGTGGGATCAACCGGGAGGAGATGAACAGCGACGCGGTGATTTTCCTTTCCCCTGTGGTATTCGGCCAGTTCAGCGCCAATATCAAAAATGCCGTCGATCGCTGGCTGCCGAACATGCTGCCGTTTTTTGTAACAAGGGCCGACGGCTCTACCATGCACCCGCCCCGCTACTCGGATTATCCGAAGCAAGTCATAATCGGCTACGGGGATTCGGTTTCCGGGGAGGATGCAAGGCTGTTTACGGATATCACCAAAAAGCACCGTTCCAACCTCGATGTACTGATCTGGCGTGACAACGATTCGGAATTGGCCGAAGCCCTTGGGAAAATTGAATTTAAGAGAATGGGGGGAAGCTTGTGAGCGCAGCAGCAAAGAAAATCGTTATTATAAGCGCCAGCCCGAAAGCGGCGGAATCCTCCGCCTCCGACGACCTCTCGGCGATGGGGAAGGAGGTCATGGAACCGGCCGGCGCGGAGGTATACCGCATAAATGTCCGTAAGAGCCTCCTGAATAAACGGGCCGAACAGGATTACGCCCGGATGCTGGACGCCGACGCCCTGATTTTCATTTTTCCGCTGTACTTTTTCTGCCTGCCGGGGATGCTTATGCGCTTTCTGCAGGACTATGCCGATTACCGCGGACAGCGGAAGGAAAACGTCTCCGCCGCAAGGGTGTACGCCGTGATAAACTGCGGCTTTCCCGAGCCGGAGATCAACGAGGAGGCTGCCGGCGTGATAGAGCGCTTCAGCGTACAGACAGGCTGCCGCTTCCGCTTTGCGCTGCTCATTGGCGGGGGAGGCATGCTGCAGGGGGCAAAAGACGCGCCCTTTATGAAAAAAATCATGGCCCGCATAAAGGACGCCTTCGGCCTTATGCTCCAGGATCTGTCGGAAGGCGGCAATGAGCCGCGGAGCAATATTCTGGTTTCCATGAAATTCCCGAGAAGGCTCTATTTTTTCATGGGAAACCTGGGCTGGTCCTCAGAGGGGAAGAAGAACGGCCTGAAGAAAAAGGATCTGTACCGGACGCCGTACTGTCGGACTGATGGCGTAGTGTAGGGAGAAAGAAGGGCCCGGCTAAAAAAGCGAAAGCAGGGAGGTTTGGGCAAATGAACTGCCCGTCTCTTCCCTGCTTTTTTATAGCGTTATTGCTGCTTTTGTATGGCTGTTTTACACTGTTTATAAACCGTTCATTTACGCATACGCAGGTCCTATCTGTTTTCGTAGGACGCTTTGATAAAATCGCGGAACAGGGGATGCGCCCTGTTGGGGCGGGATTTGAACTCCGGATGGAACTGCACGCCGACATACCAGGGATGGTCCCGCAGCTCAACGATCTCCACCAGCCGCTCGCTGGGCGACAGGCCGGTAAGGCTCAATCCGCCGGAGACGATCTTCTCCCTGAACTCATTGTTGAATTCATATCTGTGCCGGTGGCGTTCATAGATCAATTCGTCCTGGTAGGCCCTGAAGGCGAGGGAACTTTCCCTGACCTTGCACGGATAGGTGCCCAGGCGCATCGTGCCGCCCATCTCGTCGATGTCCTTCTGCTCCGGCATCAGATCGATGACCGGATATTCCGTGGTCTTGCTGAATTCGGAGCTGTGGGCGTTTTCCATTCCGCATACGTTCCGCGCGAACTCGATCACCGCCATCTGCATTCCCAGGCATATGCCGAAGAAGGGCACCTTGTTTTCCCTCGCGTACTGCGCCGCCAGAATCTTGCCCTCGATGCCCCTGTCGCCGAAGCCGCCCGGCACCAGTATCCCGTCGGCCTCCTCCAGCTCTTCCTCCAGGTTCTCCCGGTCCAGCAACTCGGAATTGACCCATTTGATTTTCACATCGACCCCGTTTGCAATGCCGCCGTGCCGGAGGGATTCGGCCACACTCAGGTAGGCGTCATGAAGCTCGATGTATTTTCCGACCAGCGCGATGGTCACGCTTTCCTGCAGATTCTTTTGCTTTTCCACCATGGCCTGCCATTCGGCCAGGTCGGGCTCCCGGCATTCCAGGCCAAGCCGCTTGCAGACAATATCCGCCAGCCCTTCCTTCTCCAGCATGAGCGGTACTTCGTAAAGGATCTCGGCGTCCAGGTTCTGAATGACCGAACTGCCCGGAATATTGCAGAAAAGACCTATTTTATCCTTCATATCCTTGGACAGCTGCCGCTCCGTCCGGCATACGATCACATCCGGCTGAATACCGATGCTTCTC
This sequence comes from Bacillota bacterium, assembly GCA_023411575.1. GTDB lineage: Bacteria > Bacillota > Clostridia > Acetivibrionales > DTU013 > UBA1305. The sequence goes on along the minus strand of JAEYOP010000009.1, from coordinate 141,389 downwards.
AGTTCCTTGACGCTGTGCTGGGTGGGCTTTGTTTTAAGCTCTCCCGATTTTCCGAGATAGGGAACCAGGGTGACGTGAATGTACATGACGTTTTCCCTGCCCATATAGGTTCCAACCTGTCTAATGGCCTCAAGAAAGGGTAGACTCTCTATATCGCCGACGGTGCCGCCTATTTCGGTGATAACCACGTCATTGTGGTCCGATTTGCCTACCCTTGAGACTCGATCTATTATTTCGTTTGTTATGTGCGGTATGACCTGAACCGTGCCTCCGAGAAAATCCCCTTTCCTCTCCTTGCTGATGATGGACCAGTATACCTTTCCGGTGGTGACGTTGCTGTTCTTGTTCAGGTTTTCGTCGATAAACCTTTCGTAGTGCCCCAGGTCGAGGTCTGTCTCGGCTCCATCGTCGGTGACGAAAACCTCGCCGTGCTGATAGGGACTCATCGTACCCGGATCGACATTGATGTACGGGTCGAATTTCTGAATGGTGACCTGAAGTCCCCTGGCTTTCAGCAGCCTTCCCAGCGACGCCGCGGTGATCCCTTTTCCAAGGCCCGAAACGACTCCGCCGGTAACAAATATGTACTTTGCCGACATGATCTTCTCCTCCAAAAAAATAAAGTGCAAAAAATTCACGGTAGAACCCGTTTTTTTTTTGCACTTATATTGCCCAAATGGTTTCTTTTTTTATAGCTCCTTTTGGAATAAAATTTGCTATAGAAAAAACACCTTATTATTTTATATTTGTATGTGTATTGTGTCAATACTATATATTCAATAAAATTAATCTTTTTTCTTTTTTATTGGAGGGCTTTCACTGCCGCCGCATATTGGGTATCGTACTTGAGAATCAGTTTCAAAAGCTCGGCATTCAGGGCGTCCTGCGTCTTGGCCTCCAGTATCCCGCTGGCGGTCAGCTTCTTTGCCTTCTGGTACGCAATAATGGCGTTGAAGGTCTTGGAATCCAGCGTCGTGTCGATGTCGCCCACCTTATAGCCCAGGATCTTCAGGATCTTCTCCGCGTTGTAGACATCGCCCCCCTGCCCGTTCAGCCCGGGCTTCGTCGTTTTGGTGAGCTTCTGGATGCCGGTGATGCTGATGTCGGAGACCGGCTTCGGATCGGCGACCTTGATGTCCGGCGTCAGGCCCACGCCGTCGATCATTCTTCCCTTGGGCGTATAATACAGTCCCAGTGTCATTTTCGTATACCCGACGATTTCATCCTGGGAGGGATTGATATTATAGCTCCCCAGATCATAGGCATTCACCGTTTTGATTCCCGTTTGCTGGGCGTACTTGGCAAACGCCTCTTCCGTCAAGATGGGCAGGATTCCCTGGAATTTCGCCTTTCCGAAGGTCTTCGTGCCCACCAGCTTCCCGGCTCCCGTATCCTGGATCGCGCCCGATACGATTTCCGACGCGCTCGCGCTGTTTCCGTTGACCAGTACCGCCAGCTTGTATTTTGCTTTCTCCAGGTAGGAATTGTACTCGATATCCGGGTAGCTTTCCGATTTGTAATCCAGCTTCGTGATCAGGCCCTTGGGAACGAACTTCTGCGCCACCGCTACCGCCTGCCCGACTTCTCCCCCCGGATTGTCCCGCAGGTCCAGGACGATTTTCGTCACCTTGCTGTTGTCCATTTCCGCCAGGGCCTTTAGCAGGTAATCTTCGGAATTCTCGTTAAAGGTTTCGAGCTTGATATATCCGATTCCATTCCGGATTTCATAGGTAATGGGGTTTATTTTTATAATTTCCCTCGTCACATCAAAGTAATGAACGGAACTGCTTCCATTCCGAAGCACCCCGATGCGGACCTTTGTTCCCGGATTGCCCTTTATAAGCAGCGCCGCCTTGTCCGGAGAAACCTGGACAAGACTCTTGCCGTCCGCTTCGACCAGCTTGTCGCCCTGGATGATGCCGGACTTTTCCGCCGGGGACGCGGAAAACACTTTTGTCACCACCACGTAATCGCCCGTTGTCTCCAATTGGACCCCGATGCCGCCGAAGACGCCGGATACCGAGCTCATGAAGGTATTCGCCTCTTCAGGCGTATAATAGGTGGTGTAGGGATCCAGGGACCCGAGCATTCCTTCAATCGCACCCTGGACCAGTTGATCGTCCGTCTGCGCTCCCTTGTATTTATCCCGGATCAGGTCCATCACGCCTTGCAGATATTCCTGGTTTTTTGCGTCGCTGGCCGCATCGGCGGCAAATGCAGTCTGTCCCGACAACAGCAGGATGATAAGAGCCCCGCAGACGCAGCGCTTTAAAAGAGCTTTAAAAGAATTGGATTTCATTGGTTTATCCCCTTCTGATGTAAAGTATAAAGCCATTGTTTCGTTTTAATTCTACCATAACGGGACAAGCATATTAAGTATTTTATGACAACTGCCCCAAACTTTTTCCATCTGCTTCCAGCATCCGGCAAATTAACTCGTTATGCTGGTTGACTTTATGAATGGCTCATGTGTTTAAAGCTTTTAGCGCCTGTTAATTCAGCTTAACTTAATAGTTTACAAGCCGTTCCATATAGTCTTTCTTAATGCCCTCCTGCAGGTACTGGATCAGCGTTTCGAAAAGAGAAGCGCCTTCCGCCTTGGTCAGCTTTTTGGAGGGATTCATGTTCCCCTTTGCGTCGGCCTGCAAAAGGCCGATTTTTTTCGCCACATAGGCTGCATTTCTGGCATGGGCGGGTATGAGGTCGTTGTCGCGGAAGCCCGTCACGGCTGTCGGAGACGGCGCAAGGGATTCGAAGCCCAGCGCCCGGATGAAGGCAACCGCCGCATCGGCCCGGGTGATGGTATCGTTGGGTCCGAAAAGGTTGTACCCTTTTCCGCTCAGCAGGCCCCTGTCATATGCGCCTTTGATCTGGGTGAAATAGGCATTGTCTATGGAAACGTCGTTAAACGGCGATACCACCGTCTCCTTTTTCGTCGTCGTCCTGGCCGTCGTTCTCGTGGTAAGGGCCGGATCCGGCGGGACCGCCCTTGCGACCTGCATCATGGCCGCAGCGAATTCCGCCCTGCTCATGTACTGGTCGGGCTTGAAGCTGGCGCCGCTGCCCTTGAAAACCTCCAGGCCGAACATCAGCCGGATCTCGTTTTCCGCCCAGTGGCCGGCGAAGCTGGCCGACGCGACGGTGGGAAGCCGTTTCTGGACCGGAAAGGTTTCCAGCTTGAGGCTGTCCGTGTAGGTCAGCATATTATCGGTAGCAATGCCTTTTGAATCAAATTCGTTCAGCTTGCAGGTATATTCGAGCACGCTGGTATTGGCCCTGCTCTGGACAAAGCTCCCGGAAAAGCTGATCTGATCCGGCTTGTTTTCCTGGTATTCCAGCTGTTCGACGGAGGTGGAGGAAATGGCGACCGACGCCGTGCCGCCCCAACTGTCCTTCTTGCTCCCGATATCGCCCTCTATGGTATAGTCCAGCAGAAGGCTTTCCGCATTTCCCCAGTACTGGTCGTATCCATAGAAATCTCCGGTACATTCGACCGTAACGGTATCCTCTTCCTGGCCTCCGATCACATAGACCTTTTTGCTCCAGATGCTGCCGGCATGGTAATTCACGGCGGGCTTTTCATCGATCAGATTGGAGCGGGTGAAATCGTACCCGTTTGCTTTCCTTAACGTATAAGTGACTCCGCCGATCTTGATCGTCTCCGTGGGCGTTTTCGAGAAGCTTACCATTTCTGTGGTCTGGCCGTTCTCCGCTTTCGTTGCCGTCGTGTCGAAGGCCAGCACCCGCGTCAGCGTGCTGTCGCCGCTCTTGAGGCTGTAGGTATAGGTGGTGGTCGTCTTATCCTGCCGCACCTGCTTCTTGATGATCAGCGATCCCTTGAAGACAACAGGCTTGCCGGTGATAAAGGATACCTCCTGGTAATCGTAGGTGGTCTTGCCCGAGACCTCGCCGGAGGAAATGCCTCCTTCGTAGCCGCAGATTCCTTCGCGGGCATAAGCCCCGGCCGGGAAAAGCAGCAGGGTCAGTATGAAAAGGATTACGGTCAGCGTAAATTTTTTCATCACTCAGGTCCTCCAGGACTCAGCCCCGCGGGCCGGCGTCAAATCCGGTCCCGCGACGGGCTTTCTCATTCGACAAATATAATGTATCCGTCGCCGGCGGCAGTGGTATCCTTCTTGACGACCCGGACCGAGTCGCCGTTTTTCAGATCGGATGTGCCGACTACGGCGCCGTTCTTGATCACAATCGTGTTGGCCAGCAATTTGACCGTTATATCGGAGCTGTCCTCCCACAAATAGGAGGTTGCGTTGTATTTCTTGGCGCTGCGCAGCTTGAGGTCGCTTTCTCCGGCCCCATAGACCGTCCCCCTGACATTGGCGATTCCGTAGGGAGCCGTGCTCACCAGCACCGCATTCGTCCCGTCCGCGGCAATGTAAACCACGTCCTTCAGGAAGCTGTCCTCCCCATAGCCCTTGAAATCGCGCACATTCATTACGCCGTCGCTGTTGAGCACCCTTGTGCCCAGGGTGATGTTGAAGGTCTTCGGCGTGTTGCTGTAGCTCCAGTCCGTTCCCTGCAGCTGCGAGAAGGATTCGATAGTGAAATCCTTGTTGTCGTTTATGCCGCTGATTCTGCCCCTGTATAGGGCCAGTCCGCTTACCGTCCGGGGTTCGTCCACCTTGACGACGGCCGCCTTGTATTCTCCGGAGGCGTAATCCCTGTCCAGCGCCAGATATGCCGCGTCATTGTCCGCAAGGCTGTTTCCGGAAACCAGCCTGCCGTATTTTACGACGATGCTGCCGGTGGAATAGGCAACTTTCCTGTTTTCCCTGGAAAGGGTGAAGCCGCCGGAACCGGAAACCGCACCGGCAATGCTGTCGCTGTAGGTCGGAACCACCGTGTCGGAGCTGTTCCTGTAGGACAGCAGCACAGCTTTCTCCTCTCCGCCGTAGGTCTTCTCGACCGCTATGTATGCCTCATTCGAAGCAAGCAGCTTATTAGCCTCTTCCGTATCCAGCGCGGTGTCGCCCGAATAAATTTTGAAGCCGTCCGCCAGCGGAATGGTGGTGAGGCCCTTGCGGTCCGTCCGTTCCCATTTGCCCCTGTTGAACACCTGCAGGCCCATGACGGTCAGCTTGTCCGACATGCCGTTGATTTTGCTCACCGTACCCTTGTATATGTTGCTGATGTAATGCTCATCGCCCTCGATGGTGATTTCCTTCAGTTCCGTGGTCTTGCCGTTGTCATTCAGCAGCAGCCTTACCCGGTCTCCGTCCTTCAGGCCCTTCAAGCCCGTAAGAAGCTTGTCCTGTATAACGATGAGCTTGCTGTCCGTCGCAAGGATCTGTTCCGTGCCGTCATCGTATTTCACTGCAATTTCCGAAGGCATTTTGGAAATAATCCGGCCGTACCGGACGGTATAATTGTCGATGGCACTGACGGACGCAACGTCGCCCTCGCTGTCCAGCTTGATATAGGCGGTATCGCCGGTCCGTATGGCAGCGGCATCCGTCGCCTTGTGATTCCGGTACACCTCTGTCCTGCCCAGGTCTACGTAGTTGTAGGTCCGCAGTAACGCGGCCTTGCTGCTGCCGGTGCCCGAACCGTCCTCATTGTACAGCGTGATATAGCCCAGGGCCGGATTGTTTTCCTCCACAATGCCCCTTACAATATTCCTGGATTCCGAATTTATGCCGAAATCCACACACTGGATGGCCTTGATGATATTGTTGCCGTCTATGGTAAGAATCGCCGTCGCATCTTCGGTAACCGCCTGGAGGGTCGTCCTGGACCCATTTACGGAAACATCCGCTCCGGCTGCGATCCGGTACGACGTTTTTTCATTCTGTGCATTTGAGAAGGAAATGCTGCCGGTAATGCTCTTCACGTCCGGGTAATCCAGGGTAAACAACTGAGTGATGTTCATCAGCAGATTCGTCTTATCCACACTATTGATCTGGGCCGCTATATACCGTGCCTCATTTACGTTGGAAACAACATTTACGTATTTGACTACCTTGGAGCTGTCGGTTATGTACTGGAGCCTGTCTCCTTTTTTCAGGAGGCTGCTGTTGCCGAGGGCGCCGTCTTTGTATACGACCAGTTCTTTCTGGATAGAGGCCAGCGTCGTTCCGGCAGTCTCATTCTTGCCCCCCGCCGCGGAACCGGCCGGAACGGCAGTCACGATGGACGCCAGCTTGCCGTCCGCGCCCCGGACGGTGATATTCCGGCCGTTCACGGCAATATTCCCCGTATAATCCTTCGTTGCGGCGACTGTCTCCACCGTTCCGGCATTTTTGACGTATTTGAGCGCGGTGAGAACCGCTGTTTCCGCATTCTTTACAATCTGCGCCGCCTGCTCCCTGGTAACGGACTGCTTCGGATTGAGGCGGCCGCCGCTGCCGTTCAGGATGCCCTGCTGCAATGCCGCCTCCAGGTACTGGAGCTTGTCCGGGTCCACACTGCGCCAGTCGGAATAGTTCAGCAGTTCCTGCTGCTGTCCGACGGGATTGATCGCCAGGGTCCTCGCAAGCCAGTAGGCCATTTCCTGTCGCTGGGCGGAAGCGTTTCTGTGAAAGCTGTCCGCCGTCAGCGTCGTCTGGTCGGTATTGAAGGCGTCGGCAAGGTTCTGCGCCGTGATCAGGCCGTCGTTGGCCGCCAACTGGAGAAAGCCGTCATACAGGACGGCCAGCGGGTCCGTTTTTTTGTTTGCCGCCGCCCGTGCATTGTTCAGCGTAACACCCAACTGCTGGGCTTCCGCTTCGCGTCCTGCGGCCCGGTAGGCGATCGCCAGCGCTTCCTGCTTCGTGACGGCCGCGGTCCGGCCGAACTGCTTGGAGGTCCCGCCTTTTACAATGCCGAGGGCGCCGGTTTCGTAAATCGCTTCCTTCGACCAGCTATTTCCGCCGGCAATATCGGCATAGCTCAGATTCCCAAGCACCGCCGCCGCGGCCGTATCGCCGCTGTATGCCATTTCCGGAGCTTCCGCGGCAAATGCCCCGGGCAAAGGGATTTGTATGGCGAACAATAAAATAAACAAAAGAAGAACTGTTCTTTTTATTTTTTCCATGATACCGGCAGATGTCTTCAAATTCAGCTTCCTTCCCGATTCCTTAATACGCCCCGCCAAAAGAAAAAGCCGAAGCTTGCAGAGCATTGGTCTGCAATATATATCGGCTTTTCGAACCCTGGATATTATAAGGGAATATCTCGGCATTTAAAAATTTTGCGCGGGGTATCGGAGACGTCGTTGGGGTTCAGACATTGTTCCACTTTTGTCTGAGCAGTGCATAAAACTCCCCGCATTTCAACGTATCCGCATGAGGTATGATATCGCTATCTCGTCCGCCTTCTTCCAATACATTTTTGAAGTGTTCTATTTCATATTTCAGTCCGTTCTCAATGGGCATGCCGAATTCCTCCAAAAGTACCGCCGGCTGGCTATTATCAAGCCCTTCCCGGCTGAAAAGCCGAACCTTTTCCGGGCAATATGCCTGTGGTGTCATCAAAATAAAGCCCTTTTCCCCATATAGGCAGATATAATTCTCCGTCCTGCAGGTAATGGAACAGCGGAAAGAAAGAAGGGTCCCGTCCGCAAGTTTCAGGGAGATCAGATCAAAACCGTCTACACCGGAGTCAAGAGTTTTTGTTATTGTCTGACATTCGATTATTTCCGAACGGTTAAAATATTGCGTCATGTAAAAGTCATAAATCCCCAATTCATAGAGCGCCCCTCCCGCAGTATCCTTTCTCAGCAATCGTCCCCCCCTGTCATTTTCATTTGTCAAAAATGTGGAAGAAGCATCCATATAGACGATCCTGCCGATTCTGCCCTCTTCGACCCATTCCCTGGCTTTTGCCGTAGTCGGAAGGAACCTTGTCCAAACGGCCTCCATAACAAATATGTCTTTTTCCTCCGCCGCTTCAAAAATCTCCAGGGAGTCCTCCTTATTCAGCGTGAGCGACTTTTCGCACAGGACATGCTTTCCCGCCCGGATTGCGTCCAAACAATTCTGCTTGTGAATATTATGCGGGGTAGCAATATAAACCGCATCCACCCCGCCATCATTATATAGTTCCCGGTAGCTTCCATAGGCCCGCTCAATTCCGTATTCCTTTTGCATTCGCTCTGCTTTGGCCGAATCGCGGGATGCTATGGCAACCACCTCCACTCCTTCCACCTCACTGCATGCCCTGATGAATGCATGAGTTATATCGCCTGTAGAGATAATTCCAAATCGTATTTTTTTCAAAGTTTTGTTCCTTTCTCCCTTTATTTCTGCCTTTCCGGATACGTCCATAAAAATACCCGGCCTGTCACTGCTGTTTCCCCTCCGTCCGCAGTCTCTTTCCTTCCCTACAGCCCGCCGTACAGCGGCAGTAACGCCTCATATGCTTTGTTGAATGCCGCGTAGAGCCTTTCATAAGTCTCCCGGCATTGCTCCCGCGGTTTGATTTCAGAAACTACCCTGTTGAATTTTTCGACTACCTTGAAATCGGAGAAAGCCCCGATGCCGACGCCGCCGCAAATCGCCGCCCCCATAGAAGTAGCCTCCTCCAAGTACCGGGGCGCAAGAACGGGTTTCTGCCAGATATCCGCGAGAATCTGCGTCCACACCTTTCCTTTGGCGCCTCCGCCAATCACAATGATTTTGTCTATTGGCACAAACGTTTCAAAAATCTTAATAATCGCCTTAAGGTTAAATGCAACGCCCTCCAGCACGGCTCTGCACACGTCCGCATGATTGTTTGTCATCTTGAGGCCAAGAAAAGCCCCTGTCGCGTCAGGGTTCCAGCGCGGACTTCGCTCTCCAAGCAAATATGGAAGAAACAGGACATTATTTGCACCCGGCGGGGACGTTTCGATCTCCTCGTCGATCAACTTATACGGGCTGATATTCATATTTGCCGCCTTCACGACATCAAGACCGCATAGTGTGTTCTTCAGCCAATTTACCGCATAGCCCGCCGTTTGCATTGTCCCGCATGGCGAATAAAGACCGGGGTCCAGATGCACCCAGTTGAATGTCCTCATCTCCGGGTCGAATACAGGTTCTTTGGAAGCCAGACCGATCCACGAGGATGAACCGATGACATTATACGTTTTTCCATTCTCCACCACCCCCGCTCCCACAGCGGCGCAACTTCCGTCCCCTCCTCCGATTACTACGGGAAGCCCTTCCGGTAGTCCCGTCTGTTCCGCCGCTTCTCTCGTAATCCTGCCTGCGACATCGGTAGAAGGATGTGGATCGGGAAGGATATCCCTGCTTAGCCTGATTGCGTTCAATATTTCTTCCGACCAATTCTTTTGCACAAGATCAAACAGATTCGTTCCCGACGCGTCGCTGTAGTCGGTGACAAAAGCGCCGGTCAGCTTATATATAATATAGTCTTTCGCCTGCAGGATTTTATATGTTTTTCGAAAAACCTCGGGCTCGTTTTCCCGCAACCATAAGATTTTAGCGGCGGAATAGGAGGAACTGATACGATGGCCGGTAATCCCATATACCGTTTCCATGCCGAGTACCGTTTCAATAAATTCCACCTGCCTTACAGCTCGCATATCGGCCCATATGATCGATCTTCTCAGCGGATGTCCTTCCTTGTTTACCGGAAGGCATCCCATCATTTGCGCGCTGAATGTGATACAGGCTATCTCCTTCCCGTCGACTCCAGCCTTCTCCAGAAGCTCCCTGCTGGTAACACAAACGGCCGTCCACCAGTCGTCGGGGTCTTGCTCTACCCAGCCGTTTTTCGGATAGAATGTCCGATATTCATATACGACGCTGGAACTGAGCATCCCCTCCAGATTGTAGAGTGTAGCCTTGTTTCCGCTGGTGCCAAGGTCATGCGCCAAAATGTACATAACAAGGCGGCCCTCCTTTCCACTATTATATTGGCTTTAATATAAGCGATCGGAATGATTGCCCTTTAAAATTGAATAACAATTTTCTTTTTAGCTTTGCGCTGTTCCACCATATCAAAGGCCTCAAGGATATGGTCGAATGGAAGGACATCCGAAATAAAATCTTCCAGCCTGAGCACGTCCATTTTTATCCAGTTAATGATCTGCATATGAGCCTCCGCTTCTTCCTTTTTGGACGGCCACTGTACAAATTGCAGCGTCCAGTTGTAGGGAGCCCGGCTCCAGTCCAGATCCATTCCAAGCTTGGGAGAAATGCCGTAGCAGCATATTTTCCCGTTGTACTTGACCAGTTCCATTGACTGGTTGACCAATTGGTTGATGCCAACGGCATCCACAATAAAATCCGCACCTTCCGGACAAATTTTATATACTTCCTGTTTTACAACCGCTTCTGTACTGTTGAAAACATAATCCGCTCCCATGGAAGCTGCCTCCGCAAGCTTTTCATCCACTATGTCGAAAACGATGACAGGCCCCATTCCGAGCAGCTTGGCAAATTTAATAAAGCACATGCCCACAGGACCCGCTCCGAAAACCACCAGGCTACTGTTTGCCGTGAATCCGAATCGCTTTGTCGCGCTAAGCACTTCCCGGAAAGTGATAATCATTGCAGCGTTTACAGGATCGATTTCAGCCGGCACCTTTTGCTGAGCATAATAGCCCTCCGAAAAATCAGCGGTCCCAGGCCCTTTCCCATCTTCCTCCATCGCCTTCCAGTCTCCGGTTACGGCATATTCGGAAAATGCTCCCCAAGCCGGATATGCGCCGCCTGTCCTCTCATACAAAAATGGAAGAAGCACGACATCCCCGGGTTTGAAATTCTTTACTTTTGCGCCCGCCTCGACGACTCTGCCAACCCCTTCGTGCCCTAATACAGCCGGATAGGTGTCAAAGCCCTTGAAACTCCTGTGAATCAGCTTGGTATCGGTACCGTTGCAAACGCCGCAGCTGATCATTTTTACCAGCATCTGATATTCGCCGTATTCAGGCATGGGTAATTCCCTTATGTTCAGCTTTCCCTCACCGTCAACAACAAAAGCCTTCATCATTCTACATCCCCTTTGTCCGTTATCGTTCTTTCATTTTCACCACTGCCGTCAGGGATAGACCAGCTCCAGTTCCGACATGGTTGCAGGCACTTCATGCCCTGTATTAACTTTACCCGGCCCGGTTACAAGGTCAAAGCAGGATACTACCAGCTTTCCCCTCCAGATAACAGGTTCCCCGGGTTGATCAAGCTCGCCGTTAAAGCCGTCCGTATCAGGACTCTGCGCAATACGGACGATCTCCCCATCCGGGGCAACTCTTGCAACGGCATTTGCGCAGAAATCCGCTATATACAGGTTTCCCTCCGCATCCATAATCATGCCGTCGGTCGAGGAAAGCTGCTCCGGATTTTTGGCCCATACCTTATTCTCGAGTACCGCGCCGTCGCTGCCGAACGTGATTTTATGAACGGCGCCGTCTCCGAAATTACCGACGTACAAATTGCCCATCCTGTCAAATTCTATCCCGTCCGCTCCGTACTGGCAATCTTTATTGAATGTAATAAAGGTGGTCAATATATTTTTGTCTTTAAGCGTATTCGTTACCTGTATGTTCTCGTCGTCGAGGCCGAATCTGTAAACACAGCTTAGCAGCAGTCCCGAAGGATCCCGGACCTTCGAAAGCATGCTCTGCGTCACATACGCGTACCCTCCATGGATGCGTATCCCGTTGGGATGCTCCATATTGCAGGCAACGACCGTGGTTTTGACTACTGTGTCGTTCTTTATCCGCAGTCTCAGTATGCGTCCTTTGAATTGGAGCTCAGGCGCTCCCGACCAGCCTTGATTATCACAGACATAAAGGTCCTCATCCGGGCCAAATGCGATACCCATGGGGAATGCGTGCCCGGTTTCGTTTTGAACAGGTACATCGCACCATTTTTTGATGTTTTTATGTCTGCCAATTTTCAAAAGGCATCCGGGTTTCGAAGGATCCGCATAATTCGGGCATGCGAGAATCAGATTCCCTTTCGAATCAATGGCCATTCCATCCGGAGTACATACGTAATCGGGCAACAAAGAAAATAATTCAGGTTTTTGCATACAACCCCGCCTTTCAACATCGTTTTATCCTTATGCTACCCCTTCAAACCGGTAATAGCAATGCCTTCTATTATTTGCTTCTGACAAATGAGGTATACAATCAGTACAGGTAAAATAGAAATTGCCGAACCTGTCATAAGCAACGACCAATCCGTGTAAAAGTGCCCCTTTAGCGTTGACACCATGAGTTGAAGAGTGAATTTTTCCCTGGTATTCAGGAAGAGCAACGGGTAAAGAAAATTGTTCCAGCTTCCGAGAAAGGAAAATACCGCCAGGGCCGAAATCGCAGACTTGCACATGGGCAAAATAATGACAGCATAAATAATCGGCACGTTTGCTCCATCTATATGTGCGGCTTCCGTCAATTCATCCGGTATTTTGGCAACAAACTGCCTCAGCAGAAAAACACCGAAGGGGAAATTGAATGCAAAGGGCAGGATGATTGCGGCAAGGGAATCAAGCAAATTCAGCTGCTTGAACATCAGGAAAAGAGGAATCATGGTAACCTGCTCGGGAATCATCATGGTTGCAATGATACAAATAAATATTTTTTCCCTTCCGCGGAATTTCAGCTTCGAAAAGGCGTAAGCTGCAAGAGAAGCTGTAAACAGCTGTAAAAACACTACCGAAAACGTAACCTTGAAGGAATTCAGAAAGCCAAGCGCAAACGGCACCAAAGTCCATATTTTCTTATAATTGGCAAAATGAAAGGGCTCCGGAATAAACTGAGGGGGATAGCTAAAAACACCTGCGGATGTTTTAAATGACGTGGACAGCATCCATAGAAACGGAAATATCATAATAATGCTTGATATCACCAGTATAACATACAGCAAAGTCCGTTTTGCATTATTAAATACCGTTTTAGTTTTCATAGCTCACCCACCTTTTTGACTGTACAAATTGGAAAATCGTGAGTGCAACCATAACGATAAAAAACATTACCGAAGCGGCGCAGCTTTCTCCAAATCGGAACTGTACAAAGCCGGTATTATAAATATGCAGGATGTATACCCAGCTGGCTTTCGCCGGCCCGCCGTTCGTCATGATGAATATCTGGTCAAATACTTTGAAGCTGGCAATAGTCGTCATTATAACTGTAAAAAACAATGTGGGTGTTAACAGCGGGAGAGTAATATGCAAGAAATTCTGCACGCCATTTGCCCCGTCTATATTGGCTGCCTCGTAGTAGGAACTCGGAATGGCCTGGATACCGGCAATATAAATTACCATATTATAGCCAAAATTGAGCCAAACCGCCATAATGCCCAGGGAGACCATCACCAGCCCCGGATTATTGAGCCAGTTAGGACCCGTTATTCCTATCATTTTCAAGAACAAATTGATTAAGCCGAAGTCGCTGTCATACAGCCATAGCCATACTACGGATATGGCAATGGTGCCTGTGATGGCCGGCATAAAAAACGCCATCCTGAAGAACGATTTTCCCTTGATATCGTTAATTGCAATTGCGGCCAGCAGCCCGATAATGATGTTGAACGGAATATAAATAAGAGAGTACTTTATCGTATTGATGATTGCCATAAAAAAGTTTTCATCATGAAATTCCGTTAAATAATTTTTTATGCCAATAAACTTTGGCGCCGATATTGCATTCCATTCGGTGAGGCTTAAATAGAATACGCAACAGATCATGGTGGCCGAGAAAAAAAGCACCCCCAGCACCTGCGGCGCGATAAAAATGTAACCCCACATTGCCTCTTTACTCTTGGATTTCATTGTACCATCCCTTCATTCGCCGAGATTTAGCAGAATACCTGTTAATGGAGAGATCAGATAGATCCGATTACAGATCTATCTGATCTCCACCCACTTATTGCTACTTTTACTGCCGGCTCAATTCCGCATCCATGTCGGTCTGCAGTTTTGCAAGCGTGGAATCTATATCGGCACCCAGCAATATTTTATCGATCGCATCGGTATACAATGTAGTACATTTCTTATAAAGGATATCATTGGGATACTGGCGAATACCCTCTACGCGGCCCTTTGTCCATACGTCCTTGTGTTCGGGCAGCTTGTCTGCCAAAAACGTAGCCTCATCCAAACCGGGAAGATTTATGGACGGTATGCAGTTCCCCATATCCTTAAGCCGGAATGTCTGTCCATCTATTCCCTCGAAATACGAGAAGAATGTCCATGCTGCCTCCTTGTCCTTCGCATTTGCGCTCATGACCACAGGGACCGATGGAACCCCTATTACCCTGCCGCCGTTCAGCCCTTTGGGAATCGGACATATATCAAATTCAAAGCTTGTTATGTCCTTAAACACTGGAACATACCATCTGCCTGCTTCAACAAATCCTGATTTGCCCGCCATAAACAGCTGTGCTTCGTCTATGGAACCGGAAGACGAACTCTTATATGTTACGATATCCTTCTTAACCATGTCCTGCATAAATTTGAATATTTCTTTGCCTTCCGGAGAGTTTACTACGGATTTTTTCCCGTCGTCGGAATAAATCTTCCAGCCGCTGGAGCCGTACCAATCCAAAGCGATTGCATACCAGTTGTTAAGAACCATTCCTTTATAGCCCTCCGCCACCAGTTTCTCGCACGCGCTCTTGAACGCGTTGATATCCCACTGGCCTTGAGCTTCCAGATCGTTCGGATCGGGTATGGACAATTTTTTGAACAAATCCTTGTTATAGTAAAGGCTCATCGGCGCGCTGTCACATGGCAGTCCATATGTTTTTCCGTCATATTTGCACCATTCGATAAGGTTCGGGTAGAAATCTTCCGCTTTTATAGAAGCGTCTTTTGCCAGATAGCTGTCTAATGCCTCAAGCTTGCCTTCTTTGGCAAGATCATAAAAAGATGTCTCATTATAGTAGATGTCCGGTTCGCTGTTGCTTGCAACCAAAGAGAGCATTTTTTGATCATAGCCGTCATTGGGTATGGGCTGAAAGTCAATAGTAATGTTGGGATATTTCTCCATGAACGCCTTGTTTAAACTGTAATACCGTTCCAATTCGCCGGCATTTCCCCACGTACTCCACGATACCGTTGTTTTTTTCGCAGGCTCCAGGGTCGTCTTATCCGCCGCTGTGCCGCCGGCCGCATCGACGGATGAGCCTTCGCCTGCAGGGGGCTGCGCCGATCCTCCGCATGCTGCAAGTATACTCACCAGCATGATCATAACCAGCATGACTGCAAATACATTTTTCCTCAACATATTTATCCTCCCATAGTTTTTATTTATATGAAACCGTTTTTGCGGTCCATATCAATTAAAGTATCTTTCATTACCGATATCATTATGAAATCAAATCGTCATAAACAACTTCTCAGATAGTTCAGGTTGCTATCTACAACATGGATGTCCACATCTTCCATAATAAAATTAATATAAGGCTTATATTTTTCCAAAAGTCTGATTATACGCTGGTAGTTCATCATTCCCCGTCCAATTTGAACCGGCTTCAGCATATTGCTCTCAACGATGAAGTCCTTGGCATGAAAAGCCGCTATCCTATCGCCGAAAAGATCAAAAGACTTCTCTATCATTTTATCGCATTCGCTATAATGCTCTACCGTCAATAAATTTACGGGGTCAAATATGATCTGCAGATGGTTGGATTTAACCGTATCCAGCATTTTTCGGATCGTCTCAGGAGAGTTTACGACAAATGCCGCAACGCCTTCAATCCCCACGAGCACGCCGAATTTCTCCGCTTCCGCGACCATTTCTTCCAAACTCCCGATAAATGTCTTAAAGGCCTCCGTACCGTGGTTTTCAGGATGGAAGGAAAAGTCCCTGTTAACCGAACCGGTTTCCGTCGCGACGATGCTGCAGCCAAAATCCCGGGCATACCGGACATATTCCTTAAAATGGTTGATCTGCTTTCTTCTCGCTTCCTTATCCGGATCGACAGGATTTATATAGCAGCTTAGCACGCCGATTTGTATGCTCTTTCTATGGAAAGCATCGCCAATAAACCGTGCTAATCCGGGGCTCAGTTTCCCAAACGTATCTTCCATTCCTGCAATTGCTTCTTCAACGGTCAACTGTATGTTCGTGAAACCTTTTTCCGATATTTTGGCAGCCAATTCCTCCGCAGACGCCCTTCCAAAATCGTGTGCCCGTAAACCAAATTGAATCACAGCGATCAGCCCCCCTTTGACAATAACTATTTCTCCATAATGCCGGTTGCCCATAGAAATGCTGCCACAGCCTCTTTTGCATTGATTGTTTTCTCAAATTTGATATACGCATCATAATTGTTTTGAACGCCTAATCCGTCGCAGGCATCATTGATGTCGACAAACCCCTCGCTGTTTATTACGGCTTTGGTAATGATTCCTTCGTACCCCCTGTCGGCTACAGGGCCGTAGATTTCCTCATCTGCAAGCCCGAGCTCAATGGCCTTCCGCACCGTGTATACAAACATAGAGCTCCCGGAAGAATCCTGCCAGTTATCCTTCAGATCCCCTTTGTCGACCACCTGATACCATAGCCCCGTTTGGGCACCCTGCGTGCTTTTTAAGCTATTCAGCAATTTCTCGAGTTGCCAGATGATCCTGTCTCTGTGAATATGATCCTTCGGCATGATCTCCAGAAACTCCACCAGCATCATCGCATACCACCCGAGCCCTTCGCTCCACACCTCGGGTGAGCAGCCCGTTTCAGGGTCCGCCCAGGCGGGCTGCCCATTTTCACTCCAAGCATGCAGCAGCAGTCCCGTATCCCCCTTACTGCAATGGTTGTAAACCATCATCAGCTGTCTGGCCCCCTCGTCGAAGCAATACTTGCTGTCGCCAATATATTGAGCGTACTTTGTCAGAAACATCTGTCCCATAAAAAGACCGTCCACCCACATTTCGTTCGGAGCCCAGTCGGCATGCCAAAATTCGCCTCCGGCCATCCGCGGGTAAGAATCGAATGTTTTCCTTACCGTATCGCAGGCCTTCCGGTATTTCTCCAGATGCGTCCTATCATATGCCCAAGCGATAACCGAAGCGGCCATTATGTCGTCCAGGCTGTTTCCTCTGTATCTCGTTATATTACCATCCTGGTCTACGCTTCTTTCGGCAAAAAGCATCGCATAATCGCAATATTTTTGAATGCCTGAATATTCCCACATTTTTATCATGCCCCATAGCATGAATCCATGCGGATAGCTCCACGAATTGTAAGGATAATCAAGCGGATCCTGAAACCTCGCTATAATTGTATCCGCAATTTTTAGTGACCATCCCGAAGTATGTCTCATATCTGTCCTCTCCCGCTTCAAATAATGTTTAAGCTATTTCCAGTTTGGATTGTCAACGATTTCGACATTTCCGCTGTTCTCTATGACCAGTTTTCTGAATCCTTTCGTTTCTATCGTGCCATAATCGTGGCCCGCATCTGCTCTGAAAACAAAAAAGGTCACCAACGGCTCATTTCCAATATTGATACTTCTATGCGCATATCTCCCTGGAACATATACCGCCCTTCCACGCGCCAGATCCTTTATATCCCATTCGCCCTCCGGGTTTTCCATAAGCATGCGGCCATTCCCGCTAAGGCAGTAGTATACTTCCGCGGTATCAAGAATTGCATGAAAATGCCCTTTTGTCATAAAATACTCGTTTCCCACTTTTCCGGGATAAAGAATACTGGTGCCAAACAAGAGATTCTCTGAAGTATTTTGAAGTTTCAGTTCGTAGAATTCATATACCAGCTTATCCCCCTCTTCTACGCTCTTTTCATATGCCGCCTTATTTGCATACATATCCCTCATCTCAGAAAGATGCCTGCAAGTCGTTTTTTCAGAATCGGACAAACCACTTTCGAAGTCGAATCGTATGCTGAATGGATTTGTTTTGATTTTCCTGCTGCTGATCATTTTATAGCCTCCTAAATACTTTGCCCTTTCTTTCTTAATTCATAGGCAATCGTTTTGCACTCGTCAAATCTTTCCCCCGTGATATCGATATGAAAAACCTCGGCAATGACCTGCGTCCATCCATGTATAAAATAGAACCATCCGTCCTCGACCTGCAGCTTTTTCGCTTCTTTTTGCTTTAAAGCCTGATGCATAAAATCGAGTTTTCCCCTGTAGTTCAATTCCCAAATAATACTGTTCTCCGGGAATTCGCAGGAATCGGACAATGGGGAACCCGGTCTGTCTTTTCCGAGCCCTGTTGCATTTACTATCACGGAATACGGCTTTAACTTTCTAAGTACTTCATCGCTGATACCCGGCTCCGGCGCAAGGACAAAATCCTTCGGTACGTCGGGATTTATCGTTTCGGCCATCCTTTTTATCTTTTCCAGTCTGGGGAGACTTCTATTGCATATGACCAGTCCGGAAGGAATGTTAGCTCCAGCTCTTATCTTGTCGAAGAGATGGGAGATAATGGCGATTGCACTTCCCCCGGCTCCTAGTACGAATACTTCGCCTCCATGCTCTTTCCAGTAATCGGGAGGAATAAATGCTTCCATTGAAAGTCCGCTGGAAATTGGGTCCTTTGCATATCCCTCGAGCTTTCCGTTCTTCTTTGATATCGAAGAAAGCTCTCCGAACATGCGGGCGTAGGGATCCAGATATTCGAATTGATCCTTGGCCGCTTCATAAAGGTCTATCTTGTGTGTGGTGACAAGGGCTCCCATGGATAATTCATCATTTTTAATAAACTCGACGATCTGCCTGTATGTTTCGGGCTTAGCATGTATTTCAACATCAATCCCCTTGATTACTGCGTCTCCTAAACTCAGGGCCTTTGTCCAAAGGGGAAAAAGTTTCATAATCGAAGATTCCGCAGTTGTTACGCCAATAAAATACATTGTGGGCCGTACTGCTTTTTCCGGTAAATTCATGAAAGTCACTCCTGCTTCTGTTATATATCTGTTATATAATGGATGTCTCAATCGTTACAAAACGTCACTGGTTTTTTATTCCATACTTTGAAAAAGCCTTTGCCGGATTTTTTATCATAAACTTTTCAATCGTTTCTTCTCCCAAGCCATATTGCCTCAGGCGAGGCAGAAAGCTCTGCATGAGAAAATCAAGTCCGAGACCCCCGCCATAGCTTTTAAAACGGTCCCGTGTCGTGTCCAGCCCCAGGAGAATTCTGTCTTCGAAGCCTTTTGAAACCATTTCCGCCAGAAACCTCATTTCATCCTCATCCGAATGGTATTTATCCCTTCCGATGGTATCGAATTCTAAAAAGACACCCTTCTCAGCCACACTTGTGCATTGTTCTCTCTTCCCAAGATTCCGGTCGAGATGGCATAGGATGATCGAATCGGCCGGAATACCGCTACTCAGGAACAATTCAGCCTGTTCCAATCCGCCGGTTCCCATTTCTGTGTGGCTGATAACAGGTGTCCCGGTTGAAACAGAAGCCTTGGCTGCCGCTGCAAAAAGCGTCTTGTATTTCCCCGTGATGCCATCTTTGTCCGAAGCCGTTTTAATAACGCCTGCCAATGATCCTATCGTTTGCTTGGGAATCCCGTTATCCGCATTTACATACATACCGGCGGTCAATTCGGCAATGAAAATATCGGCCAGCTGTTCTTCACTGAAGGTATATATCCAATGGTTTTCCGGGTAAAATATCAGTTTTTGAAACCCTGTCGATGCAATGATATTAATTCCGCTTTCTACCGAAGCCGCATAGAGGTAATCGGCCATCCTGCCGCACCCTACAGGCTGAGCATCAACCAGGCTCATTCCCCCTGCTCTTTTGTAAAAGCGCAGTTCCTCCAGAGTCTTGTTGAAATCATCCAGCTTGAGTGCAGGATTCACCTTTGCCGGCTGCCCTTCGGCAATAAAAAGATGCTCATGGCTTTGACAAAATCCAAGAGAATTATTCTCCATTATCCCCTTCACGGTAACAATGCATCGTGGACAATCGCTTCTGTCTCTTGTGTCAATCATTTTTTTCAATCATCTCAAGAAGATTGCAGGTGGATACCATGGCCATGTTTATTATCGCTTCTCTTGTGTACGCGCCTATATGCGATGTCAGAATAAAATTGTCAAGCTTCAGCAGCTTTTCACCGGCCGCCGGAGGCTCAGCTGAAAACACATCCTGCGCAGCCCCTGCGATTTTTCCGAACGAAAGAGCCTCATACAAAGCGGCTTCATCTACCAATTCCCCTCGTGAAGTGTTTATCAAAAAGGCGGTAGGCTTCATCCAGCTTAGGCTCTCCCTGTTGACAATACTTTTTGTCTCAGGTATCGCCGGAATATGAAGCGACAAAATGTCACAATCCGAAAACAGTGCCTTAAGATTCGTATATCGGCAGACACTATACCTTTCCATAAAGCATTCATCGTCTAAAAACGGATCAAATACCGCTATCTCCATCATCAGGCCTTTCGCCCTTTTTGCCACCTCTTTTCCGATCTGTCCGCATCCGACGAGCCCAAGTTTCTTTCCTGTCATTTCCATACCAATGCTTCTGTCCCAGGAACCTGATTTAACACGGGCGGTCGTTTCAGGTATCTTTCGGGAAAGCGAAAGCATGAGAGCAATAGCCAGCTCAGCAACCGAGATCTTATTTGTTCCTGCCGCATTTCTTACAGAAATACCCAGCGCTTTTGCCCTGTCCAGATCAATATTATCCATACCGACGCCATATTTCGATATAGCTTTCAAATCCTTGCATTTCTCCATCACCTTTCCGGATAGCGGATCAATACCTACTATGATGCCCACTACATCCTTTTCCGCCAGTTCAATAATCTCATTTTCAGTAAGTGTACGGCCGGTTCTATTCTCAAGAATCTCATAGCCTTTGGCGAAAATCAGAGGGTAAACTTCATTTTTATGCTCTCTAAAAGATTTTGCCGTAATAAGAATTTTTTTTGACACTCTTTCACCTTCCCACAGTATTCGTATTACCACTACTTTAACTGCCCTATCATGATATAAGTCATATGGTAATAATGTTTTAATGTATTTACATTATGACCTAAAAAATTATTTCCTCCGCATTACAAAAGCAAATTTATTTCTGTCGCCCCTGTATTTTGCACGCGAATACTCCACCGGAGTTCTGTCGGAAAGATAAGCAACGCTTTCAAAGTACTGTATGGGAGCTCCCTTTTTTATTTGAAGCAAATCTGCTTCAAACTTATCCGCCAGACAGGATTCAAGGCTTCTTTCCGTTTCGGTTACGCACAAACCGCACTCATTTTCAAGCATTTCATACAGAGAATTCTTCTCAAGATCCTTTCCCAATAATGATCTGCATAGTTCATACGGCAAATAGGTCGTAACATAAACGATCGGCTCATCATTGGCAAATCTCAGCCGGCTCAAATGAATAACCTTGCTTCCGGGCGACAGTCTCAGTGCCTTGCTCACCTCTTCGTCGCTTTCCTCAATGTCCATGGAAAGCACTCTCGTCGTCGGTTTCATGCCTTTTTTCAGCATTTCATTGTTGAAGCTGTCCAAAATAAGAAGAAACTCCTGATTTATCTTCGGTTTGGATACAAATGTACCCTTTGCCTTTACCCTATAAAGATACCCTTCAACCACAAGCTCGTTAATAGCTTGGCGCACAGTAGGCCTGCTTATGGCGAAGTGTTTGCTTATTTCAACTTCCGCGGGAATCGGGATATCAAAATCGTGGTGATGTTCTTTTATATATTCCAATAATATGGTTTTAAGCTGATAATAAAGCGGTATCGGTATGTTCTTGTTAATCACCATATTATATAACTGCATATTTACTCCTTAAGATAATATGTAATTATGTAACTACATATTGTATTCTACTCTGAACTTCTTTGATTGTCTATAGTAAACTTAATATTTTTTGAAAAAATTACCCTCCCGTGGTGGAGAATGTCTTGACGACCTTAAGAAACGGCTCACCCCTTGAGTTAGCTTTTGGGCTGTAATCATTATATTACATCTTCTCCGGGGCAGTAATGCTCAAAATGTCCAGCACGTTCCGGATCACGATCCTTGTAGCGTCCACCAGCAGCAGCCTTGCTGTCATCAGCCCCGCTTCCTCGCCCTTGACCCTGCAGGCGTTGTAGAAGCTGTGGAACAGGGAGGCCACGTCGGTGACATACCGGGTGAGCCTGCTGGGTTCCAGCGTCTGGGCGGATATCCGGATTTCATCCGGGTATTCGGCCAGCTTTTTCATCAATTCCAGCTCTTCCGGCGCGGAAAGCCTGGCGAAATCCACTTCTTCGGCTCCCGGCACCTTCACGCCCTCGCTCTCCAGAAGCCGCAGCATGCTGCAGATCCTGGCGTGGGCATATTGCACATAATAAACGGGGTTTTCATTGGACTGCTTGACCGCGAGGTCCAGATCAAAGTCCAGATGGCTTCCCGATGCCTTCGTATTGAAAATAAACCGTGCGGCGTCCCGGCCCACCTCTTCCAGCAGGTCGTTAAGGGAAATGGCCCGGCCTGTCCTTTTGGACATCCTCGCCACTTCCCCGTTTTTAAACAGCCGCACCAACTGGAAAAGGACGATGTCCAGCTTGCCCGGGTCCAGCCCCAGGGCTTCCACCGCCGCCTTCATCCGCGCAACATGCCCGTGGTGGTCCGCTCCCAGCAGATTGATGACCCAGTCGTAGCCACGCTTGAAAAACTTGTTCCGGTGGTAGGCGATATCCGAAGCGAAATACGTCGGCAAACCGTTGTTCCGGACAATGACTTCGTCCTTCTCTATGCCGAATTTGGTTGCCCTGAACCATTCGGCGCCTTCCTTTTCCACCGTCAGATCATTGCTGCGGAGATAATCCAGCGTTTCCTGCAATTCCCCGCTGTCATACAGGGACTGCTCCGAAAACCACAGGTCGTACTTGATCCCGTAGGCTTCCAGCCCCGAGCGGATCCGTTCCAGATTCTTCGGCAGCGCATACTCCACCAGCTTCTTGCGCCTTTCCGCCGGTTCGGTGTCCAGGAGGCTGTCCCCATACCTGGCTATATAGTCCTTCATGTGATCGATAATGTCCTCGCCCTGGTAGCCGTCCTGCGGAAATTCCACCGCGTCCTCGCCCTTCAGCAGCTGTATGTAGCGGGCTTCCAGGGAAATGCCGAATTTCTCGATCTGGTTTCCTGCGTCATTTACATAGAACTCTCTTGTCACATCATAGCCGGCCGCCTGCAGTACGCTGGCAATGCAATCCCCCAGGGCCCCGCCCCTGGCGTTGCCCATATGGAGCGGTCCCGTCGGGTTTGCGCTGACAAACTCCACCATGACCTTCCGGCCGTTGCCGATGTTGATCCTGCCGTAATCCTCCCGCTCCCTTGTGACGATTTTCAACGCTTCATAGAGCCATTCGGGTTTCAGGTAAAAGTTGATGAAGCCGGGACCGGCGCACTCTGCTTTTTCCACCAGCGTCCCCGAGAAATCCATAGCGGAGATCAGGATCGCCGCCGTCTGGGCCGGAGCCTTCCGAACCTGCCTGGCCAGCTGCATCGCAATATTGGTGGAGAATTCGCCGTGCTCCTTCTCTTTCGGGGTCTCTATCGTAATCTCGCTGATTTCCGCCTGAGGCAGCTCCCCTTTCCGAACTACTTCCGCCAGTGCATTTTTAACTATATTCCTGACGTGTCCCCTTATGTCTTCTATAATGTTTGTCATCCGTCTGTCCTGCCTCTCTTATCGACATGAAAAAATCATTTTCGCCCGTTTTGTTGTTATCGATCTCCAGCTGATACCCGACCCGGATCTCTCCTCCGTTGTCGTCCATCTTGACGTTCACGGCATTTGCCAGAACGCTTATGGTGAAGGCTCCGTGCTCGGTATCATAATACGAAACATGTCTTTGCCCCTGCTGAAATACAAAATGCGAGTTGACGGAACCCACCCGGATCAGCGTGACCACCCCGTCCATCACCTTCAGGGTCGTCGTCGTGCCGTTCATGCCGGTCACTTCGCTTTCGTCGTAGGTAACATAATACGCGTTGTCCTGTTTGTAGTACTTCCCCTCGGTGACCAGCTCCATGATGTCTACGTCCTGATCTTCCATTGACTGCGTGCCTTTTAACGAAATAATCACATTCTTATCCATAAAACACGCACCTTTCCCGCGACCCTTGCGAAAGGACCGCAAACATTCGTTTCATCCCACCGGTTCTTTTTTCTATCTATAAATAATATCGGCAAAACAAACCCTGCTGCCATAGGGATCGTTAAAACAAATCCTGTTTTAGCCGACCCATAGAATAAATTTCCCCCGAAAACGTCGCCTTAAAACGGTTTGCCCCGCCAAATCGAAAATTCTTTTATATTATATACTACTTGCATATTTAAGCAATACTTCCCTGTAAAAAAAACAGGGCAGCCTTGTGGTTACCCTGTTCAACAATCGCATCCAGCCGTTTTTGCCGGCATTTCACTCCAGTATTTCCAGTCCGTCCGGCGAATCGCCGCCCTGGCCCGCTGTTGACCTTGTGTCTCCGCTTGTTTCCCCGCTCCCGGCGCTATCCTTTTCGCCTGGTGTTTTGTTTTGGCCTGCGCCGGTGCCGGTGCCGCTGCCGTCATTGGGCGCCGCTTCCGCCGCTTCCTTGCTGATCAGCGGCGTGCTCCTGGGAAACAGGGCGTCGAATTTGAAGTTGCCCAAGTATTCCTTCTGCGCCTTGCCTGCTATCGTAAATTTCACCTTCTGGATCCCTTCCAGCTCCGTCAGGGAGTTTACGATGGAGTAAATGGTCATCCTTTCGGCATCCTTGCCTCCCGGATGCTTTGTCTTGAACTCTTTCGACATGTCGACGGTGGCAACCTTTTCGCTGATGCTTACCGGCGTCCGGAGCTTTGCCTCGGCGGGAATCGTCCTCTTAAACGCGGTTTCGTCCGTCGGGCCCTTTATCAGTTCCTTGATGATGATGGAAGCCAGATTGCTGGTGCTCTTCTTGGCTTCCGCCGTATCGATATACCTTATTTCAAGCTTCAGCTTTGTATTGTCCGCATTGGCAAAATAAAGCCGGATCGGCGTTTTGTCCGTCAGTTTGCTGGCTTCGTCCTCCCCGATCACGATGCTGCTCACCGGCAGAAGATCCTCCTCCGCGCTTTTCTGCAGCCCCATCTTTTCCAGAATCCCGCATCCGGAAAACGCTCCCAGCAGGACCATAATAATCGTTATAAAAGATATGGTTCTTTTAATCATACGGCCACCCCTAAATATCATCTACGATATTTTTATGCCGCAGGCTTCCGCAGTATTCTCGTACCAAACAAATTTTTGTCCAAACCATAAGGAATGACCGAATCATAAATTCCGGTTCTGGAGCGGTCATTCCTAAACGGCAAAAATGCCGTATATCAACCCGAAAGGGGGATCTACGGCATTCCTTCTTCGGCGGTCTTCAGCGGTTCCGCCATCCTATTTCATGTGGATGTCATTCATGTCCTTTGTAATCAAGGTGACGATCTGCCGGACATCCTCATCCACAACGCTATAACAAATCTCCAGCCCGTTCCGGGTTCCTTCGATGATTCCGGCGGACCTGAGCTTCGAGAGATGCTGCGATACGGTGGACTGCGGCAGCTTCAAGCATTCCTGTATTTTCGAAACATTGCAGCTGTTCTCCATCAGTCCTTTGATGATGCACAGCCTGTGCGGGTGAGAAATTGCCTTCAGCTTCTCCACTTTCAGTTCATAGCTTTTTACATCCAAAATTTAACCCTCCTGCCATCCTAAACACATCATATCAATCAGGCTCCGATCCTTTCCGGAGCATCTACCATACTGCGCATTCAATCCGCTTCTATTTCTATTGTTCCCTTCTATTATTGCCGGATTGTTCTTTCTTTTACCTTAACAGGTTTCTACAGCATTTTCAAGCCTAAAATGGCACTGTTTTACATCGCTTTGGTATATTTATCTGCAAAAGAGCTTGCGCAATAACTCTCCGGTTTGATCTTCGGAACGAAATCCAGCCCCTTCACCATCCCCACCATCTCATTGATCAGGCACTTGGTCTCTCCCCTGGTTCCGACGTCGATATGGAATTCGAAGGCCACGCTGTTCCCGTTGCCGCCGGAGCCGACCGCCTGGCGGATGCGCCTCATCCTTTCGTCGTCGAACAGGTATGCCAGTTGCAGGCTTGCACAGGTTTCCAGATAGATTTTTTCCCTCAGGTTCGTTACCGGCCTGATCAGGTCGTATTTGTGCAAAAAGCCGATGGCCCCCTTGCCGATCCGGTGGATGTGGATGCAGGACACAAAAACCGTCCGGGCGCCGACCTGGGAATCGGTGCCCACCGAAATCCGGTAGGAGCAGTCCGTGTCAGCCTGGATAAACGAGAGAATATCCCGGAAAACTTGTTCAAAATGGAGACCGTCCTTTTTGAGGCTGCGAAAAACGGTATTTTCGTCGATTAAAAGTGAATTGCCCAGTAACATGGTTGTATCCTCCTGTTCCGAATTAGATCGTGTAAAATGGGCGCCCGGTATGCGCTATAATAAAGAAACCCCATGAAGGGAGCGCCTTCACAGGGTCTTGGTCAATCGGATTTTGAGACAGAATGAGACACATCCACTAAACTGGAACACCGTTGCCGCAGCCGCCTCATACCGTCTATTCTTTTTCTGATGGTTCTATAGCTATAAATCATAAATCCATATTAGCATATTGAAAATCAATTATCAAATCTATCTATTAAATTTTACAAGACTCCGGGATTCCGGCATGCGCTGCTCCGTTCATTCAATCTGCGCAATCGTCCCATGCTTCATACAGGCTGTGAAGCTGCTGGATCACTTCGTTGTACCGCATATACCCTTCCGGCCGTGTTTCACCCGTAAAGCCCTCCTCCAGCTTGGCCTTTTCCTCTTCCAGCGAGTAAATCTCCTTTTCCAGATCGGACCGGTTGATTTTCTCCTTCGGATTTTCACCGGAAGTCTCCCCGGAAGCTTGCCGGGCAGCCTTCCGCGGCGGCAGCCTCCCTGCCGTCCTGTTCCCGCTTGCGCCGTCGTCTGGCTGTGCGTTATCTGCCCCGCCCTCGCCGGTTTTCAACTTGTAGTCCTCATAATTGCCCCGATAGGAGAACAGCTTTCCATCTTTGAACTCAAGGATCCGGTTCACACATTGGGTCAGGAAGTACCGGTCGTGCGAAACCGCCAGGAGGGTGCCCTTGAAATCGGTTATCGCCTCCATGACGGCGTTCCGTGCGGTAACGTCCAGATGGTTGGTCGGTTCGTCCATGATCAGGCAGTCCGGCTCCATCAGCATGATACAGGCCAGGTGAAGCCTCACCCGCTCACCGCCGCTGAGGACTTCAATCCTTTTATGGACGTCCTCCCCGTAGAACTGGAACTCCGCCAGCTTTTTCCTGGCAAACGGTTCGTCCATTTCCTTTCTGCTCATGAATTCCTCCAGCATGGTCCGGGTTTCCTCTTCAAACTCGATCCGCTGTCCCATATATGCATGGCGGACCCAGCTCCCCAGCCTGGCAAAGCCCGTGTAATCCGTATCCGTGCCGAGCAGGATATTGATCAGCGTCGTCTTTCCGCAGCCATTCGGACCGATGATGCCGATCCGCTCGCCCCCGCGGATCAGAAAATGAACATCGGAGAAAATTGGCGCAGCGGCGGCGAAGGCTTTGCAAAGGCCTTCGGCCCTTGCTATTTCGGCGCTCAGGTGGGACAGGCTTTTGAACTGGACCCTCGGCGCCGCCTTGCCGTACAAATGCTCCTGGCCCCTGAACCCTTGATTGTTCTGATTCAGCTTCTCCCTGAGCCGCGCCACCATTTTCTCACGGCTCTTCCACGCACTTATGTTCCTGGTTCGGTGCTTCCCCTCGCCTTTCAGGGAAGCTGCCTTTTTTTCTTCTATTTCAATGCCGATTTCCAGTCTCCTTCTTTCGCTTTCCGCAAAGTCAGCCATTTTCTGCTTCTGTTTCATAAAATCCGAATAGCTCCCGCTCCGCTCCACAATGGTTCCGTTCTCCAGTTCGGCCACCCTGGTCGCCACCTGGTCCAGGAAATACCGGTCATGGGAAACGAACAGAACGCCTCCGTCGAATTTTTTCAGAAAGCCTTCGAGCCACTCCGCCGCATGGATATCCAGATGGTTGGTCGGCTCGTCCAGGATCAGCAGGTCGGGTTCTTCCAGCAACAGCCTTGCAATTGCCACCCTCATCTGCTCACCGCCGCTCAGGCTGCCTATCGGGATGGAAAGCGTCTCGTCCTTGAGTCCCAGGCCGTGGAGGGTCGCCTTGATCCGCGCCTCTACGGAATAGCCGTCCATTGCTTCATACCGTTCAAGCAGCCTGGAATATTCCCGCAGCATGCCGGAATATTCCGCTTCGCTGTTTCCGCCGGCCGCTTCGCCGATCTGCTTTTCCAATTCCCTCAGCTTTCTCTCAAGCCGCGCCACCTTTTCATAGTGCACCGCCGTTTCTTCCGGCGCGCCCATAAAACCGCCTGTCTCGGCCAGATCCTGCGAAAGATATCCTATCCTGACGCCTCTGCCGATCACAACATTCCCGCTGTCGCAGGTCTCCAGTCCCATCGCAATCCGGATCAGCGTGGTCTTTCCCGATCCGTTCGGCCCCGTCAGCGCCAGCCTTTCCTTCCGTTCCACCCTCAGGCTCGCGCCGTTTAGTACCAGCCTGCTTCTATATTCTTTAACGATATTGTCCATACAAATCAAACTCATAAAATTCCCTCCTGTTGAAAAAATAAAAAGCCATGGTACGGCAAATGCCGTCCACAGCCTCAATGGTTCACGAGTCCCCTCCCGTAAATGGAGAAAGACAAAATCAACACATAAGCAACTGCTATTAGAAGAATGCGCCAGACCGGTATGCAGGAAAATAAAGCTGCACAATAACCCAGAGCAGCATACCGGACTATTGCCCGTTTGCTCCGTTCTATTGCTGCGTTTCCTTATTTGGTTTTCCGGCATCGGCTACTTCTGGCGTTTAGGCTCCGGACAAAGCATCACCGAAAGGTTGCTTGAAAATCATTGCACGGAGCGGAGGCCAATCGTCATAGCCGGTACAAACCCAAGGCTTCCTTTCATGGAAAGCATCCTCCTGTACTGGCTTAAATCATTGATATTATATTACAGTCAATCAAAAAATGCAACAATTACGGCGCAGGCGGCTGCCCACAGCAGAATGCTGATCAGCAGCGGCTTGTCCTTCAGGAGGGTGAGCTCCGGGCTGCCGCCCTCGTCCTGGGACATAACCAGGTACTGGTACCGGAATATGCCGTACAGTACAAAGGGGATGGTCAGCATCATGTAGCTGGACCTGCCGGCGGAAAACGTATAAAGGGAATAGTTGTTTGGAAAGTTTTATATTTTCAGCTTCTTTTCAACTTTTAAATCAGCAAGCTTCTTTTTAAAGCCCTCAGCACCCTTTTTTGTATCCTCGATGATTTCCTTTGGTGACATATCTTTTCGCTTTTGGTAGCTTTCATTTCGTATCTGGTGGATATCCTCGATTGTAAATTTCTCACTTACCATTCCTCATCATCTCCTTCCAGAATCATCGAAGGCGGCAATATCATAACCTCGTCATATCCCAGTAGCTTATTCACAGCCTGAACCTTTGTGATGGTTCTCAGGTTCACAAAATGCTTGAAATTCCAACTCACGATAATATCGCAATAATAATATGTTGCGATGGTCATATGCCTGCAATCATCAAAGCTTTTTGGAGGCAGCACTCCGAATTTAAGATAATCTTTTGCCAGTTTAATCGTTTCTTCGGATTCTTCTACTTCAACAAAATCAATTTCATTAAGAAAATCAGCAAGTACGGTCCTTTTGGGTTCAGGGCATTTATCAAGTTCTTCAAAGGTAACATCCGAAACGAACACCTCATATTTTTTCTGCCTAATGTCCTCCCAAAACTTCAAAGTATCCCTCATTTTGTCAGGAGTATCCTCTGCCTTTAAATGGCTTATCACCGATGTATCCAAATATATCTTCCTGTAATGCATTGAAAACCTCTTTTACAATTATCTTGACTATATGATATCACTAAATATAGTTCCTATCAATCCGGGAAGAAGGCGACGATCACGGCGCAAGCTGCCGCCCACAGCAGAATGCTGATCAGCAGCGGCTTGTCCTTCAGGAGGGTAAGCTCCGGGCTGCCGCCCTCGTCCTGGGACATGACCAGGTACTGGTATCGGAATATGCCGTACAGTACAAAGGGGATGGTCAGCATCATGTAGCTGGACCTGCCCGCGGAAAACGTATAAAGGGAATAGGACATAACGGTGGCCGAAGTAATGACGGAAAGCATGTTGTTGATCAGTTCCGGGGTATAGTGCTCCAGTATTTTTTTATGCTCGCCGGCTTTGTCGGACAGGACCAGCAGCTCGTTCCGGCGCTTGTTCAGCGCAAGAAACAGGGCGAGCAGCGTTGTACAGAGGATCAGCCAGGGTGAGATCCAGACGTCTATGACCACGGCACCCGCGGCCGTCCGAAGGACAAAGCCCATCGACAAGACGATCACGTCCAGGATGACGATGTTTTTCAGCTTCAGCGAATAAGCGAGCACAAGGAGGAAATATCCGAACAGGATCAGGAACAGCCTGACGTCGGCGAACGCCGCAAGGGCCAGGGACACCGCAAGGACGCCCAGGGAGAACACCAGGGCGGTTGAGCCGCCCAGCCGGCCGGAGGCTATGGGACGTTTGCACTTGACGGGATGATGAGCGTCCTTCTCCACATCGACAAGATCATTAAGGATGTAGATCGCCCCGGAAACCGCCGAAAAAAGAAGAAAGCAGGCCACTGTCTCCAAAACCGGTCCCAGTTTCAGGAATGACCTGGAAAACAGGAGCCCCGCAAAAACAAAGCCGTTTTTAATCCATTGCTTGGGGCGCATAGACACGATCAGTAATTTTACTGTCTCCGTAAAGCTCATAGCGTCAACCTTCCTATTTTATAATTTCGTATACCTTCCCGTATTGGAAGCTTCCGATTTCTTTCACCGGATACAGCCTCGACAGTTCCTCCAGATCGTACAAGGTTTCAGGGACAGACCCGTCAAACCAGATCAGGATGGACCGGCCGGCCTCTTCCACCGAGGCTTTGAACTGCTCCAGCCCATACATTGCCGGGCCGCTTTTCTTCGGCGGGCTGTAGGTCCGGATGCCCGACATGGCATATACCGCATCGGCACTATTGCTGTAGTAGGTGGTGCTTTCGCCCGTCTGCCCCTTCCCGTCGGTCTGCATGAATTTCAGGAAGCCGTCCTTTGCACGCCAGGCGGCCCCAGCATACCCTCCGGCGCCATTCCGCCAGCCGTCTGTCACGGCAGCCGCCGTATTCGCCGCGGGATAAACCAAGTATAACGCCATCAGCACATAAATCAATATATGGAATGGAGACTTGATGGCCGCAGTATGTATTTTCAGCCGGGAAAGCATAAAATCAAGGGCAACCAGCATTGCCAGCACGACCGGAAGATAAATCGGGATCAGATACCGGCTGTTGATCGGCTCAAAGGCGACCGAAGTCGCCGAGGCGACCAGATAGACGGCATACAGGGCGGAAAATACTGCAAAAAAGGCGACTGGAAATAACGGAAACAGCCCGTCATACTGCTGCTCCGCGCCACCTTCCATAGGGGCGGTCTTCCTTGGGTCGGGTCTCTGGCCGGATCTTCGGAAGAATTTTCGTCCCGGCAGAAATGCACGCAAACGAATAACCAGAAAGATCAAAAGCGCGGCGGCGATCAGGACGGGAACAAGGAGCGCAAAAAGCTTCATCAGCCTTAACAACGAGACTCCCATGTACTGCGTGAGCAGCTTGTCCGGCTGCACCCAGGTATAAACGGACTGCAGTGTTCTTTTGATATTCAGCATAAGCGGATAGGTGGACGGCAGACGCACGCCAAGCAGTGTACCGGAGACAATATAATTGCGAATTACCCAGACGCTCATCGGGGCAGCGGAAATTGCGCCGTAGACGGCGGCATTCGCAACACCGGCGAGAACGCGGCTTTGGAGAGCCTTCGTTTTATTGCCGCCGAACCCGGCAGCCTTCCCGGAAAACAGCAGAAACAGGCACACGGCGGCAACAATTGTCACACCGGCATAACGGTCGATGCAGGCCAGCGCCGAAAACACCGCCGATAAAACGAGGGACCCGTACTTGCCCCCCCGCAGGAATTTTTCAAACTGGATATACGCCAACAGGAAAAAGAGAACAAAAAGGATTTCGGTCCAGAGATATTGGGATACCTGTAAAAGCGGAACCGACAGAAACAGCACAAGCGCTCCGCCAATAGCAAGCCCGCTGTTTTTAAAGCGGGAGAGCATCCATTTCCCCGCGAAAAATACGGTCAGCGCAAACGCGACGCCGTTCACCAGCGTCGAGACCTGCCGGACCGTTAACCCGGCAAGCTCTCCCAGGGCCAGCAGGATTGGATACAACGGCGGCCATTGAATGAAAGGACTCGGATAGCCGAAATATTGAAAGCCTTCGCCGTTTAAAAAGCTCTGCGCGGCATACATGTACGCCGCCGAGTCGTGGGTGATCCCCGGTCCGTATTTCGCTGAGGATAAGGCTACCGCGGACGCGGCGCTAAGACTGCATACCAGCAGCAGCGCCATCAAAATTTTATATTTTTTATCGCCGGTTTCCAAAATGAGCAATCTCCTTATGATATGCTTTTGACATACTCCGTGATGGATTTTCCGGCGAGCGCCCCCTGCCCGACCGCCGTCGCAATCTGCTTGAAGCCGCCGGTACAGTCCCCTGCCGCAAACACGCCCGACAGATTCGTTTGCTGCCTTGCATCCGCTATAACCGAGCTGCCCTCGGTCAATATCCCGAGCTTGCGGGCAAAGTCCACGCTGGAAGCGCTCTCATACGCCACAAATATTCCGTCGATCTCTTCGCCGGTACCGTCGGCAAAGTGGATCCGCTGCAGGAATTCCGTTCCGTCCAGCTTTGCGATGGGTCTCGTTTCCAGCCGGAACCGGTCCTTTTCCACATTGTATTTGCTGCTGATTTCCGGCTGTTTGCCGTTTGTGTAGATGGTGATGTCTTTCGTAAAGGTCAGGAGCTCCAGCGCCTCGTGGACGGCATAGTCCTTATGGCCCAGCACGCCTACCTTCAGATTGTTGTAGAAAAAGCCGTCGCAGGTGGAACAGTAGCTTACGCCCCGTCCCTCGAATTTTACCAGGTTTTCGATCTTAATGGTTTTATGGGGCTGTCCCGTGGCCAGCAGAACAGCTTTGCTCCGGTAGCTGCCGATAGCTGTCGTTATCGCAAAATACTCTTCCTGTTCAATCGAAATGACTTCTTCCTCGAGAATCTCCGCGCCAAGGCGTTTCGCCTGGCTTTCTCCCGCCTCCAGGAGCTGTCCGCCGGTGACCGTCTGCTCGAACCCGAAATAGTTGTCGATCTTTTCGGCAATCCGGAGCCTGCTGTCGTTCCTGCCGATCACCAGCGTCTTCAGATTCGACCGGACGGTATAGAGGGAGGCCGATAGCCCGGCCGGGCCTTTCCCTATGATAATGACATCGTACATCATAAATTTCCTCTCCAGTTCCATATTACTCATAGTATACTCTTTTGCACGGGGTTCCATCAATTGCAAATTTCCGTCTACAATCTAATACCAACCCCGGAACGGTTCGAAACAAGTGCCGGCCCGATCCAGAATGGAACCGGTAACAACCTCTCCCGCCGCTGCATATTATGTAAATAAGGAATCCGGATTGACGGTAGGAGGGATCGTATGTCAAATAGTGAACACATCGGCAGGAGAAACGACTGCACGCTCCTTTTCTTCATCCTTGTATTTCTTCTGCTTTTTTACGACAATAGCGGGATCGGGTACCTGAAAACAGGAAGACGGGGTGTGAACACCTGTTGCGGCGACGATACGCTGCTCTTCTTCATACTCGTATTCCTGAAGCTCTTTTATTACTAATACTAAAGCATGAAGCATCCTCCCCATCCCGGCCCGGCGGCGGAGGGCCTTTGCGCCCTCCGTCCGGCAGCCGGAGCGGACGGCTCCGCAGCAGGCCGTTTCAAGCCGCGTTTCAGGCCATGGAAGGAACTTGCCGCGGTCAAAATAAATTTTGGAACACTTCTTTCGTATTCTTCATAGAATATATTGTTATCGTATTGCCGGAGGCCGTTCTATGAATTTTCCGGATTCCATGACCCGCACGTTAAAACGCATGTTTGACGATGGCATCGACGAGGTGCTTGTTTTTGTATTTGTTTTTATTTTCATCCTTCTGGCCGGCCAATCCGGCGACGGTCTGGAAAACAACACCCTAAGCGGCAGCTTCCTGCCCATTATACTGATCGGCGCGTTTCTTCTGCTTTTCTTCGGTTTTGGCCGGTCGGACGACGAGCAATAATAAATGGAGGTTTAAATAAATGGTGAATCCTTTGAACAAAAAACTTTCGGAACTGCTGGGCAAAATGGACGACAAGGTCCTGCAGGCAAAATTGAATTCGGCGTTCGACATGCTGAAGGAAGGGAATAACGAAGAACTGGCGAAAAAGCTCGGGAAAATCGACAAAAACGAGCTGCTTTCCAAAATCAACGAGCTGGATGACGACAAACTGAAGGAAATGAACCTGAACAAGGCTGAAATCAAACAAAAACTGGGCAACGTGGACCTGGATTCCTTCCAGAAGCTGTTGGGCGAACAGGGGCCGGAAATCATCGGCAAAATTAAAGACATTATTAAGGAATGATCGAATATAAAAACGGATTCTTGAGCGAGGGATTTTTCGTCCTTACAAGGCGGAGGAAGGCGCAATAATTGTTTTATTGCAACGGACGGCAGCACAGTAAGGGCGGAAAATAACCGCTCCAGAACCGGAATTTATTATTCGGTCATTCTTTAGATAACGGAAGAATATATTTAGTGGAGGGAAGAGTTATGAGCGACGACCTTGGCAAAAAGATTCAGCAAATCGCGGGGTTGCTTGGCCAGGACAGCGTACCGGATAATGTGAAGGAGCTGATCGAGGTATTGGCGACTTCCATGGCAAAAAAAGAAGGAGTACCGGCGAAAAACTCTCCCGCCGAAGAGGATGCCGATTCGGATGCAGGCACGGCCGAACCCGTCCCCCCGGCGGAGGAAGCCCCGGAGAAAAAGACGGATAAGAGCGCAGCCGGCGAGCTCCTGAACAATCCCGAGCTGTTGAGTACCGCACGGAACGCGCTTTCCCGGATCAATG
The DNA here is from genome assembly GCA_023411575.1 of Bacillota bacterium. Lineage (GTDB taxonomy): Bacteria > Bacillota > Clostridia > Acetivibrionales > DTU013 > UBA1305. Next base: position 106,308 of record JAEYOP010000009.1, on the reverse strand, counting down.
CCGGCAATGATCCCCGAATCAACCTTCTGTATGCCATAAAGCCCTTTATGAACGGCCGACGCCAGAAAAAAATCGGCAGCTGCATCCAACTGCTACAGGTAGCCGGCCTCAGCAGACTGCTGAACGAGCATGACAGCAATCCGCGTTAAAATTCCAGGTATTGGAGGCGGCCCGGATGCCCTATAAAAAGCCCGTACATAATACAAAAAAATATTCCTCTCCGTTTTATAGTCCAAAGCCGTCGTATTCGATGAGCACTGCCGATGCGCGTCCGAAGGATTTCTTCGGCATACCGCTTCCGAATGAAAAAGAGGCCGATGCCGATCCTGCCCTTCAAAAAAGGAAGCCCTTCGCACTGGCGGGCGTTTTGGACTACGTCCGTACCCATATCCGGATCGAGGACATCATCCTGGTCGGCCTGATCATCCTGATGCTGGATGAATCCATCGAGGACGACATTCTTCTTATTATTCTGATCTACATTTTGCTGTTCTGAATAAATCCAGGGCAATTACAAAAAATAAACAGGGAAAATAAGAACGCCGCACAAAAGCAAATATCCGGAGGAGAGGAACGAGAATGCGCAAAAAAACTTCCCTGCTTATTCTGATAACCGCATTGACCGTTGCAACGCTGCTGTACATGACACAAATCCTGGACGTATTCCATTTCAGCATCGCAACCCTTTCAAAATACGGTTCCAGCGGAGACGAGGTCCAAAGGATCCAGACAAAATTGTCGAACTGGGGCTATTATTCCGGCGATATCGACGGTCTATACGGATATTTGACCTACAGCGCCGTGAAATCCTTTCAGGCCAAAAACGGACTGGCTGTCGATGGAATCGCCGGCCCTGATACCCTGGCGGCCTTGGGGCTTCCAACAGGCCAGACCAGTTCAAACCAGGCGCCGGGTTCGGCAGGAGCCGGCTCGGGAGACGTACAGCTCCTGGCCAGGCTGATCCATGGAGAAGCGAGAGGAGAACCTTATGAAGGAAAGGTAGCGGTCGGAGCAGTGGTACTGAACCGGACCATCGATTCCCGGTTCCCCAAAACCGTCGCGGGAGTCATCTATCAACCGGGCGCCTTTGACGCCGTCAGCGACGGCCAGATCAACCTGGCCCCGGATTCCAGCTCCCTCAACGCCGCAAGGGACGCGCTGAACGGCTGGGACCCCTCCTACGGCTGCATCTACTATTACAACCCCAATACCGCCACCAGTTCCTGGATTTGGTCGAGGCCGATCATTATCGTCATCGGGAATCACAATTTTGCGAAATAAGGGATGATCCCTAATGTCTAAGGGCCGAAACGCCTGAAAGTCAGCGATTCTCCCGGAAAAAACGGACGAGGTATACGGCAAGGATGGTGAAAAACAGGGTGGCAAAAGCCCATCCGGCCGTATAGCGGAATAGCTGGCTCTCACTGAGGTAAATGGTATAAAGGACGCCGGCAAAAACCGCGTCGAATGCCAGCAGGCCGAAGGACAATTTCCAGAACCCTTTGTCCGCCATCGCTTTACCGGTCTTGAAAGGCTTCTCCAAACCGTTGACCGCGGAGAGATACCACATGTACACATAGGCTCTGAAGAAGGAGAGGCTCATAAAGAGCACGCCCGCCGTTACAATATCGATAAAGATCGCCGCGATCAGCAGGTCCGGCTTTGTGGAAAAGGCGGCCTTGGTCACGACAATGCCCGGAACGCCGGCAACCATCAGGAACAGGGCCAGGACCGCGGCAAGCAGCACTGCTTTGACCGTTATCAGAAATATCCTCAGGAAATGCGATTTAAGGCCCTGTAAAAACAGTCCCCTCTGCTTTTCCCCCTGGGCTATGCCGTCGGCGACGATCAGCAGATAACCGGGAAGCAGCAGCCCGGCGGCAACAGACACAAGAAGGGTGCCCGCGACAAGCAGCAGCAACAGGGTCGGCAAAATGGCCGGATCGATCAGCATTGCCAGAACGGACAGGATCCCGTCAAAAATTCCCCCGCCCGTCATGCTGATGATGCCCATGATCATGGCCATAACCGGCACGATGGCGTTCCCAACCGCCAGCGCCAGCATCAGCACTCCGATCAGCACAAGAATGAAGGGCCGTTTCATAACCGCATAAGTAGCAGCTTCAAAAATATTCATTTCGATCCGTCAAACTCCCTTCCTGCTGAGGCTGATTCTTTTTTTCGCCACGTCCACCGCCAGTACCCTGACCTTGACGATATCCCCCACCGACACCACTTCCATCGGATTCTTCACGAAACGGTCGGCCAGCTCCGAGATGTGCACCAGTCCGTCCTGATGCACGCCGATATCCACAAATGCGCCAAAGTCGGCCACGTTCCTTACCGTGCCGGTAAGTACCATTCCCGGCTTCAAATCCGCAATATCCAGCACATCCGTCAGCAGAACCGGCTTCGGCAGCTCGTCCCTCGGGTCCCGGCCCGGCTTGAGCAATTCGCTGATAATGTCCCGCAAAGTGGGAATCCCGACGCCGATTGCCGCCGCCACCTCGCCGATGCCCTTCTTTTCAACCGTCTTCGTCAAATCCCCGAGACGCCTGTTCTGAACGTCCTCCTGCTTGTATCCCAGGGTCTCCAGCAGCTTTTCCGCCGCCGTATAGGCTTCCGGATGGACGGACGTATTGTCCAGGATATTCCTGCCGCCCTGAATCCTCAGAAATCCGGCGCATTGTTCAAATGCCTTATCCCCCAGCTTTTTGACCTTTTTCAGTTCCTGCCTGCTTGTAAACCGGCCGTTGGCCTCCCGGTACTCCACGATGTTTTTGGCAACGGTGGAGTTGATGCCGGAGACAAAGGACAGCAGCGAGGGAGAAGCGGTATTGAGATCGACGCCCACACTGTTTACGCAGTCCTCCACGACACCGCCGAGGGTCTCGCCCAGCCTCTTCTGATTCATATCATGCTGGTATTGGCCTACGCCGATAGCCTTCGGGTCGATTTTAACAAGCTCCGCCAGCGGGTCCTGCAGTCTCCTGGCGATGGATACGGCGCTCCGGAGGGACACGTCGAATTCCGGAAACTCCTCCGCCGCCAGCTTGGACGCGGAATAAACCGACGCGCCGGCTTCGCTTACCACCATATAATATACTTTCCGGCTCGTCTTTTTCAGTACATTGGCCACGAAAATCTCCGACTCCTTGGAAGCCGTCCCATTGCCGATCGAAATCAAATCCACCTTGCAGCGCTCGATCAGGTTCAGGATGGTCTTCTCCGCCTCCTCTACCTTGCTCTGGGGCGGAGTCGGATAAATCACCGTAGTGATCAGCACTCTCCCGGTCCCATCCACCACCGCTATTTTACAGCCGGTGCGGTATGCGGGATCGAGGCCCAGCACGACCCTGTCCTTGACAGGCGGCTGCAGCAGCAGGTTCCTGAGGTTTTCGGCGAATACCTTCATGGCCTGTTCCCCTGCCATCTCCGTCAGTTCGTTCCTTACCTCGTTTTCAATGGAAGGGGCAATCAGTCGTTTATAGGAATCCTCCACCGCCCTCTCGACATGTTCCGAGGTGATGGAGCGGGTTTTTTTTACATTCCGGGCTTTCAGGTATTCCGTGACAAGCTCCTCCGGCATCTCGATGCCGGCCTCCAGGAATTCCTCCTTCTCGCCCCGGTTGATGGCGAGGATCCTGTGCTTTGCAATTCTGGAAACCGGCTCCCTGAAATCATAATACAGCCTGTAAACGGAGTCTTCCTTCTTACGGGCCTCCGAGACCATCATGCCGTGGCGGAAAAACAACTCCCGGACGGCCTTTCTCATTTCAGCGTTATCCGAAATCTCCTCGGCGATGATGTCCATCGCTCCCGCCAGGGCCTCTTCCACGCTGTTCACCCCCTTTTCCGCGTCCACGAAGGGCGCAGCGATTTCATCGATGCTCCCCTTCAACATTTCCTGCGCGAAAAGGATCCGTGCCAGCGGCTCGAGTCCCTTCTCCCGTGCGATGGAGGCCCGGGTCCTTCTCTTGGGCTTGAAGGGCCTGTAGATATCTTCAATCTCCTGGAGGCTTTTGCAGGCGTCCAGCGCTTTGGACAGCTCGGGCGTCAGCTTGCCCTGCTCGTCGATGAGCCTGCGGACGTCCTCCCGCCTTTCTTCCAGGCTTCGGAGATAGACCAGCCTTTCATGCAGCTCCCGGAGCACCTGGTCGTCCAGTTCGCCCGTCAGTTCCTTTCTGTACCGGGCGATAAACGGGATCGTACAACCGTCGTCGATCAGCTTGAGGGTATTTTGCACCTGAAAGGGCTTCAGCTTGAATTCCTGTATTAATTGAGCCGTAATATCCGCCATTTGTCCCAACTCCTTGTTCTCCCGCGTCTACAGCGCCTCGCCAAGCGCCTTGAGGGATTCAAATATATAATCCGGTTTTACCTCCGAATGCGCCACGTCCTTTAATTCCGTCTCGCCGGTCAGCACCAGAATGCCGGTGATCCCGTTCTTCACCCCCGTGGCGATATCCGTGTACAGCCTGTCGCCCACAAAAGCAAGCTCCGCGTCCTTCCGGCCGGTGATCCGCTTGATCATGTCCACCGTCTCCCGGAAGGGCTTGCCGAGGTACTTCGGCTTTACCCCCGTCGAGGCCTCAACCATGGCGCACATGGCGCCGCAGTCCGGGATGAAGCCGTCCTCCGTGGGGCAGTTCAGGTCCAGGTGGGTTGCCAGGAACCGGGCTCCGTTGCGGATAAAAATACATGCCTTCGTGATTTTCTCGTACGTCAGTGTGGTATCGAAGCTCAGGACCACGATTTCCGGCCTGTCTTCGGTCAGCCGGATTCCGCCCGCCCGGAAGCTGCCCTCCAGCAGTCCGGTGCCCACCAGGTAGACCCCCGCGTCGGGATAATTCTCCTGCAGGTATTTTATCGTTACGTCCCCGGAGGTCACAATCCGGCTCTCATCCACAAAGCAGTTCATGATCGCCAGCTTCTCCTTGTAGAAGGAACCGGTCCGGGAGGAATTGTTGGTAAAAAACAGGAATTCCCTGCCGGTTTCCTTCAACCGGGCCAGAAAATCCAGCGAGCCTTCGATGAGCCTGTCACCAAGATAAAACGTCCCGTCCATGTCCAGGACGAACAGCTTCTTCGACCGCAAAATGTCCAGGTTGTCAGTCATAGAACCTCCTGGTCAGGAGATCGGCAAACTCTGTCAGCTTTCCTTTGGAATGGCAGAAACGCAGCAGCGTGTATTTGTCCCTCTGGTACATCGCGTTCAGCAGGCTGTCCAGGAACTTTTCACGGCTTATGCCCAGCTCCTTCGGGCTCGTGGCGGCGCCAATCCTCTCCAGCAGGCCGGTGACCAGCCCGGCAGAAGGATAGTCGATGCCTTCCGGCAGCATATCCGCCACCAGCTCATACAGCATAGCCGTAACCACCGTCGCCGTTCCGACCGCGTTGCCGTGGAGCGGATGTTCTTCCCCCGCTTCCACCGATTTGATTTCCCAATAATGGGCCAACTGGTGCTCCGTGCCGGAAGCCGGCCGGGAAATGCCCACAAGGCCCATGGATATGCCCGTCAGGACCAGCGCCTCGATCAGGTTCCGAATGGCTCCTTCTTCTCTTGCGGCAAGGCCGTCCGTGCTCGCAATGCATTTGTCCACGCCGTTTTGGACCAGCTTTGCGGTGGTTTCGCAATAGTATTCGTCCGCCATGATCCTCGACAGCTGCCAGTCCGCCAGGGCGGTCAGCTTGCCGATCACGTCGCCGTAGCCGGCGCGGATCATGACCATGGGCGCGGCCCGCATGACGGAAGTGTCCGCAAGGATGGCGTAGGGGTATTTCCCCGGGAATGTGATCTTTTTGCCGCCGATGATCAGGGGGGAAACAACCGAAGCGTACCCGTCCATGGACGGCGCCGTGCCTGCGATGGCAAAAGGCTTGCCCGTCCTGTAGGCGACGATCCGGGCAAGGTCGTTCAATACGCCGGAGCCCACCGCCAGGATCAGGGAGGTTTCCTGCTCCAGTTCGGTCAAAAACCTTCCGATGGCGCGCTCGTCGGGGATGAGGTCATGGCCGCCGGCCGCGAACACAAAGGATTTCAGGGAAAAGCCTTCCTGTTCTAGGCGCTCGACTACCTTGCCTCCGAAAACGTTGTATGTATTTGTATCGCTGACCACAAGCAATTTACCGCTCTTAAAAGGCAAAAGGCTTTCCGCCAGTTCGTCCAATATGCCGTTGCGCACCACCAGCTTCTCGATTTCAACGGAATGCCTGCGCCCGCAGGAACAGTCAAAACCGATGCCCGGCATTTCTTCTATTCCAATGCTGAATATGTCCTTCATGCTGGTCACCCTTCTTTTTATTATTTAATGATTCTTCAATTATTTGCCGTCCGCCTCACTGCCCTACAGCAGCCAGAGCTCCCTTCGTCCCGTCGATGCGCCGATGGCCCCCGCTTTCAGGATTTCCACAATATCTTCCTTGCTCTCTATAAGACCGCCGGCAATTACCGGAAGTTCCAAAAGGCCGCACACCTTCCGGATGACGGAGGGCATTACGGCTGGAAGCACCTCCACCATATCGGGCATGGAGGCCCTGGCGGTTTTGATGGTCTGGTCAAAGGACTGGCTGTCGATCAGAAAAAAACGCTGTATGGTAAACAGGCCCGCCTCCCTGGCGTGCTTGATATGAGGCGTTTTCGTGCTGATGATCCCGTCCGGCCGGACCAGCCGGGCTATGTACTCCACGGCCTTCTGGTCCTTGCCGAGTCCCTCCAGCAGGTCCACATGGACAAATACAAACCGGCCGCTCTCCTTCACCTTGGCGACAAGGCTCTGTATGTTGAAAATATCGCAGCGCAGCAGAAAAACGACGGACACGCCCGCTTCCAATGCGGCGTTCACATCCTCCTCCGTCCGTGCTGCGGCAATCACCGGATTTTGTTCAATCGAGGCCAGAATGTCCTTCATCGCTCAGCCCTGGCCGTAATAGGCGTTCTTTCCGTGCTTTCTCAGGAAATGCTTGTCCAGCAGGGTTCCCTGTACCGCCTGCAGGCTGTTGTTCAGGGTAAAGGAGGCATATGCCATCTTGGAAACCTGCTCCAATACCACGCTGTTATGAACTGCATCGTGGGCGTCCTTTCCCCAGGTAAACGGTCCGTGGCTGGCGACAAGAACGCCGGGAACAAAGGTGGGGTCCTTGCCCTGGAAGGCCTCTATGATTACGTTGCCCGTCTCGGCTTCATATTCGCCCTTGATCTCCTGCTCCGTCATCAGGCGGGTGCATGGGATTTCCCCGTAGAAATAATCCGCATGGGTCGTCCCGAAGCAGGGCACGCTTTGTTTGGCCTGCGCCCATACGGTCGCCCAGGTGGAATGGGTATGTACGATGCCGCCGATGCCGGCAAAGGCCTTATACAGCGCCAGATGGGTCGGCGTATCGGAGGACGGCTTGTAGCGGCCTTCCACGATATTCCCGTTTAGATCCAGCACGACCATGTGCTCCGTGGTCATTTCCTCATATTTAACGCCGCTGGCCTTGATGACGACAAGCCCCTTTTCCCGGTCTATTCCGCTTGCGTTTCCCCACGTATAGACGACGAGGCCGTGCTCAGGCAGCTCAAGATTTGCTTCGAGTACGCTCTTTTTCAAACTTTCCAGCATGCTAATCCACTCCTCCACTTTCAGATATATAAACTTTACCACATCGGGCAATTCCAGTCCAGCATATCCTGAAGAACTTGTACGCACATGTTCCGGTCTCCGCCGGCGTCGGTCTCCCGGCGGTTCCCCATGTCAAGAGGACAGCCCTGCAGCGCAGAACTGTCCTCTATTCCGTTTTCCTATTATGCAGAACCGTGCATCCGATGTCCGTATCAGCGGTTCTTTCCGCTCTTGGAGGCTGATTTTTCAATGCGTCCCTCTCCGGAATTCTCCCCCAGCTGGTCGTTGGATATGCTGGGTTTGCCCTTCTTGTCCACGTCGCAAGCCTTACCCTTCTTATCAGCCATTTCGATCCTCCTTTCCTGAAAATGTAAATCATTGCTTCTCTAGTATTTGCATTTTCAGAGAAATTATGCCCTATCCCTTGATCGCTCCGCTGGTGAGCCCCGAGATGATGTACTTCTGGGCGGATATGTAGAAGATGACCAGGGGCAGCATGACGATGACGATGGTGGAGAGCATAACCGGCCAGTTGTTGGAGAATTCCCCGACGCCCCGGTAAACCTCCAGCGTAAGGGTGGAATTTTTTCTGGAGTGCAGGAAGAGGAACGGCATCAGGAAGTCATTCCAGGTCCCCATCACATGGAAGATGGCTATGGTGGTCGTGATAGGCTTCAGCAGCGGAAATACGATCTTCCAGAAGGTTCTCCAGACGGAGCAGCCGTCGATGATGGCGGACTCCTCCAGCTCCATCGGCACCGTCTGGATAAAGCCCTGGAACAGGAAGAAGGCGAAGGTGCAGCCGCCCGAATAGAGGATCACCATGCCGTAAAGCTTGTTGACCAACTGCAGCTTTTGCATGATCAGGAACAGGGGAACCATGGTCGTCTGCACCGGCACCATGAAGCCAAGGATGAAATAGAGCATGATCGCCCTGTATATGCCTCGTTTTCTCCGCGCGATAGGGTATGCCGCCATGGAGCCCAGCACAATGACCAATACCATGGAAGCCAATGTTAATACCATGGAATTTTTGAAAGAATTTAAAAATTCCATCTGTTGAAAGGCTTTTATGAAGTTGACCAGATAAATGTCCTGGGGGAGGGCCAGCGGATTGAATGCCGTTTCCCTCGGCGTTTTTATCGTATTGACCACCAGATAGTAAAAGGGAAAAAGGATACAGGCGCTGATGCAGAGCATAGCCGCCTCGCCCAGTACTGCCAGCGGGTTGATTTTCGTTTGCTTCCGTGCGTTCCGCGGCATGTTCAAAATCGTCTCCGCTTTATTCATTGCAGCTTTTCCTCCCTTTTCTTCATTAAGTTCAACTGGATGAACGTTATAATAAAGATGACCAAAAAGAACAGTACGGACATGGCTGTCGCTTTTCCGTACAGCTTGTCGGAGACGCCCCGTTTGATGATCATCTGGGTTATCATGGTCGTCGCGTAGCCCGGACCGCCTCCGGTCAGCGCATAGGGCATGTCAAACACTTTCAGGCTGCCTGTAATATTGAGCATTACACTGATCGTCATCGCAGGCGCCAGCATGGGGAAGGTAATGTAGCGGAATTTGTTCCAGCCTCCGGCTCCGTCGATCTTGCCGGATTCGTACAGTTCCTGGGGGATGCTTTGCAGATTCGCCAGGTAAATGCACGCATGCCAGCCCGACCAGCCCCATACGGCGAGAATCAGAAGCGAAACCATGGCAAGCTTGGCGTCCGCGGTCCAGTAGATTGGCTTGATGCCGACAACGGACAGGATCATATTCAGTGCGCCGGATTCCGTGGGCGAAAGGATATAGGTCCAGACATAGCCGAGAATCAGGGCGCTTGGAACGGACGGAAAAAAGAATATGGCCCTTTGCAGGTTTCTGGTACGCATCCCGCTGTTGAGGATCAGGGAGAGCGGGATCGCAAACAAGGTAATGAGAAAGGGCGAAAAAAAGCCGTAGATCAAAGTGTTGATCATCGCCGTCGTCATGGCCTTATCCTTGAACATGCCGATGTAGTTGTTCAATCCGACGAAATCGGCCCTGTTGTACCCGTCCCAATTCGTGAAGGAATACCGGAAGCTCATGAGCAGGGGAATGATGGTAAAAAGCGTATAGGCAAGAATTGCCGGTATCGTGAAAGCCAGATACGGCAGCTCTCTTTTTATTTTGAACGGCATGAAGACTCCTCCCCATTATCAGGGTCGATGGCGGCAACCCGCCACCAACCCCGACAATCAGTCTGTGTGTTGGAATGGTGTTTGTTATTGAGCCTGGCTGAGTTCCTTGAATTTATCATCCATCTGCTGCGGGATTTCTTCCGGTTTTGCAACACCGCCGAGGATGTCCTGGGAACCCTTGGACATGATCTGGCCCATGGCGTCGGAGTATTTCCACGCCACCGCCGGCAGATAGAATTTTCCTGCTACGGCGCTTTCCTTGAACTGGGCTATGACAGGATGGAGTTCATAATCGATGCCGTCCACGCCAAGAACACCGCCGGTCTGCGCCTGGAAAATCTTCAGGCCCTCGTCGGAGGTGAAGAATTCCATGTACTGCATGGCTTCCTTCTGGTGCTTGGAATTTGCGCCGACGGAGAATCCGACGCCCACTGCGCCGATATTCCACTTTGCCCCGTCCGTTCCGACGAAGGGCATCATGTCGAACTGCAGGTCCGGATTCTTTTCCTTGAAGGTAGCGATGCTCCAGGTTCCGCCCACAAGGATCGCGGATTTTTCCGTGGTGAATTCATCTACAGCCTGTTCCGCTGTGATGCCGAGCATATCCTTTGTGACATATCCGGTCTTTATGAAGTCGTCATACCACATCTGGTAAGGCTTCGTCCAGCCTTCCGCATAAGTGCGTTTGCCTTCGTTGACTTCGGTATCGTAATTGAAATTCTTGCTGATGGTTTCCGTAATAAACAGGCCCTGGGGCATGTCGTACAAGTTGTCCTTGCAGAAGGAAATCGGCTTGACGCCCGAGGCCTTCAGCTTCTTCAGGGCATCGAGGAATTCGCTGTAATTGGTGGGAGCGGTTGCGCCGGCTTTTTCAAACAGCTTCTTGTTGTAGTAAAGCCCTCCGATCCAGCAGTCGGGCGCAAAAGCATAGACCTTGCCGTCTTTTGCATAGGTATTCTTGAAGGTATCTCCGGTCTTTGCCAGTACCGGCAGGGCGGAAATGTCCAGCGCATACCCGTTGTCGATCACTTCTCTCTTGTTCTCCGCCGCTGTGACGAAAATGTCTGGGGTTTCGCCGGCAAGGAAAAGCACCTTGGCCTTTTCAACATAATCATTGATCGGCGGCGCGTACTGAAGATCGATCTTTATATTTGGATATTTTGCATTGAAGGCTTCGATAAGCGGCTTTAAAGTGGTTTCATTGTGCCAGGACAGGTAGGTCAGGGTAACGGGCTCGTCAGAGGATGCCGCCACCGGCTCCGTTTCCGCAGCAGACGGTTCCGCCGCGGTCGCAGCCGTATTTCCGGAGGCTTCTTCCGTCTTTACGCCGCAACCGGCTAAAAGAACACCAAATATCATCGTAATAGCAATAGCCAAACATAAAATTCTTTTCATTCTTGATTTTCCTTTCCTTTTCATAGTTTGATGTATGGTGGCGCCACACCCATATATCATTCTATAGCACCCGTCTTTTCGCAAAAATGCCTAAAAGAATTTCTTTTTGCGCATTTCAATGATCTGCGCCCGGATATGCGGCCTATTGCAATTTCCTGTAGTGATTGGGACTGAGTCCGACCAGTTCCTTGAACTTCCTGCTGAAATGATATTCGCTTTCATACCCGATCAGGTGGCTGATTTCAAAATTGGTTTTGTTGGATTCCTTCAACAGCCGCTTCGCCTGCTCGATCCGAAGGCTGCCGACATACTCCCACAAGCCCTGCCCGGTCGTCTCCTTGAAAAGCCTGGAGAAATGGTTTTTGCTGACGCCCAGGTAGTCGGAAATATCCTGGATGGAAAAATCCTTCCGCATGTAGTTTTCTTCCAGGTAAGCCTTACCCTTTTCGATCAGGAAGCGGTTTTTATCGTTTTCCCGGAAAGCCCGGATATCGTCGGTTATTTCATTCAGGACCGATTTGAAATAGTCCAGCAACCGGAGGCAGTCGGGAAGCTCCTTAAACTGCTCAAGCTGCAGAGGCGGCAAGCGGTCCATATCAAAGGAAGGATAGTATCTGGCCAGCTCTCGTTTGATCATAAGCAGGCATTTCATACAATAATCATAAACAGAAGCGGGCAATACCCTCTGCTCCCTGAAATAGGCGAAGGAGTCGTCAAGGTACTCCAGGATCTCCTTTGACTCCCCCGTATGGACACAGGAGTAGATTTTGTTTTCATTGGTGAGCAGGCGCTTTTCCGGGAACAGTGAAAAGCCGTTCAACTCCTCAAACAGGTTTACCTTGGGCGTATCCGGGTAGAACGACAGGCTGCAGGCGACAACCGCCTGGTCATAGGCCTGTTTCAGGTTGCTTGCGGAATGGAAGATCTCGCTGATGCCGATCCGGTACTCCGCGCTTCCGGCGGCCTCATCCTCCAGCCTGTGCCCCTTGAGGAATTCCAGCAGGCTTGCCCGTGAAGCCTCCGCTTCCCTGCCGGTTTCAAAAATCAGAATGATGGTGTATTTGTTAATAATATTGTCCGTCGAAAAAATCCGGGTGGGAAAGCCGCCTTTTATGCCCTCGATGAGCCTTTCCGCAAGCTCCTTGTTTTTGCCGGGCGCCGCCGTGCCTGCTTCCTCCGGTGAAAAAACGAGATACAGGGCCATATAGCTTTTGAAAAACTGGTTCAGTTTTTCCAGCCTCTCCTCCAAAAGCCCGGTATATTCCCTTTTGTATCCGTTCTCCACCGCATCCAGGAACTTCCTGAAATCCAGTTCCACCGCTACCATGTCCTGCTGGTTCCTCTCCTCGAGTTCCTTGCGGATTTCTCCCAGCACTTTCAGCAGGCTGTCCTCATCCAGAGGCTTGAGCAGATAGGCGCTGACGCCAAGGGGGATGGCCCTCTGCGCATACTCGAATTCATCGAGAGCGCTAAGGATGATCAGCTTCACGGCGGCATTGGTTTTCCGGATTTCCCGGATGAAGGTCAGACCGTCCATCTGCGGCATCCGGATATCCGCTATGATCACATCCGGCTTGACCGCATTGCACAACTCGAGCCCTTCCAGGCCGTCGGAGGCCGAGCCGGAGACGGTAAACCCTTCCTTTTCCCAATCCACGATCCTGCTCAGCAGCTTCAGCGTTACTTTTTCATCATCAATAAAAACAACCTTCCTCATACTGCTTCCTCCTTTGCAGGGGCACGGGGAATCCTGAACCAGACCCTGGTATGCTTGCCGGCTTCGCTTTCGATGCGGATGCCGGCATTTTCCCCGAACTTGAGCAGGAGCCTTTGGTGAATGTTGTGGAGTCCGATGTTCCGTTCGGTATCCTCCGACAGGTCCCGCAAAAGCTGCTCCAGCTCGGCCGCTTCTATCCCCTCGCCGTTATCGAACACTTCAAAGCAGATATCGTTTTCCTCCCCGTAGATTCGAATATCTATTATGCCGCCTGTTTTCACTTTCTCCAGGCCATGCCGGAGGGAATTTTCGATAATGGGCTGAAGGATCAGCTTGGGCATCAGGCAGTCTTCCAATTCGCGGGGCAGGTAGATAAAAAAGGCGAATTTATCTTCGTACCGCCTCTGGTAGATTTCAAGATAATACCTGGCATACTCCACCTCTTCAACGATCTTTACCATTTCCTTCTTGTTATTCATCGTATACCGGAGCAGATAGCCCAATGAGGTCACAATGCTGCTGATTTCCTTGTTCCCGCTGAAAACGGCTTCCGCCTTGACCAGCTGCAGCGCGTTGTACAGAAAATGGGGATTGATCTGGTTGCGCAAAATATCCAGCTCCGCTTCCCGCTGCTTTACCTTGGAAAGATAAACGTCCTTGATGAGCATGTCGATACGGGCCGCCATGCTTTCAAAGCGCTCCCCCAGGATCGCGGTTTCGCCGTAGCCGTAGTTGCTGCTGACCGGCTTGAAGTCCTGCTGTTCTATGGTTTGCATGTTATGCACCAGCGCGTCCAGGGGCTTGCGGATCTGATTGGCGATAATGATGGAAATGATAATGATACAGATAATGCTGATGCCGATGATCCAGTAAATCATGGTCCTGGTTTCCATCACAGGACTATAAATATTGCTGTAGGGAATTTGCGCCACCAGGGTCCAGCCGGTGACGGAAGACCGTGAGAATATGACAAGGTCGGTGCCGCCTTTATACTTGTAAACCAGATTGCCGCTTTCCTTCGACAGCACCCTGTTTTTAATGCCGCTGTCCATTTGCTTCTCCAGCATGGCTTCTTCCGGGTGAAAAATGATTTTCCCCTGCTGGTCCACCATGTAGATGATGCCGTCCTTGCTTCGTTCGAAGGAGTTGGACAGGTTTTTAAGCTTGTTCATGTTAATGTCGCAGATAATGTAGCCCAGGACCTTCTCCTGGCCGTAAACGGGCAGAACGGCCGATACGATCCTGTTGTAAGGCAGCCCGGAAGTCGGATAATAGTCGCATACGTGAAGGGAAATGAATTGCACGCCCTTCTGGTTTTTCCGGATAATATCCTGGAACCAGGGCGCCTTGAGGAAATTGTAGCTATAGAGCAGCTGGGACTTGGGCTTGAGATTCTTACGGAAGTCGTTGCGTCCGACGATGATCAGATCGCCGATGTAGCTTTTAAAGCTGTTGATGTTGTTCGTAAAATCCTCGATATCCCTTTCCGCCAGAAGCCTCTGGGTATAGTCCATATTTTCGTAGTTGGTCAGCATTTTTACGACATTGGTATTCATGGCTATCATGGCCATAGGGGTCTTGATGTCGTTGAAATAAAAATCCACATTATTGTTCACCTGCTCGATGATTTTCATGGTATCATTGATGATCTGCCGCTCCATTTTCGAATAGTAGTTGAAAAAGGACAGCACCCCGACGGTGATGATCAGGGCCGTGGTCAAGGGAACGAAAAACAGGATGATCCGGTTGCTGATGGATTTGTTGGCAAAATTCCGGATGTTGTTGAAAAGCAGCCTGGCGTATTTCATAAAAATGCCTCCCGTTACGGATCTCCCAATGCACGGCGGAACAATCACAAATAATATTATCATAGAATTTAGAAGCTGTGGAAAGAGAATTTGAACAAAAAAAAGAACCCTTGAGGCTTCCACCCTTTGGGTTCCCGTCATTCCGCCGGCCTGCCGGCGAATCACTTGGCCTTTTTGTAATGCTCCTCCGCCCATTCTGCCGCATATTTGACCAGCGCCTGGTGCTTCGGATCCACTTTGTTGTTGTAATGGTTTTTGCTTTTGTAGAAATGAATGTCGAATACGCCGTTCATGTTGTTGTTCTTGACCTTGTCCAGGTTCGTTCCGCGTCCGAAGCCGCCGCTTCTTGAACTGACGGTCTTGTTGGCGGAATACTTGTCCAGTCCGGCATGAGGCATTCCCGTCATGCAGGCGGCCAGCTTCAGGCCGTCGACGCTGACAATGATCGCCCTTCTTTCCCAGCTCCATTTGCCGCTGTAGATCTTTTTCATGATCGCGGTGTCTTTGGCGGTCAGGGCCTCGCAGTCCGCATGGTTGTGCCCGTAGGTTCTTTTGATCTTGAAGCTCAGTCCCGACTTGATATCATACACCGTTGCTGTTTCGCCGATGGCGAAGGTGTTCTCCACATTGCCGAACCACGGGGGCATGAAATTGCTCTGGGTGGTGGTCTCCGTTTCCTCTTCCTGTGCTGCTTCCTCGTCTTGTGTATCTTTATCCTGCGAATCTGCGTCTTCCTGCGAAGCTTTATCTTCCTGTGAATTCTCATCTTCCAAGGCTGCCGCTGCCGGCGCAGCCTTCACAACAGCCGTTGCGACCGCCGCCGTTTTTACCGCGGCAGTGGTTTTCGCCGCTGTCTTTGCCGCCGAGTTTACCTTTTCTCCGTTCGCCAGCTTCGTCAGGAGGGTAAGCGTAGAACTTCCGGCAATTCCGTCCGTTTCATACCCGTACTTCCCCTGGAGCTTTTTTACGGCCGTTGTGGTCGC
This sequence comes from Bacillota bacterium, assembly GCA_023411575.1. Taxonomy (GTDB): domain Bacteria; phylum Bacillota; class Clostridia; order Acetivibrionales; family DTU013; genus UBA1305. The sequence continues at coordinate 90,633 of JAEYOP010000009.1, read as the reverse complement.
AGAGCCATAAAAGCCGGTGGCTTTGGTATTCAGGTAGCCCAGCTTGATGAGCTTCTTTTGCATTTCCGCTACGGAACTGCTCTCGTCGCCTTCCTGCAGCAGCCTGGCGCTTGCGGCGCCGGAAACGGCAGCCGTTTTGGTCCTGCCCAGAAGCCTGTCCAAAAGGGACAGGGTCGTACTGCCTGCGATGCCGTCCGCTTCATAGCCGTATTCCTTCTGAAGCTGTTTCACCGCGACCTCCGTTGCGTTTCCGTAGTATCCCGTAGCTTCTGTCGATAAGTACCCCAGCCGGATTAAATCTTTTTGCAGCGCCTTTACATTGCTCCCCTCGGCTTCCCTTTGCAGCGTGGCTGATGCCGCCGAAACGGAAACCGTGCCAAATACCATCGTGCAGCAGACAACCGCCGCTATGGCAATGGCTATTCTCTTTCCGTGCATAGATGGCTCCTCTCCCTTTCACTTGCGAGGTTAGTTGACGGGTTAGGTAGAAGAGACTCCCTTTTATGAAAGGACGCAGACAGCTGTTGATGCGGTCCGCCCGTCTTCCATAAATTCACCCCTGTTTTATGGTCCCCCGCTCTCCCATTTCGGTTTATAGGAGATTCAGTGTACAGCAGGCGAAAACGCCCCTTTTCCATACGGAAGGAAACAGGCCTGTCCCCTGCTGCAATATAATTGTAACAAAACTTGTGCAAATAGGAAATATAAAATAGCTGGATTTAAAAAAAACTTATGTTAACATGTCAATGAGACCGGGGTATTACCTCTTCTATGCCCCGGCCGAAGCAACGATGTCCCCTACACCGTCGAGAATATGGTGGGGACGGTAGGGAAAATTCGAAATATCTTCTCTTGACGTAACTCCGCTTAGCACCAGAATGGTCTCGATTTCCGATTCGATGCCGGCGATGATGTCCGTGTCCATCCGGTCCCCGATAATGATGGTGTCGTCGCTGCTGCAGCCGAGTTCCTTCAAGGCGTGCCGCATGATCAGCGGATTCGGCTTTCCGATGAAATAGGCCTGCCGGCCCGTGGCCATCTCAATGGGCGCGATCAGCGCCCTGGTCGCCGGCGCGATGCCTCCCTCCACAGGACCCGTCAGGTCGGGATTGGCGCCGATCAGCCTGGCTCCGTTCAGAACCAGCTTGACCGCCCGTTCGATCTTTTCGTAGTTGTAGGTTCTGGTTTCCCCTACTACCACGTAGTCGGGATTGATGTCATTCATGGAGAAGCCCGCGTCATAGATCGCCTTGGTCAAGCCCGCGTCGCCGATCAGATAGGCGCTGCCGCCGGGCTTCTGGCTCGAAAGGAAGCCGGCGGTCGCCAGGGCGCTTGTGTAGAAATGGCTTTCCTCCACGTCCAGGCCCATACGCTCCAGCTTCTGCCGGAGCTCTCTCGGCGAACGCTCGCTGCTGTTGGTCAAAAAAATGAACCGCTTGCCCTCGCGAATCAGCCAGTTTACAAATTCCCTCGCCCCCGGAAGCAAGTGGTTTCCGTGATAGAGAACACCGTCCATATCGCAGATGAAGCCCTTTTTATCTCTGATACGCTGCATTATAATCCTCCCGTGGCCTTTCGGCGATCCGGCGTGTTGCCGGCGAATAAATTCATGGTAAACAAGCCCATTATATTCGATAGTCTTCCCGCACGCAAGCCGGAGATGGGACAAAAAGACGCCGGTCGCAAGCACTTTTGGGAATAGGACGAAAAACATGTCGGAAGGATATGTGGTATACTATTGTTGAAGGTTGGCGGCTTGCGGTTTGCGCTGTACAGGCCGGTGCAAAACCCCCGCACAATGATCCGCAGGAAATGGAGAAACCGGATGAGCGAAGAGAAGGAACGGTCGAAGGAGAAAAAGGAAAAGGAGAAAGCCCGGCGTCCCGGCAGAATGAAGGAGATTCTGGGCGTCCTGAAGAGCCACAATATCATTCACGGCGTATCCCCGGAAAAGCTGCGCAGCATCCTGGAGGATCTGGGCCCCACCTACATTAAGATCGGCCAGCTCATGTCCATGCGCTCCGACATGCTGCCCCAGAGCTATTGCGATGAATTGATGAAGCTGCGCACCGATGTGAAGCCCATGTCCCCCGGAGAGGTGCGGGCCATCGTCGAAGCGGAGCTGAAGAAGCCCCTCGCGGAACTGTTCCGGAGCTTTGATGACGCCCCCCTCGGTTCCGCCTCCATCGCTCAGGTTCACAAGGCGGCCTTGCAAAACGGCAAAAAAGTGGTGGTCAAGGTCCAGCGCGAAAACATCCGTGAAACCATGGCCCAGGACATCCTCCTGATGCGCAGGGCGGCCAGGCTGCTGAACGTGATGAAGGTGGCCGACGATGTGATCGATTTCAGCAAGATCATTGACGAGCTGTGGGCCACTTCCGTGCAGGAAATGGACTTTCTCCAGGAAGCAAAGCATCTGAACAATTTCGCCGAACTGAACGCTTCTGTCGGCTATGTCTCCTGTCCCGCCGTCGAGACCGGACTGGTCACCTCGAAGGTGCTGGTTATGGAATACATCGACGGCATCCCCATTGACCGGACGGAACGGCTGACCGCCCTGGGAACCGACGTAAACGAAATCGGCAAAAAGCTTGCGGAAAACTATACCAAGCAGGTCCTGGACGACGGCTTTTTCCACGCGGACCCTCATCCGGGCAATATCTGGATCCGCAGCGGCAAAATCGTCTGGCTGGATCTGGGGATGATGGGCCGGTTGACCAGGTATGACCGGGAGTTGTTTAAGAATATCGTCAAGGCCATGGTCAACCACGATATCTTCGAGCTGAAGAGCGCGCTGCTGACCATGGGAGAAGCCAGGGAACGCATCAATCACGCGCGGCTGTACACGGACCTCGACGATATGCTGACCAGATATGGAACCATGAACCTGAGCAACATCAATCTTGGAAAACTGCTGGGGGAGATTCAGGGCCTCGCGGGAGAGCACCATATCGCCATGCCCTCCGGCGTCAGCATGCTGGCGCGCGGGATCGTCACCCTCGAAGGCGTTTTGAGCGCCTGCTGCCCGGAGGTCAATTTCATCGGCGTCCTGTCGGCCCATTTATCCAAATCGCTCTTTACCGATCTGGACATGAAGGACGAATTGCTGCACACGGGAAAATCGGCCTATGCTCTTTTCCGGAAATCCATGGACCTTCCCGCCCAGCTCTCCGACATCCTTAAAATGACCATCAAGGGCCAGACGAAGGTAAATCTGGAGCTGACGGGTGCGGACGAAACCCTGAGGGACCTGCGTCGCATGACGGACAAGCTGGCGATATCCATCATTACCGCGGCAATTATCATGGGGTCGAGCCTGATCTGCACCACCGACATGCATCCGAAAATAGCAGGCATCCCGCTCATCGGGTTTCTCGGCTACGCCGGCGCCGCCGTCATGGGAATATGGCTGGTGGCGGATATCCTGCAGAAGCACAGGCGTTAAACCTGTCTTTGCCACGTTATTAGTTCTTTCTGCCGTTTTTCATAGGGTTCTTGAACATTGTGCATAATAAGGTTAAAAGCATAACAGGAAAGGACCTTTTATGAAAAAGCTGCATGCATTCTTTGAGAGCATGTGCGAGGCCCGCGCGGCGGCTTCCGCCCTGTCAGAGGCCGGCTGCGGCAAAGCGGTGATCGACCTTGCCGGCAAGCTGGATTATGAATTTGCCCAGACCATAAGCGCAATGGAGGACGGCAGATCGGCCAAGGCGCAGTCCGACCATTTATCGGCCCTGCTGATGGAGCTGTGGACCCGGGGCCTGAACGACCGGAAACCCGTTTCCTCCAATCCGTGGATCGTGGCGCAGAGCCAGGACCACTGTGAAGAAGGCGAACTGAAAATAAGCACAAAGCTGATGCTGAAGGTGCCGGAAGAAGCCTTCGAAAAGGCGGCCGGCATAATTCACGAAAATGGAGGAAGGATTTTCCCGTCCGCCATGGTATAATGTTATAATATAAAAAGAATTCCCAAAAGGGCAGGCGGGAGAGAAATGCAGTCCGTAACGGTTGACCGAAAGAGTGCAAACACTAAAATCGAAAAGTACATTCAATCTCTATATCCCGGTCTTTCATACAGTACCCTGCAGAAGGCCTTCCGCAAAAAGGACATAAAGGTCAACGGCGTCCGGGTCGGCCGGGACCATACCGTCCTGCCCGGGGACAAGCTGGAGATTTACATAACGGACGAGCTCCTAAATGGTATAGCGGACCCGATGGACAAACGCTCCGGCGTCTCGGATACCGGGGCACAGGCTGCCCGGAGCCGCGCGTTTTCCGTTCTTTACGAAGACGAAAACCTGCTGATTGTCAATAAAATGCAGGGGATCCCCGTCCATCCTGACAAGGGACAATCCAACAATACGCTGATCGACATGGTCCGGGAATATTTGAAGCAGAAGGACGGCCCAACCGCCGATCCCGATTTTCAGCCGTCCCTGTGCCACAGGCTCGACCGCAATACGGGCGGGCTGGTCCTCATCGCCAAAACCAGGGAAAGCCATGAATTCCTCCTGGACAAGCTGGAAACCAGGGAAATCAAAAAGTTCTACCAATGCCTTGTAAAAGGGCGCATGGAAAGAAAAGAAGCGGTTTTGAACGCCTATCTCTGGAAGGATGCGAGTAAAAGCCGCGTCTTCGTAAGCGACCGGAGGACCGCCGGAGCCCTGGAGATCACCACCGGCTACAGGGTGCTCGAATACGATCCCGCCGCCGATACCAGCCGGCTGGAGGTGGAGCTGATCACCGGCAGGACCCATCAGATCAGGGCCCATCTGGCGTTTATCGGGCATCCCATCCTGGGAGACGGGAAATACGGCACGAATGCGGTCAACCGCTCTTCCGGCATGAAATATCAGGCCCTTTGGGCCTGCAAAATCAAGTTTGCCTTCACCGGCAAAAATCCGCTGGATTACCTGAACGGCAGGGAATTCCAGGTGGACCCGGGATTTTAGGACACCCGCTTTCAACTATTCCGCTATGATAGCGTCTACCCACAACATATAAGAGAAATCGAAGGGAGCATCAAAATGAAGAAAAACGTTTTAATCACAGGAGCGTCAAGAGGTCTGGGGCACGATCTTGCAGAGGTCTATCTGGCGGACGGCTGCCGCGTGTTCGCCTGCGCCAGGGGCAAAAACAGCCCGAAGCTTGAAGCTCTGAAAAATCAATTCGGCGAGGACCTTCAAATCATCGAAATGGACATTGCTTCTTCCGGTTCCGTGCAAAAAGCGGCCGTGCAGGTAAAGGCGCTCACGGACCGCCTCGACATCATCGTAAACAATGCCGGCATCCATGCGGACGATTCCTTTAAGGTATTGGAAGAAATTAATGTTGATAATTGCCTGGAGGTATACAACGTCAACGCGCTCGGTGCGCTCAGGGTGGCCCAGCAGTTCGCCGCCCTGCTGGAGAAAGGGACCGTGAAAGCCCTGGTCAATATTTCCTCGGAATCCGGCAGCATCGCCAATTGCCCCCGGGAAAAGGAATTTGACTACTGCATGTCCAAAGCCGCTTTAAATATGGAAAGCGTTCTCCTCCAAAACTATTTCAAGGGCAAAGGCATAAAGGTATTGGCGGTGCATCCCGGCTGGTTCAGGAGCGACATGGGCGGCCCCAATGCCCATTTGGCCGTCCGGGAGGCGGCAGAAGGCGTGGCGGCCCTTATCGTCAAATTCGGCAGCGATCCGGCCGGCCCTGTCTTTGTTGACTACAAAGGCAACGTAATGGAGTTCTAAAAAAGCATAATAGATTTATATAAAATTTTTGTGAGGGGGTCGTTCTGTGCCGCTGGAAATCGTCCGCAACGATATAACGAAAATGTGCGTCGACGCCATTGTCAACGCTGCCAATAGCCGCCTGCAGCAGGGCGGGGGCGTTTGCGGCGCAATTTTTGCCGCCGCGGGAGCGGACAAGCTCCGGGCCGAATGTGACCACATCGGATACTGTCCGGTCGGCAGCGCGGTAATTACCGGAGGGTATGCGCTCCCCGCAAGGCATGTGATTCACGCCGTCGGGCCGGTATGGCAGGGCGGCGGGCAGAACGAGGAATCGCTTCTTTCCTCCTGTTATACAAATTCCCTGAAGCTTGCTCTAGAGCACGGACTTGGTTCTATTGCCTTCCCCCTGATATCCTCCGGTATCTTCGGGTATCCGAAGGGCGAAGCCTTAAGAGTGGCTGTATCCGCCATCGGCAGCTTCCTGCTGGAACATGAAATAACGGTTTATCTGGTTGTATTTGATAGAACGGCCTATGTTTTAAGCGACAAGCTATTCAAGTCCATCGAAGCATACATAGACGACAACTACGTTGAAAAGCATGTTTTCCGGCGCAGACCGGATCCGGAATTCCTTCACCAAATCCGGGAAAGGATGCCGGACGATGCGGATGGGTTTTTCGCGGAAGAGAAAATGCTGCCCTCCGCGGCGGTGTCGCGAAATCTGGGCGATGTGGTCAGCCGGGTCGGCGAAAGCTTTACCGAAATGCTGCTGAGGCTCATAGACGAAAGAGGCAAAACCGACCCGGAGGTATATAAACGCGCTAACCTTGACCGAAAGCTGTTTTCAAAGATACGCAGCAACCTGAAGTATAAGCCCAGCAAAAACACAGCACTGGCCCTGGCTGTCGCACTGGAGTTAAATCTCGACCAGACCGCCGACCTGCTCCGCCGGGCGGGATATGCCCTGTCCCCCAGCAGCCGTTTTGATCTGATTGTGGAGTATTTTATCCGCGCGGGCAATTACAATATTTTTGAGATCAACGAGGCGCTGTTCGCTTTTGACGAGAGCCTGTTAGGGGCGTAATTTCATACGGTACCGATACACCGGCGGCGCGGGTGGCCCGACCTTTGAAACTGTCGCCCGGCAGGCGACCTTTATATCCTGTCAGCGTGTTATTCTCTGATTATAAAACAAGCAGGGGGGATAACACCATGAAAAAAGGACTTACGGAACTGGTATTCATACTGGACCGCAGCGGCTCCATGAGCGGGCTGGAGAGCGATACCATCGGAGGGTACAACGCGCTTCTGGACAAGCAGAAGAAGGAAGACGGCGAGTGCATTGTCACCACGGTTTTATTCGACGACAAATACGAACTGCTCCATGACCGTACTTTCCTTAAAGGCATCCTGCCCATAACCGGAGAGGAATATTTTGTGCGCGGCTCCACGGCCCTGCTGGATGCGGTCGGCCGCACAATCGACAAGATCGGCAACGCCCAGAAACATACGGCCGAAGAGGAACGGGCGGAAAAAGTACTGTTTGTTATTACCACGGACGGCATGGAAAACGCCAGCCGGGAATACAGCTATGGCAGAGTACGGCGCATGATCGGACAGCAGAAGGAAAAATACGGCTGGGAGTTCCTCTTCCTGGGCGCCAACATTGACGCGGTGGGAACCGCCGCGCGTTTCGGCATACCGGAAGACCGGGCCGCCAATTACCACGCCGACTCCGAGGGCACACAGCTCAACTACAGGGTTGTCAGCGACGCAGTGAGCCGTTTCCGCGCATGCGCCGCCCCGATGAGCGCCGACTGGAAAAAAGCCATTGACGAGGATTTCGAAAGCCGCGGCGGAAAGAACCTATAAAAGAGGCATATCATGTGTTAACCAAGCTGATTCCGATCCTTTTTTGTATCCTGAAATCAATAATGTCTGGCATGATGCGCACCGACGTATTATACTAGAAATAAATCATCAAACTCTTTCAGTAATCAAAGAGGTTGTATTCTATGGAATATATGACAGTCAAAGAAGCGGCAGAGCAGTGGGGTGTATCTGTGAGAAGGGTACAGTACCTTTGTGTCCATGAAATGATACCGGGTGCCGTCCGATTTGGCAACCTGTGGAGCATCCCGAAGGATGCGGATAGGCCCAGAGACGGACGGTATAAAGCAAAAGAGGAAAGGCCAAACGATATTGAGACGGCATTTCAGAAATTGGAAGGTAACGAAGAAATGCTTTCCAGAATCATTGAATTTTTTCCTTACCCGATTCATGTCTATTCGTCGGATGGAACGATGGTTCTAACCAACGAAGCATGTTTGAGGGTTATGCATATTCCGTCAAAGGAACATCTTATAGGAAAATTTAATGTGTTGAAGGACCCTGTAATTGATAGATGGGGAAATGATGTGCGAGAGCAGATTGCCAGGTCGTTTAAAGGGGAAACCGTACTGTTTCATGATTTGCAAATGCCTATCCAGGGAATTATCAACAGATTCGAAAACGACGAGCTATGCTTTGACAGCAGCTTCCAGAACATCACCTGTTTTCCGGTGTATGATGAAAATTCCAAGCTGGCGTATGTCGTCCACGTGTTTGTCACCTCCAAGCTGTATGATGGAAGGCAAGAGATGGTAAAAGCAAAGGAGTACATAGATAGCCATTGGATGGAGGATTTTGATCTGGACAAGACGGCCCTGTCTGTGAATTTGGGCAAACATCACTTTTCAAGGCTTTTTAAAAGGCACACCTCTATGACTCCCTTTAGCTATTATCAGGACATCAAGATCAGCAAGCTGAAAGAAAAGCTTTGCGACAACAACCTTTCCATTGGGGAGGCCTTTTCCGCCTGCGGTGTGGATTACAATGGCAACTATGCCAGACTGTTCAGGGAAAAGGTAGGGCTGACGCCCTCCCAATACCGAAAATCTGTCAAACAAAAATAAATAAGGGGTGACCGAATCATAAAGCCGGATTCTTGAGCGAGGGATTTTTCGTCCTTACAAGGCGGAGGAAGGCGCAATAATTGGTTTATTGCAACTGACGGCAACACAGTAAGGACGGAAAATAACCGCTCACGAACCGGAATTTATTATTCGGTCACCCCTAAAGGCTGCTGCACAGGCTTCCGGGTCTCAGAGACCCCGGGAGCTTTTTTATATGAATCAATATCTGTACTAAAAATGGTTCGTTTTTTCGTATATAGATTTCCATGGAGCCGATGGGAAATTCATGCCTAACGCCGTCATCACTGCGGAAAAAGCCTCCGGCTATGCCACTACCACATGAGAGCAGTCCCTAGCCATGAGCACAAGGATTTATGAAAAGTATAAATAATGAATACGGAAAAGAGACAAGTCTGATAAAAGGCTTGTCTCCTCGCTTATATATTGGTTTGAGTATGGTTTTCCTACCGGCCGATGAACTGCTGAACAAAAACCTTCCCGTAGGTCGCGCTGTTTTCAATTCCGATCCCCGTGACCTTGAACCCGGAGTTCAGGATGTTCTTCTTATGGCTGTCCGAAGCCATCCAGGCCTTGAAGGCGCCTTCCACGGTCTTGTTGCCGGCAATGTTCTCACCGGCGGATTTAAAGGCATTGTCAAACTGCCGCATCATATCAAAGGGCGACCCATAGGTGGGCGACTGATGGGAAAAATATCCGTTTTCAATCATATCCTTCGCTTTCGTCCTGGCTACCTTCATCAGCTTCTCATCGACGGAAAGCGCTTCGAGCCCTTCCTCCGCGCGCGCCTTGTTCACCAGTTCCAGCAGCTTCTGCTCGTCCTCGGACAAGCCGGCGTTGATTGCCGAAGGCGTTGCGCCTTTGGCCGGCGTAGTCTTTTCTTTTGTCTTATCGTCTGTCTTGTTCTTTGCCGTCCCCAAGGCCACGTCGTCCGGATTGGAAACCGTAACGGACTGCTCCGAGTCCCCCAGCGCGATATACCTTCCATCGACGGCGCCTACAATTCCCTGCTCCGCGTTATAGATGGCATACCAGTCCCCAAGCTTCCCGATGACCGTGACTTCCTGGCCCTTCTCCAGCTTGCCGATGGATGAGAACGTGGTAGACGGGCCTTCCCGGACATTCAGCCTGTCCGCAGTCACCGTTGCCGCCGTATAATCCATTTTTTCCAAGGCAAGCTGTGTTTTGACAACGCTATCCGATGCCGCCGCAAAGCATGTGGTTGAAATCAGTAAAACAGCCAGCGCTGCCAAAATGACAATCTTTCTTTTCATACAATTACCTCCAACCGTCCAGTTATGCAAATAATTTGATTTACAAACAATAGTATTAACAAAAAAATCCGAATTATTTGCATAAATGCCGCTGGAAGGCAATATTTTTTTACAAACACGGGCGGAATTTACCGTTTTTGCGCCTGGTACCGCCTGTTCCGGTAATACAGGGCAATATCCGCCGATACCATGAGCGAGTTCAGCAGGTATAGGAACACGACCCCGTCCCGGCTGTAAAGCAGCTTATGGAGAATGCCCGCAAGGTATCCGACCACCACGATGAACAGGAACAAAACGCTTTTGCCGCTGGTCTCCCGCGATTTCCAGGATTTATAAATGGAGAACGGCCAGGCCAGGCCGAAGCACAGCAGCATGATGATTTCAAATATGCTCATCGGTTAGTACGCCTTTCCCCAGCAAACCAGCGTTTTGGCCTCTTTTCCGCAGCAGATGCACTTGTCGGAAACCGGCGGCTCATTGAACGGAATACAGCGCGAGGTAGCGCCCGTCTTTTCCTTGATGGCATCCTCGCAGGCTCTGTCGCCGCACCACATGGCCTTTATGAAGCCGGGCGTCTCGTTGATGATCCTCTCAAATTCCTGCAACTCGACCGCCGTAAAAGTCTTTTCTTCTCTTAAGGCCGTGGCCTTGCCCAGCAGGTTGGCATGGATCGAATCCAGCAATTCGGCCACCCTGGTTTCCAATTCCTCGATCGGAACGAATGCCTTTTCGCGGGTATCCCTTCGAACAAGGACCACCTGGCCCTTTTCAATATCCTTGGGCCCGATTTCCAGGCGGACCGGGACGCCCTTCATTTCATATTCGCTGAATTTCCAGCCCGGCGACTTGTCGGTATCGTCCATCTTGACCCGTGCGATCCTGGAGAGCCTGGCGGTCAGCTCGGAAGCCTTTTCCAGCACTCCCTCCTTATGCTGCGACACCGGTATGACAACCACCTGCACCGGAGCGACCTTCGGCGGGAGTACAAGCCCGCTGTCATCGCCGTGCACCATGATGATGGCTCCCATAATTCTTGTGGACATGCCCCAGGAGGTCTGGTGCACGTATTGAAGCTGATTGTTGCTGTCGGTATACTGGATGCCGAATGCTTTGGCAAAGCCGTCCCCGAAATTGTGGGAAGTGCCGGACTGCAGCGCCACACCGTTGTGCATGAGGCTTTCAATGGTATAGGTGGCCTTCGCCCCGGCGAATTTTTCCTTGTCCGTTTTCTGTCCTTTCACGACCGGAATGGCAAGCACGTTTGCACAGAATTCCGCATACACGTTCAGCATCCGGATGGTCTCTTCCTGCGCCTCCTCGGCGGTCGCATGGGCGGTATGGCCCTCCTGCCACAGGAATTCCATGGTCCGCAGGAACGGTCTTGTGGTCTTCTCCCACCTTACGACGGAGCACCACTGGTTGTAAAGCTTCGGCAGGTCCCTGTAGGAATGGATGACATTGGCGTAATGATCGCAGAACAACGTCTCCGACGTCGGCCTGACGCAAAGCTTTTCCGCCAGCTTCTCGCTGCCGCCGTGGGTAACCCACGCCACTTCCGGCGCAAAGCCCTCCACATGGTCCTTCTCCTTCTGGAGCAGGCTTTCCGGGATGAACATGGGCATATATACATTTTCATGCCCCGTCTGTTTGAACCGGGCGTCAAGCTCCTTCTGGATATTCTCCCAGATCGCGTAGCCGTAAGGCCGGATGATCATGCAGCCCCTTACGCTGGAATAATCCACGAGATCCGCTTTTTTGATCACGTCCGTATACCATTGCGTAAAGTCCTGGTTCATTGAGGTAATTTCTTCGACAAACTTCTTGTCCTGTGCCATAAAAAACACTCCTTTCCATATTCCACAAAAATAAAAAACCGCCCCTAAATACAATAAAGGGACGGATTGCTTCCGTGGTACCACCCAATTTGGATACCCAACTCTGCAAGCCTGTATCGCAGCTCCTGCGGCAACCTCGTCGGCTGCGTCTCGGGGGTGGGAAGAAAGGCTGGGCCTTTCGCAGTCCCGTCATCGACGAATTTTCATGTTAGAATGAAGTATATTACAAACGGGTTTGGCTGTCAATCTTTTTGACAAACGAAAAGCCCGGTAATATAATTCAAATAGCCGCCGTGTTGCGAGTGCGGAAAATTTTACCCGAACCATGCAGGCGTCAGGCCCGGTTTCTCGCGATTCCGGGGCGGCCGCAAGGGTGGGAACAGGAGAAGGACAAGATGAAGGTAGGCGTAGGACAGGACAGTCATCGTTTCGATTTTGAAGATACCGAAAAAAAGCTTGTACTCGGAGGCGTCATTTTCGACGGGGAACCCCCTCTTAAGGGCAACAGCGACGCCGATGTGATCCTCCATTCCATCACCAACGCTATTTCCGGCGTGACCTGCGTCAACATCCTCGGAGAGGTCAGCGACGATTTATGCCTGAACCAGGGCATTACCGACAGCAGCGTATATCTGCGCAAGGCCATGGAATCTCTTGGGGAACACCGCATCGTCCATTTATCGGTCTCCATCGAATGCCTGAAGCCCAAAATTTCCCCCAGGATCGCCGCGATCCGGCAGAACCTTGCCGCTTTGCTCGACATCCCGGAGAATTGCATCGGGATTACCGCAACCACGGGAGAAGGCCTCACCCAATTCGGACAAGGCCTTGGCATACAGGTTTTCAGTATTGTGACGGTAATATAGGCCCTTTGGTCGATCCTTAACTTCTGAAAAGGATTTTTTCCTTTTTGAATAGCGAGGCGGCAAACCAGAGGGTCAGCGCTACAAAGGCCACCGAGGTCACCAGCGCGATCAGGAGATTCATGTAATTGGTCACGCCGCCCAGGATCATTTTGAACGCCGAGATCGTGTTCAGCACCGGGAGGGCAAACATATACGTCTGCAAGTCCCCGGGCTGCAGGAACATGGTCGCATAGCCCGGGACCATGGAGCCCAGCATCAGGAAGGACATATAGGTCTGGGCTTCCTTGTAGGATTTCGCAAAAGCGCTGAGGGCGATCTGTATGCCGGAAAACGTCATCCCCAGCGCCACGGTGATCACAAGTGCAAGAACGATGGCCACAGGCGGCAGGTCAAAACCGGAAATCTGCGAATCGACGCCCATGGTAATCGAATTGGGGTTGACACCGTAACCAATCACCAGTCCGAGGACGATGGCGACCACGCTTACAAAGGAAAACAGGGTGACGGCGAGATATTTTCCCATCAGCAGCGAGCCCCTGTCCGGCATCGTGGTCAGCAGCGGTTCGAAAGTGTTCCGTTCCTTTTCGCCGGCAACCAGGTCCGTAGCGGCAGGTATCCCCCCGATGGACACAAGAATGCTTATCATGAGGGGCAGCATCATCAGGAGCATCATATTGCTTCCCTGCTGCTTGCCGGATACATTGGCCTTCTCAACAATAACGGGCTTCAGGATATCCTGGTCAAGCCCCAATGCGGCGATCCTTTCTTCCACCAGATCCGCCTTGAATCGGTCTATGGCTCCTGTGACAATGTCCACGCTTGCCTCGGATTTCGTTTTGGACTGGTCGTATTTTATGGTAATCGTAAAGGGTTCGCCCTTCTTCATCTTCTCGGCAAAGCCGCTTTCAAAGTCGAGGATGCAGCGGATTTTTTCATTTTTCAGCGCCTCCTCCGGATTGGCCTCCTCCAGAAGATTCAGGTTCGGATTGGCGGTAATCAGCCGTTCCCGGACCAATTGCCGGATCTCCGGGGTATCGGAAGCCTGGGACAGGGCGATGGTCACGTTTTCAGTGATATCCCGGGTAAATTTCTGGGCGCTTCCGCCCATGACGATATTAAGCAGCGGAATCAGAAGCATCGGCAGGAGAATGCTGGTGAGGATGGTCCTTTTGTCCCTTGCCAGATCCTTTACTTCCTTCTTGAATACGATCCATACATACTTTAGCCTCATTTTGCACCTGCCAGTCTGACGAATATTTCTTCGAGATCGCTGCCGCCGTGTTTTCCCTTGATTTCCTCCACCGAGCCGCTTTCCACGAGCCGCCCCTTATGGATGAAGCCGATCCGGTCGCACAGCTTTTCGACCTCGCTCATGGTATGGCTCGAAAAAAGAATTGTCTTCCCTTCCTCCCTGCATTCCGCAATGAAGGAATGCACCTCCCGCGCGGCGCTGACGTCAAGCCCGGAGGTGGGCTCGTCGAACAGCATGATCTCCGGGTCGTGCACGATGGAGCGGGCAAAAGCGACTTTTTGCTTCATGCCCTTTGACAGCTTTGCCGCCCTTTTGTTCATAAACTCCTGCATGCCGAAAAGGGAAGCCAGCTGACGGGTCCTTTCCCGGATCGTCCCCCTGTCCATTCCGTTCAGTTCGCCGAAATACGCGATGTTTTCCTCTGCGGTCAGGCGATCATAAAGGCCGGTCTCCCCTCCGAAGAGGATTCCGATGTGGGCCCTTGCCTTTTCCGGTTCTTTTCCGATATGGATCCCGCCCAGCATCGCATAGCCCGACGTAGGCCGGAGCATGGTGGCAAGCATGCGGAGCGTAGTGGTCTTGCCTGCTCCGTTTTCGCCAAGCAGGCCGAATATTTCGCCCTTGTTTACCTGGAAGCTGATTTTATCCACCGCGGTAAACGAGTCGAAGCGCTTTTCCAGTTCATAAACCTCAATCATTTTCCAATTCCTCTCCGTCGGATTTCGGGATTTCGGACCCTCCCGCTTCCATCCCCGCGATTGCCGCCGCAAGGACGAGGTCCTCCCTCGTAGTGATCTTGATATTGTAATAGCTGCTTGTAACCAATTTGACCCTGCAGCCGAGTCTTTCCGCAAGAACGGCGTCGTCCGTCCCGTCAAAGCCTTCCGCTTCCGCTTTTTCGTGTGCTTCCAGGATCAGCGGGTATTGAAAGGCCTGGGGCGTCTGTACGGTCCATAAGCTGCTCCGGTCCTGGGTACCCTCTACGAATCCGCTTCCGTCCGCCCGCTTTATCGTATCCTTTACCGGTACGGCGGCGATTGCGGCGCCGTATTCCTCCGCAGCCTCCACACAGGCCTTGATGGTCTCCCCGTCGATAAACGGCCTTGCCCCGTCGTGGATCAGCACAATACCGCAGTCGCCGCTTACCGCTCTGAGCCCGTTGTATACGGACTGCTGCCGGGTGGCGCCTCCGGCTGTGACCGCCCTGATTTTTTGAAATCCGTACTGTTCTGCGATATTCTTCCTGCAATATTCGATTTCCGCTTCATTTGCCACAAGGACCATCTCATCAACCATGCCGCAGTCTTCGAAGGCCTGAATGGTCCGGGCAAGGATCGGTTTGCCGAGCACTTCGACATACTGCTTGTTCTGCTCCATGTTCATCCGGGTTCCCCGGCCGGCTGCAGCTATGACGACGCTGACCTTCCGCTTTTCCTTTTCATACATACGCTCCAGATCCTCCCATTGTCTGAATGGATTGTGCTAATTTTGGGCGAAAATTACGCCCGCATGAAAAAAGCAGGGAAATTATTTCCCCGCTCCGTACTCCATTTTAGGGAGCCTTAAATCACTCGTTCAATCGTATACTTCGGCTTGGCGAAAATCATGCGGCCCGCCGCCGTTTGAAGAATGCTGGTCACGGTCACGTTCAGGCTTTCGCCGATATGCCGTCTGCCGCCGTCGATGACGATCATCGTTCCGTCGTCCAGGTAACCGACGCCTTGTCCGTTCTCCTTGCCGTCCTTGATGACCTGCACGGTCATTTCCTCGCCGGGCAGCGCAATCGGCTTCACGGCATTGGCCAGCTCGTTGATGTTCAACACGGGCACGCCCTGGAAATTTGCTACCTTGTTCAGGTTGAAATCGATGGTCAGCACCTTTCCGCCCAGCTTTTGCGCAAGCTTCAGCAGAGCGCTGTCCACCTCGGCGTCGGAATGGACCTCCGCCGTTTCGATCCGGACCGGAAATTCCAGCTCCTTCTGGATCATGTTCAGGACGTCCAGGCCGCGCCTTCCCCGGTTGCGCTTCAACGCGTCCGGCGAGTCCGCGATATGCCGGAGCTCTTCCAGCACAAAGCTGGGGATGATCAGTTCGCCCTCTATGAAGCCGCTCCGGCAGATATCGACGATTCTTCCGTCTATAATCACGCTGGTGTCCAGGATCTTCGGTTCCGACAGCCGGACTCCGTCCTTGCCTCCTGCAACCTTACCCTTTACGGAATCAAAGATGTTTTCGTTCCTTTTCCCTGCCGCAATCGCCACGCCCATACAGCTGAACAGGATGTTGGCTATAATGGAGATCGGCGTGCCGATGATCGCAATATCCTTTATCGGAATGGTGACAAGGTTGGCAATAACAAGTCCCACCACCAGGCCGATGGAGCTCACGATCAATTCGTACATCGTCAGCTTCTGCAGCACAAGCTCCATTTTATCCAGTGCGGACAGGACCATTTCAATGATTTTGTTTCCGGTGGTGTAGAACAGAAGAGCAGCAGCAAGCGCTACTACGACAAAGATTACGGCTTTCAGCTCCGGTGTCGTCTCCGGCAGCTGGTAGATGAAAAAAGTTCTTGTGAGAGTGATTCCAGTGATGCATCCTACAGTTGCAAATGAGAATTTGATCACATTGTTCAACACACTATATACTCCCCTACTAAAAACTCTCTGATGATCCTCGGCTCTATATTACAACTTCAGAAATTCGTTAATGACCGTTTCGATTTCCATCTGATCCGTATCCCCGGCAAGCACCAACTCGCTCACCAGGATCTGCCTGGCGCTGTTCAGCATCTTTCTCTCTCCCGTGGACAACCCCTTTTCGCGTTCCCGGATCATGAGCGTCCGGACAACATCCGCCACTTCGTAGATATTGCCGCTTTTGATCTTTGTCATGTTTTCCCTGTACCGCTTGTTCCAGTTGTTCGTCACATTCACATTCTGGTCCTGGAGTATTTCGAAGACCTTGTCCACATCGCGGCTCTCAATGATTTCCCGGATGCCTATGCCATCGACATTATGGGTGGGGATCATCACCTTCATGTCCCCTACGGGCATTTTCATCACATAATAGTCCTGCTTGTGGCCAAGGATCTCCCTTTCCTCAATGGATTCAATCACTCCGGCTCCGTGCATCGGGTAAACGATCTTATCGCCTACGTTAAACATATCAATTCCTCCAAACGAACCCCATTCGTATCCATTTCACTCATGTGATTTGTCCTTAGTAGATATCGTTCGGCGAATCATAAGGGGGATCTGCCTGCTTTCGTCGGAAACGATCAGAGAAACAGATTGATAAATAAAACTTCCATTAATTAATATAAAGGAAGTAGTTGATGGTAATCTCGACCCACAGTTTTCAGTATACTACAAACTGGTTTTAATGTCAAAGTAAATCATTTTATCATCCGGTCCTCCCTGTGTCAATCCTGAAATTCCGCGCTTCGGCATTGACAAGGAGTTGTCCCGATGGGTATAATGAAATCGTGCCCAAACATTTTATCATGTTAAATTCCAAAATATTACGCACGCATGTTGCGCATCATTTCCTGAATTTTCATGATGAGGGTGAAGTTAAATAAGAAGCAATGTGCATCAGGAGGGTTAGCATCGTGAAAGACATGAAGGACATGTTAGTGGACGAATTCCAATACACCGTTCAGGAGCTGCTTTTCAGAAACAAGAGCATCATTGATTCCATCACCAAGTTCCAGGACTCCAACGCAAGAGTCAATCGCGCCATTGTGAAAGCGGTGACCCAGTGCGGCTGCATCGAAATCGACGCCAGGAAGCAGGAGATGCCCGAAGACGGCGATTATGAAGAAGTAAGGAATGCAATGAAGACCCACGTTTCCGGCAAGCTTTGCGAAAATTGCAGGGATCAGATCGAAAAGGAACTCGGCAAAAATCTTTTTTATATCGCATCCCTGTGCAATACGCTGGACCTGAACCTCTACGACATCATCATCAAGGAGCAGGACCGGGTCAAAATGCTGGGGCAGTACAATCTGGGCTGATACCGGGCGGGTACGGATTATTATTATATTAAGAAAAGTACGATAGGCTGACAAAGGTCAGCCTATTTTTTTATCGTTTATTGCCATTATCTTCCTGCTTAAACCCTGCGGTTTTCCAGCAGCACTTGCTCGCGCACGCGGCGCAGGCCTTCCTTGATCGCCCGTGCCCTCAGCTCGCCGATGCCCTCCACCTCGTCCATCTGGACGATGGTCGCCTTGCAGATGCCCTGCAGGTTTCCAAACTCGTCGATGATTTTTCGCGCAATGGTCATGGGAACCCTGGGGATCTTGCTCATGATCCGGTAGCCTCTCGGCATGACGTACACGTCCGGCGAGCCCGGAGCCTTGTAAAAGCCCAGCGCATGGCAGATGCAGGTGAGGTCCATCAGTTCGTCGTATGCGAACTGGCTGATCCTCTTGAGGACATCGTCCGCCGTAATGTTGTCGGTATGCAGCATGTAGTCCTCGACTACAAGCTTGCCGTCTTCCTCCACGTAGGCCATCAGCTCTTCAAGCTGCATGCTCAGGAGTCTTCCCTCGTTTCCAAGCTCGACGATGTATCGTTCGATCTCCGCCACAACACGCATGACCATTTCCGTTCTCTGCATAACCTTGGCCACGTCGTTGAGGGTCACGATATCTTCGAATTCCAGTATGCTCAGGTTATTGGTGGCCGCATTCAGCACCGCCACATACTTTTCAAGGGTCTGCAGCGCCTGGTTCGCCCTTGTCAATATGGTGGAGGTTTCGCGGAGGATGTATTTGCGGGAGCCCTTGTAAAGCGTAATGATATTGCGCCGCTGGGATATGCAGGCCACAATCTCGCCCGTTTGCTTGGCAAACCGTTCGGCGCTCTTGTGCCTTGTGCCCGTTTCCTCTGTATAGATCGACGGGTCGGGGATCAGCAGCGTGTTGGCATACAGGATGGTATTCAGGTCGCTGCTGACAATGATGGCGCCGTCCATTTTGGCCAGCTCGTACAGCCTGGCCGGCGAAAACTCCTTATTGATCAGGAAGCCCCCTTCTATCGCGTTCATGACCTTTTCCGAGTCGCCGATCACGATAAGCGCGCCCGTCCTGGCCTTCAGGATGTTCTCCAGCCCCTCCCGGAGAGGCGTTCCCGGAGCCATGATCCGCAGCAGCTCCAACAGTTGCTCGTCCTTGTAACGTTCGATTTGCATGATCTATCAGGAACCTCCTGCCTCAAAAATGATATCCAGCGCCTGCTGTATATTCGAAACGGGATAAAGACCAAAGCCCTTGTGCAGCTTGACCTGACCCGCCAGCTTCCTGTTTCCCTCGGGAATGACGACGCTTTTGAAGCCCAGCCGCATCGCTTCCGAAATTCTCTTGTCGATCTGGCCCACCGCCCTTACCTCGCCCGTCAGGCCGATTTCGCCGATCAGCACACAGCCCGCGTCCACCGGCAGATTCCGGAAGCTGGAGGCCACGGCCGCCGCGATTCCGAGATCGCAAGCCGGTTCGTCCAGGCGGATGCCGCCCACTACGTTGACATAGGCGTCAAAATTGTACAACTGCAGTCCCACGCGCTTTTCCAGCACTGCCATCAGCATGGTCAGCCTGTTGTAGTCGATTCCCGTGGCCATCCGCCTCGGCACGCCGAAATTCGTGGCGCATACCAGCGACTGGATTTCGATCAGCATCGGCCTTGTGCCCTCCAGGCTGGAAACCACCACCGAGCCCGGCACGTTGCCCGGCCTTCCGGAAAGCATCATTTCCGAAGGGTTGGAAACCTCCGCCAGCCCGGCGTCCCGCATTTCAAAGATACCAATTTCATTCGTCGAGCCGAACCGGTTTTTCACCGCCCGCAATATGCGGAAGCTCAAGTGCCTGTCCCCTTCGAAATAAAGCACCGTATCCACCATATGCTCCAATACGCGGGGGCCCGCTATCGCGCCTTCCTTGGTCACATGGCCTACGATCATGACGGTGATGCCGCTGCTTTTCGCAAGCTTCATCAATGCGGCGGTCACCTCCCGGACCTGGCTGACGCTTCCTGGCGCCGAGGTAATGGCATCGGTGTACATGGTCTGTATGGAGTCGATGATCACCAGTCCGGGCTTTTCCGACGCAATAAGGGAAGTGACGTTTTCATAGTTGGACGCCGAGACGATGAACAGATCCCCCCGGATGACGCCAAGCCTGTCGGCACGGAGCTTGATCTGTGCAACGGATTCCTCACCCGAGACATAGAGAATTTTCGAACCGGAATTTATGGTATTGCATATCTGTAAAAGCAGGGTGGATTTGCCGATTCCCGGATCTCCCCCGACCAGGATGAGGGACCCTTTTACAACCCCGCCGCCAAGGACGCGGTCCAATTCCTTCATGCCTGTCAGGCTGCGTTCTTCGCCGCCTGCGCTGATTTCTCCGAGGCGGACCGGCCGAATCGCTCCTTCCGGTGCGGAGGACCCCTTCGGAGCCGACTCCTGCCGTTCCTCCACAAAGGTGTTCCACTGCATGCACGCAGGGCATTTCCCCAGCCAGCCCGTCGATTCGTAGCCGCACTCCTGGCAGACAAACACCGATTTGCTTTTCGGCATAACCCCTCCCGTTCGAGAATAACTATAAATAAACACTAGAACCTGTTTAGCATCTATTGACACCTGATCTTTTGGCCGATTTTCCGTCATACTGCGTTAAATTTTCTTGTAATAAACAGATTATTCCTGCGAAAATTTGCCTTGTCTGACGAAAAATCCGCTCAAAATCTCAGGCGCCCCCAGATGCGAAACAGGTTCTTACCCATTATACCATATGATGGCATATGATGGCAGAGGGTAGAAATTAAATTCTCATAACAGAACAATATCCTGCCGGTACGGTTGGAAGGACAGTCAAATGGCTTTTTTCAGGAAGCTCCTGCAGATTATCGATATGGTGGTCAATTACGGGATCAGTCCCGTCACCATTTTCCGGAACAGACGCCGCCTAAAGCTCCCCGGCGGCGAGGAGGCCGTCAAGGACAAGGACGAACATGGCGTGTGACCAGGTAAGGGGAATCACCCAGGCAGGCTTCCCGCTGTCCCTGTCGATCTGTTCGGGCAGGAGCCCCTGGTCCGTCATTCCGACCACCGCCCAGTCGAAATATTCCCTCGCCCTGGCGTAGGACTTCTTTTCAATGTGATACAGGGCGGCCCAGAGGGTTGAAATGATCCACGGATTCCCGCCGATATAGTTGTCAAACTCATACCGCATCAAGCCGCCTGCAGCTCTTCCCGAAAGCACCAGTTCCACCGTTTCCGCGGTGGCTTCCATCCGTGGGTCGCCGGCAGGGTAGAGGCCGAAAGGAATGCTCATGCCCAGCAGGCTTATGTCCAGGGCTCCGTCCAGCAGGGAGTAATCCCTGGGAATGCCTTTGTCGTTTCTCCTGAGCCAGACCTTCGCTTCCGTCGGCTCCTCTCCCCAGGCATTCAGCTTGACGCGGATGCTCCGGACAAAACGGTTCCAATCGGTATGCCAGAAATGGCGTTCCAGGGCTTCCCGCATTTTGCCCGCCGCTTCCCGCCACGAGCCGGCCAGACGGCGCAATTCCGCGGGGCTCTCCGGGATAGCGGCTGCCGGCGAGCCTTTGGCTATCGTTATTTCTACTTCCGCCTTAGCCGCTATGTCTGCTTCCGCTTCCACGAACGACTTCGTTCCTGCCGCCTTGTCCGCGGCCATCCCCGCCGTCATGCCGTCTTCCGCTTCCGCCGCCAGTATTGCGGCGATCTCCGCTCCCGCCTCCATACCGGCGCATACGGCCGCCGTCGAATAGGCATGCTCTCCAAGCCTCTCCTCCCACAGGTCGAAGCTCAGCCAGGGCAGGCCATTCTCCGGATCGATATAGCGCGTGAGAAACTCCACTCCCTTCCGGACGCTGGGCCACATTTCTATAAGAAACCCTTTATTTCCACAAGCCCCATAATGCTTCAGCATGCCCCAGAGGATCGAACCGCCCTCGTCGATCTGCATCCCCCACGACGGCGCAAGGTTCCCATCCATGTGATACCGCTGCTCCCAGCTTCCGTCCTCGCCCTGCGCCTCCGCCGCCCAGCGGTAAAACTGCTCGGCGCTGCCGGAAAGGCCGCACCGGTCCAGGGCGGTCGTTATAAAAGCGGCATCCCTGCCCCAGCAGTACGCATACCTGCCGCATTTCGAAAATTCCTCGTCCAGCTCGGGCGCGGCCAGGAGGGCTCCCGTTTTTTTGTCGGCCATGAGCGCAAAAACCAGCAGGGAACGCCTGTACAAAGCATCCACGGCAGTGTTCCCGGTATGGATCCGCCTCGCTCCGCCGACAAAATTCCGCCAATACGCCGCCGTCCTGTCCAGGTCAACCTGCGGGTCCGAGCCAGCTCTCTCGCGGGTCCGTTTTTTCAGCGTTTTGATATCCTGTGCAAAGCAGAGGGAAAGAGAAAACAGGCTTTTCCCTCCCGGAGCTATAACATGGGGCTCCCATAGAAGTGCCCCCTCCTTCATCATCCCTATTGTGTCGTTGCCCATCAGCCGGCCATGACCGGCATCGGAGAGCGAATTTCCGCCAAGCTCGTATTCCGTGGCTTTATCCCCCGCCGCGACGCTGTAGTAATAGTTGTATCTATAATGAATCAGGGCGGAAAGGCTCTCGTCGAACAGGATTCCCGCCAGGTGGGGATTGGTCGATACGGAGGAGGAATACGCCGCCAGACCGACCTGCAATTCCTCCGGGCCGCTATTCTCGACCTCGTATACCCGCTCCAACACATCCTTGTCAGGCAGGGAAAAATCAAACTGACGTACTTTCAGTCCAAATCGCTTGCTTGTATATAAAGTAACCGCTATATTGGTGTCTTCCAGATAATACTGTTCAACTCCCCAGTCCTCTGTTCCCAGCCAGGACGCGCCTTGCAGAAGCTGCGGGCAGGTGATCCCCACAAGCAGCCGGTCGATATGCTGGGGATAGTCGATGTGGGGCCAGAATAGCCGTATCAGCTCTCCCCTGTCGTCCAGACAACAAAGCATGCCGGAATTTCCTGTGATCATGCTGTTGAAATACGATTTTGCCATATGCTCCCTCCTGCCTGTCCGTCTACGGGCCTCAACGTCTGCTCCAGTTCCGGCAGGCATCAAACTGCGTTCATTCCCGGTTCGCCGACCTTGCGATCTTCTCGCACAGCTCGTTGTAAGATATCCCTGCGGCCTTCGCCTCCTGGGGCAGCAGGCTCGTGGGCGTCATCCCCGGCAGCGTGTTGGCTTCCAGGCAATACAAGCCGTTGGTTTTGCCGTCCAGGATGAAATCGATGCGCGAATAAAAGCCGAGCCGCAGCGTCCTATGGACGGCAAGGGCGGCATCCTGCAGCCTCCGGGTGGTTTCCGCGCCGATATTCGCCGGGCACACCTCTTCCGTCAGTCCGGATTGATATTTGTTCTTGTAATCATAGAATCCCGTTTTCGGGATGATTTCAATCACCGGCAGCGCAGCCCCGTCCAGAATGCCAATGGAGAACTCCCTGCCGGTGATCTTTTCTTCGATCAGAAGAGTCTCCTCATATTTCCGGGCATAACCCACCGCCTGCTCCAATTCGTCCGGGTTCTCCACGATGGTGACGCCGATGCTGGAGCCGCAGCTGCAAGGTTTCACGACACAGGGATAGGATACGTCCGAAAAATCGCAGCCGGCGGGTCCGTTGATGTGATACAGCTTCCATCCGGCGGTGGTTATTCCGTTTGTGACCATAAGCTTTTTCGAAAGGTCCTTGTCCATGGCCAACAGGCTGCCGATATAGCCCGTCCCGGTATACCGGATGCCAAAGGAGTCGAAGACGGCCTGCAGTTGGCCATTTTCGCCGATAGACCCGTGCAGGGCGATAAAGACGACATCAACAGAGCTGCAGATCTCAATCACCTTTTTCCCGATCATGCTTTCCCCGTTACCGGAATCCATTTTCAATTTCTGAAGATCCGGCTCAACGGGAGGCACCTTGTAGCTGTACCTCGTATCCGAGTCCCTGTTCAGAAACTGCGGTTCGCCGCCGGAGCGATCCCCCGTATATAAATCGAGCAGCAGTACATCATGCCCGTTTTCAATCAACGCATTGGCGATCAAAGAACCGGACGACAGGGACACATCCCTTTCCGGGCTTAGTCCTCCGGCCAAAACAACTATTTTCATACAACGGACTCCTCTCATTCCAATCTAATTTCAAATTCGATCTCATGCAGTACCGGTATGCCGTCAAAGCCGTACAGCGGTATTTCCGGCTTAAGCTCCCGCGCCTTTACAGCCGCGTTTAAATGTATGTTTACAAGGGAAAATCCCCGTTTTTGATAAAACCGGATCGCCCTGGTATTGTCATTTGTGGTAATAAGCCAGACTCTTTTGCTGCCGTTCCGTTTTGCCGCGACCTTCACTATTTCGACCAGGCGGCTGCCGATTCCTTTTCCTTCAAGGGAGCTTTCCAGACACACGATTTCACAATCACAGCCCGATATGTTATAAAGAATCAAGCCGGCTATCTTCCCATCCTCTTCGGCAATAAAACCGGGCAAAGCCGTTCCGTCGTGCACCTGTCCTCCTGACACGATCTTCGGGGAGCCCCAGCTTTCTTCAAGCAGTCCGGCCACCCTTTCCCTATCCGCAGCCCCTATCGGCCTGATTTCAAACATCTTCCGCTCCGCTTCCCTTTGTCCCGCTTATTCCACCAGCTTATTGTAATGGTCCATCAATTCAATAAATTTCCCTTCCTCGCCGCCGGTATCCGGGTGGTACTTTTTCGCCAGCTCCCGGAACCGTTTCTTGATCTCCTCCGGCCCGGCGCCGGGTGGGAGCCCCATCCAGCCGAGGATTTCGGGATCGTAGAGGCGGGCGCCTGTTATGCCGTTTTCCGAATAGTACCGGTAATAGACCTGAAAAAAATATTCTTCGACAATATTTTTATACTCCTCCTTCGGCATGGAAGCAAGCTCTCGCAGCGAGTACCGGGCTTTTCCGCGGCAATCGCCGTCCATATGGAAAAATTCGTCCCATACCAGGTGGATTCCGCATGGAACACCGTCAAAGTTTGCGGCATGGAACGATCCCCCGAAACGGATTTTGATTTCGAGCTTTTTCAAGCTCCTGAGCCTTCTTTTGATTTCATCCGTGCCTTCGGACTGCATGAAACAGAAATCACCCCGGTCCCTCTGTTTTATTATTTGTATTATAGCATATTTGTTCAGTCATATTCTGCATGCTCTTCCATAAATATTTTCCTGCAAAAAGAACAAAATAATAGAAACCGCAGTTTTCGGAGGTTGCTTATGACTTTGCTGCAAAGCCTGACGCTGCATACCACGCAGCTTATTCAGGTATTGGTGTTTGTTGCCGGCTGTTATTTTTTCGGCATATCGATTTTCGGCTGGAGAAAAAGGAAGGAGAAAATAACGGAATGCGCGCCGTCCAAACGGTTTGCGCTCATCGTCGCCGCCCACAACGAGGAGCTTGTCATTGGCCATATCGTCGACAGCCTGAGCAATCAGAATTATCCGAAGGAGCTGTACGACATCTTTGTGGTCGCGGACAACTGCACGGATAAAACGGCGGATATTGCCAGACAGCACGGCGCGAAGGTCTACAAGCGCTTCAACCTCGAAAAAAGGGGAAAGGGCCACGCGCTGGAATGGATCTTTGCCCGCATCTATGAAATGAGCGACCGGTACGACGCCATCGGCGTTTTTGACGCGGACAACCTGGTTTCCTCCAATTTCCTGGAGGAGATGAACCGGCAGCTCTGCAAAGGCCATAAGGTCGTCCAGGGGTATATCGACAGCAAAAACCCCTTTGATTCCTGGATCACCTGCTCCTATTCTATTGCCTTCTGGCTTTCCAACCGCATCTTCCAGCTTCCGCGCTACTATCTCGGCTTGTCCTGCGGCCTGTGCGGCACGGGCTTCTGTGTCGAGCTTTCCGTGTTGAAGCAGATTGGCTGGGGCGCCACCTGCCTGACCGAGGACCTGGAATTCACCATGAAGCTGGCCCTGAACGACCTGAAGGTCGCCTGGGCCCATGACGCCATCGTTTACGACGAAAAGCCCCTGACCCTGAAGCAGTCCTGGCACCAGCGGAAAAGGTGGATGCAGGGCCATGCGGATTGCGCCGCGCGATTCCTGGGACCCCTTTTCAAAAAGGCCCTCCGGCAAAGCGATCTGGTCGCCTTCGACTGCGCCGTATACCTGTTCCAGCCCATCCGTCTCGTTTTTATCGGCCTGATCAGCATCATGCTCTGGATCCAGTCCTTTTATCCGGAGGCGCCCTTCTATACCCTGCAGTACGTATTCCCCACCACCGTCTGGTACATTTTCGTGATCCTGCAGTTTTTATACGGCCCCCTTGTCATTCTGGCGGAAAACCGGTTTGATCTCCGTATTCTCCTCGCCTTCATCGTATACCCTTTCTACTGCCTCACCTGGGTGCCCATTACGATCCAGGGCTTCCTGAGCAAGGACAACAAGGTATGGAACCATACGGTGCATACCCGCGAGATCACAATAGAAGAGCTCGAGAAGGCCCAAAGCCCGCTCAAGCCTACGGAAGCCAGGTACCAGTAGGGCATCCGCTGCCGGCAGGACGCCCCGTATCAAGCTTCCCGGTTATTCCTTGTTTTGTCTCTCCGTATTCGGGTAAAAATAAGCGGGGTCGGTAAAGAAAAGCAGGATTCGCCGCGTTTCGGCTTTACGCGCCGCAGCGGCAATTACATGTTAAAGGGGAAAGGTCAATGGATCTGTTTTTGATTTTCGGCATTATTATGGGGGGTCTGGCCGTCGTTGTCGGAATGATCGTCAAGGGGGCCAACGTCGCGGTGCTGCTGAATCCGGCAGCCGCAATCATCATCCTCGTCGGCACGATTGCCGCCGTTATGAATTCTTTTCCAAGAAGGGAATTTTTGAATATTCCAGCCATTTTGGGCGCACTGTTCCGCGAAAAGGGGAAACAAAATTCGGCAGCCCTTGTGGAGCAGATCGCCGAGATGTCCATGCAGGCCCGGAAGGACGGTCTGCTGTCCCTTGAATCGACGGTCCAGAATATGGACAACCGTTTTTTGAAAAAGGGTCTGGGGATGGTCATTGACGGAATCGAGCACGATTACATCAAGGATGTCCTGGACACTGAAATCGAAAGCATGGAGGAACGGCACCGTGCCGGGGCGGCGATCTTTTCGGCCGCCGGCAGCTATGCTCCCACCCTGGGCGTTCTGGGCGCCGTTATCGGACTGATCGGCGCGCTGGGCAACCTGGAGGATACGGAAAAGCTGGGACACATGATCGCCGCCGCATTTGTCGCCACGCTGTACGGCATTTTCATCGGGTATGTCCTTTGCCATCCCATCGCCTCCAGGCTGAAACGGAAATCCCACGAAGAAGTGCAGCACATGCGGATTATGACCGAGGGGATCCTGTCGATCCAGGGCGGCGAGAACCCGAACAGCATCAAGGGAAAGCTTGCCGGCATGCTCGATCCGAAGGACCGGAAAAAGCTGGAGGAAAGCGAATCGGAGAAAAAGGGAAAGGAGAGCTGACGTGGCGAAGAAAAAAGTACATGCGGAAGAGCATGCGGATGAAACCTGGCTGCTCCCCTATTCCGACCTGCTGACGCTGCTCCTGGCGCTTTTTATCGTTATGTTCGCCATCAGCAGCGTGGACAAGGAAAAGTTCGAGAGACTAAGCCAGCAGTTGCATGTCGTTTTTGCAGGCGGAAGCGGAATGAGCAGCTCGGACGGCAGTTCCGTCATTCCGATGCTGCCGTCCGGCGGTAAAGCGCCCTCCGAAGCAGGCGTCAGCAAGGCCGAGGCGGAAGAGGACAAAATGATTGAAATCCGGAAAAAAATTGAAGAAGAGATCACTTCGGAGGGATACTCGGAAAAGGTCAGGGTAGGTCTCGGCAAGGAGGGGCTTGAAATCTCCATCCAGGACGTCGCTCTGTTTCAGTCCGGCGAGGCGGAGGTCCTTCGCAGCGTCTCGCCCTTGCTCCTCCACATCTCCAAGCTTCTGGCCGGGCTGGACAACCCGATCCGGATCGCCGGACATACGGACAACGTCCCCATACAAACGGCCAAATTCCGGTCCAATTGGGACCTGAGCGCCATGCGCGCCATCAACGTCATGAATTTCCTGACCGACCAGGGCGGCCTTGATCCGGAACGGTTTTCGATCCAGGGCTACGGCCAGTATTCGCCGAAATATGATAATGCGACGGCGGAAGGAAGGGCGAAAAACAGGCGGGTGGAAATCATCCTGATCCGCAAATACCCCGCGGAGAATGAGGCCGGCGCTGCAGAGGAAGGAAACAAAGTCCTGCAATAGGGTCATGGTTTCTGTCGGAACGCTCCTGCCGGAACCAGTAAGATCACGTCCGGCAGGAATTTTCGTATTCCGCCGGGGTCATGCCCGTAAGGCTTTTGAATACCTTGAAAAAATAGGTGTAGTTGTTGAAGCCGGCCTCCACGGCGGTGTCCTTCAGCCTGGCGTGCCCGTCCCCGAGCATCCGTTTCACATATTCTACCCGGACAAAATTGAGATACTCGACAAAGCCCTTTCCGCATTCTTCCTTGAAAGTCCTGCTTAAATACGAACTGTTGACGCCGATATAATCGGCAACATCATTCAGGGAAATATTCCTTTTAAAGTTCTTATGGATATATTCCATGGATTTGGTGATATTGTCGGAATAGTCGGACCGGAGCTGGAACAACTCGATCCGGTCGATCAGCTTCAGATAAATATGGAGTATCCATTGCTTGACGTCCGAAATCGTCTCGTATTTCTTCATTTCGTCATATGGAATATCCTCGTCGGTGTAAATTTCCCCGATATCGATGGATATTTCCCTTGCGACCCGGTTCAGGATATTGATCAGTTCTACGCAGATCATCTGCGTGGATTTGTAGTCCGGTTCGTTTTCCAGCATCTTTTCGAACACCCTGTCGACATGCTCCGAAAGCTTTTTCCGGTCCATCGCCTTCAGCGCATGCAAAATGCACTTCTCATCCTGTAGGTCGAGATTGGTGAACTTTTTCCCGGCCTTTTGGATGGAGGACTCCCGCAGGATATTGTCCTTGCCCTTGTAAAATTTGTCCCGGAGAGCGAGATCGGCTTCCTGGTAATACCTTCCGATCTCGGCTATATTGTTCAGCAGCTTGCCCACACTGAAGCTTGCCGTTATGTTCAGGTACCTTTTGATGCTGACTTTGATCCGGTCCACACTGGTCAGCATCTGATTGTAGATAAACAGGTCGCTGTGAATGCTTCCGAAGGAAAAAATGATGACGAATTTCCCCTTGTCGATGTGGGAGGCCACGGATTTGCCCGAATCCTTCAGAATCTGGACGGTCATATCCTCAATGGAGGACAGGATCGTCCCCATTTCCTTCCGGGTGAACTTTTCCTGGAGCATCTGGTAATCGTCGATTTCAAAGGCGACGACAGCCAGATTCCTCGTGTCGAGCTCCAGCCCCAGCAGGTTGATCTCCTGCTGCAGCGAAGGAATATCCTTCGTATCGTCGAACAGGAGCCGGCGGATAAAATCCTTTTTCAACGCGGTGCTGCCCGCGCTCAGCCGTTCCTGCATCAACTGCTTCCGGGCGCCTGCGTCTCTGTCCCGCAATATGGAATCCCGTGCGGCGGACAGGACAGCAAGCAGGCTTTCGGAGCTCAGCCGGTATTTCAGCAGGTAGTCGACGGCCCCGTATTTCATGCTCTGCCTGACATAATCAAAATCATCGTATCCGCTCAACGCAATCGTATTGATTGCCGGGTGATTGTCGGCAATGTATTCGATCAGCGCCACGCCGTTCATGACAGGCATGCTCATATCGGTCACCACAATATCGGGCAGGCTTTCACGGATCAGGTGGATGGCGTTCATCCCGTTCTGGGCCTCCCCGCACACCACATATCCGTTTTTTTCCCAATCGATCAGCGTCTTCAAATGGGTCCGCGCTACGGCGTCATCATCCACAATCAATACTTTCAGCAACATGCGGCATTTACCCCTTATCTGATAATCGGAAGCGTCAGTTCAATCGTCGTATATAAATTCAGTACGCTCTTTATGTAAAGACCGTATTGTTCTCCGAAATACATGCCGATCCTTTCCTGCACATTGCTTATGCCTATCCCGCTGAACCGGGACCTGCTTTGACCCGAGCCGCTTTCCAGGATCGCCCGGATCTTCTCCTCCGGTATGCCGACCCCATTGTCCGTTACGGTAATCTTGAGGTCCTCCTTGTAGACAAAGCCCTTTACAATAACCAGGCCCTGGCCCTCCATGGGCTCGATGCCGTGGATGATGGAATTTTCCACAACCGGCTGCAGGAGGAACCTGGGGATTTTATACTCCAGGATTTCCTCCTCCACTTCGTAATTCACCTTGAACTTGTTGTAGTACCTGTATTCCTGGATGTTGATATAGTCGCGGATATACTCCATTTCCTCGCGGATGGTGATAAAATCGTTCCCCTTGCCGATGCTCACCCGAAGCAGATTGATCATGGAGGTGAGGATGCTTTCCACGTTTTCCGCCTTTTGAATCCCCGCCAGCCATTTCGCCGTATTCAGGGTGTTCGACAGAAAATGCGGATTGATCTGGGCCTGGAGGGCTCTGAGCTCCGCGTTTCTTTTCTGCTTTTCCTTGTTTTCCACATTGGCCAGGAGGTTTTTAATTTCCGTTACCATGCTGTTGAAATGGTTTGCAACCTCCCCGATTTCATCCTTGCCGTCATCCGTCACGGAGACGGACAAATTTCCCCGTTTCGCCTCGTTCATGGCCCTGACCAGCTTTTTGAGGGGCCTGGAAATGCTCATGGAAAAGATGGCGGAGAGCAGGACGGACCCGAAAAAGCAGATGATTCCCACGATAATGCTGTTGCTCTTGATTTTGTCCGGCTCGGAATTCAGATAGGAAAAGGGGATCGTTCCGACCACGTACCACCGGGCCTTGTCAACCGGCGCATAGGCCACCAGATGGTCCATTCCGGCCATTTGCAGGTGGAACACATTCCCCCGTTTTTCCGGACCTCCCTCGCCTTTTTGCTTGCTCCTGATCCCGCTTATCAGCTGCTTTTCCCGGTAGGGCTCCGTGATCCGGATTTCCGGATTCCTGCTGGATACCACGATCCCCTCCGAGTCCAGCAGGAAAATGTCCGCCCCTGTGCCGATGTCCGTATTGGCATACACATTCAGAAAATATCTTTCGTTGGTCCGGATAAGGAGAGCTCCGATGATTTCACCGGTATCCAGGGATTTTACCGCCCTGCCCAGCAGGATGCCGTTGCTTTTGCTGAGCTGCTCCGCGCTGGTGGCAAATTTGACCAGGCTCTCCTCCGAATCCGTATTGATCGCGGCCCAGACAGGCGCCCCGGCATTTTTTTCGATGGCCTCCAGGTAGGGGGCCAGGAACTCCTTTTTCAGCTTGAGCTTGAACCCCTTGTCCCCATAGGCGATAATCATATCCTGATTGTTTGTGTACAGGAGGACGTCCGATACATCGTGCAGGAAGGAGAATTTTTTGACCAGATCCTCCTTCATCCGGTTCTCAATATCCAGGACGTCCCATTCCGTCAAGCGGTCATAATTCTGCAGGACATACTGCACATTATTCGAAAACCCGATTTCAATACTGTCGTTCTCCAGCCGTGCGAGCTCTCTTCCGATATTCTCGCTGATCTGGCTCATGACCTGGACGGAGTAGGTGCTGATCTTGGTTTTGATCGCATCGCTGGATTTGTTGTAGGAGTCGATCCCGGAGATCAGCAGGGGAAGGACGGACAGGATGATAAATAGGAGGATAAGCCGGACCTGTATTTTAATGTTCCTGAACCATGCAGCCGCTCTGGAAATTTTGTGCAGGATGCTTCCGATCCGTTGTCTTGCAGCCTTGAATACAGACTTATCCATATCTACCCCACAGGCCCGTTTTCCCCAATTATAACACAAGCCGCCCTCGATTTCACCCCTTGACTCCGCCTACCGTCATGCCGGAAATAAAGGCCTTCTGGTTGAAGAGGAATACGATGATGATCGGAATGATCGACATAACCGCACCGGAAAGGAGGCGGTCGTAGTTGTTTCCGTAAGGAGTGATCAAGGACTGGAGCCCGATCGGAAGCGTGAGCATTTTGTCCGACCGCAGGACGATGAGGGGCCAGACAAAGCCGTTCCAACTGGACATCGCCTGCAGGATGGTCATGGCGCCGAATGCCGGCTTCATCAGCGGCATCATGATCCGGAAATAGATGCCGAATTCCGTGCAGCCGTCTATTCTTCCCGCGTCGAGGAAATCCCGGGGCAGCCCGGACGCATATTGCCGGAAAAAGAAGATGGCAAAGGGGGAGACCACGAAGGGCAGGATGGCGCCCCAGTAGGTATCGATCAGTTTGAACAGGATCGAAAGCCGGTAAAGCGGCAAAATCAATATTTCTACCGGCACCATCATCACCATGAGCACGACGGTGAATATGAGGTTCCGCCCCCGAAACTTATAGACCGCCAGCCCATAGCCGACAAACGAAGTCAGGAACAGCGATATCGAGGTATAGATGGCCGCGATCAGCAGGCTGTTTCTGAACCAGTAGAGATATATGCCTTCCCGGTCCGTTACGAGAAGACCGTAGTTTTTGAAATTCATCAGTTCAAACTGCAGGTTCAGGGATATCCCGTTCACAATCATCTCCTTGCCCGGCTTGAAGGAGGATGCCAGCAGGAAAAAGAACGGCGCGAGGCAGAATACGGCGCAGCACGCCAGAATCACCCGGATCGACACACGAGCCAGAACGGCCCGGACCCTTTCCATATTCATGTTCAATCCCCCTCCCGTCTGAAAAAGCCCATAAGCGACAGCTGAATGATATTGATGATCATCACAATCAGGAGAAGGGTGATGCCGACCGTCGAACCGAAGCCCAGGTTGTTCTGGTTGAAGCCCTCCTGATAGATGTAATTGACAAGCGTCATACCAATCTCTCCCGGGGACCGCGGTCCGGAAAAGATCGCAAAAGACTCTGCGAACATGGAATATCCTCCGTAGATGCTGATGGTGAGCACGTAGATGATAACCGGCTTGAGGCACGGTACGGTAATGCTTTTGAACTTCTGGAACGCGTTTGCGCCGTCGATGGACGAGGATTCATACAGTTCGGGCGGGATGTTCTGCATGCCCGACAGGAAATAGATGATATTTACCCCCAGCCATCTCCAGGTACACAGCAGCACCATGGCAAACATGGCCGTATGCTTCCCCTGCAGCCACACTACGGGCGAAATGCCGAACAGCTTGCCCAGCACGTAATTGACAAGGGTGGTTTCCTGCTCGCCGAAGGCCAGCCGGAAAAACAATCCCGCGACGATGACCGAGGTCAAAGCCGGTATGAAAAACGCGGACCGGAAGAAATTGCTGCTCTTCAGCTGCTTGTTGTTCAGAAATACGGCCAGCAGGATGGGCAGCGGGATCAGGACCAGAATGGTCCAGAACGTATATCGGGTCGTGACGAACAGGGCGTTGAAAAAGTGTTCGTTAAAGAGCTTTTGATAATTCTCCAGTCCGATGAATTTTACGTCAAAAGGCCCGAGGATTTCCTGGAAGCTCATCAGGACGGTGGATGCGATCGGGTAAAGAAAAAAGAGTAAAAATGAGACGATAAAGGGCAAAACAAAAACATAGGGTACGAAGCTGGTGGAATTGAGGATATTCCTCCGCTTGCCCGCCTGTTTTTTCAGGGCAGGCTTTTCTGCAACCTCTACAGACATTCCGGTTCCTCCTTTGAAGCAAAAGATCGGTAAGTTGAACCAGGCCTTGCGCCCATTCGCGAGACTGCCGGAAAACCGGATGCAAACGGGCCGGCCGAAGCCTGGTTCAACTTATGTCCTTGTGCGGGATTATTTACGAAGTTCTTCTGCTGCGGCTTTCAATGCTTCTTCCGGAGTCTGGCTCTGTTCCTTCAAAGCCTTGAACATGACATTCTTTTGCAGCAAGGTAATGGCCGCCGGATATTTCTCGGTGAGGTTCAATCCGCCGATATCGCCGACGATGGACTGGAGCGTGCTGAACACGTCCGAACCGAAGTAATCCGTATACTGGTTTGAAGCGGACATTGCCGGATCCGACCAGGCGTCCGCCCGGATCGGGTCAAAGCCAAGGATTGTCCAGGTCTTTATGCTGCCTTCCTTCGAAAGCTTGGCCTCGGCCATGAGCTGCAGGGCGAGGTCCTGGACCTTGCACTGGTTTGTGATAACCGTTCCCGTTCCGCCTTCTCCCGCGGATTTCTTTCCGTCCGGGAAAACAGGCATCGGGCGGATGATCATTTTGCCCTTGAGATCAGGCATGTACTGCGTAAATCTGCCCATGTACCACAGGGGCATCCAGATGGAGGCCGCATTTCCCTTGTTCATCCATGCCCAGTACTCTTCGGAGTGGTGGAAGCCTCCGGGCGCGGCAACAAAGATCTTATCCCTGTAGAGCCCGTCTTTCAGCATTTGGAGCGTTTTGATATTGGTGTCGTTATCCAGGATGACATTTCCTTTTGCATCGAAAATGTCGGAATTCTGCATATTGATCAAGGGGTAATAGGACCAGTGCTCGGTGACCTCAACCGTTGCCATCGGCTTTCCCGTAGCCGCCAGAACCGTTTTGCCGGCCGCCAGGTAGTCATCCCACGTTTTGATGTTGTCCGCGTTCACGCCGGCCTTGTCGAGGATTTCCTTGTTGTAGTACATGACCTCCGCGCCGACATGATAGTCCGCGCCGTAATATTTGCCGTCTTTCGCGTAGTTGTCCATTCTGCCCATGATCAGCTGGTCCTTAACGGGGTCTACTATGCTGTTCAGGGGTACCAGGGCAGGAGTGCCCTTCAGGAAGTTGGCGAATTTGCCCAGCTCGATATCGGCTATGTCGGGAGCGCCCGTTCCGGATTGCAAAGCGATCAGGAGCTTATTGTGCTGCTCATCGTACGGGTATACGTCCGTTTTCAATGTGACCGGTCTGTCCGGATGCGCCGTGTTCCATGCCGCTACGGCATCGTCCCAGAAGCCCTTGTGCAGCTCCTGGAAGGTCCAGAAGGACAGTTCCACCGGTTCGGCCGGCTTTGTGGTGGAAACCTCTTTTTCGACGGCCGCCTGACCGTCGGACTGGGCTGCGGCGCCATCCTGTGCAGCCGGCGCTTCCGTTTTTGCCGCTCCGCATCCCGACAGGGCGAACGATACCAAAAATACAATAGCCAGTAACAATACGGTAATTTTTCTCACTGTATTACCTCCTCACAAATTTAGCAATTCATGGCACGAATGACGTCACAGGGCCCTTTTTGTAATTACAGCTTTAATTATACCGGCAACCTGGTCCCATAGTATTCAATTATTTTTACCTTTTACTGAAATTTTGTGTTGTTCCGGGTTGTTTTCCCCGCTCCTTTACAAAAAAAGGGGGCCCCTGAAACCCTTTGTCTGTTCCAGGAAACCCCTCTTCTTATCTTGAGATGTCTTTGTCAGGTCTTGTTCGCCTCAAGCCCGATTTTGTTCACCTCAAACTCGATTTTGTCCTCCGCAAGCCCCACCTTCACGGTATCGCCCTGCTTCACCGTACCGTCCAGCAGCGCTTCGGCCATCTTGTCCTCGATCATGCTCTGGATCGACCTTCTCAAGGGCCTTGCGCCGAACACCGGATCAAAGCCCTTCTTTGCAAGGAAGCCCTTGACTTCGTCCTCGACCTCGATGGTGATCGAATTCTGCGCCAGCCTTTTGGCCAGCACCTCCAGCATGATGCCGACGATGCTCTTGATGTTTTCCTCGTCCAGGGGATGGAACACGATCACTTCGTCCACCCGGTTCAGGAATTCCGGCCGGAAGGTTTTCTTCAGCTCGCCCATGACGTTGTTCTTCATGTCTTCATAGTTTTTCGCCCGGTCGTCGGCCACCACGAACCCAAGCCGCTTCGGCTCCGTAATCATCCTGCCGCCCACGTTGGAGGTCATGATGATCACCGTATTCCGGAAGTCCACCACCCTGCCCTGGGAATCCGTCAGTCGCCCGTCTTCCAGGATCTGCAGCAGGATGTTGAACACATCCGGGTGGGCTTTCTCGATTTCATCAAACAGGAGCACCGAATAGGGCTTCCGCCGGACCTTCTCCGTGAGCTGTCCGCCCTCTTCGTAGCCGACGTAGCCCGGAGGCGACCCGACCAGCCTGGATACGGCGAATTTCTCCATGTACTCCGACATGTCGATGCGGATCATGGAATTTTCATTTCCAAACAGGGCTTCCGCCAGCGCCTTGCTCAGCTCGGTCTTCCCGACGCCGGTAGGCCCGAGGAAGATAAACGAGCCGATGGGCCGCTTGGGGTCCTTCAGTCCCACCCTGCCCCTGCGGATCGCCTTGGAGACGGCCTTTACGGCCTCGTCCTGGCCGATCACCCGCTGATGGAGCACTTCCTCCATCTTCATCAGCCGTTCCGATTCCTCCTCCGCAAGGCGCTTCACCGGAATCCCGGTCCAGCTTGCCACGATATCGGCGATCTCCTCTTCCGTGACGGTGTCCGTCCTCGTCTGGTTTTTCTGGTACCAGTCGCCCTTGATCTTATCATACTCCGCCTTCAGCCGGTGCTCCTGGTCGCGGATTCCCGCCGCCTTCTCGAATTCCTGGGACCGGATGGCGTCTTCCTTTTCCTTGCCCAGCTTTTCGATCTGTTCCTCCAGCTTCTTGACGTCCGGCGGGGCGGTAAAGGCCTTGAGCCGGACCTTGGAAGCCGCTTCGTCAATCAGGTCAATGGCCTTGTCGGGCAGATACCGGTCCGAAATATAGCGGTCGGAAAGCTTGACTGCCGCTTCCAAAGCGCCGTCGGTGATCTTGACCCGGTGGTGGGCCTCATATTTGTCGCGGATCCCTCTCAGGATCTCAACGGCTTCCTCTTTCGACGGTTCCCCCACCGTAATGGGCTGGAACCGGCGTTCCAGCGCCGCGTCCTTTTCCACGTGCTTGCGGTATTCGTTGATGGTGGTGGCGCCGATCACCTGTATTTCGCCCCTGGCCAGGGACGGCTTGAGGATGTTGGAGGCGTCGATGGCGCCCTCCGCGGCCCCCGCCCCGATGATCGTATGCATTTCGTCAATGAAAAGGATGATATTGCCCGCCTTGCGGATCTCATCCATTGCCTTTTTCAGTCTCTCCTCGAACTCTCCGCGGTACTTGGCTCCGGCAACCATGGAGGACAGGTCCAGGGTCACGACCCTTTTGTCCTTCAGCAGCTCGGGAATATTGCCTTCCACGATCTTCTGGGCAAGTCCCTCCGCAATGGCCGTCTTGCCGACGCCGGGCTCCCCGATGAGGCAGGGGTTGTTCTTCGTTCTCCTGCTCAGGATCTGGATGACCCGTTCGATTTCCTTGTCCCGCCCGACAATCGGATCGAATTTGGCCTCCCTGGCCATTTCCGTCAAATCCCTGCCGAACTGGTTCAACGTCGGCGTATTGGAATAGCCCGACGTGCTTTTCGGCTCTCCCGCGGCTCCCGGCGTTTCCTCGCTGAGCATTTTCAAGATGTCGTTCAGCAGCTTTTGCGGGTCCACGCCCAGATCGATGAGAATCCGGACCGCCACGCTTTCGCCTTCCCGCATGATGCCCAGGAGCAAATGCTCCGTGCCGATATAGTTGTGGCCCAGCCTTCTGGACTCCACCAGGCTGATTTCCAGCACCCTTTTGGTCCGGGGCGTGAAATCGACGGGCTGTTTTCCTTCATTGTCGCCGGCGCCGATCAGCTCTTCGATTTCCTTCAGAATCTTTTCCTCGGTAACCCCCTGTCCCTGGAGCACCCTTGCCGCAATCCCCGTGCTTTCCCTCGCAAGGCCCAGCAGCAAATGCTCCGTTCCCACATAGCTGTGGCCAAGCTGCATTGCGCATTCCTGCGACAGGGTCACCGCCTTTTCGGCTTTTTCCGTAAATCTACCATACATTATTCATCACTCCGTTTCCATTCCTGTATGCAGGCCGCCAGTTTGCTCCTCAGCAGCGTTGCGCGCCCCGTATCTCTTTCGTCCGGGGACAACTGCCTGCTTGACAGCTTTTGAAGATAGGCGGGTTGTATTTCCACCATCAGTTCGTTCAGTTCGTTCAATTCCATTCCGCCCATCATGCCCATTATGATGCCAAGCCTCACATCCGAGAGCAGTTTCAGGCTTTCCTCCGTCGAGATGATCCGGGCGTTTTTCAAAATGCCCAGGGACCGGAAGATCCGGTCCTCAAACCGCATCGGATTCTGCTTGTACAGTTCCGCCCTCAGAATCCTCTCCTGCTCCGTAATCTGGGCCGTAATATTGACGATGCCGGCGATGATTTCCTCCTCCGTCTGTCCCAGCGTCACCTGGTTGGAGATCTGGAACATGTTGCCCGAAGCCTCGCTGTTTTCGCCATAGATGCCCCGGACCGCCACGCCTAGCTTGCCGCAGCTTTCAAGGATGCCCTTGATATACCCCGTCATGGACAGCGCGGGCAGGTGCAGCATCACGGAGGCCCGGATACCCGTTCCCGCATTGGTGGGGCAGCAGGTCAGGTACCCGCTGCTTTTGTCAAACGCAAAATCCAGCTTCCCCTCCAGCTGCGTATCAAGGCTGCTGCAAAGCTGCCATGCCGTTTCCAACTGCATTCCCGGGAAGATGCATTGAAGCCTCAAATGGTCCTCTTCATTGACCATGATGCTGATATTTTCCTTTTGGTTGACGATAACCGCCCTGTCCCCTTCCCCTTCCGCAAAATCGGGGCTGATCAGATGTTTTTCCACAAGCAGCTGCTTATCCATCGGCTCCAGCTTGTTGATCTCATAATAGGAAAGCTCGCCCATATCGGCGGTATCGCTGGTGAAAACCGCTTCCTTTACCTTCCCGAGGATCTCCGTCTCCTGGACGCGGGTCAGCCT
Source organism: Bacillota bacterium (assembly GCA_023411575.1). GTDB lineage: Bacteria > Bacillota > Clostridia > Acetivibrionales > DTU013 > UBA1305. Next base: position 51,794 of record JAEYOP010000009.1, on the reverse strand, counting down.
GGGGGTGAAGGGATACGCATCCAGGTTCCTGGCAAGCCTGATCCTGCTGCTGATGGCCACGTCGGCTTCCGGCACCGGTTTGACATTTTCCTGTTTCATACTACACACCTCCGCGCTGGCTGCCGGCGCTCTCCAGGCTTCTTATCCGGTCCCGCAGCTCCGCCGCCTTCTCATATTCCTCATTGCCGATCGCCGCCGTCAGCTCCGTTCTGAGCTTCTCGATCTCATTGGAATTGCGGATCCGGTCCGACACCCTTTGGGGAACCTTCCCCAAATGCTCCGAGCTGCCGTGGAGACGGCGCAGGATCGGGGTCAGGTTCTCCCTGAAAACGTCGTAGCATTCCCCGCAGCCAAGCTTTCCGGTCTTCCGGAAATCTTCGAAGCTCATGCCGCAGCCTTTGCAGCGAACTTCCGCCGGCTGTTCCTCCTGCAGATAGGGATTGCCGCTGCCGCCCAGGCCCGGAAGGAATCCCCAGAGAAACTCTCCAAGATTGAGCTGCGGACTGAAGCCCAGCTTTCCCTTTTCACCGGCGCACTGCTCGCAGAGGTACATCTCAACCTTTTTCCCGTTTATGATCTGTGTAAAATGGACATTGGCCATTTTCTTCTGACATTGCTGGCATAGCATAAACCCCCACTCCCTTACTCGTCATTATGATTTTTACCCTGTGCAAACCCTCGTAAACATTACACCAGCAGGCTGGTCAGCATGTTTTTCAGCATAACCGCCCTCAGGACGTCCCGGCCGGGCATCGGTATGCCGCCGAGCACCTTGTCGCTGGTGGCTGCCTTCAGGATCAGCCCTTCCCGCTCGCTGACCACTTCATAATCCATGAAGTTGTTGATGAACACTTCCGCGGACTGCTGGGAAATGCTGTCCCCCATCGAGGTGACGATATGCATCAGATAGTTGCCCGGCCTGCTGATGTTTACCCTTTTAATCCGGATATGTCCGCCGCCGCCGCGTCTGCTTTCGACATAATATCCTCTTTCCGTGGTGAACCTTGTATCAATAACGTAGTTGATCTGCGAGGGCACGCAATTGAAGTGGCTTGCCAGTTCGTTGCGCTGTATTTCGATGGCGCCGTCCGTATCATTGATCATCTGCTTCAAAAAAGCTTCAATTATATCACTCATCCTTGCCACACGCATCCACTCCTAACCATTTTACAATCGCATTTGTTGATTTTGACTTTCTTTGACTTTCAAGTATATTATAAAGCAAAGGCAGGATGAATTCAAGCCTGATTTTGCAGAAAGGCCCTGCCGGCCTTATCTGGCTTTATCTGGCTTTATCCCTTTCTCCGCATCCCCTTTTGTCACATCCTCGAGCCTCCGGGCAATATTCCTCTGCCGGTCCGGCGTCATCCACTGCTGGAAGGACGGGATAAATTCACCGTACGCCGTATTGTCTTCGATCCTCTCATCCCGTATATTCGTTTTATTCTTCTTATTTGCCATGATGCGTCTCCTCGCTCTATACTATTTTTATTATTTTGATCCGGTGCCCGGTTTTGTATTCGCGGCGGCGTTGCGTCCGGCCAGTCGGCTGCGCCGCGCATGGAAAAAGCCCGGATCGTCCTGGTCCGGGCTTTGGCAAGGCATTTCTGCCTATTGCTGTTCGTTCCTATTGCTGCTGGTCATTTCTTTCCTGGTGCTGTTCGTCCTTCCTATTCTCAACAATGTTTCCCGGCGGCGCATAGGGTGCTCTTTTCCTCCGGGGAATCCGCCTGTAGATAAACACGCCGAGCAGGATGAACAACCCGAACACGACCAGAACCGGGATCGCCGCGATAATAAAAACCAGCAGATCCCCAAGGAACATTCCGACGCTCTCCAGGCTGGACTTCAGGTTGTTCAGCAGTCTGTCCCAGTAGGTTTGCGTCTTGTACCGGTTGGCGGAATCCGGATATTTTTCATTCAGGGTCAGGGTAATGGTGGAAAGCTCCACCAGGCTGCTCATTTTTTTGAGATTGCCGGTCAGGCTTTCGATTTCCTGGCGGATTTCGGTCAGCCTGCTCTCCACCCGGAAGATCTTGTCGAGATCGTCAAGCTTCTCCAGATAGGCTTCCAGCTTGCTCTGCTCCAGCTTGAGCAGTCTCAGCTTGGATTCGGTGTCGATATACTGGTCGGTCACGTCCTGGCCGTTGATCTGCAGGTTGTATACTTCTCCGATGCCTTTCAGGTTATTGATAACGGAATCGAATTTGTCCTTGTTCACCCGCAGTACGATGGTGCCGCTTTTCACCAGCTTCAACTGGTCTTCGATGTAGATTTTGTTCGTGGTAACGTTGGAATCCTGCACGATGCCTATACCGAGAATGATGCCTTCGATTTTGTTGTAGGCCTCGTCGAAGTTTTCTACCTCAATGGTGAGGTTCGCGCTGCGTATGATTTTCCGCTCGGCCAGAATGGCATTGGAAACATTTTCAATCGTACTTCCCGTTCCGGCAAGGGAACCCACCGCCGGCTCCTCTGCGCTCCCCGCTGCTTGCGCCGCCGCTTTCGCCTCGTTGTCCGTTTTCGTGCCACCGAAGGCATCGACGGTTCCTCCCGCCTTGTCTACGGCTGCGCCTCCGTCCATTTCCCGGCTGAACTGCATATCCGCGGCAGCATAGCTCTCCGTCTGATTCGCAGCAGGCGCCGCGGGCATGGCCGCCGTAGTCGCCTGATCCATAGCGGAACCGCAGCCTGCCATGGCTGAAACCAGAAGCAATGCCGCCATCGCAATACCAAGAATCCTTCTGATCATTTTGATTTCCTCCTCCACCCCTTTTATCTCTGTCTCTTCCGGGTTTTACACATATTGACGCGGCATTGTCGAAAAAGTTCCAGGGGCGTTTTTCCTATTGCGCTTTGAAATCCGAAAGGGATGTTTCGAACTCCTCTTTTGTAAAGTTAAGCAGGTCAAATACCTTTTCTTCCAAGGTAAATATGCTGGAAACGTCGCTCATTTCCAGTGCATATTCGTTTGCGATATGGGTGCAATACAGCAATTCACGGTTGATCACGCTCTTGTCCAGGGGATCATGGTGAAACAGCGCCGCTTCAATGATTGGGTAGGGCAGATCCCACCATTGAAGCAGATATCCTCCAACCTCCGTGTGGGACGCGTTGAAAATATCCTTTTCCAGTTTGCGTTCCTCCACCTTGTTTTTCTGCGCGAACTGCCGGAGCTTTAAATACTCCGTTTTGAAATACTTCAGGAAAAAAATCATTCCGATATTCTGCAGCAGAGCCGCTGTGGAATAGGCATCCGGGACCTTCCTGCCAAGGTGCCTTTCGTAAATGAAGGCCAGCAGCCTGTTGGAAAGAAAGGATTGCTTCCAGATGGAATCGATCGCCTTGCCGGACGGGCCGGACTCATTCATCGCATCGATGATGGAGGTGGATAATATGAGCTTCTTCGTGTTGTCCAGTCCTATATAGGAAACCGCCTGCCGGACGGAGCCGGACTTCATCCCGTAGAACGCGGAATTGGCCACCTGCAGTATTTTTGCGGAAATGGACGCGTCCTTTTCGATATGGAAGGCAATCCGGGAAATATCGGCGTCCCTGTCGTCGATCAGGTCAAGAATTCTCTGGTAATTGGTCTGAATGGTGGGAAGATTTTCGATGTTGTTGATGAGGGATAAAAGGTTGGTGTTGCCCAAGATCCGTTCGGTTTCAAACATTTGCTCCACAAGGTTCCGGAATTTCTCATCCTCCCAGGGCTTCAATATATACAATTTGGCGATGTTCTTCTGAAGCGCCTTGAAAACAATCTGCTCATCGGAGTAACCGCACAGGATCACCCGCATGATTTTCGGAAACATCGCCTTTATTTTGGCAAGGAGTTCATACCCGTCCATATCCGGCATTCTCACATCGCTGACTACCATTTTGACGCTTTCGTATTGGAGCTTTTCCAGGGCTTCCGCACCGCTCTGTGCGGTCACCACTTCGTATTCGGTCCCCTCAAAAAGCCGGGTAAGGTCTTTGAGTACCTGTACTTCATTGTCAATCAGCAAAATCCTCTTCATTAGAAACACCCCTCCGGTGGCTGGCATAACTCTCCTTTTTTCTGCTTATCCAACTAACTATTTACCCACTAGTAATACTATACAACCGAATTCGAAAAAAAAACATCCCTTGCAATCAAAATCTCAGGGGCATCGAGCCCCATCGCTAGTGCAATTTGTCTGTGCAAAATGCACCGTGTTTGCGGCAAGATGACACTATGCCGAAGAGGCAAAAAGAGCTGCCTTTTCAGGCAGCTCCGCAATTTTATCCGCAAAGGAATTATTCTTCTTCGTCTTCCTCGACCATGGTCTTCTTGGCTTCTTCAATGACCTTCTGGGCCACGTTGGCCGGAGCTTCCTCGTACCGGTCGAACTTCTGGCTGAAATAGCCCCTGCCCTGGGTCATGGACCGGAGGTCATTGGCATACTTGAACATTTCTGCCGACGGAACGTCCGCAACCACCTGCTGCAAGCCGCCCTCCATCGGGTTCATGCCAAGGATCCTGCCCCTTCTCTTGTTGAGGTCGCCGATGATATCGCCCATGTAGCTGTCCGGTATATAAACCTCAACGTGGCTGACAGGCTCCAGCAGAGCCGGCGTCGCCATCGGAAGCCCCTTCTTGTATGCAAGACGGGCGGCAATTTTGAAGGCCATTTCCGAAGAGTCCACGTCATGGTAGGACCCGTCCACCAAGGTTGCTTTCAGGTGAACTACCGGATATCCTGCCAGAACACCATGGGGGATCGCTTCCCGCAGACCTTTTTCAACAGCCGGATGGTACTGCTTCGGAACAGAGCCGCCGAAGATCTTTTCTTCAAAGGTAAGGTCTTCGTTTTCACCGTGTTCGAATTCGACCCAGACGTGCCCGAACTGGCCGTGACCGCCGGACTGCTTCTTGTGCTTGCCTTCCACCTTGACCTTCTTCTTGATGGTCTCCCGGTACGGAACCTTCGGATCGACCAGGTTGACCGAAACGCCGAATTTGGCCTTCAGCTTGCTGACGATGACGTCGAGGTGCTGTTCGCCGACGCCGGAAATAACGGTCTGGTGGGTCTCCGTATTCAATGCCACCTTGAAGGTGGGATCTTCATCCTGCAGCCTGTTCAGGCCGGACCCGATCTTTTCCTCGTCCCCCTTCGCCTTCGGCTCTACCGCCAGGGAAAGGGCGGGTTCGGGGAATTCGATCTTGTCAAGCACGACCGGCTTGGCCTGGTCGCACAGGGTATCGTTGGTGTTGGTATACTGCAATTTGGCAACCGCTCCGATGTCGCCCGCAATCAGCTTGTCTACGGGAATCTGCTTTTTGCCCCTGAGCATGAATACTTGTGCCGTTTTTTCCGTCTTCTCCGTAGTGGAGTTATAGACAACCGCGTCCGATTTGAACGTACCGGAATATACCCGGAACATGGAGATCTTTCCGACGAAGGGGTCGGCAATGGTCTTGAACACCAGCGCGGACATGCTTTCCTCCGGGGCCGTCTTCAGCTCGACCTGGGTGTCCGTGCCCGCTTTCAGTGCTTTGACCGTAGGCTTGGTATTCGGGGAGGGCATATATTCGATGACGGTATCCATAAGAGTCTGTATGCCCTGGTTCAGGAGGGCCGAGCCGCAAAGCACGGGAACGATGGAGCCGTCCGCCACGCCGAGGCAGAGTCCTTTTTTGATATCTTCCGCGGTAAATTCCTCGCCGCCGAAGAATTTTTCCATCAGATCCTCGCTCGTTTCCGCAATCGCTTCATTCAGAGCGTCCCTGATGGTCGATATCTTATCATTTAAACCGGCAGGAATTGCTGTGTCCACCAGCTTATCCTTGTCGAATTTTTTCGCAGTCATTCCAAGAACATCTATAAAGCCGGTAAATTTCTCATTTTCAATAATCGGGAGCTGAAATGCAATGACCCCTTTGCCGAAGGTATTGGTCAACTGACCCAGCACTTCGAAGAAATTTGCATTTTCTTCATCCATTTTGCTTACAAAAAACAGTTTGGGGATTCCCTGCTCTTTTGCGTAGGCCCATGCTTTTTCGGTACCTACCGCCACGCCGCCCTTTGCAGGAACAAGGATGACAGCGCCATCGGAAACGCGGATTCCCTGCTTCACTTCGCCTACAAAGTCGAAGTAGCCGGGGGTGTCGATGACATTGATCTTGCAATCCTTCCATTCGCAGGGAGCGATTGCAGTGCTGATGGTAATCTTTCTTTTGACTTCCTCGGGATCGTAATCCGTCGTGGTGGTTCCGTCGTTCACCTTGCCAAATCTGTCGAGGACCCCGGTGTTGAACAACATCGCCTCCGCCAAAGTTGTCTTGCCCGCCCCGCCATGTGACATGAGGCACACGTTGCGGAGCTTATCCACGGTATAATCCTTCATATGAATTCCCCCTTGTTTTATTACCAGCTTATATTATATTTCCTATATAATAGCAAAATCATTCAAGAAAAACGGGAATTATTTGACACAATGTATATTATAACACACATTGAGACCAGTTCAAGGATTTTCTCAAAAGGTCGCCGCCGTCCTGCGGCACGGATCATGCCGCAGGCCCCCCGCCGCCCGCTGCGGGTTTTGGCTGGCCGGCCTCCACAAGATCCCGGCTCCCGAGGATAAAGAAGCTCTGTATAAACATCAGAATGCCGGTTCCGATCAGCAGCCACTCGATCCGGACCGCATCGGCAACCGGGCCGAACACCAGCATCCCCAGGGGCATCACGGAGCTGGAGATCATCCCCATGACGCCGAATACGCGGCCGAGAAAATCCGGCTCCACCTTTTCCTGGAGCAGAACGGTGGAAGGCGTGTTGAACAAAGGCATGCACAGTCCGGTTGCAAGCATGATCGCAAGGTAAATCCAAAAGACGGGCACGACGCCCAGCAAAATGGTGGTGATGCTGAAGCCGAAGCTGGCCAGCGCCATGGTATGGACCCGGTTTTTCAGCCCCCCCCAGGCGGCGATCAGAGCGCCTCCCAGCAGCATTCCCAGGGCAAATGCGATCTCGATCGCCGTCAGCCGCCACACGTCTCCGCCAAAGCTTCTGGTCACCTGAAGCGGCGTCAGGAAAGCCGCGGGGGAAACCAGGAAGAAGAAAATGGAGCAGAAAAGGAAGAACTTTTTCACGTAGGAATGACTCCGGATGTAGGAAATACCTTTGGCCAGATCCGTGAAATAGTTGATCTGCGTGGCATCCATTGCCTTTTTGTGGGGCGGCACCCGGAGGAAGAACAGCAGTACGCAAACGGCAACTGCGGCAGTACCTACGTCAATGAAAAAAATCCGTTCAATTTTGGTAAAGGTCAGCAGAAAACCGCTCAGCATGGGGGACGCAATCATGATCGCCGCCTGGATGCTGCCGTTGATGCCGTTGACTTTTGTCAGGTGCTCCTCCGGGACGATCTGCGGAAGGAAAGCCCCTACCGCCGGCGTCTGGATGCCGCTCCCCACCGCCCTCAAGGCGGACATGGCGAACAGAAGCCCCATGGAACCGTGCCCGGCAAGGAACAAGACGGCCATAAGGAGCGTGGTCAGGGCGATAAAGGAATCGGACAGCATGATGAGCGTTTTCCGGTTGTACCGGTCGGCCCACACCCCGGCAAAGGGGGATAGGAAAAAGGTCGGGACAAAGCCGCAAATAATGGAGATGGTCATCATAACGCCCGATTTGGTATTGAGGGTAATGTACCACATGATTGCATACTGCACCAGGGAAGAGCCTAAAAGGGACAGGGTCTGGCTTGTTATGAAAAGGACTATGTTCTTTTTCCATTCGGTTTTCATTCTCGGTTTTTCTCCAATCTGTTCCCGGATGATCTCTTTTTTAGTATTATATCATTTTACGAGATTTTACCTCCATTCTTTTGTTTTTAGTCTTCCATCCGGGAAATTTCCACCGGGGCGGCGTCAACCGGCCCTGTTTTTCTGGAGCTTCCAGCAGGACAGCACGATCAGGAGCACCATGAGGAACTGAACGGAGGAAACCTGCGAGTCGGACAGGATATAGGAGCATATCAGCGGGTAGATCATGGAGAAGCCGGTCTGTAGCGGGGTGATCAGGATTACGTCGCCGATCCGGTAAGCCGCCTGCTTTGCCGCGACGGAAAGGACGCCTGACAGGAAATAGACGTAAAGCAGCGGCGAGGTTACGATTCCATGCAGCGAATTGCCGGATTCCTTCACCAGGACATTCATGAAAACGATCGTCAGTCCGCCCAGGAATCCCGAAAAGACAGACAACAGTACGGTTTTCCGCTTTTTGTCCGTGAATCGGGTAAACACAGGGATCAGGAGGACAAAAGGAACAAGCAGCAGCCAGTATACCACCTTTCCGTTGATGACGGCAGGGCCTCCCCCGCCCTGGAACCGGCTCATGACCACAATGCAACTGACAATGACCGCCGAATAGACAATATCCGTGGCATGTAGGCTTTCCTTCAGGAAAAGGCCCGACAGGAAAACGATCAGCACTACATTCCATCCGGTTATCGCCGAAATCATCTGCGGGGACAGCTCCCTGGACGCCGCGCCGACAAACAGCGTGGATATGGCATAGGACAGCAGCATGCCGGCCAGCCACAGGGAAAACGAAATAAAAAAGCGCCGGTTGGGCTTTTCCTTCCAGGACATCCAGGCCGCGCCCTTCTTCTGCAGGATGACCCCGGCGGAAAAAATGGAGGTGCCGAATAATGCGGTTAAAATACTTTCTATCATAATATTTGCTCCTGCTTTCGCAAAGTTAATGTCTCTTGTATAATACTATACATTATATAGTATTATGTGTAAAGTAGTATTTTGAAAGAATAAAGAAAAATCGGCTTATGGGACCCGATTCGCGAATGGATATTAATGTACAAATATGTTAAGCTTGTTCACAATGGGACGATTAGGGTGGACAAGGAAAATTGGGGCAAATCAAGAAAGAACGGAAAGAAGGAAAAAGAACGCAAAGGAAGAAACTCCTCTGGGATGAAGCCGTCAGGGACCTTCGCAGATCGCTTCGAAGTCTCCTGTGTGTGCAAGAAATCAACTTTAGGTCGCTAGATGTTAACATAATCCTGGTTTTCGTACCATTATAGTGTAAAAACAAACAGAAACTCGCTGAAAAACGTAATCTACTCACCGTTGATTCGCGCGATACTTCGCCCTATCTGCCAAATACAACATAAACATCATAGTCCCCCAAAGAGCATAAAAAAGCGGGGGTATCCTTGATAGAGTACTCCCCGCCGGTTGAGCGCCTTATAAACGCCTTATGGATGGAACATCCGTTTACCGGAGCTCCTTCACAAAGCTCCTTCTCCTTTTGTGCTGCCTGGCGTCGTAATGCTTCCAGAAAGCCTGGACCTTTGCGTTATCCTCCAGTTCCCCGCCGCTTTCCACACGGACGATGCCGTTCCGGATGCACGACCGGTTCATTTCCGTCATCAGGACCGCGTTTACGCCTTTATTTTGCAGGTCCGGCCGGACCGCCACCAGGTAGAGGTCCAGGCTGTCGTTCTTTTTGATGGCCCGCAGGATATGGACGAAGCCAAAGGGGAAAAGCCTTCCTCTGGCCTTCTGAAACGCTTTCGAAAGCGAAGGCATGCCGATTCCGAAAGCGGCGATTTTATTCTTCTCATCCAAAATGATCTTGACGTACTCCGCATTAATATAAGTAAAATACTGCTTGACATACATGTCAACCTGCTTGTCCGTCAGCGGAACCGCGCCCTCCAGGTCTTTGTACGCCTCGTTCAGCAGATCGAACAGCTCTTTGCCGTAAGGAAGCAGTTCCTTTGCCGTTTTGGCCTCCACCAGGCGGAGCTTGGACCGCTTCATCACGACCTCCCCCAGCCGGTCCACCTTTTCCGGGATTTCCCGCGGCACCTTCAGCGAATATTCCACCCAGTCGGTGTCTTTCCCATAGCCCAGCTTTTCGAAATGGTCCCTGTAATAGGGGAAATTATATAGTGTCGAAATCGTGCCAAGCTCCTCGAACCCCTCCACAAGGGTTCCTTCCCGGTCCATCCCGCAAAAGCTGAGCGGTCCGCAGACCAGTTCCATCCCCTTGCTTTTCGCCCACGCTTCCACGGTTTCCAGCAAAGCCCGGGCGACCTCTCCGTCGTCGATAAAATCGATCCAGCCGAATTTGGCCGTCTTCCGGCCCCAGATCTGGTTGTACCGGCGGTTGATGATCCCGGCCACCCGGCCCACGACTTTATTTCCGCGGCAGGCAAGCCAGTATTTCGCTTCACAGAAATCAAAGGCGGGGTTTTTATCCCACCGGAGGGTATTCATTTCATCCGAGCGCAGCGGCGGGATAAAGAACGGATTCCCGGAATACAGCCCGTACTGGAAATCCACAAATTTTTTCAACCCCGGAACCGTAGTCACTTCAACTATTTCAAGCATATGAACGTCCTTTCCCGCATCTCGTGCAAGCCCCTTCGGCGCTGTCATCCTGAATTTTGTTTCTAAAAAATACTATATTATACCTGGAAGCCTTTTTCAACCTTTTCCGGCAGCGGCGTTTCCCTTGACATTTGAATAAGATCATTGTAAATTTATATCAAAACCGGCTTCCCTCCGATTTCGACGAGGGCGGATGCCGGCGGCGCAATCAGGTAGAACGGCAGTACGGTAAAACGGTAGAACGGCTTTCAGCAGTATTTCAACGCAGGCAGGGAACAAGCGAGAAATCGTTTCGGTTGTTCCTGAACGGAAAAATGGTAGAAAGGAAGATGGAAATGATTATTGTAATGAAACCCGGCACCCAGGAGACGGAGATCCGCGAAGTATCGAAGGTGCTGGAAACCCTCGGGCTCGGCGTCCACATCTCCAAAGGCGCCGAAAGGACCATCATCGGAGTCATCGGAGACAAGAGGCTTTTGAACGATATCCCGCTTGAGCTCATGCCCGGCGTCGACAAGCTTGTTCCGATCATGGAGAGCTACAAGCTGGCCGGCAAGACCTTCAAACCCGAGCCAAGCGTATTGGACGTAAAAGGAGTCAAAATCGGCGGGAAGGAGCTGGTCATGATGGCGGGCCCCTGCGCCGTGGAAAGCCGGGAGCAAATCATGACCGCAGCGGAGGCCGTCAAGAAGGCCGGCGCAAAATTCCTCCGGGGAGGCGCCTTCAAGCCGAGGACCTCGCCTTATTCCTTCCAGGGCCTTGAAGAAGAGGGCCTGAAGCTTTTGAAGGAAGCCAGCGAGGCCACGGGTTTGCTGACGATTACGGAGGTCATCAGCGAACGCTCGGTGGAGATCGCGGACAAGTATGTGGACATGTTTCAAATCGGCGCCCGCAATTCCCAGAATTTCCATCTGCTGCGGGAAGTGGGCCGCTCCGGCAAGCCCGTGCTTTTCAAAAGAGGCTCCGCAACCACTATAGACGAATGGCTGAATGCGGCTGAATATATCATGAGCGAAGGAAATTACAACGTTGTCCTGTGCGAAAGAGGCATCCGCACCTTTGAAACGGCAACCAGAAATACGCTGGATATCAGCGCAATACCGGTCGTCAAGAGCAACAGCCACCTTCCGGTTATTGTGGATCCCAGCCATGCCGCAGGGAAAACCCAGTATATCCTGCCGCTTTCGAGGGCGGCCATCGCCGCCGGCGCCGACGGACTGATCATCGAGGTCCACCCCAACCCGAGATCCGCGCTGTCCGATGCCGCACAGCAGCTGTCGCCGGAAGCCTTCGATAATTTGTGTAAAGATATCGGAAGGATTGCCGAAATAGTAGGCAGAGAGTTTCGTAAATGAAGCCCTCCAGCATTACCATCATCGGTTTGGGGCTGATCGGCGGCTCCCTTGCACGGGCATTGCGCGAGAAGCTGGGCATCCGCGGCATTACGGCCGTAGATCCGGATGCGAAGGCGCTGGAAGCGGCCCGGAACGAAGGGATTATTAAAGAAGGCTTTACGGGACTGGACAGCAGCATCTATGCATCCGACATTATTTTCGTCTGCACGCCGGTAAAGCAGACCATGGAATATATCGGCAGGCTGGCCCCGGAGATTGCGAAAACCTGCATCCTTACCGATGTTTGCAGTACCAAGGGGGAGATCGCCCGGTTTGTGGAAACGCTTGCGGAACCGCCGCTTTTTATCGGCGGACATCCCATGGCGGGGACGGAAAAATCCGGGTATGCCAACAGCTTCGCCCATTTGTTTGAGAACGCCTACTACGTTTTGACCCCCTGCTCCACCACCACCCGGGATGCCATGGACGTGCTGAACGGAATCGTGGAAGGGATCGGCGCGATCCCGATTGTCATGGAGGCGGAGGAGCACGACAGGGCCACGGGCGGAATAAGCCACCTGCCCCATGTGATCGCATCCTCCCTGGTCAACCTGGTGAAGGAACTGGACGACGGCAGCGGCATCATGCAGACGCTTGCGGCCGGGGGCTTCCGGGATATTACGAGGATCGCCTCGTCCAGTCCCGCCATGTGGGCGAATATTGTATCCAGCAACAAAACCCAGTTGCTGGAGCTGACCGGGCTTTTCACAGAAAAGCTAAAGCAGTTCGGGGCCGCTGTGGAAAACGGGAATTCGGAAGCCATATACCGGTTTTTCGAGGAAGCCAGGCAGTTCAGGGATTCCCTGTCGGCGCAGGCAACCGGCCTGATCCGTCCGGTGAACCGGCTGATCGTAGATGTGGAGGACAAACCCGGAATCATCGGCGAGATAGCAACAATTTTGGGCAAAAGCAATATTAATATAAAGAACATTCATGTAGCCAACAGCAGGGAATCGGAACAGGGCTGTCTTACCATCGCCCTTCCGGATTCCGCCAGTGTAAATATTGCCTTTGACTTGCTCGTGGATACAGGTTATAAAGTATATAAAACCAAATGACCTGGTTGCACCAGCGGTGCGTTACGGCGGGCACTTACACCGGCAGGCCAGTAAAATACCGTTTTGGAGGGAATGAAGTGTTAATTGAAAGCAGAAACACGCTAAGAGGAGAAATTACCGTACCGGGCGACAAATCCATATCCCACAGGGCCATCGTAGCGGGAGCTCTGGCTAGAGGAACCACCGAAATCGACCATTTCCTGCTGAACGAAGACTGTATCAGCACCATCGAATGCTTCCGGAAAATGCAGATCGGAATCGAAATCCTACAGGATAACAAGGTCCGGGTCCAGGGCAAGGGGTTGTACGGCCTGAAAGCTCCGACGACGCCTCTGAACGCCGGCCGTTCGGGTACGACGATACGGCTCCTGCTGGGTGTTCTCTGCGGCCAGCCCTTCAATTCCACCGTCATCCGCGACGAATCCTCCATGAAGAAGCCGGTGGGCAAGGTGGTAAGCCAGTTGAAACAAATGGGAGCGAACATCTCCGGCAAGGAAGACGCTAATTTATGTCCTCTGATGGTTTCGCCGGCAAAAATAAAGGGCGGCGCTTTTGAGCTGTCCCTGCTGGACACCCATATCAAGTCCCCCCTCCTGATGGCCGGCCTTTATGCCGGGGAGGAGACGCTGGTGAAGGAAGCCGTGAAATCCAGGGATCATACGGAGCTCATGTTCAACTATTTCGGAGCCGATATCCGCACGGATGGCCTGGCGGTTCGGAGCCGCGCGGTGGAAAACCTTTACGCCCAGCATGTCACCATACCGGGGGACATTTCCATGGCGGCCTATTTCATTACGGCGGCGCTGCTGGTAAAGAATTCCGACATCACCATCCGGAATGTGGGGATCAATCCCACCAGAACGGGCATCCTGGACGTTTACAAGGCAATGGGCGCCAAGATCGAGCTGCTGAACGAACGCATCGACAGCAACGAAAAGGTTGCCGATATTCATGTTGTTTATTCCCCCTTGAGCGGGACTGTGATAGACCGGTCCCTCATTCCGAGCCTGATCGACGAGCTTCCGGTCATTACGGTTGCCGCCGCCTTCGCGAAAGGCGCCACCACAATCACCGGGCTTTCCGGCTTCAAGATCAAGGAATCCGGGAAGTTGAAGGCGCTTGCGCTGGAGCTGCTCAAAATGGGGGCAAGGATCACCGAAAATGAAGACGGGCTCGTGATCGAAGGAAAGGAAACGCTGAGGGGAACCATCGTAGAAAGCAGCAACAACCACGCTCTTGCAATGTCCCTCGCCGTTGCCGGACTGGCTGCACAGGGTGAAACCATGATCCGCAAATCCCAGGCTGTCGATATTGTGTATCCGGCCTTCTTCCAGACTCTGAACAAGCTGTAGTCCCAAAAGATCTTCAAACAATAATAAAACAGCATGGAAATGGCCTATGAATCGATCATAGGTCATTTTTTAGTACGTTTGCGGCGGTCCGGGGTTATTTTTCCTCGTATTTTTCCTTGATGCGGTATCCCAGTACCATAAGGCTGTCGCTGAGATGCACGTTCTCAATGACGGTTTTGTACGGCAGCTTCAGATCCATCGGCGAGAAATTCCAGAGCCCCTTGATCCCCAGCCGCGCCATTCTTTCGGCGATCGCCGGCGTTTCCTCATACGGGACGGTCAGCATGGCGATGTCCACCTTGTGCTTTTTTACAAAGTCGTCCACCCCGTCCATATGGAGGATTTCAATCCGGTTGAGTTTCTTGCCCACCAGCTCCGGATTCACATCGAAAATCCCGATGATGTCGAACCCTCTTCTTTCGAAGTTTCCGTAGTGCGCCAGCGCCTGTCCCATGTTGCCCGCGCCGATGATGATCGTTTTGAAACGGTTGGCGACGCCCATGATGTTGCCGATTTCCCTGTACAGGGACTCGACATTATACCCGTAGCCCTGCTGGCCGAAGCCGCCGAAGCAGTTCAGGTCCTGCCTGATCTGCGATGCGGTGATGCCCATCCTTGTGCTCAATTCCTTGGACGATATCCTGGTGATGTCCGCCTGAAGCAAGTCCGACAAATATCTGTAGTATCTGGGAAGACGTCTGATAACTGCAATGGAGACCTTCTTCTTTGAAGCCATTGTTTGCCCCCTTTGGATTCATCCATCGATCTTGCGGAAAATACAATCGTAGATACAAAAATTATACTTCATTTGATATTTTTTTGTCAATATTGCCCGCCGGCGACTTTTTTGCCGTATTGCCCACCGGGAACTTTTTTGCTAGAATAGTCCCTGTGCACATGGTGCGCCAAGGAATGCGGGAAACCGCGGCCGCAGAGAAGACTGCGGGCTGCGGGAAAAACCGCGGCTGCAGGGCCTGAAGGTGTCATAATGATTATTTTAGCGTGCAATGAGCTGTGCCTCTCTTTCGGCACGGATGTATTATTGAATAAAGTCAATTTCACAATTCAGCAGGGGGAAAAGGTCGGCCTGGTCGGTGTCAACGGCGCAGGAAAATCGACTCTTTTCAAGCTCATCACCGGGAGGCTGTCCCAGGACTCCGGCGACGTTTTTCTTTCCAGGGGGCTGAAGCTGGGCTGGCTGGACCAGAATTCCGGCCTGGAATCCGGCAATACGATCTGGGCGGAAATGCTTACGACCTACTCCGCGCTGATTGCGGCGGAAGAGCGCTTGAAGCTGCTGGAAAAGAACATCAGCCGGGAAAAGGACGAAAGCCGCATCCATTCCATGGTCCGGGAGTACGATGCTCTGCTGGAACGGTTTTCCCGGGAAGGCGGCTACGAGTACAACAGCAGGATCCGCGGCGTCCTGCGGGGACTCGGGTTCGAGGACGCCCAGTTCGAGCTGCCCATCCGGGCGTTGAGCGGCGGACAGAAGACCCGCCTCGCGTTGGCGAAGCTGCTGCTGGAGGAGCCTGACCTGCTTTTGCTGGACGAGCCCACCAACCATCTGGATATTGACGCCATCGAATGGCTGGAGGATTTTCTGAAAAACTACAAAAAGGCGGTCCTGATCATCTCCCACGACCGTTATTTTCTGGACGCCGTAACCGGAAAGACCATCGAACTGGAGAACTGCGAATGCACCACCTACAACGGCTCTTATTCCGCCTATGCACAGCAGAAGGCCGTCGCGAGGGAAATCCAGCGCAAGCACTACGAGCAGCAGCAGAGAGAAATCGCCCGTATGGAGGCCTTTATCGAGCAGCAGCGGCGCTGGAACCGGGAGCGGAATATCATTGCCGCGGAAAGCAGGCAAAAGGCCATTGACCGGATCGAGCGGATCAATGCCCCGAAAAACCTGCCCTCCAGCATCAAAATACAGTTCAGCAGCAGCATGGTCAGCGGCAACGATGTTTTGTCCGTGGAAGGCCTCGGGAAAAATTACCCCGGCAAGGAGCTGTTTCAGGATATTCATTTCCAGGTAAAACGGAACGAGCGGATCTTCCTCCTGGGCCCCAACGGCTGCGGGAAGTCCACGCTGCTGAAGATCCTCGCGGGAAGGCTTCCCCAGAGCGAAGGCTTTTTCGAATACGGTCACAAAATCGTGCTGGGCTATTACGATCAGGAGCTGGAAGGCCTTGACGACGCCAACACCGTACTGGAAGAGGTATGGAACGACAACGAAAAGCTGACCCATACCCAGATCCGCAATGCCCTCGCTCAATTCCTGTTCATCGGCGAGGACGTTTTCAAGCCCGTCGGCATCCTGAGCGGCGGGGAAAAAAGCAGGGTCGCCCTGACGAAGCTGATGCTTTCGGGCGCAAACCTGCTGCTGTTGGACGAACCCACCAATCATCTGGACGTAAACTCCAGGGAGTCCCTTGAGGAAGCCCTGCAGGCCTTTGACGGCACCCTGATCGCGGTGTCCCACGACCGTTATTTCATCCGAAAGCTGGCTACGAGGGTAATCGAGATGACCGGCGGAAAGCTTGAGGATTACCGGGGCGAATACCAGTATTACCTGGAGCACCGCAGGAAAGCGGCGGATACGGGCGGCGGCGGCAAGCAGCCCCTGTCGGCCTCCAAGCAGGAGCGGCTCGATATCAAGGAAGAGAGGGCAAGGAGACGTAAGCTCGAAAAGCTTGTCGCCTCCAGCGAAAGCGATATTCATTCCACCGAAGCCCGGCTTGCCGCCATTGCGGACGAAATGTCCGGCGAATCCGCCCAAAGCGACCATGTCCTGCTCTCCGCTCTGCACACGGAGCAGCTGGAGCTGGAAAGCCGCCTGGAGAAGCTGTATGAAGCCTGGTCGGACTATACGGCCCAACTGGAGGAAATGGGCGCGGAGCAGACCTGACCTACCGCAGCCATATCGCGTTCCTACCGCAGTCCGCCCGCCGCCAGCACGCCATATTGATGATCCGGGTCGATGTTGTTGTCCATATGCCTGCGGCAATTGAGAAAATACAGATCGAAATGGCCATCCATGCCATTGCCCGGGATTGCGTCGTAATTCGGGCCATACCCGTAATCTCCGCTCCTGCCGTCCACATTGGCATAGAGCTGCACCCCGTCCACTCCGGCATGTGGCATCCCGGATATGGAAACGGCAAACCGTCTTCCGTCCACTTCCAGAATAAGCGCTTTTCGCTCCCATGACCAGGAGCCGCCGAACAGCTGCTTCATGACCTGGGTATCCGCGCTCGTCAGCGGTTCGGTATCGGAATGGCCGGACCCCATGGTCCGCTTGACCATGAAGCTCTTTCCGCTGACAGGGTCCACCAGCCTGCCGGTCTTGCCCTGGGGGAACAGGTATTGTGCCTGCTTGAACCAGTCCAGGACCTCGCCGTATGAAGTTCCTGCGTTTGCCTGAAGCGCGATATTATGCACGGGAATTCGGAGAATCTGACCGGGATAAAGCGTCGTTACCGCGGAAATTCCATTGGCGGCCGCCAGCTCGTAATCGGGTATCCCGGAATTCTGGGAGATGGACCACACGCTGTCCCCTCTTACAACGGTATAGTTATTGTATGTTATTGTGTCACGGCTCGTATCGACCGGGATCTCGTTGTCAAAAAAGGTGGTCTTCGGGGAAAGCGCCAGCTCCTGGCCGATCCCCACAACGGTCCTGTACAAATAGCCGCTCCCGGCTTTTGTATCGGCCTTATACCAGTCGCCCGTCTTCCCCCGTATGGTAAAAACCGATCCGGCGGCGAGATATCCCTTTGCCGTCTGGCTGAGGGAGGGTCCGTTGAAAACGGTGGCGCCGGCGGTGGCGTACCCCTGGATCGAGGGGCTGTACGCCGCAAGCTGTCTGATTTTGAGTTTCTGCCCGATCATAAGCATATCGCCTGTGATCAGATTGTTTTGCCTTATGCTTTCGATGGTGGTGGAGAACACCTGGGAGAGCTTCCAGAGCGTATCGCCCGGCAATACGGAATAGACCAGGCTGCCGTCGGCCGGGTTGAAGACCAGGAGGGCATTCCGGAACGGATCGCTGTAATACGCGGCGCCAAGCTTGTCCGCAGTGAAGGCGGCCGGTACCATGAACCGGTTGTTGAGGATCTTCATCGGGGCGGCCGCCGGAATGTTTTTCCCATTGAAGCAGGCCACGCTGCCGTCCAGGTAATAAGTCAGCTCATTCCCGCCGACGCTTATGGTCCCCGCGAATTTATCGTTGACGGTACTGAAGGTGCCGCCCAGGCTTTTCGCCAGTTCACTGGCCGCAACGTAGACAATTCCGGTCGAGTTCGTCGAAACCGCGCTTTGGGAAATCTGCTGATTGTTTACATAAATCAAAGGATCGGGATTTGCCGCAAAGGCGTGCAGTAGGGGATGGACAAGCAAAACAAGACAGAAAACCGCTGCGGACAGGATTTTACCTCTCATGAAAAGCGCCTCCTGGTTAACATAATGTTATAGGCTCCATTATAGTATAACCGGAAGCGCCCCGCATCAGGTAAATAATTCATCTGCCGAAAGCGGATAGCCCGCCTGTCGGCGGCGGTCAGCTCGCCTATCGGCAGTGATTCGTTCGTCTATCAGCGGCGGACCGAAGGTTCAGGGATTGCCGAAATACTCGTCAATACCGGCTTTAATGGCCTCCGCAACCTTGGTTTGGTACTCGTCGGTCCCCAGCTTCCTCTCCTCTTGCGCATTGGAGAGGAAACCGCATTCCACGATGGTCGTCGGGGTTTTCAAATCGGTGAGGATCACAATGGGGTCCTTCTTTTCCTGGGGGGCCCGCTTGTTTTCCGTATCCAACTGCGCCTTCAGGGTTTTCTGGAGGCTGTTCGCAAGCTTCAGGCTTTCCGGGGAATTCGGCGGATAGAAGGTCTGGGCGCCGAAGTATTGGGACTCCGTGAAGCTGTTGAGATGGATGCTGACGACAATGTCCGCCCCGCTGTTGTCCATGATGTCTTTGCGCCTGGTAAGATCCTGCTTCCTTTTCTCGTATATGTTGGTCGTTCCCTCGCTATATACCAGCTTATCTTCCTGCCGCGTCAAAATGACCTTGTAGCCGCCGTTTTCCAGCAGCTGCCCCAGCTTCAGCGCAATTTTCAGGTTGAGGTCCTTCTCCTTCAGATCGCTGTAGCTGCTCACCTTCCCCGGATCCTCGCCGCCATGGCCGGCGTCGACAACGACGGTTTTCTGCGTGTCCGTTCCGGTGGTGGACGCCTGCGTGTCCATATTCATATTCAGGCTGTAAATGGCAAGAAGCAAGGCAAAGATCAGGCCGATCAGGATTACATTGGACTTTTTCATTACAATTATCATTCTACCCCGTCCCTCTGCATGAATTCATTATAAGGATATTCGCAGACGGGTTGGCCATATTACTGGAGATCGTCGGTCCGGCCGCCAAGTTTTCGGACGGCGGAGAGAATTTCGAAAACCGTTTCCCGGTCCAGGGAGGATCCGTTTTTTTCAAGGAAGCTCCGGAGCACCGTTACGGCGCGTCCGTCGCCATAATCAGCCAAGCAACTGGCGGCGACAAGCTTCTCGGGCATTTCAAGAAAGGCTTTTTTGATCCGGGCATAAATCCGGTCCGACTTGTTCTTTTTGCCGATGTCGGTATAGGCCATGAGCAGATATTCGTCCACGGTCCGCGGATGCCTTCCGGACCCGAGGGCGTTGGAAACGGGTTCGAGAGCAGGATCGCCGATGCTCACCAGCGCATCCTTCACGGTTTCGAACATCAGGTCAAACAGCTCGTCCTCCGAATCCAGCATTTCAAGCAGCGGCGCCACCGCCTTTTCCGCCTTCCAGGCGCCGAGCACCCGGACCGCCATCAGAGGGGCCAGCAAAGCATCGACGTCATCGCAGGCTTTGCCCTGGACCGCCAGCTTTATCAGTTCCTCTACGGATTCTTCCCCGTGGCTCTTCAATTTTTCAAAGTAAATTTGAGGCAGGGCGTCGTCGCATATCACCGCGCCGTGACGGAACATTTCCAGCAGGTCGTCCAGCTTGTCCATCGCGTCCATATAGCCCGCCGGCGTTTTTCCGTCCAGCTTCTCCAGAGGGGTTTCGAGCCATTTGACGTATTCGTTGTCCAGGTATGCCTTGAGCCGGACGTCCATTTCGGCGTCCTCCCGGGGCAATTCGCCGCCGACGATATTCATGTAAGCCTCGTATGCCGCTTCAACCGACATGCGGAAGCTTTCGAAAAAGATTTCGGAGTATCTGGCCAAGCTATTCCCTCCCGGAGGCTTTTTTCGACCCGTCCTTCTTTTTGCCCGTTTTTTTGACAGACCCGCTGGTGGGATTCCAGGGACTCTTTTTGAATGCCTTTTGTTCAACGACCTTTTTCTTTTTCAGCTTCTCCGTGATCTGGATTCCGTGGTATCCCGCCAGATAACCCAGCATGGTCAGGACCGGAACAAGGAGTATGGCTGCCGCGTAGCCCACAAAGGCTTCATGGAACCACCGGATCACGAAATACATGGGGCCGAGAAGGGTATTTATGGCCAGATGGATGATCCGGTCCACGTACTTGTCTTCAAAATCAAGCAGGGCAAGAATCCCGGCGACAAGAGCAACGGGAACCATTCCGATTGCGCCGTACACCAGACCCTTCAGGGGGTACGGGTTCAGCTCGTACTGGGGCTTCTTCT
This sequence comes from Bacillota bacterium, assembly GCA_023411575.1. Classification (GTDB taxonomy): domain Bacteria; phylum Bacillota; class Clostridia; order Acetivibrionales; family DTU013; genus UBA1305. Next base: position 30,929 of record JAEYOP010000009.1, on the reverse strand, counting down.
CCTTGATGCCCAGGCTTTTCATCTCGTTGTACAGGATATAGAAAAGAAACAGGAATATAAGAGCGCAGTATAAGGGAAGCCATTTCCCGAAATTATCCTTCGTCACGCTCATAAAAACATATACGAAAATCACAAATACGACCAGCGACATCGCATAGTCGAACAATACTCTTCCGCCGGTTTTTAAATAATTTTTCATGCCGATTCTCCTGTGCTACTGTGTCCTTCTGTCCTTCAAATAAACGCTGCCTTGGATGGATTTGGCCTTCTTTTTCAGGTCCGCCGCAATTTCGCTGACGTGGATGTGGTTGAGCAGCTCCCGGTGCTCGTTGGTGACGACGGCGATGGAAAGGGTCATGATGGGATACTTTGTCATATAGCCCTTTCGGTTGGTGGTATAGATAAAGCCGGCCTCCCTGTCCTCCTTCGAATACAGTTCCGGGATCTCGTCGCCGAATTCCTTGATGATGCTTTCGCACAGAACGTCGGCATACTCCGGGGTGGTAATCACAACGAAGTCGTCGCCGCCGATATGCCCGATGAAATCCCCCGGCGACCCGAAGGTATGGACCGTGTCGGACAGGATGTCCGCGATCATTTTGATGGCGCGGTCGCCCCGGGCGAAGCCGTAGGCGTCGTTATAGGACTTGAAATTGTCCACGTCCATGTACAATACGGCAAATTTCTGTCCCTGAACGATCCTGTGGTTTATTTCCGACTGTATTTCCGTATTGCCGGGAAGCCCCGTCAGCGGATTTGCCCAGCGGTTCCGGTCGATCCTCAGGAGGGTATTGTGCACCCTGCTGATCAATTCCCGCGGATTGAAGGGCTTTGTGATATAGTCGTCGGCCCCCAGCTCCAGGCCGGTCAGCTTGTCGTCCTCGTTCCCCTGGGCGGTAAGGATGATAATGGGCGTCAGGTTGTTGCCCTCGTCCTCCCTCAGCAGCTTGCACACTTCAAACCCGTCCATTCCGGGCATCACGATGTCAAGCAGCACAAGATCGGGCTTTTCCGCCGCAACCATTTTAATTCCGTCGATTCCATTGTGTGCGGATACCACCTGGTAACCCTTATCACTCAGGATGTCCGTAATAAGCTTGACCATCAGCTCCGTATCGTCTATTATTAATATTTTCTTTTTATTAAACATTGCGCTCTCCTGCACTTTATTTTATGGCAGGTTGCCAAGCCACATACAAGTAAGATTATATAATATTTTTTCTAATTTGAATATATTAATAAATTCAAATTGATAATTTTTTGTCTGAATACAGGGGTATTCCTCCAATAAAGCAAAAATCCCCTGAAGCCCCTGGGGCCAAGGAAGGTTTTGAGTACAAGAGAGAATATGAAATCAAATTTGAGTATAAAGGAGAGGAATGCGTTACAGCGTATTTTGTGTTGCCGTGTGTTATATATTCAGCGTGTTATGCATACCGCGCACTCAAGCGGCGATTTTCCGCTCCTCCGGGCGCGGGCAGGAGGAAATCAGGGCGACCGCCAGCGGGATACCGGCTCTTAGGGTGTAGAAAAGGTCGTGGGCATAGGACGGCTTCAGGGAACAGTATTGGAAGTACAGTTTGTCGATCCGCTCGCAAATGGACCGGCAATCCATGCCGGGATCCAGACGGGCGGCATGGACCGCCGATTCCAGAATCCTGGCCTTCATGGCCTTGCGGTACCTGGACAGGTTCCTTTCATAAACCACGTGGTCGTACAAGCTGCCTGTGAAACGGGTCGAATGGGCGTAGCAGAAAAAATCCGCCAGATAATGGGTGATGACGCCCAGCCGCTCGGCGAATTCTCCGGCGCGGAACGAATCGTGATCGGCCATGTATTGCATCAACTTGTCCACTTCCCTTTTCACAATGTCGGAAGTGGGTATTTTATAGTGGGGCACTTTAACCACCAGAAGCGAAAAGTCCGGTTTCAGATTGCCCTTGATGAAGGAAATCGTGGGGAGTTTGACGGGCAGTCTCGCTTCAATCGCCTTCTTGAACACCAGGGACAGGCAAACATGGGAAAGCGCGTTCATCGAATCAGCCTCCTGTCTGTTTATCCATATCCTGTATTATACGGCGTCAATGCTAACTGCGCATTAACCTTGTGTAAAACTTTGCGGAGATCCCGACGGCCTCCCCCCTTGAAGAGATCTTCTTATAATAAAATCCAAATGGATAATTTTTTGCCTGCATTTATGTTATACTATGGAGTAAATGTTCTCAAACCAATGCCGGATAACAAAGGAGTGATTCCATTGGCGGAATTTTGCGAATGCGGTTCCCTGATCATAGGCGGACGCTGTTCCAATAAAAGCTGTTCGCTCAGAGGCGGCGACAAACCGGCGGCCGGAGGAAAGCCGCCCAGGCAGAAGGCTGCCCCGAAAAGCCCCGGCCCCGCGAAGCAGGCTGTCAAGCCCGCAAACCCGAGAAGGGCTTCCAGGGTAGTCACCTACAACCTTTATGAGACAAAAGAAAAGGAACCTGAAGGCTAAGCTGCTTCAGGTTCCTTTTTTGCCTTAAAGTTCTTTTTTCCTTAGTAGCGGTTGACGATCCTCGTCTCAAAACAGCCCTCGTCCACGTTTATGGATTTGACCAGCAGGGAGATCCGGTTTTCCTCGTTCAGCGCGTTCCAGTAATGGTCCAGTGTATCGTCGATGCCGTCGAACAGCTCCAACTCATACGGCTCGCCGGCAAAGGAGGGCAGCGGGTTTCCGTCGCCCTGGTATGTATGGATGCAGTGGCCGGTCCCGGGAATGCCCTTTTCATAATTGAAATACTGGCGCAGGCAGGAAGCTTCCGTATTGTTGCAGGCTTTCAGAATGGAAAGCTTGTATACGTACGGGTCCTGCCGCGCTCCGGTCATCCCGGAAATTCGGGGAGTGAAATTCGGGCCGTCGGGCTCGTAGCACCTTGTATTCAGGGCGTCCTCAAAGGTCCCTCCGTTTCGGAGGGCTTCATATATCGTATCCGTCTGGTCCCCGTTCGTGATGATGTGTCTTCCGTCATAATGCTTTGCGGGATAATAAATGATCAGCGACGGGTCCTTCATCTTGCTTTCATCGTACGCCCTGGTCCGGACAAAGCCGTCGACCTCTTCAAAGACCCGGTTCCGGCTGTTTTCGCTCCGACCCATGATCCAGTATACCTGGACGAGCTTTCTGGAATCCGGGCTCAGGCCGATGATGATCCCTCTTCCAGGGTAGGCGTTGTTTTTCAGCCTTTCATAGTTGTTTTTCTGTATCTGGTTTGCCATATCGGTTTCCTTTCTGCTGAATTAATGGTGGAACAGGCGGACGCCCGTCACACACATGACCATTTCATACTGGTTGCAGGCCTCGATAACCGTATCCTCGCGGACGGAGCCTCCGGGCTGCACAATGTAGCTTACGCCGCTCTTGTAAGCACGGTCGATGTTGTCCCGGAACGGGAAGAATGCGTCCGATCCGAGGGTGACTCCCTCGAGCCCTCTCAGCCAGGCTTCCCGCTCTTCAGCCGTGAACCTTGCGGGAACCTCTTCCAGGAATTCGTTCAGCAGGCTCAGCTCGTATTCCGTCGTATCCAGCCGGACAAACAGGTCCTTTGCATTATCCTTTTCCGGTCTGCCGATGCCCTGCCGGAATTTCATGTTCAACACCCTCGGGTGCTGCTTCAGATACCAGATGTCCGCTTTTTCCCCTGCCAGCCGCGTGCAGTGGATCCTGGACTGCTGGCCCGCTCCGCAGCCGATCACCTGGCCGCCTGCGGTATAGCACACGGAATTGGACTGGGTGTATTTCAGCGTGATCATCGCAAGGATCATATCTCTTTTGGCCGCCTCGGAAAGCTCTTTGTTTTCCGTCACAATATTCTTCAGGTCTTCAAAGGTGGGAATAAAGCTGTTCCTTTTCTGTACGAACTCGATGCCGAAAATGGACCGCTTTTCAATTTCCCCGGCCTCGTATGCCGGATCGATTTTTACCACATTGTACTTGCCGCCCTTTTTCTGCTTCAGGATCTCCAGGGCTTCCTCCGTATAGCCGGGCGCGATGACCCCGTCGGATACTTCCTTCTTCAGGATGAGGGCCGTCGGCTTGTCCACGATGTCGCTGAGCGCCGCCCAGTCCCCGAAGGAGGACATCCTGTCCGCGCCCCGTGCCCGCGCATATGCCGCCGCCAGCGGCGAAAGCTCGAGGTCTTCGACAAGGTAGGCCTTCTTCAGCTCTTCCGTCAGCGGTACACCGATGGCGGCGCCCGCCGGGCTCACGTGCTTGAACGAAGCAGCTGCGGGCATGCCCAGCGCCGCCTTCAACTCCCGGACCAGCTGCCAGGAATTCAATGCATCCATAAAGTTGATGTACCCGGGATTGCCGTTCAAAACCTCAAAGGGCAGGTCCCCTTCTGCAATGGCGATCTCTGCCGGCTTCTGGTGCGGATTGCACCCATACTTCAATTCAACTGTCTTCATAAATACCCTCCTGTTTTTCATGCCCCGAAAAAAGCAAAAGCCCCCCGGGAAAATGTGCTTTACCCAGGCGGCCGATAATTCCTCTCCTCATGCTCCCTATTGTTCCTTCAATCCATCCGCCAGTTGCATGAGTACCCTAAATTTTTCAACTAAAGTATATGTTATCGGAAAGGGGATGTCAAGGCTGAATCCACGGACAGTCTGGAATACCTCCCATTTAGATTATTACTTGTGTTAATAGATCAGGCAGGAAGTCCAATTACTCCCTGCCTGACAGTTTTTTTAATCCAGGATATATCTTGGTACACCCATATCCAGTTCAGGCTTAATTCCAGCCAAAAAGGTATCCAGTGTCATATATCCCAAATTCCCCTCCTTTCGTGACCTGATTGATACCCCATTGTTTTCGACTTCCTGATCTCCTATAATAAAAATTACAGGCGTTTTATCCAGTTCCATCTTGCGGATCTTCGCCCTCATTTTGTCATTACTTAAATCGAGGTTCACTCTAAGGCCGATGGTTTTAAGCTTTTTGTCCAGGGTCCTGCAATAATCAAAATGATTTTCATTAATAGGAATGATGCCAATCTGTACTGGCGCATACCATAGCGGGAAATCGCCATTATAGTATTCGATAAGCATGGCAAAGAACCTTTCCAGGCTTCCGAATAGTGCCCTGTGGACCATCATTGGAGTATGCTTTGCGCCGTCTGCCCCAATATAGTTCATTCCAAACCTTTCCGGAAGGTTGAAGTCATACTGGATTGTGCTGCATTGCCATTCCCTTCCCAAGGCATCCCGAAGTTTCAGATCGATCTTAGGTCCGTAGAAAGCGCCACCGCCTTCGTCCATCTCATATGCCAGACCTGCTTCAAGAACTGCATTTTTCAGCGACTCAATTGCCGTATCCCAATCCTTGTCCTCTCCTATTGATTTCTTCTCCGGCTTTGTTGCTACATATGCCTTAAAGTCACTGAGGCCAAAAGACTTTAGAATATATAAGGAAAATTTCAACGCACTGACGATCTCACTATAGACCTGTTCCGGTGTACAAATTATGTGCGCATCATCCTGCGTAAATCCTCTGACTCTGGTAAGTCCTTGAAGTGCTCCTGACAGTTCATACCTATATACTGTTGCATATTCGGCATACCGAATGGGTAAATCTTTATAGGACCGCAATGAATTATTGTATATCATAACATGAAACGGACAACTCATAGGCTTCAGGTAGTATTCCTCATTGTCAATCTCAATGGGGCTATACATGGATTCCTTGTAAAATTGAAGATGACCTGACGTTTTCCATAATTCGGAACGGCCTATGTGCGGCGTATATACCCAGTCATAACCATTTAGAATATGAGCCGTTTGGCTGAATTTCTCCAGAAGGTATCTTATCATTGCCCCTTTCGGATGCCATAAGACAAGTCCCTGACCAATGACCTGGGATGAGCTGAAAAGGTCGAGCTGTGATCCGAGAGTTCTATGGTCCCGTTTACTTGCTTCCTCCATTCGGCTGATATAGGATTTCAATTCCTCCGGATTTTCCCACGCTGTCCCATAGATACGCTGAAGCATAGCGTTATCTGAATCCCCTTTCCAATAGGCACCGGAAAAGCGCATCAGTTCAAAAGCTTTTGGATTCAGTTCCTTTAAAGAGGAAACATGCGGCCCTTTGCACAGATCGACAAAGTCACCGGTCCTGTAAATGCTCACGCCGGCGTTTTCAGGGTTCTGTTCCAGTTCCTTTATCAATTCCAGTTTATAAGGCTGGCAGCCGAACAAGCGGCGGGCTTCATCAAATCGGATATCTTCTTTTTCCATCCGGTACCCGTTGCCAATGATCTCCTTCATTTTTTCTTCGATTTGTTTCAGGTCTTCCGGAACAAGAGGTCTTGGCAATTCAAAATCATAATAGAACCCGTCTTCAATCACGGGTCCGATTCCAAATCGGACATCGCCGAATATCTGTCCGACAGCGGATGCCATTACATGAGCCAAAGTATGCCTTATAGCCCATAGCTTGTTATATTCATTATTCATTTATAATCCCTACCTTATCATTATAATTTATTCAACGATAGAGTAGTGACGGGTTATACTTCCGGAGCAGTCTGAGATACTGATGATGTTATCATCATAGGTAAGACATACACAAACATATAACATTTTTCTCATAGCATGATTCACCGCCTTTCGAGCATAAATAAAACTCCCATCCTCAAAAGGGATGAGAGTTAGCTCACACGGTTCCACCCAAATTACAGCTATGCTGATTGATATAGCTGTCGCTCATAATGATTGTAACGGAATCACCGGTTATGCTTACTTCGAGTTCAGCAAACTGTTCCAAGGCGGTTTTCGGTTTTCCATACATAGAAGTGCTTTCAGCCGCTGACACTTCCTCTCTTATAAGCTGGGAAAAACCTACTCGTCCTTTTCATTCCATTTATTATATATTTTTAGTATTATACCAACATACCCGGCATATGTAAAGAAAAAGATCCCAAATTTTGTTTCTACTGCTTTTCTGTATGGGAAATCCAGGTTTAAACATATTTTAAGATATCGCCGGCATAGCGATGCTATAATGTTTTATGAATGAATCCGTTTTTGAGCTATGCATTGATGTGCATATGATGTACCTATTAAGAGGGTGTGTCATGAAAGGGGAGATTCTTTTGAAAAAATACATATCTGCAGCGTTGATATTTCTATTGATTGCAGGGTTTCCCTGTTTTAATACTGTTGGCGTATATGCTGCGAGTGAAAGCAAAGAGACTTTGGAAAAAGCCAATGCATTAAAAAGTCTAGGGCTTTTCCTGGGGGACAACAGCGGTTTCGGTCTGGAGAAAAAGGTGTCGGGAGCGCAGGGAGCCATCCTGTTTGTCCGGCTTCTGGGAATGGAAACGGAAGCAAAACAACTGGCCGTCGGCCAGACCCTTTCCGATCTCCCGGCCTGGGCCGGCGGATATGTCGCATATCTGGACAAAACCGGCTTGCTGTCAGGGGCCGGCAAAGTGAAATTCGGCGCGTCCGACGACCTTTTGCCAAACCAGTATGCGGCATTTGTATTAAAAGCGCTGGGGTATGATGACAAAAAAGGCGATTTCACCTGGGAGAATGCAATCGAAAAAGCCGAGGAAGTCGGCCTGCTGTCCCTTGCAAAGGGGTATGGACTCAAGACCGGAGGCCGCTTCACCCGCGGCGATCTGGCGGATATTTCATACAATGCCCTGAAAACCAGGATGAAGGATTCGGACAAGACCCTGATCCAGAAGCTGGTTGATGAAACAAAAAGCATTCCCATGCAGGCGGCGCTGGACAGCGGGCTGTACACGGTCGGGATTGCTGCGGCGCCCGGGATAGTGGATGTTACGGTATCAACGACGGATGAATTGATAGCCGCCATTGGTTCCAACAAAAGAATCCTTCTTGAGCCGGGCATCTATGACCTCTCAAAAGCGGCGCCGGGTATCGACAGAACAGATGGCCTTGTGGGCTGGGAGGCAGTACCTGACGGAAAGGAATTGAACATTCAAGGCATAAGCAACCTGACCATTGAAGGATTGGGAAGAGATAGGGTTGAAATAAGGACCGCCCCCAGATATGCCTACATAATGAATTTTAGAAATGTCAGCAACATTACCCTCCGGAATATTGTCGCCGGACACGAGCCGCAGGAGTACATGTGCGATGCGGGGGTATTGAAGTTTACCGACAGCAGCAATATCCGCATAAGTGATTCGGACCTTTACGGCTGCGGAAGCATGGGTCTGGAGCTGCGAAATGTGAAGGAACTGAGCTTCAACAACTCAATAATCCGGGAATGCTCCCTCAGGGCCATACAGATTTACGATTCCGAGGCAATCCGGTTTACGGGGAGCAGGATCATAAACCATCCGGCTTACAGCAATATTATATTGTTATCCGGTTCAAAGGATATCGTATTCAAGGATTGTGAACTGGCGAACAACAACAGCTTCGAATGGAGCTTTGTAGAATCCGGCTCCTGCCTGGGCGTTGAATTTGACGGCTGTTATTTCTCCAACAACTCCCCCTTCTACGTCGGCTCCAAAACGCCCTATTTCCTGACATTCTGGAATAACAATCCGGATGCTGCAAGCAAAATCCGAATCCGGGATTCCGTTTTCATCAACAATAGCTGTAATGTCCTGGCCGATAATCCGAAGGGCGTCATTATAGAAAACTGCACCTTCAAGGATAATACCTTTGTAGGTTATTGAACCGGTCCTGGTGCCGGATCTTATGGGAAATGGGAGGTCAAGGACTGAATTCACAGGCTTGCCTGCCGGCACGGGAAAGCCCGGCCTACAGGAGGACCAACAGGAAACAGGCCGCCGAAACCAGGGCGTCCAGCAGGAATTTTGCCGCAAAGTGCCGGAGGCTCATCCATTTGCTCCACTCGAACCGGTACTCGAGGGAATAGGAAACGGCGACGATCAGCAGCAGAAACAGAAAATAGGGAGAGTAAAAAAACGAGATATATAAAACAATGGAAAGGAGCAGTCTTGTGAGAATCCCCACCGGCTTTTCCCCATCCTCGAAAAAGCGGCCTTCCGCTCTCGGGAACAGGGCGGCCAGGATGAACTGGGTGAACACCGCGGAAAAAGAAGTGACCAGCACAAGAACGATAAGGAGCCGGACCGCTTCCGCGCTGATGGGGGAATGACCGTCCGCGGCGGCCAGTGAAACGGCGAAAAGCAGGAGGACATGGGTCAGCTGATCGGCCAGAAAGCTGGAAAGCTCCGAAAGATGCAGCCGCCTGCGGATTTCCGCCTTGTAATGATCCAGGAGGAAATGGGCTGCGCCATTGAGCAGCACCAGCCCATTGAGTAAGAGTCCGTAAGGAAAGGAGAAAACAAGGATGCACAAAGTGACGGCAATCGAATGGAACAGGGTCCATTTCCATTGCCTGCCCTTGTTCTCCGCCATTTTATCCGTTTGCAGCGCAAAATCCCCGATCAGATGTCCCAGCAGCAGATAGCTGAAAGTCATACTTCACCCCGCAGCTCCAGGTTTAGGGTTCGTTAAAACAAAGCCCCCTCAACGGCAGGCGTCAAGGGGGAAAGACTTCCTCCGGTTCTACGAAAAGGCGTAACGGGAGAAGTGGTGAACCTTTAAGGTCTGCCGATGAATATCCTGCCGGATGTTCTTCTTTAAAGTGTAATCATACAGCAGGCCATTGTAGGAATTGACGGAAATAATAACATCTTTGTTGAAGGACGGGATGTCGGGAGTGAATTCGATGCCTGCAACCCCTTTTACCGAGGAGATCTCCACCCGGATCCGGACCGGAAGCTTGTCCGAATCGATAAAGTTCTTGGGGAACTGAATGGTTGCAAATCCTACCTGATAGGTGCCTCCGGCTCTGGTGACCCAAAGGTCGCTTTTGTATATTACAGGAGCCTTGGCAACCGCCTGGCCGTATTTCTCCGAATAGTCATGACGATCGCACGAAAAATTGAAATCCGCCCCGTATACGGGTACTGTGGAAAGGATAAACAGTAACAATACAAGAATCGCTGTAAGCTTTTTAAACATCATGCCACCTCCAAATTACTTCCTCCGGCTATTTCCCTGATACTATTCTAGCACCGGATACGGGGTCGGGAGAATAATGCATTATGCTCAAAATGATTGGATTTTCATAGGACTTCCTACCTATTTTTTATGGGGCCCCGGGATATCTGGGGTAAAATGATGTCCGTCCAGCGGCATTCGTCCACCTTCCGGATATATCCGGCAGCCCTTTCCAGGCTTGCGGCCGCCTCGTCGGAACGGCCTGCGGCCTGCAGTGCCTGATACTGCCCGAACCAGCATTTGGCCGACTCCAGGTCCGATTCCACCGTGCCGGCGATGGAAACCGCCCCGTCATACAGCGCAAGCGCGTCCGCGGTGCGCCCTTCCTGCAAGCGCAGGCTGGCCTTGTACCGGATCGCCTTCAGCTTTTTCCGGTCATTCCTGCACTCGTCAAAAATCCCGGCTGCTTTGTCGTAGTGCTCCACAGCAGCCTCAAAGCGGCCCCTGCACTTTTCGATATAGCCTTCGTAGGTATGGCAGTCTCCAAGGCTGACGAGTTCGTCCGCGTCGGCGAAGATGTCCCTTGCGCCGCGCAGCAGTTCCGCGGCCTCCTCCAGCCTGCCCTGCTTCAGGCGGATCCTCGCCAGTCCTACATAATTAACCCCTTCTTCTATGGGGGCTTTCAGTTCGCCGGCAAGGAGAAGAGAGCTTCCGTAATCCTTTTCCGCCGCCTCGAAGTCCCCTGTTTCATAGGCTATGTCCCCCAGATTCGTCAGGCTGGCGCATTCATACAGCCTGGACCCCACCTCCCTGGCTACCGCAAGGGACTCGGAAAACAGCTTGCGCGCTTCCTGGAAAAGGCCCTTGTCCAGATAAAGGATCCCCAGGTTAATGCAGGCGGCAATAACGCCCTTCTGGTAGGACAGCTTTTTGGAAATATCCATGGATTTGTTGAAGAATTCCTGGGCCTTTGAAATCATTCCGGTGGAATGGTAGATAATGCCCAGATCGCCGGACACCTTGGCCATGATCTCCAGGAGCCTGTTCTTCTCGGCATACCGGTAGGATTTGTTCATATAGGCCAGGGCGTTGTCGATATCGCCCTTGCTGAAATAGATCATCCCGGCGTGCTTCATGGTTTCGGAAAGGCTCCGGTAATCTCCCGATTTCAAGATCGCCTTTTCCGATTTCCGGGCAAGCTCCAGAGCGCCGGTATCGCCCTTTATCCGCAGAATATTGCATTTAAGCTGCAGCCATTTCCCGTAGTTGGCATTGTCCTCCCGCAGTACGGGTTCGAGCTCTTCGATGATCCGTGAGGCGTCCTCCAGCCGTCCGGTGTCCTTGTAGACCTCGGCGATCTGCATCTTGATCTGGTTGATATCGTCCTGCAGGTCCGCATGCTCCAGCGCCTTGTAAAAGTCCCCCAGGGCCCCTTCGTAGTCCGCCTGGATGAAATGGATATGCCCTTTTTCCCGGTAAGCGCCGCATATTCTACTGTCGGCCGCGGCCCCGGGCCTGTCCTCCGCCAGTTCCAGAAACCTGTCGAAATACTGGAGGGAGCTGTTCAGGTCAAACCCGTCCTTCCGCTTCAAAGCGGCTTTGAAATAGTATTCCTCCGCCTTCTTCGGCATTCCGGCACTGGAAAAATGGATACACAGCACATCGTAATAATTCTCAATGTCCGCCGCGTAAGCTGTTTCGATATATTCTCCGATCTTCCCGTGGAGAGCCTTCTTTTCTTTATTCAATATACTGTCATAGAGGACTTCCCGCTCGATCTCGTGGGTAAACTCATAGATCTTGTCCACAAGCCTTGCGGAGGTATGGGCGGATTTCAGCGAAATCATGTTCATCTGAAGGGGGACGTTCAGCGGGGTTTCATTGGTGATGGAATGCTCCAGAAGATGGTTCACCAGCGACAGGGAAAATTCCTTCCCGACGGCGGACGCGGCCTGCAGGATTCCCAGGCTCGTCCCGTCCAGGGCGGAGATGTTGGAACGGATCAGGTTCTGCAGGTTTTCCGGCATCCGGACCAGCTCCCCTTCCTCCATGGAGGCTTTCCCGCTTTCCATGGAGCAAATGCCTTTCCGGCTGATATTGGACAGCAGTTCCTTCACAAACAGCGGGTTTCCCTTTGTGGTTTTCTGGATGGCGTCGAACAGCCTGTCGTCCACTTCCCTGGCATTGAGCAGGGAGCGGGCAAGGCTCCGGATCCCCGGCCTGGACAGGGCCTTCAGCTTTATTTCCGGCCGGGCGATGTCGTCCCCGGCCTGGAGGGTCTTCAACGCATATCTTGATGAAAACAGAAAGACGGCCTTGATCTCCTTCAGCAGCGGGGCCAGGTCGCACAGGAGCCGGATGGATCCTTCGTCGGCCCACTGGGCGTCGTCCAGGATGACCAGGAGCTTCTGCTTCCGGCAAAGGCTGGTGAAAAACAGGGCCAGCTGCTTTAGCAGTTCGTGGCGGATGCTGTCGTAATTCATTGCCTCAAAAATGCTGCGGAAATCCTTTTCCTTTTCCAGCCCCATCAAAAGACCCAGAAAGTCATAGTTGCGCCGGATCTCCTCGTCGCGGAGATCCGCCAGGATATAATCCAGGAAGGACATCAGCCTGTGCTTCCTCATATTTTCGCTGTCGAGGGGATTGATGTTCATGATTCCCGCCAGTATGCCGGAGATCAGGCTGTAGGAGCGGTTCTGGGAAATGGCGTTGCAGTCCGTCCATACCTTTTTTAGGTCGTTCCCCAGGTTGGCCGCGAACTCCTTTAAAAGCCTGGTCTTGCCCAACCCCGCCTCGCCGGTCACAAAGGCGTATTTCAGCCCGGTGTTGAGGGCCTCGTTGAGGATGGCGTTCAGCAGGCCGATTTCCTTTTGTCTTTCTATAAAAGAAGTTTCTTTCTCATAGAGATAGTCCTGGTTGATCCGCAAGGGCCTGTAGCACCGGACCGGATTGGCCTTGTTTTTGGCTTTTACCTCGATGGGCTCGGAGTACCCGAATTTGTCCCTTGTCTCGGTAAACACGGACTCCGAAACCAGGATCGTCCCCTCGCCGGCATTCATCTGCAGCCTTTGGGCGGTATTGACGATATCGCCCATCACGGTGTAATCCCGGTCGAAATAGTTGCCTACGCCGCCGGTCACCACCAGGCCGTAATTGATGCCAATGGAAAGGTTCAGCGAAACGCCCTTGGAGGAAAGAATTCCCGAGGAAAATTCGGAAATCAGTTCCAGCATCTTCATAGCGCATAGGACGACCCTTTTCGCGTCGTCCGCATGGGCGTACCTTGCCCCGAACAGGACCATCACACAGTCGCCGATATACTTGTCGATCGTCCCCTCCAGCTCATATACGGGACCGGTTATGTAATTGAAGCATTCGTTGATGATCTCCCGGACCTCTTCCGGGTCCAACTTCTCGGAAAGGGCGGTGAAGCCGGAGATATCGGCAAACATGACGGCGACGTTTTTCCTGCTTTCCGCAAGGGTCCCGAAATTTTCAACCGAGCTCAGTTCCTGCCGTTTTGCGAGCCTGGTCCCGCAATTGAAGCAGAACCGGGCCGCCTGGGGGTTCGGAAAGCCGCAGGAAGCACACCTGCCGGAAAATTTGACGCCGCAGAACCGGCATTCGCTCTCCTTCTCATTATTCAGCTTCAGCCCGCAGTTAAAGCAGATCAAGTTCTCCCCCCGCCAATCCCATCCAATTTGCAAATCCCTGCGTAAAAAATTGAAATAGGCAATTATTTGTCGTATACTGAAAACAGCATATATATACATTATAATGCATCGGAACAAAAAGAGTAATACTTTATCGAGGGCAACATGCTGGAAGAAATGTTGAAGGAGTTCTATGATATCGGCAAATCCCTTTCTTCGGAAAAGGATCCCCTGAAGCTGTTTGAAAAAATATTGAGCAGCAGCATGAAGCTCACCTCGGCGGACGCCGGCACGATCTACATCGTCACGGACCGGAAAACCGGCGAGTGGTCCGGCGTAAAAGGCGGCTCGGTCCGGGGCAGGCTCCTCAAATTCGTGATCGCCCAGAATGCCAGCATGGAAGTGAACCTTCAGGATCGGGCGGAGCCCATCACCCGCAAAAGCATTTTCGGGTTTACCGTTCTGTCCAGCAAACCCCTCAAAATCGACGACGTCTATCAAATCGGCAAGGATGTGGAATACAGGCACAACCACAGCTTTGACAAAGCCACGGGGTACCGGACGAAATCCGTGCTTTCCATCCCTATGAAAAACCACGATGACGATATCACTGGGGTCATCCAGCTGTTCAACAAGAAAAAAACCTGGGACAGCGTTATTGATTACAAAAAGAAGAGCTGTATCGATGAAATCCTTTGCTTCAATGATACGGACGAGCTTATCATGAATTCCCTCGCGGGACAGGCTGCCGTCGCACTGGAAAACAGCCAGCTCTACAAGGGTATGCAGGACCTGCTGCAGGTATATAAGCAGCAGAATGCCCAGCTACTCCACCTGAGCAGGAAGATTTTGAAGGCCCACGAAGAAGAGCGAAAAAGAATCGCAAGGGAAATTCACGACGGCCCCGCCCAATCCGCCGTCAACCTGTCCCTGAAGCTGGAAATCTGCAAGAGGTACCTTTCCATCGGCGACACGGACCGCTTTTCCGCGGAAATGGACAGCCTGGCGGCCTCCATCCACTCCACCGTGCGGGAGATCCGAACCATCATCTACGACCTGAAGCCCGCCATTCTGGAAGATGGCCTGATATCGGCCATTCAAAGGCATATTGAAGTGTTTTCCGGGACCTGCGGCATGAAGATCGGTTTCCGATATGACGGAACGGATGCCGGGACGGAATACTATCTTACGTCCACCATTTTCCGGATGGTGCAGGAAGCGCTTTCGAACGTGAAAAAGCATGCGGAAGCCAGCAGCGTGGATATCGAATTGAATCTTTCCGATCGAAGGATCACCCTTGACATTACCGATGACGGCAGGGGCTTTGCCGTAGACGAACTGGCGGCCCGGAAATTCGACCGGCTCAAGGGCGGCTTCGGAATCCAGGGCATCCGCGAACGCCTGGAGCTCATCGGCGGAAGCCTGACCATCCGGTCGGCCCCCGGGAAAGGCACCAGCCTGCATATCGACATTCCCATTCTTTAGAACCTGTTTAGCATCTGTTGACACCTGATCTTTTGGCGGATTTTCCGTCCTTAAGTGCCCATCCCCGTCTCCCCGTTGTATTTCAGGGCCGGGATCCGGATCTCCACCGTCGTGCCGACGCCCGGCGTGCTGTGGTAGGACAATCCGTATTCGCTCCCGTAATTCAGCCGGATTCTTTCATCGATATTGCGTATGCCATACCCGTGGCTGTCCTTCGGCGAGATCGCGCCGGGAATGTCCTGCAGGGTCTCCTCGGACATGCCGATCCCGTCGTCCCGGATTTTCAGCGTGATTACGCCGTCCTTCAGTTCCCCGCTTATGATGATTTCGCCCTCTTCCTCGTCCTTCTCGAGAATGCCGTGGAGGATGGCATTTTCAACCAGGGGCTGGAGGATGATTTTCAGTATGCTGTATTGAAACAGCTCCTCGCCGACGGCGATTTTCAGGTGAATGCTGTCGGAAAACCGCATGTTCTGGATCATTACATAGGAACGCACGTGGTTCAGCTCATCCTCGATGGAAACGATATCCTTGCCCTTGTTCAGGCTCAGCTTGTAGAATTTAGAAAGGCTCTCGACCAAGGTACGGATTTCCTCCGCCTTATATTTCATGGACATCCAGTTGATCAGGTCCAGGGTGTTATAGAGGAAATGAGGGTTGATCTGGGCTTGCAGGGCCTTTATTTCGGCGTTCTTGATCTCCCGGCCCAGCTTGAACTGGCCGTCGATCAGCAGGGCCATCTTCGCAAGCATCTGGTTGAAGCTTCTCGTCATCTGCCCCACCTCATCCTCGTTGGAGGCCAGGATCGGGATGTCGAAATTGCCCTTCTCCGCTTTCTTCATGTGGGAGATCAGCTTGCGGATCCGCTTGGTCACGGAGCCGGATACCAGGAACGAGAGCGGAAGGGTCAGGGGGATCACGCATAAAAAGATCAGAAACATCTGGTTTCTGGTCCTCAGGCCGGATTCCAGGATATCCCGGTAGGGGACCGCAAGGATCAGCTTCCAGTCCGTGTACTGGATTGGCTGCCCGGCCAGCAGGTAGTCCCTGTTGTTCAGCTTCGCCTCCGTCCAGATGCTGCCTTCCGGCGAGGCTTCCAGCTTTCCCAAGGTATGGGCGAATTCCGCATTCCCGGTCTGGACGGCGTTTTCCGACATGCACAGGATCCGGTTGTCGCTGTTGATCAAAAAAGCCAGGGTGGACTTGGAAAAAAGGGATTGCTCCAGGGTCGTCTTGATGCTGTCGATGGGGATGTCCGCCCGGATGATCCCGATAAAGCCGTTGATGTCCTGGTCGCTGGGAATTTTCCGGACCGCCGAGATGGAATCCGAACCGTCGGATTGGTCGATTTCCTCCTGCGTAACCCACTCCAGCTTGTCTCCGCTGCTTTCCAGCTTTTTATACCAGTCCTTCCCGACGACGGTGCTCAGCAGGATATAATCGTCCGAGTCCGCCGTGGCGGCAAGCCCCGATTTCATGTACAGGTGGATCTTTGAAATGCTGGGATTGTTCTGGGTCGTATAGAATACGGTTCTGGAAAATTCGGAATTGTCCCCGATCCAGAAGCCTATATTGTCCAGGTATACGCCCGACTCCTTGGATACCAGCTTCTGCACCGAATCGTTCAGCGCCAGCATGTCCAGTACGCTTTTCACGGATTGGGCCTTGAATTCCAGGAAGGAACCGGTCTGGTTCAACGCCTGCCGCAGGGAATACAGGGTCCTCGTCTCGCTGTCCTTGGTGGTGAAATACAGGTTTATGACCAGGAACAGGCAGATCAGCATGGTGACCAGCCCGAGATAGGACAGGAATATCTTATAGCGGATGCTTAAATTGTTGAACTTCTTCAGCAGGACGGACATCATACGTAATATTTCTCCCTGAATTCCGAAGGGGTGCAGCCCACATATTTCTTGAAGATGGCCGAGAAATAGTTGGAATCGTTGAAGCCGATGTTGGTGGCGATTTCATAGAGCTTGACCCGGTTTTCCTTCAGCAGCTCCTTTGCCTTTTCGATGCGGATTTCCATGATGTATTCGTTGACCGTCTTTCCGGTGGACTTCTTGAAAAAGGAACAGAGGTAGGTCTTGCTTAAATAGGTGTTGTCCGCGATCATCTGGATGGACAGCTTTTTGTTGGCAAAATTGTCCCGGATGAATTTCATGATTTCATGGGTTTTTCGTTTGACGGCATCCTTCGGTTCACTGCGGAGCAAAATGGCCCCCACGCTGGACCGGATATAGTCCGAAAGGCCCGAAAGGGTTTTGATTTCGTCGATCTCGTGCCAGATGTAATTCCTTTCGTCCTCCGCCGCGGGGTCGATCAGCTCCCGCTCCCTTGCCGCCTCGAAAATGCGGAGGACAAGGTGAAAATAAATATTTTTCACCCGGTCCGTATCCGGGTCCCCGGACGCGGCGATCCGGCCGGTAAGCCGGTCAACCAGCTCCAGGGCGCCCTGCTTGTCCTCTTTTTTGAGCAGTTCCTTGAAGCTCTGGTATAGGGTTTTATCAATTTCAAAATGGCCTGCCTCTTCGGGCTGCGGGAAATAAATCCTGTTTACGCCCTGATAGAACTGCTTTCTTACCGCGCCCAAGGCCTCCGACCAGGATTGGGGCAGGAGCTTGTGGTCCTTTACCGGGGAACCGGCGCCAAAGGATATGGAATAGCGACCTTCCGACAGCTCTGTCAGTTTGGCGAGCATGGTCCGGAGAAGCTCTCCGGTGTTGTCGCCGGAGACGATCATGATCCTTTCGCCGCTGCCGAAGCCGGCCAAAAAGGCCGCGCTATCGCCGAAGGTATTGTCGCAGAGCATTTCCGACATACTGCGCCGCAGCATGTCCTTTGCGTCGTCCTCCAGGGACGGGCTCCAGTTTATAACGGCAACGGCCGCGGACAGCGGATTCCCGCCGGTCCTTTTGAGAAGGGGGTGGTCATACTTCAACGCAAGCTTTGCGATATCCGTATTTCCCTTTACGAGCTCCTCGGCGATTTCCTGCCGCAGCAGCGGAACGCTTTCCGCAAGGCTTTGTCTCAGCTTTTCCGTTTCGGCGAGCCGTTCCGATTCTTCCAGGCACAACTCCGCCGTGCTTCGGATCACGTTTTTCATTTCATTGAGATTGACCGGTTTTTCGATATAGCTGATGGCCTTCAGATGGATCGCGGATTTCAGATATTCCTTGTCGGAGTAGCCGCTCAAGAAGATGATCTTGACCTCGGGAAGCAATTCCCTTACTTTGGCGGCAAACTCGATTCCGTCCATTTTGGGCATCCGGACGTCTGTAATGATGATGTCCGGCCGGAACCGCTGCGCCAGCTCCAGGGCGACAACGCCGTTTTTCGCGGTTTCGACGGCGCCGATCCCAAGCTCGTCCCAGGGCATGTATTCCTTCAGGCTGTCCCTTGTAACCTTTTCATCATCCACAACGATCAGTTTCAGCATGGCTGTTTCCCCCGGCACGCAATAGAATCTCCGCTGCTTCATTATACCATACGGGCATTTCCGCAAGAACACTATTCGGAAAGAGCGTAATATTTTGCTTGTTTTCATACTTTTCTCCCATGTCAAAAGAAATCCGCTGATTGTATGATTAAATTGATAAAGCCACCTGGAAAACCGCACAAATCATTTTGCCCAACTGGAGGATCAAACCATGGAAACCCCTTTGTCCAGAGGAACTGCCCCGCTGAACCCGATAAAAAAGAAAAGCTTCTTCCATGAAATCGCCGCCCATAAGGTTCTTTACCTTATGTTTCTGCCTGTAGCCGTCTATTATTTCCTGTTCGCCTACGTTCCCATGGCCGGCATCGTGGTGGCCTTCAAAAACTTCAACTACACGGACGGACTGTTCTTCAGCCCCTGGAACGGCTTCGACAATTTCAGATATTTCTTCGAATCGGGAAAGGCCTGGCTTGTTACTCAAAATACCATTTTGTACAATCTCGTTTTTCTTACCTGCTACACGGTATTTTCCATTCTGACTGCCATCCTGATTTCCGAAATGGCGGGAAAACATTTCAAAAAGATCGCCCAATCCTTTATGTTCCTGCCGTACTTCATTTCATGGGTTGTGGTAGCCGCTTTTATTTATAACTTCTTCAATTACGATTACGGCCTGATCAACACCTTTTTGAAGGCGCTCGGGCAGCAGCCCCTGGATATATACAGCAATCCGTCGTACTGGTATGCGATCCTCCCGATTTTGTACGTATGGAAATGGATCGGCTTCGGAAGCGTGCTTTACCTGGCTGCCATCACGGGCATCGACCAGGAGTGCTATGAGGCCGCCACCATCGACGGGGCCAACATGTTCCAGAAAATCACACGGATCACTCTCCCTCTGCTGAGATCGACGGTCATCATCCTGGTTCTGCTTGGGTTGGGAAGGATCATGAGAGGCGAGTTTGACATGTTCTACAACCTGATCGGCAACAACGGCATCCTGATGGATACGACCGACATCGTGGACACCCTCGTATTCCGGTGCCTTGTCGGGACCCAGGATTTCGGCATGGCGTCCTCTGCGGGATTTTACCAGTCCGTGCTGTGCTTCGCGATTATCATGATCGTCAATGCCGTTGTCCGGAAGGTGGATGAAGATTCGGCATTGTTCTGAAAAGCTGCGGATGCTTCGCATACAACGAATACCTTATTGAAACGGAGGCTGCTCAAAGAATGAAAAAAACTGCAGATATGATTGCATTAAATATTATTTCATACGCCGTAGTCGGACTGTTTGCCCTGTTATGCTTCATACCCTTCCTGATCCTGCTGGTAAGCTCCTTTACATCGGAGCATTACATCATCAATTATGGATATTCCATCCTTCCCAGGGAATTTTCGCTGGAAGCGTACAAGATGATCTTCGCCTATCCGAAAAAGATCCTGAATTCCTATGGGATCACCATATTGGTGACGTTTGTGGGAACCGGCCTGTCCCTGTTT
This sequence comes from Bacillota bacterium, assembly GCA_023411575.1. Classification (GTDB taxonomy): domain Bacteria; phylum Bacillota; class Clostridia; order Acetivibrionales; family DTU013; genus UBA1305. The sequence continues at coordinate 10,856 of JAEYOP010000009.1, read as the reverse complement.
CTGTCTTCCATGGCGGCCTACGTCATGTACCGGAAGGAAGTCCGGTACCGCAGTCAAATGGCCTTTTACCTGTATTTCACGACACTCTTCAGCGGGGGACTGGCGCCATACTATATCATTCTTACGACCAACTACCATCTGAAGAACAAGCTTGCCGTGCTGCTGCTCGTGCCGATGTTCAACGTCATGTACATCCTGATTATACGAAATTTCATCCGGTCCTCTATTCCGGATTCCCTCACCGAATCCGCAAAGATCGATGGAGCAGGCGATTTCAGGACCTTCCTGCAGGTCATCCTGCCTTTGTCGAAACCGGTCCTTGCCTCCATCGGCCTTTTTATGGCCCTGATCTACTGGAACGACTGGTGGACCCCCATGATGTTCGTCGAGCGCGAAACCCTGTTTCCGCTGCAGTACCGGCTTTACCTCATCATTTCCAGCGTAAACATGGCGGCCAACGTGGTCCAGAGCGCCGTCACCGTGTCCCTGCCCCAGGAATCGCTGAAGCTGGCGCTGACTGTCGTTTCCACAGGTCCCATTGTCCTCGCCTATCCCTTCGTGCAAAAGTACTTTGTCAAGGGGATCACGCTGGGCTCCGTCAAAGGTTAGTACCGGCAACGCCGGATCAATATAGAACAATAACAGGAGTGGTAAATCAATGACCGGAAAAAACAGAATTGCGATTTGCACCATCCTCTTCCTGCTTGTGTTATCCCTGTCCGCCTGCGGCGCCGGCGGCAGCGATTCCCAGGGCAGCGGCGGCGACTCCGCCTCCCAGCCCGCGGCCGCCGTCGAGGCGGACACCGTCGAGCAGGCGGTTCAGCAGGCCGACGCGTTTTCCAGCGCGGATAAGCTGATCGGCAGTTGGACGGATATCGCCGCTCCCGACCGTTTTGTCAATATTACGCAGACGGATTCGGGGTACCAGTACGAGGACAACGAGGGAGCCTATCCGGCCACCTTTGCGGACGGCAAGCTGACCGTCAAATTATCCGACACCGATAGCGCGGAAGCCTATGTGGACACCAAAAGCGGCCACCTGTTTTCCGTATACCAGGAAAACATTTCGGAATATCAACAAAAATAGGCTGATTTAAATTTTCACCGAATCAGAACGTTTGCCGTCGTATGGAGGGAAAGGAACGAATCCGGAAATATGAAGGAGGTGTGTTCTTTTGTCCGAAAACGCCCTTGTTTCCGCGCATACGGCCGGCAGAACGATGATTTATACGGAAGGTACAAGTAAAATTTAGGAGGTAAATTATGAAAAGAGTTCTAACCTTAATGCTTTGTGCAATGATCCTTTTTTCCCTTTCCGTCTCCACATTCGCCTTCTCGGCTGTTCCGCTCAAGAGCATCAGTCTGGCGGACAGCAGCGTCACCCTTAAAGTAGGCGAGACCTATGCGCTCAACGCAAAGCTCAGCCCGGCCAACACCACGGAAAAAATCCTGAAATACGGCACCACCAATAAAAACGTCGCAAGCGTCACCGCAGACGGCGTTGTCGCAGCACAGGGCGAAGGTACGGCAACCATAACGGTCGCCAGTTCCAACAAGGATGTTGCTGCTGTGAAGCTTACAGTGACCGTCCAGGGAAAGCTGGATGAAGTGAAGCTGTACGGTTACCTTTTGGGCGCGGCGCTCCCCGGTTTCCCGGATGTCATGACCGAGTTGAACAAAAAGCTCCAGAAGGACCTGAATTGCACAATGGAAATCAATTATATCGGCTGGGGCGATCTGGCGGCAAAATACCCGCTGATTCTTGCGGCAGGCGAGAACGTTGACTGGATCTACACCGCGGCATGGTGCCAGATGGCCACCCAGTCGGCCAAGGGCGGTTTCATGGAAATGACCCCTGAAAAATATGCAAAATACATGCCCCGGCATTATGCCCAGATCAAAAACACCACGGCCCTCAAGGAAGTCGCCATTAACGGAAAGACATACATGATCCCGACCTCGACGCCGGACAAGAAGTGCGACGTCACCCTGTACAGGCAGGACCTGGTTGAAAAATACAAGCTGCCCGCCATCAAGAAGTTCACCGACCTCGAGGCGCTGGCCGCCGCTGTAAAGAAGAACATTCCCAGCATGACCCCTGTCGCGCTGGACAACAATTACGACATTGGCTGCGTGCAAGGCAGATATTTTACCCAGTATAACGAATTGACCATTGACGTCACCGCTTTTGTCGGAAGCGCCCAGGGCATTGTTTACAAGCCCTTCGACAAAGACGGCAAGCTCTACATCAATTCCTCCGATCCGGCTCTGCTGAAGGCCAATACCGCAGCAGCAAAATTTGCAAAAAGCTGGTATGACAAAGGCTATATCAATCGCAACGCGCTGTCGAACAAGGTCCGCAGCAAGGAAGCCCTGGTACAGGGTAAGTCCGCTATCGCATTCGGCAACTCCATAGACGTGCAGGGTAATATTTCTGCCGCGGAAGCAGCCGGCATGAAAATCGGAATCCTTGCCAACCTTGATTCCAAGGGACGTGCAACTGCAAATGCTTATACGAACAACGGTGTTGCCGTCTACGCCAAGACCAAGAACTGGGAAAGAACCCTTATGGCACTGGACCTGATCATGGAGGAGCCTTCCTATGTATATCAGGTATACTACGGTATCGAAGGCAAGAATTATGTAGTAAAGGACGGAAAGATCGCCGATCCGGAGGGAGTAACGAGCGCGAATAATACATACCCCCTCGACCAGGCCGGCTTCTGGTTCGTCAACAAGGATCTGTTCAAGCCGCAGGCCAGCTGGACTCCTACTTATGTGGACCTGCAGAATAACCTAAAGAAGTATCTGGCTCCCGATACGCTGGCTACCTTTGTTGCCAATACGGATACCCTTAAGACAGAGCTGGCCAACTGCACGCAGGTTATGAACCAATACAATCTGCCAATCGGCTGCGGAGCCGTTAAGGACGTAGCTACGGCTTACAAGACTCTCGACGCCAAACTCAAGGCCGCCGGTGCAGACAAGGTAAAAGCGGAACTCCAGAAACAGATCAACGCCTATCTTGCATCGCAGAAATAAACCTCGATCCTCTTATCAAATAAACCAAATAGTGCGAAAACGAGCCGCTCGATCCGACGGCTCGTTTTCGTGCGGTTATTGCGACTTGCGGACTGCTGAAGATTGTAATTGATTGTGGAGGACGAAGGACATATAATGAATTCAGGAAAAGGAATTCGCGAAATACTCTGGGGAGGATTCATCATGCGGGGAACGTACAAATGGCCATGTCTGATTTCTTTATTTGCCTTCCTGGCTTTTGCGGCTTTGTCAGGATGCAGCGCCGCCACACTCCCAACCGATTCCGGCAGGAACCGGACGGTCCAGGAGCCCCGCATGGCGGACGGCATCGACATCTCTTCCAATGTGAAAATCTCGGGATACCTTCTGGGCTCCCCCCTGCCGGGGATGCCGGCCGTTCTTTCCGCGCTCAACGACAAGCTTCGGAAGGATCTGAACGCCGAAATGGAGATCAACTATATCAACTGGGGCGACGTTCAGTCCAAATATCCCCTGATCCTGGCCGCAGGAGAGGATGTGGACTGGGTATTTACGGCCCAGTGGGCCTTCTACTCCCAGCTGGCGGCAAAAGGAGCCTTCCTGGAGATCACGCCGGAGCTGCTTGCAAAATATATGCCCCGGCATTATGAACTGATCCGCAACACCACCGCATTGGACGAATCGAAGATCAACGGAAAAATCTATATGATCCCGACCTCCACGCCGGACCGGAAATCCAGCGTATTTATCTACAGGGAAGATTTGCGAAAGAAGTACGGAGTACCCGAAATCAAAAAGTTTTCCGACCTGGAGCCGTACCTGAAGGCAATCAAGGAAAACGAGCCCGGAATGATCCCCCTGCAGATCGGCTCCAGCTATGATCTGCAGACCCCTCATCTGAACCTTGTAAGCGAACAGTACGATATGGTGCTGGACATCCTTCCGACCAGTTCCGGTGGTACGGGAATCGTCTGCTGTCCCCTGGACCGGGACGGGAAATTATACTATTTGTACGACGAACCGATCGCATCGGCCTACCGGGAAGCGGCATACATCATAAAATCCTGGTATGAGAAGGGCTATATCAACAAAGGCGCATTCGCTAACAAGGTACGTTCCAAGGAAGCCTTCGTACAGGGCAAATCCGCAGTGGGCCTCGGCAATTCCGTCGATATCCAGGGTAACATTGCGATGGCTGCCGAGGAAGGCTTTGACGTGGGCCTGGTGCAGATTGTTTCGGGAAAGTCCGGCAGCATTGTTGCGGATAGCTATATCGGCAACGGCATTGCGGTGGCGCGAAATTCCAAACACGTAGAGAGAACGATGATGGCAATGGACCTCATCATGGAGGACCGGGAATATGATATGCTGGTCTATTTCGGGATCGAAGGAAAGAATTACGAAATAAAGGACGATAAGATCGTTCTGCTGAACAGCTCGGATAAGGACAAGGATTCCTATCCGCCGGACCAGTCCGGCTTCTGGTTCACCAACAAGGACATCTTCCCCCCGCTGGAATCCTGGACGCCGTCGTATATAGCCCACCGAGAGCAGATTAAATCCCTGCTGGCGCCCAATATTTACGCGGCTTTCGCACCGGCAACCGACAATATCAAGGTCGAGGCGGAAACCTGCAACCAGATCATCACCCAATACCTGAATCCGATCCAACTCGGCTCCGTGAAGGATGTGGACGCCTCCTTCAAAGCCCTGGAAGAAAAGCTCAAGTCCGCAGGCATTGAACGGATCATGGCCGAAATGAAAAAGCAGACCCAGGCTTTTCTGGAAAAGCAGAAGAAGTAGCGCCGTTCTAAACGGCAGTAAACTTCACAACCACTTCTTCCATCCCCTCGGCAGAAATTCCCACCCGGATATCTCCCGGCGCGTCCGCGTAAACCATGGCCATTAACAGGCCGGACAGCATTTTGCGCTCCGGCGAGCCGTAAAGGGTATGATCCCTGGGGTCTCCAGAGTCCATGCCGACGAGATGCCCCGGGCCTTCCACCCGGCAGCGGACCATCGGCGCCGCATCGGGAACGTGCAAGCCGTCTTCATCCACTGTGGAAATCGTGATATGAACGACGCCGTCCACTGCGACCGCCTGCTTGTCGGCTTCGGCCCGCAACGCGGCGGGCTTTCCCGTAGTCCGTACGACGGCCTCCGCAACAGGCTCGCCGTTCCGGTAGCCTATGGCTTTCAGTTCGCCCGGTTCATACGGCACATCCCAGGTCAAGTGCAGGTCGTGGGTCGTCAAATGCATCTGCGGATCATTCCAGGCCTTCACACAGCCGTACTTCGGGCAGCCGCAGCTTTTGGCGCCTACAAAGCGGCCATTGATATACAGCCGGACCTCCTCGCAGTTCGTATAGGCGACCACCTGCTTGAAGACCCCCTCTTCCCCTTTCCAATTCCAATGAGGAAGGAGATGGAGCGTCGTTTTTTCCGTATTCCATATGCTCCGGAAATAGTAATAGGTGTCCTTCGGGAACCCCGCCGTGTCGATGGGCCCTGAAAAGGTGCCTCTGAAGGGCCATCCGGCCTCGCCGAGATAATCGATCCCCGTCCACAGATAATCCCCCGCCACAAAATCACGGCTTGCGGTGTACCGCCACAAGGCCTCGTGATTCATGGTGACATTCGTATAATTGTACCGGCGGAAAAACGCAGGCAGCCCTTCTAGCGGGCCATAAGCGCCGCGAAGGCCCCCGGCCGAAGGATTTTCCGAGCCGCAGATGCGCCTTTGGGGGAAAAGCTTCCTGTCCTCGTCGTACAGGGTTTCCGCCCGTTCGCGCCACCGGGCCGTATAATTGTAGCCGACCACATCCAGTTCGTTCTCGAATTCCCGTCTCGTGGTATTCGGAGCCGCCGACGCTATATTGTCGCAGGCTAAGGTGACCATCCTGCTCGGGTCTTCCCGGTGGCAGATATCTCGCAGGAATCTCAGCACCTTGACGCCATCCGCGGAGGACTGCTCCGGTATTTCGTTGCCGATGCTCCACAGGATGACCGAAGGATGGTTGCGGTCCCGGTGCAGCATGGTCAGAAGATCGTTTGCCGCATGCCGGCCGAAAAACTGGTTATAGCCGTAGGAAAAGGCTTCGCTGTAGTAATTGCGGTTTTTGTCCTTGCCCAGCAGCCATTCGTCGAAGGCTTCGTCCATGACCAGGAAGCCCAGTTCATCGCACAAATCCAGCAATTCCTCTGTCGGCGGATTGTGCGCGCAGCGTATCCCGTTGCAGCCCATCTCCTTCAGCGCCTTCAGCCGGCGCTCCCAGGTTTCCCTGTAGGCAACCGCTCCGGTTAGACCGCAGTCATGGTGTATGCACATGCCCTTTATTTTTACGGACTCCCCGTTCAGGAGGAAGCCCTTGTCGCAATCGAAGGTTGCGGTACGGATCCCGATTTGGGTGGTTACGCGGTCCACCGGAACGCCGTCCGCCACGACGGTGCTTTCCAGGGTATACAAATACGGGTCCGAATCCGTCCACAAACGGGGGTCCGAAAGGACGGGAGAAACCGTCGTTTCCCCGGAATCGCCCGGTTGCAGGGACAAAGGCGCGCCCGAATAGCTCACCCGGTTTCCTTCCCGGTCGAAGAGCCTGTGCTCGACGCCCGTATGGACGGCGCTTTCCCCCTCGTTGACAATTTTTGCTCTGATCTGCAAACGGGCGCAGCCTGTTTCCGGATGCAGGCTGCTGGTAAGGCAAAATACTCCCCACTGCGCCATGTGGATTTTTTCATGTATAACCAGCCAGACGTTGCGGTAGATACCGGAGCCGGTGTACCAGCGGGAATTGGGCTGCAAGGAATTATTGACGCGGACGGCGATCACATTGTCGCCCGCCTTCAAATGCTTTGTCAGATCGACGGAAAAGGAGCTGTAGCCGTAACCGCAGCCGCCGACAGCCTCGCCGTTCAAATAGACGGCCGAATCCATGTAGATGCCGTCAAACAGCAGCGAGACCAGCCTGCCCCTCATTTCCTCCGTATATTCGAAGTGCTTGCGGTACCAGGCAATACCGGCTTTTACATACCCTCCGCCGGGGCCGGTGGGATTCCCTTCCTCCACCGGATGCTCCGTGCTCCAGTCATGGGGCACGTTCAGCCTGCGCCAGGCATCGTCCTCCAGCCCGGGCTCCGCGCCCCGGATATTCTCGCCGAGCTCAAAGAGCCAGTTGTGATTGAAATTCCGCCGCTCCCTCAAATCCTTCCCCATGGGATACCTCCTTGACTGTCCGCATGCTGTCGTCCCGGATTTTTGCAATCCGGAGCCTTGCAGTGTTGAAAACCCTATAGCTGTATTATAACGGATTTGTCCCGGGGAATGAATAGGAGAGAATTTGTATTCTCTTTAATATTCTTTTATTTTTTGCGTTTCTCCATTTATTCCTTTACCGCGCCGGCCACGACGCCGGCAAAAATGAATTTCCGGAAAATCAGGTAAATAATCAACGTAGGGATGAGAACCAGCATGATAGCGGCGCTGAGTTCCTCCCATTTGCCGGCCCTGGCGCTGCTGAAGTCCATCAGGGTGGTCGTCAGGGTGCGAAGCTTGCCGGAAGGCATGTAGAGGTACGGGATATACATATCGTTTATGACATCCACCGCCTTGATGATCGCAAGGGTGGCGGTAGCCGGCATCAGCAGCGGGAAGATGATCCGCCAGAATACCGTGAAGTAGCTGGCTCCATCCATCATTCCGCTTTCGTCGATGGAGTTGGAAATTTTATCGACAAACTGGGTGTAGATATAAATCTGCATCAGGTCGGTGGCCGCGTAAATGATGACCGGCGCGCCTATGGTATTGTACAGGCTGAGGGCCCTTATCACGGGAAATCTCGCGATCTCCGTAATGTAATTCGGTATGACCATGCCAAGCATGAACAAGCCCATGATTACTTTTTTGAGCTTGAAATCGAACCGGCAGAGCGTATACGCCGTCATGGAGCCAAGGAGCGAATTGATTGCCACGCTTGCCAGGACAAGAAGCACGGAATTCCTGAAGCCCAATAGCATTTTTCCTTTCAGGAAGACCGTCTTGTAGTTTTCAAGATACAAATTCACCGGGTCCGGCGGCTTCAGGGGGAAATCGCTTCCCAACTGCATGGGGGTCTTCAGGGAGGCAAACAGCGTAATCAGAATAGGTAAAAAAACAATAATGGTAATTGCAGCCAGGACGCCGTATTTCAGGATGTTGATGCCGACGAATTTGGGACTTGTTCTGCCAAGCCCGACACCGACCGCCGGCGAAGCGTTGACCGTACTCATGCTTTACTCCCCCCTGCGTTGAAAATCCGGCTCTGCACCTTGCTCAGCACAATGATCAGGAACAGCAGGGTGACGCCCATGGCCGAAGCCATGCCGAAGTTGTTGTATGTAAAGGCTGTGGAAAGGGTGTATACCGTAAACGTACTGCTTGCGTAGCCCGGCCCGCCGTTGGTCACCAGGAAGGGAATGTCAAAGACCTGGAGAGCCCCTCTGACGTTCAGGAAGAGAATAATTTCCACAACGGTCTTGATGCTCGGTATGATGATGCTGAAAAACCGCTGGATCACGTTTGTGCCGTCCACCACGGACGCTTCGATAATCTCGGTGGGAATGGACTGCAGGCCTGCCAGGAAGAGAATGATATGAAACCCGCAGTACTTCCAGAGTGAAATCGCCGCCAGCGAGAAATTGACAATGTTCCCGTCGCCCAGCCAGCTTCGCTGGAGAGCTTCCATACCCAGCGCCTTCAATATCTCATTAAGGGCGCCGTTATACGGGCTGTAGAAAAAGGCGAACGCATAGGCGATGGCCACGCCGTTTACAATATACGGCATAAATACGACGGTTTTGAAAAAGTTCTGCGCCCGGATCCTGCTGTCCAGCACCAGGGCAATCATTAATTCCAGGGGGATAAACACCAGGTGGATAAAGAAATAGATTCCGTTGTTTCTTAAAGAAAGCCATACATCGGGAGAATTCAGAAACATTTTGACATAATTTCCGAAGCCGATAAAATCCCTTGTATCCGATATGCCGTCCCAGTTCGTCAGGCTCATCCTGAAAAGATCGATTGTCGGATAGACGACAAAGGCCAGCAGGAGCAGGACCGGTATAAAAAGGAAGCTGATGATGAATAGTCTTTTTTGGATTGCCAGTGATCTCATGGTTTAGGTGCCTTCCTTCTTCTTGTTGATAGGAAAGCGGCTATTATTGATTAATAGCCGCTCCCACAATGATTCCGTCCATTGGCGGAGGAGAATTATTTGGCTGCCCTTGCTTCCTTCCACGCCTTGTTCATATCGGCCATCATCTTGTCCAGATCCTTGCCCGCAACCAGCTCCTGTCCCATCTTCTTGAAGTTGAACATGGTCGCGCTCTGCAGCTTCTGGAAGTCGGCTCCGCCGCCATCGTACACCACTGCCTGGTAATCCGGCTGTGCGTCATAAGCTTCCTGCAGGATGGGATCGACGGCAACGTTAATATCCTTCACAGTGGAGATCAGGCCTCTTGCCGTTATGTAGGGTTCATAAAAATCCTTGCTGAAGAACCAGTTGATAAATGCCTTGGATTCCTCTACATTGGCGTTATCCTTCGGGGTCGCTATAAACATGTCTACCATGGTAACGGTCCTGAAAGGATCGCTTTCATTCATTCTGACCGGCATAAAGAAGGATCCGACATCGCTGAGGTCCGTCCCGGCTTTGGTCGCCTGGTCCTTCAGGTCCGCCAGTTCCCATGCGCCCGACACGAGCATGGCGCCCTTCTTCGGAAGAAGCATGGTCTTTACCTGGTCATAGCCCGCGCCCAGCGGATCGCTGCCGAACACTTTGGCATCCACGAGCATCTTGAATTGCTCGAACGCCTGGTAGAAGGGCTGACCCTTCGAGAACGGCTCGTCCTGTGTCGCTATGGTATTCCAGAAGAACCCGTCGTTTGCGATATCCGGTCCCATGAATTCCGTGAACGGATAGTTTACCCAGTCATCCTTCTGTCCCAGCAGGATCGGAATATACTTTCCGCCTTCCTTGATCTTCTTGGCATTATCGACAAACTGTCCCCAGGTCTTCGGGATGGAGAGATTGTATTCTTTATAGATGCTCTTGCTGTAGTATACGAATTCATTGAAGGACTCGTCCGGAAGCCCGTATACTTTTCCGTCCATGGCATAAGCGCTTGCATACAGGTTAACCTTCGCCGCATCCAGATCGTCCAGCGCCAGCAGGGTGTCCTTGTACATAGCCAGCTGATACGGCTTCAGGCCGAAAACATCGGGAAGCTCGTTCGCCGCTTTCCGGATTTTGAAGGCGTTTTCAAAGTCGGTGGAATCCTTGAACTTTTCGATTTCGATGGTCACATTCGGCTTTGCCTGCTTGTAAAGATCGACGAGATTCAGCTTGTCAAACGCGGCCTGCTGGTCGGTCGAAAATACAGCCAGGCTCAGGGTGACCGGCTTTGCTTCCGATTCTTTTACTTCCTCGGCCGGAGCGCTTTCCGCCGCATCGGTGACAACGGCTTCCGACGGGGCGGTTTCGGTCTTCTGGGAACCGCAGCCGACAAGAAGCAGGCCTGCCGAAACAGCCAGCGCCAGGACAATACACAGTACCTTGGACATTTTCCATCTTTGCATGAAATCATTCCTCCTCATGATCGCTTTGTCAAACAAATAAAAGAACCGGCCGGATCGTTTTATTTTCTGAACTGTTCTTAGAACCTGTTTAGCATCTGTTGGCGCCTGATCTTTTGGCGGATTTTCCGTCATACTGCGTTAAATTTTCTTGTAATAAACAGATTATTCCTGCGAAAATTTGCCTTGTCTGACGAAAAATCCGCTCAAAATCTCAGGCACC
>JAEYOP010000007.1 GCA_023411575.1 Bacillota bacterium | reverse complement strand
GTGCATGGCCTCCTCGCTGGTGGGCTCGTTCGCCGCCTCATCGGACGATCACGTGGCGACCTCGGCGGCGGCGCTGGCCGCTTTCGGCATTGCCGGGGAGCGGGCGGCCAGGAAGGCCACGGGCCCGTACGCGTTCAAGGCCGCTCTGCTGGACGAGGTGGCCGCCCTGACCCCCGAGGACCTGGGCAAGCTGGCGAGGCTGAGGACGCTCTGAGCGCCGGGCTCCGGTAACGCGCCGCCCGGGGCGGCGCCGGCGGCAAGTTCTGAAGAGGACGCGCATACTCACAATTAAATAAATTAACAATCGTTACTGAACTGCCGGATGAGCGGCCAAGCGCCTGCGGAAGCACGGCGTCGACCAGCACAATCTCGGCACAGTAAGGTTAAATCCGACTGGATTCCAAAGAAGGGACGGCAAGGTGGCAACATGAAGTATAGCAACATCCTCGAGACCATCGGCAGGACCCCCATGGTGCGGTTGAACAAGCTGGCGGACGAAGGGTCCGCGGAGGTGTGGGTCAAGCTGGAATCATTCAATCCGATGCGTTCGGTGAAGGACCGCATCGCCCTTGCCATGATCGAGAGGGCGGAGAGGGCAGGGGACCTGGCACCGGGGAAAGAGATAATCATCGTAGAGCCGACATCCGGCAACACCGGCATCGGGCTGGCGATGGTTTGTGCGGTAAAGGGTTACCGCCTCGTGCTCACCATGCCCGAGAGCATGTCCCTGGAGAGGCGAAGGCTCCTCAAGGCCATGGGAGCGGAGCTCGTGCTCACCCCCAAGGCGCTGGGGATGACCGGGGCGGTGGAGAGGGCGAAGGCCATCCACGCCGAGAGGCCGAGATCCATGCTACTGCAGCAGTTCGACAATCCCGCGAACCCTCAGGTCCATTATGAGACCACAGCGCTCGAGATCCTGAACGACATCCCCGACCTGGACGCCTTCGTCGCCGGGGTCGGCACCGGGGGCACGATCACCGGCGTCGGCAAGAGGCTGAGGGAGTCCGGGAGCTCTGCCCTGCTGGTGGCGGTGGAGCCTGCGGGCTCGGCGGTGCTTTCCGGAGAGAAGCCCGGTCCCCACACCATTCAGGGCATAGGCGCAGGCTTCGTGCCGAAGGTGCTCGACACAACACTCATCAATCGCGTGATGCAGGTGAAGGATGAGGATGCAAAGGCCGTCGCCCGCAAGTTGGCGACCTCGGAGGGCATGTTCGTTGGCGTTTCCACGGGCGCGGCGGTGCACGCCGCGCTGCAGGTCGCCAGGGAGCTCGGTCTGGGCAAGAAGGTCGTGACCGTCGCCCCGGACTTCGGAGAACGGTACCTGAGCACCGATCTGTTCCCCGAGGAAGGCTGAGGGGAATTCGTTCCCCCGAAACCGTCTGGATTCCCCAAAGTTGCCCTCGGCGCGGCATGCATGTAAATATACTTCTAACTCGCTCCTTAAGGCCAGAGGGAACGATACCTAACTCATTCTTTTAGCGAACGTTAGTTCGATCGATATCATGCTATTCTTGTGATGAGTTCAACCTGTCGTGCCCGTCCCCTTCTTTGCCGCGCGTTTCTCCATGGCACTCTTAAGGAACAACCCGATGAGCATCGCAGTGACGATGGCGACGATGATGAGCCCGTCCAGGTACACGTCCGTCAAGCCCTCGGTCGCCACCGCCCCCACTAGGAGGATGGCCGTCAGGGGTCCTCCGAAAAGAAGCGCGATCGCTGCTCCTTCGATGCAAGTAACAAGAAGGATGATGGGCACGCCAGGAAAGGCCAATCCTATGGCCAAGCCGATCATAGTACAAGAGAACAGGATAGGGAAGGTCGGACCGCCCAGGAACCCGCCCTTGAACGCCACCGCCAGCAGCAGGACCTTCAGCACGGCGTAGAGCAGGAGCATTGCGATACCGTAGGTCGCTGCGCTACCAACGATGGTATGTATCTGGGCTTCCCCGGAGAAGCTCACCTCTGGAATGAAATAGACGACCACGGCGGTTATGGTTCCGGCGAGCAGGGCGCGCAGCACCACATTCCCATCGAACCTTTTCATGAGCTTACCAAAGAGCTGGAACGCTATGCCCAGGAACACCACCAGAAGCGCACCTATGGCCCCGAGGATGATGGCGTAGATCACGAAAATGAGATTCTGGGTCTGGAGGGGAGGGAATGGTATCTCGCCCAGGAATGGACGGAGCCCCGAATGAATGAAGACGAAGTAACCGATGACTCCGGCGAGCAGGTTCCATCCGAGGAGCAGTAGCCGATTCTTTTGGGGGCCGGTCACTTCCGTGGCTAGCACCGCCGTGAACAAGGGGGTGCCGATGACACCGTTAAACGCCGAGGCCAGAGCGGCGGTCATAAAACCTGTCCTGGCTTCTTTGCTGAACTTGGTCCGTGCCTCGATCCATCCAGTGATCTCCTGTACTAGAAATCCAATGGGGCCCTCCGGACCGACAGCCACGCCCGAGAACAAGGAAGCGAACGAGGAGAGCAGCGTGCCAGGGAATCGCTTGTAACTGACCGCCTCTCCCCCCTTGATCGATTCGACGGTCCCACCGTGGATCACTGTGGGGGCGTTCAGGTACTTTTGAGACAGACCAACCAACAGCGAAAAGAACACCACACCCACTGGAAG
>JAEYOP010000001.1 GCA_023411575.1 Bacillota bacterium | reverse complement strand
ATTTGGTTTCAGACCCAGCAGGAACTGTCATCAAGCTGTAAGAGAAGTCATAGAAATGGTACAATACCGGAAGGTAAATTACATAGTTGAAGCGGATATTAAATCATTCTTTGACAATGTAGACCATGAATGGCTTATTAAATTTCTGGAACATGACATAGCAGACAAGAAGTTTATAGAGATAATCGAAAAGTTCTTGAAAGCCGGGATTATGGAAAACGGGAAATATCTCGACAGCGAGAGGGGCACTCCACAGGGGAATGGAGCCTCACCGGTACTGGCAAATATATATTTGCACTATGTGTTGGACAGTTGGTTCAATGTTGTAGTAAAAAGGCAGTGTCAAGGTCAGGCATATCTGATAAGGTATTGCGATGATTTTGTCTGTTGCTTTCAGAACAAATGGGAGGCGGAAGCATTCTACAGAAGTCTGATAGAGAGATTCAGGAAATTTGGACTTGAATTGTCGCTGGACAAGACGAAAATATTGGAATTCGGTAGATTTGCTAAACATAACAGAGAGAATAGAGGAGAAGGGAAACCGGAGACCTTTGACTTTCTGGGATTTACATTTTATTGTGGCGAAAACGGCGATAGCAGATTCTTTCGGTGCAAGGTAAAGACAAGCAGGAAGAAATTCCGAGGCAAGGTACAAGCAATGAAAGAATGGATAAGGGAGAATCGAACCCTTCCGGTAGGGGAGCTGATTAAGAAGATTAATCAGAAGTTAAGAGGGCACTATCAGTATTATGGGGTAACCGATAATACTAAAAGTGTAAAGAGATTTCAGACGATAGTCAAATGGACATTGTTCAAATGGCTGAATAGAAGAAGCCAAAAGAGAAGTTATTCTATTCCGGCTTTCTTCAGAGGGGTGCTGAAAACTCACCCAGTACTCGAACCGACGATCAAGGTTAGTTTATTCTATAGGTGAAGAATATGTTGTGAAAAGCCGTATGCCTTAATAGGGCACGTACGGTTTTGTATAGGGGCATGGGCGGCAACGCCCGTGTCTACTAGAGGTTTTATTTTCAGCAAGTAAAATCAAGCAATGCAAGTTCCATTACTCTATAATGACTATAGGGTGGTTGAAACGAAGTGGACAGACGAATGTACGAATGGCAGAAGCAAATTCAAATAATCGTTGATGAAATTGACAAATGTATTAAAAACTATAATGATGAAGCCTTGACACTACGCTTTCTTTCCCGCAGGCTGGGGTATTCCGAATTTCACACAACGAGAAAATTCAAAGAAATATCGGGTATGCAATTCAGGGATTATCTGCGGCATAGAAAATTAGCCTTTGCACTAAAAGAGGTCCGGGATAGTGAAAAAAGCATTTTGGACATTGCTTTTGATTATGGTTTTTCATCACATGAAGCTTTTACCAGAGCTTTCAAGGGAACATACGGCGTAACGCCAAGCGGATACCGAGAAAAGCCCAAGCCTGTCGTTCTTCGTACAAAAATAAGTCCTTTCGACCGCTACTTTTTAGGATTTGGAGAGATTGGTATGATGAAATCTGCAGAGGATGTTAAAATTTATTTTGTAACCATTCCCGCACACCAATTTTTGCACATTAAAAACTATGAGAGTAATGGGTATTGGGATTTTTGGCAAAAGCAAAGTCTTATTCCGGGACAGGACTGCGAAACAATTTGCGGCTTGCTCGATAGCATCAAGGGCAAATTGGATGACGATGGCGGAAGCGAATCGAACAGCAGCAGCGGTCAGATCATGGCGTACATTAATGACCCGGACGGCAGACTCTGCGATTGGGGTATTCCACGTACAGAGTGTTATGGTGTACGTCTTCCTTTTGATTATAACGGCGAAGTACCGCCACAAATGCTTATAATTGATGTTCCCGAAGCCGAGTATATTGTTTTTGAACATGGACCGTTCGATTATGAGCAGGAAAATCGCAGTGTAGAGGAAAAGGTTGAAAAGGCAATGGCAACTTTTGATTTTGCAGGCACCGGCTACTGCTTTGATACTTCCCCGGGCAGAATAATTTACTTTTACCATAATCCGGAGCGGTTTTGGAAATATATCAGGCCGGTACGGAAATCATAATCAATTTATTTTCAAGACGGGCAAGCTTGCGGCTTGCCCGTCTTGATTTTATCGCTCCATATCCTGCGCTTGGCGTAGTTGCCGATTACGGGATTTATTGGTATAATTGGGGAAGGTATTTCGACGATCCAAAAGGGGGAGCGCCATGCTGAAAAAATCCTTCATCCTGCTGAAAAACAACCCTTTGCTTATTGTGCTGATTCTTCTGGCAGTAGCCGCATACGCGGTCCCGACGGTATTGTTCCTGCCGGAAACCCAAAAAATGCTGGAGCTCTCCAAGGGGTTCTATCAAAATCCATCCGCCCCCTCGGCGGATATTGCCCAAATGAC
Organism: Bacillota bacterium; assembly: GCA_023411575.1. Lineage (GTDB taxonomy): Bacteria > Bacillota > Clostridia > Acetivibrionales > DTU013 > UBA1305. Next base: position 14,585 of record JAEYOP010000001.1, on the reverse strand, counting down.
CGGCATTCTGCTGTCCACGCTGAAAATATACCTTTTTATGCTGGTGTACGGCATCCTGGGCGTCCTGTTCCTTTCCGGATACGGAAATATGATGGCGGCAGCGGTCAACGAAGGCAAGGCTTCGATGAAGGTCTTCCTTTTCGGCATACGCAAATTTACCGGGAAAACCCTGCTGTCCGCTTTATTGCTTTGCGCGCTGGTTGCCGGCTTCAGCATAATCTTTTCAATCTGCTCCACTCCATTTATCATTACGAGTACAATATCCGGCAGGTTTGATTACGCATCCATGATGGAATTCCAGAACATCCTCCAGATTGTTGTATTGGGGATATCCCTGTTCCTGTATCCGCTGATCGAACTGTGGCTTCCCGCGATCTATCTCGAGAGGGGCGACGGGGTGTTTGCGTGCTTCCGGAAGGGGATCCGGGCGGGAGTCCGGAACTATCCGGTTCTTCTTGCGGCCACGGCTGCCCTGATGCTGCCGTTTGCCATTCTGTACGCCTTCAGCGGAGACCTGTACAAGCTGATCTATCAGCCGTCCTACTATCTGCTGTTTGTTTATCAGGCGGTTGCAATTCCTGTCGTACTGGCGTTCTTGTTCAGCTTATACAAAGGTGGGGTGAGGAAATGAAATTAAACAAAATCCTTATTGGAAGCATGCGGCTGGGGGACCGCGGATCGGCGGCGGAATTGATCCGAAGGGCCATCGACGCAGGCTTCCATTATATAGATTCGGCTCCCTTGTACCGTTATCAGTCGGAAGAGGAGAATTCCGAGTCCTGGGTCGGCAATGCGGTTCATTTTCAGGATTACCGGGACCGGGTGATGATTTCGTCGAAAAGCGCCACCAGCAACGGAAGGCTGCGGCTTGGCGATTTCGTGCAGAGCAGCGGCATAGGTGTGCGGAGTGCGGAGCAGTTCGGCCTGGTCTTTCAACAATCCCTGAAGAGGATGAATCTCGACCGGCTGGATTTTTACCACTTATGGATCTGCCATACGGACGAGCAGTTTCAGGAGGCGTTCCGGCAAGGGGGCTGGTATGAGGGCTATTTGAAGGAAAAAGCCGCCGGAAGGGTCGGGCATCTTGGAATCACCACTCACGCCGACGCCGACACGATTATCGGTTTTCTGGAAACCGGCCGTTTTGAAACGGTCACATTGCCGCTGAACGTGCTTAACCGCACCCGGATAAAGGCGGTGGAATACTGCAGGGAGAAAAATATACCGGTCATTGCCATGAATCCGCTGGGCGGAGGCTTTCTGGCGGCGGATGAAAAAATCCGGGAACTGGCCTACAAGTACCTGCTTTCCCTGGACAATGTCCATATTTTACTGGGCTTCACTTCCGCTGCGGAGGTGGATTATGCCATCCGGATGAAAGCGGACTATGAGGCAAATCCGGTGCCGACGGACAAGCTTCTCGAAGAGGTTGAAAAAATGATTCCGGACAGCGGGCCGCGCTGCACCGGCTGCGGCTATTGCCAGCCATGCCCGCAGTTTATCGATATCGGCGCTTCGCTTTCCTATTATAATCTTTATAAATACCTGGGGATGGAGGACGCGAAAACTACCTTCAACCGTTTGCAGTGGAATGCCCGATACCACCTGAACAAATGCATTTCCTGCGGCATCTGTGAAAAGCGCTGTCCGAACGAGCTGCCGGTCCGGGAGATCGTGCGGGATGCCGTAAAGCTCATGTATTGATCCGAATGCCATAAAAATTCCTTGTTGTGCACACGCAGAGCTGCAATAAAAAAGCCGGAGCGATCATCAATTGAACACTCCGACTTGCTTTTTGTTTTATCGTTTTATACCTTCAGGAACCGATCCATCAGCGTGTAGCCGTCCTCTATGTAGATTCCCGTCCTTTGCGCCTGGAACTCGTCGTAGCCGTTGACCCCGGAGTACTTTTCGCTGCCCTTCCTGTAAAGGATGTAGGGTACGGGCTCGGAGGTATGCGTTCTCAGGGACAGTGGCGTCGGATGGTCCGGCAGAACGAGGATGCTGTAGTCTTCGAATTCAGATAGCCCCTCAAGCAGGGTGCCGACCACCAGATCGTCGATATACTCGATGGATTTGACCTTGTTTTCGATTTCAAACCGGTGCCCGCATTCATCCGGGGCTTCCACGTGCACGTAGACAAAATCCTTTCCCTTGCGGAGTTCGTTGAGCGCTGCGACCGCCTTGCCCCTAAAATTGGTGTGAATGTTTCCGGTGGCGCCCTCCACCTCAACAGAATCAAGACCGGCGCAAATGCCGATTCCCTTGATCAGATCCACCGCGGATACGACGGAGCCCGTTCTATTGTATTTGTCGGAGAATCTGGGGATCGCGGGCTTCATGCCCTCCCCCCACAGCCAGATGGAATTGGCCGGCCGCAGCCCCTTTGCCATTCTGGCGAGGTTTACGGGATGATCCTTCAGCAGCGCGTGGCTCTTTTTCTGCAAGGACAGCAGCATATCGCTGCAATCTCCGGCAGGCAGGTAGGGCGCGATATTTTTTTCAAGAATGTCGTGGGGAGGCGTAAGGGTCCTGGTTCCGGAAGCTTTGTTCCAGACCATGCAGTGGCGGTAGCTTATGCCCGGATAAAACCGGATTTCCTCGTTCGCCAGGTGGCGGTTGATTTCCCCGATCAGCTCCGCGGCTTCCGCGGTCGTGATTTCATCGGAGCTGTAGTCCAGCATGGAGGCGGATTCATAGCTGCCGTCCATGGCCAGGGTGACCAGGTTGCAGCGGAACGCGTGGTCGGTGTCCGACAGCTCGACGCCCATGCTGACGGCCTCCAGGGGAGACCTTCCCGTATAATATTTTGCGGGGTTGTAGCCCATTACGGAGAGATTGGCGGCGTCGCTTCCCGGCGGAATCCCGTCCGGCACCGTCTTGACCATGCCGATTTCGCCGTATTGGGCAAGGCGATCTATGTTAGGCTTGTTTGCACACTGGAGAGGGGTTCTGTTTCCAAGCTGGACAACGCGGTAGTCCGCCATTCCGTCGCCCAGTACAACAACAAATTTCATATCAGGTCATAGCTCCATTCTGTGTTGAAATTGATTTTGATTGCTCCAAGGAGCAATTGAGATTAATTTCAATTGCTCCCACCTATTATAGCAAACTTTGAAATTCATGGAAAGGACCAAATTGCCCGTGCATAAATCTTGGGGTATAATAGATATGTGGCAAAAGAGCGGCATATTAGGTTTAAAGGATCCGGGTGAACTTTATGGATAAAAGGAAGCTTTTGGTTTTGGCAGTGCTGGTGGCTGCCGTCGCTGTGGCGGTATTCGTTTTGATTGACACGGGGGTGCTGAACAGGACCAGTCCGGCCGCGCAGGAGTCAACGACCCTGCAGCCCGCGGACGGGACGGGCGCAGAGGCGGAGCAAAGCGGAACCGGAGTCGGAACAGAAGATGAAAGCTCCGGAAATGGCGAGGAGTCGTCTTCCCAGGCTTCTTCCGACGGTTCCGGGACAAAGGAATGGCTGAAAAGCGAAAAGGTGGAGGTCGGGTATAATACGCCGGAGTATGAGCTGAGCCTGGAGCTGTGCGAGAACAGCGAAAACAGGACTTTTCTCCGCATGCAGTATTATTTGAATGGAACCACCGTGGTGAATGAGCTGGACGACGGCGATTTGCCGGAGCTTGCGGGCATCTTTGAGAGCCGGGAAAAAGACGGCGGTACGGCAGGGACTGGCGGCGGCACGAAGACGGAAAGCAGCACGACAGGGGCAGGCGGCAGCGCAGCGGTAAACAGCAGCACGGGAGCATACAGTATCGCTCAGGCTCTGCTGGATCCCGTCCATTCGCAGCTTTACCTGCTCATAAAGGGGGCGCCGCTGGATGCCTTCACCCAATCCAGCTTCTATTCTGTCAATCTGACCGACATGTCGATCCGGAAGCTGTTTTCCTATCCCGGCCTGTACGGCAAAATGGCCTTCAACAAGGATTTCAGCATGCTTGCATACAGTTTCGGAGACCCGCCCCACCTGAGCGTATTCCAGGAGGATAATTTGCTGGATGTGCTTGACTGCTCCAGCGGGGACTATATAATAAGAGGGAACCGCGATATGGACCGCAAGGTGCTCGGAGCCAACAGCAATCCCGGGTTTCTGTACGATTACGAATTCCTCGGATGGCAGTCCGCCGCCATTATGAAGCTGAAGCAGGCAGTCCGCCCGTTCGGCGACCTGGATTCGGGGCTGACCCAATACGAGGTCTTGTATGATATAAAGAAAAATCTTCTGCTGAATTCGGACGGCACGGAGCAGTCGACTTCCCCGGACAATCCGGAAGGGAAAACGGGGAAGACCTCCGGCGCGGCGGTTTCAGCCGATCCAAACACAGCGGGGGCCGGTGGCGCCGCCGGCAAGGAGCCGGCCGAAAAAGCGGCGGGAGGGAGCGAGCCGATAAAAGCGCTGAATCGCTTTTACTCCTATCTTGCTTCGGAAAAGGATTACGGCGAAGCGATGAAGCTGCTGGACGACGGCTTTAAACTGAGGCTGGAGCTGCTCAAGCAGTTTGGAGCGGAGGAGTTGGTCAAAAGCGATATCGATACGGATAGCGCATCGGTATACAGCGACCTGCTGAGGGCTGCGAAGATGGGCTCCATAAAGAAGGAAGAAACAAAGGATGCAACAAGTACGGTTTATTATTCGCAAACCATGGAGCTCGGCAACGGAACCCAGTTGGAACAGGGGATGACGGCGCAGCTCAAAAAGGTCGGGAAGGTTTGGAAAATCATTTTGATAGAGGATAGGGAACCATAATGCTTCATGCGTTTTCAAGATTTGAACTGCTGGTGGGAGAAGAAGCCATTGAAAAGCTGGCGAAAGCAAAAGTGGCCGTGTTCGGCGTCGGCGGGGTCGGAAGCTTTGTCGTAGAGGGCCTGGCGCGCAGCGGCGTAGGCCGGTTCATACTAATCGACGACGACCTGGTCTGCCTGACAAATCTGAACAGGCAGATTCTAGCTACAAGAAAGACCATTGGGAAGCCCAAGGTGGACGCAATGAAAGAGCGAATTCTGGACATCAACCCGAAAGCGGAGGTGGAGACCCACAAGCTTTTCTACCTGCCCGAAACCGCGGGAGAGCTGCTGGACGGGGAAATCGACTATATCGTGGACGCCATCGACACGGTTACGGCAAAAATCGACCTTGTGATGAAGGCAAAGGAAAAGGGAATTCCGATCATCAGCAGTATGGGCACCGGCAACAAGTTCGACCCCACCAAGCTGGAGATTACCGATATCAGCAAAACCTCCGTCGATCCGCTGGCGCGGGTGATGCGCAAGGAACTGCGCGACCGGGGGATCACGTCCCTGAAGGTGCTGTTCTCGCGGGAGGAGCCGTCGAAGACCTTCGAAACGGAGCAAAACAGTTGCAGGGAGTGCTGTGTCTGCCCGAAAGGGACGGAAAGGAAATGCACCGACAGGCGCAGCATCCCGGGCAGCACCGCCTTTGTGCCGCCGGCCGGCGGTCTGATCATCGCTGGCGAGGTGGTGAAGGACCTGCTGGGAAGAGGGACACCGGCAAAGTGACAGAGGGGAAAGAACAACCAGGGGGATAAAGCGCCGGATTGAAGGAAATCGCAGCGGGTGAATGCCGGGAAGCAGAGGAGAGCAACACATGTTTGATAAAAGAATTACTATATTTACAGGGCATTTTGGAAGCGGGAAAACGGAAGTGGCCGTCAATTACGCTTTCCGGATGGCGAAGGCCGGGAAAAAGACAGCCATTGTCGATATGGATATTGTCAACCCGTTCTTTCGGACAGCCGACGCAAGGAGAGAGCTGGAGGCCAAGGGAATAAAGGTGGTCGCACCCATGTACGCCAATACCAACGTGGACGTACCGTCGCTTCCGCCGGAAATCAATGCCCTCTTCGAGGATAAAAGCTGGCACGTAGTGCTGGATGTAGGCGGCGACGACCTTGGGGCCAGGGTGCTCGGCCGGTATCATGAACAGATCGCCGCGGATGATTACGAGCATTACTTCGTGATCAATACCAGACGGCCCATGACGAGGAACGCGGACGAAATCGAAGCCATGCTGGCGGAAATCCGCTCCAGCGCCAGGCTGGAGGTGGACAAGCTGGTGAACAACGCCAATCTCCTGGGGACAAGCACGCCGGAGCTTCTGGCGGAGGCGTCCGCCATTATCGGAGAGGTATCCCGGAGGCTGTCCATACCCGTCGGCTTTGTCAGCGGCATGGCGGAGGTATTGGACGGCTACGAAGGCGATCCGGGCGTGGAACGGCTGGCGCTTGAGAAATTTATCAAATTACCGTGGGACAGGGAATAAAAACCGCTTCCGGTGTATTTTTATGCAGCCTTTTGCTTGCAAATGGCTGCAATGAGATTTATAATGGACTAAATCATGCTTTCGCTTTAGAATGTGAGGTGCTACATGGCAAAAGTGACTTTCAATGAAGAGCGCTGCAAGGGCTGCAAGCTTTGCGTTTCCGTATGCCCTAAAAAAATAGTGATAATGGATGAAGGAAAGCTGAATCTCAAGGGCTTCCATCCGGCCGGCGTGAAGGAAATGGACAAGTGCATAGGCTGTGCCTTCTGCGCGATCATTTGTCCCGATTGTGTCATAGAAGTAGAGAAGTGATAGGGGGATCATATAATGGGTGAGAAAATTCTTATGAAGGGCAACGAGGTAATCGCCGAGGCTGCGTTAAGGGCAGGCTGCAAGCATTATTTCGGCTACCCGATAACTCCTCAGACGGAGATTGCACATTATTTCGCAAAAAAAATGCCTCAGTATGGAGGCACCTTTATACAGGCGGAAAGCGAAATTGCCGCCATGAACATGGTGTACGGAGCCGCAAGCGCGGGCGCAAGGGTCATGACCTCTTCCTCCAGCCCGGGCATCAGCCTGAAGCAGGAAGCAATTTCGTATGCGGCCTGCGCCGAGCTTCCGGCGGTGGTGGTGAACATTGTCCGCTGCGGCCCCGGCCTCGGCGGCATCCTGGCGGCGCAGTGCGACTATTTCCAGGCCACCAAGGGCGGCGGCCACGGCGACTACAGGCTGGTCGTGCTTGCGCCCAGCAGCGTGCAGGAGCTTTATGAGCTGACGGTTGACGCCTTCAACATTGCCGACAAATACAGAGCGGTATGCATGGTCATGGGCGACGGCATGCTGGGACAGATGATGGAAGCCGTGGAATTCAGGGACGTCGAAGACAAGTACGAGGCGGACAAGAGCTGGGCGACCACCGGCACCCGGATGGAGAGGGATCACAACGTAGTAACCTCCATCTACATTGAACCGGAAGTTCTGGAAAAGCACAACCTCAAGCTGCAAGCCAAATATGCGGAAATCGCAAAGAACGAGACCCGTGTGGAAACCTACAACTGTGACGGCGCGGACATCATTGTCACGGCTTACGGAACGGTAGGGAGGATCATCAAGAATGTTATAAAAACGGCTGCGCAGGAAGGAATCAAGGTCGGGCTGATCCGGCCGATCACGCTGTGGCCGTTCCCGACAGCGGCGATTGAGCAATATGCGGAAACGCCGAAGGCGTTTTTGTCGGTGGAGATGAGCGCAGGCCAGATGGTGGAAGACGTAAGGCTGGCAGTGAACGGAAAAAGGCCGGTGTACTTCCATGGAAGAATGGGCGGCATGATTCCGACGCAAAAGGAAATCCTGGATAAAATCAAGGAAATTTTGAAATAAAGGGGAATGACGATGGCTATAGTATTTCAGAAACCTCATGCTTTGAGGGATACCCCGCTTCACTACTGTCCGGGCTGCACCCACGGCATTATTCACCGGCTGGTAGCGGAAGCCATAGATGAGCTGGGCATAGAAGGCAGCACGGTCGGCGTTTCTCCGGTGGGCTGCGCATATAACAACTACCTGTATTTCAACTGCGACATGGTGCAGGCCGCCCATGGAAGAGCTCCCGCCGTTGCGACGGGAATCAAGAGGGTGTACCCGGAAAATACCGTGTTCACCTACCAGGGCGACGGCGACCTCGCCGCCATCGGCACCGCGGAGATCGTTCACGCGGCTACCCGGGGCGAAAAAATCACGACGATCTTTGTAAACAATGCGATTTATGGAATGACCTCGGGACAAATGGCTCCGACGACCCTGCTGGGGCAGGTGACCACGACGTCTCCTTTCGGCAGGAAGCCGGAAATCGAAGGCTACCCCGTAAAGGTCAGTGAAATGCTTTCAACGCTGCAGGGCGCAGTTTATGTAGAGAGGGTTTCCACCCATGACATCAAGAATATCAACCTTGCAAGAAAAGCCATCAAGAAGGCTTTCCAGGTACAGAAGGCCGGTCTGGGCTTCTCGATCGTAGAAATCCTTTCCACCTGCCCGACGAACTGGGGTCTTGACCCGGTCCAGTCGCTCAAATGGATCGAAGAGAAGATGATTCCCAATTATCCTCTCGGCAATTTCAGGGGAAAGGATCTGGAGGTATAAGCAAATGGCACAGCATGATATGATTTTTTCGGGCTTCGGGGGCCAGGGAATCCAGTCGGCGGGCATGTTGATCGCATATGCGGGCATGCTGGAAAACAAGTTTGTTTCCTTTCTGCCTTCCTATGGGCCTGAAATGAGAGGCGGCACCTCGAACTGCCATGTCATCGTCTCCAATGAGGAGATCGGATCGCCGATCCTGAACAGCGCGACAGCGCTGATGGCGATGAACAGGCCGTCCCTGGACAAGTTTGAAAACAGCATCGTACCGGGCGGAATCATTCTGGTGGACAGCTCGCTGGTCAACAGAAGTCCTGTAAGAAAGGATGTAAAGGTATTTGAAATCCCCGCGTCCAACATAGCCTCCGAAATGGGGAACCTGACCTATGCCAACATCATTATGCTCGGCAGGCTCATAGCCGAAACCGGCGTCGTATCGTCGGACTTCTTCGAGAAGGCGCTGAAAAAGGTCCTTCCCGAGAAGCGGCACTATATGATCCCGGAAGAAATGAAGGCGCTGGACATCGGCATGAAGTATTAAGCGACAAACGCCGAGCAACAAGTACCAAAAAGACTAGCGGAAAAAAGATTAAGTAGAATAGAAAAGCCTCTCCTGTGGATTTTGCAGGGGAGGTTTTTTTGGCAGGGCCTTCCGATCTGCGGCCGGAATAAAAAATCCCGGAGCGCACAAACTTCATGCGCCGCCGGGATGCTGAGTGCCGGGATATTATACTCTGAACAGGAGATCGCCGTATACGGGCACCGGCCAGTAATCCGCGCCGGTGATGGTTTCCATTTCGTCGGCGATCTTTCTGAGCTCGCCCATCTTCATGAATACATCATAGCGGAAGAAATAAGCGTGATCGTAAGAGCTTCCATGCAGGGAATCCGCCTTTGCAAGAGAGTCTTCCAGTGTTACGACCGCTTTGCTGAATGCGGCCAGCAGGGAGGAAACCTTTGTCAGCAGTTCGGCCTGGACCGAAGTGTCCGCCGCAACGCCGGTGGCTTTGATCGTATTGATGGAGTCGGCCAGGTCGGAAGCATAATTGACAACGGCCGGCACGATATCGCGTTTGGCCATGTCCAGCATGGTCTGTGCCTCGATGTTGACCACCTTGACATAGGTCTCCAGCATGATTTCAAACCGGGATTCCAGCTCCGCCCTTGTAAAGACGCCGTGCTTCTCGAATACCTTGATGTTCTTTTCGTCGATAAAGGCCTTTGCGGCTTCCACCGTGGAGCGTATATTCGGCAGACCCCTCGTCTCGGCTTCGGTGACCCATTCGTCGGAATAGTTGTTGCCGTTGAAGATGATCCTGCTGTGCTTTGTGACGATTTCCTTCAGGAGCGCCTGGACTTCCTTGTTGAAGTCGGTCGCTTTTTCAAGCCGGTCGGCGATCTGGGAGAGCTCTTCCGCAACAATGGTATTCAACGTATAGTTCGGCCTTGCAATGGAAGCAGAGGAGGGAACCATCCGGAATTCGAACTTGTTGCCGGTAAAGGCGAAGGGAGAGGTCCTGTTCCGGTCGGTGGTATCCTTGGGCAGCGACGGGAGCGTCGTAACACCGATCTTGAGCTCTCCGCCCTGGATGGAGCTCTTGGCGCCGCCGTTGGTAATCTGTTTCAGAATGTCGGTAAGCTGGTCGCCCAGGAAGATCGAAATAATCGCCGGAGGAGCTTCATTCGCACCGAGGCGGTGGTCGTTTCCAGGATTTGCGGCGGAGCACCGGAGCAGGTCGGCGTATTCGTCAACGGCTTTGATAATGGCGCAGAGGAATACAAGGAACTGGCCGTTTTCATGGGGCGTCTTGCCGGGCTCCAGGAGGTTCGCTCCGTCATTGGTGCTCATGGACCAGTTGTTGTGCTTGCCGGAACCGTTAACGCCTGCAAACGGCTTTTCATGCAGCAGACAAACAAGGCCGTGCCGGAGGGCGACTTTCTTGAGGGTATCCATGACGATCTGGTTGTGATCCGTCGCGATATTGGTCGTGCTGAAGATAGGAGCGATTTCATGCTGGGCGGGAGCAACTTCATTATGCTGCGTCTTTGCCGATACGCCGAGCTTCCAGAGCTCTTCGTTGAATTCCTTCATGAAATTCTGAACTCTTTCCTTCAGGGACGCAAAATACTGGTCTTCCAGTTCCTGGCCCTTCGGAGCCGGCGCGCCGTAGAGGGTTCTGCCCGTGTAAATGAGGTCTTTTCTCTGGTCGTACAGCTTTTTGTCCACCAGGAAATATTCCTGTTCCGGTCCGACGGTAGTGATTACTCTCGTGCTGGAAGTGTTTCCAAAGAGCTTCAGGATGCGGACCGCCTGCTTTGAAAGAGCTTCCATCGAACGCAGCAGAGGAGTTTTCTTGTCAAGGGCTTCGCCGGTGTAAGAGCAGAAAGCAGTCGGAATATAGAGAATTCCGTCCTTGTAGAATGCGGGCGATGTGCAGTCCCAGGCGGTATAGCCCCTGGCTTCAAAAGTGGCTCTCAAGCCGCCGGAAGGGAAGGAGGAGGCATCCGGTTCGCCCTTGATAAGCTCCTTGCCGGAGAATTCCATGATGACTTTGCCGTCGCTGGTGGGGCTGATGAACGAGTCGTGCTTCTCGGCGGTGATGCCGGTCATTGGCTGGAACCAGTGGGTGTAGTGGGTGGCGCCCTTTTCGATGGCCCATTCCTTCATGACATTGGCCACAACCTCGGCTACTGTCGGGTCAAGCGGAAGACCTTCGTCTATCGTCTTCTTTATCGCTTTATACGTGGCTTTCGGAAGACGTTCCTTCATGACCGCATCGTTAAATACGTTTGAACCGAAAATTTCTGTAATGTTGCTCATACATTTTCACCTTTCCTTATTTTAAGATTAGATTGCAAAATCTTTCAGGCAAATAAAAAAAGGCGCATCAAATAAAATTTGAAACGCCTTCGTTCATCTTATTACCCATTATAATAATCGTTTTGCTCCAAAAATGCAAGATGTAAATGAAAAAATTTCAAAAATTGATTTCACAAATTTTACGAGGCCGAATTTTACGGGAGTTTGTAAAGGGCTTCAGCGGCCGAAGCTGACCGCCTGCTTCGTTGAGAAATAGGAAATATCCTCGAAGGTGTATCCCTTGAATTCATGCTCGTGCCGGCCGTTGCTCTCCAAAAAACCCTCCATCCGGTGAACGTGTCCGTTCTCCGTTTTGACCGGCATGCCGGTCATGCCGCTGAAATAGTGGGTATGATTATCATAGGAAGAAACGCCGTAATAAAAATGAAAATGGAAGCTTCCGAACCCGATCATGTTGCCGGCATAGCCGGTAATCCGGTGGCAGTGGCCTTGTGTGCACTGGCATTCAATCCGGTATTTGTGCAGGTGAAACTTCATAGGAACCTCCCATTTTGCAGTTCTTTCTTTATGTTCTGCACAATGCCGCAATTTATTAGATGAATTTTTTGTAAAATAAAGATAATGCAAAAAAGAACTCTTCCTTCGCTTCGATTTTTTTGCAACAGAATTTTAAGAATTTGGTGTTAACTTTTTCGGTGAAGTGGTAAAAATAGTTTTGAAAAAATAAGGTAATGAGCGGAGGAAAGTATGAATTGTTTAAAAGGAACCAAGACACTGGAAAATCTAATGAAAGCCTTTGCGGGGGAATCCCAGGCGAGAAACAGGTATACCTACTATGCATCCATTGCCGGCAAGGAAGGGTACAAGCAGATTGAGGCCATTTTTACCGAAACGGCCGACAATGAAAAGGAACATGCCAAGCGGTTTTTCAAGCTTGCACTGGAAGGCATGAACGGCGAGATTCCGGCGGATATCGACATAGCGGCGACTTATCCGCTGGCTATGGGAACCACCCTGGACAATCTGAAATATGCGGCGGCGGGGGAAAATGAAGAATGGTCGGCGCTATACCCCGAGTTTGCCAGGATTGCCGAGGAGGAAGGCTTCCCGGAAGTGGCGGCGGCTTTTAAAATGATACTGAAAGTAGAGCAGCGGCATGAAGCCAGATATCTGAAGCTTTACAAAAACGTTCACGAAGGAACGGTTTTCAACAAGAAGGAGTCCACGTTCTGGATCTGCAGGAACTGCGGCTATGTTCACGAAGGCGCGAGCGCCCCGGAAAAATGCCCGGCCTGCCTGCATCCGCAAGCATATTTTGAACTGTTTAGGGAAAATTATTAGGATGGCCTCTTGACTGTCGGCTTGCCGGAAAAGGGGGAAGGTGTTCCTGAATGGCAAAGAGCGAAATGAATCCCAAGGTGGATGAATTTTTAAGCAAAACCCCAAAATGGCGGGAAGAATTCGAGAAGCTGAGAGAGATCCTTCTGGACTGCGAGCTGACCGAAAAACTGAAATGGGGCGTTCCATGCTACACATTCCAGAAGAACAATATCGCTTTGATCCATGGATTTAAGGAATACTGTGCGATCCTGTTTGTCAAAGGCGCCTTGCTGCGCGACGCCCACGGCATTTTGGTCCAGCAGACGGAGAATGTACAGGCGGGGCGGCAGGTCCGGTTCACCAATGCGGGAGAAATCGCTGCGATGGAAGCCGTTTTGAAGGACTATGTCCGTGAAGCCGTCGAAGTTGAAAAAGCGGGTCTGGAAGTGAATTTCAAAAAGAATACGGAATTCACGGTTCCGGAAGAACTGCAAAGCAAATTCGAGGAAAATCCTGCCTTGAAAACCGCTTTTGAAGCATTGACGCCGGGACGGCAAAGGGCATACCTCCTTTATTTTTCCGAACCCAAACAATCCAAAACGCGACAGGCAAGGATCGAAAAATATACACAGCAAATTCTCGCGGGGAAGGGACTCCAGGATTAAAAAATAAAAATATTCCGCACGAAGACGTACCATTTGGCTTTTGCCGAAAGGTACGTTTTTTATGCGGCGGTTTCATCATGTGACATAAGACATAAAAAATGGTATGATGTTAACACCGGAGTACAAATAAGGTACGGGGAGACACCATATGAAACCGAAAACGGCAATATTGCTTATATTGGCTATAGTGCTTGTTGCCGCGGGCGCGTACGCGGTTGCGGAATATAATTCGGCGAGCCGGTCCGCAGAGGCGATGGCACAGATGAATCAAGCAGAAGGAGACGGCGGGACAGCGGCGCAAGAAAGCACGGCTACGGAGCAGAGTACTGCTGAAGGCCAGAGTACGGACGCAGGGCAGGAGATCGCTGCAGGACAGGGAACAGCGGAGCAGCAAATAACGGCACAAGAGCAGGGTGCGGCAGCCTCCGGCAGCGCGGTAACTGCCGGCACCACGGAGGCAGCAGGCACGGCATCCGCACAAACAGCATCGGCAATTAGCCAGCCGGCGGCAGAGCCGTCGCTTCGCTTTATCGCAGTTGGAGATATTATGCTGGGGAGGGGCGTTGGAATGAGGCTGCGCAAGAACGGCGGCTACGAGAGTGCCTTCAGCGGCGTATCTTCCATTCTGAGGCAAGGGGACGTGGTTTTTGCAAACCTGGAATCCCCCCTGACCAACAGTACCCACGGCCTTGACAGCAAGAGGAAAATCGTATTGAAGGGCAAACCGGAAGCGGTCGGCGCGCTGACAAGCGCAGGCATCAATCTGGTCAGCATTGCCAACAATCATATGATGGATTATTATGAAACGGGGCTTTTTGATACCATGTCCGTTCTAAGCGCAAACCATATTCTGTTTGCTGGCGGCGGTAAAGACATAGAGGAAGCAAGAAAGCCCGCCATCCTCGAAAAAAACGGCTTGAAGATCGGAATGGTGGCCTCCTCCGACATGGCGGAGCTGGTCTTTGCCGGAGAGCCTTACCTGAAATATGCCGCGGAAAAAAATAAATCAGGCATCCTGCCGAGAAAATACGAGACCATCCGGGAAGACATCCAGAAGCTCAGAAGCCAGGTCGATCTGGTCGTGGTTTCGCTGCACTGGGGCGTGGAGGACAGCTTCAAGGTAACGCAGGAGCAGAAGGACTTTGCGCGCAAGCTGATTGATGACGGGGCGGATATCATTCTCGGGCATCATCCGCACCAGTTCCAGGGGATCGAGGGCTACAAGGGCAAACCGATCCTGTACAGCATGGGAAACTTCCTCTTCGACCAGAATGAAGCGGAAAACATGGAATCCTTCATTGTGGATATGCATTATAAAGGAAGGGAATTGACCGGCCTGTCCGCC
>JAEYOP010000003.1 GCA_023411575.1 Bacillota bacterium | reverse complement strand
AGCGGTTATTTTCCGCCCTTACATCGTTGTCGTCAGTTGCAATAAAACAATTATTGCGCCTTCCTCCGCCTTGTAAGGACGAAAAATCCCTCGCTCAAGAATCCGTTTTTATGATTCGATCATTCCTAAGTGAAAGTCCCATTGAGAGGAGAACAAGCTATGAGAAGCAGAAAAATGGTTGGACTTCTTCAAATACTTACAATACTGGCATTAGGCATCGCCGCAATAACCTTCGTTCTGGAGGAGGACACAGCACCGAAAGATGCAGCAGTAGCGGTAAATAGTCAAGCAGTTGCCATGAAGGGCGATAGTAAAATAACGATTATCCCTTCACCAAAACAAGGCAAGGAAGAAACTCCCATATGGGCTAATGAAACCACTGCTGTTATAGAGGATCTTGGGCAGAACCTGGCTCTAAAAAAGACCGTTGCCGATAACGGAAACAATGATGTATACGAAGCTAAAAATGTAGTTGATGGCATTCCTCAGACCTATTGGGAGGGTATGCCTGCAGGATATCCCAATATAATTACCGTCGATCTGGAAACGTCAAAAAGGGTATCGAAAGTTCGCGTAAGACTGAATCCTGAAGTGGTTTGGAGTAAAAGGGTCCAAAATTTTTCTGTACTTGGCAGTGCTGATGGAAAGACCTTTAATGAGGTTGTTTCTGCCAAAGATTACGATTTTGATCCCAAAACCGGAAATTTAGCACTGGTTGCTTTTGATCAGGCGGTTGAAGCCCAGTTTATTCAATTGCAGTTTTTTAAAAATACCGGAGCAAGCGCGGCTCAAATATCCGAGTTTGAGGTGTATTAATCCTTCCGGGCTTGTATGACTCAAATCGATTTTGACAGGAGGGAATTTCATGAATAAAAGAAATGTTTCGAAACGATTCCTAATTGCATTGATAGGGATGTTTTTTACGCTTTTTCCTTCTACTATTGTAATGGCAGATTCACTGGATCTGGTGCCAATCTTTGACGACTACAACAGGCCGGATCTGGGTGTGGAAGGAGAGGGTGGAGGCTATAATTCGCCAAACTCTGCAGGGATACCGATTTATTGGATCCAAATGAGAAACGTTACTGCAGAAATAGAAGATAATGCTCTAAAGCTGGCCATGGATAAAGAAGCATGGTTTGGCGAGGGGGTAGCGCTGAAGGATCCGGCTTTTAAATACATCATTATGAAGATAAAGGGAGAAAAGGGCGGGGAAGAAGAACTATTAACGTTAAATCCCGATGCAAAGGGCTTGAAGAAATTTACTCAGCTTAAAGGACCTGACGGCGAGCCGCTGCCGAAGATTACAAAAGGATATCAAAACCTGGTAATCGATATTGCAAAGTCGGGATTTACTTTGCCGGGTGGTTTTGAAGCAATCCATTTTAACAATACCGGTCCTCTTACGGTTTACATTGACGAAATTTATCTGTCGAAGGATGGCGTGCCAATCGATTTGAGCATGGCCTTAGAGGATTTTAAAGCTAAAATGAGCGCCCTGGCGGATGAAAACGATGCCGCAGAAAATACAGATACCGTTGACGAAAATGCTTCAAACAGCAGCATAGAAGAAACCAGTCCAAGCACCGAAGAAGCTTCAGCTTCTGTGGCTTCTGTAGCTTCAGGAGCCGATAGCACAAATGTGGACTCATCGATCGCATCAAAGGATTCCGGCACAGACAGCACCTTAAATACAAAGACGGTGAAAATTGCCGTTATAATTGCAATAATGGTAATTTTGATAACAGCAGTCATATACAATTCCTTTATTCGAAAACCGGCTTCAGAAAGGTAATATGTCACCCGGGAGACCACCATCCAAGCATAAGAAAAGGCCGGCATTTTGATTATGTCCGGGCAAATACCGGCCCGCTAATGGAAAAGGCGGCATAAGGCCGCCTGAAAAATTAGAGAATTACTTGTGAACCGGAATGAAAATGTCAACCGAGCAGGTATCGGAAGCTTCATCCCATTCAATGTATTTTTCGATAGTGGGCAGGTCCAGCTGCTTGTACTCGCTTTGAGGCATAAATTCCCCATAAATACGTTTCCAGGTCTGACCGAGAACACCACTGGAGATCGTGCCTTTCGAGGGGAAAACAAGCCAGGTGGCCGCGGGATATTGATAGCGGTCAAAGCCGGGAATATCCTCCCCCTCGTATTCGATCCCGCACATATAATCGTTGTTTCCTTCCTTATCAAAGCCAAAACACAAGCCCAGGTCGCAAGGATGCCCGCTGATTTTCCGCATTTCTTCCGCTGTTCCGTCGGATTTGACGATTGCCCACGTGCCGCCGCCGTATGGCGTTATGCGGCGGATTCCAAGAACATGGAACGCCTCTCTTTCTAACACCCTGTAATTCATCTCATTAACCCCCGTGATCATAAATGTAAAAGTCAGGCGGGCATAGAACTTCAAGCTGGCGTCGGGCTTCCTGGCCTCCTGGGGCGTAATGCCATGCATACGCTTGAATGCCGCAGTAAAAGCATCCGCGGAATCATAGCCATATTTCACGGCGATATCCAGAATACGCTGATCCGAGTTTTGAAGGTCATATGCAGCGCAGGATAAACGTCTGCGTCGAAGGTATTCAGACAGCTGTATCCCTGTAATTGGCGCGAAAGACCGCTGAAATACGGAATAAGGACATGCCATGATCCGGCTGACTTCTTCGGGATCCATTTCGTCCGATAGATGCGCTTCCAGGTAGTCTATGACTTGATTCATCCTGTCAACCCATTCCATTGCCCTCCCTCCTTTCCATCTCAAGAATAGCAGATTGTTACCAGATACATCCTGCTTTCAGCGCACAAATATTCACGGAAATATATAAATATTGTACCACTCCCATTGACAATATCCTACAATACTTACGCAGATCGCTAAAAATTCTTCAAAAAGTGATTCCAATACTTGACAAAATGGATTGTTTCCAATAGAATGTAGGGTAGGTACCACTTACCAACCTAATGAAAGAAGGAGATCCTCATTTACAGCGACCTTTTAAAAAGAAAAGACAATATTATCATCGTCGCAATCGACCTGCTGGATGAAGCGGGCGTGCAGGGAATGACCACAAAAGAAATCGCAAGGCGCCAGAACATTAGTGAGACCGCCATCTACAAGCAGTTTACAGGCAAGAAGGAAATCATTCTCACCATGCTTCAGCGGTTTTCTGATTTCGACCATAATATTTACAGCACCGTGATCGAACAGAATATGAAATGCATAGATGGAATCCGTTACTTTATAAATACGTATGCGGATTACTATCAAAGCTATCCTCAGATTTCCACAATAATGCTCTCCTATGACATGTTCCGGTACGATCAGGACACCAATGAGAAAATGAAAAGTATTATTTTCGAAAGGCGCAGGTTCTTAAGTGAAATCATCCGCAAGGGACAGCTGTCCGGTGAGTTTGCGGCGGCGGTCCCCAGCGACGACGCGGCGGAGATCATACTGGGAATATTGCTGTCCGTGACCTACAACTGGAAAATGGAAAATTGCAGCTACAGCATACGGCAGAAATTATCGGACATGCTGGAACATTGTATCGTAAATTGGCATTGAATCGCAAACGGGGCCTCAATGAAGAAAGACGGGAGGAACAAGGAAATGGCGAACAACGGCTACATCAGCCAGGAGCCGATGCTGGAAATGTTTGTGTTCGAAACGCTTCAATTGCTTGAACAACTGGAAGAGATGCTGCTGGAAGTGGAGAAGAACAAAGCCTTAAGCGGCAGCTGCGTCAATGAAATATTCCGCATCATGCATACCATCAAAGGTTCTTCGGCGATGATGATGTTTAATGGAATCTCAAAGCTGGCCCATAGTCTTGAGGATTTGTTTTCGCAGATCAGGGACAAAAAGGAATACACTCCGGATTGCGCCCGGCTGACGGATATCGTGCTGCAATCCGTTGATTTCATTAAAGGGGAGATCGCAAAAATACAGGACGGCAAAAGCGCGGACCGGAATGCGGACGAGCTGATCCAGACGATTCATAGCTTCCTGGCCCAATTGACCGGCGGCACGGAAAAATCTGCGAAGCAAAAGAAGGAAAAAGCGGAGGAGTCCTCCGAAAACAACCGGTTTTACATATCCAACTATCAGAGCACGAAGGCCAAGGGAGCCCTGAAGAAGTACTATGCCAGGGTATTTTTCCAGGACGATTGCCAGATGGAAAACATACGGGCCTTCACCATTGTCCACAATTTGAAGGAGATCGCCGTCGAGCTTTATCATGAGCCCCAGGACATTATCGAAAGCGATCAGAGCATAGAGGTCATAAGGGAAAAAGGGTTTGCCGTTTATCTCAGCTCTTTTGAGTCCGAGCAGGAAGTCCGGGAGCTCCTGGACCAGACCATCTTCCTTGAAAAGCTGGAATTCTCCGAACTGGAGGACTTCCCGGAGGATAAGAGGCGGAACAATCATCCCCAAAAAGCGGATTATACCATTAAAGCGGAAGAGGTATGCACGCCGAATGAAGTCCTGGAGAGTGAAGCGGACACGAAGCAGGCTACCGTAAAGCAGCAGAATATCATCAGCGTGAATCTCAACAAGCTGGATACGCTGATGGACCTGGTGGGGGAAATCGTCATATCGGAAGCGATGGTCACGAGAAACCCCGACCTGGACGGATTGGCGCTGGACAACTTCAGCAAGGCCGCGAGACAGCTGAGGAAGCTTACCGGAGAGCTTCAGGATATAGTGATGTCCATCCGGATGATTCCCGTCGCGGCCACTTTTCACAAAATGCAGAGAATCGTACGGGATATGAACCGGAAACTGGGGAGAGAAGTAGAGCTCAAATTATCCGGGGAAGAAACCGAGGTGGATAAAAATATCATTGACCATCTTGGGGATCCCTTGATGCATCTGATCCGCAATGCGATCGATCACGGAATGGAGAGCCGGGAGGAAAGGCTCCAGAACGGAAAGCCGGAAAAGGGCTCCATCCTGCTGGAGGCCAAAAATGCCGGAGGGGACGTGTGGATCACCGTTAAGGACGACGGCAGGGGCCTGAACAAAAACAAAATTCTTCAAAAAGCAAAGGAAAAAGGTCTTTTGAATAAACCGGAAACGGAATATCCGGACAAGGAGATTTATTCCTTTATCCTTTTGCCGGGTTTCTCCACGAAGGACAAGGTTTCCGAGTTTTCCGGACGGGGTGTCGGCATGGACGTGGTGAGGGAGAATATCGAAAAGATCGGGGGAACCGTTCTCATTGACAGCGTTCCGGGTCAAGGAACCACCATATCGATCAAAATCCCCCTGACCCTCGCCATCATTGACGGGATGCTGGTTGCCGTCGGGAAATCAAAATACATCATTCCCACAACGGCGATCCGGGAATCCTTCCGGGCGGAAACGAGGCAGATCATTGAGGACTCGGAAGGCAATGAACTGATGATGCTCCGGGGAGAGTGCTTTTCCGTCTCACGGATTCATAAGAAATTCAATGTCCACACGGATGTAACCAGACTGGAAGAAGGAATTATTGTGGTGGTAGAAGACAATTCCCGCACCATTTGCCTGTTTGCGGACGAATTGCTGGGCGAACAGCAGGTGGTTGTCAAGCCGATACCATCCTACATCCGCAAGTCCAGGGATCTCGCAGGCTGTACCATCCTGGGCGATGGAAGCATCAGCCTGATCCTGGATATGGGCGGAATACTGGCGAACTAGGGACGTGTGAAAAGGAGGGATTGAAATGGCGGAGATTCTGGAAGATTTGTTGGGGCAGGAGGAAGATACGCAAAAGGGAAAGTTTCTTACTTTTGCTTTGGGGAAGGAGGTTTACGGGATCGAGATCCGTTATGTAACGGAGATCATCGGTATCCAGCCGATCACGGAAGTGCCGGAGGTGCCGGACTACGTGAAGGGAATCATCAACCTGAGGGGAAAAATCATTCCGGTTATTGATGTCCGGCTGAAGTTCCGGAAAAATGCATTGGAATACAACGACAGGACCTGCATCATAGTCATTGATATTCATAATGTATCGGTCGGGCTCATCGTCGACAATGTGGCGGAAGTGCTTTCCATCCCGGAGGATGGGATCGTTCCCCCGCCGGACATCAAAACAGGCTTTCATAACCGGTATATCAAGGGAATCGGAAAGGTCGGAAATGACGTTAAGCTTTTGCTGGAGTGCGAGAAGCTGCTGTCCGAGGATGAAGCGGAAACGCTGGAAGGAATCGGCTGATCAAGGGACGTTATCTGTTTCGGGAGCCATTTGGTTTAAAGAGCAACAAATTAGAAGCGGGAGGGTAAGGAAATATGAAAGGGTTTAATAATCTGAAAATCAGTACGAAGCTTTTGACCGGATTTATCCTCGTGGCCTTGATCGCGGGAGCTATGGGCCTGTACGGAATGCTTAATATAAAAATGCTGAATGAGTCCGATGCAAAGCTTTACAATAACATGACTGTTCCGATTTCGCAGATGTCCGACATTTCCACCGCATTTCAACAGATGCGTGTCCTTGTGCGTGACATGATCATAGCGGAAGATCCGGCGGAGATTCAGAACAACCTGACAAAAATTGAGGAACGCCTGCAGCAAATAGAGGATATGTCCGCGGGATTTGAAAAAACGATTATCTCCGATGAAATGGGAGCCGCATTTGAAAGCTTCGCGGCTGCCCGAACCGCGTATAGGCCGCAGTTGGACAGGGTGATCAACCTTGCAAAGGAAAACAAGGATGAAGAGACAGTCGCCCTGATGAGCGAGACCGGGGACGTGGGAAAAGCGTCGGGAGAGGAGCAGAAGGCGATTGAGAAAATTATTACCATGAAGGTTGCCGATGCGGAAAAGATGGCGGCAGCGAACGAAAAGCAGGCAAACAGCACGATGCTTATTATGGGAATACTGATCTTCATAGCGATGGCCCTGTCGATCATTCTGGGCTGGTTTATATCAAAGAGCATCAGCGAACCTTTGAAGAAGGCCGTCCACATGATCCGGGAAATGAGCATGGGACATCTGGGCCTTCGCCTTAAAACGGACACGAAGGATGAAATCGGGCAGATGGCAAAGGCCATGGACAGCTTTGCCGATGATCTGCAGAACGTGGTAATCGGAACCATGAAGAAAATCTCCGACGGCGACGTAAGCCTGAACATCTCGCCCAGGGATGACAAGGATGAAATCGCGCCGGCTTTAAAGAATACGATCGAGACTATCCGCTCCCTGGTGGATGAAACCGGCAAGCTCATCAAAGCCACCCAGGAAGGGAAATTGAATACAAGAGGGAATGCAACTCTTTATTTGGGAAGCTGGAAAGAGCTGGTTATCGGAATCAACAGCCTGATCGATGCATTTGTGGCGCCCATTAATGTGACGGCGGATTATATCAACCAGATCAGCAAAGGGGATATTCCCAAGAAAATTACGGATACCTACATGGGCGATTTCAACGAAATCAAGAATAACCTGAATACCTGCATTGACGCGGTGAACGCGCTTGTGGCGGATGCGAACATGCTTTCCGCAGCGGCGGTGGAAGGAAAGCTCTCCACCAGGGCGGACGCCTCCAAGCACGGCGGGGATTTCGCAAAAATCGTCGATGGAGTCAACAAGACGCTGGATGCGGTTATAAAGCCCGTGCAGGAAGCGGCTGCCGTGTTGAATGAAATGGCCAACGGAAACCTCCAGATGAGGGTCACCGGCAACTACAACGGCGACCACGCAGAGATCAAGAACGCTCTGAACGAGACGCTGGACGCGCTTTCGGCCTATGTGGATGAAATCGCAAGCGTACTGACCGAAATGGCCAATTCCAATATGGTGGTGGAAATTTCCGGCGATTACAAAGGCGATTTTGCGCCCATCAAGCAGGCCCTCAACCTGATCATCGAGTCCTTCAACCAGGTCCTCTCGGACATCAATAATGCGGCGGACCAGGTGGCGGCCGGCTCCAGGCAGGTATCCGACGGAAGCCAGGCCCTGTCCCAGGGGGCTACGGAGCAGGCCAGCTCCATTGAACAGCTGACCGCGTCCATTACCGAGATCGCCGCCCAGACCAAGCAGAACGCGGTGAGCGCCAATGAGGCCAACGAGCTGGCCCTTACGGCGAAGAACAACGCGACGGCAGGAAACGACCAGATGAAGGACATGCTCAAGGCCATGGAGGAAATCAACATATCCTCGGCAAACATCTCCAAGATCATCAAGGTCATTGACGAAATTGCCTTCCAGACCAATATCCTGGCTTTGAATGCGGCCGTTGAGGCGGCCAGGGCCGGACAGCACGGGAAGGGTTTCGCGGTGGTGGCGGAAGAAGTCCGGAACCTTGCGGCCAGAAGCGCCAGCGCCGCCAAGGAAACCACGGGACTGATCGAAGGTTCCATCAAGAAGGTGGAAACCGGGACCAAGATTGCAAATGAAACCGCGGTTGCACTGGACAAGATCGTCGTTGACGTTGCAAAGGCGGCCAATCTGGTAGGCACCATAGCGACCGCGTCCAACGAGCAGGCGACCGGAATCGCGCAGGTCAACCAGGGCGTGGAGCAGGTGTCCATGGTGGTACAGACCAATTCCGCTACGGCAGAAGAGAGTGCTGCCGCCAGCGAGGAGCTTTCCAGCCAGGCGGACCTCCTGAAGGAGATGATCGGCCGGTTCAAGCTGAAAGGGGGAGAGGGCCAGTCCATGAAAAGCCATCTGGAATCCGGGATGAAAAGGCTGCTGTCCGACGGAGGGGCTGCCAAAAGGCAGACGCCCGAGAATAGAAACGCCAAAAAGGACGCCGGAATCCGCAAAAACGCCAGGATCGCGTTAAGCGACGCCGAGTTCGGCAAATATTGATTTTACCGGCGGATTCCTCCAAAAGCGGACTCCCTTGAAAGGGTATTTCCATAGCAGACTTTGACAGATAACTTGCTGCTTGAAGACATCGGCTCTTTTAGGCGCAATGAAATAATAACGAATTATTTCATTGCGCCTTATGCGGCAAGTTATCCGTTCTGTTATAGGAACAAGTGAAAAACTGAGAAATGGAAGGATTGCATGATTCAGATACGGGAGAGCGAATTTAAAGAACTGGTGGGCTATCTCAAAAGCAACTTCGGGATTAACCTGGAGCACAAAAAGAAGCTGATTGAAGGAAGGCTGGGGAACTACATCCAGGAGCAGGGCTATTCGGAATTCGGCGAGTATTTCGAGAATCTCCTGGCGGACGATTTCCATTCGGGGCTGTCCAATCTGGTCAACCGGCTGACCACGAACCACACCTTTTTCCTGCGGGAAGAGAGCCATTTCGAATATCTCCGGGACAAGGCGCTTCCCGAAATAACAAAGGCCTCCAGGGACAAGGACCTGCGGATCTGGAGCGCGGGCTGTTCCTCCGGGGAGGAGCCCTATACCATCGCCATGCTGCTCCAGGACTATTTCGGGCCGGAGAAAGTGCTGTGGGATTCGAAAATACTGGCGACGGATATCTCCTCCAAGGTGCTGGACAAAGCCAAGGAAGCGGTTTATTCGGCCGAGTCGGCGGAGCCGCTCCCGAAACACTGGAAAACCAGGTATTTCCGGAAGCTTGACGATGGAGAGTACGAAATTTTGGAAAGAATAAAAAACGAGGTGATCTTCCGGCTGTTTAACCTCATGCAGGAGATATTCCCGTTTAAAAAGAAGTTCCATATCATCTTCTGCAGGAATGTGATGATTTATTTTGATAATGAGACGAAAAGAGAACTGGTCAAAAGGTTCTTTGAATATACGGAGCCGGGCGGGTATCTGTTCATCGGCCACTCGGAATCCATAGGCCGGGAGGACACGGGATACAGCTATGTCAAGCCGGCGATATACAGAAAAATGTAGGGAATTTATCAAGGGGGGATACTTGATTGGCCTTGAAACAAAAAATCCGCGTTTTGGTGATAGATGATTCCCTGCTGTTTCGCGAAATGCTTGCAAAGGGGATTGAACGGGACCCGGGGATCGAGGTCGTAGGGACGGCGGCGGACCCGTTCATGGCGCGGGATATGATCCTGCGGCACGAACCGGATGTTTTAACCCTGGACGTGGAAATGCCGAAAATGAGCGGAATTGAATTTTTGAAGCGGCTGATGCCGCAATATCCGCTGCCTGTGGTGGTGGTCAGCTCCGTCAGCAGCAATGTGTTCGACGCCTTGAACGCCGGCGCCGTGGATTTTGTAACAAAACCCAACGAAGCGAGGCCGGGCGGGGTGGAAGGCTTTATAAACGAGCTGATCGTAAAGATCAAAATTGCTTCCACCGCGAAGGTTGGCAGGAGCAAGAGCTCCGTCCTTGTAAAAGATGCAAAAAACGAGGCCTTGCCGGGGAGCGCATGTGATATAATTGCAATTGGGGCGTCTACGGGCGGAACGGAAGCCATTTACGAAGTCATCAAAGCGTTTCCGCGGGATATGCCCGGCATTGTGGTGGTGCAGCATATGCCTCCCGTATTTACAGGGATGTATGCGGAAAGGCTGAACAATTCCTGCCGGATGGAGGTCCGGGAGGCCCGGAACGGCGATATGATAGTGCCGGGGAGGGTACTCGTCGCGCCGGGAGACTTTCATATGAAAGTGAAAAGGGGAAACGCCGGATATTACGTGGAATGCAAAAAAGGGGAGCGGGTCAATGGGCATTGTCCTTCGGTGGACGTGCTGTTTAATTCCATCTGCGAGCTGGAAGGCCTTTCCGCTTTGGGCGTGATCCTTACGGGAATGGGCTACGATGGGGCAAGAGGGCTTCTGAACATGAAGAAAAAAGGCGCCTATACGATCGGGCAGGACGAGCAGTCCAGCATCGTATACGGGATGCCGAAGGTGGCCTACGACATAGCGGCAGTGGTGAGGCAGGCTCCTCTGGAGGAGATTCCGGGGATTATCCTGTCGGTTATACGGGACAAATCAGTTTAGAAACGGAGGGAAAAGAGATGAGAATTTTAATAGCGGAAGATGACCTTGCAAGTAGGAAGTTCATGCAGCGTTTTTTATCGAAATATGGCGAATGCGATATTGCGGTGGACGGCGTCGAAACGGTGGATACGTTTTATGCGGCCTTGAAGGAGAAAAGGCCCTATGATCTGATCTGCCTGGATATCATGATGCCGAGGGTGGACGGGATCAAGGCCCTGAAAACCATCCGGGGACTCGAGGTCCAGCACGGCGTTCCCAAGGAGGAACAGGTCAAGGTGATCATGACGACGGCGCTAAATGACAGGCAGACCATAACGAACTCCTATGATACGGGCTGCGAGGCATATGCATGGAAGCCCATCGATATGGATAAGTTTGTAGAGGTAATGCGAAAGTTGAAGCTGATAGAATAGAAAAAAGGAAAGTGAACTTATCGTGGGAGACATGGGAAACGGGTATAGGATCCTGGTGGCGGAGGACGATGCGGTAAGCCGGCGGCTGTTTGTCCGGTTTCTGGAGAAAAACGGGTTTTTCGTCCTGGTGGCCAATACGGGCTGCGAAGCGGTGGCTTTCTATCAAAAGGGAAAGATCCACCTTATTCTGATGGACGTAAGAATGCCTGAAATGGACGGATTTACGGCGACGAAAAGGATCCGGGAACACGAGAAAATCTCCGGCGGGCATGTGCCCATTCTGGCGGTCACGGCCTGCGCAATACAGGGGGACCGCGAAAAATGCCTTGCGGCGGGGATGGACGATTACATTACAAAACCGATTGATCTGGAAGACCTCATAAATCGAATTTACAGGTGGCTGAAAGCCTATTGAAACCGGAGGTGTTTTTGTGGGTAGAAACTGTTTCAGGCTCCTAGTCCTTTTGGCTGTTCTTACAATAAGTCTGACCGGCTGTACGGGACAAACGCTTAAAATCGGGCTTATGGCGGATCTCACGGGACGGGCTTCCGGACTGGGCATTTCTGCGCGAAACGGCGCGGAGCTTGCCGTGGAAGCGATCAACCGCGGCGGCGGAATAAAAGGAAAGCCGATCGAGCTGCTGGTGAAGGATGACAAGGGATTGCCGGAAGAGGCCGTCAAGGTGGACACGGAACTGATACAAGAAAAAGCGCTGCTGGGCATCGGCCATATGACAAGCGGAACCGGCACGGCGACCCTTGACACCTTCAAACGCGGAAACATTCTCATGATCAGCCCGTTGATCTCCACGGAGAGCCTGGCGGGCACGGACGATCTGTTTATCCGGGTGATCGGCTCCAATCAGAAGCAGGGCGAGCTGCTTGCGAAAACGGCACTGGCAAAAAGCCCGGTGAAAAAAACAGCCATTGTTTTTGAATATAACAACCGGGCTTATGCCCGGGAGGTAGGCGACTATTTCAAATATATTTATGAGCAGGGCGGGGGAGAAATCGTTTATGAGAACAGCTTTGTCTCTTCCCCGGACGCCGACCTGGAAAAAATCGCGTCGGAGGTGTCCGCCTCAGGGGCTTCCGGGGCGCTGATCGTGACCGGCGGGGTGGATTTGGGCGTTCTTGTGCAGCTGATCAAAAAGCAAAGCCCGGAGATGATGATCTTCTCCGGAATGTGGGGAATGACAGAGGATGCCATCACCAAGGGAGGAAAGGCCATTGAAGGAGCTTATTTCCCGGGGGTGTACGACAGCCAAAATCAAAATTCCGAATTCGTAAGCTTCCGCAAGTCCTATATGGAGCGGTACAAAGAAGAACCCACCTTTGCGTCGCTCTATACCTATGAAACCCTTTCCATGGTCGCAGAAGCCTTGAAGGCTTCCCAAAAGCTCGATACGGCCTCTATTAAGGAAGCGCTGCTTAAAATATCACATTATAAGGGACTTCAGCAGGATTTCAACCTTGACCGGTACGGCGATTCGGACAGGGGATATTTTCTGTTCCAGGTACGCAATGCAAATTTTGTAAAGGCAGACTAAGTATGAGAAAGCTGAAAAGGAGAGGCTCGCTGAAGAGCTATCTGACATTCAATACGCTTCTTGCGACAATTATTCCGATGATTATAATAGCGTCCATAGTGATTCCCATGACGCAGAGAAGCCTGATCGGAGAGGATGCGGAAAGAAGCAAGATGCTGGCGAAGTCGGTGCGCGAAAGCATCAAGAATCTGCTGGAGCAGCCGGTCACCATATTGAACAACGTCTATTCCCAGGCGATCCTGAATCGTTATGTCCGACCGAAGGATATCAATGAATATCTTCAATCGATTGTAGAAAACAGCCCCTACATAGAGTCCATTTTCATACTGGACCGGAACGGATGTATTTTGAACGCCGATACGTCCAGCAAAGCCTATCTCGGGATGGATATGTCCAACGAAATCTTTTTCCGGCAGGCGGCGGGAAAGAAGAGCGTATTGTGGTCCCCGGCCTATTATGCCGTGAATACGTCCGGGATAACGGTTTCGGTGACCATTCCCAAGGACGCCTGTTATATTGTCGGAGTGCTCCACCTGGATGCGATTTCCCATTATATCAGCGACTTGAAGCATGAAGACAGGAGCCTTGTCGAGGTAATCGACCAAAAAGGCGCATATGTCGCCCATCCGGACACAAAAAGAGTGACCGAACGGCAATACTCGGAGGAATATTCCGCTTACCTGGAGAGCCTGGAGAAGGGGAGCGACACCCTTGAAATGAAATACGACGGCCGTGAAGTGGCAGCGACGGTGGCGGAATTGGACAATCCCCACTGGATCGTCGCCGTCATACGTCCGAAATCGGAAATTATGGCCCCCATCTACATGATCAGCTTTATTGAGCTTTTCGGGCTGATCCTGGCGGTGATCCTGATTTCCCTCTTCATCTACGGCATCAACAAAAGATGGATTTCCATCTTCTACGACATCAAACGCAAAATCAGCAGGGCGGTGGAAGAACGGGAGGCCCTGGATTGGGAGCATTACAAGTATGAGGAAATGAATGAGATCGCCCATGCCTTCGGGACGGCAATCGAGATGGTGAAGGAACGGGAAGCCATCTTGAAAATCAAGTACGATGAGGAGAAGGAGCTGAAGCGCCAGGCGGAGCAGGCCAATCTGGCAAAGAACCAGTTCCTGGCCAATATGAGCCATGAGATCCGGACGCCCATGAACGGGATCATGGGCATGACCGACCTGACCCTGATGACGGATCTGAACGAGGAGCAGCGGGAAAACCTGACCCTGATCAAGGCATCCACAAAAGCGCTCCTGCGGGTTCTCAACGACATCCTGGACTATTCGAAAATCGAAGCGGGGAAAATGGAACTGGAAAAGCACCTCTTCCACCTGGAGAAAACGATCCATGAGGTGACCGACCTTTTTGAAATCGAAGCGAAAAAGAAAAAACTGTACCTGCGGGTCGATCTGGAGGAAAGCCTGCCGGAGTACTTTTATGGCGACTTTGTGCGGCTGAAGCAGATCCTTTCCAATTTGGTGGGCAACGCGGTGAAATTTACGGAACGAGGCGGAATTGATATCCAGGTAAGCGGCAAAAGCCTGGAGGACCGGAAGGTAACGCTGCTGTTCCGGGTTTCGGACACGGGCATCGGCATTTCCCCGGAAAACCGGGACAAGCTTTTTCAGCGGTTCAGCCAGGTTGACAGCTCCAATACAAGAAAATTCGGCGGGTCCGGGCTGGGGCTGGCGATCTCCAAAAGGCTGGTGGAGCTGATGGACGGGGAAATCTGGGTGGAAAGCCGGGCGAATGCGGGAAGCTCCTTCTTCTTTACGGCCGTATTCGAAAGGAATGCGGGAGAAGGTGCATCGCAGGTGGTTCGTCCTTCGTAATGTGGGTAATGATATAGCAGGAACAGCGGGCGAAAGGGAAGACAGAAAGACGGAATGTTCCTGCAGGAGGGGGTAAAATGAATCGATTCCCGAAATTCAACGCATTCAAGTACAGGCTGAGTTTTCTGCTGCTTGTGGTGGTCCTTTCGGTTTGCAGTTTCCTGGGTTTTTTTCAATATATCATCATGAGAAGCAGTCTGGTAAGCAGTTTCGAGCAGAGCAAGGTGCTGATAAAAGACCGAATTCTCAATATCGTACGGGATGCGGATTATATTAATCTTCTTACGGAGCGGCCTCTGGAAGCGGAAGCAAAAGAAGTCCTGGAGGCCGTTGTAAAGAAGTACGAAAGCGAAAAGAACATCGACTTTCCTTTGGAGCCGTTCCTGAAAAACCGGGGGGATATGTACCTGTATATCATTGACCGGAACAACGTCGTTGTGGCGACCACGGACAAAAAGGATCTGGGGCTGGACTTTTCCCCCTGGACGGATTTTGCAAACTACCTGGGGGAGGTCCGCAGCAAGAAGACATTTTCTCCGGCCAGGATGAGCCTGTCCCTCATTGGGGCGGAAATGATGAAATACTGCTATATGCCCTCCCCGGACGGGCAATATGTTTTTGAAACGGGCGCGCTGGTGAAGGAGCAGAAGGACCCGGTCGCGGAAATCGGCTTCAACAATTTTGAAGAAAAGGTGGTCCAGGATAATAAATTCGTGGACAGCGTAGTGCTTTTCGATTATCAGGGCGTCTCCTATAAGAGAAATAAAAACAATGAAAACATGAAAGTGGAGCCGGAGCACATGTCCTATTTCCGGAAGGCGATCGAAACGTCGGAGGTGGTTGAGACCACAGGGAAATACATGGGCCGGAAGGCGTATTTTCAGTATATTCCCTATGCAATCATAGGAGCAAAAGGCGCAAACGAAAAAAATGTAGTAGAAGTGATTTATAATGATTCCATCCTGGCGGAAAACCTGAGGCAAAACGTCTGGACCATCCTGCTGGCGGTCGGCGCCGGAGCTCTTTTTGCGGCTTCCTTCGGCTTTTACAAGGCCAGGACAATCACCAGGCCCATCGAGGTGATCACCGAAGGGATTAACCAGGTGTCGAAGGGAAATCTGGACTATTCCTTCCAGATCGATTCCAACGATGAATTCTCCCTGCTGGGCAGGCAGTTCAATTCCATGACCATGGAGATCCGGAAGCTGCTGGATGAAAGGTATCAAAGCCAGAAGGCCCTGGAACACAAAAACCGGGAGATTTTTTCCCAGAAGGAAGAAATCACCGCTTTATATGAAGAGACCGCCGCCTTGAACGAAGAGTTGGAAAGCCTGCTCCGGCAAAACCAGGACAGCTATTTCGAGACGGTCCGGGCCCTGGCGAACGCCATCGAAGAAAAGGATTCCTATACCGGGGGACATTGCGAAAGAGTCATGAAGTATTCCATTATGATCGCGGAGGCGCTGGGCCTGGACAGCAAGGAAATGAACGACTTGAAATTCGGAAGCATTTTGCACGATATCGGCAAGATCGGAATTCCCGAGCACATTTTAAACAAGGAGGGCGTTTTGTCGGAGGAAGAATTCGAACAAATCCGACAGCACCCGGGAAAAGGGAATCATATATTGGAGAACCTGCAATTTCTGGAGGGCTGCCGGAAAATCGTGCGGGAGCACCATGAGCGGATTGACGGGAAGGGCTACCCCAACGGGCTGAAAGGAAGCCAGATCGATCTCCTGGCGCGGATCGTCTGCGTGGCGGACGCCTATGACGCGATGACCAGCAGCCGGCCCTACAGGAAAAACCCCATGTCGAAGGAGGAGGGAATCCGGGAATTATTGGCCAACAGCGGCCGGCAATTCGATGAACAAATGGTGGAAATATTTATCGCCTGCCTGAACAAGGAGGAGAAACAATAGAGACCCGTAAAAGCTAAAAGAGCTGCAAAGTGCATTAATAAACGCTTTGAAGCTCTGTCCGCTTTATTTTTTAAAGCATGGCATAGAAAATAGAATTTTTTCACAAATTATACCATGGAATGTAACAAAATACCTAAAATGTTACTATATTATTTTCGACAAAAAAATGGATAATCCTCCTATAATTAAAAAATTATCTGATTTTCATCAAAAAAATTGCAATTTAGAGCTGGACAAGCGCGTACAGCTCATCCTTCTGATCCTGACTCACGCCAATATACCGAAGGGTAATGCTCTGTGAACTATGATTGAAGGTGTCCATTATCAGGCCGATATTAAAGTGCGACATTTTGTAAGTCCAGTAGCCCCACGTTTTTCTTAGGCTATGGGTGCCGAAATTCTGTATGTATAGAAAATCCGCAGATTGCTTTAAAACGCGGTAAGCCTGAATCCTGCCGATACAACCGCCCTTCTGGCTTGGAAACAGGAAGCTGTCGTAAGCCAGTGCGTTGTTCATGATATATTCGGTAACCAATTTCTTCAATACGTCGTTTATTTTAATTTTTTTCTCCTTGCCGGTTTTCTTCTCTCTCAAAATCAAATATTCTTTGAACCGCATAGTAATATCCATTAAATCCTTTACTTTCAGCGGTATCATATCACTGATCCTAAGTCCGGTATTTAGTCCGAATTTAAAGAGCAGGGCGTATTTTTCATCTTTGCCTTTCAGGAACTGATACATTAGTTTGATTTTTGCTTTGTCTCGGATTGGCTCAACGGTCATTGGTATCTCTCCTTCGCGTTATAGAATTTGTTACATCCTATTCTACACCTGATTGCAGTCAATTATTGTTGGATTTCATTACAAAAGCCGTTCTATCAGGGGCTGCGGGATTTTCTAAAATGCAATATTTTAGGTATTTTGTTACATGCTTTTCATGCGGGATAAACAAATGAAGAAAAGGGGTTTATAGGTATGGCTACAGCTATGATCGTTGACGATGCCGCTTTTATGCGGATGGCCCTGAAAAAAATCCTTGTACGCCTTGGGATCGAAGTAATCGCTGAAGCAGAGAACGGCGTATCCGCCATTCAAAAATT
>JAEYOP010000057.1 GCA_023411575.1 Bacillota bacterium | reverse complement strand
AGAGCGTTATGGAAAAGGTGGTGACCTCACTCAAGTAGAAAATGTTTCCTCTACTAGTACATCACCAGCAACTCGTGCACAAATTGCGGCACTATTAATGCAGTATTGCAACAACTAAATAAGCATCTATCTTAATCACTTGAATTTATATTATTTCCAGTCTGGTAGCCCTAGTTTTGTAAATCTATCTATTCAATCTTTACTTTTTTTCGAGGCAACCTTCTATTTCTTTAAGTGTCTTTAATCCCTTAGCTATTTCAAAGTAAAGGACTAAGCTACAATTCCCCATAACTTAGTCCTTTATCTTTTCCTATTTTATTAATAAATCTTCCCTATCTTATAGTAACATCTGTAATGATTACCTCACTTACACCACTACCAAGGTTTCCACCGAATGTATAGCTTTCACCTGCTGCTAATTGAGGTTGCCATGCTGGATTGGTAATCGTATATGTTTTGCCTGATTGGTTCGCTAGTTCTGCACTCCATATAGAGTCGATTGGGCGATTGATTGTAAATGTACAAGTCCAACCATTTAAATCTTTTCCTGTTGTATTCTTGATTGTAAATTCAACAGTTGCACCACTATTCCAATCTGATACCACCTTGACAGCCATCACATCATCCGTAGGATTAGTAGGTTGTGAAGGTTCAGTTGGATTCTCGCTACCAGGTGCCTGACATGCTTCAAATACCCATGTTTGATTACTTGCACCATAGTATTCATATTGCTGCACATTAGCACCATCTGTTACTGCTTTGTTAGCAACATCTAATCCCTTAGTATCTGCTGAAGCTCTTGTAACAACTCCATATACATTTTGTGTGGATGTTTTTACAACTTTAAAATCTTGTGCACTCATATTATTTGCAGAATATACTTGGATATTAGTACCATTCTTATTTTCACCATAGCATACATCTAGCATATAACCTAAACCATTCTTTAAAGTTACATATCCTTCAGTTTTATTGGTTAAGTACCATTTTTGACTTGCTGCACCTGTACCTTGAGCAATCTCTACGTTCTGTCCATTTGCTCCTGTATTTCCTTGTACTTGTAAATATTTTTGAGCATTAATATTCTTAATATAATACCATCCATCTGCTAATTTAGCAGCTTCTAAGCTTGGTTTCTCCGGTTCTGTTGGTTGCCCCGGATCAACTGATGTGCCGCTTGTGAAACCTGCTTCTTCTAAGAGCTGAAGATTATTCCATAAACTTGGACTCCAAACACTCCAATCATGCCCTCTCCCTTGTAAAGTCCAATAAACATGATTAATTTGTCTAGACTGACAGAAGTTATGTATATTATCACCAAATGTCTTTAATGAATCGGTACTTCCACAAGAAATGAATAGCAATTTTAAAGAGCTTTTTGCTTTTGCCCCATTATCAGGGAATAATACATTAGTTGCTTTAGTATTAGGTGCTGCTGAATAGCCTCCTATATAAGCAAATACATCAAGGTTAGTAAAGCCAATATTATAAGTCTGACCACCACCCATTGAAAGACCTGAAATCGCTCTATGTTCACGATCTGTATAGACTGAATAATTCTTTTCTATATAAGGTATTAAGGAGTTTACTAAATCCTTCGTGAAGTTTTCCCAACCATCACTTATACCTGTACCTGTTGCATTGCCATTTGGAAATACAATAATAGATGGTTTAATTTTTCCATCTGCTATTAAATTATCAGCAATAAGATTAGGTTTTCCATTGTAAGGCCATTCATTTTCATTGCCTCCAATACCGTGTAATAAATAAAGAACGCTATATTTTTGATTACTAGAGTACCCAGGTGGTAAATAAATTTTCGCTTTACGCATACTATTAGTTGCTGTTGAATAATAAGTAATCTCATTTATCACACCATGTGGAATATTAGATCTAAGACTATCATACCCTGTTGGCGGTATAACTGGTGTTGATGCAGCAAATGTATTTTGTGGTAATGCTATGCAAAGAAGAAGTGCTACTAAATACATTTTTAAAATACTAAGTATTGGTTTCTTAATCATTTTTTCCGTATAGTTCATAATGCTTTCCTCCTAAAAAAATATGTTTTTCTCCCTATGTTTTTCTATAACTACTTCATTTGCCTTAATGATTTTCTACATCTTCCCTCCCTTATCTAGACATTTTAAGTTCTAATCCTAGGATTAATCCTGGTTCTAGGTTATATTTATAATGATAGCAGGGCTTTTCCGTAAATACTTGTACATTTTTCACATATATTAGCATTATTTTAAACTTTTTCAAAAAGGAGGTAATAATTATGAATGAGTGGCCTTCAAATACACTGGAAGAGCAAAAAGAACACGACAGTTCCCTTTTCCCTGTATCACTCCATGTCATGCAACATCATACTCTAGGTTGCATACTTCCACCTCATTGGCATGACAAACTGGAATTCATTTATGTAACAAAAGGAGAAATTCATTTTTCAATTAATAACGAATCCTTTTATGTCCATGCAGGTGACTGTCTTTTTATCAATTCTTGTCAGCTCCATGCTGGGTTTTCAAGAACCCCTCTTATCAATTACTGCTCCATTGTTTTTAGTTCCAAACTGTTAACAAATAGTCTTGATATTTGTCAAAACTTCTTTGAGAATATCACAAATCATAGATGTATTATGCAACAACATTTTCATTCTGACATACCTGCACATTATGAAATTATTGAACATATAAAAAGAATGATTACTGCACTAACTCATAAGAATCTAGCTTATGAACTAATTGTCAAAAGTGAACTATTAGTTATTTTTAGTATCCTCATACAAACTTCCCCTCAGCTCACTTCTTTAGATGCTAAGTTGCCTAATCATCAAACTAAAAACAATGAACGCTTAGAGCAAATTATTACCTATATTAGTTTGCATTATCACGAAAAAATTGCACTTACTGATATTAGTGAAGCTGTTCATGTAACACCTCAATATCTGTGCCGTTTTTTTAAAAATATGACTACCATGAGTTTGATCGACTATATTAATCACTATCGTATTGAACGTGCACGTAGCCTACTAGAAGAAAGTAGATTAAGTATTACTGATATTGCCTTGATGTGTGGCTTTGATAATATCAGTTACTTTAATCGTGTCTTTAAACAACACATTCATTGTACCCCTAGTAAGTCACGATTAAATAAAAAATAAGATCAAGATGATACTTGATCCTACCCATAAATAATGATTTAATTTTAGGAGTATTGTCTTTAGCCTAATAGATGCTCCAATCTTCTTCCTGAGTTAGAAATACTCCTCTCTCTCCCCCCACGTATTTTAAAATAAAACCTAGTATCCTCGCTGCCATTCATTTGTTTCAGCGTTTTTTTCTAAAACTAGTTTATACCCCTGATTTCCACTGTAGAAATAAACATACTGGCATAAAGGGTCTACATCGATCTCAAACTTGTCTTTAGCGCCAATACTGCTATTCAAACCAAATGTGGAGTAAAAAGTAATATAGAGCGTAGCGCCATCTTGTTTCGCTTTATAAGTCCGTATATATCCCATACTGCTTGCTACACCAACATAAAGTGTCATTTTTCTTCCATCCTCGGATATGGAACACTCTTTTCTAAGCATTACATCCCCTCTTTTTCCACCTGTTGCCAAGATACAGCTCACCAATAGCGCAATTATAATAAATATAATTATAAGTTTCTTTTTCATTTTCTAGTCTCCCTCCTATTCAAACCCTATTTTTTATTATGCTGACTTTTCATCATTCAACCACCCCTACGTTAGAGCTAAGCAACTTTTCCTTGCTCTTAGAAATTGATTCTATTTTTGCCTACCCTGTATGGTGTTTTATACCTCTTCTTATTTACTCATCCATATCATGTGTATTTCTGTTTCTCCAGTATATTCATCTATTGACCTATTAATAGGTCTAAAACCTTGCCTTTTATAAAATGCTATAGCTTATGTATTCTTCTCATATTTTGCCCTCTTATCACTTGAGCTATTTTCTATATTTCCGATTTCTTCAACCCCTGACTGTTTGTACCATTGTGTATCCTTTAAAATTAGATTTCTATAACGTTTTCTTCCCACCGTATATTTCCCATACTCTATAGCTTCCTTAGGACATTCATGAATACATCTAAAACACATAAGACAATTGTGTTGCCAAACGATCTTTCCCTCTTCATACTTAATATTGTGATTAGGACAAATATGTGTACACTTCTTACAACTAATACACCTCGAGCTAGTCCAGAAGTTACTATCTTTATTACTTAAGTCCTTCATAGCCTTAGAATAAACTAGTCTATACATAACACGTCCAAACCCTGGTTCTTTTATTTCAAATCGATTTTCTCTGTCTTCCTTAATCTCTTTGACTATT
>JAEYOP010000050.1 GCA_023411575.1 Bacillota bacterium | reverse complement strand
ACCCGGGAGACAGGACTTCTATGCTGAACTGTGCTTTGGTGGTGGAGTAGAACCACTGCAGCAGGTGCTTTAAAACAGGATCGAAACAAGCGGCCCCTGTCGGCTTCATCCCTGAGGCGTTCCTGCCTTCGTGTTCTTTCCTTCACCCTTCTTCTTTAACTTGCCTTATTTACCTCATCCGCTTCCTTTGTCCTATCCGCTTGCTTCACCCTATCCGCCTATTGCGTCAATTTTAGTGGACGAAAGCAGCAAAAGAGGCACTATCGTGTGATAATGCCTCTCCTATCCTAAATGGTGCTATTTCGCAAAATGCTTATACAATTTCAGCATAAACCAGGGTCTGGTTCAGCAGTTGGTAGGCGACCTCGCCGAAAGTAACCGGGCCGGCGAACGGCAGTGTCGCCTTTCCGTCCAGTTCCCCGTAAAGATAATTCAGAATGCAGTTGCAGGAAAAGACCGGTTCCACCTTTTCATATCCCTTAAGCTTTTCGGTGAAGCTCTCGGCGTAATCCTGGACCCTGCCGGCAAAGCGGTATTCCCTGCCCTTGAACACAGGTGCGTAGAGCTCTACGGTCTTGCTTTCATCCGATACCGCCTTGATGGAGGTATTCACCAGCACGCCGTTGTAATCCGAGACCAGGGGCAGCCTTGTATCAATGCCGTTCTCCGCTATGTACTCCGAAAATACGACCGGTTTCCCATTCACCGTACACGTGCCGACGCTCAGGGCATCTTCCGGGAATTCGATCACAGCATCGCTGGCGTCCATATCAAATATGTTCACAATGCCGAGGGATGCCACCTTGTCATCCGCCAGGCGGACATGCAGCACCACCGCCTTGTCGGTGTAAGCCTTTCCACAGGTGCCGTCGTAGACCTTTGCCGTGGATTGCGTCGAGAGATCAAAGCCGGAGATCCAGCCGATGATCGGCGTCATGAACAGCTTCTCCGAATTGGGCGCCTCCTTGGCGTAGTATACGGCCACTTCGCTGGCAAAGGGCAGGATCAAGAAGGCCAGGCCGTTCTCATAAGCGTCTTCGGTAACGCTCAGCACGTTCTTCTCATCGTAAACCTTCACTTTAAAATCCGCCGCACCGGGAATGATATGGACAAACAGCTTGTCTTTACAGGTGATGCCGCCTTTTTCCGTAATAAAATAGGGTGTCGTTCCGGCAATCCAGTTCCCCGCGGGCAATTGCGCCAGCAGTCCTTCATCGGCGGCAATGTGCAGCAGCTTTTCCTCACCGATCAACTTTTTTGCTTCCTCCAGCGTTACAAACATACTCTCACCCTCCTATAAGTTTTGGATTGCGGTTGCCTCATTGGCCATGATCATTTTGTACTTGTCAAAAAAGGCCTTCATCTCAACCATGCATTTGCCGAGCTCTTCCGAATTCCGATTCCCCGCGTACTTTTTCTGCAATCTCGAGATCAGGAGATTCAAACCCAGATTGGAAGATTGGTACTTCAGGTCTCCCATGATCAGACGTTCCAGATTGCGATCCATACTTTCCGCCATAAACTCGTCCTCCTGTTCCCCTTCGTATTCCTTGAAATCGATATCAAAACGTCATTGTTATTTCACAATAATATCATAATACGCCTTTTTGGTAAATCCTGCTTGTGTAAATTTTCTATGAAAAGTCCGTATGGATCAATTGCCCTCTTACCATACGCACATCGAGCGATCTGAACACCACAGCAGGTCCGCCATACGGCACCTCTTTCCCATATGGCGGACCTGCTTTATTTCCCGAAACTCACTTTATTTTCCGGGCCTGCCCTGTCGCCCTCCTGCTCCGCCCGGGCCGCCGCCGAACCCGCCCTGCCGGCCTCCCTGGCCGCCACCGGGCCCGAAGCCGGTATTGGCGGTGGTGACTCCGCTTTCATTGAGCCAGGTCACGGAATCGGATATCGTAAAGCCGACTACCTTTGTTCCGCCCTGGTAGGTTCCATCCGCATAAAATCCATCTGTCTCGGTCCCGGAAGCGGTGCCTCCCGTGTAGACCGTGTATTCGGCGCCCTTCTTCAGGGCCGGCGAACTGATGACCACCGACTGGTACCCCTTTGCCGGCGCAAAGGTGGCTACTGTGTTGCTGCTGCTGTCTTCCAGGTGTATTATGGTCCCTGCCTGCTGCATGCTTGAGAAGGACATTGCAATCGAGTATGCCGAAGAGCTGTCGGAGGGCGCCTGGGCCATTCCCGCGCTGCCTGCGGCAACCAGCAGGCCGCCGCTCATCTCAAAGCTTCCGTTATAGTCCAGCGCGGCGTTGTTATTTTCCGTCGGACCGCTTACGACCACCGTGCCTCCTTTCATCACCATGGAGCCGTTGGAATCCAGTCCGTCCCCCGAAGCATTGACGGATACAAATCCGCCGTCAATTTCCAGTATGCCGCTGGTGGCCGCAAATTCGTCCATTCCCCGTCCGCCGGCATTGCCCGAAGCCTCGTCGTTGCCGCCGGATACATTGAAGCCGTCGTCGCTGGAAACCAGCCGGATCGTGCCGTCCGCCACCGTTATAAAGGAACCCTCGATTCCTTCATAGCTCTTTGTTATGTTGATCCCGCCTCCTTTTATCAATACGGACATGTCCGCATGTATTCCGTCATCGCCTGCTGCGATCTCTATATCACCTCCGGCCACCGTAACACTGTTATTGCTGTGCAGTGCGTCATCCCCCGAATCTATGGTAAACGTGCCGCCTTTGATCAGCAAAGCGGTCACTGCTTGTATTCCCTTGTCGCCGCTTTTGATGACATAGGTCCCTCCCTCCAGGGCAATGAACCCTTTGTCGGCCTCGGTGTCGTTTGTTGCCTTGATTCCGTCTCCGCCGGCCTCAATCTTAATGCTTCCGGCATTGACCAGTACTTTGTCCCGGCCCATCAAGCCGTCGTCCACCGCATAAATCGCAATATTTCCGCCCGTGATTTTCAGCTTGTCCTTGCTTGTGATGCCGTTGTTGTAATTGCCGTGGACCGTCAGCTTTCCGCTTCCATTGATCGTGAGGTCATCCTTGCTGAAAATTGCCGCGTTCGGTTCCTGCGTCTCCGCATCGACATTCGCATAGGCTTTCCCGTCCGAAACCGCATTTTCCGTACCTTCCTGCAAAGAAACCACCGTCTTTTCCGCATTTTTCACAAAAATCGCCGAGCTGTCGGAGCAGTTGATTTCCGCACCGTTCAAAACAAGCCTTACTGCTCTGTCACTGGGGCAATCGACGATGATCTGTCCGTCCTCCAGCTTGCCGCTGAATACATAGACGCCTGGGGCCGTAATTGTAATATCGCTTCCCGATAAGACCGCCCCGGAGCCTTTCAGGGTTGCCGTCGTCCCGTTCAATTCAATATAGCTGGGATTTTGATCCTTCCATTCGCTGCAGGCATCGTCGCTGCCGTATTTGATCATGTCGTCCGTAATGACAATGGCGGAAGCGGTGCTGTTTGCCGAGCTCCCGGAGGCCGCCGAATTCACGGACACCTGCGCGACGCCCGACGCCCCGCCCTGGGCGGTATCGCCCGTCTGCGCCGAGGCTCCGGCACCGCAGCCCGCCAGCAGGACGGAACAGATCAGAAAGATTGCCAATAAGATACTTCCAAGTTTTTGTTTCATTGTTTTCCTCTCCTTTGATTCGTCGGTTGATTCTAAAACTCCGGTCCGTCCGCACACATGGACAGGGTTATGTTCAGATTTCCATTCCGGCACCGGATGGCATCCATGAATTCCTTCTGGCTGGTCCGGTTGTCCGTGGTGACGATATAGACCAATTCGTACAGGCTGCCCATATCCGTCGTTTTGACCTTTTTCAACTCGTGGCGGAGGGTATATTTGTTCAGTACTTCGTCAAATGCGCCTTCATAGTCCAGATCCTCCGGGATGGTGATCTTGAGCTGCTTCTGGGCGGATTTTCTCGCGCCGAAGTTCAAAACGCTCAGGGCGATCATCAGCAGGCACAGCAGAACGGTGAACAGCACGGCGTATCCGTAATAGCCCGCGCCGCAGGAAAGTCCCGCAGCCATTGTAAAGAGCACGTACGCGATATCCTTCGGGTCGCCGGGGGCGCTCCGGAACTTGATGATGGAAAAGGCCCCCGCAAGGCTGAAGGCCCTTGCAATATTGCTGCCGATGAGGAG
The DNA here is from genome assembly GCA_023411575.1 of Bacillota bacterium. GTDB lineage: Bacteria > Bacillota > Clostridia > Acetivibrionales > DTU013 > UBA1305. Next base: position 58,088 of record JAEYOP010000050.1, on the reverse strand, counting down.
AATGATAATGGCGACCACCGAGGGGATCAGCACCAGGGTCAGTGCGAAATTCTGAGAATAATTGTTCTTGCTGGTTTTCATGTACGTGAGGCTGATAAAGCCGCCCAGCAGAAAAGAAACCAGGATCGTTAAAAGCGCGGTTGTTATTGATATTGTAGAATCAGCCGCTGCGGCATTGAATAGGGATTCAAGCATGTTGTATTTTCCTCCTTCATCATTCTGCTGCTCCGCAACAGGTTTTTATACTCGGCGCCGTACTTCGAAAAGCTTGTGCTGTATACCTTGTTTTCGGACAAAAGCCTGGTCAGCCAGACCGGCATACTGTTTTCCGCCTTGACCTCCATAAGCCACCGGCCCTTTTCCAGAAGCGGTTCGCCGTAGTCGCCGCTTTCCAGCCTGAGGTCATACCGTCTCGTCCTTATATTGGTGTCGAAGGTGATCCTCAGCCCCCGGTTGTCCCTGCAGAACATGGCATTCCTGTCGTAGGCCAGGTAAAGCCTGGGTTCCAGGTCGTAAAGCTGTAAAATGTACTCGATCTCGTTGAGCACCTGCTTGTTCATGTATTCCTTGAGCGCCGGCTTGACGCCCGTCCGGACGAACTCGTACGCTTCGTTGAGCTTCAGGGTGGTCCTTCTCTTATTCACCAGCCCGCAGCACTTCTTTTTGATTTCCAGGTATGCCTTGGAGTCCTCCTTCGGCGCCCCGTACGCCCTTAACCGGAGCTTTTCCTTGTACTTCGGCTTTGCGAGGGAGGTTCGGATCAGCGCATTGTCGGCCGTATCGAAATAGATGTTGCTGATCGTGTAGAACTCGTGCTTTTTGTTGTATTCGTCCAATTCCATATAATCAAGCAGTCTCTCGCGGATTGCCCCGTATTGCTCCTCATTCATCAGATATTTGTTTTCATACCGGTTGAACACCTCAATTGCCATGCGGCCTGCCCCTTTCCGTTTCGTCCATGGTTTCATTCTACCTGCCGAACCTTAAACGGAACTTAAAAGAAAAAAGGTTTTTCTAGAATTTTCATGAGGGGTTCGGGAAAAAGGATTTAAGCTTCATTAAAGCTTTTGCATGATATAATGATTGATATAATGACAGAGACGGATTTGTGGCGGAAACAGGCGGGAGGCTTTATTATATGAGGATATTGGTGGTAGAAGATGAAATCCATCTGGCGGAAGCCCTTACACAAATATTAAGGAAAAACAATTATACCGTGGATACGGCGAACGACGGCATCAGCGGGCTGGACAACGCCCTGAGCGGCATCTACGACCTGATTCTGCTGGACATCATGCTTCCCGGAATGGACGGCATCAGCATATTAAGGAAGCTGCGCGGCGAAGGGCTGGCAACGCCGGTGATCCTGCTGACCGCAAGAGGCGAAATTTCGGACAAGGTCACCGGGCTGGACAGCGGCGCGGACGATTACCTGGCAAAGCCCTTCAACACGGAGGAGCTCCTCGCGCGAATCCGCGCCGCGTCCAGGCGCAAGGGAGAGGTGGTCCAGGACAGCACGCTGAAATTCGGAGACATTGAGCTGAACACGGCGACCCTAAAGCTGGCCTGCAGCGCGAAGGAAATCAAGCTCATCCTGAAGGAAAGCGAACTGCTGGAGCTCCTGATCACCCGGAAAAACGCCGTTACGTCAAAGGAGCAGATCATTGAAAAGCTCTGGGGCTATGAATCCGACGCGGAGCACAACAATGTGGAGGTATATGTCTCCTTCCTGAGAAAGAAGCTCGGTTTTCTCAATTCATCTGTGGGCATCGGTACCGTACGCGGCATCGGTTATACTTTGGAGGTGAAGGCCTGATGTTCAACAAACTGCGCAACCGGTTTCTGGTTTTGAATCTGGTCACCCTTTCCATTATGATGCTGGGCGCCTTTGCGGCGATTTATCTTATTATGTACAGCAATGTTCATCAGAACATCAATATGGATCTGCACAGGCTGGAGGAATTCAGCCGGAAGCCGGGGGGAAAGCCGGACCAGCAGAAGCCGGAAAAAGGGAGGCAGGCGGATGGCCGAACCTCCGACAGCCAGCAGGCGGGCGGCGGAACGGCGAGCGGGGGCATGTCAGACAGCGGTCCTGCGGGCGGCAGCGCGTCGGATGGCGGCGCGCCGGACATGGGCCCGGGAAAGAATGTGCCGGCAGATCCGGGCTTTGTTCCCGACCGGTCCGTATCCTTTTTCATTCTGACCGATTCCCAATGGAATATCAGCAAATACCAGTCGGTATTCGACATGGACAGCGACTTTTACGAAAGCGCCGTAAGCATCGTCTCTTCCCAGGGCAGGGACACGGGTTCCTTCAAGCTGGACGGAAACAACTGGGCGTATATTGTAAGCTCGAATAACGGAGGCTACCGCATTTCCTTCCTGGACATTACCTCCCAGCAGGGCATACTGAACACCTTGACTTACACTTTCCTGTTTTCCTTCCTGGGGATGCTTGTAATCCTCTACTTCATCAGCCGGTTCTTCTCCAACCGCTACATCCGGCCGGTCAGGGAGGCCTTTGACAAACAGAAGCAGTTTATTGCGGACGCATCCCATGAACTGAAGACGCCTCTTGCCGTCATCAATACCAACGCCGATGTCCTGCTGTCCTTCGGAGAGGACACCATCAACAGCCAGGCAAAATGGGTCCAGTATATCAAAAACGAATCCCTGCGGATGACAAAGCTGACCAATGACCTGCTGTACCTGACCCGGCTGGATTATTCCGATTCCAGGGCCGTGTTTTCAAAGTTCAATCTGAGCAATGCGGTGGAAAATGCAATACTGACAATGGAAGGCGTCATCTTTGAGCATCAACTCTCCCTGAACTACGATATGGAGCCGGATTTGAGCATCAACGGGAGCAGCGAGCAAATCAGCGAAGTGGCCATGATTCTCCTGGACAACGCCGTGAAGTATTCCAACGCCAACGGCTCCATCGACATCCATCTCCGGAAGCGAAACAACGACGCTGTGCTGACGGTGTCCAACACCGGCGCCGGAATCCCGGAGGAGCATCTCCCCAACATCTTCGACCGGTTCTACCGGACGGACAAATCCAGGGCCCGCCGATCCGACGGCTACGGCCTCGGCCTTGCAATCGCCAAGGCGATCGTGGACCAGCATGGCGGAAAAATTTCCGTGAAAAGCGTTGTAAACGAAAAGACGACCTTTTCGGTGGAGCTGCCGCTGGCTTAGAGGGAGCGTCAAGTCCCCTCGGTTTCGCGGCAAGGTGACACTATGCCGGGTTAGACAAAATAAAGCTCCGGTTTCCCGGAGCGTTCAGCAGAAGTAAAAGGAGGTTGCTTATAAAAAAGTTTATGATATTATTTTAATAAGAAGATGTGAGCAAAATAGGGATAATCTGTGAACTTTTTGCGAACTTCCTGTGCGTAAAAATTTTAAATTTGTGAGGGCAGCTTATGGTAACTACTAAGCCGGAAGAGCAGAAAATCGAAGGACGTTACGACTATTACGCCTTTATCAGCTACAGCCGCCAGGATGAAAAATGGGCCCGGTGGCTGCAGAACAAGCTGGAAAACTACCGTCTCCCCGCTGCCCTCCTGGCGGAGCAGCAGAGCCTGCCCCGCAAAATCCGTCCCGTGTTCCGGGATAAGACCGATCTGACCACCGGCACAGTCATGGGCGCCCTCCAGAAGGAGCTGGAAAGCGCGAAATACCTGATTGTGATCTGCTCTCCCAATGCCTGCCGCTCCGAGTACGTAAGCAAGGAAATCCGCCACTTTGCCGGTAATAACGGATATGGCGCGGTGATCCCCTTCATCGTGGACGGGGAGCCCCACTCGAAGAAGCCCGGGCGGGAATGCTTCCCGCCGGCGATCAGCGAGGCCCCCGAGGAGCTCCTGGGCGTGAGCGTCGGCGAATTGGGGAAGCAGGACGCCTTCCTCCGCGTGGTTGCCGGTCTGCTGAACATCAAGTTCGACATGCTGAAGGACCGGGATGCGCGCCGCCAAAGGAAAAAGCGCACCCTGTATGGCCTTCTCGGGCTGCTGCTGGCGGCCGTTACCGTTATCGGCGCCGGCTACACCTGGTATTACACGGTTCCAAGCTCCCGCTATTACTACGATTACGTTTTGCAATACGGCGTCCCCTCGGGGATTTTTCCCCTGGGCTCGGGGGAAGTGAGCGCCCGAAGCTCCTGCTACCGGATCACCACCAAGGGCGGTAAGGTCCAGGAGCTGCAATATGTCAACTCCGTCGGAACGCCCGTCCCCCACCTCTCTTCCTGGCAGTTGGACCGGCCGATGATCGCCCGCTATTACTACCGGGACAACGGCAGGCTGGCCAGCTGCGAATACCTGGACCAGAACGGAAGGGTGCTGATCCACCAGGCCTACACGGAGAACCTGTCGGCCGTGGATTTCCAGCAGAGCAAGGACGATGATACCCTGATTACCCTGACCGCCCAGGCTACCGGGATCGGAACCGGCATGTTCGACATGCGGAAGCAGGCCTCCGCCAAAAGTGATATTACCCGCCACGCCCTGTCCTACGATGCAAAGGGCCGCGTCACCCGGATCATGTTCATGCGCAGCAGCAGGGATTTCGCCCTGGACGCCGACGGCGTCGCCGGCATGGACTATGAGCTCGACAGCCTGGGACGGATTCGGGCCGTCACATACCTGGACCAGAACGGCCAGCTTTATTCCACCCGGCAGAACATTGCCGGAATCCGCTACTCTTACGGGGAGCTTGGGGAGATTACCCGCGTGGAATACGTGGACGCGAAGAACCAGCCTGTCCTGTGCGGCGATGGCTATGCGACGGTCGTCATGGAAGCGGACCGGCACGGCAACACCATTCTGGAAAGCTATCTGGATCAAAAGGGGCGGCCCGTCGTCGGCAAAAGCGGCTATGCAGCCGCGAGGGGCGTTTACGACGAAAAGGGCAACATAACCCGGATCTCCTATTTCGACGGGGACGGAAAACCGGTTTTAAACACCGATGGCATCGCCAGCCAGGAGCAAACCTACGATGAGAACGGCAGGGTCGTAAAAGCCGAGATTTACGGGATCGACGGCAAGCCCTCCTTTATAAAAGGCGGGTACAGCGGTTACGAGATCACGTACGATGCCAGGGGCAACATTACAGAATATAACTGCCACGGTCTGGACGGAAAGCTGTCCATGGCGACGGACGGATATGCCAGGTGCGTTCAGGCATTCGACTCCTCCGGCAATATCATCCGGTATGAGTATTATGATACGGAAGGGAGACCCACCGTAACAAAAGACGGCTATGCCGCAATGGATCTGGCCTACGACAGCCGGAACAATCTGATCGGCAAATCCTTCTACGGCCCGGACGGACGGCTTGCTTCGACCAAGGAAGGCATCGCAAAATGGGCCGGCCGGTATGATGACCGGAATAACCTCGTTCTGGAGGAGTTTTTTGGCACGGACGGCCAGCCGATCTTTTACGACGGCAATTACGCCAAGATCGCCACAACTTATGACGCCAACGGAAATGTGGAGGAAACGGCGTATCTCGGCACGGACGGCCAGCCGGTAATCGGCAGGGAGGGCTACGCGACGGTCCGCCGCAAGTACGATCAGCACGGGAACCAAATCGAGACGGAGTACCTGGGGACCAAAGGCGAGCCCGCCACCTCGAAGGACAGCTATGCCAGATGGACCGCTCAGTACGACGAGCGGGGAAACACGACGGAAATTGTCTATTACGACGCGAAAAATCACCCCGCCATCTGCGCGGAAGGCTACGCAAAATGGACTGCCCGCTACGATGAGCGGAGCAACCCGGTAGAAACGTCCTACTACTCCATGGGCAAGGACTTCAAGCTGATGGACCGGCCATACCTGACTTATAAGGAGCAGTATGACGAATTCGGCAATCTCTCCGACAAGGCCTATTACAACGGGGACGGAAACCGCTACGTCTACCAGAATAGCTACTCCCGGGTGGCATGGAAGTATGACGATCAGTACAACGCCACCTGTGTGACCTATTACGACGAGAAGGACCGCCCCATGGCCTGCAGCGGGGGCTATGCCAAGTGGGTCATGGAGTATGACTCGCGAGGCAACCAGACCGGCGAAAGCTTCTTCGACACGAAGGGCAATCCCGTCACCGCCGGAAATTACGGAAGCACAAAGCGGACCGTGGTATACGACGAGCGGGGCAACCTGCTGGAAGAGGCCTATTTCGACGAAAAGGACCATCTGGTGCTCAACGTCAACGGCTACGCGAAGGTTGCCTGCCAATACGACGAATACGGCAACCGGACAAGCACGCGGTTCTACGGCGCGGACGGGCAGCCGATGCTGGATGCCTCCGGCGTGTGCCGCTATATTTATGAGTATGACAGCCACGGCAATGTCCTGGAATCTACCTGCCGCGGAACGGACGACGCTCCGGCGGCAAACCGCGACGGCTATGCCAAGACGGTCAACACCTACGACGAACGGGATCAAATCGTCAAAACCGCCTATTACGGCCTGGCCGGCAATCCGGTCCGGTGCGGCGCCGGCTACGCCGCTGCCGAATATGCCTACGACGAGCGGGGGAACCAGACGGAGGAAACGATCTACGACGAAAACGGCAGTCCTGTGGTAAGCGGCTCGAAGGGCTTTGCCCGGTGGATAAGGAAATTTGACGATCGGAATCACAAGGTGGAAGAATCCTATTTCGACGCCGGAGGGTCCTTGATGATCGGCCCGGAAGGTTATGCCCACTGGACCACCTCTTTTGATGAAAAGGGAAATAGCGTAAATCCGACGTACTACGATGCAAATAACGTCGAGCTGGCAACAACAAACGACAGCGGCCGTTGCGTTTACATCGGCGAGATATTCTCCCTCAGTCTGGCCAGCGCCGCCGGGATGACGCAGGGTGATGTTCTGCTGGAATACGGCAACTGGTCCTTTTTCCCGCAGGCGGACTGGAAAACGGCCACCGCCAGCCTGTTGGCAATCCTGGAAAAACTCCGGGACACCCCGAAGATCGCCATCACCTTCCGGCCATCCGACGGCTCCATATACGCTTACCAACTCGGAGCGGGCCAGGCGGGCCTCCGGTTGCAGGATATCGCTTACACGCCGGAGCAGGTTGAATTTATCCGCACGGCTTACGAGAAGTGGAAGGCCGGCGTCGGGAAATAAGCGGCGCCGCGGGACCCTTTGAAGCAGCAATGGGACCGGAATTCTGCGGATAGAAATTCTGCTTGCGGCGCTTCTGCCTGTGGAGGCACGTGCACTTTTGCACAATCATTTTCAAATTCTTCCGGATAGTGTATAATGATATCGCAATAGGAGAACTGGTGGTATAATGGAAATGTTAATAATAAGGAAATATCAATAACGAAGGAAAGAAGACAACAAAACAACAATGAGCAACGGTTTTAACGATCTCGGCATTTCAGCGCCCATCCTGCAGGCCATAGAGGAAATGGGCTTCGAACAGCCAACAGAAGTACAAAGCAGGGCGATTCCCCACATTTTGAAAAAAGAAGACCTGATTGTTATGTCAAAGACGGGCAGCGGAAAAACAGCCGTTTTCGGCGTTTCCATGCTGCAGCTGATGGACCCGGCCCTGCCCGGACCCCAGGGCCTGATCCTGACACCGACGCGGGAACTGGCGGTTCAGGTGGACAGTGACCTGAAGCTGCTGGCAAAACACCTGCCGCATAAAACAACAGCCATATACGGACAGCACAGCATGAATACGGAAATCCGGGAGCTGAAAAACGGCATCACCATCGTGACGGGTACGCCGGGCCGGGTATTCGACCACATCCGCAGCGGAACCCTTCAGACCAAGCATATCCGTTTCCTTGTCCTGGACGAGGCGGACAGAATGCTGGATATGGGCTTTCTGGACCAGGTGATGAGAATCATCCGGACCATTCCCAAGGACCGTGTCACCCTTCTGTTTTCCGCAACGATCCCTCCGGAGGTCCGCAGAATCTGCAGCGACTACATGAAGAATCCGGAGATGATTGAAATCCAGTCCCAGACCAAGACGGTGGATACGATCAGCCAGATCTATTACCGCGTCGCCCACAACGAGAAAAACACCCAGTTGAATCGCCTGCTGCTGGTGGAGCAGCCGGAAAGCTGCCTCATTTTCTGCAATACGCGGATCGGCGTCGACCGGATACAGAACTTCCTGACCCGCAAGGGGTACTCTTCGGAAGCTTTGCACGGCGAAATTCCCCAGGGCAGGCGTTTGAAGACCATCGACCAGTTCAAGCAGGGAGAATTCCATATCCTTGTGGCAACGGATGTTGCCGCCCGCGGCATCCATGTGGACAACCTGTCACTGGTCATCAACTATGACGTTCCCGTGGAAAAGGACAGCTACATACATAGGATCGGCCGTACCGGAAGAGCCGGAAATATAGGCCGTTCCCTCACCCTGGTAACAAGTGAGGATATCATGGGTCTCTACGCCATAGAGGAACACATCGGCGTGATGATAGAGGAAGGGGAGCTCCCCTCGGAAGAAGTTTTCCGGGAGCGGAGTGCAGCGGCGGAGGAGTGGCTGAAAGCCAATGCGCTGAAAGCGCGCCCCGCGGCGGAAGGCGCCGCTTCCGAAGGAACCGGAGCCGGAAGGAGACGCCAGGGCGGCGGCGGTGCCCCCGGCCAGGGCCGGAACGGCAGGCAGCGCGACCGGCAGAGAGGCGAACGGGCCGGACAGGCGGGGCAGGAAGCCGGCCGGACCGGCGCAGCCGGGAACGCAAAGGCAGCCGGACAGTCCGGACAAACCAGCCAAGCCGGGAACGCGAGCGCCCAGGGCAGAGGCGAACGTCCGCAGAACAGACGCAGGCCCAATTCTGCCGGGAATGCCGAAAACGCGAGCAGAACACAGGACGGCGCTCAGCCGGGCAATGGCCAGAATCCGCGCAGTACATCCAACTCCGGCGGGCGGAATAACACAAGAACACCGTATAACGGCGGACGAAATAACACCCGCGCTCCCTACGAAGGGGAAAAGCCCGGCGAGAGAACCGGCGGCGGCACCCGCGCTCCTTACGCAGGGAACAGAACCGGCGAGGGGACCGGCAGCAGTACTCGTCCCCCCTATGCAGGCAGAAATGCCGACGGTCCGCGCGGCTCTTCCCCGGGTGGAAGCACCACAACCCCTCGCGCACCTTATGCCGGAAAGCCGGCACAGCCTTTGAACAGGCCGACGACACCCTCTCCCGCAGAAACCGGAGCGGGCGAAAAAAAGAACGCTCCAGCCGGAAGCTCCTTGCTGAAGCGCATTGTAAATCGCCTTTTCGGTAAATAAAAGGAATGTAGGGACTAATGCCGCCTATTGCTGCAGCCGTGTGATTCAGCGGCGTGGCGACGTCTGTTGCATCTTTGGGATAAAAGCTGGCTCCGATAGTTGGCTGTCCGATCTGGAAAGGAGCCCCGAACCTTCCCGGAATCCTGTGGATAACTGGTCCGGGAGGGGTATTTCCATGTCCCTCCCAAACCCGGACGGCTTTGAATTTCGGAATCTATTCGCTGAATCGCCGCACTGACGGCTTTTCGGTATTATCTCTGGACTCTTCCCGAACCGTCGCCGCCCATCAGCTTCTCCACTTCCGAAACGGATACGCGGTTGAAGTCTCCGCTTACCGAATGCTTCAGACAACTTGCCGCTACTGCGAAGTTCAACGCATCTTCCTTGTCCTCGTATTTCGTTAGGCCGTAAATAAGGCCGGCCGCAAAAGAATCCCCGCCGCCGACACGATCCACTATATCCGTGATGTCGTATTTGCGGCTAAGGTAAAATTTCCGTCCGTCCTGGAGACAGGCGGACCACCCGTTGGAATCGGCGCTTCTGCTTTCCCTCAAAGTGATCGCGATGGCCTTCATATCCGGGAATTGAGCCAGCACCTTTTGGGTGAGCATTTCGTAAAGCTCCGTTTTGAGCTCTCCCTTTTCTACCGCTGCCTCCGCCTTAATTCCGAGGGATTTCTGGCAATCCTCTTCATTCGCTATCCCTATGTCAACATACTTCACCAGCTCCGTCATGACCTCTATCGCACTTTTTCCGTATTTCCAGAGGTTCTTTCTGTAATTGAAGTCGCATGAAACGATAATTCCCCTGTCTTTAGCAGCCTTTACGGCTTCCAGCGACAACCCGGCGGCGGCTTCGCTGATCGCAGGCGTAATGCCCGTAATATGGAACCAGCTTGCTCCCTCAAATACTTCGTTCCAATCGATGCTGCCGGCTTTCCCTTTGGCAACGGCCGAGTCCGCACGGTCGTATATCACTTTGGACGGCCTTTGATTCGCACCGTTTTCCAGGAAATAGATGCCCATTCTTCCGGAATCCCGCTTTATGAACCGGGTATCTACCCCGAATCTCCTTAATTCTCCTATACATGCATCGCCTATATCATTTTGCGGCAATATCGTGGCAAATGCCGCATCCATCCCGAAATTGGCAAGCGATACGGCTACATTTGCTTCGCCGCCTCCGAACGTCGCTTCAAAATGCGGCGTCTGAAAAAAGCGTTCCGCTCCTGCCGGTTTCAGTCTCAGCATGATTTCTCCGAACGTTACGACTCTTTGCGCCATGATGATCCCTCCCAGATTATTTGTTTTGCAGTAAATGGATGGCAAATCCGCAGAATTCCTCCTTCAGATAGACGGCAGCGATTGCTCCGGCCGTTCCCTTGGCAGTCGACAGATCGATTTCTATGCCGTTTCTTTCAAGAAAAGCGATCGCTCTTTGCACATTATTGGTCTTGATCGCTATATGGCCGTTGGCGCCTAAGCCTTTGCCCTTCATCACTTCGAGTATGGTTCCTGCGAAGTTGGAGCTGTTGCCTTCCTTTACAGGCAAATGAAACATGCCGGAAAAACTCTTTGCGTATTCCAGGGCGCTTTCATCGCCGGCCGTATTGATACCGATATGTGCAAGATCAAATCCGAGCGTAAGGGCGACGGCCTCCCTTGTAAGGCGTTCTATCTCGTCAAACCTGCCCGCCTTGATAAGCTCGTCCTTTACCATCCAACTGCCGCCGCATGCCAATACTTTGTTATTGGCCAGGTACTCCTTTATATTTTTTTCATTGATCCCTCCGGTCGGTATAAATTTCACCATGCCGTAAGGCGCACTGATTGCTTTTATGGTACCGATGCCGCCGGAAGCCTCCGCGGGGAAAAACTTCACCACCTCCAGGCCATACGCCAGAGCCATTTCAATATCGGTCGGATTGCTGCATCCCGGCGTTACCGGAATATTTTGACTGACGCAATACTCCACCACCGAGGGATTGAAGCCGGGACTGACGATAAACCTGGCTCCGGCCGCCACTGCTCGTTTTACCTGGTCGATATTCAATACCGTGCCTGCGCCGACCAGCATTTGAGGCAAGGCGGAAGCGATATTTTCGATTGCCTCCTGCGCAGCTTCCGTACGAAAGGTTATCTCCGCAACCGGCAATCCGCCTTTTATCAAGGCCCGTGCAAGAGGAACGGCGTCCTTCGCGTCGTCCACTTTTACGACGGGCACGATACCCAGTTTTCCAATCTCTTCTAATATTTCATTCAATGCAAACCGCCCCTTTCATAAAAACTCAACTATTTCCTATTACAATCCAACATGTCCCGACTCCCGACGGGATCAAGTCCTCAAACACACTTCTATATCGTTGACCTTGTATTTGGGTTCTCTGCACAGCAGGACATCCCTTACGTTCTCGGCAGCTTTCCTTTTCAGTTCATGAATGGATTCCTCGCTGTACCAGCCCACATGATCGGTAAGCAAACAATTGTCCAGTTTCATGAGGGGATCCTTCGGATCCATAGGCTCCTTTACATGGACATCCAACCCCGCATAGCTTATCTCCCCTTTTTTCAGGGCGTCGAACAAAGCATCCTCATCGATCAGCGGACCTCTGGAAGTATTGATGATTACGGCTGTTTTTTTGAGCAGCGAAAGAGCCTTTCCGTCCATGATGGATTTTGTTTTTTCATTCAAAGGCAAATGAAGCGAAACAAAATCGGCTTCCCGCAGCGCGGTCTCAAAATCCGCCTTCTCGGCTCCGAAGGACTCGATTGTTTCCGCGTCCAGGTAAGGATCGTAAATCAATATCCTTGAAAGATCCAATCCCTTTATTTTCCTGTATAAGCATTTCCCGATTTTGCCAAACCCTATAAATGTAAAGGTCTTTCCCGCTATACGGTAGATCGGGTCTTTACTTCCGATATCCCACATTCCTTTCCTTACCTGTGCGTCCCGTTTCGCCACTTTTCTCGCGCAGCACATCAGCAGCGCCAGCGCATGGTCTGAAACCTCTTCCGCGCAATAATCCGGAACGTTTGTGAGATATATGCCTTTGTCGGTGCAGGCTTTTACATCCACATTATCGTAACCTACGCCATACCTGGAAATAACCCTGCATTTTTCAAGCTTGCCGATCACTTTCGCGGTCATCCGGTTCAGATTGCAAAGAATTCCGTCGGCATCCCTGCACGCTGCTATTAAATCCTCTTCGGACGATCCTTTATTGACGACCAGTTCCGCGCCTATCTCATCCAAAACGCTTTTTTCCACGTCATAATCATTATACCTGTCGTCCGTTACCACTACCTTGAATTTTGCCATTCCGCATCCCCCTTTGCAGCGAATTGCTTATCCGGTATCCGGCAATCTTCAAACCGTCCGGCATATGATTTTACCGGTGGCTGAAAAAATGCCATACGCCGAGGTTGGGCGGGTTGCCCTTGTCGCTTTTCAGCAGCTCCTTGTAATTTTCGGCGGCCCTGCGGTATGCGTTCGCATACTCCGCGATGATCTCCGGCCTGTAATGCTTGAACCACGGTATCGTGTATGTCATTGTACCGACCTTTTCGCTTACTGGCAAAGTTTTATCGTCGCTGCGTATGTCGCAATCTTCATTTGCAATCCTCGTAGGCTTCCCATGCCCGTAAATATCGCACGAATGGAACAATCCGTGCGTGTGGAGGGCGGCATTGCAGCCCGCGATGCAGTCCATGACGCCTCCGTCCCTGACGGCTTCGGCAAAACGGGCAACGGAAAGTCCTCCCAGTTCGTCGGGCTTGTAAATCCCATGGGGCGCATACCAGCCGGCCATGTTGTTTTCAGAATCCTCCTGAACGCGGTGGGCCTTCAGACCCGGCACTCCTTCCAGCAGATCCCAGAAATAATTCATCGCCTTGCGTATTTCCCTGCAGCGCTCATCATAATATTTCAGCTGGACACGGCCGACAGCCGAGCTTAGCTGGTGCATACGATATTTGTAGCCACCCATGGGCAAACCCGCGTACGGCCTCAATTCCGGATTCGTTATGCTGTCGTTAAACCGCTCGTAATGTCCGAACGCTACCGCTCTCTCATATATCTCCAGGTCACTTGTGATCAGTACGCCGGCTTCTCCGACTGCAAGGGATTTGGCGCTCATCAGGGACATTGCCGCAACGTCGCCTATGGAGCCCAGCTTGCGGCCTTTATAAAGCCCGCCCTGCGCATGGGACACATCCTCGATGACTTTCAATCCGTGCTTTTTGGCAATTTTCATAATTGGGTCCATATCGGCGGGATGGCCAAGATAATGTACCACCATGATGGCCTTCGTGCGGCTTGTTATTCTATGTTCAATATCACCGGGATCAAGGCAGAGGGTATTTTCATCGATATCCGCAAATACAACCGTTGCACCCAGCGAATACACAGGCGCCGCCGACGCCCAATAAGTCACGCTCGGGCAGATGATCTCGTCCCCCACTCCGATTTTGCAGCCGAACATTGCCGAGTGGAGCGCTGCCGTGCCGTTATTGCATCCGAGTGCGTATTTTGTACCCTGCCACAGCGAGAATTCCTTTTCAAACTGCTTTGTAACATCCCCGGAGGACATCGCGCCTCTCCGAAGCACCTCCAATACCGCTTCCTCGTCCTCCCCGGTTATAATGGGCCATGTGAACATATCCCCGGGATCCGATACGACGGACCTTTGATTCTCTTTCCTGTTTTCAGCCATTTTAATCCCCCCAACAAATTTTTATAGGTCCTGGTTATTTCCGCTTTTGCTAAAGATCTACCGGCCTGCCCGTCCTTGAAGACTCATACGCCGCCAGGATGATTTCGATCGGTTTTCGGCCTTCATATTGATCCACCAGCGGCTTTCTGTCCTTTTTTACCGCCTCGACCATATCGCCGATCTGCAGGATATGTCCTTCTGTGCCGAAAGCGGCAGGATTGCTGGATGCCCCGCTTGTCGTGTGCTCCAGTATGATGTCGTCCGGCGTCTTGCGGCCTTCGATGATCCAACTCGTAATGCTGTCTTCTTCCAGCACGATGCTTCCTTTATCCCCATTCACCTCGAGCCTCCGGGGAAAGCCCGGATAAATCGAGGTGGTCCCTTCGATAATGCCCAGAGCGCCATTTTGAAACTCCAGCGCCACTACAGCCGTGTCTTCGACCTCAATGCTCCTGGCCAGCGTCCTGGTATGGGCGAATACGGACTTGACCGGCCCCATTATATACAGCAGCAGATCGATCCCGTGTATGCCCTGGTTCATCAAGGCTCCTCCGCCGTCCATTTTCCAGGTGCCCCTCCAGCCTCCCCTCTCGTAGTATTCCTGCGAGCGGTAGAATTTCATATAGACGTCGCCGGTCAGCAGTCTCCCCAGCATTCCTTTTTCCACAGCGTCTTTCAACCTGCTCACCGCTTTTGAAAATCTCAACTGTGAAATAACCCCCAGCTTTATCCCGTTGGCCTTGCATGCATCGATAATTTCCTTTGTTTCCGTGATGCTGATGGCCATAGGTTTCTCTACAATAACATGCTTTCCCGCATTTGCCGCTTTTACGGCAAGCGGAGCATGCATGCCGCTCGGCGTGCATATGCAGACAATGTCGATGTCCTGCCTGGCCAAAAGTTCGTCTGCGCTTTTCACTGCTTCAACGTGATATTTGGCTGCAAAAGCGTTTCTCGCTTCTGCGGTGACGTCGGTTACGCCGACCAGTCTCACGCCCTTTATCTTTGATATCGCACCTGCGTGCCAGTCAGATATCAGGCCGCAGCCTATTATGCCGAATCCCATTTCCTTTTCGCTCAAAAAAACCCCTCCTTTTGCAGTAAGCTCAGAGCAAAAAAACACCTCTCCATACAGGCATCCCTTTCTTTAGAATCCGGAAGCTTGCAGGGCATAACTTAAATGAAATGCAGTTTTTTTTGGGGAACTTTACCTTATGATCAAATTATACAATTGCTGAACGAACTCTGCTTGACATGTAATATGTACTTCTTAGCATATTCTATTATCTTGAGCCGGAATTTTACCGGCCGGTACCGGCATCAATCCGGATTGTCCTGGGATCTGCGCCGGTTTGGCCGTCCCCTTTTACAACCTTCCCTTTTATCATGGCCATTAGGATGTTGATCTCCTCGTCGAAAATCACGATATCCGCCCGCTTGCCGACGGAAAGAGTTCCTCTGTCCCTATCCACGCCAATTATCCTTGCAGGAGTGGAGGTCATCATTCTGACCGCTTCGGCAACCGGTACGCCCGCAGCCTTGACCATCGTTCTGACAAGCCGGTCCGCAGTAGCCACGCTTCCTGCAAAGGAAGTTCTGTCCGGCATTTTGGCAACTCCGTCTTCAATAATTACTTTCTTGCCGTTCTGAAGGCTCCCCAGAATACTCTCCCCCTCCGGCATGCCCGCTCCTCTCATAGAGTCTGAAACCAAAGCGATACGATCCGGTCCCTTTATCTTGTAAACAAGCTTTAAAAGACTTTGCGGCAAGTGACAGCCGTCCGCTATTATTTCAACCGTCATTTCATCCAGCAGAAAAGCGCTTTCAATCACACCTGCATACCGGTAGGAGTTGATCCTTGTGACCCCGGATGTACAGGAATAAAGGTGGGTAATATGAGTAAACCCGTTTTCAAACGCCTCTTCCACCTTTTCATAAATCGCGCCAGTATGCGCTATGGAAGCCAGAATCCCCCTCTTTTTCAGACATCTTCCGAACTCGACGGCGCCGGGCAGCTCGGGCGCCGCGCACCACCGCACAATGTCATCCGACCATTCCAGTATTTCTTCGTATTCGGCGGGATCGGGATTACGAATATATCTCGGGTCCTGCGCCCCCTTCATGTTTATCGAGAAATACGGGCCTTCCAGGTGCAGTCCGATGAAATCCGCCCCGTTGCCATTCCTTCCCTTGGCCTCTTTGAAAACCTGGAAGGTCTTTTTCAATTCCTCATTTGTACTTGTAAGCGTTGTTGCCACAATGGAAGTGGTTCCGTGCAGCGCATGGGCCTTTGCGGCTCCGGCGTATGCTTCGGCGGTTCCGTCCATGAAGTCGAACCCGCCGCCGCCGTGGGTATGGATATCTATAAAGCCCGGCGACACATAATTCCCGCCGGCATCGATTACACGGCAATCACACGCTTCCGCAGCTTCTGGACCCTGATAAGCTATTTCGCCGTTCTCCACAAGCAGGGTTCCGTTTTCAATGATCCGGAACGGCGTAAGGATTTTTCCATTAACGATTTTGATCCTGTTCAATTTCTCACCACCGCAAGATAATTTTATGCTTCCGGCGCTTCATGGCAGCTAGGCCAGAACACGGCTTCCACTGTCGGCGTCGGCATACAATACGGCATTCTTGTGCGTCTTTAATATGGATGCCGGACACTTTTCCGTCACCTTACCCATTATGGTGTTGTATACCGCTTCAGCCTTGGTCTTTGCCGGAACAATACAAAAAATATTGATTTCCTCTTTTTGCTTTAAAAGGCTGCGAATGCGCTCGGCTGCGTCATGTGCGGCAGCTTTCCCCATCAGCTTTCTTGTATTGAATATTTTGACCTCCAGATTTCCTGCTTTCATTTCTTTTATACACATTTAAGAACCCCTCTTTTTTTCCGTATTGAAATAGTTAATTCCTTCATACACGTCCTTCGTCTATACGCCTGAAAAAGCTGAAAATCCACCATCAATGGGAAGCACTATTCCATTGACAAACGACGCCGCGTCCGACGAAAGCCATATGACCGCTCCCGACAATTCATCGGGACTCCCGTATCTCCCCATCGGCGTATGCCCGATAATCGTCCTGCCCCTTTCCGTCGCCTCCCCCGTCTCATCCGTGAGCAGATACCTGTTTTGCTCGGTCAGCAAAAAGCCCGGCGCTATCGCATTCACCCTGATTTCTTTGGAATAGTTCTGGTTGAAATGCACGGCCATCCATTTTGTAAAATTACTTACGGCGGCTTTTGCCGCGGAATAGGCGATTGTATTCGTAAGAGGCAGGATGGCGGCCATGGAGGATATGTTTATGATACAGCCCGACTTCTGCCCGGCCATGATCTGTCCGAACACCTGCGTTGTTAAAACCGCGCCGACGAAATTCAAATTGAAGACCCATTGGAGCGAATCGGCCGGCAGATCGAAAAAGCTCAACTCGGCGCTGGTCGTCGCGTCCTTTTTATTGCCTCCGGCGCCGTTGACCAGGATGTCCACCCTGCCGAACCGTTTCATTACTTCGTCCCCGGCCTTGATAATGCTTTGCTTGTCCAGGACGTCCGTCTTGAATGCAATTGCCTCCCCGCCGTCCTGGACGATTTCCTCCGCGATCTTTGCAGCCCTGTCTTCAAACAGGTCGAGAAGAACGACCCGGACGCCTTTTTGCGCCATATGCCGCGCCATGTCGCCGCACAGTACTCCCGCCGCGCCTGTTATGACCGCGACCTTCCCCGAAATATCGAAACTGATTCCCATTTTACACCCTCCCGGATTTTATAGAGCAAATTGGCATACAATCCGCCCGGATTATGCCCGCCTCACCCGTTGTTCCTTTTCATGCCGGTTAATACCGGACGTTTTGCATAAGCTTTTTAAGATTTTTGCCCGCTATCATTTCCTTTTCTTCAGGCGATATCTGCGCATGGGTTATAAGGGTAACGGCCGCGCCGGCTGAAAAAACCGGCATATCGCTCCCGAAGAGCAGCCGTTCGGCGCCGAAAACCGCAGTGATTTTCTCTATTCCGTAAAACTCCTTATAAGAAGAGGTTTCCAGGTAAACGTTCTCATGCTTTTCCAATATCTTATACAAATTCCTGTCGCTGCGGTAACCGACGCGGGTGAAAATGATCGGCATGTCTTTGCAGCTTTGCGCCATTTCAACCAGCCCATCCCATGTAAAATCATTTATATCAACCAGCAGCGGAATCCGGCTGCCGTTCAGCAAATCAAACAGTTCACCGCAATTCCATTTCGATATGGAAAAATTATGCCTTTGTACGCTCGGAAAAATTCGCGCAAGCTTGACATTATTGCTTTTCAGGCTGTCCAAAAGCTGCCTTCCGCTTTCAAATTCCCCTGTAGCGCCCGGGAGCAATACCCATACGGGATAAAAAGAAGCGTTCCCTTTTATCTCCTCCATCAGCCTCCCATTCCCATCGGCCGGGTGATATTCAAGAGCGGAGCAATGGTACACCGCCGCCTCTTTTATATTGCACTGCTCCATGACTTTTACTATGTCATCGGTTTTATAGATGGCTCCGGGTTTTATGGTACTCCTCATGCCAAGCATCATATTGCAGTCAAAGAATTGGATGGACATCATTTTCACCTTCGCTTTGCCTATCTTTCTATCCTCTTCAGAATGGCTTTTGCATTCCTGCCGTATATATCCTTTTTCTCCTCGTCGCTTATCCTCGCGTAACCGACCCTTCCAAGGTTTGGCCTTCCGTCCACAAAAGGCTGGTCGGTACCGAAAACAACTCTTTTTGAACCAACTTCGGATACAAAGTATTCAAGCTGCCCTTCGCATATCGTTGAACCTGTCAGATCAAGATACACGTTGGGGCATTTTTTCGCTACCTCCACCGCTTCTTCAAAGGAATCGGGCCCGCCGCTGTGCCCCATGAGCAAAGTCATTTCCGGGAACCGGCCGGCAATTTTCAGGCACCGCAGCGTATTCGCCTTCCCCCATACATGGATGAGAACAGGACACCGCTTTTTGCATGCAAATTGATATACCTGATCGCAGATCGGACTGTCAAAATCATAGCAATGGACTTCGGGATGGAGTTTCAGCCCGATAAAGCCCTTTTTGCCGTACCAGCATCTTTCCATCTCCGCTTCCGTTTCCCGGGCGTAAAGGGGGTTCAGTCCGATGTATCCCTTAAACCGGTCCGGATACCTGCCGATCAGCTCGCCGACCAGATCATTTCCATAAATAAAATCATTGGAAATGGATGCCGTGGCGGAAACCAGCGACAAATCAATGCCGTACTGATCCATTGACCTGACCAGGCCTTCCGGGCTTACGTCGGGAATATTGAAATTGAACCAGTATCCCGTATGCCCGTGGATGTCTATTACCTCGAAATCAGTAAGCGGTTCGCAAATACTAAGTTTTGAAAGGATGTCGCTCATGGAAATATACCTCTTATTTTCTTTGCCTTCACGATCCTGTCAACAGCCACCATATAAGCCCCGATTCTCATTGTGGTATTATTTTTGCCTGCTCTTTCCCATACTTCATTAAAGGCCCTTATCATGATCTTTTCGAGCGTGCGGTTTACTTCTTCCTCATCCCATGTCAGGGACTGAATATTCTGCACCCACTCAAAGTAAGACACTACGACGCCTCCCGCATTCGCAAGGATATCGGGTATGACCTTTATGCCTCTGGCTTCCAGTATCTTGTCGCCCTCCACTGTCGTAGGGCCGTTGGCCGCTTCCACAATTATGTTTGCCTTGATTTCATTCGCTATCCTTTCGTTGATCTGATTCTCCAAAGCCGCAGGTATCAACACCTGAGCGTCGCACGCCAACAGTTCTTCATTTGTGATATGCTTTACTCCCTCTTTGCTATAATCCTTCAATAGATTATTGGGACCGGCGGATATATACTTTACGATTGCCTTGATGTCCAGGCCCTTTTCATTGAGCACTCCGCCTGAAACGTCGCTGACCGCTATGATTTTGCAGCCCTCATCGTATAAAAGCTCCGCCGTGACGCCTCCGACGTTTCCCATCCCCTGGACTGCGATCTTTGTCCCTATCACGGGATATCCCATGCGATGAAGAATTTCTTTTGTAATCAGCATAACGCCTCTGCCCGTGGCCTTCGTTCTGCCTAGCGACCCTCCCACTTCGATTGGCTTGCCGGTAACCACACCGGATACCGTATAACCTTGAAACAGACTATACGTATCCATTATCCATCCCATAACTTCAGAATTGGTACCGACGTCAGGTGCGGGAATATCCCTTTCAGGCCCTATCAGCGGCAAAATCATCGCAGTATATCTTCTTGTAAGATTCTCCAGCTCATTTTTCGAAAGCTCCCTGGGGTCTACCTTTACCGCTCCTTTGCCTCCTCCGTACGGAATGTTTACGACGGCGCACTTGAACGACATCCATGCGGCAAGCGCCTTCACCTCGTCATTATCCACATTCTGGTGGTACCGGATTCCCCCTTTGCAGGGTCCTCTCGAGCTTGAATGCTGCACCCGGTACCCTTCGAATACCCGTATGGAACCATCATCCATTTTCACCGGTATGGAAACCTTCAATTCTCTTTCCGGATACTTTACCGTAATATAATCCTTTTCCTCAAGGCCAAGCATATTTGCAGCCTTTTCAAGAACCTCAAGCATGTTTTCATAAGGATTGTATGCCTTCTTCATCTTGATCCCTCCCTGTCGTGTCTTAAAAAACCGTTCTTTTTCCTGCCGATAGCCTTTTTTAAGCACCGGCCAATATCTATTTCTTATTAGATTATATAACTCGACAGTTTTATCTTCTTAGCATCTGATATATAGTTCTTAGCATTTTCTATTTTACATGCCCTTGAATATTTCCATACTCTACGATAAGTTCGCTGAAATAATAACTGGGATATGCATAAACACGCGCCGTTTCTCTGTAATAGGAAAGCGCCGTTTCAAGCGCCTCCTGCGGAGATTCGGCATATTCAATGCCGAGTCTGGCGGCATCCTCCCTGCTGACTCCCTCACTCACAATAATGCAGCGTATGTTCTTGCGGCACAGCTTTTCCCCCCCGTGCTGTATATGCGACGCAGCCGCCAGATCCGAAATCTCGCCGGCATCGACGAGCGCTTTTATCTTATCTGTCGGCAGATAGCCGTATTTCAGTACGTCGGGATGTTCGTCGCAGATACCGTCGATACATTTTGCCAGAAGGATGACCGTTCCGCCCTCCTTTAAAACAAGCTCGCTCCAATTGGGGCCGGTGGCGTTGGACCACATGCTGCTTTGCTCTTTTGAGGAGCCGCAGATCAAAATATCGCAAAGCTCATGGATCCTTGCCGTAAAATGTTTTCTGGCAGACATGCAGGCGGCCCTGTGCGCATCAATAAAGTGTCCGGCATAGACCTCCGAAATGTTGTAATGATCATCCAGAACGCAGTTTACGATAAAATCGAGTCCTACCTGGCTGGCTATCTGCTCCATTTCACGTCGCACAACATTATCGTTGTTCCCTAAAATCTCCTGTACGGGATACTGTGCTGCAAGCCAATGGGTGCGCCCGGTCGTTCTAAATCCCGACACGCCGGGTTGAATCATCTTTGCTCCGCCCGACCACCCGGCATCCCTATGGGGTTTTACACTGCCGATTGCTATCTTGAAATCCGCCTCGCAGACATATCGGTTTATATCAATCGGAGTACCGTTGGGCGTCATACCGATGTACTTAAGCTGCTCCGGAATCCACCACTCATGGTTATGGATCCTGCTTTTATACCTGTCGTATAACTCCTTGCCGAAATGCGCTCTGATCTCATCATCGGTCATCGCTCTGTGAGTACCCGCGCCTATCAATATTTCAATAGCTTCATTATTTACGCCCGCATCTTCCAGTTCGGATATCACCTGCGGCAATAGAATATCAAGGGGAAGCTTGCGGGTTTTATCCGGGACCATAATGAGAACGGACTTTTTCCCTGCGGCAAGCTCGCGCAATCTTTTCGTGCCTATGGGATACAAAAGGGCATTCACGACTTCCCTGCCGGGATCTGCCGCCGCTTTGTCATCGCCCGGCTCCAATGCTCCGATAAAGGAACTTTCCGGTATCTCAACCGTAACAGTCTCGTCTCCGTATGAAAAATCAACAGGAATTCTTTTCATGCAGTACTCTCCAATATTGTTCCAGGATCAAGAAAATATCTTCAGACGGGTGTCCTGCCCGCCTGAAGATTTGACGCAAGGTATATGCCGCATCTTTATTTAATCGGCAGCTTTACCACTTCTCCCGTCTCAATGGACCGGGTAATGCCTTCCACGATCTCCGAAACCTGCCTTGCCTGGTATCCCTCCGTCATAGGCTCCTTGCCGCCGGTAACGCACTCGACGAAATGTTCAAGGCTCAACCGGAAAGCGCCCTGGACTTTTCCGTTTATCATTGCCGCTATGCTGATTTTAGGATATGTGTAGGATTCATCCGTTGCAACTTCAAGGTTGTCGCTCAGTCTGGGGATCTGTATGACGCCATGCTCACAGGTAATCTGAATAAAGGAGTCGGTCGCTGTAGGGAAAGAGTCCGGTAATATCCAGCCGGATTCAAAAGTAGCGATGGAACCGTTTTCGAACTCCACAATTGCCTGGCTGCAATCATAGGTATCATAGCCCTCTTTTACCACAACCTTCTTGTAAGCCCTTGCATATACGGACCTGGCCTCACTGCCGATGATCCACCGGATCAGGTCGATATCATGGCTGGAAAGGAAAGCTGCCGGTGTGGAATCGGAAAGCCATTTCCATTTTCTTATCACGCCTATTGTATCATCCTTCTTTGCCAATACCATCGCGACCGGACCCATTTTCCCCTCTGCCACAAGCTCCTTCGCTTTGAAGTACTGGGGTATCCACCGGTGTGAAAAGTTCACCATAAGGGTCTTCCCGCACTTTTTCGCATATTCGATCATTTGATCCGAATCCGCCAGTTTGGTTGCCAGGGGTTTTTCAACAAGCACATGGGCGCCTGCGGCAAGCGCCGCCAGTACCGGTTCCTTGTGCATGCTGTCCGGAATGGCTATCGCCACGGCGTCAGGCTTTAATTCGTCGATCATTTTCCGGTAATCCGTATAGCATTTTATGCTCTTGCCGTATAATGCGGCCTGGGTCTCCGCCTTTTCAAGCTCGATGTCGGCAACGCCGACCACTTCCGTTTCCTTCATCGTCGCAAAAACATTAAGATGCAGCGAGCCCATCGTTCCGACACCAATAACACATACTCTAAGCTTATTCATAAAATAGCCCCCCTAAATAATTTTGTATATAAAATCCATATCCATTGCGGGGAAGAGCTGCTAACTCTTCAATCCTGTCGTAGCGATCCCTTCCACAAGGTATTTCTGCGCCATAAAGAATACGATTATGCAGGGCACAAGTGAAACAACCGACATTGCCAGTATCTGATTCCAGGATGTGGCGGCCTCAATGTCCAGCATCATCCGCAGGCCCAGCGACACGGTATATTTGCTGACGCTGTTCAAATAGATGAGCACATTGTAAAAATCGTTCCAGGTCCACAAAAACTGGAATGCTACAAGCGCAAACAACGACGCCTTGCTCAGCGGCAAATAGATCCGAAACAGAATATTGAATGAATTGCATCCGTCTATCATAGCCGACTCTCCAAGCTCCTTCGGTATTCCGCGGAAAAACTGCAGCAGCATGAATATGAAGAACGGCGCACATGCGAAGATGACGGGCACTATAATTGGAAGATACGTATCAATCCAATTGAACCTTCTGAAAAGAGTGTAGCGTGGAATTGTCAGGACCGTATTGGGAAGCATTAATGTCGCAATCATAATTGTAAAAAATATGTTTTTCAACGGAAAATCAAACCGCGCAAAGCCATAAGCCACAAACGAACTCGAAATCAACGTAAAAAGGACTGTCGGCAAGGTCATGCTGAAGGTATTCGCCATAAACGTTCCGAAACTGTACTGGACACCCTTCCAGCCCAGCGCATAGGAGGACCAGAGAAATTGCTGCGGCCACAGCGAAGGAGAACTGAATATTTCAGTATTCGTTTTAAAGGATGAAAACAATAACCATATCAGCGGATAAAGAAAAACGATACTGAATGCAATCAGGAAGCAATAAATCGCCGATGTTTTGATTTTATTCTTCACTTGATTCAACCCCCTTCCCCGTAATAAGTCCTCTTTGCAAAGAACTTGAAAATGATCAAGGTAATGGCCATGATAATAATAAAGAAAATCCATGCCAGCGCGGACGCGTATCCCATTCTAAAGTAGCCGAAGCCCTCATCGTACAGCATTAGCGCGTACAAATAAGTCGCTTTCACCGGACCGCCCTTCGTAACGATAAATACGGACGTAAACTCCTGCAGGGCGTAAATGGTCTGAATAACGAGATTGAACAGAATGACCGGGGATAGCATCGGAAGCGTTATGGATATAAATTTCCTGGGTCGCGAAGCCCCGTCGATCGTAGAGGCTTCATATAAAGAAACGGGAATTTGTTTTAAGCCCGCAAGGAAAATAACCATCGACGAACCAAACTGCCATACGGCAAGCATACTGATCGTGCCTAAGGTAAGGTCGGGATTGCCCAGCCAGTCCGCCGTGGGCAGGGACAAGGTGGAAAGAAACTGGTTGAGAAGCCCGTCCCGCATGAAAATGAATCTCCAGACAATCGCTATCGCCACGCTTCCTCCCAGGATGGACGGAAGGTAGAAAATCGTTCTGAAGAGATTGATGCCCCTGATACTGACGTTTAGGATCATCGCGATTAAAAGTGCAAACGCCAGTTTTATCGGAATTGTAATAAGGGTATATAGTATCGTCACTTTCAAGGATTGATAAAAGGTCAAATCATTGGTGAACATTTTAATGTAGTTCTTCACGCCTACAAAGACAGGCGCTTTCAGCATGCTATAATCACAAAAAGAATAATAAAGGGACGCAAGGAACGGATATAGCTGGAACACCAGAAAGCCTATTATCCACGGACTGATATATAATAGTCCGACATACTTTTTTGAGCCGCTTCTCATTTAATGCTCTCCCTCCAGGGTGACTTGATTGCTTTATATTCCATCAACAGCCCGGTTGGTTTCCCGGGATACCGTTCCGCTGTCGCTCACGATATCCCGGGCCAATCCGGTTATCCATTATTTGGCGTTTGCTGCTTCTTTCAGTTCCTTGAGCTTTTGATCCATCAGCGTTATCATTTCATCCGCCACTTGTTCCGGAGTGCCTCTGTTGAAGCCGACCTTCTGAATGGCATCTTCAAATATGTCGTATATTTCCGGATGGCAGCTGGGTGCGTTTTCCGGTTCGCATTTATTGGCGAGGGCAATTTCAACCGCCTTGTTCAATTCCTTGTTGACCATACCCGCGTCGAGCATTTGCTGCCTTCCTTTTTCCGTAGGCTGGATTCCCCTCTGAGTGCCCAGTATGTCTATCGCATCCTTGTCATTAAAAAAGTAGTTGAGGAATTTTGCCGCTTCGGTCGTATCTACGGATGTTTTATTGATTCCGATGATAGTGGACGGCTGGGCAATGAAACCGGTCGATTTTGCGCCGGCCATGATCGGAGGCCTTATTACGTCCGTCTCATAGGGTGCGGTATCCTGAAAGCTGGGAAGATTTGCGGCGGGGATATATACCATTGCGAATTCGCCCTTTGCCCACTTGGGATTTTCCTGGAGCTTGAAGCCGTCATACAACGAATTCTCCCCGAACGGCTGTATGAGATTATCATCCACAAACTGCTTTACCAGGTTGAAGCACTTTACTAATTCTTCGCGGCCGAAATTTCTTGTGTAGTCGGCGTTTATCCACTGATCTCCGACAAGCTGCTTAATATAGGACTTAAATACGATCCTGGCATCGTCTCTTTCAATATTCAAAAGATAATACTTCGGATCAATTGCGTGAAGCTTTTTCCCCAGCTCGATATAATCGTCCCAGGTCAATTCGCTGTCACCGGTAATTCCGACTTTGGCGGCAAGCTCTTTGTTGATCAGGACGGTTTCACCGGTCAAGCCCGACGGCAATCCGTAAAGCTTTCCGTCCACCTCCGCGGAACTCTTCATAATAGCGGCGTCGAACCCGCTCATGTCGATGACGTCTTTCATGGAGTAAAGGTCTACATACGGATCGCCCTGCTTGTAGAGTTCGAATCTCCATCCGGCATCCAGCTGGCAGATATCCGGCGCTCCTCCTCCGGCAAGCTGCGTAACGAGTTTCTGGTAGGCTCCGTCATATGCGCCGTATTCTCCGACAACTTTGATATTCGGATTCTTCTCCGTATATTTGTCAAAGGCGGCCAGGGTGGCCTTATGCCTTGCATCGCCGCCCCACCATGAGAACCGGAGGGTGACTTGCTTCGATGGCGGCTCTGCCGGGGCGGATGATGCCGGCGCTACGGATGATGACTGGGAAGAGGTCGACATGGATGCATTCTGCTGTGAGCAGGCGGTAATTGCAAATACCAATAGAATTGCTAAAGCCAGACTGGTTACTCTCTTCATTTTGCTTTCCTCCACTCTATATTTTTTTGACCCATAAAAAATTATATACGCTGCCGGAAATTCATTCTTTGCAAATTCTCCAAATTACTTGATGTATTTTACTGAACAGCCGTCTCCTATGAGTACAGGAAGCCTCGGGAAAGCCTGATAAGCTTATCACAAAAAAAGACTGGAAATCATATTTCCGGTCTTATGAACATTATGTCAACATATTTTGAAGGCAAATCACAATGCCTTTCTGTAGGCAATCGGTGATACGCCGGTCTGGTGTTTGAATACTCTGTTAAAATGGTTGATATTGTTAAATCCGACGTCATAGGATATGTCCAGCACCCTGTTATCCGTCTTTTTTAGAAGCTCCATTGCTTTTTGGATACGCAAATCATTCAAATATTCCGTAAACGTCTTTGAAACAATGCTTTTAAAAAGATAACTGAAATAGGATTGGGAAAGGGCAAAAACGTGCGCTACCTTTTCTATGCTGATCTCTTCGTTATAATGTTCATCGATATACTTAACCGCGCCTAATACCGCTTCCCTGTTTCTGTCAAAAACCGAACCCATCTTGGGGTACTTGTTTTCAAGATCCTTTGTAAATTCTCTGCCTACCAGCACAAGGAGCTTGAGAAGCAACGACTTGATCAGCAGCAGAAATCCCGAGTCCCTTTTGTTATATTCCTTCATTATTTCATTTAAAATCACTTCTATTTCGGTTCTTGCCAAACCATCAAGGTTAAGACGGGGTTTTACCCTGTTTTCACTTACCAGAAAAGGCTCTATATAGGCAAAATCCATAAATGGCACAGCGCTTTCAAAGCTGACAAAATTCTGATTAATAAAATCAGGCGCGAATTCAAGCTCAAAAATTTCCATTTCACAGCCCGGAACCGCTTTGATCCGATGTGGTACAAAAGGCGGTATTACGAATATATCCCCTTTGACGATCTCAAATTCGTGATTATTTACCAAATGAATTCCCTTGCCATGCGATACATAATTGATTTGCATGTACTCGTGCATGTGCAACAACGGTGTTACATCAGACGACAAATACTTTCGAATGAACATGGACAGATTACCATTTTTATTATCTTCTATGGTGTACATTACTATTTCCTTATGAAGATAATTGATATTCATACGAATCACCATTTAAAGTATAACATATATTACTTAAGGTACAACTTTTTTTATGAAATATCGTCTTGGTTTTTTCCCTTTCTTTAAGTATACATGTTATGATAAATTTATTCTTTGCAAATTCTATTAATTTCTTGATATATTTTCAGATCTGTAACAACCGTCATATACGGGCAGCACAGCATAAGCCAGGCGGCCCTTTGGCAGCAGGTATGTTATATGTGATCAAGAGCTCATACCATCGGGTCCCGAGAACGTTTTTTCCTGCCGACGGCAATACGCTTCAGCTGTTTTTTTATGTGCGTAAGTGAACTTAATCCGATTGCAGCAGGCTTCCGGGCTTTTCGGAGCTCGGTTTTTACGACGGCGGCAGTATACTGATAATCCACCTTTTCCAGCACGCAAAACTCGTGCAGCGAGCTTGGCGTCTCTGGCGTTTCAGGGCGAATACCGAAATAATCGATCATTGTTTTCAACCACTTTCCAATAAAATCAAACTAAGGATCAGCTAGAATCACTGCTCGACGGGATTTAGCCCCCCATTTAATCCTCAATTTCCTCCCTGGCATTATATAGAATTATGGCATATTCCCAGGGAAACCGGTCCCCGGCAGGGGCGGCATGGCGTTCAATATACTCCGTGACAAACTTCATAAGCTCTTGAGCTTCCCGGTCCGTCAGATGAACCACGCCGGCCATTATATCGCCCCATTGCCGGAGCATAGCCGAATCCGGGCTGTCAAACCGGCTCATTATTTTTTTCTTTTGGGCTAGAAATCCGTCATAAGCCCGGGATATTCTATCCTGCATCAATATTTCCCTCTGGACCGCGGTGTCGTCCGTATGCTCCAGGCCGATCTGCACGGATGCGTACGTCGGCTTGTAATAGCTCGCGGTTATTCCGTTGATGAGTTTGGTATGATCCAACTCGATCAGCCCGAGAGACATGAGCTTTTTTATATGATGCTGGGCGCTGGAAGCGGATATATGGAGTCTGTCCGCCAGCATTTTCGGGGTCATCGGCTCTTTCGAAATATCCAACTGCCGGATAAGCTGCTGCCGCAGCGGATTCATGTAGATTTCCAATTCCTTTTTAGAAGACAAAGTCACTTTCTTCATCATTCAAACCATCCTTACACAGATTGTAACGTTATATCTATTATAACATTACAATCTGTGTAACGCAAGAGAAAAGCAAATTTTTATGAGGGCGCAGGAAATAAGAAATTTCAAAGCCCTTGTTTACTTTCACGCTCTTTTTGTCTATAATTAGAGCGTGAAAGTTAGGTGATGTAATGGGCAAGTTCGAAATGCTGGATGCGCTTCTTCAAAAAAACAACGGCTTTCTGAAAACGTCCACGGCCACCAATGCTGGGGTTTCAAGGGCCTATCTCAGTGCATATGTGCGGGAGAGGGGTCTCACACGCATCGCCCACGGGTTGTATATGTCTCAGGACGCCTGGGAGGATGGTATGTACGTCATCCAGTCAAGATACCCGCTGGCGGTGTTCTCCCATGAAACGGCACTCTACCTGCTGAACCTTGCAGAGCGCGAGCCAGTCAGATACTCGGTCACGCTTAAAGCAGGCGCGAACACGGTAGGACTGACCAAACAGGGTGTGAAGGTCTATAAAGTCAAAGCGGAGTTGTTCGGCGAAGGTATCATGGAGGCAAGCACTCCCGCCGGACATACCATTAGGGTGTATAACCCCGAAAGAACCATCTGCGATTTGGTGCGAAACCGCAAGAACACTGAAATTCAGGATATGCAGTCGGCCATCAAGGAATACGTGCGGAGCAAGGAAAAAAACCTCCCCTTACTCATGCGTTACGCGCAGTCCTTCTCAGTAGAGAAAATCATTCGCAGGTATATGGAGGTGCTACTCTAATGATACACACATCAAGGCAATTGAAGGCCCTTGTACACAACATGTCGAAAGGCGACAGCAGCAGAGCGCAGATAATCATCCGCAATTACGTCATGGAACGCTTTCTTGAAAGACTATCCCTCTCGCCGTACCGCGACAACCTGATACTCAAAGGAGGCACCCTGGTTTCCGCGATGGTGGGCTTGGACAACCGCTCCACAATGGACGTGGACGCGACCATCAAGAACCTTCCTCTGTCATTGGAGAGCGCCCGGAAGATCGTCGGGGACATTACCTCCACCCGGATTGAGGATGGGATGACGTTCGAGATAAAGAACGCCGCCACCATTATGGACGAAGCGGACTATTTCGGGGTGCGGGTCACGCTGGACACGACGCTTGAAACTATGCACACCCCGCTTAAAATCGATTTTTCGACCGGGGACGTAATCACTCCAAAAGAAGTCGCATACTCTTTCCGGCTTCTATTCGAGGACCGAACCATCTCCATATTGGCGTACAACCTGGAAACAGTGCTGGCAGAGAAGCTGGAGACGCTTATTGCCCGTGGCACGGCCAACACCCGCATGAGGGATTTCTATGATATCTATGCTCTTGAAACCACGCAGCGGCATAACATTGACCCTTCCGTATTGCGAAGCGCTTTCGCCAATACCAGCAAGAAGCGCGGTTCAACAGCGGTGGTCAGCAGTGCTGCCTTGATTCTGGACGAAGTTGAAGCTAGCCCGGAAATAGTCTCATTGTGGAAGAACTACCAGAGCAAGTTCGACTACGCCGCCAGCATAAGCTGGAGCGATGTAATGAAGTCGGTCAGAAAGTTGTGCGAAACTTCCATCCCAAGCAGGTTTTAAACACCGAAAAAGACAACCGCTAAATTGTCGCTCAACTTCCGTTTCCCGGCTTCTCAGCCCTTGAAATCCGGCGTTCCGTCCGCGTTCCATTTCAGCCTTTTGACAAAGGTGTGCCGGTTGGGGTCGTAGAGCGGATCGCCGGTGATTTCCTTATAGGGTCTGGCATGATAGACCAGAAGGTCCTCCGAGCCGTCCTCCGAAACGGTAAAGGAGCTGTGTCCCGGGCCGTACAGCCCGCTTTCGTCGCTGGACTCCAGGACGGGCCATCTGGACTTGCTCCACGAATTGGGATCCAGCAGATCGGCGTCCTCGGATGCTGTCAGGAGCCCCATGCAGTAATGGTAGTCCGTTGCGCTGGCCGAGAAGCTTATAAAGATCCTTCCGTTCCTTTTTATCACCGCCGGGCCTTCATTGACCCAGAAGATATGTCTTTCCCAGTCATAATCGGGCGTGGTCAGCATGACCTGTACGGTTGCAAGGGTCCATGAATTGCTCATTTCAGCTATGTACAGATTGGAAATGCCGCCTGCGCCGTTTACCTTCTGCGCCCAGACGAGGTACCTTTTGCCGGAATGCTCAAACGTCGTGGCGTCCAGGGAAAACTCGCCAAAGGAGAAGGGGTCCCCCTCCGCTTTTTGGACCATGCCTTTTTCAATCCACGCCCCGGTCATGGGATCCTTGTCCGTGCACTCCAGCACGTACGGACGGATTTTCCAGATATTCTCCGCTTCTCCCGCCGCAAAATAGATATACCACTTATTTTCAATACAGTGGAGCTCCGGCGCCCAGATATGCTTGCTCATAGGGCCGCCGTCATGCTTTCTCCATACGGTGACCGGCTCCGCCGCGGCCAGCCCTTCGATCTTTTCCGACCTTCTGATTTCAATGCGGTCGTACTCGGGGACCGAAGCCGTAAAATAATAGAACCCGTCGGTATGCTTGTAAACCCAGGGGTCGGCCCTCTGCAGGATAACCGGCGTTTGCTTCTGTGATGTCATGGTGTTTTCGCTCCTTTTTCCATTTGGCAGTACTCTTTTACGTAAAGGCTACCATATTCTCGTACAAATATCCATATGCCGGGAAGGATTCCCCGCCCGGGAGACGGTTCAAAAGGATTTATACTTTTCAATGGGCTCCGGACCCCGGATCACCTTTCTCCGGATTTTGAGCTGACCTTCCCGGTCGGCTTTGACGCCCCATTCCACCAGCATGATCTTGCCTTCCAGGATTTCGATGCCCGTGATCCCCCTGGAGTGGATGCAGCAGCCGGTGTTGAAGTAAGGCGTTTCATTGTTTCTGGGAAACTTGGGCCGGTGGGTGTGACCGCAGATCAGCATGGTTTTGTTTTTTTCAATCCACCGGTTGAACGTCTTTTCGATCTTGTGCCTTTTTTGATAATTTTTCGCCGGGCTCGCCGGATTCTGGAACCCAACGACATGCATAAACCTCCAGAAATACCGCAGCATGATCATCGTGCCGAACCAGAACTGGTCGTTTACGAAATCCCCCTGGTGGCCGTGGACCGTCAGGATTTCCTGGCCCGTTTCCTTGTGCTTCAGCAGCAGGGACTCATAGGGGACGATGCCCTTGAAAAGCTCGCAGTTTTCCTCGTTGTATTCGTCATAAAAAGAGTAGAGGTTGTTTTTGACATACTCCTTGTTTTCCAAAAAGATATTATGGTTGCCGTAAAGCAGGATGAAGCGCTCGTCGTCGAAAAACTTTTTCAGCGTACAGAAAATATCGCTGTGGGCCAGGCGGATGTGCCGGAACTTGGAATGCTCCAGGAGCTCGTCCCCGTCCCCGGCCTCCACATAGGTGTATCCGTTGAAATAGTAGTAATCCATGGCGTACAGGTAGATGTTCTGGTTCTTTGCAAATTCATCGGACAGGCTGTTGTCCCCCCGGTGGGTGTCGCTGAAAAAAATGTACCTGGAATTGTTGTCAAAGTACTCCACTTTCGCTTTCCGGTATGCTTCCGCCAATCTTTTGTCCGTTTGCATATATCTCGCCTCAACTTATAAGAATAAGCATAGTATTCTCCAAATCAGCCGATAGTTTTCCGTCCCCTTGCGTGAACGATCTGCGTGCCGCCCGGCCTGTCCGCCGTATCCAGATACCGGCTCAGGGTCCGTATGGTATTTTCCAGCGAATCCTCGTATTCGCCCACCCCGATGCGGAAGGTGGGCCGGTAAACCCGGCTGTCATAAAACAGCCGCTTCGCCTCCAGGAGCTTCGACAGCTTCACCGCCGCTTTAATGCCGCCATTCAGATCCGTTTCCGGCAGCAGGACGATGAATCCGGCATCCTCCCATCTTCCGGCAATATCAAGGCTCCTGAAGCAATCTTCCAGGATCCTCCCCGTCCATTCGAGGGAATATTGCCTCAAACCGCCGCTTCCGGCGTTTCCCTCCCAGAACTCGTTCATTTCGATCAGCAGAAGGGAAAACTTGTTATTGTACCGGCCATGCCGGTAAATCTCCCTCCCCGCCGCTTCGATAAAGCCCTTCTTGTTGAGAAGCCCCGTCTGGTGGTCGATGTTGCTGTAAAGGTCAATCATTTCATGAATGACGGACTTTGCCCGCTTCAATTCGTTCAGCTCTTCAAAGCGCGCAATGTGGGGCCGGATATCCTCATACCCGACCAGGATGCGCCAGCCTTCCTTTTCGAGCACCACCCGCTTTTGGATGATGTCCTTTTCCATCCGGTTCATTACGGTGTTGTGCTCCACCGTCGATACGATAAACTCGACGGCGCGCCCGTGCCCCGTGCCGCTCGGCCGGGAACCGTCCTCCGCCCGGCCCGCCTTGCATTCATACTCCTGGAGCTGAAAGATTCTGGATACATTGCCCTGCCATTTTATAAAGTCCTCCAGGGTGATATTGCTTTTATCCGCACTGGTAATCAGCTCATAGGCCTTTTCAAAATTTCTGTTTTTGAGATGGGCAAAATACCCCGTCAGAACCGCCCTCGCCGGGGCTATGCTTTCATCGCCCGTATCCGCCCCTGCGGGTTTTCCGGCATTCCGTCCTTTTCCGGCGGGCGCGGCGCTCTCGCGCCTCGCAGCCAACTCCTCGTCGTACCGTTTCCGCTTTTTCGCATCCTTCAAGCTGGCATAGGCCTCGTTGATCTGCTGCATGGCGGCGTCGGAACCCGGCGATTTGCACACGTCGGGATGATATTTTCTGGCCAGCCTTTTATACGCGCTGTCGATTACTTCCGGCTCCGCCAGATAGTGTACCTGCAGAATTCGATAATAATCCGCCCTGTCCTGCATTCGCTCCCCACCTTGTCCGTCGTGCTTCTCTTAGTTTATATCCATTTTTCAATCGCTGCAACCAAAAGGAAGCATATTTCTTTTTTCTCTGCAAAAGATAAATTCATCACTTTGAAAGGATGTGTTTGAATGGCGCTTTTAGGAAATCCCTTCGTAGCAAACATTCCGAAGCAGATGACCAACGAGGAACTGGCCCAGGCGCTCCGGGTGGATATCGCCGGCGAATTTGAAGCCATCATCGGGTACGAAGCCCACGGAGCGGCGACCAACGACGAGCGGGTGAAAAAAATCCTTTACCATATCGCCGATGAGGAAAGAAGGCATGTTGGCGAGCTGCAGCAGTTGCTTTACATGCTCAGTCCGAGAGAGGCCGAGCATACGGAAAAGGGAAGACAGAAAATCCAACAGCAGCAGGCCCAGAATTTTCAGGCTCCCCTCCAGTAATCGGGATCGGAGCCGTATTTTACTGTCCATAGGAGGAAGCATGGAAACCTGGAAGAATTTTGAAACGCCGCCCCGTTCTTACTGGCTGGCGTCTACGGATAGAACGAATTACCCGGCCCTGGAGGAGGATCTCCGCGTTGATCTCGCCATTATCGGCGGTGGGTTCGCTGGTCTCTCCGCCGCCTACCTGCTGAGCGGGGAGGGCCTCCGGATGGCGGTCCTCGAAGCGGGCCGCATCGCGGAGGGCACCACCGGGCATACCACGGCAAAAGTCACATCCCAGCACGAGCTGATCTATCAAAAGATCCGGAGCAAAATGAGCGAGGAATTCGCAAGGCAATACGCCGAGGCGAATGAATCGGCGATCCGCATGATCGAAAAGACCATCGGGGACAATGACATCGAGTGCGACTACCTCCCGCAGCCGGCTTATATTTTTACGCTCCGCGACGGTTATAGGGATAAGATAAGGGAGGAGGCCGAAATTGCTTCCTCCCTCGGAATCAAAGCAGCCTACGTCGAAGAGCTGCCCCTTCCCTTCCCAATAAAGGCGGCGGTACGCTTCGACGGACAGGCCCAGTTCCATCCCCGGAAATACCTGCTCCCGCTTGCGGAAAAAACCGTGGCAAACGGCTGCCCGATCTTCGAACAAAGCAGAGTTGTAGGGATCGAAGAAGAGGATCACGGGTATCTGCTGACCACGGACAACGGGAAAAAGGTCAAGGCCGGCAAGGTGATCATTGCCTCCCATTATCCCTGCTACAACAAGGCCGGCCTGTACTTTACCCGGCTCTATTCCGAACGCTCCTATATCGTGGCGGTCAAAGCAAAGGAAAAGCATCCGGGGGGCATGTACATCACCGCGGAGGAACCCGGCCGTTCCCTGCGCAGCCAGTCGTCCGGAGACGGGGAATTGCTGCTGGTCGGCGGCGAGCACCACAAGCCGGGTCAGGGCGAAGATACGGTCAAGCATTATGAAGCGCTGGCGGACTACGCCAGGGAGCACTTCACTGTGGAAGACATCCCCTACCGCTGGTCCGCACAGGACTGCGTGACATTGGATGACGTCCCTTTCGTGGGCCGTTTCGCGCCGGATACGCCGGACCTTTACATTGCCACCGGCTTCGGCAAATGGGGGATGACCAACAGCATGGCCTCCGCCATGCTGTTGAAGGATTTGATTCTCAAGGGAGAAAGTCCGTGGCAGGACGTCTACAACCCGTCCAGGCACACCATTGCCGCTTCCGCCAAAACCTTCGTCGTGGAAGCCCTGAATGTGGCGAAAGAGCTCATCAAGGGCAAAACCGCCCCGCTGCAGGAAGGGGCGGAAATAAAACCGGGCGAGGCAAGGGTGGTCGAGGCGGAAGGCCAGAGGGCCGGTGCCTACAGGGACGAGCAGGGCGCCTTGCACATAGTCAACACGACCTGCACCCACATGGGCTGCGAACTGAACTGGAACTCCGCGGAGAGCTCCTGGGACTGCCCGTGCCACGGCTCCAGGTTCACCTATGAGGGAAAAATCCTTGAAGGGCCGGCCGTAAAGCCCTTAAGCATGGACAACGATGTAAATACCCTGAAAAAGCTTTTCAAGGACAAATATTGATATCGCCCTCTCCGTCTGCCCGCACTATTCGCAGCAGGCGCTGAGGACGATATTCCGCAACTTCCGGGTAAGGGTGGAGGTCCCGGTGTCGGTTTTCTGCATCATGAACAGGAAGGTCAGGTCATCCGCCGGGCAATTGCAGAAATAGGCGCCAAGCCAGCCGTCCCACCCGTATTCTCCGGGACTTGCGATAATTCCGGCCTTGCCGCAGTCCGTCATCACCCGCATCAGGTTTCCGTAGCTGTGGCCGCAAAGATTAATCCACGGCTCAAAGCCCTTTTGCTGCCGGGCGTCCAAAACCGACGCGGTCATGTACCGGACAGTGGCCGGGCGCAGAATCCTTACGCCGTTCAGGCTTCCCTCGTTCATCAGCATAACGGTGAACGCCGCCGCATCGTCTATGGTGGAAACAAGCCCCGCCCCTCCCGATTCAAACGCCGGTATCCTGTCCATCCGGTTGACAATGTCCAGGTGGTTGCCGGAATAGGGCGTCAGGCCGCCCGCTCCATCGTCCGCGTAGATTTTTGCGAGACGGCCCCGTTTTTCCGGCGGAACCCAGAACCCGGTATCCTTCATGCCCAAAGGCTTAAAGATTTCCTTCTCCAGAAATTCGCCGAACCGCATGCCGCTGACCACTTCCACAACAGCCCCCAACACATCGGCGGAGGTTCCGTACTGCCACGAGGTCCCCGGATGGAACGCTAGAGCGCATCCGCCCAGCCGGTTCATCGCTTCCAGCGTGTTCATCGGGGAATCGCCCAGCAATCTTCCGTCCATCTCCCGGAACAGCGCTTCCGTCTCCTGTCCGGCTCTTCCATATCCCCCGTAGACCAGCCCGGAGGTCATGGAGAGAAGGTCCTTGACCATAACCTCCCGTTCCGCCGGAACAAGCCTCCCTCCCTCCTCCACCATCTGGTTTTTGAAACCGTCGAGAAACTTGCCCACCGGTTCAAACAAATCCATTTCCCCGCGTTCCAGGAGGATCATCGCCGCGGCCGCCGTCACCGGCTTGCTCATGGAGTACAGCCGGAAAATGGAGTCCCTTTTCAGCGGAAGCTTTTCCTCCCGGTCGGCATAGCCGTCCTCATGGTAGAAAATTTCCCGTCCCTCTTTCAGGATCATCAAGTTTCCGCCGGCTATGCCGCTGCTGTCGACAGCCTTCCTCAATACGTTTTTCAGTTGATTGGCCGCTGTTTGATCGAACATGTTGTTTTCCTCCGCTATTTATATTTATATAGATTTGCGAGACGGCGGGAACAGCTCCCTTGTCCCATTTTTATTCCTGCCTGGGGCTAAGACCCCGTCCCCCGTCCTGCCGATATTTCTTCGGCGTGGTATTCAGGGCCTTCCGGAACTGGTTCGTCATATAGCTCTGGTCGTTGAACCCGGTCATATCGCAGATTTCAGCGATGCTGCGGTCCGTATGGCGCAAAAGGCTCGCCGCCTCGGCGATCCTCCTGTTTATAATGAACGCCTTGACGCCCGTGCCCGCCTGCCGTTTAAAAAGCTTCAGCAGGTGGCTTTCGCTCAGGTGCACCCTCCGAGCAAGCTCCTTTATGGAGATGTTCTCATAATAATGCTTGTTGATGTAATCAATCGTACTGTATACCTGGCTGCCGTATTTCAATTTTTTCGCCTTTTCCACAAGGTCCAGGAAGGCGTTGAACATCCGGATGAACAGCTCGGTTACTTCCTCATGGGAGTCAATCTCTTCAACGGTCTGGATATAGGTATCGCTGAGCGTATAGGCGCTTTCCGAATCGACCCCGCCCTCGATGGCCGCCTTTGTCGTATGGCTTACCGTTACAATAAACAGGTTTTTATAGGAACGCAGGGGGTTATCCCTGCAAAGAACGCCTTCCGGGCCGTCTCCGGGGGTACAGAGCAGGGTGAACAGCCGACCCCGGTCTCCGTTTTTCAGGGCCTCCAGGATCAACGCGTCCTGGTTCAGGCTGTGATGATACCTCTGGGCCTCCAGGACCTGCGCCCTTCCCTCTTCCAGGTCTTCCGGGAGTCTGTTCCGCTTCATCATTTCCGGCAGGTCCGGCTCGCTTCCGCAAAGCAAGAATTTCAGCAGCGGCTCCGTCCTTCTCAAAGCGGCGGAGGTATACCGCGGCAGGCTCCGCTGATAGGCCTCCAGGGGCCCATAGTCGGACAGCTTCAGCTTTTTGCCGCCGGCGATCCGCATCAGCCGGTTTTTATCGAAGGAGGGATCGATGGTGGGTCCCGCCGCCAGCTTGTATTCCCTGCCGTCGTGCCGGAATCGAAAGGAATAATAGTGCTCCTCCAGGTCGTTCGTATAATAAAGCGTATCTTCCGACAGCTCCAGGAGCCTTTTCTCATATTCGCCGAAATCCAGGGAAGGAGGCATGACCTGACTTGCAAGCAGGTTGGAGGAAATCTGCCCGTTCTCGCCGTCATAAAGCCGCAAGGGGATATTGGTTGCATAATAAAACAAATCCAGCTTCATTAAAAGCTCTCTCATGAACCCACCAACTTCTGAATCTTTTTTGCAACAAATATAGCCCGATTTATTACAAAAAGAATTGATTCCTGCAATAAGCATATCCCGATTCCCGGTAAAATGCAAGCAGAAGGAGTATGAAGGGATCATGGACAAGTTCAAGACAGAGAAAATGAGAATAGATAAGGTAAGAGTCGATAAATTAAAAATCGAAGAGAAGCTCCGGCTGTTGAACGGAAAAGACTTCTGGACCACTTACGGCAATGCGGAGGCCGGCATAAGGCCCCTGGTGTTTTCCGACGGTCCCGCCGGCTTGAGGTTCCAGGAGGGGGAAAACGACCACCTGGGCTTGAACGAAAGCAGCGAAGCTACCTGCTTTCCCACGCCCTCCGCATTGGCGTGCAGTTGGGACCCCGGCCTTGCGGAAGAGGTAGCGGCCTGCATCGCGGAAGAAGCCGCCGAAAAAGGGGTCGATGTCGTGCTGGCTCCAGGCGCCAATATCAAGAGAAACCCGCTGTGCGGAAGGAACTTTGAGTACTTTTCGGAAGACCCCGTGCTGACAAGGGAGCTGGGAGCCGCATATGTGCAGGGGCTCCAGAAGAGGGGCATAGGCTCTTCCCTGAAGCATTTCGCCGCAAACAATCAGGAAGCGTACCGGATGTCCGTAGACGTACGGATCGATGAAAGAGCGCTGCATGAAATTTACCTGAAGGCTTTCAGGGAAATCATCGAGGAGGCCGGGCCCTGGACCGTAATGAGCGCCTACAACAAGCTTCTCGGAGAGTATTGTTCGGAAAACGCCCGGCTTTTGACCGACCTGCTCCGAAAGGAGTGGGGCTATGACGGTCTGGTGGTTTCGGACTGGTCCGCCGTAAACGATATCGTTCAAAGCATCCACAGTGGCCTGGACCTGGAAATGCCCTCCGTCGGCGATTTGAGCTTCCATCTGCTGAAGGAGGCGTATACGAACGGAAAGCTGGACGAAGACGCCGTAAATAGGGCGGTGAACAATATCATCGGCCTGATGAAGAAATGCGATAATACGCGGAAGAAGCCGGAAAGGGCGGATTACGGCAAGCACCACCAGCTCGCCCGGAAGGCGGCGGCGGAATCCTTCGTCCTTTTGAAAAACCAGCGGCGCTCCCTGCCGGTAAAGCCGGAGGAAAAAATACTCTTCGTGGGGGAACGGATGACCAGCCCCGTAATACAGGGAAACGGCTCCTCCAGGGTCCATCCCGTGTCGGTGGACTCCATCCCGGAGGAGCTTGCGAGAGCGGGCCTGCAATACGCCTTTGAACCCGGCTACCGGGCCGGGGACGGCGAGGCGGAGCGCGAGGATGGCGAGATGGACGAAGCACTCGCCGAAAGAGCAGTCGCCGCAGCGAAAAACGCCGATAAAATCATCTTCTTCGCCGGCCTGCCCCGCTTCGCCGAAGCCGAAAGCTACGACCGGGAAAGCCTGAGGCTGCCTCGATGCCAGGACGATCTGATCCGGCGGCTTTCCCGGCTTGGGAAGGAACTGGTCGTCGTCCTCCAGACCGGCTCCGCGGTTGAAATGCCCTGGATCGGAAGCGTGGACTCCGTCCTCCAGATGCACCTGTCCGGGCAGGGCGCCGGGAAAGCGCTGGCGGACATCCTTTCCGGGAAAGCCAACCCCAGCGGCAAGCTGACGGAAACCTATCCCGAAAAGCTCTCCCACACCCCATCCTACCTGCACAGGGGCGACAGCACCCGGGTAGAATATGGGGAATCCATTTTTACAGGCTACCGATATTATGATAAAAAAGGATTGGACGTGCTGTTCCCCTTCGGACACGGGCTGTCCTATACGGAATTTGCCTACGGCGCGTTCAGGGTGGAGCGGTCGGGAGAGCATTTCCGGGTTGCCTTAAAGGTAACCAATACGGGAGCCTTCGACGGAAAAGAGATCGTCCAGGTTTACGCCGGCTTGAACGAAAACGCTGCCATACAGCCTGTCCGGCGCCTTATCGCCTTCCGCAAGGTAGCTCTGAGGCCCGGGGAGTCCGCCGAGGTAGCTTTCACCCTCTCCGTCCGCGAGTTTATGTACTACGACGTTCGGCAAAAGGAATTTGTCTATGCCACAGGCAAAAACGCCCTGGAAATCGGAAGATCCTCCCGCTGCATCGAATGGAGGGAAACCGTCGAAATAACGGAGTCCAACAGGCGATATGGAAAGATCCACCGGAATACGACCCTGGGAGAGCTGCAAAACATTGCCGTGCTGAGGGAAACGGTAGACGAGTGGCTGAACGCCCTCCTGCGGCAGTTCGGAGTGACCGGGGGCGAAGTGGTAAACGCCAGGGAGCTTGAGCGCTCCCTGTTCTATATGGCCTTGAGGAATGCGGTCCAGGTATCGAACGGCGAATTCTCCTTCGACCAATTGGACGGGTTTATCGACATGCTCAACCACAAGCTTGAGGAAACGGGCTTACTCTCCCGATTCTGATTTTAAAACCCCGGTATGTCCAGCTCCGTCAATTCCGGTAATACCGGCAGTTCCGGCAGTTCAAGTCCCTGCCTGTAGAACGATACGCGGACAAGGGCATGTCTGTCCAGGGGATCGCCGGAGATGGTATACCGGTATTGGTCCGACGTATTGACGGAAAACCGCGTGGTGCCGCGGACCGGCTTGTTGAAGGAGATGGTGAACTCGCTGCCGGTTCTTTCGCTCCGCCAGCGGACCAGCCCCGCGATGCCGCCGCACTGCCCGCCGCCGGTGATAAAATCGCTTTCTTCCCCGCTTGGAATGCTTTCGGGCCGGTCGATCCATTTTCCGCTCTCCAGGTCCCTCTCTTCCAGTATCATTTCCTCATTGGTATGATTGAGAACAACTACGGCGAGGGTTATTGTATTTGCCAAGAAAATCCACCCTTTTACATAATCTAATATATACCATAATTATGTATACCTAATAGATTTTGTGACAGCAAAACCCCGTGCCGGATGTTTCCGGTTGAGGCTGGCCGACCTTTTCGGGAAAGCTGGTCACGGCGGAAGAAATCTGCTACAATCGGATATATGAGTGCATTGCAACAAGCCGTCACATGGATTGAAACGACTTTTTGCAAATCCGCTAAATGGAAAGGTCGTCGCTGTCATGCAAATTTATGATATCTCCATGTCCATAGACGAAAACATTGCGGTTTATGGCAATCAGCAGGATAAAAAACCTGTCTTAACTGTCAGCAAGGATTATACCTCGGGTAATTATTATGAAACCCGTATCGATATGGATATGCACACCGGCACCCATATTGATGCGCCTCTTCATATGCTCCAGGGCGGACATACCATGGAAGGGTATGACATCGCAAGATTTGTCACGGAATGCATTGTCCTGGATTTGACGAAGGCGGTCGGAAAAATAACGGCCGCAGACCTTCGCGGCAAGGAAATCAAGCTTGGCGCCTTTGTCCTTCTCAAAACGAAGAATTCCGCCGGCCCGGGATACGATCCGGAGTTCGTCTATCTGGAGGCTTCCGGCGCCCGCTATCTCAAGGAACTCGGCATAAGCGGAGTCGGTATCGATTCCCTCGGAATCGAAAGGGCCCAGCCCGGCCATGAAACCCATAAGACCCTGCTGGGAAGCGGGATCGTCATCCTGGAAGGACTCCGGCTCTCCGGAATAGAGGAAGGCGCCTATCAATTGATTGCGCTTCCGCTTAAAATTTGCGGAACCGAGGCGGCTCCGGCACGAGCCATTTTGATAAGGTGAGCCTCTTCCCCCGTTCTCCTGTTCCCCGGTTGTGCCGATTTCAGTATTCCCCGGCGATACAGCCCGTATGCCGCATTCTCCGGAGAGGCAGCCTGCATGGTGCCTCTTCTTCGTTGCCGCCTGCTGGAGGCGATTGTTATCTTATGCTCATCTCTTCTCCCAAATAAACCGCGCTGCGGGTCTCCCCGCCGATGACCTCCACGGTGAAACGGATCGTTTCCGGCATTCCCGCATAGGCGCCCTTCCTTTTCCCGATGGTCAGAGCGGAAGAAGCGTCGTCCCAGTTCAACTCGATCAGGGCGTACTCCCCTTTTTCATAGTTGTAATTGTCGTTCTCGTCCTGATAAATAGTAAAGGCGCCATCGGCTCCGGGGTAGACCAGGAGCCTCAATTCGCTGTTTGAGCTCGCGCCGCTGTGCTGAGCCACCTCGGCCGTTGGAAGGATGGAGCCCGCCCTCACGTAGAGGGGCATTGTATCAATGGGCGCCTCCGCCGTGACGACCCGTCCGCCGTCCAGCTTCCGGCCGGTCCAGAAATCATACCAGGCCGCGCCGGCCGGTAAATAAACCTCCCTGGTTTTATCCACATTCTCAAGGGGTACAGAATTGTGGACATAATACATGGGCCGGGTGACCGGGCAAACCATGATCGCGCTGCCGAACAGGAACTGGTCCTTTACATCGAGTACCTTCGGGTCCTGCGCAAAGTCAAAGGCCAGCATGCGCAGCATCGTATAATTCCGGAGAGTGACCATTCCCGCCATAGAATAAATATAGGGCAGCAACCGGTAGCGCAGCTCGATGAACTTTACAAGGGCGTCATAGAACATATCCCCCTTTTCCCCGAACCGCCATACCTCGCGCCGGGTATCCGTCCCGTGGGAGCGGAAGACCGGCAGAAAGGCTCCATACTGGAACCATCTGGTGTACAGCTCCCGATAGCCCATATCCTCGCAGCCGTCTTCGTATTCTCCGTCCCAGAACCAGAAGTTGCCCCGCTTGACAAAGAAAGCGCCGATATCCATGGTCCAGTAGGGCATTCCCGCCGCACAGAAGTTCAGGCCGGCCGGAATCTGTTTTTTCAACGTAGCCCATTTCGCACTGGTATCTCCCGACCAGACGATGGTCCCATACTTCTGCTGGCCGGTATAGCCGCTCCGGGTAAGATTGACGACGCGCTTGCGGTCCGTAACGCTTCTCTGCCCTTCATAGACGGCCATGGAATGGACCAGGGGAAAGGCGTTGGTATTTTCTTCGGCAATATAGTTTTTGGCCGTCTCATGGAAGCGATAAAAGTTCTGATCGGGCTCCGGCCGGACCGGGGAATTCCATTCCGGGGTAAAGGGCTCGCTGGAATCGCACCACCAGGCGTCGATCCCCTTGGAAAAAAGACCTTCGTAAGCCTGCTTCCAGTACAATTCCCGCGCCTCCTTCCGGAATGCGTCGTAGATGTCCGATTTGGGGAACAGCAGGTTCCTTTCTTTCATCTCCCGGTGATCCGCCGTCTTTTCATTCATATTCGGCCAGATGGAGATCATGAGCCGGGCGCCGTTTTCATGCAGGGTGTCCATCATCCGGGGCACATCCGGGAAACGGCCCGCATCGAAGCTTTTCTGTCCCCACATTCCCTCCTCCCAGGACTGCCAGTCCAGTACGATGGAGTCCAGGGGAATTTTCCGGCGGCGGTACTCCAGGACGGTGTCCAGGAGTTCCTGCTGGCTCTCGTAGCGTTCCTGGGACTGCATGTATCCGAAGGCCCATTTGGGCAGCATGACTGCCCGCCCGGACAGGGTGCGGCAGCCGTCCACCACCCCGTCGAGGCTTTCGCCGTAGAGAAAACAGAAGTCCATCTCATTGGCCGCTATGTTGTAGATGTAGGAGCCGTATTCATTATCGTTGAAGATGAGGGGCGAACAGGTATTGAATAAAATGCCGTATCCTTGGGTGGAGACCAGCACCGGCATGGCCGCCTTCATATTGGCCTGATGGATGTACTGGCGGGTCCCTCGCAGGTTCAGGCTTCCCTCCTCCTGCTGGCCCAGGCCGTAGAGCGCCTCCCCGTCGGCCCACTGCATCTCGAGGCGCGTGTGATACAACGTTTTGTAGAATTCCTTTTTTGCCTCCCGGACAACTTCCTTGAAGCCATCCGGCGTAGCAATTTTCTCCGTAACGCTTTCCTCGTCGAGGACCGCTTTATAGGAATCGAACCTTTCCAGCGTTTTGCCTCCGTAGGCCGGTTCCTTCACCAGCAGCCGCCCGTCTTTGTTGTAATAGGACAGGGCGCCGGTCTGTTTATCGATCACCAGCTTTAAACGCCCCGTCGTCAGGATTATTTCGGAAGCCTCCTCGGCAAACTCCCACTCACAGCCTCTTTTACCGGACAGGGTCACGGGCCCCCCGCTATGGAAAAAGTCCTCCGAGAGGGTATAAACGATCCGTATGATGGAGTCGCTGTAGGGCTCCAGCTTGATTTTCCCGTTTTCCGTCTCCAGAAGCAGGAAATCGTCCTTCCTGCAAACACTTGTAACCGTGGCTCTTGGTCCTTTAACAGCCTCTAACATAACCCCTCCGGAAGTATAAGAAAATGAATCCTCGTTTTCCCTTTATAGTATAACAGCAAAGTCCTTGGGATTGATA
Source organism: Bacillota bacterium (assembly GCA_023411575.1). Taxonomy (GTDB): domain Bacteria; phylum Bacillota; class Clostridia; order Acetivibrionales; family DTU013; genus UBA1305. Next base: position 13,548 of record JAEYOP010000050.1, on the reverse strand, counting down.
ACAATATTGCCCGATACGGCGACAGTATTCCGAAGATCGGTATGGTTCCCCAACAGTTCGACCGTCACGTCCTCCTGGAGGAAATTGAAAAGGAAATACAAGCTTCTGCCCTGATATTGCCGCTCAATGACCTCCACCCCGTCGGGAAATGCAAAGGGCGCCCGCTTTATGCCCGCTTCCGCAGCAAGGTGGCGGAGAAGAGGCATCAGCAGGCTTTCCTCAAGCCCCGTGCCGATATAATACGCCTTTCCGCCGCCATAAGAATTCCTTCCAATAACGCCCTGCCCTTTTCGGAACGTATCGCCATAAACGCCTGCCAGTTCGGCCGTGTCCGGTTCCAGCACTTCGGTCCAGTATTTGTTGCCCCCGGAATACTCCACGCCGTCCAACTGTAAACGGACCACCGCCTCCGTCTGTTTAAAAACAGGCTCCACCTCGGAAACCCTCAGACCGAACAAATCCGTCAGACCGCAGGGCAGACTTTCGGCCAGGCCTACATTGCAGCTGCTCTTCGCCCCCGCCAGGAAGGTCGAAACCACAATGCCACCCTGTTTTACATATTCCTTCAGTCGGGCCTTGAACTCCTCCCCTATTACAAACGGTGCCGGAACAACTACAAGCCGGTATTTCCCCAGGTCCTGGCCGAAGGGAACCACATCCGCCCCAATGCCCAGCCGGACAAACGCCTCATGAAATTCCTCGCAGTAGGCCAGATAATCAAAGCTTTCCCGGTTGATCGGCTTGATCCGCGTGGACCATAGAGCGTCGTAGTTAAAGCAGATCGCTGCCCTGTTTACGACCTCCGAACTGTCGAGAAGGGCACCGAGGCTCCTGAGCTCGGCCATGGTGTCTTTCATCTCATAATACCTCCGGCCGGGTATCCCGTCGAGATCCACAATGGCGTAATTCAACTGCTCCGCCCCGAAGGGAAAGGTTTTGAACTGGAAATGGCAGAGAAGCTCCGCCCCGGACGCAAAAGCGTGGACCACCGCCTGCTTCAGCGCCCCGGGATAGGGCTGCAGCCTGCCTGAGCCGTTCAGCCGGTGCCCGCCGCCGGAAACAAACTCCAGCAGCCAGAATTTCCGGTTTTGGATCCCCCGGGCAAAGGAATAGCTGAAGGAACTGATTTTGCCGTCCCGCAGGCCGGGATAAAAATCGTACGCGTATACATCCAGCTCCCGGAAGGCCCGGTAATAATCGATGCTGTTGGTGGCAAGCCCGGTTGCGTTGGTCGTGACGGTCTGCCCGGCGCGTCTTTTCAGCGCATTTTTCTGAAGATTTTGAAAATCAATATAGGAATCGCTGCAAAACCGTTCGTAATCCAGGCGCAGCGACGGATTCTCATAATAAGCCCTTATCGCCTCCTGGGCGTCCGTTTCGATGGTGCCGATCGGCAAGGGAATCTGTTCAAAGCGGTCGTACTCCTGTCCCCAGAAGATGGTGCCCATGGACGCATTCAGGTTCTTTATATCCCCGTATTTGTCTTCAAGCCATTGCCGGAATTTCCCCGTGCAGGCTTCGCAGTGGCACCGGCCGGTTCCCTCCTGGGCCAGCTCATTGTCGATCTGGAAGGCGATCACATATTTGTTGTCCCCATAATGCCGTCCGATCTCTTCCGCGATCCTTTCGCAATATTCCCGGTACGTATCATTGTTGTAGCAATAGTGCCTCCGGCCGCCAAAGGGCCTGACCATACCGCGGTTGTCCCGGTACAGGACCGCCGGGTGCTTTTCCACCAGCCAAGCCGGCGGACAGGCCGTCGGAGTGCAAATAATGCTGAAGAGCCCTTCCCGGCCCAGCGCTTCGACCACCCGGTCCAGCCATTCGAATTCGTACCGGCTCTCCGCCGGCTCCAACCTGCACCAGGCGAATTCACCCATCCGCACGGTATTGATGCCGGCCTCTGCCATCAACGCGATGTCCTTGCGAATTTCCTCTCCGGTTTTGTGCTCCGGGTAATAGGATACTCCATAATACTGCATAAGGCTTCCCTTCCACCTTGCATTGTCCCTTCCGGTTCTCTATTTCCCCGTAAAGGTGATCTTCTCGGCCGGTCCGGTCTCCACCGGCCCGTCCAGTTCCAGGACAATTACCGTGTCCGGCTTTTTCTCCCTGCAGGGCACAACCGGCTTGATCCACGAATCGCCTTGAACGCACGGGATGCTCTCTCCATCCAGCAGCCGGCAGCGGATTACCTTCCGTGGGAGCGGCGGAAGCTCCAGCTTTGCAAATTCTTCGCAGTCCAGGATATGAACATAAATCCGGTCCCCCGCATAAGTGCTTCCGTAAACATAGTCTACCGGCTGGAAGGGTCCGCCCCGGGTGCCGTAAATGCTTTCGCCGTACTGCCCCATCCACTCGCCGATTTCCTCCAGCCGTTCCGCGGCAGCCTCCGGAATGACGCCATCCCGGTCGGGCCCCACATTCAGCAGCACATTGCCGTCCCGGACAAAAACATTGACCAGCATCCGGACCGCGTCGTCGAAGGGCATCACCGGGTCCTCCGGAATCCAGCCCCAGGAGCGCCCGCTGCAAATGCAGAGATTCTTTTCCCAGGGTACGGGAAGGATTCCGCCCGTGATCTCATGGGAACCCTCGTCGCAGTAAAAATCCCCTTCCCAGCCGGAACGCGGGTTAATCACCGTCTTCGGATTGTACCGGCGGACCATCTGGTTCAGCTTCACGGGCTCCCACAGCCATGCGCCGTCCGGGTCGCTCCCTTGGTGCGCCAGCCACGCGCCGTCATACCATAGGATATCGATTTTTCCATACCGGCTCACAAGCTCCTCCACCTGGTCATAGGCCTGCTGCTTCATCCTCAGGGCGCTCTCCGGCAGCTCCCGGGGCTTGAAATACCCGGGAAACCTCCAGTCCATGGGGGAATAATAGAGCCCCACCTTCAGCCCCGCCCTGCGGCAGGCTTCCGTGTACTCTCCGACTATGTCGCGCTTCGCCGCCGAATTCATGCTGGTAAACCCCCGGTAGCTGCCGGGGCTGCCCCAGAGGGAAAACCCGTCGTGGTGCCGGGCGGTCAGGACCATATACTTCATTCCGGCGTCCCGGGCCAGCTTTGCCCACCGGTCGGCGTCAAAATGCCGAGGGCGGAACTCCCCGGCCAGCTTTTCATACTCCGGGACCGGAATCCCTTCGTTGTGCATGACCCATTCTCCCCTGCCCAAAATCGAGTAGAGGCCCCAGTGGAGGAACAAACCCAGCTTCGCGTCCCGCCACCATTTCAGATCCTCGTCGCTCAGCCGGAGTCCGGGATGCTTTACCCCGCCGAGGCTTTTAAAATGAATGCTGCTCTTGAGCATGGATTTCAATTCGGCTCCGGTCATCTCCCGGAGCTTCGGCTGAGCTTCCATCCGCATTTCATTATCCGTTTTCATCGGTTTCTGTCCTGTATGACCTGGACCCTTATTCATGGGTCAGCTCGGCCACCCTTTTTACGATTGCGCGCGCCTCGTCCTCGTCTTCCGCGTCGTTGACCACAAGAATGAGCCCCCTGGACGAAAGTCCTGTCAGGAGCTTCTCAATTTCGTTTTTCTTCGGGATCAGCACCAGTCCTTTCCCGGCCTTCTGGATCCGCTGCAGCACGGGGATGAAATCGGAAGTCGGAGGCTGCCCCGCCACAGGCGTCCACTGGATCATGTTCAACCGCTTCAGGGACAGGATTTTGTCCAGGTGGCGGATCTGCTCCTGTCCGTCCAGATGGTAAATGGAGTTGTCCAGCCACTCGGTCATGAACTCCAGCTCCGGCATGGCAAACTCCCCGTACATCTCCGGGGAAATCATGACGGAAAAATCGACCTGAAGCTGCATGTGCCGCCCTTTGGACCAGGTCATCATCCAGCCGTGGGTACTGCCGTTGTCGTTGTTTTCCCGGATGATGTCGAACTGCTTGAGGCTGGCCTCCTTCAAGGCTTCCTGGATGGCCGCCGCAGAGGCTTTCACATTGTCCGCCTCTTCTATAAGGTCAAACAGCAGGTTGTCCGTACCCCGCAGGTGCGCCAGCGCGTCCAGCACGCCGCAGTTGTCCGGCATGGAAACGAAGAATTTTCCCTTCCCCTGCTCCGACAGGAACCGCATGGTTTCATACTCCATCTTCAGGATTTCGGCCTCCGGGTCAAACACCAGCCGGTCCTTTTCCCAGTCCTCGATCACCGGCTTGAACCAGACCGTGTCCTTGGCGAACTTGAAGCTGCTGCCCTTGAAATACTTGGCGTGCCCGGCGGTTCCGAAGTTGGTCCAGACGATGGGAAAGCCGTCGCCCCCGAAATACATGTTTTCAAACTTTTTCGTCTCCCTCTCCAGGATCCGCTCGCCGTCCATGTAAAACCGGAAAAGCTCGTCCTGCGAATCGGGCATCGGCCCGAACTTCCACTGACTGCCCTTTTTCGGCGCAATAACCGAAACGCAGCAGCGATCCACTATTTCATTCTCCCAGAGCGCCGTCAGCCGCTCCTTCGATTTGTCCCAATCCTCTTTATAAAGCATGTCCCGACCGTCCTTTCCCTTAGAACCTGTTTCGTATCGCCGTCTATCCCTTGACAGATCCGGCGGTCATTCCCGAAATGATATACTTTTGTCCAAACAGATAGATGATAATTACCGGCAGACTCGTCAGGACGATATCCGCGCTGACCAGGTTCCACTGGGACTCGAACTGGCCGAAAAAGTTGTACACCGCAAGGGTCATCGGCCATTTTGACGCGCTGTTGGAATAGTACAGCGGCATGGTGAAATCGTTCCACGACGTCATGAAGTTCAGCACCATCACTGTCACCACCACCGGCTTGAGCAGGGGCAGGATGACGGAAAAGAACAGCCTGAGCGGCCTACAGCCGTCGATGATGCCGGCCTCGTCCAGATCCCTGGGCACCGTGCCGATAAAACCGTAAACAAGGAACACGCTGAAGGGAATCTGCAAAGCCGTGTAAAGCAGCGCCAGTCCAATCATGGTATTCATCAGGTGGGTCATCTGCATGACCTTGGTCAGGGAAACGTAGTTGATCGGCATGGCGATCCCCATGATGATAAAGAAATAAAGGGCCTTGTTCAGCCTGGTCTTGTTTCTGCTGAATACATACGCCGCCATACAGGACAGCATCACGCACAGGATCATCGACGTTCCCGCGTAGAACATGCTGTTGAAGAAAGAGCCTACCAGTTTCCCGTCTTTAATGACGATCAGGTAATTTTCAAAATGGTACGCCTTCGGCAGATGGATGCTCATGGAAGCCGAAGCATATTTGTCCTTCAACGAGTTGATCAGGATTAGCAGCAGCGGAATAATCATAATGGCGCTGGTCAGCCAGGCAACCAGATTTTTTAAAACGCCGATCAGGAACTTTCTGCTTTTCATCAGGCGTCCACCTCCTCTCTGCTCATCAGGCGGATCACAAAGTACCCTATGACGATCATGAATATGAATAAAACTGAAGATACCGCGGTACCCAGTCCGTATTTTCCAAGGGAGAATTCCTTGAACACCGACGTATACAGGACTTCCGTAACGTAGCCCGGACCGCCGTTCGTCAGGACGTAGACGATGTCGAATACTTTCAGCCCGTGCAGGAGATTGAGCACGGTCGTCACCGTGATGGAAGGCATCAGCATGGGCAGGGTAACATACCGGAGCTTTCCCCAGTAGTTGGCGCCGTCGATATCCGATGCTTCATAGTAGGACCGGGGAATGGACTGCAGCCCGGCCAGCAGGATGGTCATAATATAGCCCATGCCCTTCCAGGTATCCACTGCCATAATCGAGTACAGCGCGATGCGCACATCCGTGAGCCACTGCTGCTCCAGGGCCCCCAGCCCGATCAGCCTTAGAAATTCGTTCAGCAGGCCGTATTCCGGGTTTAAAATGGATTTGAAAATCAGCCCCGTGATCAAAACAGAAAGGATGGCCGGCATGAAAATGACCGCCCGGTGAAAATCCTTGCCCTTGATCCCCTCGCACAAAAGCAGCGCGAAAGCCAGGCCCAGCAGCGTCTTGACAACGACCGTGACGCCCGTGAACCGCAGGGTGTTTAAAATATAGGACATGAAATGCTCATCCGGCGAGAAAACCGTTTTGAAATTTTCCAGGCCAACGTAATTGATTTCCCTGCTGTAGCTGCTCCAGTCCGTAAAGGAATACAGAATTCCCATGATGCCCGGAATGACGAACAGCAGCAGGTACAGGCCCAGGGCGCCGACCGCGAAATAAAAGGGGTAGGTGTTCTTTTTCATAGAGACACTCCTGTAGTATTGACAATAGCCCAATAGGCTTTACCCTACCGGGCTATTGTCATAGTTGATTATCCTGGCAGAACGTCCGCCGGATTCGTTAATTGCCCCATGCGGGATCTTTTGCTGCCTTCGCCTGGTCCGCCCTTCTCTTGTCTATGCTCTTGAGGACGTCCTTGGGGGTCATGGAGCCGGTGAACATGGCGGACAGATCCTTGCCGATATCCATCCACTGGGGATTGAGGTATTTCACCTGGATCTGGAGGTACGTTCCCTTCTTTTCGTAGGAATTCAGGAACGTATTCATTTCTTCCGTCAGCTCGTTCTTCACGCCGCTGAAGCAGAGGTTCGCCTTTTTGTCGTCCTTGTCGATGAAGTATTCCTGGAGGTTTTCCTGCTTGGTGATATAGTTGAAGTAAGCCTTGGCTTCTTCAATATATTTGGAGCCGGAGTAAATGAATCTGCTGGGCCCGGAGGGCTGCATGCAGAGAATCTGGTTGTCTGCCAGCGGTATTTCGAAGTATCCGAAATCTTCCGCGTTTGCTTCCGGCACCGCTTCATGAATCCTGGCGGGGGTGCTCAGGCCGGAGAGGGCCATGGCGTATTTGCCGGTGCCGAGATTGTTTTCCGTATCGGCTCCCGTCGCGGAAAGGTAATTCTTTCCGAAGAAGCCCAGCTTGGCCATTTCCTGCAGTTGGGTCAGGGCCTCCTCCATGATCTTGGAGTCCGCAAACGTCGTCTGGTTGCTGTTCAGCTTGTCAACCAGGCCGGGTTCGGCTTCCTCAAACCGGGGTCCGATGTCCGGGAACCACAGCACATGATGCCAGCCGTCGGCCACGGGCTCGTAAATCGGCGTCACGCCGGATTCCAATATTTTTGTGCAGGCATTCTTGAATTCTTCATAGGTTTTCGGAATGCTCAGCCCCAGTTTTTCGAATATTTTCTTGTTGTACACGATGGGGAAGCTCGGGGAAGTATCCCAGATGGTAAGGCCGTATACCTTAGCGTTTGCGGAAACCTGCTCCGTTACCAGGGGATCCATCCGCTGGATCCATTCCGCTCCGGTCAGGTCCACCGCGTTCTTCTCGATGTTCAACTGCGACACGATGTCAAACTTGCCGCTCTGGGAGGCGAATATGTCGGTGCATTCGCCTGCATTCAGCTTCGTCAACAATACGTTGAAGTATTGCGCGGACGGAATGACCTGATAGTCCACCTTGATGCCGGTCTCGGCCGCAAATTTATCGCCGAGCTCCTTTTCCGAATCTTCCAGCCAGCCCTGGCTTAACATGTAGGAAATGGTAACATCCTTCTTTGCCGGAACGGGTTCCGTTGCGGATTCCGCCGGCGCCGCGGATTCCGTCGGCTGGACCGCCGCCGTCGATGCCGGCTCCGCCGTCTTGCCCGTGTTTCCACAGCCCGCAAATGCAGTAACAAGAAGCCCTAGTGCAAGAACTACCGCCAAAAACCTTTTCATGTATTTTCCTCCCAATCTTTTTTTCGCACCCCATCGGATGTTTCCCGTCGCGCCCGCTTGATCCGGCTGCCCGGTGGATTCCGTTTGACAGCAAACATCCTTTGATGTACAATTTTTATGTCCCTTCACTTTTTATTTTAAGAATAATCCGGGTCGGCTGCCATGTAAAAAAAAGACTTGTTATTTGCGTTTTTTTTACCGACCCAGACCATTATTATCTTACATAGCTGAAAAATCAACCGTCGAGTGGAGGACAACCATGGCTGGAAAATCCAAAACCATACAGTCCAATTTATTTCTGACCTATTCCCTGATCATCGTGATTGTCCTGATCGTGTTTGTGGCCTTTTTCTATCTCTGGGGCTCCAATACGCTTAAAAGCAGGGCCTTCGAAGAAATCGACACCCTGAGCCGCTCCTTCCTCGAAAAGCTGGACACGGAAATACAGAATATGGACCGGGTGTCCATGAATATCTGCTATTCCAACCTGATCAAGAACAAATTTTCCCGATACGTCACCGACAGCAGCCGGCAGGATGCGGAAAGCAGCGGCTCCGAGCAGGAGCAGGCCATGGAATACGACGCCTCGAAGGACCTGATCGAGATGCTGGTTGCCATCAACGGCCCGTCCATGCCCGTGCAGCAGATTTATCTCTACGATTTCAACGGAAAGCGGTTCGGTACGGGCTTCGAAAACAGGCAAAAGAACGTCCGGGTGAGCGATATGGCCTGGTATGGCGAGGTTATGGCAAACAAGGGGCGGAAGTTCATCACGGAGCCCCTCAAGGACCCTGACCTGTCCTCCATAATGGCCCGCAGCAGGGACAACTACTATATCTCCCTCAGCAGGGTGTATTACGACAGCAACAGCGTTCCCCAGGGAATCGTGGAAGTCAAGCAGTATTACGAAAGCATCTTTAAGAACATCGAAGAGTACGGCAAAAGCAGCAAATCCAGCAAACGCGTCTATGTCTACAACCAGGCCGGCAAATTGCTCTACCCGCTGACCGGGGACCGGAACGGCACTCCGGCCTACTATTTCGATTATTACAGCAAAAGCGGAAAAAACAGCGGCTCCCGGCTGAACGTTACGAACCCGGATGACGGAAGCAGGGAACTCCTGGTCTACAAGTATTCGAATTACACGGACTGGCTGGTCATGGTCGTCACCTCGGAAAAAGAGCTGCTGTCCCCCATCTTTTCCTTCACCCGGATGGTTTTCCCGGTGGCGGTGCTGATTTTGTTCCTCGCCCTGATGTTTTCCTTCTTTGCCGCCAAGAAATACACCAAGCCCATCGCAAAGCTGCGCAGGAGCATCCGGTCCATCGACCTGCAGGAGCCGTCCCCGGCGATCCCCGCCGAGCTCGACAGCGGCCTGGAGGAGCTGGACGAACTGCACCAGGCCTTCTATAAAATGAACGCCAAGCTGAAAAACTCCATGGAGGAGCTGCTGCTGTCCCAGCAGCATGAAATGCAGTCCAAGATGCTGGCGCTGCAGTCCCAGATGAATCCCCACTTCCTGTACAATTCCCTGGCGACGATCAGCGTCATGGCGGAGGAAAGCATGGAGAACCAGATCGTCGAAATGAGCGGCTATGTCTCGGATATGCTGCGATACATCTCTTCCGACAGCTCCGGGCTGGTGGAAATCACCAAGGAACTGGACTATACGGAAAAGTACCTCGCCTGCATGAAATTCCGCTATGGGCAGAAACTATCCTATTCGGTCGAATTTGACGACGACATCCGGGACGTGGCGATCCCGAAGCTCATGATACAGCCCCTGGTGGAAAACGCGATCAAGTACGCCACCCACAAGGAGCCGCCATGGAATATCAGGATATACGGCTATATCAGCAACAGCTACTGGATCGTCAATGTGGAGGACAACGGCGACGGCTTTGACAAGGAGAAACTGGACGCAATCAACGAAAAAATAAAAGAAATAGACCGGGGAGGGCTGCTGCCGAGTCTGGAGCTGGAAGGCATGGGACTGCTGAACATCTATATCCGGCTCAAGCTGGTCTACAAAAACCAGATGATTTTCAGCATAGCGGAAAATCCCTTTGGAGGGGCTCTGGTGACAATCGGGGGGGATATTCATGGAAAATGAACAGATTTATACCGTCATTGTGGCGGAAGATGAGGAACTGATCCTGAACAGCATTGTAAAAAAGATCGGCGCTCCCGGTACGGGCTTCCGGGTGATCGGAACGGCCCAGGACGGCAAAACGGCGCTGGAGTTGATCGAAAAGCTCTCCCCCGACGTACTGGTCACCGATATCATGATGCCCGTCATGAACGGGCTGGAGCTGGCAAACACGGTCTACGCCCGGTATCCCCACATGGAGAAAATCATCATCACCGGCTACGATGAATTCAGCTACGCGCAGCAGGCCCTGCGGTTCGAGGTCCGGGACTACCTGCTCAAGCCGATCAAAAAGGAAACGCTGACGGAGACGATGAACAGGCTTTACATCCGCCTGAACGCCCAGACCGGGGAGCTCAACGCGCACAAGCTGAAGCTGGCCGACCGGCAGAGCTATTCCCCCGAGGAAATCGTGAACATGGTGGAGCTCTATATAAAGGAGCATTACACCCAGGAAATCAATTTTGATTTAATCGCACAGAATTTCAACTTTAACGCCTCCTATCTCAGCCGGATTTTTACAAAGCATACGGGGGAAAATCCTTCAAAATACCTGATTTCCCTGCGCATAAACAAGGCGAAGCACCTGCTTCTCCACCGGAAGGACCTTTCCATCAAGGTGGTCGGCGAGCTGGTAGGCTATCCGAACCAATATCATTTCAGCCACATTTTTAAAACCCTGACCGGGAAAAGCCCTGCCCATTTCCGGGACAGTAGCGGAGAGCCGCAGCAGGAATGACACTATTTCAGTACAGGAGAACATATAACATGAACATATCGAACAATAGACAATGCAGCGGCCAAAGCCCCCTCCGGCTCTGGTATGCCAAACCTGCCCTCCGGTGGCAGGAGGCCCTTCCCCTGGGAAACGGCAGGATCGGGGCGATGGTATACGGCGATCCGTGGGCGGACACCGTGGAGCTGTCGGAAAGCACCTGCTTCTCCGGCGAGGCTTCGACGAAAAACAACCAGGAGGGCGCCGCCGGGGCGTTCCGCGCAGCACGGCAGGCTTACCTGGAAAAGGACTACGAAGCCGGCAGAGGACTGCTGGAGGGCTTCATCGGCAAACGTCTGAACTACGGAACAAACCTGCCCTTCGGGAATCTCCGCATTCGCGACGAAAGACATTTCTGCGAGGGACATTTTTGCGGAGGGCAGGACGGCGAGAGGCATTCTTTCGAAGGACATTCTTGCGGAGGACAGGACGGCGGCCGTGCGCCGGGCACACAGAATTTGCTCCAAGAATATCAGCGGAGTCTTACGCTGAACAATGCCCTTGCCGAAGTCAGCTACACTATTTCCGGCACACAATACCGCAGGGCGGCCTTTATCTCCAACCCCCACCAGGTCCTTGTTCTGCGCTTCACCGCCTCCGGCGCGAGAAAGCTCCATTTGACCTTTTCCCTGGACGGCGGCGAAAATCCCCGCCGGGTCAGAGTCGATTCCAACGGTGACCTGCTGCTGGATGGCAATGCCTACGAATCCATGCACAGCGACGGAAAAACCGGCGCAGTCTGCCACGGGCGCCTGCGCATCCTTACGGACGGCAAGCTGCGGGAGACGGCAGATCGGAACGGCCTGGAGCTTTCGGAGGCGGACGGCGCGCTCCTGCTCCTTGCCATAGATACGGATTTCTCCGGCCACGATCCGGCCGAACGGTGCCTGGAACGTATTGAAAACGCATCCGGGTTTACCTATGAAGAGCTGTTGGAAGCACACAGCAACGACTTCGCCCGTTTGTTCGGAAGGGTCGCACTCACCCTGGGAAGGGAGCCGGACTACTCAATCCCTACGGATATCCTGCTGGAACAGGTTCAAAACGGCGGCGAAAATCCGGCCCTTTCCGCACTGATGTTCCAGTACGGGCGCTACCTGCTGCTTTCCTCCTCCAGGGAAAATTCGCCCCTCCCAGCCCATCTGCAGGGCGTCTGGAACGACTCCGTCGCCTCCCGCATCGGCTGGACCTGCGACATGCACCTGGATATCAACACCCAGATGAACTACTGGCCGGCGGAAGTAGCCAACCTGCCGGAATGCCACCTTCCCCTGTTCCACTGGATCGAGAAACGCCTGGTGCCCTCCGGGAGGCTCACGGCACGGGAAGCCTACGGACTGAACGGCTGGGTCGCGGAGCTGGTCTCCAATGCCTGGGGGTTTGCGGCGCCCTACTGGCATGTGAATCTCAGCCCCTGTCCTACGGGAGGCGTCTGGGTCGCTACCCACCTGTGGGAGCATTATCTCTTTACCGGGGATGAGGATTTCCTCCTCACCCGCGCTTACCCGGTCCTCCGGGAAGCGGTGGAGTTCTTTCTGGACTATCTGTTTGAAGATCCCGAGACCGGCGCACTCACCAGCGGCCCCTCCGTTTCCCCGGAAAATTCGTTTCTTGTGAACGGAAAGCCACATACGGCGTCGTTGGGCTCAACCTATGAAATCGTGCTGATCCGGGAGCTCTTTGCCGAATATGCGGCAACCTGCTCCGTGTTGGAACAAAAGGACGACGGGCTGGACGAGGACGGCAGGCTTCTCCTGGAGCGGGTGCTCTCCGCGGCCGGCAGGTTGCAGCCTTTCGCGATCGGGCATGACGGCAGGCTCAAGGAATGGCAGCACGACTTCGAAGAACAGGATCATCAGCACCGTCATACCAGCCACCTACTATCTCTCTTTCCCTTTTCCCAGATCACGACGGAAAAGACACCGGAGCTTGCCCAGGCGGCAAAACGGACGATCCTGCGCCGGCTTTCCCCCGTCGAGGGCTGGGAGGATACCGGCTGGGCGCGTTCCATGCTGATGCTGTACTCCGCGAGGCTGCAGGACGGCGAAGCCGTTTACGGGCATATCCAGGCCATGCAGCGGCACCTGACCAACCCCAATTTAATGGTAAAGCATCCGCCGACCCGCGGCGCTCCGTCCTTTGCGGACGTATATGAACTGGACGGAAACACCGGCCTGACCGCCTGCGTCGCGGAAGCCCTGCTCCAGAGCCATGACGACGTACTCCGTCTGCTGCCCGCGCTGCCGGGGCGCTGGGATTCCGGCCGGCTAAAGGGTCTGCGCGCCAGAGGTGGCTTTGAAGTCTCCCTGTCCTGGGACAACAGTCTGTTGACGGAAGCGTTCCTGTATGCAGACCATGATGGCTCCTGCACCGTCCAATACGGCGATAGGCAACGAACCTTCCCCGCGAAAGCAAAAACCGGATATCGGTTTGACGGTTCTCTGAATTTACTAAAGATCGACTAAAATATAAAACCCGGTTCGTGGAAGGATACAACCGGCAGATACTGTACTTTTATTATTGAGGTGGTTCGCAGTAGGCGGATAAGGTGAAGCATCGCGCGGGTCGACGGGCGGGCAGGGCTCAAGGCCGGATCCGGTTGCGGCAGGGGCTGCTTGTTGAGCATCCTGTTTCATGCTTCGAAGCCAAGCTGCTTGGTACGAGTGTTATGAAGAGCGACTAAAAAGACCCGGGAGACAGGACTTCTATGCTGAACTGTGCTTTGGTGGTGGAGTAGAACCACTGCAGCAGGTGCTTTAAAACAGGATCGAAACAAGCGGCCCCTGTCGGCTTCATCCCTGAGGCGTTCCTGCATTCGCGTTCTTTCCTTCACCCTTCTTCTTTAACTTGCCTTATTTACCTCATCCGCTTCCTTTGTCCTGTCCGCTTGCTTCACCCTATCCGCCTATTGCG
>JAEYOP010000038.1 GCA_023411575.1 Bacillota bacterium | reverse complement strand
TATAATCGCGCCAGGCATCCTGCATATACACTGAGAACTTTTGAAAGATGCTGCTCATAATACCTATTTCAATATCGGTGTAGTCACGGTTTAAGATGACACCGGATCCCATTCCTCCCAATAGGCGATCTATCATAAAAAAGGCCAGATTGGAGGAAGTATCCAACATCATTGTGAATTCACTAATGTTTTTATCGCCTGGCTTGAGCTCCATCAGGCCAATCAGGGCTGTATCCGGCAGCGCGTTGTTAAACTCATAGTACCGCTGCTCTTCCACCTGCAGCAGGTTCACCTCACTATTTATGCGCATCGAACCTGAAAAGTAAGAAGACAACAACCGCGCGAGATTTTCATGGATACTATCTACGTTTCGCAGCTGTTCCTTCGTAAACTTTTTAGGGGAATAGAAATCGTATTCCTTAACCCGTTTATCGGGGGTCTCGGGCTTGACATCTATATTACCACTGCTCATGCCTTTGAGCAACGCATCAATTTGTGATTGTGAGAGAATTTCGGGCATTTGGTCTCACCGCCTGTCTAAAAAATAAACGCTGGCAAATGGGTAGATTTATGTATCATTCCGGCTAAAGCCGGCTTCTATTTCCCCCTCCGGTATGGAGATGGAAGGGATGCTGCCGTCGGAATGTGATTTGTCCGAGTTTATAATGTCGGAGCCGCTGCCGCTGTCTTCAAAAAGCTCAGCCCTGACCAAATGCGAAAGCATGGCATAAAGGTCGTCGGGGTTGTTTTTATCAAACGAGTTTCCGAGCACCATAATTTCAACACGTCTGTTTTTGGCGCGGCCTTCAGATGTGTCGTTACTGTCGATAGGGAAATTTTTGCCATAACCGTTGCACATCAGCTTTTTAGGGTCAAGACCCTTTCCTTCAAAGTAGATAACCACCTGGCTGGCACGTTCTCCCGAGAGGGTCCAGTCGCTGATATGATAGTCTTCGGCGCCGGGGATGGCGGCGGTATGGCCGTTGACACGCGTAACGAAGATCTGATCTTCAAGGTTCTTAAGGCAGTCGCCCAAAAAATTGAGGATGGGGTAGCTGCCTTCGCGCAAAGTATAGCTGTCGCCATCAAAAAAAATGTTGTTGTCAAAGCGGATGTAAACATTGTTTGCAGAGTCTTTGGAAATAGAGACCGAGGCGGTCATCTGGTTTTCTTCAACATATTGTTTAAGATATTCGTAAAGCTGGTTGAGATCGGAGGGCAGCTCATTATCGGTCGTTTTGCTGCCGATAGTCGGCGCAAGGCCGTTTGCGGGCGCAATATCGTCCCCCTCGCCCTGCTGCACCAGAATAATCTGGGCCGTGGCGGCATCTGGATTTTTCGCGAAGGCGCGAACTAAAATCTCCCACTTTTCTTCGTTGACAGTCGACATACTGAACAGCATAACAAAAAAGGTTAAAAGCAGGGTTACCATGTCGCCATAGGTGTCCATCCAGTTATAACCGCCGCCGCTGCTGCCGGTGTTTTTTCTACGTCTGGCCACAAAACCCCCTCCTTTCTAAAGACGCTGCCGGACGCTAAGAATCTATTCGTCCGTTTCATCGGTGCCGCGCTGACCCTTTTTTCCCTTCTTGCTTTTCTTCTTTTCCTGCAGAACCAGCATTTGAAGCTTCTCTTCAATAAAACGGGGATTTTCGCCTGCCTGTATGGCTTCAACGCCTTCGCATATCAGAATTTTACATAAAAACTCCTCGTCGTGGCGGACGCGCAGCTTATTGGCGATCGGATTAAAAAAGATGTTGCCCATCATACTGCCGTAAAGCGTTGTCAACAGCGCTGTCGCCATGGCAGGGCCGATGGCAGCGGCGTCCGACATATCGGCCAGCATGTTAACCAGGCCGATCAGCGTACCGATCATGCCAAAGCCCGGCGCGTAAGCGGCGCCTTTTTCATAAAAGGCGCAGGCCTGTGCGTGGCGGTCCTCAAGATGGCCGAGCTCGGCATCTAAGAGGGCGTGCACCTTTTCGGGCTCGACCGAGTCGACCACGAGCATCAGGCTGCTTTTCAAAAAAGGGTCGGAGGCCCCCTGAAGCTTATCTTCCAGTGACAAAAGGCCTTTTGAGCGGGCCTCTTTAGCGAATTCGACAATCTGGGCTATGTAGCTTTGGGAATCGTAAATGGTGGGAAAAAACGCTATTTTTAAATGGCTTGGCACTCTTTTAAAGGTCGAAACGGGGAAAGAAACCATCAAGGCGGCGATGGTGCCGCCAAAGGTAATCGCGATACTGGGATAATTGATAAAACCGCCGAACTTATTCATTGCGAAAGGCCCGGTAATTTTATAAGATTCCATCGCCTCTTCATAATTGGCGGCGTTTTCCTTAGGCGCCTCGACAAAAACAATACCGAATAAAATCAGCACAAGAGCCCCGATAATACCAATAAGCGTTAAAATGTCAAAGGAGCTGCTCTTGGCTCCCCGCTGCTTTGCTGTCTTTTCCTTAGCCACCAAAATCACCTCGGTTGTTATATAACTTGCTGAAGATATTTCTGCGGTAGGCAGTGGTCAGTTCCACAATCTGCCGCATACTTTCACGAACAATATATATTTTGCCGTTGGTGAGGTGTATCGTGGTATCAGGGCTTTCTTGAATCGTTTCGATGTGGTCACAATTTAAAACAAACTCGACGCCGTTGAGTTTCGTCAGCATAATCATCAAAAGATTCTCCTTAACTAATCTAATTGGGTCTGCTGCCACAGGCGGCAAACGTATTTATCGCCTGTGGCAGCAGCCCCAGGGCTGCCGCAAAATATGCTTTTAACGCTTTAAATTAACGAGCTCCTCAAGCATCTGATCCGAGACGGTTATCAGACGCGAGCAGGCCTGATAGCCGCGCTGGGTCGTAATCATGTCCGAGAATTCCTTTGAGAGGTCGACGTTCGAAAGCTCCAACGAACCCGAGACCAAACCGCCCGAGCCGCCGGTTCCGGGCTGGCAGTAGTTCATCTCACCGCTGTTGGCCGAGGTGGTAAAATAGGTGCCGCTCGACTGAATCAAACCCTCGGGGTTGGCGAAGGTAACAAGATTGATCTGGCCGACGACCACCTCGCCAAGCTGTCCGTGGGTGGCGATGATGGTGCCGTCCGCGCTGACGGCGATGCCGGTCAGGCTCTCAATGCCCTGAGACCCGCCTTCGGTTCCGCCTGAAAGCACCAGCTTACTGCCGGAGAGGCCAAGCGCGCTGCTGGGCGCCGCGGCGGTAAAGCTAATATCTCCAGGTGTAATGCCGGCAGTAGAGAGCGTGTCCCAGGTTCCGGTGCCGGTAGTGATGAGATCGCCGTTGGTATCAACCATGTTGCTGGCTGTACCGGCAGTTTTGGCGGCGCTGACAATCGCAGAATAGCTCGGGCGGTTCACAATGATGTAATCGGTGGTGCTCGAGCCGTTGGTCAGCTTCATGGTGCCGGCCTCGGTTTTGGTGGGATCCACAAAGCCGGTGTATTCGATACCGTTAATCTCCATGGTTACAGCCATTTGCTTGGTGTCGGCGTCATACTCGATTGAGAAGCCTTCCAACGCATTGGCGCCCGCCGCAAACCCGCTGCCAAACCCGCTGCCGGTGGTGCCGGTCGGCGAAAAGCCGCCGCCGATGGTCACACCGGGCCAGCCCGTCGCCTTGCCGGACTGTAGCGTAAAGTCGGTCGAGCAGATTTCTTCGCCGCTTAATCCGCTTGAGGGCCACTTGTCGGCGGGATCCATCGCAATGGTGAATTTTCCGGCCGGATGGCTAAAGCCGGTGGTATCCTGCATATAAGACTCAATGGCGTCGTTAATAGCGGTGTTCAGGTCGTTAAGCGAAGAAAAATGCTCGTTGGCATTTAGCGTTACGACAATGCCATTTGTGCCCACCTGGGCGGTTGCCTTGACGCCGTCGGTCATGCCCGAGCCCTGAATAAGCTGCAACGAAATATTGCCGGCCGAGGTATAGTTCGAGGTCGAAATGGTGTATCTAACATCGTTGATGCTTGTGGAGACCGAAGAGGTGGACGGCGTGACCGAGGGCAGGCTTAACTGAATCAAGTTGCTGCCGGGAGACTTGCCCAGCGGATTACCCGAAATGCCCAACACAAAGTTGCCCTGAGAATCCACCAGATTACCGGCCGAGTCAAAGGTGAGCGCGCCGGAACGGGTAAAGTATTTGTTGCCGTCAGCGTCCTGCACCTGAAAAAAGCCCTCGCCGTCGATGGCCAGATCCATCGTGCTGTCGGTCATGGTGAAGGAGGACTGGCCCATCAGCAGATCGACCGAGCCCACCTGCGTACCGTAGCCGACAGAGCCCGGGTTGGTGCCGCCAACGGTTGAGGAACCCGCGCTGCCCGCATTGACGGTCTGGTAGTAGACGTCTTTAAAGGTGACGCGGCTGGCTTTAAAGCCGTATGTATTGACGTTAGAAATGTTATTGCCGATAACGTCCATGCGTGTCTGGTGCGCTTTTAAGCCAGAGACGCCGGAGTACAGGGATCTGTTCATAAATTCTTGCTCCTTTTCGGGGGCGGTTCCGTGTGTTGCAGTCCGTCAGGTCAATCGGGACTGCGAAAGCTTCCAAAAAGGTCCGGCTTTATATAATCACGGTACCGTCAATGTTGGTGAATACGTTTCCGGCCAGATCGCCCTCGCCCACGGTGGTAATAACCTTATTGTTCTGCGCGCTGACGATGAAAGCGGTTCGGTCGATTAAGATTAATGCGGAATCGAGTCCCTTTTCCTGCGCAATTTTGACCCCCTGGTTCAACCGCTCAAGGCTGTTGTCGGTCAGCTCTATGTTGCGCTGTGCTACGCGCGATACCGCGTGCTTTGAAAATTCCACACCCGCGTTTTGCTGTAATTGCCGCTCCAGCAGCGCCTGAAAAGAGGGACTGTCCGACTGGGCGGACGCGGAGGACGGTGAAGCTGCGGCATCGGTGCGGTAAGGCTGCGCGGTTCCCGTCGTAATGGGAAGGGACAGTCTGCCAAGATATAGATTATCCACGATTTTTGCCCTCCATGGCATACCCGTTATCGCCCTTTAAGAATCCTTGGTGGTAAAAATCAGCTTTTGATAAGCTGCCTCGCCCCCGTTAGAGGTACTGATAACGACATTGACATAATAGGTGGTGTCCGGCTCAAGGTCGGTCAAAGAAGCCTCAAGCGGATCCTCGCCGCCCTTCAGGCTTGCAACGAGCGTGCCCTGCTTGATTTGTGCGACCGAATCGAAGGCTTCACTCTCAGAGTAATAAACGCTGTAATAATACTGCGATTCATCCCCGGTTGTAGGTGCGTTCCAGGCAATTTCGGCTCCGGTGTCAGTGCGCTTGAGGAGATAGGGCGTCATCTTCGAAACGGTGTCCATCTCCTGCTCGGCCGTAACCTTGGGGGCGTCTACCGACATAATCTGGCTGAGCGAATAAGGGGTTCCGTTGACATAAATCTCAAAGTCCTCGCCCGAAAGGGTAATTTTTTCAACCGTGCCGGACTGTGAATTGACCTTGCCGCCAAAAGAAAGACTTGCAACGGTGACATCCTTGCCGACAAGCCCCATAACATAGTTGCTCTTGGAATAGTAGGCCAGATTCTGCATCTGCTGCATGGTGGCAAACTGCGCAAGCTGGGTGACATACTGAGAGCTGTCCATAGGGTTGGTAAAGTCCTGATTTTTAAGCTCGGCAATCATCAGCGAGAAAAAGTCCTCAATGCCAAGGTCGGAGGATTTGTTGTTTTCATACACGGCGTTGACCGTTTTCGGGGAATTTACACCGTATAAATCGCTTATACTGTTGCTCAAGAAAGCGTCCTCCTTGTCACTAAATGTAAGCGTCAAGCACCGAGTCGGGCGGAACGGCCGCCTGTGCCGGTTCGCCGGTTTTGGCGCTTTCGCCGTAGTCGGGGTCATACGCGAACGACGGGTTCTGCTGCTGTCCGGTATAGCTGTGCTGCGAGAACTGCTGTGAGAACTGCTGCTGCATGCTCATGCCTTGCGCCTCGTTGGTCTGGACGACCTGCGAAACCTCGACATTATAAGGCCGCATAATATCGCGCAGGTTGTTCAGCTCGCTGCCCAGAAGACGCTGCACATTAGCGTCGGAGG
>JAEYOP010000036.1 GCA_023411575.1 Bacillota bacterium | reverse complement strand
GGATTCTTGAGCGAGGGATTTTTCGTCCTTACAAGGCGGAGGAAGGCGCAATAATTGTTTTATTGCAACTGACGACAACGAAGTAAGGGCGGAAAATAACCGCTCCAGAACCGGAATTTATGATTCGATCATTCCTCAATACAGAAACCATGTATTCACGGCAGGGGGTAGCAGGAACTTTATGAGCACCAGCGAACAAATTCTGCTTGAGAGGTCAAAAGCCGGTGATATCGCTGCATTTGAGATGCTGGTTGAAGCCTACCAGAAAAAGATCTTCAACCTGGCGTTCCGGATGATCGGCAATTACGACGACGCCGGCGATCTGGCGCAGGAGGCCCTGATACGGGTCTACAAATCCATTGCCGGTTTCAAGGAACAGTCGTCCTTTTCGACCTGGATTTACCGGATCACCACCAACGTATGCCTGGATGAAATCCGGAAGCGGAAAAATAAAAAAGTGCTGTCGCTGGACGAGGAAATCCATGTCGAGGACGGGGAAATGCAGCGGCAGATCGAGAGCGACGACCCGCTGCCGGAGGAAGTGTTCGAACGGGAAGAATTGCGGCAGATTGTGGGCGATGCCATTGCCAGCCTGCCCGAAGAGCAGCGGACCGTACTGACCCTCAGGGACCTGCAGGGCCTCAGCTACGAGGAGATCGCGGACATCCTGGACTGTCCGGGGGGTACTGTCAAATCAAGGATCAACCGGGCGAGGCAGGCCTTGAAAAATGCATTGCTGACAAAGCGGGAACTTTTAGATGAGGAATACGTCAAATAGCTTGAAAGGAGGCCTGGAGATGATAAACTGCACCAATTTCAACGAAAATATCTGCGCATATCTGGATAATGAATTAAGCATCGAAGAACGGCTTTCTTTTGAGGAACACGCAAAAGACTGCAGGGAATGCAAAAGGGAACTGGAGGAAATGACCCGGATCATCGGCCTGTGTACAAGCCTTCCGCAGTATGAGCTGCCGGACGGCTTCCAGGAGGAATTGCACGAGAAGCTGGAAGCGGTAGCCGGCAGGCCGGAAAGCCCGGCGTACCGGGAGGAACGGAACGGCCGCGGCGCGCAGGAAGGCCCCGACGGGCCGGAAAGTCGCGGAGGACAGGACAGCAAGGTCCGGGACATCCGGAAGGCGAAGAGCTTCCGGTTTCTGAAAACCGTTGCCGCGGTTGCGGCAGGCGTACTTGTTGTTTTCCTGGCGGGCAGCTATTTCAGGCTGGGCCTGTTTTCTCCCTCGAAAACGGAGATGTCCAACAAGCTGACCATGACGGCGGAAGTGCCTGCCGCCCAGAAGAGTGAAGCGGCGGCCTTGCAGGCGGGCGATTCCGGGGCCGGAGACGAGGCCCGCAGTGCCGGAGCAGCAATGGACCAGGAGGGTGTTTTCGCCGCAAAAGCGGTGGATCCGGCTTCCGCGCAGGTGGGCTCCACGGAGGTGGACCGGTCCGCAGCCATACAGAACCGGGATGTGGCTTCGGCGGAAGCGGCTTCGACGCCGGAAACCATCAACCATAAAATTGCCACAATTTCCGTAACCGCCTCGGATCCCAATACGCAAACGGAGAAAATCAAGCAGATCGCTTTGAACAATAACGGAGAAATCGTCGTTGTGCCCGTAATAGCGATGTTTTCAGCAAATATGGCCACGTCGTCCAGCTCGGACGACGCCCAGACCAACGGTTCCCTTTTCGGCGCCCAATCCGCCGGTTCGGCGGAAAGCGCACAGGCGGCCGACGGCAAGGCAAGCCTGAAATCCGCGGGTACCGCGGCCGGGAGCGGCGGCGGGAGCGATGGGGCCGCTGCGCCGGTTCGGCTGGACTTTGCCATTCCGGATACCCAGTACGAACCGTTCCTGACTGCATTGAATGCGGAGTACGGCGCGGCAAACGTGCTATCCGGCGCCCTGGTCACCGAAGACGTAACGGAGATGCTGAACAGCAGCATAGCGGAATCCATCGATCTGGACAACCGCATACAGGCTCTCCAGAAAAAGGACAGCAGTAAAAACGCCGCGGAGATGGAAAACCTGAAAGCGCAGAAGGAAGTAGTGGACCGGAGGATCGACGAGCTTCGGCTGGGAAATGATTTGATAAGCGTAACAATCTATATCAACGGGAAATAGCTTCGGCGCAACCGGTGGAAAATAGACAGCAGCCATTTACGGCTGCTGTTTTTTTGTGTAAAATAAATCTGTTGCAAAAAAGAGCTGGATTAAGGAGAAATTATTTTTTGCATTATCTACAGGTGCGGTGCAGGAATATGCGGACAGGATCAAGCGGAGGTGTTTTATGAGTACCGACAAGTTGATGATCATAGACGGCAACAGCATTTTGAACAGGGCGTTTTACGGGCTGCAGGGCGTGCAGCTGCTCTCGGCGTCGGATGGCCTCCATACCAATGCCATATTCGGGTTTTTAAACATCCTCAATAAATTTCTGGAAGAAGAAAAACCACAATATTTATGCGTCGCCTTCGACCTGAAAGCGCCGACCTTCAGACACCTGGAGTATGACGGCTACAAGGCGAAGCGCAAGGGCATGCCGCCGGAACTGGCGGAGCAAATGCCCGTCATGAAGGAAGTACTGGACGCCATGAACATAAAACGGCTTGAAATGGAAGGCTTCGAAGCGGACGACATCATCGGCTCCATTTCGCAGTGCGCGGAGCAGCAGGGCATCCTGACGGTCATCGTTACCGGCGACCGGGATTCGTTGCAGCTTGCGTCAGAGCGGACCCGGATCCTGATGCCCGTAACGAAGGGCGGACGGACCGAAACGGAAGCCTATGACGCCGGGGGAGTCCTGGAGCGTTACGGCGTATCGCCTGCCCAGTTCATTGACGTAAAGGGGCTCATGGGAGACCAGTCCGACAACATTCCCGGCGTGCCGGGAATCGGAGAGAAAACCGCAATTGAGCTGATCAAAGCCTTCGGCAGCATCGACCGTATTTACGAAAATTTGGAGCGGGTAGAGAAAAAGAGCGTGAAGGAAAAGCTTGAGAACCACCGCGAGCTTGCCTTTATGAGCAGAAGGATCGCTACCATTGAAAGAAACATGCCGACCCTGTGCGCTTTCGACGACCTGAAAAGGAACGAATACGACCGGGAGAAGCTGTATGCACTCTTTCAAAGGCTGGAGTTCAAATCCCTGATCGAAAAATACGGTTTAAGCGGCGCCGCGGCGGACAAAGCAGATGAATTGCAGGATTTGCAGTACACAATCGTAGAGGATCCGATCACCCTTGCACAACTGGTCTCCTCCGTAAAAAAGGCGGGGAAGGCGGCAATATACCACCTTCTGGAACGTTCCGGCCCATTCGGCTCCGAGCTGGAGGGGATCGCCCTGTCCTGGGGCGGGGAAAACGTCTTTATAAAGGTGAACGGCGGCATCAGCCGGGAGCAGTTCCTGGAGCAGTTCAAGCCCGTTTTCTGCGATCCGGGAATCAAAATCTACGGCCACGACCTGAAAAGCCTGATCGTCTATTTGAAATGGAAGGGGATCGGGCTGGCGGGGATGGCCTTCGACACCATGATCGGAGCCTATATCCTGAACGCCTCCAGGGACACTTACCGGCTGCCGGAGCTTTCCCGGGAGTATCTCGGCCGGTCCGTCGGCGATCTGGAGGAACTGAGCGGGAAAGGGCGGAATTATGTCCCCTATTCGGAAATTCCCGGGGAGAAGCTGGCCAGGCTGGCCGCCGCATACAGCAGGACCATTCTGGACCTGGCGGAGGCGATCGGCGGGCAGATCGGCAGCAACGGGCAGGAGCGGCTGTATTACGAAATAGAGCTTCCTCTGGTCGAAGTGCTGGCCGATATGGAATACCGGGGCTTCAAGGTCAATACGGAAGGGCTGGTCCGGTTCTCCGCCCAGCTCGATGAAAAAATCAACCGGTCGGCGGAGGAGGTTTACGCCCTTGCCGGCGAAACCTTCAACATCAATTCGCCCAAGCAATTGGGCGTGATCCTGTTTGAAAAGCTGGGCCTGCCGATTTTGAAAAAAACAAAGACCGGCTACTCCACCGACGCGGAGGTGCTGGAGCAGCTGGCCGAAAAGCACGAAGCCGTATCCTGCATCCTGGAATACCGGCAACTGGTAAAATTGAAGTCCACCTATGCCGAGGGGCTGCTGGCCGTGGTGAATCCCGCGACCGGGCGGATCCATTCCAGCTTCAACCAGACGGTTGCGGCCACGGGCAGGATCAGCAGCACGGAGCCGAACCTGCAGAACATTCCGATCAAGCTGGAGATGGGCCGGGAAATCCGGAAGGTGTTCATACCGGAAAACGACGACTACCTCCTGTCCGACGCCGACTACTCCCAGATCGAACTCCGGGTCCTGGCCCATATCACGGGCGACGACCATATGATCGAGGCATTCCGGAACAATGAAGATATCCATACGGCCACGGCCGCAGGCGTTTTCAAGCTTTCGAAGGAGGAGGTCACTCCGCTGCTCCGGTCCAGGGCAAAGGCGGTCAATTTCGGCATAGTATACGGAATAGGGGACTTCAGCCTGGCAAAGGATCTGGGGATTACCCGGAAAGAGGCCCGGCGGTACATCGACGAATACCTGGAACGGTATCCGGGAGTAAAAAAATATATGCATAATACCGTCGAAAACGGCAAGCGAAACGGGTTTGTCGAGACCATGTTCAATAGGAGAAGGTACCTGCCGGAATTAAAATCCAGCAATTTCAACCAGAGGTCCTTCGGCGAGCGGGTCGCCATGAACATGCCGATCCAGGGAAGCGCCGCGGATATCATCAAAATTGCCATGGTAAAAGTATATGATGAGCTGAAATCGCATAATCTGAAATCAAGACTGATTTTGCAGGTCCATGACGAATTGATTATTGAAACCGATAAAAGGGAGCGGGAGCAGGTGGAGAAAATCCTGCAGGAATGCATGCAGAACGCGGTCCGACTGGATGTTCCGCTCGTTGCCGAGGTGAAAACGGGTTCCAGTTGGTACGAGACAAAATGAAAAGGGTGGTTGAATTGAAGATAATCGGAATAACCGGGGGAATCGGCAGCGGAAAAAGCACTGTTTCGGTCACGCTCAGGGACCTGGGCGCGGCAGTCGTCGACGCCGACGTCATCTCGCGCAATATCACGGCGCCCGGCGGAAAGGCGTACGACGAGCTCCTGGAGTATTTCGGCGGGGAAATCGCCGGGGAAAACGGGGAGATCGACAGGGCAAAGCTGGCAGCGGTGGCCTTTGGCGACAAGGTCAAGCTTCACGCCCTGAACTGCATCACCCACCGGCATATTGCCGACAAGATCCGGGATACCGTAGAGCTTTTAAAAAGCTCGGGAAAGTGGGATATTATAGTGATCGACGCGCCCATTCCGGTTGAAAAGGGCTTTCTCGATCTTGCGGACGAGGTTTGGACCGTCACCGCCGATCTTGAGGTCCGGATCCGGCGGGTCATGGAGCGGAGCGGCTATACCCGGGAAGAGGTGGTCAAAAGGATGGAAGCGCAGCTCAGGGACGACGAATATCTGGCCATAGCGGATCAGGTCCTCAACAACAACGGAAGCGTAGAGGAACTGGAGCAGGCCGTTGTAAAGCTGTTCCTGCAAAAGAAGCAGGAATGGCAGCGATAAGGCGGTGTATGGAAACGGTTGAAACAGAAACGGAAAAAACGGCTTAAAACGATTCTTCTTTTGATTACGGCGGCGACCCTCATCGTATTGCTCCTGGATAACGTGGCGATGCTGATTTATCCTGTAAAATACGACAGCATCGTTCGCGAATATTCCCGGGAATACAAGCTCGATCCGCTGCTCGTGCTGTCCATCATAAAAACCGAAAGCAACTTCAAACCGGACGCCGTGTCCGTCAAGGATGCCATGGGGCTCATGCAGATTACGGGAAAAACGGGGAAGTGGGGCGCGCAAAAGCTGGAAATAGCCAATTACAGCAGCGACATGCTTTACAGCCCGGAAACGAATATTCGGATCGGCTGCTGGTATCTGGCGACGCTGTACCACCAGTTCGGCGATACCGATCTCGTATTGGCGGCCTACAACGCGGGCAGCGGAAATGTGGTGGAATGGCTGAAGGACAGCAGCCTGAGCAGCTCCGGGAAGAGCCTTGAAAGAATCCCCTTCCGGGAAACGGAGCAATATCTGAAAAAAGTGCACAATAGCTGGAAGATTTACAAAAAGCTTTACGAAAACCAATTTTAATGATATTTTTATACTATAGGCGCGATGAAATAAATTGTTCCGTTGCGCCATAGATCATTGTTATCGGAGGACTGAGTATGAGCGCTGATATACTTCTTGAAAGAGATATGCTTTATCCCACCAGCAACAGCATTGAACCGGGCAGCATCAACATCCGGGTGTACGGACCGGATCAGGACGCAAGGATTCCGGTGGCAGTGGAGAGCAAATCCGGCCATTCCCCCTTGAAAAACCTGGACACCATCGTCCGGATCATGCAAAGCGACATATTCGACAGAATATTCATCAACGTGAAAAAAACGGTGGACATTTACATAAAGAACGAATTGCCGGAGGAATACGGCGATCACGCGTATATCCGGGTCCGCTACAAGGACGACGGGATGGAGTGCATAGGGGCGGACCGGTAAAATAATCTTCAGAGGATAGCTGTCTTGGAAGAAAAAGTAGAGAAACAAAAGCTCGCGAATGCCCGCAACAAAACAAACGAGGCTCACAGCCCGAAACGCATCGATTTTGTCATGCTGTTTTACAGGTGGGCCGTTTTTTTGTTTTCCGCCGTTTTGTGCTTTGCCGGCAAACGGTATGACGAGTACGGCTATGCCGTCATAGAATCCCTGGCGGTGGCGGCGATCTACAACGGCGTGGTGACAGCCTATCTTATCTCAAACGGGAAGAAAAACAATACCATCCAGTATATGGATATCCTGGTGATCATGCTGCTGATCCTGTTTTCCGGCGGCATCCGGTCGGAGCTCTATGTTTTCGCCCTTTTCATCATCGGACTCAGCGGAATCAATAATGACGCCGCAAGCACACTGAAAACGGGTGCTTTATGCGCTCTGCTCTATACGGTTACCTGCGTTTTTGCCGACAGGCTTTATGGGGAAGGCGTCAACTACGCCTTCCTGATCATCCGGGATATCCTTTTCCTGATGGCGGCCTTCTCCATTTCAAGAGTCTGCTACGAGGTGAAAAAATACGACGAAATGCGCAAGAAGGAATTCCGGCTTGCGCGTACGGATAAGCTGACAGGCCTTGCCAACAGGCACTATTTCGACCAGAAGCTGAAGGACGAGGTGGAATACGCGTTGAGCAAGGACGCGGCGCTGAATATCCTCCTGTTCGACATCGACAATTTCAAAGGCTTCAACGACACCTTCGGGCACGTTTCCGGCGACAAGCTTCTGGTGCTTTTCGCCGACATCATCCGGCAGTGCATCCGGAAGTCGGATATTCCCGTCCGTTACGGCGGGGAGGAGTTCATGATCATCATCCGGGATCTGGATATCATCCTTGCCAGGAGCGTAGGGGACAGAATCCGGCGGCAGCTTGAAAAGCAGCGCATTTACCTGGGTCCCCAGGAAGAAAAGAGAAAGGTGACCGTGAGCTGCGGAATTGCACAGTTTCCAATGCATTCGGACAATATAAAGGAAGTCATAGAGCGGGCGGATCAGGCTTTGTACTACGCCAAGGAAATCGGCAAAAACATCGTCGTATGCTACGGCGACATCGGGAAAAGCCGCGATATGCTCGAGGACGAATCCCATCCCCACTGAGGATGAAGAACCTGTTTAGCACCCCAGATACTAAACAGGTTCTAGGGGCGGTCTTTCTTCAACTGCTCCAGCTCCATTTTCAGGATACCGATTTCCTGGGTAAGGGTTTTGACGCGGTTGGCATTTCTGGAAAGCGCGATGGTCAGCGTAAATAAAATCAGCAGAATAAAAAAGATGATGGACAGAAACAGGGTGTTCACCGGTTCGATGATGTTCAACAGGCCGGACAGCATCTTCAGCAGCTCGGGAAAAACGGCAATGACCAGCAGGCCGATTCCGGCAAGCAGCCAGACCAGCGAGTATTTCAGGTCGATTTTCTTATTCCGGAGCATGACGATGATATAGCACAAAAACAGGAGCGAACCGAAGATCAGGATGATCTGTAGCCTGGCGTTCATTACTTTTGCACCTCCAGCCTGCCGCTGCGGAAAAAGGACGCGATGACCACCGCAAGGCTGACCTTTATCATGTAATATACGGATCTGGAGCGGGTGATGGAGGTGGTTCCGCCTTCGCGGCCATGCATCACGACCGGCACTTCCGATATCTTCAGGCCCTGTCTTGCGGCATTTACAATGGATTCCGGCTCCGGGTAGTCGCGGGGATAATCCTGGGCAAACAGGCGGACCGCCTCCCGGTCGCAGGCGCGAAAGCCTGACGTCGGGTCTTTTATGCGCTGCCCCGTGAACGAATAAATAAGGCCGCTGAAATAGCGGATGCCGAGACGCCTTATGGCGGAGGACTGAAAGCCCTGGCCGTCGATAAACCGGGAGCCGATGCAGAGGTTGGCATTTTCGCCGAGGCCGGCCAGGAGCCTCCCGATGTACCTCGGGTCATGCTGGCCGTCGCCGTCCACCTGCACCGCGCAGTCATAATCGTGGTACAGGGCATACCGGTAGCCGGCCTGGACTGCGCCGCCGATGCCGAGGTTGACGGGCAGGTCGATCACCCTGGCGCCGTATTGCCTGCAGACAGCCAGAGTGTTGTCCTTCGAGCAATCGTTCACCACCACCACGTCGTATTCGGGGCAGGTCTGCCGCAGGCTTTCCAAAAGCCGGACAATATTTTTTTCCTCGTTGTATGCCGGTACAATTACAAGCGCCTTCATCCCGTAGCCTTTCAGCGGATATCCTTTAACAGCGGAATTATCGCATTATCTAGTATATCCTTTTTAAAGGCGTTGGACAATATTGCCGCTAAATTTCTAAATTTCCATCGTTCTTCCCACGGCTTTTGCCACCGGCTCGAATTCCTTCATCAACTGCGCGAATTTTGCCGGCCGCAGGGACTGGGGGCCGTCGCTCAATGCGTTCGGAGGATCCAGGTGGACCTCGATGATGAGGCCGTCCGCCCCGGTGGCGATTGCGCCTTTCGACAGTGCGCCCACGTACTTCCAGGTGCCGGCGGCATGGCTGGGGTCAATGATCACCGGCAGGTGGGAGAGCTCCTTCACGACGGGGATGGCGCTCATGTCCACGGTATTTCGGGTAGAGGTTTCATAGGTGCGGATGCCCCTTTCGCAAAGGATGATGTTCTGATTTCCGGCGGCCATGATGTATTCGGCGGCCATCAGCCATTCCTCGACCGTGGCGGCAAGGCCCCTTTTCAGCAGGACGGGCTTCGAGGTCATGCCGACCTCCTGCAGCAGCCGGAAATTCTGCATGTTCCGCGCACCGATCTGGATGATGTCGGCATAGGAGGCGACGAGCTCCACATCCCTGGTATCGACGACTTCCGTGACGATGGGCAGGCCGGTGACCTCCCGGGCCTTTGCCATGATCTTCAGGCCGTCCTCCTCAAGGCCCTGGAAGGAGTAGGGGGAGGAGCGCGGCTTGAAGGCGCCGCCCCGGATGATCTTCGCCCCGGCTTCCTTTACCTTCCGCGCCGTTTCCACAAAGGTATCCTCGCTTTCGATGGCGCAGGGCCCGGCCATGACAATGACCTCATTTCCGCCGATCTTTACGCCGTTTACGTCCACAATGGTGGGATTCTGCTTGAGCTCCTTTCCTGCGAGCTTGAACGGCTTCATGATGGGGACAAGGCTTTCGACGCCGGGCATGGAGGAGATGGAGTGGGTATTCAGCAGTCTTTTGTCTCCTATGGCCCCAATAACGGTCTTGACCTCCCCGAAAATGGGATGTGTTTTAAAGCCCAGGTCGTTCAGCTTGTGTTCTACATTGTCGATTTCCTGTTTGGTGGCATTCTGGCTCATTACGATAATCATGATAAAATCCTCCCTCGATCTATTTTATGTATTTTTTTGCAATAAAAAACTCTTCATCTGCTATGAGACGAAGAGTTATCCTCCACGCGGTACCACTCAAATTGGTAAAACCCAGCTTAACAACGTACTGACATACGTCCATCCCTGTAACGGCGGATTCCCGGCACGGCCTACTGAAACGCTTCAGCCTGCGGCTCAAAGGGGAACTTCAAACGGTTCGCTCCACCAGGCTCCCACCATCCCCGGCTCGCTCCCGATGCGAAAGGGCTTCGTGCGGCTTGTTCGCCGTCCGCTTTCCCAAGCATCTTGTGAGGTTCATCCGATTTACTTTCCCTTGTCATTGCTTTTATCTGTAAATTTATATCATCGTAGCACGGAGCGGTTTCGTTGTCAAGGGTGAAATTTGTCGATATACAAAAAGCCATAATTGTGATATCCTGTAATGGTAGGACTGTAAAAGCTTCAACCACAGCGACAGGGGTTGCAAAAAAGATTCGGGTTTTCGGAGGTGCAGTCATGAGTGAATTGCAGGTTGTCGTTTTCAGCTTGAACAACCAGACATTCGGCGCGGAGGCTTCGCAGGTGTTTCAGATCATCCGGTACCAGGAAGCGGCAAAGGTCCCGAGAATGCCTAAATTTATCGAAGGCATTATAAACTACAGAGGCGCCGTACTTCCGGTAATCAGCCTGAACAGGCGGTTTGAGCTGGGCAATACCACTGTGGGCAAAAAGACGAAAATTATTGTATCCAATATCGAAGGGAAGCTGGCCGGCTTTGTTGTGAACGATGTCGTTGAAATCGCGAGATTCGGCGACGAAGATGTGGAGCCTGCACCGGTCGCCTTCAACAGCGAAGTGGGCGCCTTTTTGAAAAAGGTCGCCAAAAAGGGAGAACGGCTGATTTCCATCATCGACCTGGACAAGGTGCTGGAGGATTCGGAAATAAAGAGGCTGACCATCAAAGTCCCCGAAAATGCGACGGCCAAAGCCTGAACGGCGGCGGAACTTCATCCGTACCGATGACCTGCGCCAATTATCCGAGCCAATCATCCGAGCAAAAGAAGTATAAAGACATCAAAGGATCAAAATATAAAAGGCATTGAGATGTTAAGACGTTAAGACATTAAGACCCGTACGGTTCGTATCACTACCGACGGGTCTTGGCATTTTATACGGCAAATTTGTATAGTAAATTTATACGTTAAACCGGAACAGGGTGACATCGCCGTCCTGCATCACATATTCCTTACCCTCCGAACGTACAAGCCCCTTTTCCCTTGCCGCGGCATAGGTGCCGCACTGCATCAGATCGTTATAGGCCACGATTTCCGCGCGGATAAAGCCCCGCTCAAAATCGCTGTGGATTTTTCCGGCCGCCTGGGGCGCTTTGGTGCCCCGGACAATGGTCCACGCCCGGACCTCCGGCTGTCCCGCGGTGAGGAAGCTCATAAGGCCGAGCAGCTTGTAGCTGGCCTTGATCAGCCTGTCCAGGCCGGACTCCTTCAGCCCCAGCTCTTCCAGGAAAATGGCCTTTTCATCCTCTTCCAGTTGCGCAATTTCCTCTTCGATCTTGGCGCAGATCACCAACACTTCGGAGCCCTCGCGGACGGCCAGCGCTTCCAGCTCGGCCAGGAAACGGTTGGACGAACCGGACTGAAGATCGCCCTCCGACACATTTGCGGCGTAAAGCACGGGTTTGGAGGTGAGAAGGAAGATCTGATCCACCTGTGACTGCTCTTCCGGGGTGAACTGCATGGAACGGACCGGAAGTCCGCTTTCCAGGGTGGTCTTGATTCTCTCCAGGAATTCCAGCTCGAGCTGGAACTTCTTATCGCCGGATTTCATCATCTTGCGCGTCCTGTCGATGCGCTTTTCCAACATTTCAAGGTCGGCGAAGATCAGCTCCAGGTTGATGGTTTCGATATCCCGGGCAGGCCCTATGGAACCGTCTACGTGAATAATGTTACTGTCTTCAAAGCAGCGCACGACGTGAACGATGGCATCGACCTCGCGTATATGGGAAAGAAACTTGTTTCCCAGGCCCTCGCCCTTGCTTGCGCCTTTTACAAGGCCTGCGATATCGACAAATTCCACGGTGGTGTGGGTTACCTTCTCCGGCTTGTACATTTCCGCCAGCCTGTCCAGTCTTTCATCCGGAACGGCTACGATGCCGACATTGGGTTCTATGGTGCAGAACGGGTAATTGGCGATTTCCGCCCCCGCTTTTGTGATGGCGTTGAAAAGAGTGCTTTTGCCGACGTTCGGCAGTCCGACGATACCAAGCTTCATTTTATCCGACCTTCCTTTTCCAGCCCGGCGCGGGATTCCCGTCCGGAGCATGTCGATTGCGATTGCGCTGAAAAAGCCGTTCCCGACAACCTGCCGGCTTTCTGCGGCAGAATCCATTATATATGATACGATCCGGCAATGCAACACCGCAGAATCCGTGAAAACGGAATACCGGGAAGGGGAGCGGCAAATAGTTTCCATTGTGGCGATTTTTATCAGCGAAATTGTGAAAAAGTTTCCTTTTTCCAAGATGGTTTTGTTTCCCGGAGCGGCCGCCCGCTATATTATTAAAGCACCGATCCACCGGCCCGTTCCGGTCCATTCATTTTAACTGAAAAGGCGGACACAAACCATGAGCAATAAGAGGAAACTCAATTCCTTTATCAAGGAAATGAAAGTAAACCACGCGCTATATATCATGCTGCTGCCCGGTACCCTGCTGGTGTTTCTTTTTTCGTACCTTCCGATGGCGGGAGTGCTGATCGCTTTCAAGGACTTCAAATTTTTCGGCAACATTTTCAACAGCTTTTTCCGGAGCAAATGGGTGGGTTTCAAAAACTTTATTTTCCTGTTCCGGGGGGATGTGGCCCTGATCGCGACACGCAACACCCTGCTGTACAACCTGGTATTCATCGTTCTCGGACTGGTCCTGGCGGTGCTGCTGGCGATCCTGCTGAACGAGATCCGAAGCAAGGGCTGGGCGAAATTTTATCAGACCTCCTTCCTTTTGCCCTATTTTTTATCCTGGATCATCGTAGCCTACTTTGGCTACAGCCTTCTCAACAACAGCAACGGCATAATCAACAGGACGGTTTTGTCCACTTTGAACCTCCCGCCCGTGAACTGGTATTTCGAGCCCAGGTACTGGCCGTTTATCCTGGTCGCCGCCGGACTGTGGAAATACCTGGGGTATAATACGATCATTTACACGGCGTCTATCGCGTCCTTTGACATCGAGCTGTACGAGGCGGCGGTGATCGACGGCGCCGGCAAAGTGCAGCAGGTGAGGTACATTACCGTACCGCTGCTGACGCCGCTGATGATCATCATGTCCATCCTGGCGGTCGGACGGATATTCAACTCGGATTTCGGCCTGTTTTACAACGTTCCCATGAATATGGGATCCCTGACCGTCGCCACCGAGGTAATAGATACCTATGTGTACCGGATGATGAGCACCAGCGATTTCGGCATGGCGGCCGCATCGGGGCTGTATCAGGCCGTTATCGGCTTCATACTCGTTCTCACTACCAATTCCATAGTGAAAAAGATAGACAAAGACTACTCACTTTTTTAGAAAGGCTGGAGGGCTTCCATGATCAAATCAGCAGGAAACAACTCGAAACTGAAAATATCCACCGTCGCGATCAACGCTCTATTTGCAGTATATGCCGGCATATGCATTCTTCCGGTTTTGATCGTCCTTGCCGTTTCCTTTTCAAAGGAATCGGACATCCTGTATCACGGATACAGCCTGCTTCCAAAGGAATTTACGCTTGACGCGTACGGCTTTGTTTTCCGGGACAGCAGCAATGTAATCCGTTCCTACCTGGTCACGATCTGCATTACCATAATCGGCTCCCTGCTGAGCCTGACCGTGATTTCCATGTTTGCCTACCCGCTTTCAAGAAACTGCCTGAAATACAAGAAGTGGTTCACCATGTATATTTTCATAACCATGCTTTTTTCGGGCGGCCTGGTACCCTGGTACATTGTCTGTTCCCAGGTCCTCCATATAAGAAATACGTATTTCGCGCTGTTTCTTCCCACTTTATTCAATGCCTGGTTTGTCATTATCATGAGGACGTTTTACAAGACCACCATCCCCGATTCGGTGATTGAATCCGCAAAAATCGACGGAGCGGGGGAGATGAGGATCTTTCTGACCATCGTCTCGCCCATGGCGCTCCCGGCTTATGCAACCGTCGCCCTGTTCTGCACCCTGAACTACTGGAACGACTGGTGGCTGTCGATGATCCTGACGACCGATTCGAAATACCGCACGCTGCAGTACTTTATCTACAAGGTGCTGGTGGATGCGTCCATCATACAGCAGATGCAGAACAGGATAGCGGCAAACGCCCAGGAAATGATCCGGAATCTTCCTTCGGAAAGCGCGCGGTTTGCCATGTGCGTCATCGCGATGGGGCCGATCCTTTTCATCTATCCCTTTTTCCAGAAGTACTTCGTAAAGGGTCTTACGGTTGGCGCAATAAAGGGCTGATACTGGTTCTTTGGGGCCGGTTGGCATATAATATGTTTTAAGGAGGGCTTTCCATGTACAAATTCAAAAAAGGATTGGGGCTGCTGGTTGCGGCGGCAATGCTTCTCAGTCTTGCAGCGACGGGCTGCGGCAGCGCGAAGACGGGCGGCGGGGATACCGCTGCGGCCGTACAGAGTGCGGATCAGACCCAGGATTCCGCGGCGGCTTCGACTCCGGCGGCTTCAGCGGCGCAGCAGCTTGAGCCGGTCGAATTGAGCTGGTATTATTTAGGTAACACCCCGGGCGAAGGCCAGGCAAAAGTGGAAACGGCGCTTGGCGATTATCTCAAGGACAAGATCAACGCAACCGTCCGGTTCTATCCGCTGGGCTGGGACGAATTCCATACGAAGACCGGCGCCATGACGGCTGCCAACGAACCCTACGACATCACTTTTTCGCCGGCCTGGATCGGATTTGCGGACGCTGCGGCAAAGAATTCCTATCTGGATATTACCGAGCTGTTCCCGAAATATTGCCCCGAGACCAAGAAGCTGTTGGGAGACGACTTCCTGAAAGGCGGCTATTATAACGGAAAGCTGCTTGCCATACCGACCAATAAGGAAAAAGCGCATTCCATCGGGCTGATGGTCAACAAACAGCTCCTGGACAAGTATTCGCTGGACTTAAACAGCATCAGCACCATAAACGACCTGGAACCCATGCTCAAAACAATCAAGGATAACGAACCGGATGTCATCCCCTTCATGGTGAACAGCGGCGCAAACATCCCCTTCCTGATCCCCCAGCTTGATTACGTCACGGGAGACGATACATACGGCGTAGCGGCCAAGTATGGCGATACCAAATTGCTGTGCCCGACCGAGACGGCGGAAATGGCGGATGCCTACAAGCTCACGAGGGACTGGTACCTGAAGGGCTATGTGTATAAGGACGCGGCAACGGAAGCGGCGGGCGGCGACACAAAGAAATCCCAGACGCTGGAGAACGACGGCAAGGTGTTTGCGTATGTCGCCAACTTGATTCCCCAGCAGGCTGCCAACAGGTCCAATGAAAAGGTTACCTGGGTACAGAAGCAGCTGATCAAGCCGAGAATTTCCGCGAAGGACCTCGGCGGCTCCATGAATTCCATCTCCAGCACCTCCAAAAACCCTGAAAGGGCTTTGATGTTCCTGGAACTGGTCAATACGGACAAGACGGTCAACAACCTCATTGCCTGGGGCATAGAGGGAACCAATTACACCAAGGTGTCGGAAAACGGGATACGCCAGGATGATAAAAGCGATTATGTTCATACGAACCAATGGATATTCGGCAACCAGTTCCTGAACTACCTGAAGGACACCGAATCGCCGACCAAATGGGAGGAATTCCTGGCCTTCAATGAAGAAGCGGTTCCGGACAAATCCCTCGGCTTTGTCTTTACAAAGACCGACGACGTCAAGACGGAAATCGCCGCCGTCCGGCTGGCGTATTCCAAAACATACCTGTGGACCGGCTGCCAGGATGTGGACAAAGAGCTTCCCAAGCTGATCGACCAGCTTAAAAAAGCCGGCGTTGATAAAATCATATCGACGGTGCAGACGGAATACGATGCCTGGCTGGCCAGCCAGAAATAACGGCCTGCCGTAAAGAAAAGCCTTTTGCCGGAAGGGGGAGGACCCGTCCCTTCCGGCTTTTCAAATTCCGTTTTTTTTTCGGCCGGTTTTGTATTAAAATAATAGTCAAGGGAGAAAGCCCGGAATGATTTGAAAAACGGACGGGGAAAGGAGCAGCGGCCTGCATGTTCAAGCGGAGAAGCCTGATCGGCGGTTATTTGAAAAGAGACAACATGTATCCCAAAATCCTTTTTTCCCTTGTTGCCTTGATCTGCATTACCATTCTGGTGACCTCGCTGGCCCTGTACATAGTATTCGGGAATATCGTCCAGTACCAGATCTTCGTCTCCGAAAGCGAAAATCTTTCACAGGCAAGCTACAGTGCGGATGTGCTTTTCAACAATGTGAAAATGACGGCAAAACAGGTTTACTATGACCGGCGGATCACTATTTTAAGAATATACAAGGATCTTAACGTAGACGAGCTTTCGGATATTCTGACCGATCTCGAAACGTTCAAATACCATAATGATTTCATATCGTCCATCTATATCTACAACGGGAAATCGAAAACCGTCGCGACGGCGGCGATCAATCCCTCCAGGTTCAATACTCTTTCTTCCTTCTACGACAAGGAGGCTCTTGAGTTCATACGCAATTACACCCGCTATCCCTGTCTGGTTCCGATTCCCCGGAAAATTCCGATATGGGCGTCCGGAAAGGAACAGGTGCTTTCCGACGGCTATACGTTCATTTTCTACGAAAATCCCGGGAATATGGGCAGTATAGACAGCGCCGTCATTCTCAACATTGACGAGTCGTGGATGCGGCAGGCCGTCAACCAGCTCAGTCCGGGTTCTTCCAGGGATACTTCTATCATTGACGGGAATGGCCGGACCCTGGTCAATTCCGTCAAGTATCCGATGCTGACGGACTTATCCAGCCGTCACTATATTAAAAAGGTGCTGGCGCAGAACAGCGCGCCGGGATATTTCATCGATGAAATCGACGGGATAAAATCCCTGATCATCTATGTGCCTTATAAGAAGCTGGGGTGGACTTATGTCCGGACGATTTCCTACGAGCAGATCATGCAGAAGGTGGATGACCTGCAGCATACCACCTTCCTGATTGTTTCAGCCATCCTTGCGGCGGCTTTATTTCTGGCGTTTTTGCAGTCCAGGAGCCTGTACCGGCCGATCGGCAAGGTCGTGTCGAAACTGAATGCGCTGGAAGCCGAGAGGAGAAGCAGCTATCTGTCCCGACGCCAGGAATGCCTCAAGGGAATACTTCTTGGGAAAATCCGGGTGGAATCGGAAAAAGGAAGGAACCTGTGCAGGGAATTCGATATCCTGCTTGAAATGGAAAACGAATTCAGGCTGCTGCTGTTCACCATCGACGGCTATAAGGAATTCAGCCGGAATAATGGTCCGGAGGACAGGAGCCTTTACAAATTCGGCATTATGAACATCCTCTCGGAGCTTTTTTCCGAGGCTTTCCGGAATGAAGCCGTGGATGCGGAAGAAAACGCCATTGTGCTGATCTTGAACAGGGACGGCGCGAAGGCCTTTTCCGACGAACAGCTGAGAGAAATTATACAGGATTCACAGCTCCAGGTGGAGAAGCACCTGGGGCTTTCCATGTCCTGTTTTGCAAGTCCGGCCTTCAACGGAGCCGATCAGATCCAGCCCAATTATGACGAGATTTTCTACACCTCCAATTACAGGCTGCTTTATGGAAGGAAGTGCATCCTTTTCGGCTCGACGCTGTCCGGCATCCGGAATACAGAGTACGTCTATCCCCTGAAGAACGAAAAGCTCCTGCTGGAAGCCTTGATCGCCGGCAATACCGACGAGACAAAAAGAGTTTTCAACGAGATCATAGACAAAGCCCGGCTTTGCTCCTACACCTTTTTCACCCTCACCGTAAACCGGTTGATTTTTGCCATCCTGGGGGCGCTTACGGACACGGCCCTCGGCCATGGCCCCCATATCAACATCAGCAGCCTGGCGGATGAAATCAGCCGGATGGAGTCGGTGGACGACATCAAGCTGGCGTTTTACAGGATTTTCGACGACCTGGAGGCCAGGACGAGGGAGAAGAAGAAGCACAAATACGATGCGATTACGGAAAAAATCATCTCAATCGTAAATGAAAAATACGACAATCCGAACCTTTCCATCCAGATGATAGCGGACAGCCTTAGCTTTTCGCCCGGATACACGGGGATGCTGTTCAAACAGGCCACGGGCAAATCCATTATCGACTATATCAATGAAATCCGGATCGGGAAGGCAAAGGACCTGCTTGTCTCCACGACCCTGAACGTGAATGTCATTTTCCAAAAGACCGGTTTCACCAATGCCCAGTATTTCCGCAAGGTATTCAAAAAAAATTTCGGCGTTTCTCCGAATGATATGAGAAGATCGGACATCTATATATAAGGAACAATAATGGTACTTGCCCTGGGAAACAGGTCTGTTATAATAGGAGGGGATGTATTTCTCTTCATAATATGAAACTGCAAAGAAGCAGCCGCGGGCAATGGGGTGGATGAACATGAAAATGATCGAGGCAATAATCCGGCAGAACAAGCTGAACGAAGTGCTTGACGAGCTGAACCGTCACCAGATTTTCGGGGTTACGGTGACCCAGGTAATGGGCTGCGGCCTGCAAAAGGGCAAAACCCAGTATTACCGCGGGAATGAGTGTACGATCAATCTGCATCCGAAGGTAAAGCTGGAGATCGTGGTGAAGGACTCCTGGGTGGACGAGGTGACGGAAACCATCATGAAAACAGCAAGGACCGGCCAGATCGGCGACGGAAAGATTTTTATCCGCAACGTGGAGGACGCCTTTCGGATCAGGACCGGAGAGCGCGGAGAAGACGCGCTGGTCTGACGGCGGAAAGGCGCGGGAAAGCGGCAGGGAACTGCGGAAAATCGCAGGGAAAGCGGCAGGGAAGAAGCGGTTGCATGCCGGGGCGGACTGTGCTATAATGGATTCATGCAACAGCGGCGATGGAGTTCGCCTTAAACGCAGGAATGCTGATGACTCCTACAGATAACGTTGATCGTTATTTGTAGGAGTTTTTATATGTGGATGGGGGATAAATAAAACGATGCGAAAGTATATTTTTATCGGTGTCGGCGGTATTCTGGGCTCCATTCTCCGATACTGGCTCGAAAGGGTGCCCATATACCATTACCATGAACATGTACCCTTGAATACGCTGATCATCAACGTAACAGGAAGCTTCATTCTTGCCTTGGTTCTGACCGTCGCCTATGAGGTGTGGGAATTCGACGCGGGTCTCCGGCTGGGCATAGCGACGGGCCTCCTGGGAGCCTATACCACCTTTTCGACCCTCTGCAAGGAAACGGTGAACCTGATCCGCCAGGGCGACTACTTTTCGGCGATTTCCTACGTTTCCGTTTCCACCATGCTCGGTCTTGCGGCGGTGTATTTCGGCATCGTCGTTGCCCGGGAAACGGTCTCGGAGCTGGTAAGAAAGCGCAGGGAGAGGCCGGAGAAGGAGTCGGAGGAAGAGCTGGAAGGCGGGGTGGAATAAATGGATCTGGTATTTGTAGGGATCGGAGGGGCCCTGGGAAGCCTGACAAGGTATCAGCTGGGCAAGGCCGTCGCGGAAAAATCCGGCAGCACATTCCCGGTGGGTACCTTTATCATCAACCTTACGGGGGCGATCCTTCTGGGGATCGTAAGCAGCCTGGAAGCGGACGGAAACCTGTATCTGCTCCTGGGCGACGGGTTCCTGGGGGCGTACACCACCTTTTCGACCTTTATGTACGAAGGGTTCAATCTCTTCCAGGAGAATGAAAAGAAAAATGCGTTTTATTACGTCCTGGGTTCCTTGATTTTGGGGATCATCGGCTATGCCCTGGGCTTCGGATTCATAAAATTAATAAAAACGCTGTAGGAAAGGCGGTATGTTCATGGATTTCAGCGGAAAATGCAAAATGCTCAAAATCTACATCAGCGAAGACTCGAAATACAAGGGACACAATCTTTATCACGCCATGGTCTTCAAGCTGAAGGAGGCAGGGGTGGCGGGGGTGACGGTGACCAGGGGCATCGAGGGCTTCGGACAGGAAAAGCGCCTTCATACCGCCCGGATTCTGGACCTGGCCCTGAGCCTTCCCATCATCGTGGAGGTGGTGGACATTCCCGAGCGGATTGAAAAGGCGATCCCGATTGTAAAGGCAATGGTAAACGAAGGGCTGATCATGGTGACGGACGTGAATGTAATCAAGTACGGCACGGAGCAGATGGATGGCGGAGAAGGGCAATAGCTTTCCTCCGGCATAGCGGCCAGGGGAGAACAGAGCACCTGGTATTTTTTGCGCCCATATATTGACTGAATGTCAGTCAGTGATATATAATGTTCTCGTTAGGAAAGACTAACTCATTTCTGCCCGAAAAAATACGCAAAGGGGGCGTTTTCTTTTGACAAGGATATCGAAGCCGCCGCAGGAACGAAAAAAGGAAATTCTCGATACGGCGCTGCAGCTTTTTATGAAAAAGGGATATGAAAATACCTCCGTGGGGGATATCGTAGAGAAGCTGGGGGTGGCCCAGGGCTTGTTCTACTATTACTTCAAGTCGAAGGAGGAGGTTTACCGCGCGGCGCTGGAGCAGCTGACGGACGAGTTCACTGTCCGGCTCGTTTCCATCGTGCAGGGAGACCTTCCGCTGGCGGAGAAGATCGAGCTGTTTTTGAAAAGCATGGATGATATCATCGTGGAGGCGGACCATGCGCTGATGGACAAGGTCCATCTCGCCGAGCACGTTGACATGGACAACAAGCTGGCCCTGCATGTGGCCCAGTCCCTGATCGAGCCGGTGACTTACATGCTGGAGGAGATGAACGAAAAAGGAATAACGAAGATCGTTGGCACGGAAGCCACCGCCACGTTCCTGATCTTCGGCATATTCGGGCTGGTGCACGGCAATCCGGAGCATGAGCACAGCAAGTCCTTTTTTACGAAGGAGGAGCTGGCCAGGATGGTATCCGGCGTACTGGGGATCACCCCGGAACAGCTCATGCAGATTTAGCTGGTGCGGATTAAAACAGATAGAAAAGAGAACATTGCGGACTGAAAAGGAGTGGGGAAAATGCCGTTGATCGAATTTAAAAACGTGACAAAGAGATATGGAACGGAAGGCCAGGCGGTGCGCGCCGCCGACCGGGTGTGCTTTGAAATCGGGAAGGGCGAATTCGCGGTCATACTGGGTCCCAGCGGCGCCGGAAAAAGCACGGTGCTGAATTTGCTGGGAGGGATGGACCGGGTTACGGAGGGGGCTATTTACATAGACGGAGAGGACATCACCAGGTATGACGAGGACCGGCTGGCTCAATACCGCTGCGATTCGGTGGGCTTTGTCTTCCAGTTCTACAACCTGATCCCGACGCTGACCGCCTATGAAAATGTGGCGCTCATAAAGGAAATCGCCAAAAACGCGCTGGACCCGAAAGCCTCGCTGGAAGCCGTAGGGCTGGCCGACCGGCTGGACCAGTTTCCGGCCCAACTGTCGGGCGGCGAGCAGCAGCGGGTCTCCATCGCCCGAGCCCTTTGCAAAAATCCGAAGCTCCTGCTCTGCGACGAACCGACGGGCGCGCTGGACAGCGAAACGGGCGTCTCCATCCTCAAGCTCCTGCAGAGAATGTGCAGGGAGCATGGGCATACGGTGGTCATTGT
This sequence comes from Bacillota bacterium, assembly GCA_023411575.1. GTDB lineage: Bacteria > Bacillota > Clostridia > Acetivibrionales > DTU013 > UBA1305. The sequence continues at coordinate 22,850 of JAEYOP010000036.1, read as the reverse complement.
CACTCACAATTCCGCGCTGGCCGCGGCGGCGGACCGGGTGGTCCGGATGAAAAACGGCGCGATCCGCGAGCAGACGGTCAATGCCGCTCCGCTGGCGTTGGAGGAGGTGAACTGGTAATGCTGCTGCGAAAAATGCTCCGGGATATGAAGGCAAACCGGACCCAGTTTATTTCCATCTTTCTGATGTCCCTCCTGGGCGTCTTTGTCTATGCCGGGATCAATGCCGAATGGTACGGCATGCAGACGGGAATCGACCGCTATTATGGGGAGACGAACTTTCCCGACTTCTGGGTTATGGGGGAAAAGCTGGACAAGGGCGGCAAAGCGGAGGCTGAAAGTGTGACCGGCGTGGCCGCGGCGCAGCTCCGGCTGACCCTGGACGCCACGGCGGACCTGAACGGTTCGCCGACGGTGCGGGTCTCCATCGTGGATGAAAACAGGCTGTCCAAGCCCTACCGTGTCGAAGGCGCCGAATTTGACCCCTCCGGGGACGGGCTCTGGCTGGATGAAGCCTTCGCCCGCGCCCACGGCCTGAAAACCGGCGATCCGATTACGATCCGGGCGGCGGGCATGGAACTGAAAGAGACCATAAAGGGGCTGGCCCTGCACCCCGAGTATGTGTACAGCGTGAAGGACGATTCCGTCTTCGCGCCGGACCCGGAAGCTTTCGGCTTCGCCTATCTGCCGCGTTCCGCGGTCCCGCACGGGGCGGCGCTCCCGTACAGCGAGCTGCTGGTCCGGCTGGACGGCACAGCGGACGCGGCGGAGGTGAAAAGTCGGCTGGAGGACCGGCTGACCGGCTTCAGCATCATCCTGACAAGGGACACCATGCTCAGCCCGGCTCAGTTCAAAAATGAAATCAGCCAGAACAGGGCCATGGGAGGCGTGTTTCCCGTGGTATTCTTCCTGATCGCGGCGCTGACCATGCTAACGACGATGACAAGAATCACCTCCGGGCAGCGGATGCAGATCGGGACCCTGAAGGCGCTGGGCTATAAAAGGCGCAAAATCCTGTTCCACTATATTTCCTACGGCCTGTGGCTGGGCCTTGCCGGAGGCGTAGTCGGACTCTTTACTGGACCGGCCGTGATCCCGCCGATCCTGTTCACCATGCAGCGGTCCATTTACAATTTGCCCGAGTGGCGCGGGGCCCTGTCCTTCACCGACGTGTTCGCCGTAGTGCTTGCCGTTCTCTGCTGCGGACTGTCAAGCTACCTTGCCTGCCGCAGAGAGATGGGGGACGTTCCCGCCGAAACCCTGCGGCCCCGCGTTCCCAAAACGGTCCGGCACACCGGCTTTGAGAAGAGCGCACTCTGGCACAGGCTGGGGTTTTCGGCCCAGTGGAATCTCCGGGACATTGCCAGAAGCCGGGTCCGTTCGGCCATGGCGGTTGTTGGCGTCATGGGCTGCACCGCCCTCCTGCTCCTTGGGCTGGGCTTGCGGGACAGCGTCAACGGAGTGACGGAGTGGCTGTATAAGGATTTGTATACCTTTGAAACAAGGATCAATCTCAAGGAAGATATCACAGAGGCGCAGCGAAAGGCGCTGGAGGAGAAATACCCCGGCCAGTGGATCCAGGAGGCCGGTGTGGAAATCCGCGCGGAAAGCAGCGGGAAGGGGAAAGAGAAGAACCGGGAGAAAAACGGCCTCCTGACCGTGGCCGGACCGGGAAGCGGGTACCGCTTTGAAGACGGCGGGCGAAAGAGGATTGACCTTCCGGCCGATGGCATCGCCATTTCGTATAAAATGGCGGGACTCCTGGGTGTGCAGGTGGGAGACGCCGTGCAGTGGCGCATATACGGCCGGGATTCCTGGCAGGAATCCGAAATCGGCGCGATCTACCGGACCCCGATAGGGCAGGGAATCGCCCTGTCCCAGGCGGCTTACGAGGAAACAGGCAGCACCCTGCAGCCCACGGCGCTGCTCTGCAAAGGGAGTGCCACGGGAGCGGAAAAGCTGCCCGGAGTGGAGAGTGTACAGGCGAAGGAGACGCTGATGAACAGCTTCCATGCCATTTTGGACAGCATGAACATGATTATTGCCATTCTGATTCTGGCTGCTGTGGTTTTGGGCGTGGTGGTGCTGTATAATCTCGGAACGCTTTCTTTTACAGAAAGGACAAGGGAGCTTGCCACTTTGAAGGTATTGGGCTTCCCGAAGAAAAAAATCCGGTCCCTCCTGCAGAAGCAGAATGGCTGGCTTACGGCCATCGGCATTGTCATCGGTATTCCGGCCGGGTATCTGTTTATCGTTTTTATGCTTTCCACCATATCGGAATCCAGTGACTTTGTTGCCGACGTGTCGCCCCTGACCCTCGGAATCTCCATTGTGTCCACCTTCTTGCTTTCGTCCCTGGTAAGCCTGCGCATGTCCCGCAGGGTGGAGGCCATTGACATGGTGGGCGCCCTCAAGTCTGTGGAATAGCCCGGTGAAACAAAATTTTACAAAGAGGATTGAACATTCCGGCCTGTCGTGTTATAATATTTAAAATTAGTTCGTTTGAGTTGAGAAGAGATTAGTTGAGAAGAGCAGAGATGAGAAGAGACGGGTTTACGGAATAAGTCGGTAACCAGGAATCTTTTCCTGGTTTTTTTATTTGCAGGGCAAAGTGTTTTCCTGTCTTAACACGGTACATTCCATTGCGAATGCGCCGGAGTCTTTCTCATACCTCCCTTCTGAGACAATGGATCAGATTATTTCGAAAGGGGAGCGTACAGTGATTTATCCTGAGCTGGAGCAAGTTCTGAAATTATCGGAAGAATACAACATCATCCCCATATCGCTGGAGGTTTACGCCGATATGGAAACGCCCATCAGCATTTTCAAAAGGGTGGAGCAGAATAAATTCTGCTTCCTGCTGGAAAGCGTGGAGGGGGGCGAAAAATGGGGCAGGTATTCCTTTATTGGAAAGAATCCCTTCATTACGGTCACGGGAAACGGAGAGAAAACCATACTCCAATACCGGAACGGAAAGACCAGAACGGCGGAGGGCAACCCGATTGCGGTCATGCGGGAATTAATGGGGCAATACAGGGGCGCGCCGGTGAAAAACCTTCCCCGGTTCAACGGCGGGGCCGTCGGCTTCTTCGGCTACGATACCGCGCGTTATTTCGAGAGGCTTCCCAATGTGCCCTCGGATGACGTCGGGATCCCCGAGCTGCATTTCATGTTTGCCGACGAGATCATCGCATTCGACCATTTCAAGCAAAAGCTGCACATCATTGTCAACATGCATGTGGAGGGTAGCGTTGAAAGGTGCTACAACACCGCCGTCAGCAGGATCCGGGAAATATACGCGGAGCTTCAGAGTACGAGGCAGATGCTTTCGGAAACGGCCGTCCTCCAAAGGCCGACCGAACGAAAAAAGCTGGAGATCCGGAGCAATATCAGCAAGGAACAGTTCTGTGAAAATGTTAATATCGCCAAGGAATACATCCGCAACGGCGACATCTTCCAGGTGGTCCTGTCGCAAAGGCTCTGCGTGGAAACGGGCTGCAACCCCTTTAACGCATACAGGGCGCTGCGCACGATCAATCCCGGACCCTATATGTACTACCTCAAATTCGACGGATATACCCTGGCCGGTTCCTCCCCGGAAATGCTGGTGCGGGTCGAAGACAGGAAGGTCGAGACCTGCCCGATCGCGGGAACCCGGAAGAGAGGCGCCACGCAGGAGCAGGATGAGGCGCTGGAGCGGGAGCTGCTGGCGGACGAGAAGGAAAGAGCGGAGCATATCATGCTGGTGGACCTTGGGCGGAACGACATCGGCAAGGTGTCGAAATTCGGGACGGTACAGTTGAATAACCTGATGCATATCGAACGGTTTTCCCATGTCATGCACATTGTCAGCAATATCAGCGGCCGGCTCAGGGACAGGGTGAATTCCTTCGACGCGCTGTCCGCCGTGCTGCCGGCCGGAACCCTTTCCGGGGCCCCCAAGATCCGGGCGATGGAGATCATCGACGAGCTGGAAAACGTCAAGAGGTGCCAGTATGGCGGAGCAGTGGGCTATCTCAGCTTTGACGGGAATCTGGACAGCTGCATCACCATCCGGACCATCGTATTCAAGGATGGAAAGGCATATATCCAGGCAGGCGGCGGCATTGTGGCCGATTCGGTGCCCGAGCTGGAATTCGAGGAATCCATGAACAAAGCCATGGCGACGATCAAGGCGCTGGAAGAGGGGGAAACCATCCGATGATAGTATTGATTGACAATTACGACTCGTTTACCTACAACCTGTATCAGTATGTAGGCGAACTGGATGAAAATATCGAAGTGTACAGAAACGATGCGCTTACAGTGGAGCAGGTGGCGGAGAAGAAGCCCAGCCATATCATCATCTCACCGGGACCGGGATATCCGGCTTCGGCGGGAATCTCCATCGAGACGGTCCGAAAGCTCGGCGCGAGCATACCGGTCCTGGGCGTGTGCCTGGGGCACCAGGGAATCGGCGAGGCTTACGGCGGCAAAGTGGTGCGGGCGCCGCAGCTTATGCACGGCAAGGCGTCGGAGGTGGAGCTGATGCCGTGGTGCCCGGTGTTCCGGGGGCTGCCGTCCAGGATCACGGTGGGGCGCTATCATTCCCTCGTCATCGAGCGGGATACGCTACCGGAGGAACTGGAAATTACCGCGGTTTCAACGGACGGCGAAATCATGGGCGTCAAGCACAGAAAACACCCGGTATTCGGGATCCAATTCCACCCGGAATCGATCCTGACGCCGGACGGGAAAAGGATTTTGAAGAACTTTCTGGATTGTTAGCAGATTAGCCTTAGCAGGGCGGAAGTATGGCAGGCGGCACGGCAGAATGGCAGTAACCGGCGGGATAGCCGGAGAACAGACAGGGCGAAGAAAATTTCGCAGAGCGGCAGAAGGGCAGGCAGAATGACGGAATAGCAGTACGACAGAGCGGCGGGATAGCAGAATGAAAGTAGAATGGCAGGAAGGCAGGATCGGATGCCTGGGAGCAGGCAGTCCGACAGCAGAGAAGAGAGGAGAATAGGGATGATTAAATCAGCGATTCAAAAATTGTTGCGCAGGGAAGACCTGTCGGAGCAGGAAGTAATGGACGTAATGAACTGCATTATGGAAGGCAATGCAACCCAGTCGCAGATTGGCGGCTTTTTGACAGCGCTGCGGTTCAAAGGGGAGACGGTGGGGGAAATCACCGGCTGCGCCAAAGTCATGCGGGCGAAGGCGGAAAAGGTGCAGGTCGATCTGCCTTATTGCATCGATACCTGCGGTACGGGAGGCGACGGAGCCAATACCTTCAACATCTCCACGGCAGCTTCGCTGATCGCGGCCGCCGCGGGGGTCAAGGTCGCAAAGCACGGCAACAGGGCGATGTCCAGCAGGAGCGGCAGCGCGGACGTGCTGGAGGCGCTGGGGGTAAATATCAACCTTGGCCCGGCGCAGGTCGGAAAGTGCATCGAAGAAGTGGGCATAGGCTTCATGTTTGCACAATTGTTCCACAAGTCGATGAAGCACGCGGCGGGAGTAAGAAGGGAATTGGGCATCCGGACGGTGTTCAATATCCTCGGACCGCTGACCAATCCGGCAGATGCAAAGGGGCAGGTGCTCGGCGTATTTGACGGCGCCCTGACCGGCGTAATGGCCGAAGTGCTGCGGAACCTTGGAACGGAAAGAGCTCTCGTAGTGCACGGGTGCGATGGGCTGGACGAAATATCCACGGCGGCGCCCACAAGGATTTCCGAATTGAAGGACGGAAAAATCACCGAATATCTGCTCGATACCACGGAGCTCGGCATCGCAAGGTCCGGCCCGATGGACCTGAAGGGCGGGGATGCGGCGCACAACGCGGAGCTTGTCCGGCGGGTGCTGCTGGGCGAAAAGGGCGCGGGCCGGGACATCGTTCTGGTGAACGCGGCGGCGGCGATCTATGTCGGCAAGGTGACGGAGAGCCTTCAAGAGGGCATCGTCCTTGCGGAAGAAATGATCGATTCCGGCAAGGCGGCCGGGAAGCTGCGCGAGCTGTGCGACTATTCGGCGGCAATCGGCAAGCTCGGGGAGGTTCCGGCATGATACTGGATAGAATCGTAGAGAAAAAAAGGGAAAGACTCCAGGAAGAGATGCGGCAAATGACGATGGAGGGCTGGAAGCAAAGGCTGAAAGGGCCGGGGCTGCACAAGCCGCTGGATTTTGCCGGCGCGCTGAAAAGGGAGGGAGAGCTCTCCATTATTGCGGAGATCAAAAAGGCGTCGCCTTCGGCGGGCGTGATCCGTGCGGATTTCGATCCGGTGGGCATCGCCAGGGAATACATGAAATCCGACGTCCAGGCCATTTCCGTGCTCACCGAGAAGGACTTCTTCCTGGGGGACGACGAATACCTGGTAAAGGTCCGGCAGACGTCTCCTCTCCCGGTTTTGCGGAAGGATTTCATCATAGACCTGTGGCAGGTTTACCAGGCCAGGTGTATGGGCGCGGATGCCATCCTCCTTATCGTTGCGCTGCTGGACGACGAACTGCTCAACAAGATGATGATTGTGGCAGGCATCACGGGCATGCAGTGCCTGGTTGAGGTGCATGATGAAAGGGAGCTGGAAAGAGCGCTGAATGCCGGCGCGAAGATCATCGGCATCAACAACAGGAACCTGAAGACCTTCGAGGTGGATCTTTCCACCACGGAAAGGCTGATCAACCGGATTCCCCGGGACCGGACCGTTGTCAGCGAGAGCGGGATAAAGACCCTCGAGGAGATGAAATATATTAAAAGCATCGGCGCGGATGCGGTCCTGATCGGAGAATCCTTTATGCGGGCGGCTTCCGTGCAGGAAACGATAAAAGCGCTGAAGGCGGTTTAGGGCGAGCCGATGTGGATGGACAGGCGGGCGGAATGGACAGGACGAAAATAAAAATATGCGGGATTACAAATAAAATAGAAGTAGACTTTCTGAATCAATGCCTGCCGGATTATGCCGGCTTCGTATTCGCCAAAAGCAGGCGGCAGGTCACGCCGGAGCAGGCTTCCGAGCTTGGCTCGAGGCTGTCCTTCGCCATAAGGAAGGCGGGCGTATTTGTGGATGAGGATGCGGAGCAGGTGGCGGCGGTCGCCGGAAAGGCCGGCCTCGATGTCGTACAGTTGCACGGGAACGAGAACAAAGCCTATATCGAGAGGCTGAGACCCTTGCTGAGGGCGGACGTGGAGATATGGAAGGCATTGCGCATCGATGAAAATCATATGCCTCTGCCGGAGGTGCTGGATCAGATGGATATCGACCGGCTTCTGCTGGACACCTATGTTCCCGGTTCAAAGGGCGGAACGGGCAAATGCTTCGACTGGAGTCTGGCGGCACGGCTGGGGGGCAGGCTGCCCATTGTTCTCGCCGGCGGATTGAATCCGGAAAATGTCGGGAAGGCGATCCAACAGGTTTCGCCCTATGCGGTGGACACCAGCAGCGGAGTGGAAAGCGAAGGAATGAAGAGCGAACAGAAACTGCATGCCTTCATGGAGGCGGCAAGGGGAGGAAAAGGCTGATGACAGGGCATAAAAAAGGAAGATACGGACGGTTTGGCGGGCAATATGCCCCGGAAACGCTGATGAATGCGTTGGTGGAGCTGGAAAGCGCTTATGAGGAGGCCAGAAAGGACCCCGGCTTTCTTGCCGAATTCCAGCGGTACCTGGAGGAATATGCGGGCAGGCCTTCGATGCTTTATTACGCGGAAAAAATGACAAAGGACCTGGGCGGTGCAAAGGTCTATTTGAAGAGAGAGGACCTGAACCATACGGGGTCCCATAAAATTAACAATGTACTGGGGCAGGTGCTCCTTGCAAAGCGGATGGGAAAGAAGCGGGTCATAGCGGAAACCGGCGCTGGCCAGCACGGCGTTGCGACGGCGACGGCGGCCGCCCTGTTCGGCATGGAATGCGAAGTGTTCATGGGCAGCGAGGATATGGAAAGGCAGTCGCTGAATGTTTTCCGGATGAAGCTGCTGGGTTCCTCGGTCCGGAAGGTGGACTCGGGGACCGGGACACTCAAGGACGCCACGAATGAGGCCTTCCGGGAATGGTCCTCCCGGGGAGGGGATACCTTTTATGTCTTGGGCTCCGTCATGGGCCCCCATCCCTATCCGATGATCGTTCGGGATTTTCAGAGCATCATCGGCAGGGAAGTGAAGCGGCAGCTTCTTGAAAGGGAAGGGAGGCTGCCCGATTGCCTGATTGCCTGCGTCGGCGGAGGAAGCAACGCCATGGGCCTTTTCCATCCGTTTATCGAAGACAAAGAGGTTGAGTTTTATGCGGCGGAAGCGGCAGGAGACGGTATAGAAACCGGGAGGCATGCTGCTACGATTGCAAAGGGCACCGTCGGGGTGCTGCATGGGATGAAGTCCTACCTGCTGCAGGACGGCGACGGGCAGATCACGCCAGTCTATTCGATCTCAGCGGGGCTTGACTATCCTGGAATCGGACCGGAGCACGCCTGGCTGTATGAAAGCGGCAGGGGAAACTATGTCTCCGTTACGGACGCGGAAGCGGTAGAAGCCTTCCAGTATCTTGCGCGGACGGAAGGCATCATTCCGGCGATTGAAAGCGCGCATGCGGTGGCATACGCAAGAAAGCTTGTGCCGACTTTGCCGAAGGACAAAATCGTTGTCATCAATCTATCCGGCCGCGGCGACAAGGATGTTTATTCCGTGGCGAAATACCTGGGCGCGCATGAAGTCCGCAACGATGCATGAGCCGGGTATCCGGCCGCGGCGCCGGGAATGGGCGAGTGTGGGATGGACGGATGGTTTGGAGAATCGAGGAGGGAACTTGATATGGGAAGAATAGAAGATAAATTTGCCGAATTGAAGAGTCGCGGCCGAAAGGCGCTGATTACCTTTATTACAGCAGGCGATCCCGATCTTGCCGCAACGGTGAGAATTGTCGAAGAGATGGAAAAGCAGGGCGCCGATCTGATTGAACTGGGGATACCGTATTCCGACCCCATAGCGGAGGGCCCGGTCATACAGGCCGCCAACGCCAGGGCCCTAAGGAATCCGATCCGCATACGGGATATCATGCAGAGCGTGAAGGAAATGCGCAAGACCGTTAAAGTACCTTTATTGTACCTGTTGTACTGCAATTGCATCCTGCAGTATGGCATCGAGCGGTTCTTCGCGGATTGCAGGGAAGTTGGACTGGACGGGGTTATTGTTCCGGACCTTCCCTATGAAGAAAGGGAAGAATTGGAGTCTGTCGCCGATCAGTACGGCGTCGTGATGATTACCCTGGTTGCACCGACTTCACGGGACAGGGTGGAAAAGCTGGCGCGGAATGCAAAGGGATTTTTGTACTGCGTGTCCTCCTTGGGGGTAACCGGCGTAAGAAGCTCCTTTAGCACGGATTTTGAGGAGTTTTTCCGGTTCATCGACAAGGCCACGGACATCCCGAAAGCGCTAGGCTTCGGCATTTCCACACCAGAGCACGTGCGGAGCCTGAAAGGCTACTGCGACGGGCTGATCGTCGGCAGCGCCATGGTAAAACGGATCGAAGCGTCGGCAAATGCCGACGAGGCGGTGGCGGCGGTGGGGCGGTATACGAAGGAACTGCGGGAAGCGATGGACAAATAAACGGAATATCTTTCCTGGAGAAAATTCATCAGACTTGTTTGACGAAAATTCGTTAATAAACATGGAAGTTTTAGAAAATAACGTCATTTCAAGGAGTGGATCATGGGTAATGATGAAGCGGTTTTATCTCCAGGGATAAGCCATCCGAATGAAAGTAACTTGAATATAATAGAAAAACCGGCTGCCACCAGGCCGGAAAGGCTCTGGTCGAGGAACTTCTTTCTGCTCTGGCAGGGGCAGCTGGTTTCCGTGCTGGGCGACGCCATATACGCGCTGGCGCTGGGGTTCTGGATTATGGCCAAAACGGGCTCCACGGCCCTGATGGGTACCCTTATGGCGGTATCGACCTTGCCGAGCGTATTGATATCGCCCTTTGCGGGAGTGATTGTGGACAGGGTGGACAGAAAGAAGCTTCTTATCACGGCGGATGTTATAAGAGGTCTTGCGGTGGTTCTATTGGCATTTGCAGCATACAGGGATATGCTGCAAATCTGGATGGTTTATGCGGCGGGAGTGATTCTCAGTACCGGAGGGGCTTTCTTCTCTCCGGCGGTCAACTCCGCTGTTCCGGACCTGGTGCCGCAGTCCAAGCTGGTTGGCGCCAATTCGGTCATGGGGATGCTCAACACCGGGTCCAACATCATAGGCAGCTCCTCCGGAGGCTTTTTGCTTCAGGCCTTGGGCGCGCCCTTCCTTTTCCTGTTTAACGGCATGTCTTTTGTTTTGTCTTCCATCCTGACCGCCTTTATAAAGATCCCGAAGGTTTCGAAGAAAACGGAACAGCATTTCCTGGACGATATGCGGGAGGGCTACAAATTCATATGGCATTTTAAAGCGCTGCGCTACCTTCTTTTTATATCCGCCGGCGTAAACTTTCTGTTTTCCGTCGCGATGGTGCTCTTTCTTCCGCTCTTCCAGCGGACGGGGAGTCTAGGCGCCAGCCGGTACGGCATTGCGATGGCCTTTTTCACGGGAGGCATGTTCGTAGCGATGGCGATGACTTCCATGCTCAAAATTCCACCTCAAAAAAGAATGGCCATCTTCATAACGGCATCCCTGATGATGACGGTCTTTTTTGCGGTATTCAGCCTGTCCCAATCCTTTATGCTGATGTCCGCGCTGATGTTCGGCGGCGGCTTTTGCATTGCCGTTATCAATGTGTTCGTCAATTCGACCGTGCAAATGACTGTTCCGCAGGAAATCCGGGGAAAGGTGTTCTCGCTGATCACGATGGTTTGCATGTCGCTGACGCCTTTTGCCATGGCCCTCGGCGGTGTCCTGGGAGAGATTTTCCCGCTGAGGCTGGTCATTTTTGTCTGCTTCGCGCTGCTGTTCATCGCCTTCCTGCCGTGCATCTTCATAAAGCCTCTTGGAAGGTTTGTGAATTTCGACCCGAAAACCGAGACGCTGGAGGATATCATGCAGTAGGGAAACGGCGCCGGGCGAAGCGTTTTGCAATTGGGCGCTATGCAAGGGCGCGTTCTCAAAGTATTTTCAAATTGTTCACATTTTATATGTTGTTGCATCCGGCCGCAAATGATATGATATTGATAGATCCGACAGGGGACACACCTCTTTTCCGAAGCGATGAAATGGGAGGATAGTCCCCTTTTAATACCAAAGCGGTCCGGAAAGGTGGTAGGATGGGATGAACAAAACAAAGGTGCTTGTCGTTGATGATGATGTGAATATTTGCGAATTGATCCGGCTCTATCTCGAAAAGGACGGTTACGAGGTCAAAACCGTTTACAACGGGAAAAGCGGAATTGAAGCATTCGGCGAATTCACTCCGAGTATTGTCGTACTGGATATCATGCTGCCGGGGATAGACGGCTGGCAGGTCTGCAGGGAGCTCCGCAAGGTGAGCAATATTCCCATCATCATGCTGACCGCCAAAGGGGAGACCTTCGACAAGGTCCTCGGCCTGGAGCTCGGGGCGGACGACTACATGGTGAAGCCTTTTGATCCGAAGGAGCTTACGGCGAGGGTCAAGGCGGTGCTCCGAAGGTACGAGCGCAAGGAATTCGACGTCCAGGAAATCGTGTATCCGAATCTGGTCATCAACCATACAAACTATGTCGTAAAGCTGAACGGCAAGGATCTGGAGCTTCCGCCCAAGGAACTCGAATTGCTTTATTTCCTTGCTTCGAATCCGAACAAGGTTTTTACAAGGGAGCAGTTGCTGGAGCATGTCTGGGGCTTTGATTTTTACGGGGATTCCCGGACGGTGGATGTACATGTGAAAAGGCTGAGGGAGAAGATAGACCTTCCGAACCAGATATGGCAACTGAAGACGGTGTGGGGCGTCGGCTATAAATTCGAGGTAAAATGATGTTCAAGACGATCTTCAGCAGACTCGTTTCCATCTTCATAGTTGTTTTGTTTATTGCGTTTTCCATTACGGGCATAATGATGTATATGTTCCTGGACAGCTTCATGACCGGTGAGAAGACGAATTTGCTGAAAGCCGGCAGCGACGGCGTAAACGAGACCTTCAACTATTATCTGGAAATCAAGGCCGGCGCCAAGGAGGTCACGGACAAGGATACGATCAATAAGATCAATGCCCTGGCGGAAAAATTTCTGGAGCAGAATCTGAACCAGTTGGGGCGCAATTCCAACTCCATTATATGGATCGTCAACGAAAAAGGCTATCTGTACAAATCCAATATGGATTTTCCGCAATCCCTGAAAAATAAATATACGGACAGCTCCGGCAATCTGAAGATTCCCACCGACAAGCAGTTTGAAAAGCTTGTGTCGGAAGAGGCGACCGTCAGCGAGGTCGGAGATTTCAGCGGCTTCTTCAAGGATGCCGCTTTTATGGAACTGGGCGACGTGTGGCTTACAGTCGGAAAGTCTTATACGTATTCCAGCAAGGACAGTCAGGGAAAAGACGTCCGGATCATCGTCTATCTGCATACGCCGGCCACGGAAGTGCGGGAAGCGCGCCAGGCCGTATTTGCGCATTTCCTGCTCTCGGTCGGCATTGCGGTAGTCATAGCGGCCGTTCTGATTTATATTTTCTCCCTGCGACTGACGAAGCCGCTCAAGCAAATAAAGAACGCCGCCGCAAAAATCGCCAACGGGGAATTTGAAAAGCGCCTGGACATCAAATCGAAGGACGAGGTGGGCGAACTGGCGAAGACCTTCAACCAGATGGCCGTTGCGCTGCAGAACCTGGAAGAGATGCGCAGGGGCTTCATCGCCAATGTCTCCCACGAACTGCGGACGCCGATGACCTCCATCCGGGGCTTCATTGAAGGAATCCTCGACGGGACGATCCCGCCGGAACGGCAGAATTATTATCTGACCATTGTGAGGGACGAGACGAACCGGCTCAACCGCCTGGTGAACGACCTGCTGGATCTTGCAAAGATGGAGGCCGGGGAGCTGAAGCTGAACTTCATGCCCATCGATGTAAACGAACTGATGCGCAAATGCGTTATCAAGCTTGAGACGCTGCTGCTGGAAAAGGATCTGACCGTAGACGCGGATTTCGAAGAGGATGATTTGCTGGTGAGGGCGGATGCCGATGCAATCGAAAGGGTGGTCTACAATCTGATGCACAATGCCATCAAGTTTACGCCGGCCGGCGGCAATATCAAGCTGGCTACCAGGGTGCAGAAGGACAAGGTGGAAATAACGGTGAAGGACAACGGAGTCGGGATCGAGCCGGAGGAACTGGACATGATTTGGGACCGGTTCTACAAGTCCGACAAGTCCAGGGGCCGGGACAAGACCGGCACAGGGCTGGGGCTTGCCATCGTGAAGAATATCATGAACGAGCACGGCCAGAAAATCCGGGTTGAAAGCAAGCCCGGAGAGGGGACTGCGTTTATTTTCACATTGGAGCGCGCCTATGAGAATTCGGAGGAAAAAGAATAAAATTTCGGATAGAATGCTATATTGTTCACAGTTTATTCATAGTTTTTTCAAATAGGGCATTTAAAATAGAGGTAGTATGTAATATTCGATGCAGTGCAAACAGAAGAGGGAGGTTCTTATATGGAGGAATTCAATTCGGGGAACAACGTGCCTGGCAATGAAAACAGTCCGGTAAATGAAAACGAAGTACAGGTTGATAATATAAATGGGATTGAAAATACTTTTGCGGAAGAGCAGGCGGCTGCCGCTTTCGAAAACCCGCAGGGGCAGGAAGTACAGCAGATGGCGGCTGAGGTGACAGAGGAAACAGAGACAACAGAGGCAGCACAGGAGCAGGTGCAGGAATATTCAACTCCGGCACAGGCGGTTCCGGTGCAGGCCGAACCGACACAAGCAGATCCGGCTCAAGCAGGTCCGAACCGGATAGGAGCACCCCACGCAGGAGCATTCCAGGCAGGGCCGGCTTACCCGAACGGTGGATACCAGGGAAGGCCTCAGCCCTACTACAATGAAAGCATAAAGAAGACCAAAGGCCAGAAAACAGGCGCGGGCCAGTTGGTGCTGGTTTCGGTGCTGGGGGCCCTGATCGGCGCCATACTCATGTTTGCGGCGACCGTGTTCCTTTCGCCGGTTATCCAGCCTGCCGTCAACAACTTCCTGGGGATCTCCAAGGAGGCCTCCGAAGTGGCGACGGGCAGCGACAACGGAATCTACAAAAAGGTGGAAATCACCCAGTCTGCTTCTCCCGTAGAGGCGATTTCCGAAAAGGTCAGCCCCTCCATCGTTGGAATAAAGGTCACCGCCCAGTCCCAGGGCTCGGGATTCTTCTTCGAACTTCCGGGGAACAGCGACAGTGAAGGCTCAGGGATTATCATCCGGGCCGACGGTTATATTCTTACCAATAACCACGTGATTGAAAGCGCCCTTGGAGACAATTCCAACAAAATTTCGGAAGGCTCCAAGATTGAAGTCATTTTGCCCAGCGATATCAAGAGGTCTTACGAAGCGAAGGTAGTGGGAAGGGACGAAAAAACGGATATAGCGGTGCTGAAAATTGAAGCGACCGGTCTGCCCGCAGCGGAGCTGGGCGATTCCGACAAGGTGAAATCCGGCGAACTCGCCGTGGCGATCGGCAATCCGGGCGGCATTGATTATATGGGCTCTGTAACGGCAGGCATCATAAGCGGCATCAACCGGTCCATCCAGATGGAAAACGGCGAGACCCTTACGCTGCTCCAGACGGACGCGGCCATCAACCCCGGCAACAGCGGCGGAGCGCTTTGCAATTCGCAGGGACAGGTCATAGGCATCAATACCGTAAAGATTGCGGCAACAGGCTATGAAGGACTGGGATTTGCGATTCCGATCAATACGGCCAACGATATCGCAAAGAGCCTTATCGACTACAAATATGTAAAGGGAAGACCGTACCTTGGCGTATCCATCGACCAGAGATTCAACGCCGATGTGGCAAAGCAGTATAACGTCCCCAACGGCCTCCTCGTATACGATGTGCTTCCGCTCAGCGCAGCCTACAAAGCCGGTGTGCAGGCAGGCGACATCATTACCAAATTTGACGGCAAGGCCGTAACGGAGTTCAAGGAACTGGAAGACCAGAAGAATAAGCACAAGCCGGGCGACAAGGTTGAAATCCAGGTTTACAGGGACGGCAAGACGTTAAAGCTCACCGCAACCCTCGATGAAGAGAAGAATACGGATTAAGGAATTCGAAATACAACTCTCCACATAAAAGCAGAAAGCAGCCGAAAGGCTGCTTTTTAGCGTAACGGCAGGCAATGCTTCCATCCGTTCCCCATACGGCTGAACCAGGGAAAGGGATGGGCGTTCAGCATTTCAGGCATACGGAACTAGGGCCCCTCGCTTCCTTAAAGGTATTTCACGGGGATCACGCGGTCGTTGCCCTTCAGCGTAATCAGGTTGTCATACAGGCAAATCACGCCTCCCGGCCCGCGTTTGACGTTGGGAATCTTATCAAGCAGATCGAAGGCGGCAATCTCTTTTTTCTGCGGGTCGGCGTGTTTTTTCATCTCAAGCGGATACAGCGTGCCGTTATCCTCAATCAGCAGGTCTATTTCATTCATGTTTTTATCGCGGTAGAAATAGAGCGGCAGTTCAAGGATACCTTTGTTGCAATAGCTTTTGATAATTTCCGAAATCACGAAGGTCTCGAAAAAGGCGCCCGCCATCGCCCCGTTTTTAAGCACATCGGGCGTATTCCATCTTAACAGGTAAGCGGCAAGCCCCGTGTCGAGGAAATACAGCTTTGGCGTTTTAACCGTCCGCTTTGTGATGTTGTTGGAGTACGGCTTCAGCAGATAGACAAGGTTGGAGGTTACGAGGATGGACAGCCAGCGCTCTGCAGTGGGCTGGCTGATTCCCACATCCCGCGCCAGGGACGCCAGATTCAGAAGCTGCCCCGTACAGCTTGCCGCTACTGTTATAAAATGCAGGAATTTTACCTCGTCTCCGACCTGGGTCAGCTCGCGCACATCCCGTTCAATATAGGTTTTTACATACGCACCGTAAAACATTTGCCAGTCGAATTCATCGTTGGCATACATTTCCGGCATGCTTCCGCGATGGATGTTTTCCCAGACATCATCGTAAGAAAGCTCCGTGCAGCTTTTTTTGCGGGCTGAAAAATACTCGTCCGTCGGTAAAAACGGCTCCGAAAAAGGGATGCCCTGTTTTTCCCTCAGGGACAGGCCAAGCAGTGTTAATAGCCCCATCCGTCCGGCAAGAGATTCGCTGACCTTCTTCATCATCTTAAACTGCTGTGAGCCGGACATATAAAACTGTCCTTTTTTCTTGTCGCGGTCCAGGATGATTTTGATTTGGGAGAAAAGATTCGGCGCGTATTGAATCTCGTCAACAAATACGGGCGGCGGATTATCCTTAAAAAAGGTTCCGCTTTCTTCTATGGCCGAAGTAAGCAGCAGAGGATCGTCGAGTGTGACATATCCGGCGTTCTCCGCCATTTTCTTCAGCATAGTGGTTTTTCCTACCTGGCGGGGGCCTGTGACGAGAACCGCGCCGAACATCTTTGAGAGTTTTCGGACCGATTCTTCCGCGTGTCTTTCTATATACATAGGACTTGTACTCCTTTTAGGCTATTTTAATATCATATATTATTTTAGCCTAAAACAATTGGAAAATCAAGTAAAAATGTTCTATTTTGCGGCATGCTCATTAATTGACATAGGTTTGAAACTATGATAAACTGTGAATAATAGTTTGGAGGTGATGTTTATGTCGTTGAGAGACGACAAGCGAAGGATTACAGCCATTATCAGTCAAGAGTTGGAACAGAAAATTCAACAGCTTTCTGAGGTTGAGCGACGCACAAAATCTTCAATGACAGCAATTTTGATAGAAGAGGCAATTGAACACAGAGAACAACGGGAAAAAGGAGGGAAATCAAGTGATCGATTTTAGAAATCCTTATACACCGGGGGCTGGTATGATGCCCAAATACCTGGCAGGCAGAGATGACATTATTGATAATGCGGGGAAAAGGATTGAAGCTGCCGCAACTGGATATCAATCCCGTTCGGTGGTGTATTATGGGCTGCGAGGTGTTGGGAAAACAGTTTTGCTGAATGCTATTGAGAACATTGCGGATAGCAACAATCTTTTAAACCGTCATATCGAGGTTAAGGAGACGAGCAATTTTGTAAAAGCTGTGTCCGTTGCCTGTAACGGTTTTGTGCAGAGTCTTAGTCTCAAAGAGGCTATTAAGGATAAGGCCGGAAAACTTTGGTCGATCATAAAATCTTTCAGTACAACTTGGAATCCGGAGGACAAAACGTTTTCCTTTGAATTGAAAGATCAACCTTTGGAGTTTGCTACAGCAGGGACGGGTGATCTTTCAAATGACTTAACAGAATTACTTGTCACGCTTGGGAAATATGCACAGCAGGCCGATACGGCAATCTGCTTCTTCATTGATGAGATTCAATATGCCAAAAGCGAGGAACTGGAAGCCCTCATCACAGCGATTCACCGTTTGAATCAATTAGGGCTTCCCATTCTCTTCTTTTGTGCGGGGCTTCCAAAAATTTTAAAAACAATGGGCGACACCAAGTCTTATACGGAACGGCTCTTTGAATTTATCGAAATCGATTCTCTCCCTGAGTTTTCAGCTAAAGCCGCGGTTACTATTCCTGCAAAAGAGCTTAACGTACACTATACCACGGAAGCTGTAGCAAAAATCATTGAGATTACGCAAGG
This sequence comes from Bacillota bacterium, assembly GCA_023411575.1. Classification (GTDB taxonomy): domain Bacteria; phylum Bacillota; class Clostridia; order Acetivibrionales; family DTU013; genus UBA1305. The sequence goes on along the minus strand of JAEYOP010000036.1, from coordinate 5,135 downwards.
ATACCCCTATTTTATTCAGGAGATGTGCAACACTATCTGGGAAAATCATGACTCTAAGGAAATTGGAATTGAAACCGTCTGTGCGAATATTGATCCAACAAACGCAAAACTGGATGCAGGATTCTTTCACGTCCGGTATGACCGATGTACGCAAACTGAAAAGTCATTTATGGCAGCCATGGTCAAATGCGGAGAACTGCCTTGCACAATTGCCAATGTGGCACAAGTTATGGCACGCAAAGTTAGTTCGATTTCAATCTTCCGAAGCAGCCTGATCAGCAAAGGGTTGATTTATTCGACCAGCTATGGAGAAATCGATTTTACCGTTCCCCAATTCGATGCATTTATCAGGAGAGTGTACCCCGACTTTAAAGAGAAATCTTCGCCTGACAGGCCATCTCCGGTATAGATGCCGTCCTATACTTTTATGGAAACCCGGTAGAGCCGGAGCCACATATCGACCTGCAGCAGCCAGGCATAAAGCTGAGGGCGGGCCATCAGTTGACCGTACCACGGTTTTCCCAGATCGGAGGGCTCCTTCATGATGGCCAGCAGCCTGTCGCGGTTGATCAGGGGCAGCAGGGGGGAGGCGCCGTCGTGGAGGACTTCCATTAGCCGGTTTTTTACGATCCTTTCGTAGGAAGGGTTATGGGTTTTCGGATAAGGACTCTTTTTCCGATAGAGGACATCCTGGGGCAGAAGACCCTCCAGGGCTTTCCGCAGCAGCCCTTTTTCCCGGCCGTCCAGCATTTTCCACTCCCAGGGGATGTTCCAGACATACTGGACCAGCCGGTAATCGCAGTACGGTACCCGCACCTCCAGGCCATGGGCCATGCTCATCCGGTCCTTCCGGTCCAGCAGCGTCTGCATGAACCAACTGAAGTTGAGATAAAACATCCTGCGCCTTGATTTTTCCAGGGCGGTTTCTCCTTCCATTTCGGGAACCTCGGACAGGGTTTCACTATAGCGTTCCGCAATATATCGGGAAGGCTTTATGATATCCAACAGGTCCTGGGACAGCACTTCCATCCGTTCCCCCACACCACTGAACCAGGGAAAGGTATCCGCGTTCAGCATTTCAGGCATACGGAACCAGGGATACCCGCCGAAGACTTCGTCGGCGCACTCCCCGGAAAGGGCTACCGTTGCGTCTTTTTTTACCTCCTGGCAAAAAAGCCACAGGGAAGAATCAATATCCGCCATGCCGGGCAGGTCTCTGGCCACCACGGCATTTTCAAGCGCGTCGGCCACCTGCTCCGTGTCCACGGTGATATAGGTGTGGTCGGTGCGGAATTCGCCGCTCATCCTTGCAACCCAGGGGGCGTCGGGGTCCGGCTGGAAAAGACTTGGGGCAAAGTATCGCTCGTTATCTTTGTAATCGATGGAATAGGTATGAAGCCGGCCTTTCCCGGCCGTTTCAAAATATTTGGCAGCCAGCGCGGTGATTGCGCTGGAATCCAGACCGCCTGACAGGAAGGCGCAGAGCGGCACATCCGAAGCAAATTGCCTCTGAATGGAGTCTCTTACGAGGTCCGCAACCCGGCTTATGGTTTCGTCGAGGGAATCGTTGTGTTCACGGCTTTCCAGGGACCAATACCGGTAAAGGTGCTGGCCGTTGCTGCGAAACTCCATGCAGTGGGCGGGTTTCATTTCGGAAATGCCGGAAAATACGCCGACGCCGGGCGTTCGTGCCGGGCTGAGGGCAAATATCTCCGATAACCCCACCGGTCCGATTTCCGGTTTTATCCGGGGGTGAGCCAGAAGCGCCTTCAACTCCGAGGCGAACAGGAGACCGGAGCCCAGGCGGGCGTAAAACAGCGGCTTGACCCCAAAGGGATCCCGCGCCAGAAAGGCGGCGTGTTCTTTTTCGTCCCATATTGCAAAGGCGAATATTCCATTCAGCTTTTTCACACATTCCGGCCCCCAATGGATGTAGGACAGCAGAAGCACTTCGGTATCGCAGTTGCTGGAAAAACGATAGCCGAAGCCTTCCAAGGAGCTTTTCAGCTCCAGGGAGTTATATAGCTCGCCGTTGTAAACGATGATATAGCTGAAGCCGTCTTTTTCGCGCACCATCGGCTGCGCGCCTCCGGCAGGATCCATAACAGCGAGGCGCCGGTGGGCGAACAGCGCGTGGGGGGATTTCCAGACGCCTGAAGAATCGGGGCCCCTGTGCATAAGCGCCGCAGACATTTTTTCCACAAGAGGAGCCTTGTCCGTCAAATCCTCTTTTAAATCAATCCAACCTGAAATTCCGCACATAAAATCCTCCTGGTATTGTTGATTTGCAGCTTCGCATGCACGGCACGCGGAAGACGTCCGCATGTCAGCCGGCCCCATTGCCGGCGAATCCTTTTGATTCAATACATGATATGTATTCCGGCCGTCCTCTTGTTATTATTTTTAAAAAGTTGTATCAGAATATTTTAAGCGCCGCGGTTTTGGGTATATTTATGTTGAATTCAAAAAATGCAAAGGACAGGGAGGACTTTATCATGATCAGTGAAAGAATCGAAAAGCTTTTGAACGACCAGGTGAACAAGGAATTATTCTCCGCCTATCTCTATTTATCCATAGAGGCCTATTTCCACTCCATAAACCTTCCGGGCTTCGCCCATTGGTTCCGCGTCCAGACCCAGGAGGAACGGGACCACGCGCTGCTGTTTTTCGAATACATCAACCGGGTCGGGGGCCGGGTGGCCCTTCAGCCGATCGAAGGCCCGAAGGTGGAGTTTGCCTCCATCGAGGAAGCGTTCCGGCAGACTCTGGAGCATGAACGCTTTGTAACGGCCTCCATCTATAATATTGTGGACGCCGCTAAGGAAGAACGGGACCACAAGACGGATTCCTTCCTGAAATGGTTCGTTGACGAACAGGTGGAGGAAGAGGAAAATGCGGATAACAACCTCAAAAAGTTCAGTCTGGTCAAGGACGACGGAAAGGGAATCCTCATGCTGGATGCCGAATTTGCGGCCAGGGTCTACACGCCCGCGCCCGGACTTTCCGGAGCCGCTCAGGCATAGGGAAGGGAGGGGTATAAAACCACCTTTTCCATGAAAATTCAAGAGTAATCAAGCGAACGACGGGCTGCATTTAGAAGAAATTCTTACTGCGGTCCGTTTGTTTTTGAGAAGCTCCGCACGCTTTTCCGGGGCCAAGAAGAACACGGTATTCAGCCCATCTTCCGGGAACAAGAAGAATACATATCTAAATTGCTTTCCGATTCCGCGGAGCATACCGTATCTAATAATATCATTCCCTACAAAGGCTCTATTCCGCATTTCAAAATCATGTTGTTGCAGTATGCTGTCGGCGGTACAATGCTATTGACAAATAATTAACGAATTCGTTCTTTTATGTATACAATATACAAAGTCAAGAAGGTGATTTGATGTTCAGCAGCAATCAATACCCCGGCATAGATCGGATACTTGAAAAATACCAATATCGAAAATCCTCCCTGATCGCGGTGCTCCAGGAAATCCAGAGCGAACGCAACTATCTGCCGGAGGATGTACTGGAATACCTCTCGAAGAAAATGGAGATCGCTCCATCCAAGATTTTCAGCGTCGCCACCTTTTATGAAAATTTTTCACTGGAACCGAAAGGGAAATACATCATAAAGATTTGCGACGGAACGGCCTGCCACGTACGGAAGTCCATTCCGATCCTGAATGCGTTGCGGAAAGAGCTCGGATTAAGTGAAACGAAGCACTCCACCGACGACATGCTTTTCACCCTGGAAACGGTGTCGTGCCTTGGTGCATGCGGCCTGGCGCCGGTTATTACCATAAACGACAAGGTATATGCCAAAATGACGCCGGAATCGGCGATGGAAGTGATCAATGGGATCAGAAAGGAGAATTCGGATGAAAATCGGGAATAGGAAGGAATTCGAAGAATTCTCCGCGGCGTATTCAAAATTGCTGGAGAAGCAGAAGAAAAAAGTCCTGGTTTGCGCCGGAACGGGCTGTGTCGCGGGGGGCTCCCTCGAGATTTACAACACGCTCCGGGAGATGGTTGCGGAAAAGGGGCTCCTGGTGGAGTTGGAGCTGCAGGAGGAAAAAGAGGGGATCGGAGTCAAAAAGAGCGGCTGCCACGGGTTTTGCGAAATGGGGCCCCTGATCCGGATCGAGCCGTTCCATTACCTTTATGTCAAGGTATCTCCGGAGGATTGCCGGGAGATCGTCGAAACAACGCTCATGGGCAACAAGCCCATAGACCGGCTGCTGTACCGCTTTGACGGCCGGACCTACGAAACGCGGGAAGAGATCCCTTTTTATAAAAAGCAGACCAGGCTGGTGCTGGACCACTGCGGCAGCATCGACGCCGAATCCTTCCGGGAGTATGTCGCCAGGGGCGGCTACTCGGCTTTTGTCAAAGCCCTGCATGACAGGACGCCGGAGCAGGTTTGCGCCGTTGTGGCGGATTCCGGCCTCCGGGGAAGGGGCGGCGGAGGCTATCCCACCGGCCGGAAGTGGCAGCAGGTGCTGGCTCAGAACAGCCCGGTGAAGTACGTGGTCTGCAACGGCGATGAAGGCGATCCGGGAGCTTTCATGGACAGAAGCGTCATGGAAGGCGACCCGCACCGCGTGATTGAAGGGATGCTGATTGCCGGCTTCGGGACGAAGAGCTCCGAGGGATACATTTATGTGAGGGCGGAATACCCGCTCGCCGTCGAAAGGCTGCGGATCGCCATTGATAAAGCAAGGGAGTACGGTTTGCTGGGAGAGGACATCCTGGGTACCGGTTTCTCCTTCGACATCCGGATCAACAAGGGGGCGGGAGCGTTCGTGTGTGGGGAGGGAAGCGCCCTTACCGCATCAATTGAAGGCGAAAGGGGAATGCCAAGGGTCAAGCCTCCGAGAACGGTGGAAAAGGGTCTCTGGGAAAAGCCCACCGTGCTGAACAATGTGGAGACCTTTGCGAATGTGCCGTTGATCCTGGAAAAGGGAAGCGACTGGTACAAAGCCCTGGGACCGGCGAAAAGCCCCGGCACGAAAGCCTTCGCGCTTACGGGAAACGTCAGCAACACGGGCTTGATCGAAGTCCCCATGGGGACGACGCTCCGCGAAATCATCTTCGAAACCGGCGGAGGCATCCGGGACGGAAAGCGCTTCAAGGCGGTGCAGATC